>NZ_KB913033.1:689163-2356686 GCF_000384235.1 Hydrogenovibrio halophilus DSM 15072 | reverse complement strand
GCGTAACGGAGGAGCGCGAAGGTACCCTCAGCACGGTCGGACATCGTGCATTGAGCGCAAGAGTAAAAGGGTGCTTGACTGCGAGACAGACACGTCGAGCAGGTGCGAAAGCAGGTTCTAGTGATCCGGTGGTTCTGAGTGGAAGGGCCATCGCTCAACGGATAAAAGGTACTCCGGGGATAACAGGCTGATACCGCCCAAGAGTTCATATCGACGGCGGTGTTTGGCACCTCGATGTCGGCTCATCACATCCTGGGGCTGAAGTCGGTCCCAAGGGTATGGCTGTTCGCCATTTAAAGTGGTACGCGAGCTGGGTTTAGAACGTCGTGAGACAGTTCGGTCCCTATCTGCCGTGGGCGTTGGAGAATTGAGAGGGGCTGCTCCTAGTACGAGAGGACCGGAGTGGACGAACCTCTGGTGTTCGGGTTGTCACGCCAGTGGCATTGCCCGGTAGCTATGTTCGGGAAGGATAACCGCTGAAAGCATCTAAGCGGGAAACCTGCCTCGAGATAAGTTCTCCCTGGGCTTTAAGCCCTCTGAAGGGCCGTTGAAGACGACAACGTTGATAGGCTGGGTGTGGAAGTTCAGTAATGGATGAAGCTAACCAGTACTAATTACCCGTGCGGCTTAACTATACAACTCAAAGAAAACTTGGTCTTTTTAAAGAGACGTTTTGAGTTGACTGAGGTTAGGCAGACAGCTTGAGAGTCAAAAACAACACAAAGACTGTTACCGAGTCGAGATTAAAACCAAGAGATTTTTCCAAATTCCGACAACGAGTTGAGAGACTGGTTGTCAGTACCCAATTGCTTGGGGACCATAGCGAGATGGAACCACCTGATCCCATGCCGAACTCAGAAGTGAAACGTCTCAGCGCCGATGGTAGTGTGGGAGGTCCCATGTGAGAGTAGGTCATCCCCAAGCTTATATCCTGAACCCGTGAGTGCGAAAGCCTCATGGGTTTTTTTATGTCTGGAAACCGGCCCGTTCCCTTTTTACCAGGCCTGGTGAAAACGGCTTGTAATTGTCTTTACTTTATCCCTGCAAACCAGGCCTGGTAAAAAGGGCATTCCTATTGCGCAAACTGTTCCTTGTCTTTGAATTCGCACAGATCGAAAATGCAGCAGGCGCCGCAGCGCGGTTTTCGCGCGGTGCAGGTGTAGCGCCCGTGCAGAATCAGTAAGTGATGGGCCGGCATCAGGTAAGCTTTGGGCACGTTTTTAAGCAGCTTTTTTTCGACTTCCAGTACGGTTTTGCCCGGCGCGATGCGGGTACGGTTGGCGACTCGAAATATGTGGGTGTCGACCGCCATGGTAGGTTGACCAAAGGCGGTATTGAGAACCACATTGGCGGTTTTTCGCCCGACGCCGGGAAGGGCTTCGAGATCGTTGCGGTTGTCTGGAACCTGAGAGTCATGAAGTTCGATCAGCTGTCGGCAGGTCTTGATGATGTTAGCGGCTTTGCTGTTAAACAATCCGATGGTTTTAATGTATGTTTTCAAGCCTTCTTCGCCCAGAGCCAGTATGGTTTCGGGCGTATTGGCCACCGGGAACAGTTTGGCTGTGGCGATGTTGACGCCTTTGTCGGTGGCCTGGGCCGAAAGAATCACCGCGATCAGTAGTTCGAAGGCGGTGTTGTAATGGAGTTCGGTTTCCGGGTCGGGGATGTGTTCTGACAGACGTTCGAATATTTGCAGTCGTTTGGCTTGATTCATAGGGTCGTTACGGATTGATGGAGTCACTGATCGCAGGCTCGGCCTGAACGCGGATGCCCAGTTGATTGGTCTGTTTTTCCCGTTTGCGAATTTCCAGTGCGTTCTTGACGGCGATTAGAAGCCCCAGTCCGATAAACGCGCCGGGAGGCAGCACGGCCAATAAAACCGGTTGATACAGGTCCGGCAGAGAGATCGTCCAGCCAGCGGCCATGTCGCCCAGCAGTAAATGCATTTGGTCGAACAGGGTGCCGTTGCCAATCAATTCACGCAATGCGCCCAGAACGATCAGAACCAGGGCAAAACCCAAGCCCACAAAAAAACCGTCTACCAGTGCGTGATTGACCGGATTGCGAGAAGCAAATGCCTCTGCACGGCCTAAAATGGCACAGTTGGTAACAATCAGAGGGATGAAAATGCCCAATATGCCGTGAAGGGTGTTGAGGTAGGCTTCCATCAGCAGGTCAATGATGGTGACCGCCGCGGCGATGATGGCAATGAAAACCGGAATCCGGATTTCCGATGACACAAAATCACGAATCAGGGACACCAGCACATTGGAAACCATGATCACAGCCATGGTGGCCAGCCCCAGGCCCAGTCCGTTGACGGTGTTGTTGGTCACCGCCAGAAGCGGGCAGAGTCCAAGCAGTGCGACCAGAGCCTGATTGTTGCGCCACAGACCGTCTTCCATGATTTTTCTGTACGAGGTGGCGTTGTTTGGTATGGTCTTATTCATACAAGGTTTCTCCTCGTTTTTCGATCAGCTGGAGTACGTCGCGTACTTTTTCGACCACCGCCTTGGGTGTGATGGTCGCGCCAGTGAACTGGTCGAATGCGCCACCGTATTTTTGCACGGTCCATCTTTCCGGTGGCGGGGACTGCAGGCTTTTGTTGAGAAAGCTGTGAATCCAGTCGGATTTGCCGGGTTCGACCTTGTCGCCCAAGCCAGGGGTTTCCGCATGTTCCAGTACTCGAACGCCCAGTACCTTGCCTTGGACGTTGACCCCGACCAGTATCTGCATATTGGGGCTGTAGCCCTGTTGGGTTTTGGCCTGAATCACCAGACCCACGGGCTGATTGTCTTTGCGGGCCCGGTAAACGGTCACGGGCTCGTTGGTGCCCAATGCTTCCGGGGCCACGATGGTGCGTGTGTCTGCCAGGAGGTCGTTGTCGTAATGGGAGGCAGGCATGACCTGCTGCAGTGTTTGAATCAGGGCGCGCTGTTCGGCTTGCTTGATCGGTTCGTCTGTCAGTAACCAGACGGCGGTCAGAAGACTGACCGCAATGAACACAAACAGACTCAACTTGAGGGCTGTCTGGACCATCTGGGTGAGCAGCGAAGCTTGTGGACGGGATTTCTGAAGCATAATCTGTCCTTTTATCGTCCTTTGTGACCCATGACGCGCGGTTGAGTGTATTGATCCAGCAGGGGGACAAACAGGTTCATCAGTAATACGGCAAAGGCGATCCCGTCGGGGAAACTGCCCCAGTTACGGATCACATACACGAGCACGCCGATGCCGATGGCGTAAAACAGACGTCCCATTGGAGTGGTGCTGGAAGAGACTGGGTCGGTGATGATGAAAAAAGCGGCCAACATCACACCACCGCTGAACAGGTGAAAGCTGACAGGCGCATAGGTGTCTGGGTCAATGGCATGAAAAAGAGCCGCCATCAAGGCCAGTGCGCTCAGAAATCCGACCGGGTATTGCCAGCGAATGGCTCGGCTGTACAACATCCAGATTCCGCCGATCAGAAAGGCCACATTCACCCAAAACCAGCCATTAATCAAGTTTGGATCATTGAAGCGCGATCCTGCCCAGGTTTCGGCTGCGCTGGCGCCATTGACCAACGCGGTTTGCAGTTCATTCAAAGGGGTGGCCCCGGTTAAATGCACCAGGCCTGGTGGAAATTGCCCGGTGAATATGATCTGGGCCGATTCCCACAGCGACAAATGATGACCGGAAATGCCGGCCGGCAGGGTCCACTGGGTGACTTCGGCCGGGAAGGAAATCAACACAAACGCATAGCCCAGCATCGCCGGATTGAAAGGGTTGTAGCCCAAGCCGCCATACAGATGCTTGCCAAACACCAGAGCAAAAATGACCGCGCTGACCACCACCCACCAGGGGGATTCGGGCGGGATGCAGAAAACAATGCCGGTGACGGTGATCAGTCCGCTCATGTCGGAGATAAAGGGTTTGACCGGTCGGTGGCGCAGTTTTAATAACAGGGTTTCGACCACCAGCCAGGCAACGACGGCGAGTGCCCACTGGATGGTGATGCCGAACCCGAAAAAATAAATATGCGCCAACAGTGCCGGAAATGCGGCGATCTGCACTTGCAGCATGGTGCGCCGGACGCTGCTGGCATTGTGAATGTAGGGAGAGGAATAGGGCAAAGACATGGGTTAATCCTCTGTGTCCGGTGATGGGGCTTGCGTGTCTTTTTGAGCCTGAGCTTTTTGCTGCGCTTTCAGCGCGCGTTTTTTGGCCGCAGCCATGGCGGCCTGGCGTTTGTCTTTTGGTGAAGCGGCTGGGATTTTGCTGTCAACGCGGCTCGATTGGTCCGTGTTTTCGCTGGCATTATCAGAGGATTGCTGACGTTTTCTGGCTGCCTTTTGCGCGGCCGCCATGGCCGCCTGGCGCTTGTCACGCTTTGACTCGGTTTCCGTGGCTGCAGGTCTGGCCGCTTTGTCGGAGGCAGAATCGGCGCTTGCGTTCTTCTGTGCTTGCGCGCGTTTCTGAGCCGCTTCCATGGCGGCTTTGCGTTTGTCTGCGGGTTTGACCTGGGCACGGTCTTCCGGTGCCGCCGGATTGTCTGTGGGCGAGTCGTCGGCTTTTTTGGCCGCTTTTTGCGCTCGGGCCTTGGCGGCTTCAATCGCTTTTTCTCTGGCCGTTTTGGGTGCGCTGGAATCGGTTGTTTGATCCGTTTGGGGCGACTTGGCTGCGGCCGCTTTTTTGGCCGCGGCGGCGGCTTTCGCTGCGGCTGCACTGGCATCACCCGATTGTCGGGTTGTCTGAGCCGCCTGTTTTTTGACCGCGTCTTTTTTCGCTTTCAGGCGGGCTTTCTTGGCTTTTTCCGCCTTTTCGAGCCGCGCCAGCCTGAATTCGTGGCGTTGTTTGGCCAGTTCAGCGGCTTCTTCCTCTTTCTCTATGCGCACGATTTCGGATTTGGCGTGACGGTAATATTGCACCAGTGGAATGTGGCTGGGGCAGACAAAGCTGCAACAACCGCATTCGATGCAATCGAACACCTTCAAGTCTTTGACTTTGTCGTATTCGTGGCTGCGACTGTGCCAATAAAGCTGTTGCGGCAACAACTGAATCGGGCAGGCATCCATGCATTCCCCGCAGCGGATGCAAGGCATGGCCGGTTCCACGTCTTCGGGCGGGTTCGCCAACACACAGTTGGTGGTTTTGATCACCGGAACCTCATTGCTGTGCATGGAGATGCCCATCATGGGACCGCCTTTGATCAGCGGGTAGGTCAGCGGGGTTTTGGGATCGGCTTTTTCCGCCAGCGCCTTGAAAGAGGTACCTAGCAGTGCGTGGGCATTGAACGGGGCATTCAGGCCCATGCCGGAAACGGTCACATAGCGGGAAATCAGCGGTTTGCCTTCATCGGCGGCATCGGCAATGGCTGCCAGTGTGGCCACGTTCATCATCAGGACACCGACTTCGATCGCATGTTTGTCGGATGGAATTTCCAGATCAATCAGCTCCTGAGTCAGTTGTTCCTGCCCACCCATGGGGTAGACCGTGGCCACAGGGCGGACTTGAAAATCCGTGTGCGTCTGAGCGGCGGCAGGCAGTCCGTCTGCGGCCTGAGTCATGGTCTTGATCGCTTCGGTTTTGTTGTCTTCAATACCGCAGAGCACTCTGGGGATGCCCAGTGCCTGGGCGACAAGTTCGGCACCACGCCAGATGGCTTCGGGCCGCTGTTTCATCAGTTGGTCATCGCAGGTGATAAAGGGTTCGCATTCGGCACCGTTGATGATCAGGTGGTCAATGCAGCCCCGCTGATCCGGGATTTTGGCAAAGGTCGGAAATCCGGCACCGCCCAGCCCCACAATCCCGGCTTCGTGCACAAGTGTCTTCAGGGATTGTGGGGAGGTGGGTGTTTCCGGCAGGGTAAGCGCCTGGGCTTCGTCCCTGCCATCCGGCTCAAGCAGAATGCACAGCCCCGGCAGGCCGGAGGGATGTGGCAGTATCCGCGGTTCAATGGCGATGACCGTACCAGACGTGGGCGCGTGTATGGGCGCAGACAAGCCCTTGTCGGTGTCGGCGATGCGCTGGTATTTCAATACCCGGTCGCCCACGCTGACCAGCGGTTCGGTGGCCACGCCCAGGTGCTGCTGTAACGGCAAAGTCAGTAGCTCAGGGATAAAGTCTTCAACCAGAGGGTAGCGATTGGATAAGGATTTGTGGTATTTGGGAAACACCCCGCCGTGAAAATGGTACAGCAGACGCTTGGCCATGGGGTAGAAGCGCCCCAGCCACTCGATGAAACGGTGTTTGAGCGGTTTGTGTTCGACCAGATGGCTCAAGAGCGATTCTCCAGACTGTTGGCGTTCGGTTCCGGCCAGTGCCAGGTTTGCGGGGTTTTCATCAGGGGAACCATGTCAATGCAGTCGACCGGGCATACGGGCACACAGAGTTCGCAACCGGTGCATTCTTTTTCAATCACGGTGTGCATCATTTTGGTGGTCCCGACAATGGCATCCACCGGACAGGCTTTGATGCAGTGCACACAACCGATGCAGATGTCTTCATCGATCACGGCGACCATCGGTTCTTCCGGAGGCGGGTTGGAGGCATCCATCTCCTTGGGTTCCCGATGCGTGATTTCTGAAATCTGAATCATCACTTCGTGACCGCCGGGAACGCACAGATTGACTTCGGAGTTGCCTTCCGCCAGGGCTTCGGCATAGGGACGACAACCCGGAAAGCCGCATTGACCGCATTGGGTCTGCGGCAGGATGCTGTCAATCTGGTCGGCCACCGGATTGCCTTCCACTTTGAATTTGATTTTGGCGTAGCCCAGCAACATACCGAAAAACAGGGCCAGAACCAGAAAGACCAGTAACGCTTCGATCATGCGACCAACCCGCCAAAGCCCATAAAGGCCACCGACATCAATCCGGCTGTGATCAGTGCAATCGGTGCACCGCGGAACGGGGCCGGCACATCGGCGTATTCAATGCGCTCACGCATGGAGGCAAACAGCACCAGCACCAGGGTGAACCCGGCCGCTGCGCCAAACCCGTAAATCGCCGATTCCAGAAACCCGTGATCCTGTTGCACATTGAGCAGAGCCATGCCCAGTACGGCGCAATTGGTGGTCATTAAAGGAATATAGATGCCCAGCGTCTGGTAGAGCACCGGACTGGTTTTGTGAATGGCCATTTCGGTAAAGCTGACCACAACGGCGATGGAAATGATAAAGCCGATGGTGCGCAGGAAATCCAGCTCAAACGGGATCAGCAGGTAATGGTTGATCAAATAGCTGATCACCGCACTCAACGTCATCACGAAGGTGGTGGCCATGCCCATGCCAAGGGCCGCATCCACTTTCTGGGAAGAGCCCATAAACGGGCACAACCCCAGAAATTTTACCAGGACAAAATTATTGACCAAAACCGTGCTGATCAGGATGAGTAGGTATTCCATGTCGTCCCTTATTTGACGCGCATGCCTGGCTGCGCGCCTTCGTCAGGTTCCAGAATGAACAAGTCCTTGCCGCCAGGGCCTGCTGCCAACACCATGCCTTCGGACACACCGAAGCGCATTTTACGGGGTTTGAGATTGGCGACCATGACCGTCAGTTTGCCTTCGATCTCTGCGGGATCATACGCCGATTTGATGCCGGCAAACACCTGTTTCTGCCCTTCGCCCAGATCCAGGGTGAGCTTGAGCAGCTTGTTGGCTTCGGGCACGCTTTCCGCTTTGGCAATGCGCACCACCCGCAGGTCGATTTTAGCAAAGTCGTCAAAGGCAATTTCGTCGGCGATGGGTTCCATGTCTGTCGGTGTTTCCTTGTTTTGATCCGGTGCCTGCTGCATCGCTTTCTGGGCGGCGGTATCGTCCTTGGACGCGGCCAGCATTTTTTCGATTTGTGCCGGGTCGATTCGGGTCAGCATGGGTTTGAACTTGACGATCTCATGGCCCATCAAAGGTTCGTTGATCGCAGACCAGTTCAGATGCTCCAGTTGCAAAAACGCCTTGGCCTTGTCGGCGGTTTCGGGCAGGACCGGGGTCAGATACGTGATCAGCACCCGGAACAGATTGATCCCCAGGCTGACGGATTCGTGTAGCTCGGCTTCCTTGCCGTCTTCCTTGGCCAGTACCCAGGGCGCGGTCTGGTCAATGTATTCATTGGCCAGATCGGCCAGATGCATGATCTCACGCATGGCCTGAGCAAATTCGCGTTTTTCGTACAGTTCGGCAATGGGTTCGCTCTGATCCAGAAATTGCTGGTACAGGTCCTGAGCCGGTTTTGACCAGGCCTGGTTGAGTTTGCGATCGAATTTCTTGACCACGAACCCGGCACAGCGGCTGGCAATGTTGACCACCTTGCCGACCAGGTCCGAATTCACCCGCTGAGTGAAATCGGCCAGACTCAGGTCAATGTCATCAATCCGGCTGGACAGCTTGGCGGCAAAATAATAGCGCAGGTATTCCGGGTTCAAATGATCCAGATAGGTTTTGGCCATAATAAAGGTGCCGCGGGACTTGGACATTTTCTGACCGTCCACGGTCAGAAAACCGTGCGAGAAAATCGCATCCGGCGTGCGGAATCCGGCGCCGGAAAGCATCGCCGGCCAGAACAGGGCATGAAAATACACGATGTCCTTGCCGATGAAATGATACAACTCGGCCTGAGCGTCCTGAGCCCAGAAAGCATCAAAATCCAGTTGTTTCTTTTCACAAAGGGCTTTGAAACTGGCCATATACCCCACCGGGGCGTCCAGCCAGACATAAAAGAATTTGTCGGTTTCTCCTGGGATTTTGAAGCCAAAATAGGGTGCATCACGCGAGATGTCCCAGGCGCGAAGGCCGGATTCGAACCACTCATCCAGCTTGTTGGCAATCTGGGTCTGGAGGTGGCCTTTGTGAGTCCAGTCTTTGAGCATGGTTTCAAAGTGTGGCAGCTCAAAAAACAGGTGTTCGGTTTCCTTTTTGATCGGAGTGGCCCCGGACACCACCGACACCGGGTTTTTCAGTTCCTCGGGGGAATAAGTGGCCCCACAGGCTTCACAGTTGTCGCCATACTGGTCATCGGCACCGCATTTGGGGCAGGTGCCCTTGATAAAGCGATCCGGCAGAAACATGGCTTTTTCCGGGTCGTAGTATTGTTCGATCACGCGACGACTGATATGTCCCTGTGCCTTGAGTTGCTCATAAATGTGGCTGGCGAAATGCTCATTTTCCGGCGAGTTGGTGCTGTGGTAATGATCAAAGGCAATGTTGAACCCGGCAAAATCGGTCTGGTGTTCCTCACTGACCCGCGCAATCAGCGCTTCCGGACTGATGCCCTCGGCCTGGGCCCGCAGCATGATCGGGGTGCCATGCGCGTCGTCGGCACAGACGTAGTAGCATTCATGTCCGCGCTGACGCTGAAACCTGGCCCAGATGTCGGTCTGGATGTATTCGACCAGATGCCCGAGGTGAATGGGACCGTTGGCGTAGGGCAGTGCGCTGGTGACCAGAATTTTTCTGCTCGATTGGGTGGATAAAGTCTGTGTGGGTGCCGTCATAGTGACCTGAATACGTTGATGGAAAACAAAGGCCGATATTATAAACGTTTTTGGGTGTTACTTCGATAGATCGCGGTGTTCATGGGCAGGTGACCCGGCAGAAAGTCCGAACTTTTACGGCCCCGGTCAATAAAGAGCCATGCACAGGACAAAACCGTCTGTTCCAGCATATAAAAATTTTATCGGTCTGATTTCGGCCCTAGGGCCCGTTAATCAGAAAAGGATGATACAATCGGATCAAAATTTCCGCACGTTGAACACTGCAAACACTGTAAACGTGACTGGATGAGGAAGGAGCAGAGAGTTATGGGTTTATCGACAAACGTATCAGCCGGCGAAGTTCGTTTGGTGGTCGAAGAGCATTTTGACATCGGTTGTTATGATCGGTTTAGTCAGGTTCTGATCGAACATCTGGACAGTGCGGCCTGTATCATCGTCGATTTTTCCCATGCACGTCATCTGGACAGTTCTGCTCTGGGCATGTTGCTGCTGTTGCGTGAAAAACTGAGTGACCGTTCGGTCAAAGTGGCGTTTGAAAACGTCAATGAGTCACTGATGGAACTCTTCCGGTTCGCGAAATTCGATCAACTCTTTGCGATCAACGCCCAAGCACGCCAAGTGAGTTGATGGCAAGCGTTCCGGGCCTGAACGTTCCGGGCATGAAGCGGAACCTGGTTGATTGATTTATGGCCACCATCCTGATTGCCGATCCCTCCAATTCCAACCGGCTTTACCTTAAACTGCTGCTGGAAATGCACGGTTATGACGTTCTGCAGGCCCAGACCGGTCAGGAAGCCATGCGTCTGTTCGACGATTGCGCCCCGCAACTCATTATCACCGAAATCACCTTGCCCGATCTTTCCGG
This sequence comes from Hydrogenovibrio halophilus DSM 15072, assembly GCF_000384235.1. GTDB lineage: Bacteria > Pseudomonadota > Gammaproteobacteria > Thiomicrospirales > Thiomicrospiraceae > Hydrogenovibrio > Hydrogenovibrio halophilus. The sequence goes on along the minus strand of NZ_KB913033.1, from coordinate 2,346,348 downwards.
TGCCGAACTGGTTCAGCACATCAAAGCCCACAGTGGCGACCAGTTCCACCCTGTTTTTGTGATCACCGCTGTGGTGGGCGCTCAACGGGTGCAAGGCATTCTTCAGGCCGGTGCGGACGATTTTCTGCAAAAGCCGTTTGTGGAAGAATTGTTTCTGGCCAAAGTCGATTCGTTGCTGCGCAACCTCGCGTTTTACAATGACTTGAGAAAGTCCAAGGAGTTGCTGGCGCAACTGCATGCCAATCTGGCCTGGGAACACCAATCGGCGCAACGGATTTTTGACAAGTTTGTTTATGGTCCGCGCCAATCGGTTCCCGGCTTGACTGTGCACATCTCCGCAGCGTCCATTTTTAATGGCGATGTGTTTTTTTCTTCGGTCACGCCGTCCGGGCATGTGGTAACGCTGTTGGGCGATTTTACCGGTCATGGGCTGCCCGCAGCGATCGGTGCGATTCCGGTGGCGGAAGTGTTCTACACCATGCTGGCCCATGGCCGCAATACCAAAGAAATTCTGCTGGAAATCAACCAGAAGCTCAAAAGCATCCTTCCGGACCACATTTTTTTCAGTTGTCTGGTGGTGGAAGTCAGCCCCAGAAAGCGCAAGGCGCATGTGTTTAACGGGGGCATGCAGCCGATTCTGCTGTTCGATGGCATCACCCGACATGTGCGCCGTCTGGCATCGACCTCACTGCCCTTGGGGGTGGTTGACAATGAGCAGCTGCACCTGGAACTGGAATCGCTGATGCTGGAAGGGCATGAGCAATTTGTGTTCTACACCGACGGGGTAGTGGAGGCGGCCAACGAGCAGGGGGAGATGTTTGGCCTGGAACGATTGGTTGACAGCCTTCAGACCCAGAAGCTGGACCTGTCGAGTCTGGTCAGTGAGGCCCAGGCGTTTTGCGGCAACAGTGAATTCGATGACGATGTCAGCATTGTGAAGCTGGACATTGGCCGCGTCATAGAAAAAAACGAAATGATTACCGCACGGGTTCTGTCAGAGCAGTTGCTTGTGCCTTCCGGCTGGAAGCTGACGTTTGAGTTTGAAGCCGATCAGCTTCGTCAGGCAGAGAAGCCGGTCGAAGCCGTGGTGGATGCCATCAGTGGCATTCAGCCCCTGGTTCCGTTTAAAGACGACTTGTTTATGGTGATCACCGAACTCTACATGAATGCGCTGGAACACGGCCTTTTGTGCCTCGATTCCGAGACAAAACAACTTACGAATGGTTTTTTGTATTATGCTCAGCAAAAAGCCAGACGTCTGGCGGATTTGCACACCGGGACCATTGGTATCGAGGTCAGGCAATTGCCGGTTTCCGAGGCGCAGGCCGATGTCTGTATCACCGTCACCCATACCGGTCGGGGTGTCAGTGACGCTCCGCAGGCTCAACCGGATGCGGAGGCGCATCGTTATGCCGGGCGTGGCATCAAGCTGGTGCGATCCCTGTGCCGGGCATTCACCTTTGAAGAACAGGGCCGCAAAGTGACGGCCATTTATCGATGGGAGCGCCCCAATGTCAAATCTCATTGACCCGACGCCAGCGATTCTGGTGGTGGACGATGACCCGCGTCAGATCTCAGCGTATCAAAGTCTGTTTTCACCGCAGGCTGAGACGGGGGCGGCCCTGTCCACCCTGGCACAATTGGTTGATGCAAAACCCCAGGCAGAAAACGCCAATCCGCCGCCCACTTTTTCGTTGCTGACCGCTCAACAGGGGGATGAGGCCGTGGCGGTGTTCGCTGTATCGCTTAAAACCAATCAACCGGTGCGTGTGGCCTTCATTGATATGCGCATGCCACCTGGCATGAATGGCCTGCAAACCGCTGAAAAACTGCGGGAACTCGACTCTTGTGTTTACATTGTGATTGTGACCGCCTATACCGATGTGGACATGACCAACATTTCGGAGGTGTTGCAGGAAGACGTTCTGTTTGTCCGCAAGCCGTTTCAGGCCGAAGAGGTGATGCAGATTGCCCGTAATTTCTGCCAGGCCTGGGCCAGAGACCGGGAACTGACACGCCTGAAGGCCCAGTTGGAACAGAATGCCGAGTGCAATCTGTATGAAGCGGCACTGTATGAAGTGACTCAAGGGGTGCTGGCAGACATGGCTGATAAAATCAATGCCCAATCTGGCTTGTTAACTTACCTTTCGACTCAATTCAAAGTGGAAGCCGAACAAAAACCTAGTTTTGAACATGTGACCGGAACGGTTTTGGACGAATCCCGTCAATTATCTCAGCTAGTAAAAGCCTTGCAGAAATTGTCGGTGGAAAGTGATCAGGTTTCGGTATTTTCGGTGCGCGACCTAATCAGTGAACTTCAAGTACTGATCCCGGCATTAGCGTCAGAGCACGAATGTATCAGGGTCCGATGGGAGTTGAATGTGCCAGAGTATACGACCTTTCATTCCTATTTTTCCAAATTGATTTTGGCTGTAGCAGCATTGCTTAAGAACGCCGAAGAAGCTTTGTATAACCGTTGCCAGAAAACAAAAGGGTTTGATGGTCTGATACGCATCCAATTAGCGACTGATGAGCATGGAGCTACTTTGACGGTGGTAGATAACGGCAACGGATGTCAATCCGTTGATACCAAATTATTCTTTCAACCCGGTTTTACTCAAAAGCCAGGACATGCCGGGATGGGACTGACCATGGTGGCCCAGTTTGTGGAAAAGGTTGGCGGGCACATTTCTCTGGACAGCCCGGGGGAAAACAGGGGGATGCGCGCGCAACTGCGCTTTCCTTTGAATTTTCATCAATAGGGGAGTAGCTATGGCGACTATTCGCGTGTTGAGTCAGCTGGAAGCGTTCAGTCATCTGTGCCAACAGTCCTGCCCTCAGGCGGATTATGGCGTCGTGTCCGAACTGACGACACCCCAGCTCAATGCGACCGACGTTCTGTTGTTTGCCACCAGAGAAGCACCTTCTCACGTTTTGCAGCGCCTGCAGGACTGGCAAAAAGCGCAGCCTCAGTTGTTCTGTCTGGTGTGGACCCCCGAACTGGATGAAGCCGAGATCGAAGCGTTCAGGCAGGCTCTGCCTCCAGGCCGCGTGCTATGGCTATCGCGATTGCCAACGCCATTGGAAATGCAGCAGTGGCTTGATCAGGCCCAAGCCATTCTGTCGGAACAGGAAGCGGTCAGACAGGCCAATGAAGTTTGTCACTGTGGCGCAGATCTGCTACATGCTCTGTTTTGTGTGATTCAATTTGACGCCGATCAGAAAATTGTTTCTGTGAACCCTCACACCACGATTGAAACTGGCTGGGAAGCGTCGCAGTTGATCGGGCGGTCCATCAACGAAGTGGTGCTTTGGAGCAATGATCGCACAGGGGTGACCCAGTATTTTGCCAATTTTGAAGGCGAAACCCGCTATTTTAACGCTTCCGGTGAACAGCGTTGGGCGCTGGCGCAGGTTCGGGCCAAAACCAATGCGGAGGGGGAGACGCATTATTTTTGGGTGGCGAAAGACATTACCGAACAGAAAAAACAGGTGTTTGTGGGGGAGTATGCCCATTTTCAGGAAGGGTTGTCGCGTGCCAAAAAAGAACTGGTGCACGATTTGGGCAACACCCTGAACAGTATGAATGCGACCCGTTCCGCCTTGAATCAGGGCGTTGATCAGTTGCAGGAAACCTTGCATCTGATCGGTCAGTGGTTGCTGAAGTCGGAAAAGTCGGCGGTGGGCGAACATTCGGAAAGCGGGGCCGCCGTGGAATTCTTGCGAGCGCTTCAGGCCACGTTACAGGAAACCTTGTCGCAATATTTTGAAAAGACCAACCGGGCCCTGGCCACCGATCTGGCCGGATTGATTGAAACACTGAACGAAAAACAGACTGATATCAGTCGGGCCGGTACTTCGGCAGACATGGATGAGACGGTCAATGTTTACAGTATCGTTCAGAATTTACGTCAGTCATGCCAGGCCATGCTGGATGCCATGGGCATTCGCATGCACGTTTATGCCAACGACACGGATAAGGCCTGTTTTCTGCAGATATCGCGCAGTCAACTTTATCAGGCGTTAATGAATTTGGTAAAGAATGCGACGGAAGCCTTGGAAATCAGCCATAAAACAGACAAAACCATTCGGTTGAAAATCTACTTTGATCGGGAAGGCCGCTATGTGATCGAGGTGCAGGATACCGCAGAAGGCATCCCGCGGGCCTATCTCAATCAAATATACAATGATGGCTTTACCACCAAACCCAAAGGCACCGGGCAGGGGCTGCCTTCGGTCGCGAACTTTGTCAATGCCCATCAGGGGCGGATTGAGGTGCAAAGCAGTTATGAAACCGGGACCACTTTTCGGGTGATCCTGCCGGCAAAAATCATCACCAACTGCTCGGGGTAACCCACCTTTCGAAAAGCGACTTTCCTGTTCAGGTGTTCTCCACCTGAATGCTGGGAAAGGCGTGGGCGTAACTGCGCTTTTGCTGGGCCAGATGCGTGCCGATCTGATGCACGATGTGGCGGTATTTTTGTGCGATGGGGCTGGTAGGGGATTCCACCACTGTCGGGTGCCCCTGATCGGCTTCTTCGCGAATGTGACGTGCCAGCGGCAATCCCCCCAGATACGTCACATCGGCGCTCTTGGCAAGCGATTTGCCACCGCCTTCGCCAAAAATCGCTTCCTCGTGACCGCAGTTTTCACAGATATGAGTGCTCATGTTCTCAATCACGCCCAGAATGGGAATGTTGACTTTTTCAAACATGCGCAGGCCTTTGCGTGCGTCAATCAGGGCCACTTCCTGAGGAGTGGTGACGATCAAACCACCGGTCACCGGAATCTGTTGCGCCATGGTCAATTGCACATCGCCAGTGCCGGGTGGCAGGTCAATCACCAGAACATCCAGGTCTTGCCAGCGGGTTTCATTGAGCAGTTGCATCAATGTGGAGGTCACAATCGGACCACGCCAGATCATGGGGTCTTCGGGTTTGATCAGAAAGCCGATGGACATCACTTGCAGGTCATACGCCAGAATCGGTTCCATCTGTTTGCCGTCTTTGGTTTCCGGCTTGTCGTGAACGCCCAGCATGGTCGGAATGCTGGGGCCGTAGATGTCGGCATCCAGCAGACCGACCCGAGCGCCTTCCTGTTGCAGCGCCAGCGCCAGATTGACGCTGGTGGTGGACTTGCCCACGCCGCCTTTGCCGGAGGCCACTGCGATGATGTTTTTCACGCCAGCCAGCGGGGTCTTGTTGCCGCCGGTTTCGTGTGCTTTGATGTCGGTTTCAAACTGGCAGGTCACGGTTTTGACCGAATCCAACGCTTGCAGGTGATGACGGATTTGTTGGGCGATGGCATCCCAGAGACTGCGCCCGGCAAAAGGCAGTGTGACGGTCAGGGTCAGGTTGCCTTTTTTGAACTGGGCTTCTTTGAGCAAGCCTTCGTGCACGGTGGAAGCCGGAAGGTCGTCCAGTCGAACCTGATTCAGGGCTTTGGCAATGTCGGTTTGCATCGTTTCGTCAATGCCGTCACCGAAGAGCTTTTTCAATATGTTCATGCCAAATGACTCCGTTGGAAAGCGTTTTGACCAGGCCTGGTGAAAATGTGGTTCATCCGGCCGGTCGATCTGGGTTGATTGAGTGTTGATACAGTGAGGGTAAGCCTGTCAGGACAATAAATCAAGCTGCCGCTCGTCGCGGGGTTTTTCCTGCTTGTCCTGTGTGATGCGGCTGGCGGTTGGGCCTTGTTGATTGCGGTATTTGGCGTCTTCCCGTTTGTTGTAGGGTTTGATCGCGGCGCTGGACAGAGTCTCAAAGTTGATGGCGCAGATGTCCATGCCCGGGCGCAATGCCAGAGGCAATTTGCCGCTGTTGAAAATTTCCAGCACAATCTGGCCTTCCCAGCCGGGGTCGATGCGGTGGGCGGTGACATGCACCATCAGGCCCAGTCTGGCCAGACTGGAGCGGCCATCAAGCCAGCCGACCAGGTCGTCGGGAATGCTGACCGATTCCTGGGTGGAAGCCAGTGCCAGTTCGCCCGGATGCAGGAAAAACGCCTGACCCTCATCAATCACAATTTCTTCGCCCATGATTTTGTCGAGAATGGTCTGGCGGTCTTCGCTTTGTCCGCTCAAATCAATGTAGGGGGCTGTGTGGTCATTGAACACCCGGAATTTGCTGGCCAGTCGCAAATCCACGCTGATGCCTTTGATTTTTTCCGGAGCCGGCATGGGGTCAATACCGATTTTACCGATTTTGAGGTGTTGCAAAATGTCGCGGTCGCTGAGTTTCATAGTTTGGGAGACTTATTAAGCAGTAATTCAATGGTTCGGTCTTTTTCGGCGTCATTGAGACGGACTTTGACCGGAAAATGGTCCAGTGCGGGCATCAGCCACAGGTCAATGCGGATTTTATCACTAAGCAGGGCAAAATACAGGGTTGAGACGTTATCGGCAAACGGCAGGTCAATGGTTTTCCGTTCAAAGGCTTTGTGCATTTGAATCGGCGTCTGTTTTTGGTCGCGCTGCAATACAAATGGGGGCAGAGTGCGGTCGGTCTGATCGCTCTGGCGTGCGTAAAAGGCCAGACCGTACGCCAGAGAAATCTGGTCGAACGCATAGGGCTTGGCGGGAAAAACTTTGTCCTTGTCCGGAGAGAGAATGCGTGGCGGATTGTCCTGACGCATCATCCGGGTGGTGCGCTTGAGAATCCGGTCGTCATAGAATCGGGTCAGGTTCTGACGGTAACTCTGCCAGGTCAGTGTCTGAGCGTCGTAGGTCAAATGGATTTTTTCCACCGTTTCTTCATTGATAAAGGCTTTGGCCCAGTCCGGCGGAATGGCTTTGGATGTCAGGTGGCAGTCCTGCTCCACACAGTAGAAGGATTGGTGGGCTTCGCCAATGGTGAAACCCATGACTTTGACGTCAAAGGTGGCGGAAAAATTGGGCCAGGGCTGGGCGCTGGCCTGAGAGGCCATCATCAGTCCGATCAGGCCGAGCATCAGGTGCCATCGGCAGCTCAGCCAGAACCTCCGTCGTTCAGTGCGCATCGCTGGCGTGATGCTGTTGCATTAATGCCTGCAGCTTGTTGAGCATGATCGGGCCTTTGAGCGGCTGGCCGCGAAAGCAGGCCTGGTGATTCTGGTAGGCGAAGTCGCCTCTGGCCAGCAGGTTGACCGCAAGGGGGTAAGCTTCGTGTTCCATTTTCTGTACGCGGGATTTCAAAGTGTCCGCCGTGTCGTCGTCTTCAATGTCCAGGGTGGCCTGAAGCAGCAAAGGCCCGGCGTCCAGCTCTTCGGTGACAAAATGAATGCTCAGGCCATGTTCGGCATCACCGGCTTCGAGCGTGCGTTCGTGCGTGTGCAGGCCGGGGTATTTGGGCAGCAGAGAGGGATGGATGTTGAGCATGCGCCCCTCGAACTCATTGATGAAGGCCTTGGTCAGAATGCGCATAAAGCCCGCCATGATCACGGCCTTGACCGAGTAGGGTGCCAACGTTTTGACCAGCGCCTGATCGTAGGCTTCGCGGTCATCGAAACCTTTGCTGTCCAGCACTTCGGTGGCAATGCCTGCAAATTGGGCCACTTCCAGCCCTTCCGCATCCGGGTTGTTGCTGACCACGACCGCGATCTGGTACAGGGAGTGGTCTTGATAGTCGATCAATGCTTTGAGGTTGGTGCCCCGTCCGGAAATCAGAACCGCAATGGGAAATTTTTCGGAATCGGCCACAGTGTCTCCTTGGACTTAGTGCAAAATAACGGATGGGGTCGCATCATCACTGCGTTCAATCTGGCCAATGGTGGTGACGCTTTCGCCACAACGCTGCAGAATTTCGGTGGCCCGGTCCTGATCCTGCGCACGCACCACAATCACCATGCCAATGCCGCAGTTGAAAGTGCGGTGCATTTCATGGAAATCGACCTGACCCTTGTCTGCCAGCCAGTCGAAGACCGCGGGTCGGGACCAGCTTTGGGTGTTGACTTGTGCCTGAGTGTGTTCGGGCATGACTCTGGGCAGGTTTTCCAGCAGACCGCCACCCGTGATGTGTGAGATGGCGTGCACCTTGACCTGTTCCAGCAACGCCAGAACGGATTTGACATAGATTCGGGTCGGTGTCATCAGCGCATCAATCAAGGGTTGGCCGTTACAATCTTCGTTCAGTTCGGCGCCTGAAACCTCAATGATTTTGCGGATCAGGGAATAGCCGTTGGAGTGAGGACCGGAAGCGCCAAGCCCCAGCAACACATCACCGGCCTGAACCTTGGAGCCGTCAATCAGGTTGTCTTTTTCCACAATGCCGACGCAGAATCCGGCCAGATCGTAGTCGCCCTGGGGATACATGCCAGGCATTTCGGCGGTTTCGCCGCCGATCAGTGCGCAGCCAGCCTGTTGGCACCCTTCGCCAATGCCCTGGACAACGTCGCGGGCGGTGTCAAGGTCCAGCTTTCCGGTTGCGTAATAATCCAGAAAGAACAATGGCTCTGCGCCCTGTACGATCAGATCATTGACGCACATGGCCACCAGGTCAATGCCGACCTGGTCGTGTTTGCCGCTCTCAATGGCCAGCATCAGTTTGGTGCCGACGCCGTCGGTGCCGGAAACCAGCATGGGGCGTTTGTAGCGGTCAATCGGCAGCTCGAACAAGGCGCCGAAGCCGCCCAGTGACGCGGTGACTTCCGGGCGACTGGTGGCTTTGGCGATGGGTTTGATGGCGTCAACCAGCGCATTGCCGGCGTCAATGTCCACGCCAGCGTCTTTGTAGCTGATCGGGGAGGGCGTCTTGGGGGATTGTTTGGTCATATAGTGGTGTCGTTAATGCGTTGATTGGGTTTGCCGCAGCTAGCCCGAATATTTTACAAATTTGCACCGATCTCGCTTGCCCCTTGATTCCACAAGCAATATTTTTTCTCGGCTCTGCAGCCGAGTTCTTCGTTTCAGTCGGTCGTAATCATCGGGTACGACACTTCTTCGAAACAAAGAACTCGACGCCCAAAGGGGTAAGTCGAGAAAATTTCCTTGTGAAAACAAGCTCCTGCGCGACCTCAGCACAAATCCATAAAATATTCGGGCTAGGGATTTTTTGCCGCTAAGCCTGCGGAAATGATTTACCATATTGTAACCAAAAATCACGGACAGATTATGAGAAGTTTTGCAAAACGTTTTGGCCAGGCCGGTCTCCAGCACCGATGGCAGGGTTTGGGCAGGAAAATGTGCGCCGTCGTCAATCTGATGGCGGGGAGATTGGCGAAGAAATTTGCATGGCTGGCCGCAGCCAGTCTGGCCGCGGGCATGTCGTTCAATGCCCAGGCTCAGGAAGACACGTCCTCTTCTTCTGCCGAGGCAGGTACAGAACAGTCGGTCGAAGACTTTCGTCAGAACCTGTTTGATGTGTCGGTGATCCTGCGAGGCGATGACGTGTCTCCTTCGTCCATCACGCCTTATCTGAAAACGGCCCTGAAAATCGAACTGGTCCGCCTGACGGGGGACGCAGGGTTTCTGGCATCGGATCAGGCGGACACATTTCTGCAATCCGCCCGCAGCTGGTTGCGCCAATATCGCTTTGAAGCCTACCGACAGGATGGGGTCACCGTCGGTCAAAAACTGATTTTTACCTTCGATGACAGCAAGCTTTATGATGCCTTTGAGCAGGAAGGGCTGGTGTTGTGGCCATTGGAAGCCCGTCCGTCCACGCTGGTGTATGGATCGCAGAACCGGGCCGGAGAATTGTTGAAGCTGGACGCCGGTTCACTGCAGTATCTGCCACAACTGGACTGGCACAATCTGGTCGCGGAAATGGCCCTGCCGATGACGCTGGCCGAAAGCCAGCGACTGGGTTCGGAGTCGGATGCCGACGCGCTGTGGGTGTACCCGAACTTTGACCGAAGTGCCTCGGCGCTGGTGGCGGACCGTCTGCAGACCGGGCAAAACGACTATCTGCTCAGCTATCAACTCAGGCAGTACGCTGAGCGACCGGCCGAGTTGATCTGGCAATTGTTTGACCGGGACGGACAGGTGGTGCTTGAGCAGCGCCACCAGGCCGAAGATCGTTCGCCGGAGGCTTTGTCGAGCATGTTTCGGGACATGATGGCGGCACTGACCGCCTTTTATTCCCGGCCTTATCGGGATCAGGCCCAGTTTATTGGCAGTGTGGCGCTCAAAGTTGAGGCGTTGGCGTCTGTGTCGCAGCTGCTGAAAATCGAAACCGCTTTGAAATCGCTCAAGCCCGTGATCCATGACAGCCGTTTGATTGAAACCAATGAGGACAAGGCCGAGTTTGAACTGATTTATCAGGGAACCTATGAGTCTTTGCTGGCCTATTTGCGAGGCATGACCTCGGTTGATATGGTGTCAAACGATGCTCTCAGCGGTGTCATTGTGGTCCGTTGGCATCGCCAGGCGCTCGACCAGGATCTGGATGCATTGGAGTCGATGGAGGCTGAGCGGGCGTTGCCTTCGGACACATCAGAGGGCGGGGATTCTTCCCGCCCTGAGACGACAGAAGCACCGTCGGTTGATGAGCCGGGCCAGCGCCAGTCACCGGCCATGCGCCCGTTTATGGGTGAATCGGTGCCGACGGACCTCGACAGCGAATGAGTGGTGGCTGAGATGTTTATTCAACTGCCTTTGAAAATGGGGTTGCGTGAGGCGGTCAGTTTTGACACCTTTGTGTCTCCGGACACCCAGACCGAACTGGCGCTGGCCCGTTTTCAGACCTCATTGCAGAAAAGCCGGGGCGAGACATTTTATTTGCAGGGGCCCAAAGGGGCCGGAAAAACCCATCTGTTGCAGGCGGCCTGCCGTCTGATGAGCGAACAGCAGCAACAGAGTGTGTATCTGCCTTTGGCTGACCCGGAACTGCCTTTGATTGCAGATGTGTTGCACGGGTTGGAAAAAACCCATCTGATCTGTCTGGACGATGTCGAACAGGTGGTGGGAGACGCGGACTGGGATCAGGCATTGACCCGTTTGCTCAGTCGCGCCCGCTCGCTGGGGCATTCTGTGGTGCTGTCTGGTGAGGCCGATTTGTCGCAATGGCCGACGCAACGTTCGGAGCTGTCGCAATCCTTGATGTCGGTTTTGCCGATTTCGATTCCGGCGCTGACCGACCCCAGGTCGCTGGTGCAGGCTTTGCAAAAACAGGCTGGCAAACTGGGGTTTGAATTGCCGCTGGATGTGGGCAATTATCTGGTGCGTCAGTTTTCACGCGATTTGCAGGAATTGATGTCGGTGATGAAAATACTGGAACAGGCCAGTGTCATGGAAAAACGCCGGGTGACGCTGCCATTTGTCAAACAGGTGCTGACCGAATCAGCACCCGCCAAGTCATAACATAAGGAACCAATGCCCCATGTACTTGATCAAGAAAAATCCGTTGATTGTGTTTGTTTTTTGTCTGATCGGTCTGATGACCCTGCCGGCCAGAGCCGAGCTGGACGTGCAGTTTGAAGATCTGGATGGCAATCCGGTGGCCTTGTCGGATTACAAAGGCAAATGGGTCGTGGTGAATTTCTGGGCCACCTGGTGTCCGCCATGTCGGGAAGAAATGCCGGAACTGGGCTTTTTCCATGAAGAACACAAAGACAAGAATGCGGTGGTATTGGGCGTGAATTACGAAGACGCCCCCATCGAAAAGGTGCGCGAGTATCTGAAGCAGGAAAACATTCGCTTTCCGATTGTGCGGCTGCCCGATCCCATTGACAACAAAACCACGCCATTCGGACCTTTGCGCGGCCTGCCAACGACGTATATGATTTCGCCCCAGGGCAAGGTGGTGGCTGCGCGGACCGGGCAGGTGGATGAAGCCATGCTCAATGCGTTTCTGGAAAAATACGGCGAGCGCTAGGAGGTGAATATGCGTCAACAATGGCAGTATGGCAAACGTTATTGGCGATTGGCCATTCACCTGATTTTCAAGACCAAGCATTTCGGGGTCAACAACCGCTGGTGGGTAACGCAACCTTCGCCCATCGGGTGGCATGGGCTGCAGCGATTGTGGGCCATTGTGACGGTTGTGCCGATCTGGCGTAACTACCAGTCGATGAAGGTGCGAAGCTGTCTGGGCTGGGTGCCACAGGCCGACTGTGAAGCCATGGGGTTTGCCGAGCAGATTGCCCGTGTGTCAAAAAAACGCACTGACAGTCGGTGAACGGGATGGAGCAGCTGAACTTGGAGCAGCGCCAATCGGTGCGTTTTGCCCGGCCTTTCAAGGTGGCCACGCTGGAAGAGGTCGGTTTTGATCAGGCCTTTCGTGGGGTGGATGTCAATCTGACCGGCCTGAGTTTTTGTTTGCCCGAGGCCGATTGGTTTTTGCCCGGGCAGACCCTGAGCCTGAAGGTGCTCAATGAGTTGAACGGTGAAGCGTTTGAATTGGAAGGGGTCAAGGTGGTCCACCTGCATCCCGGCTCAGGCGACGACTGGCTTTGCGGTTGCCACATTACCCAGGTGACCAGTGAACAGCTGCTGGCACACCATCGTCTGGTCATGACCGATGGGGCCACGGCAGAATCTTCAATGGCGGTGGCCAAATTGAGTGAGTTTGATTTCGACGAGACCGCGTCGCCCTTGTCTCAGGACACGGCCGATTTTCAGGAAGCCAGCATGGCGTTGAGTCTGGCGGTGGCCGAAGCCGAACAGAACCAGCAGTGGGTCGAGCAGGTGTTTGAGCGGCTGAATCAGATCTGGCAGAGCCGCTTGGGGGCTGATCAGCAACTGCTGGAAACCCGGCAGGAAATCGATTCGCTCAAGCAGGCCTGGCAGGAATTGACTCAGCAGGCCCGCAGTTGGAGCACACTGGCCAAATTACTGGCGCATTCGCCCAGTTCCCGTGCCGATCAGGCCGACTGGCAGCGGCTGATTGCCGATTTTGAGGGGCGGTTTCTGACCGAGACCCAACAGATGGCCTATGATCTGATGCATCAAGGTCACAGCGCCCGGGATGCCCTGAAAAGGGCGCAACAGGCGCGGGTTTCGTCCTCGTCGGACGAGGTTTGATCCGGTTTTGGTGTCACGCTTAACGATTCCTTTTGGTTTGGCGTTTGCGTGCCTCGCGCGCGGCCTGGCGGGCGGCTTTCTTCTCGGCTTTTTCTTCCCGCACCCGTTCCACTTCCAACAATTCTTTGCCCATCATTTGCGGGGTTTCCCAAGTGATGGGCCCCAGAACGCCTTCTCGCAATTCACTGATTAAAATCCGGGAAGCCTTGTCCAGGTCGACTTGACCGCCACTGACCAGGCAGCCGCGCTGCCGTCCGATCAGCTCCAGCATTTCCAGGTCTGGATAGGGCGTGTTTTGCGGCAGGGTCGACAGGTGGAACCGGTCTTTCAGTCGTTCGGGATAGTGCTCGAGCAGGTATTCGCAGGCATAAGTGGCGATGTCGGGCAGTTCGAATGCGGTTTCTTTGATGCCGCCAGTGATGGCCAGTCGATAGCCGGAATGGGCGTTTTCGATGTTGGGCCAGAGCATGCCGGGCGAGTCAAACAAGGTGTTGCGTTCATCCAGTTTGATCCGTTGAATCAACTTGGTCACGGCCGGTTCGTTGCCGGTTTTGGCAATCTTGCGCTCGCTCAGGGTGTTGATCAGGGTGGATTTGCCCACATTGGGAATGCCCAGAATCAGCAGACGCCGTTTTCGGACGGTGTCTTCGGGCAAAGGCAAAAGGGCTTCGATTTGTTCCAGCAGGCGCGCACGCACATGCGTGTCCCGGCTGTTGACACTGAGGGTGCCGACCGATGTCTGGGATTGGTAATGGGTCTGCCACAGACGGGTCAGCGCCGGGTCGGCCAGGTCCGATTTGTTAAACAGTTTGATCACCGGCCGATCACCATAAAACTGTGCCAGCATCGGGTTCTGACTGCTATAGGGAATGCGTGCGTCCAGCACTTCGATGATCAGATCGATTTCAGGCAACTGCTCCCGCACTTCTTTTTGGGCTTTGTGCATGTGCCCCGGGTACCACTGGATGGGATTCTGCATCAGCGACGTCCAAACAGGCGCATCAGAAAGCGCACAAACACCACGGCAGCGCTGATCAGCCACACATAGACGAACCATTTGAAAATGGCGTAGAAGGACTCCATCTGTGGTTGCAGGTGGGAGACGCCTTCGACGGTCAACATGCCATCTTCGGCATTGGAGAGGACGATCAGCACCACCAGTAAAATGACGGCCGCATTGGCCGCGCCCAGATAGAGAAAGAGTTTTTGCCAGATGTCCATAAGGTGTTCCTTTTTGTTCCTTGGCGTATGAAGGCGGTTGGCGTATTATAAAGCCATGACGCCTTCGCTCTCAAAAAACTTGAAACAGGTGTATCGCCGTTTCTTCTGGCCCATTGCTCTGATTGGAGCCTTGGCGCTGGTATTGCATCTGACGCAGACATTGCGTTTGACTCAGGAAATGTTTCGCTTGGAGCTCGACACCCTTTCCCAGCAGGTACACCATCGTTTTGCCGATGCGCAGAAAACCCTGCAGGGACGCTACGTTCAAATTGCCCGGATTTACCAGAATCAACCTGCGTTTGTGAAACGGATGCAGGCGGGCGATCCCCAGAGCCTCTACAAGTATCTGAAGGCCGATTATCAGGACTTTCGTGAACAGATGCCGCAACTGTATGTGATGCATTTGGTGGATTCGCACAATGTGACGCAGTTGCGTCTGCACAAACCCGAGTCCTGGGGCGATGACCTGACTGAAATCCGGCCGATGATGGCCGCGGCCAATCGTACCGGGGACGTGCAGAAAGGGTTTGAAGCGGGCAAAAACGGCATTACCTATCGGGTCAGTGTGCCGTTGAAAACGTCCTCTGGTCAAGCTTTGGGGGTGCTGGAATTCGGGATTGAACCGGATTACTTTACTGCCGACCTGTCAGAGCAATACGATGTGGCCACGCGGCTGCTGGTACCGGAGGCCAAACTGACCCATTTGACCCGAGAGGTCCGCTTTGATTCGGTCGGGCGCTATCGGGCCATGACCGCCGATCCGGAATTTGATTTGTTGCAGGTGGGGCATGAAGCGCAGGCACGTCTGTTGCATCACCACGGCCAGACCTATGCCTTTGTTTCCGATCTCACCTTGCCGGATTACCGTGGTCAGGGTGTGGTCAAGGTACAGGTGCTCAAAGACATCACCGAACGCTACGATCGGCATTACCACCAACTGTTTGTGCAGGTGGGGCTGAATGTGCTGGCTTTGATTTTGATGCTGACCCTGCTGCACATCTTGTTGCGGCGGTTTCAGCTGGCCTCGATCCGCAGCGAGCGTCAGCTCCGCCATCTACGTTCTCAGAACCGGGCCTTTCAGGAAAGCAATGAACGCGATGAGCTGACCGGCTGTTTCAATCGCCGGTTTTTCAACAAATGTCTGCGTCGTCTCCTGGCTCGGGGAGGGCCGGATGCTTCGCATGCTCTGTTGTTTTTTGACATTGATCACTTCAAACGGATCAATGATCAGAAAGGGCATTTGGTGGGGGATGATATTCTGATCGAGTTGGCGCAATTTGTGAACCGGCATGTGCGGGACCACGATGCACTGATCCGATGGGGCGGCGAAGAGTTCGCGCTGGTTCTGGAAGAGGTGGATTTGACCGAGGCCACCGACGTGGCCGAGAAACTTCGCCAGGGAGTGAAAGCCCGCACCTGGCCGGGAGAGGTTGAGATGACGCTGAGTTTCGGGGTGACGCTGTTAAAACCGGACGACGACCTCGAAACCCTGCAGGCACGGGTGGATCGATTGCTTTACACTGCCAAGGACAGTGGGCGGGACACCGTCTGTTCAGGCTGAAACGGGATTTCGACCTGTTTTTAACCAGGCCTGGTTAAAAAGGCCTTTTGATCATGCTTTTCCCGTGTTTTTCAGAGCCTGCCAATGCTTGTCCCGGGCCGGGCTGAAAGCGCCATCAGCGTTGCAATCGGTCCAGCAGGAACTCGACGAAGGTTTCGGCCGGTACGTCCTGAGGCTGGTCATCACGGCGATGCTTGTATTCGATCATGTCCTTGTCCAGGCCGCGCTCGCCAATGACGATGCGGTGGGGGATGCCGATCAGCTCCATGTCGTTGAACATGACGCCGGGACGCTCCTTGCGGTTGTCAAACAAAACCTCCACCCCTTTGTCTTTCAGTGTCTGATAGAGCTTGTTGGCGGCCGCTTCCACGCGGGGCGACTTGTGCATCTGCATGGGTACAATGCACACCTCAAACGGGGCAATGGGTTCGGGCCAGACAATGCCTTTGTCGTCGTGATTCTGTTCGATGGCGGCCGCGACCACACGGCTGACGCCGATGCCGTAGCAGCCCATTTCCAGCACCTGAGCACGTGAATGTTCATTGAGCACCGTGGCATTGAGGGCTTCGGAATACTTGTTGCCCAGCTGGAAGATGTGGCCGACTTCAATGCCGCGTGCGATGTTGAGTTTGCCGTGTCCATCCGGGCTGGGATCGCCTTTGACCACATTGCGCAGGTCCACGATTTCGTCAAACTGGGCGTCTCGCTCCCAGTTCGCGCCGCTAAAATGGTGACCTTCTTCGTTGGCACCGCAGACAAAATCGGCCATTTTTTCGGCACTGCGATCCACCAGAACCGGCATGTCCAGATTGATCGGCCCGATGGAACCGGGAGAGCAGGCAAGCGCCTGGCGTATCCGGGCGTCGTCGGCAAAGGTCAGGGGTGCTTTGATCAGCGGGTGTTTTTCCGCTTTGAGTTCATTGAGGGCGTGATCGCCGCGCAAAACCAGCGCGACCAGTGGACGGGCCTCATCCGCGCCTTCCACAATCAGGGTTTTGACAACCTGTTTCTTTTTGATCTGCAGGAAACCGCAGACGTCTTCAATGCTGTGCCGATCCGGGGTGGCAATTTTTTCCAGATCGACCGACGGGGCCGGACGTGCCCGGTTGGGGGCGACCGCTTCGGCCAGCTCCACATTGGCCGCAAAGTCCGACTGATCGGAAAAGGCGATGGCGTCTTCGCCCGAGTCGGCCAATACATGAAATTCGTGCGATCCTTCGCCGCCAATGGCACCGGTGTCGGCCTGAACCGCCCGAAAATCCAGTCCCAGACGGGCGAAGATTCGGCTGTAGGTGTCGAACATCACCTCATAGGTTTTTTGCAGACACTCGGTGTCCATATGAAACGAATAGGCGTCTTTCATCGTGAATTCGCGGGCGCGCATGACCCCGAAGCGCGGACGGATTTCATCGCGGAATTTGGTCTGAATCTGGTAAAAGTTGGCGGGCAGTTGCTTGTAGCTTCGAATTTCCTTGCGCACCAGATCGGTGATGATTTCTTCGTGCGTGGGTCCCAGCACAAAATCGCGCTGGTGGCGGTCCTTGAAACGCAGCAATTCAGGCCCGTAATCGGGGCCGCGACCGGATTCGTCCCAGAGTTCCATCGGCTGGACCACCGGCATCAGCAATTCCTGTGCGTCGGCCCGGTCCATTTCCTCCCGGACAATGCGCTCGACTTTGCGCAAGACTCTCAGACCCAATGGCAACCAGTTATAGAGCCCGCCGGCCAGTGGCCGA
The DNA here is from genome assembly GCF_000384235.1 of Hydrogenovibrio halophilus DSM 15072. Lineage (GTDB taxonomy): Bacteria > Pseudomonadota > Gammaproteobacteria > Thiomicrospirales > Thiomicrospiraceae > Hydrogenovibrio > Hydrogenovibrio halophilus. The sequence continues at coordinate 2,328,893 of NZ_KB913033.1, read as the reverse complement.
ATCAGACCGGCACGAAGCATTAACTGATGGCTGATCACCACCGCATCGGCTGGGGTTTCACGGGTTGTGGCAAGCAAAAGAGCAGAGGTTTTCATAACGGGGAGTGCATCCTGTAGAGTGACGTTTCAAATAATCCTGTGATTTTATCATGTCTCGGCGCTGTCATCAGCCATTCAGCGGCTGACTTTGATGCAGACAACCGCTAAACTGTACAAAATCATGAACAAACAGGGAGTCAGGGTGCAATCGTCACAAGTGGATCAGGAAATGCGGGTTTGGACCGAGCGTTACACCGATTGGTTGGCAGAAAAACCGGCGCGATCACCCCGGATTGTGTACCAGCGCGACCGGGCCAGAGTGATTCATTCGGCGTCCTTTCGGCGTCTGCAGGCCAAAACCCAGATTTTCGGCCTGAACGAATCGGATTTTTACCGGACCCGCCTCACCCATTCCATGGAGGTGGCTCAGATTGGTTCGGGGCTGGTCGAACAGTTGGTGACCGTGGCCCTGGAAAAAGAGACTCAGGGACCAACGCCGCCGTGGCTGGATTGGTTGCCGTCGTTTTATCTGATCGAAGCCATCTGTCTGGCCCATGACCTGGGGCACCCGCCTTACGGTCATGGCGGTGAAACCGCACTGAATTACATGATGCGCCAGTATGGCGGTTTTGAAGGCAATGCCCAGACCCTGCGGATTCTGGCCAAGCTGGGCGAATACACCGCCAAAAATGGCATTGATCTGTCGCGTCGAGCCACCTTGGGGGTGCTCAAGTATCCGGCGATTTATGACGATGTGATTCACACCTGGCCCGATTATCTGTCGCGTTGCGACGAGCCCGAAGTCAGTGACTTTCGGACTCTGAGCATGCGCCAGTGGCATCCGCCCAAAAGCCTTTATCGGGATGAGGCGCACGTGTTTGAGTGGGTGTTGGCCCCTTTCAGTGACACAGACCGCCAAGCGTTTACCCGGCTGACCCCGGTTAAGGACGGATTTGACCGCACCGGCCACACAGGGTTGGACACCACCATTATGGAACTGGCGGATGACATTGCTTACGGCATTCATGACCTGGAGGATGCGGTGGCGATGGGCATGGTGCCCAAAGAACTGTGGTGTGACGAGGTCATTCACAGTGAGGTGTTTCAGGCGCACCCGCTCTGGGATGACACCATGACCGAGCGCTTGTTCAGCCCGCGCTCCAAGGATCGCAAACATGCGATCAGTCACATGGTCGGCATTATGATCGAAAGCATCCGCATTGACGAACATCCGGATTTCGAGCATCCGTTGTTGCGTTATCAGGCACGATTGGGCGAAGGTGAGATGGCGGTGCTGGAATTGCTGAAACGGTTTGTGTACCGATACGTGATCACTTTGCCCGAAGTGAAAGGGATGGAATACAAAGGGCAGTTGATTGTGCTGGAACTGTTCAAGTCGTTGCGGGCCAATCCGCAGGCACTGTTGCCGCGCAACACCTTTGCCAAGTACGAACGCGCCGGGTCGGAACGGGCGCAGCAACGAGTGATCTGTGACTACATCGCCGGCATGACCAACACCTACGCTTCGCGACTGTATAACAAATTTTTCAGCGCCACTCAGGGCTCGATTTTCGATCGGTTGTGAGCGGCGCGCACCGGAATGCGTGGCGGAAGCACGTAACGCCGGACCTGAGCCGGATGCCCCTTGTGACGAAAAACGGGCGTGGGGCAGAGCGTGCCGGTCACGACCGCCTGATGACGGGCTTTGGCCCAGTTCAAGTGCGGTGCCAGCAGGTCGGTGACATCGCGGGTCTGTTCCAGCGCCTGCAGAATCTCGCAGGACGTGTCAGTGTCTTCCAGCGCATTGCCCAACGCCACGCACAGGTTGCGACGCCATTTGTCATAGCCGATGCGTCGGATGGGCGAGCCTTCAAAAAACCGGTAAAAGCTGTCGGACGACCATTTCCAGAGGTCGAGCAGGTCGGGTGCGTCCAGTGGCGAACGGGGTGAAAAGGCCGGTTCCTCTGTTTTGACACTGAACCGGTTCCAGGGACAGACCAGCTGACAGTCGTCACAGCCGTAAATGCGGTTGCCCATTTGTGCGCGCAACGGCTCCGGAATCACGCCATCGTATTCGATGGTCAGATACGACACACAGCGCCGGGCGTCCACCACCCCATTGCCGACAATGGCGCCGGTCGGGCACTCCTGTAGACAGGCCTGACAGGGACCACAACCTTGTTTTTGAACCGGTTCGTCCAGCGGTAATGGCAGGTTGGTGTAAAGTTCGCCCAGAAAAAACCAGGAACCGGCGCGGGGATGGATCAAGAGGCTGTTTTTGCCGGTAAACCCCAGTCCGGCTTTTTGCGCCAGCGGGCGTTCCAGCACCGGCGCCGAATCGCAAAAAGGCCGCCATTGCGGATCAGGAAAGTCGTCGCTCAAACCGGCTTCGGCGATCAGTTGTTCGATCTCCTGCGCCAGTTGGTTCAGACGTTTGCGCATCAGCTTGTGGTAATCACGGTTGAGCGCATAGCGCGACACATACGCCCGGGTCTGGGTTTGCAGGGTGTCAACCGGGTCGGCGGCGCCGGTGTCATAATAGTTCATGCGCACGCTGAGGATGCGCAGGGTGCCCGGTACCAGTGCCTGCGGCCGTGTGCGTTTGTGTCCGTGTCGGGCCATATAGCTCATCTCACCGTGATGCTCGCGGCGAAGCCAATCCAGAAAATGCGGTTCCCACTCCGACAGATCGGTGTCGGTAATGCCCAGATCGGCAAATCCCAGACGCAAGGCCGCGGCTTTGATCTGGTGACCAAGTGTCTGATAGCGGTTGTCGATGGAGGAAGGCATGGTTTTAGGCATAGAGTGCAAGGCGATTGGACATTGATGAGTGGATGGCTCAGAATTCTACCAGAGTCTTTTGGGCAAAGGGGAGGACGTCTCCTGTGTGTTTGCTGAATAATGGGTGAAATGAAACATGAAAACTTACCAGGCCTGGTTAAAAGATGAGTCGCAAACCCGGCAATGCGCCCAGTGGTTGGCGGACGCCTATGCCGACTGGCTGCTGGCGACGCCTCAGGCTGAGTTGGCCGCGCTTTCGGTGTCCTTGTATGGTGATCTGGGGGCCGGAAAATCCACGTTTGCCCGGGCACTGGTGCAGCGGTTTCTGCCTGAGCAAAAGGTGAAAAGTCCGACCTTTACCCTGGTGGAAACTTATCCGGTCGAACTGTCTGGGGCGCAGGGTGATCCTGTGTCTTCCCAGATTGTGCATTTCGACTGTTATCGTCTGGGCGACCCGGAGGAGCTGGAGTTTCTGGGGGTACGAGACCTGTTGAAAGCGCCGTCATTGGCACTGGTGGAATGGCCGCAGAAAGGCGAAGGGGTTCTGCCATCGCCGGATTTGATTTGTCGGCTGACTTTGGCCGACCCCAATCAGCTCGAAGCCGGTCGGCATCTGGCTGTGGAAGCCAGAACCGAGGCGGGACGACGGTTGCTGGCGGGGTTGGCACTGAAAAATCCGGGCATGAAAACGTGAATATTTCCCATTTTATCCAAACCTGGCACAAAGTTTGTTTGTCTGAAGTTCGTCTTATTTCAAACATAACAAACCAGGCAGGTGAGGTTATGCAAAACAATCTGTTTTTACACGCTGGTTCGGCGCGCCCGAATCGCAGCAGCGGTCGACTGAAACGATGGCTGGTGGTGTTGATGGCGTTGGTGGGGCTGCTGTCTCTGTCTTCTCAGGTCATGGCCGACACCACGCTGACCAAGGTGCGTTTCGGACAGGGCCCCGATCATACCCGGGTGGTTTTTGAGATCAAACAGAATCAGACGTTCAAAGTCTGGACGCTGGACAATCCGGCCCGGATTGTGTTGGATTTTTACGGGGCCGACAACGGTCTGGGATTTGAGCGGCGCAATCTGGATGACAAGCGGCTCCAGCGAATCCGGGTCAAAAACCAGACCAATCGTACCCGCGTGGTGCTGGACCTGAAAGACGCGTTGTTTTATGAGTATTTCACGCTGGCCGCCCGAAAAGGAATGGACGAGCGTGTGGTGGTGGATCTGAAATACCCGGTTGTGGCCATGAACCGTCAGGATGCGCCCAAACAGTTGACGGCCACTAAAAAGCCTGCCGCCAAAAAAGCAGACACGCCAAAAGCAAAACCGGCGCAGACTCGTACGGCTTCCCGATCAAAACTGGAAAACGCGGCGTCAACTCAGCCCGAGCCTGAGCCGCAAGCCACCCGCAAGCTGCTCAAGGAGGTCTCTGAGTCGCCCCGTGAACTGGTGGTGGCGCTGGACCCTGGGCATGGCGGTTTTGATACCGGTGCCATTGCCCGCAATGGGGTTTACGAAAAACATGTGATTCTTTCGATGGCCAAGCGCATCAAAAAGCGCATTGATGCGGCCCCGGGCATGCGCGCGGTGCTGACCCGAACCAGCGATCGTTTTTTGCCGCTCAAGGAACGGGTGCGGCTGGCGCAGAAGCAGGACGCGGACATTTTTATTTCCCTGCATGCCGATGCGTTTGGGGACGAGCGGGTGCGCGGGGGCTCGGCCTACATTCTGGCGGCGCGTGGTGCAGGTGCCAGAGTGTCGTCTCTGCTCAAAACCCATGGCGGCAACACCCTGCAGGATGTGCGCCTGAAAACCCGGGCGGATCGGGCCTATGTGCTGACGGGTCTGAGCCGGGCGGCCAACATCCGGGCCAGTCGCAAGCTGGCCAATGCCTTGTTGAGTGAGCTGGGGGTGCGTGTCCACATGCACAAACGTCAGGTGCAGACAGCCGATTTTGCTGTGCTGAAATCCATTGACATGCCTTCGATTTTGCTGGAAACGGCGTTTATTTCCAATGCCAAGGATTTGAAAAACCTGCAATCGCCCTGGTTCCACAACCAGATGGGCGACGCACTGGTCAGAGGGTTGCAACGATTTGTTTCCCAGCATGGGGATCAGCCGCGCTGGGGCGAACAGCTTTATGTGCAGTATCGGGTGCGCCCGGGCGATACCCTGTCTCAGATCGCGGCCAACTATCAGTTGACGACGCATCAGCTCAAAAAAATCAACCACATTCAAAAAGCCGACCGTCTGTATGTGGGCAAACGGTTGAAAATTCCGGTTTCCGACACCGTTCTGGCGTCACTTTAAACCAATCTCTTTGAAACCTGTTTGGGGGCGTCGTATAATCGCCCCCATGACTGATTCTTGCGCACACCACTCTTGAACTTGAACGAACCAGACGCCCAAAAGGCCGAAAAGGCTGCTCGTTTGTCCGCGGCTGACATCGCCGTGCTGCCGTCGCATCTGGCCGACCAGATTGCGGCCGGAGAGGTGGTGGAGCGCCCGGCCTCGGTGGTCAAAGAGCTGCTCGAAAACGCCCTCGATTCAGGGGCCACACAGGTCAGCGTGGCGATCGAGGCGGGCGGTCACAAAGCCATTCAGGTCACGGACAACGGTTCCGGCATTCCCAAAGAGCAATTGTCGCTGGCGGTCAGTCGCCATGCCACCAGTAAAATTCACACCCCTCAGGACTTGGTTGGCGTGGCCACACTGGGCTTTCGTGGCGAAGCCCTGGCCAGTATCAGCTCCGTCTCCCGCTGTTCGCTCACCAGTCGCACGCCCTCGCAGACGGCGGCCTGGAAAATTCAGGTGCAAAGCGACGGCCAGTGGACGCCGCCTGAGCCGGTGGCGCATCCGGTGGGCACGCGGGTGGAAGTCCGCGATCTGTTTTACAATACCCCGGCCCGAAAAAAGTTCCTGCGTCAGGAACGCACGGAGTTCAGTCAGATCGAACAGCTGGTCCGCCGGATCATGCTCTCCCGACCGGATGTGGCTGTCAAGCTGGTCCACAATCAGAAAACCGTACGTCAGGTCACGCCAGTCACCGATGAAGACAGCGAGCGCCAGCGCTTGAGCCATCTGATGGGCGCGCCGTTTGTGGACAATGCCTTGAAGCTGGATTTTTCGGCACAGGAATCGCGTCTGACCGGTTGGGTGGCCCAGCCCAGCTTTCATCGTGCGCAGGCGGACATGCAGTATCTGTTTGTCAATGGCCGCATTGTGCGTGACCGCCTGTTGTCTTATGCGGTCAAACAGGCCTATGCGGATGTGATGTATCACGGACGCCATCCGGCCTATGTGCTGTTTCTGCAGATTCCGCCGGAAAGCGTGGATGTGAACGTGCATCCGGCCAAGTACGAAGTGCGCTTTGCCGACGGGCGTCGGGTGTATGATTTTCTGCGCCGAACCGTGCGTGACGCGGTGTCGCAACCGCTGGTGGGATCGGCATCCCAGAGTGACCGCTCCGAATCGTTGCAGCGAGAGAGGTCGGGAACCACGTCAGGCAGCGCTTCCGCGCCCGGATTTCAAACGGCTGAGACAGGCCAGCAGGGGCATCAGGCGTCCATGGCTTTTCAGCAGCCGTCTTCGTTTTCGTCGTCTACTCAGCCCGGTTTTCCGTCAGGGGTTCATGAATCGCTGGCCCACTATCAGATTGCGCCATCGCCCGATCAGTTGCCTCGGCCTGAAGATCACATCGGCCGGTCGGAGCAGGTGGATTCCACAGCCGATCATCCCTATCTGGGCTTTGCCAAGGCACAGATTCATGGGGTTTTCATTCTGGCTGAAAACGAGCAGGGCATGGTGCTGGTCGACATGCATGCCGCTCACGAGCGCATTGTTTATGAAAGGCTGAAGCGGCAGTGGGCTGAGGCAAGGCTGGTGACCCAGCCCTTGCTGGTGCCGGTGGTGGTGCGGTTGGAGGCCTCCGATGTGCGTGTCTGGGAGCAGTTTCAGGCGGAGTTTGCCCGGTTCGGATTTTATGCCGAAGCGTTTGGTCCTGAACAGGTGAAGCTGACCGAAGTGCCCAGTCTGCTGGCGCAGACCGATGTGGCCCAGTTGTTTGTGGATATGCTGGCCGATTTTGCCGAACAGGGGCAGACGGACGTGTCCGAAACCCTGGTCAATCACATGCTAAGCACCATGGCCTGCCATGGATCGGTGCGTGCCAACCGCCATTTGACGCTGGAAGAAATGAATGCGTTGCTTCGGGATATGGAACAGACCGAACGCTCGGCCCAATGCAATCACGGGCGCCCGACCTGGGTGCAGTTGAGCATGGGCGAACTCGACCGTCTGTTTATGAGAGGTCAGTGATGGTCGGCGATTTGTTGGGCGGTCCCAGGCACTCAGACAGGTTGGATCAGCTGCTGGCCAAACGTTGTGTGCTGGCGATCATGGGCCCTACGGCTTCCGGCAAAAGCGCCCTGTCGATGGCAGTGGCCGAACAGTTGCCAGTGGAGCTGGTCAGTGTGGACTCGGCGCTGATTTATCAGGGCATGGACATTGGCACCGCCAAGCCCACTCAGTCCGAGCGCACTCAGGTCGCGCATCATCTGATTGACATCCTGCCACCGGCACAGCCTTATTCGGTCTCGGAGTTTTTGGAGGATGTGTCTCAGGCGGTGGAGCATATCTGGGCCAATGGCCGTTTGCCGGTTCTGGTCGGCGGCACCATGATGTATTTTCATGCCATGCAAAACGGGCTGGCCGATCTGCCTCAGGCGGACCCGGCGTTGCGGGAACGGCTTTACCAGGCCTGGCAGAAAGACCCTCATGCTCTGCACGCTCGGCTGATGGTGGTAGACCCGGTGGTGGCAGCCCGCATTCATGCCAATGATGCGCAGCGGCTGGTACGGGCGCTGGAAGTGTATGAGCTGACTGGCACACCGCTGAGCGTGCATCAGCAGACCGCCCAAAATCACGCCAGCGAACAATGGCAGTTGATCAAGGTCGGTTTGATTCCGGGTGACCGCAAGCGTTTGCACACGGTGATTGAGCAGCGCTTTGAACAGATGCTTGACGCCGGGTTTGTCAGAGAGGCGCAAGCGCTGTTTGCCCAACCGGGCTTGCATGCCGATCTGCCTTCGATTCGCAGTGTGGGCTATCGCCAGGCCTGGTCCTACTGTCATGGCGAGATCGATTACGACACCTTTGTGGCCAATGCCAAAACCGCGACCCGGCAACTGGCCAAACGTCAGCTGACCTGGTTACGCAAAGAAGAAGACATGCTGAAACTGGACCCGTTTGAACAGGCTTTGCCCAGTCAGGTTTCCCGGACAATAAGCTGGTTGGAGAAGCGCTGTCTGTCATAGTGTCGTGAACTCGTGACCACCCGCATCCTCCGGCGATTGGGTCATCGGCTCATCTTTCATTTTTTCCGGGAAAGTGACTGTGGTATCATCTTCAGATTATTGTCCGCGACGCGTTGTAACCAACCGTTTGTGACCAACCGTGACCGGGCAATCTGACATAAAAACAATCTAACAGGAAAGTAACATGGATAATAAGAAGCCAGCCAAAGCTTTGCCGATTCAAGACCCGTATCTGAACGCCTTGCGTAAAGAGCGCATCAATATTGCGATTTATCTGGTCAATGGCGTGAAGCTGCAGGGGCGTGTGGATTCGTTTGATCAATTTGTGGTGCTGTTGCGCAGCAATGTGACCCAGATGGTCTACAAGCACGCGATCTCCACCATCGTGCCCTCTCGCGAACCCAAAGCCTATGAGCAGGATACGTCGTCTTCCGAAGAGGCCTGATCGTTCTGTTCAACTTGTCATTACCACGTCAGGCCGACGGTCTGGCGTTGCCTTCTCGACACGGATTGACCGTGTTCTGCTTCTTACTTGCTTCTTTTTACAGGTGTCATCGCTGATTCATGGAATTATTCGGAAAACTCGAACGTCAGCAGCTGGAACGTGCGGTACTGGTGCATGTGGATTTTTATCACGACGCCGATCGGGAGGAGCTGGACGAGTTTTATGAGTTGGTGGATTCGGCCGGGGCGGACATTCAGACGCTGATCACCACCAAACGTGACAAACCCGATCCGAAACACTTTATCGGCAAAGGCAAGGTTGACGAAGTCAAGGCGGCGGTGGCAGCCACCGACGCCGATGTGGTGATTGTCAATCATGCACTCAGTCCGGCTCAGGAACGCAATCTCAGCGACAGTCTGAATATTCAGGTATTGGATCGAGTGGGGTTGATTCTGGACATTTTTGCCCAGCGTGCCCGCTCGCACGAAGGCAAGCTTCAGGTCGAACTGGCGCAACTCAAGCGCATGGCGACCCGTCTGGTCAAAGGCTGGACCCACCTGGATCGCCAAGGCGGCATCGGCGCGCGCGGCCCGGGGGAAACCCAGCTGGAAACCGATCGTCGTCTGGTTCAGGGTAAAATTAAGCAGTTGGAAGCCCGGATCGAGAAGGTGCGCAAACAGCGTCAGATGGGGCGCAAGTCGCGGAAAAAATCGGATTTGCCCACGGTGGCGATTGTGGGTTATACCAATGCGGGCAAGTCCACACTGTTCAACTGGTTGACCCAGGCACACGTCTATGCCGAGGATCGCCTGTTTGCGACCCTGGATTCGACGCTGCGCAAAGTGCATCTACCAGGGGCCGGGCCGGTGATTTTTGCCGACACGGTGGGCTTTATTCGTCACATTCCGCACGACCTGGTGGCCGCCTTTCGTTCCACGCTGGAAGAAACCAGCGAGGCCGATTTGCTGATTCATCTGGTGGATGTGGCCGATCCGCACCGGGCTGAGAAAATGGCTGACGTCGCGGAAGTGATTGAAGAAGTGGGTGCCTCCGAGGTGCCTCAGCTGACGGTGTTCAATAAGATCGACCGATTGGCGCCTCCCGGAAATCAACCCAAAGTGCGATACGATGAAGACGGTCTGCCCAGCGAAATCTGGTTGTCGGCCGCCTGTGAAACCGGCCTGTCATTGCTTAGCGATGCCATTGGTGCTCATTTTCACGGTCGTTACCGAACGGTGGCGCTGACCCTGGATGTGGGAGCCGGCAAACGTCGCAGTGAGTTGTATCAATTGGGAACCATTCTGGACGAGTCCTTCGACAAGGCTGGCAACAGCTGTTTTCGCATGCATGTGACCGATCAGGAGGCCCAGCAGATTCAAAGCTGGCCGGAAATTCTCGATTATCAGGTCGTGAGTTCCCAGGAAAACGATGCCTCAGGAGAATGAGTTCGCAGCATAATCCTATGAACGGCCGCAATGAGTTTGATCGTCAGGCGGGAAAGGGCGAAATGTGGATGACATTTGCCCCGATAAAATTTAAAATGATTCACTGATTTCAAATACTGGAGAAGAGCATGGCGTGGAATGAGCCGGGAAAACCTGGTCAGGATCCGTGGGGGAATCCCAATGGATCCGGCAACGGCAATCGGCCCAATGGGCCGAATCGCCCAGATAACGATTCCGACCCAGTCGAAAAGATCAAGCAGGTGCTTGAATCCTTCAATTCCGGCGGCGGTGGTCAGTTCAGCCCCAAAATGATTGTTTTGGGCGTACTGGTTGTGGCCGTGATCTGGCTTCTCAGCGGGCTTTACACGGTCGACTCGCCACAGCGCGGGGTCGTCAAGCAGTTTGGCGCCTACAAGGAACAGACCATGCCGGGGCTGCACTGGCATCTTCCCTGGCCGATTGAAACGGTCACGGTTGTCAATGTGGATCGCATCCGCACGGTGGAAATCGGTTATCGCTCGGATGCGGCCAATCGAAATGGCACGGTTCCCAGCGAAGCGCTGATGCTCACCAAAGACGAAAACATTGTCGATATTCGGATTGCGGTGCAATACCGTGTGGCCGATGCGCAGAAATACCTTTACATGGTTTCTGATCCCGACAGCTCACTGAAAGACATGGTCGAAAGCGCCTTGCGTGAAGTGGTCGGGCGCAACAATATGGATTTTGTGTTGACAGAAGGTCGAAATGAAGTCGTTTCACGCGTGCAGACACTGGCGCAGGAGAAGCTGGATGATTATCAGGCCGGTTTGATGATCACCTCATTGAACTTGCAGGATGCACAGCCGCCTGAGCAGGTTCAGGACGCTTTCTCGGATGTGGTCAAGGCCCGAGAGGATCGCGAGCGACTGATCAACGAAGCCGAAACCTACGCCAATGGCATTTTGCCGGAAGCACGAGGCCAGGCCGCTCGTCTGCTGGAAGAATCACGCGCTTACTATGACAGAGTGATTGCTGAGGCCACAGGTAAGGCCAGCCGTTTTGCCAGTGTGCAGACCGAATACCAGAAAGCACCGGTAGTCACCCGTCAGCGTTTGTACATAGACGCGATTGCCGATGTATTGGGCCAGACTTCCAAAGTGTTTGTCGGAGCCGAAAGCGGTACCAATCTGCTTTACCTGCCTCTGGATAAAATGATGGGCAATCAGGCCAGCGTGCCTTTCCGTTCACCTCAGGGTGGCGATCAGAGTCGGAACCAAAGTGACTCAGGACGTTCCAACGGCGGCAATCAGGATCAGTCGCGCAACAACTCGTCCCAGCGAAGCAATATTCGCGACATCCTAAGAACCAGGGAGCTTCGTTAAGATGAAATCGATACTATCCATTTTTGTGGCCGCGGTGCTGTTTGTCGGGGCCAACGCCCTGTATACGGTTCAGGAGGGGCAAACGGCCCTGATGTTCCGTTTTGGTGAGATCATCAAGGCGGACATTGAACCCGGTTTGCATTTCAAGACCCCTTTTGTGAACAATGTGCGCAAGTTTGATGCGCGTTTGCAGACACTGGACGCCAATCCCGAACGTTATCTGACCAGCGAGAAGAAAAACCTGCTGGTGGATTCGTTTGTCAAATGGCGTGTGGAAGACGCTGAAAAGTTTTATACCTCGATGAACGGGGACTTCAATCTGGCGAATATGCGTTTGGCCCAGATCATCAAAGACGGCTTGCGTTCGCAGTTCAGTGAGCGCACGGTGCAGGAAGTGATTTCCCAGGACCGTAAAGTGATCGTGCGCGACATCACCGAACAGACCGCCAACTCGGTCAGTGAATTCGGGATCGCGATTGCCGATGTGCGGATCAAGCGTGTTGACCTGCCACAGGATGTGAGTGAGTCGGTGTTCCGACGGATGGAAGCCGAACGGAACCGGGTCGCCAAGGATTTGCGTTCGCAAGGGGCGGAAGCGGCTGAGCGAATCCGGGCGGATGCCGATCGTCAGAGAACCGTGATTCTGGCCGATGCCTTCCGTGAAGCCGAAATTCTTCGCGGTAAGGGCGATGCTCAGACGACTGAGATTTATGCCAAGGCCTATCAGGAAGACGCGGAATTCTATTCTTTCTATCACAGTCTGGACGCTTATCGGAAGTCGTTTAAAGACAAGTCAGATGTGATGATTGTGGATCCGCAGTCGGACTTCTTTAAGTTCTTCAAGCAGCCTGAATAATCTTCAGGCAGTTCAACAGGTGGTTTCGGCCACCTTTTTTTTGTCAGTGTCCCAGCGTATCGGGCCGGTTTTCAGCGGGAGTAAAGGTTCATGGATGTGTCGTTGTTGCTCAGTGCTCTGGCGCTGGTGCTGATCCTGGAAGGCCTTTTGCCGTTTGTGGCCCCCAGTGTCTGGCGACGAACCATGGCGGAACTGGTCACTCTGGATAATGGCAAGTTGCGCTTGATGGGACTTGCCAGCCTGAGCATCGGTCTGCTGCTGCTTTGGTTTTTTGCCTGAATCACCAGGCCTGGTAAAACTTGAAGGGACCTTTTTTTGAGGGTCTCAGAATGAAACAGGAAACAACAGCCGTGTCAAAACAAGCTACTTGGTTCACGCCGGAAGGCATCGAAGATTTATTGCCCGATTCCGCCAGAAAGCTGGAACATTACCGTCGTCAACTGCTGGATCTTTTCGAGATGAGCGGGTACGACCTGGTGTTGCCACCGATTGCCGAATTTACCGACTCTCTGCTCACCGGCAAGGGCGAACATTTGGCGGTGGACACCTGCCGGTTTACCGATCAGGAAAGCGGAAAGATGATGGGGGTCCGTGCGGACATGACACCACAGGTCGCGCGGATTGCGACCAACCGACTGAAAGACGCGTCAGTGTCGCGGCTGTGCTATGTGGGCGAAGTGCTCAAAACCCGCAATAACAAAGCCAAGGGGTCGCGTAGTCCGATTGAAGTGGGTGCCGAGCTGTTCGGCCATGCCGGTGTGGCCAGCGACATCGAAGTGATCGAGTTGATGCTCAATGCCTTGCGCTCCCTGACCGATCAGTCGGTCACGTTGAGTCTTGGCCATGTGTCGGTGGTGGATACGCTGATGGCCGAAGCCGGGCTGGACAGCGATCAGAAGAACGAAATGGTCGAGATACTGTTGCGCAAAGCCTTGCCGGAATACGAGGCATTTGTGTCAAGCCTGGGGTTGTCTGGTTCCTGGCAACGGGCGTTCGAACAGTTGCCGTCACTGATGGGTGAGGCCGCGGATGTGCTGACACAGGCCGATGAGCTGGCCGGTTTCTGTCCTTCGCTGACGTCGCATTTTGAGCGTCTGGCCGCCGTGGTGACCCACTTTGAGGCCGTGCCGGGTGTCCAATTGCACATGGATCTGTCCGATCTGCGTGGCTATCAATACCATACCGGCTTGATTTTTACGGCCTATCTGGCCCGACAGAAATTGATTCCGATTGCACGGGGCGGGCGCTATGACGACATCGGTTCGGTGTTTGGTGCCTGCAAACCCGCAACGGGATTCAGTCTGGATTTGCGCAGCGCACTGGACTGGCTGCCAGAACCGACTTCCCTGACCCGTCCGGTGGTGTATGCGCCGCTGGCTTCCGATCCGGCCTTGACTCAGGCCGTGGACGAGTTGCGTGCCGATGGTGTTGTGGTCAAGCGTTTTTACGAGGCCAGTGACTTGCCGGCGGAGGCCGAACAGCTGGTGTGCGAAGCGGGCAAGTGGCAACGCAGCGCCTGAAACAAACATGACCAGCAGCCTGTCGGACTAACGTCAATCGGCTGCTTGGCCTGGTCGGGACAAACCAGGCAATCGAACCAAAAAACCAACAAAGAGACAAAGATGGCAAAAAAGAACATTGTTGTGGTGGGTACCCAGTGGGGTGATGAAGGCAAAGGCAAAATCGTGGATTTGCTGACCGATCGCGTCGCAGCTGTGGTGCGCTTTCAGGGCGGACACAATGCCGGGCATACGCTGGTGATTGACGGTCAGAAGACGGTTCTGCATTTGATTCCTTCCGGGATCCTGCGGGAATCGGTCGATTGTCTGATCGGCAATGGCGTGGTGGTGTCTCCGGATGCCTTGCAGAAAGAGGTGGATCAGCTTGAAGCCACCGGTCTGGAGGTGAAAAGCCGACTGAAAATCAGCGAAGCCTGTCCTTTGATCCTGGATTATCACATCGCGATCGATCAGGCGCGTGAAATCGCGCGCGGCAAAAAAGCCATCGGCACCACCGGGCGTGGGATCGGTCCGGCTTATGAAGACAAGGTAGCGCGTCGTGGCTTGCGTGCTGGCGATTTGCGCAACCTGGACCGTTTTGCCGAAGTTCTGCGTCAGACGCTGGAATACCATAACTTCATGCTGACGGACTATTACAAGGTGGCACCGGTTGAATTTGAGCCGCTTTTTGAACGCTGCAAAGCGTATGCCGAATTGATCGTGCCGATGCTGGCCGATATCCCTCAGCAGATCCAGGCCCATAATGAAGCCGGTCACAGTCTGATGTTCGAAGGCGCGCAAGGCACATTGCTCGATATCGATCACGGCACCTACCCGTATGTGACCTCGTCCAATACCACGGCGGGCGGCGCGGCATCAGGCAGCGGGATCGGCCCCTGTGAACTGGATTATGTTCTGGGGATCACCAAGGCCTATGCCACCCGTGTCGGCGGTGGGCCTTTTCCGACCGAACTGGTGTATGATGTGGCCAACGATCAGGGCGACGAAACCGGCAAAGTACTGGGCACCCGCGGGCATGAGTTCGGTGCGACCACCGGACGTCAGCGTCGTTGTGGCTGGTTCGATGCGGTCGCGTTGCGTCGTGCCTCTCAGGTGAATGGGATGACCGGCATCTGTCTGACCAAACTGGACGTGCTCGATACATTGCCGGAGATTCAGGTCTGTGTGGCCTATGAAAAAGACGGCAAGCGCTTTGATATGCCGCCGTGCAGTGCCGACGATTACGAACAGATGCAGCCGGTTTATCAAACCTTGCCCGGCTGGCAGACCAGCACGGTGGGCGCGGATGCCTGGGAAAAGTTGCCTGAGGCGGCTCAGGCCTATATACGGTTTCTGGAAAAGCAGGTTGGCAAGCCGGTTGCGATTCTGTCGACGGGGCCGGATCGCAATGAAACCCTGGTTCTGGACGATCCGTTTGCCTGAAAGGCTTTCATGTTGGACGATGCCGGGCCGGCCTGAGCGGCCAGTGTGACCTACAGAAGTTTTTGGATCAGTTGAGGCAGTGTCTGTGGATCAAAGGGTTTGACCAGCCAGCCGGTAGCGCCCAGAGCGCGGCCTTTGGCTTTCATGTCCGCACTGGTTTCGGTGGTCATCATCAGAATCGGGGTGAACTGGGTGTCTTTTCGGCTTCGGGCGTTTTCCAGAAAGGTCAGGCCGTCCATGACCGGCATATTGATGTCGCTGATGATCAGATCAAATCGAGCCTGATCCAGTGCATCCAGACCTTCCTGACCGTTTTCGGCCAGGGTGAGGTCACAGGTTTTTTCCATGACAAGCTGGATCAGTTTTCGCATGGAAGGGGCGTCATCGATGTAAAGAATTTTGGGTAGGGCCATGGGTTTTCCAAAATAAAAAAAGATTACGATACAATACGCTGTTTGAGGAACATTCTCAAAATAATTGAAAAATTTTCAGGGCGGTCGCGGGCCGTCCTTGTCATGGTTTAAGGTCGGTATTGAATATGTTGCAAAGCATTCGGGATCATGCTCAGGGTTGGATCGCCTGGGTCATTGTTGGTTTGATTATTTTAACCTTTGCCCTGTTCGGCATTGATCAGTATGCCAAAGGCGACAAGATTGTCACTGTGGCCGAAGTCAATGGCGAGGACGTGAGCGCGCGTGAGTTTCTGACCCTGTATCAGCAGCAGAAAGCCCGTCTGAAAAACCAGTTCGGTGACATGTACGATCAGGTTGTGGACGATGACGAATTGCGCGAACAGGTGATGGATGCCCTGATCGAGTCGGTGGTGGTGCGTCAGTGGGCACAGGATCACAATATGATTGTTTCCGATCAGCAATTGTCGGCAACCATTCAGTCGGCCGAAGTGTTTCAGAAAGACGGGCAGTTTGATCAGCAGACGTACCAGAACATTCTGATGCGCAATGGCTTGAACGTGGCCCGCTTTGAACAACAGCAGCGTCAGCATCTGATTGAAACCCAAAATCGCCAGTTGACGATGAGTTCGGCATTGATTTCGGATGCCCAGGTTGAGGCCTTGATGACGCTGCAGGCACAGGAACGGGATGTGAACTACCTGCGCGTGGATCATCGCCCCTTGATGGAACAGGTCAAGGTGACCGATCAGGAAATTCAGGATTATTATCAGTCCAACCGTGAAGCCTTTGTCCAGCCGGAGCAGGTGAGCATTTCCTATGTGCGTCTCAGTCAGGACCAGATCGCGGAAAGTCTGGAGGTGGAAGCTCAGGCACTCGAAACCTACTACCAGAACAATCAGGATCTGTTTACCCAGCCGGAAGAGCGCCAGGCCAGTCATATTCTGATTCAGGTCAATGAAGAGCGTTCACAAGACGCCGCCCTGGAGGAAATCCAGACGTTGCAGCAGCAGCTTCAGGAAGGGGCCGATTTTGCCGAACTGGCCAAAGAACATTCTGAAGACCCCGGGTCGGCCGATGCCGGCGGCGATCTGGGGCGTTTTCAGCAGGGTTTGATGGTGCCTGAATTTGATCAGGCGGTCTTTTCTCTGGACAAAGGCGCGCTTTCCGAACCGGTCAAAACCGAATTCGGCTACCACCTGATCAAGGTGACCGACATTGCCCCCAGCGAGACGCCTGCTTTTGACCGCATTCGCGACGAAGTGGAAAAAACCTATCGTGATATGCAGGCCGAGCAGCGTTATTACGAACAGCTCGAAACCCTTAACACGCTGGCGTATGAGCAGCCGGATACGCTGGCCCCCGCCGCCGATGCACTGAATCTTGAGATTGTGACCACGGAACCGGTTTCCCGAGACGGGGCGGAAGGCGACGTGCTGGGCCATTCGAAAGTGATCAATACCGCGTTTTCGGACGAAGTCAAAAACGAAGGGCTTAACAGTGAATCGATTCAGTTGAGCGAATCCGAAGCGGTGGTGCTGCGGGTTGATGATGTGATTCCCGAAGCACAGAAACCACTGGAAGAGGTCAAGACCGGCATCCGTCAGCAATTGATTGCCGAAAAGGCCCGCCAGGCCTCAGAAGACAAAGCGGCCGAATTGCTGGCTTCATTGCGTGAAGGCGAAGCCGTGACCGCGGATCTGGAGTCGGATGTGGTGGAGTACCATCCGGTGGGCTGGATGGGACGTGATTACCCGCAAATGCTGCCGCCTTTGGTTGAAGCCATTTTCAAAGCGCCCAAACCGACGTCCGATCAAGCCAGTTACAGCACCTATGCGTTGCCGACGGGTGATTCGGTTGTGATCGAAGTGCTGGGCGTGCGCACGGGCGAGATGCCGGAGGTCGACAAGACGCGGGAGCAGCTGACCACGGCTTTGACCAACCTTTCCGCCACTGCCGAAGTTCAGGCCCGTCTGTCGGCGATGCTGTCAAAAGCCGAGGTTCGGCGCAAAGACAACTACAAAACGCTGAAACCCCGTCAGTAAAGCGTTTCCGTGCCGGTGGGGGGCGTGTACCGAACGACGCCTGCTTGCACTTTTTCGCAAAAACGCTATAATCCCCGCTTTCAGCCGTTGACTGGTGGCCGATTTTGTGTCGGGCGCTCAGCTCAGCTGAATTTCCTTGCTTCACTCAATCTCGTTTGAGGAGGCTTTTTTTATCCATAAGGAGAACACGAATGCGTCATTACGAAGTCGTATTTATGGTACACCCTGATCAAAGCGAACAGGTGCCTGCCATGGTCGAGCGTTATCGCGCTCTGATCGAAGAAAATCAAGGCGCGATCCACCGTCTGGAAGACTGGGGTCGTCGTCAGATGGCCTATTTGATCAACAAGGTTCACAAAGCCCATTACATTCTGATGAACATCGAGTGTGATGCCGACACTTTGGCCGAATTGGAAAACCTTTTCTACTACAACGATGCGGTGCTGCGCAACATGACGCTCAAGCGCAAGGAAGCAGTGACTGAACCGTCGCCGATGATGAGCGAAAGAGATGACAAGCGTCGAGGAGGCAAGTAATGGCCAGAGGATTCGGAAGAAAGAAATTTTGTCGTTTCACCGTTGAAGGTGTGAAAGAAATCGACTACAAGGACCTGGATACGCTGAGAAGTTACGTTACCGAAACCGGTAAGATTGTGCCAAGTCGTATCACCGGGACCAGTGCAAAGTATCAGCGTCAGCTGTCGCGTGCGATCAAACGAGCGCGTTACTTGGCGTTGCTGCCTTATTCTGATCAGCATAAGTGAGTGAGATTCGGCATTAACAGACAGCCCGATTAAAGGACGCCCATGCTCAGTCTAGCCAATTATGTCATGCGAGGCCCGATGCAGGCGTGGATTGCCACGCTGATTCTGGCCGTTTTGACCGTCTGGCTGGCACCGCTTGGCCTGCTGTTGGGGGCCGTCATTGCGCTGGTGACATTGCGTGTCAGCGAAACGGACGGCCTGAAAGTTCTGGCGATTGCCGTCCTGGCCACACTGGCCCTGCATCAGTTGACGATGGGGCAGTTATGGCCAGGCCTGGTGGCGGTGATGGAGTACATGCTGCCGGTTTGGTTGCTGGCCTGGGCTTTGCGCCAGACCCAGAAGCTGGCCACGCCGATTCACCTGGCGGTGATGCTGGCGGCCGGATCGGTCCTGGCGTTTCATCTGATAGTAGGAGACACCGTGACCTGGTGGCAAGCGGTCATGGAAAATTATCTCGCCCCATTGATGACCCAGGCGGGAGCCGACTTGCCTCGTGCCACCATTGAGCAGATTTCGCAGGTGGCGACCATGCTGCTGGCGATGTTTCTGGTCATGCTATGGGTGGTGATGATTCTGTTGGCCAGGTGGTGGCAGAGTGCGCTCTATTTTCCCGGCAAGTTTCGGGAGGACTTTTACCAGATCCGCTTGCCGCTCTCGCTGGCGATTTTAGCGGCTGTGGCCGCGGTTGGCAGCTTGTTTACCCAATCGCTGATTCTGCAGGATCTGGCGGCGGTCCTGATGATCGGGCTGATGTTTCAGGGCTTGTCTGTGATTCATCATGCCATCTATCTCAAAGAGATGAGCAAGGGTTGGTTGATCGGTCTGTACATAATGTTAATGCTGTTTCCTCAAGTGATATTGATTTTGGCCACGGTTGGACTGGTGGATACCTGGATGGATATCCGCAACCGTTGGACGCAGGCCTGACTAGGCCTGGTAACTTTTAGATTAGAGGTTTTTAGCCATGAATGTGATTTTATTGGAAAAAATACAAAACCTGGGCACGCTGGGCGATCAAGTCTCGGTGAAGGCCGGGTATGCCCGCAACTGTTTGATTCCGCAGGGCAAAGCCAAACCGGCAACCAAGGAAAACCTTGCCGAGTTTGAAGCACGTCGCGCGGAATTGGAAAAACAGGCTGCAGAAGTTTTGGCAGCGGCTCAGAAGAGTTACGAAGAAATGAATGGCACGGTCGTGACCATCGAAATGGTTGCCGGTGACGAAGGCAAGCTGTTTGGTTCTGTGGGCACGGCAGACATCGCCGATGCGTTGAACAAAGCCGGTTTTGAGGTGGAAAGAAAACAGATCCGTATGCCGGAAGGCCCGGTGCGTTTTGTCGGCACCTTTGAGTTCGATGTGGATTTGCATTCCGATGTGACCGCGTCGATTACCGTGGATGTGAAAGCCGCCGAATAATTCGGTCGCCAAACGCACGTTCGATTGAGCGAGGCCCAGCCTCGCTTTTTTGTGTCCGATCGCTTTTTGATCAAGCAAGCGCTTGATGGACTGGTTATAATGACCGATTATGAGTCAGTCGCCCGAATTCAAAACCCCTCCCCATTCCATTGATGCCGAACAATCGGTGATCGGTGGCCTGTTATTGGACAATGACAAACTGACCGATGTCAGTGGCATCCTTGCGCCGTCCGATTTTTACACCCAACAGCATCAGACTTTGTTTGAAAGCCTTCTGGCTTTGAGTCAGGCCGAAAAGCCGTTTGACCTGATCACAGTCATTGCCCAGCTGGATGCGTCCGGTCAACTGGAATCCGTTGGCGGAAAAACGTACCTGATGGAGCTGGTGGACAACACGCCCGGTGCGGCCAACATTGCTTTTTATGCCCAGGTCGTGCGCGACAAGGCAATACTGCGCGCGCTGATTCAGGCGACCAATGAGATCAGCGAACAGAGTTATTTCCCGCAGGGCAAAGAGGTCACCGCCATTTTGGATGCGGCCGAGAGCCGAATTCTGAAAATCGCCGAACAGGGCACTGGCAATCAGCGGGATTACCACACCATCAACCACCTGCTCAATGATGCGCTGATGACTTTGCAGCAACGCATGGAAAGCGACGGCATCACCGGGCTTGCCACCAGCTGGAATGAGTTTGACGAAGTCACTTCCGGCTTGCAGAAGGGCGATCTGGTGATTGTGGCTGGGCGGCCGTCCATGGGGAAAACCTCTTTCTGTATGAATATGGCGGAAAATATTGCGATCAAGGAAAAAGCGCCGGTGGCTGTGTTCAGTATGGAAATGCCGGGCGAGCAACTGGTGATGCGGATGTTCAGCTCGGTGGGGCGGGTCGATGCCGAAAAAATTCGTAAAGGCAACGCGCTGGAAGAAGAAGACTGGGGCAAAATTACTTTGGCCATGAATCAGATTTCGCAGTCCAAAATTTTCATTGATGACACCCCGGCGCTGATGATCAATGACTTGCGGGCCCGTGCGCGTCGCATGGACAAGGATGTGCGCGACCAGCAGTTGAAAGAGGCCGAGAAGCACCCTCAGGTATTGGACGGTTCCCGTGAGCCGCACGAATTTGTGACCGGTCTGGGCATGATTGTGGTCGATTACCTGCAATTGATGCGCGGTTCGATCCAGACCGATAACCGGGTCAACGAAATTTCCGAGATTTCACGGGGCCTCAAGGCCATTGCCAAGGAAATCAGTGTGCCGGTGGTGGCCTTGTCGCAATTGAGCCGTAATCTGGAACAACGGCCCGATAAGCGTCCCAAAATGGCCGATTTGCGCGAATCCGGGGCGATTGAGCAGGACGCGGATTTGATCATTTTTATTTACCGTGATGAGGTGTACAACCCGGATTCGGCCGATAAGGGCAAAGCCGAAATCATTCTCGGTAAGCACCGTAACGGGGCCCTGGCCAATATTCCGCTGACGTTTCTGGGGCATTACACCCGATTTGAGAATTTCATTGATATGGGCGATCAGGCGGATGAGTATTACTGAGACCGTGTCTCCGGCCATGTTCCGTCCCGTCTGCGCCGTGATCCACCCGGCGGCCTTTGCCCGGAATCTGAAACGGGTAAAAGAAAAGGTGGGCAACGCCAGAATCTGGGCGGTGGTCAAAGCCGACGGCTACGGTCATGGTCTGGCGCGGGCGGCCCGCTTTCTGAGCGAGGCGGACGGTTTGGGCGTGGCCTGCCTGGACGAGGCTTTGCGCTTGCGGGAGGCCGGGTTTCACCAACCTTTGGTGGTGCTGGAAGGCGTCTTTTCGCTGCGGGAATGGGCCCTGGTCTGGCAGCACCGATTGCAGTGCGTGGTCCACAGCCACGATCAGCTTTTGTGGCTGGAACACTGGTTGAACCATCACATGGATGCCGATCAGGCGCGGCCTGAATTGACGGTCTGGCTCAAGTTCGACACCGGCATGCATCGACTGGGATTCGAGCCAGATGAAGCCTCGCATGTGGTGGCGTCATTGCAGCGGTTGCCGGCCGAGATTGACTGGCACTGGATGTCGCATCTGGCCTGTGCCGATGAGGCCGATGGTCAGGCGGTCACCGAACAGCAGTGCGCCGTTTTTGAAGGTCTGACAGAATCCATGTCCGGTCAGCGCAGTCTGGCTAATTCGGCCGGTGTGCAGAGTTACCCGCAAACCCATTATGATTGGGTGCGCCCGGGGATCATGCTTTATGGGGCCAGTGCCCGGTCCGGCACCGATCTGGTCCCGGCCATGACCCTGATGGCGGCGGTCACGCGGCTGCGCTGGATTGCGCCGGGCGAAGCCGTCGGCTACGGTCAGAGATGGCGGGCACAACGGCCGACGCTGCTGGCGGTGGTGTCGATTGGTTATGGCGATGGCTATCCGCGTCACGCGCCTTCAGGCACGCCGGTACTGATTCAGGGGCGCAAGGTGCCTCTGGTGGGGCGGGTGTCCATGGATCTGATCACGGTGGATGTGACCGATCTGTCTTCTCAGGTGTCGGTGGGCGATCCGGTGATTTTATGGGGGCAGGGGCTGGACGTGGACGAGGTGGCCGATTACTGTGGCACCATTGGTTACGAATTGTTATGTGGGGTCACCCCCAGGGTGCCCCGACTGGAGGCCGATCAGGCCGAAAAAGCGCATGTTTGGCACAACAGGAGTGACGATGACGGACACACCTCAACCGGCGTTTGATTATCGCCTTCGGATCGACTCGGTCGAACCGGCGTTTGAAGGCTTTTTTCGCATTGATCGGGTACGTTTTCAACACCAGTTGTTTCAGGGCGGCTGGTCGCCGCTGCTGGAACGGGAGTTGTTCGGTCGTGGTCAGGCCGTGTTGGTACTGCTTTATGACTGTCAGGCCCGTCAGGTGGTGTTGGTCGAGCAGTGCCGGGCCGGGGCGTTGATGCATGCCCGTTATCAAAACAACCAGGCCTGGTTGCTGGAGCCGGTGGCCGGGATGATCGACCCCGATGAGTCGGCGCAGCAGGCCTGTGCGCGTGAGACTCAGGAGGAAGCGGGGATCGCCGTGCAGGATTTTGAATACGTCTGTCAGTTTTACCCCAGTCCGGGTGGCAGTGATGAGATTTTGCACCTGTATGCGGCCGAAATCTGTGTGTCTGATTTACCGGCTTTTGCCGGTGCCGAGGAAGAACACGAAGACATCCGTCTGGTCCCATTGTCGTTTGATGAGGCGGAGAATCGCCTCAGAGCCGGACGGTTCAATGTGGCCAGCACCATCGTGGCCTTGCAGTGGCTGTTTTTTCAACGTTTGACCGAACCGGCATCGCGCCTTTAGGGAAACCATGTTTTGTTTGTTTCGTAACAGTCGCATCCTGCCTCCCTGGCACATTTGGGTATTGATCGCCAGTTTGTCCGGGGTCGGCTATTGGTTGCATTTTGCCTTCATTCAAAAGGCCTTCTGGCAGACCGTTCTGACCGGACAGGCGTTGTTTGTGGATCTGCTGCTGGGGCTGCCGGTGGTATTGATTTTTGCGGTGGTGATCTATGCCATGATTTATTGGGTATTGAAGCTGTCGCTGATTTTCTTGTGGCCGCAGGCGATTGAACAGCTGCCGGATGGGTCTGAACAGCTGTCCGAAGAAATGCCCCCCGAATTGGACCAGGCCTGGCAGAAAACGGAGGCAGACACCGATTCAGACGCGGACCAAACCGCTTCTCACCCGGACAAATCCCGTAGCGACAACAAAGACTGATCATACGTGGTATCTGAAACGCCCAAGCTGACTCTCTCCGGCTATTGGCTGGAGGCGCGTGTGCTGCTCAAACTGGCCTTGCCCATTCTGGTGGCGCAGCTGGCCATCACCGGTTTGGGTGTGATCGATACCGTTATGTCTGGCCATGTCGGCACCGACGATCTGGCCGCCATCGGTCTGGGGTCGAGCCTGATGTTTCCGGTGCTGATGGTGCCTATGGGGATTTTGCTGGCCTTGACGCCTCTCGTGTCCAGGCGTTTCGGCCAGAAAGACTCCGAAGCGATTGCGCGCTATCTTCAGCAGGGATTGTGGCTTTCCGTGCCGCTGGGGCTGTTGGCACTGGCGGTGCTGATGTTCCCGCAATGGGTGTTGGATCAGCTTTCGCTTTCGCCGAATGTGTATCAATTGACCGAAGATTACCTGGCTTTTGTCGGGCTGGGCATTCCCGGTCTGGCCCTGTATCTGGCCTTGCGTTTTTTCTGGGAAGGCCTGTCTTTGACCTGGCCGACGATGGTGATCAGTGTGTTGGCCTTGTTGGTCAATGTGCCACTCAATGCCTTGTTTATATACGGCTGGGGCCCGGTGCCGGCTTTTGGTGCCGCCGGGTGCGGCATTGCCTCGGCGATGGTCATGTGGGCCATGCTCGGGGCCGGGATCTGGTTTGTGCGCCGTTATCCCCAGACCCGGTCTCTGACAGTGTGGCCGAAAGGAACGTGGTTTCGCATGCGATGGCGTCAGGGCCTGGCCGACATCCTGTCATTGGGCGTGCCCAATATGCTGGCGCTGCTGTTTGAAGTGACTCTGTTCAGTCTGATTGCCGTATTCATTGCCAAACTGGGCACCGAAGTGATTGCTGCCAACCAGGTGGTGATGAGTTACACCTCCATGGCCTTTATGATTCCCTTGAGTCTGTCGTTGGCGGTCACAGTGCGGGTGGGCACGGCTTACGGTCAGGGCAGCCTGACCGCGATGCGTCTCAGCGTGCGCACCGGGCTGGCGGTGGCCGTTGCGTTCAGCGCGGTGGTGGCCCTGATCACGTTCAGCGCGCGCGACCTCATCGCCGAGTTTTATACCTCCGACCCGGCGGTGATTGCCATTGCTGTGTGGCTGTTGTTGCTGGCCGCCGCCTATCAGGTGTTTGATGCGGTGCAGGTGACGTCGGCTGGCATACTGAGAGGTTTGCACCACACCCGCACCACCATGGTGGTCACTTTTATCAGTTACTGGGTTCTGGGCATGGGAGGCGGTTATATTATGGCGTTTACCGATTGGTGGATGCCTGCGCAAGGTGTGGGCGGCTTTTGGCTGGGGATTGTCTTCGGATTGATTCTGGCCGCTTTTCTGTTGCAGTGGAAATTGTGGCACCTGAAAGCAGGCCTGGTCAAAAATGGGGCGCTTCGCTAGGTCAGGAAGATCGGTCGCGGTTTTTGAAGGCCTTGTAAAGTCCCCATAGTACCAAAGCGACCACCAGTATGCTGATGCCGACAAATCCCAGGGTCAGTAACAGGGCAGAGCCCACTTCTTCCAAGCCAATGTTATGCATATCTCGATTCCTGTAAACTTCGCTTTGCAATTATCCAACAACATTCTACAATAACTGGAAGGCAGACGTTGCCTTCAAGGCTGATCAAGCTGGAGCCGGTCGATGTTTGGCTGTTTTTGTTACCCCTGATTCGCATGACCTGAGCACAAAGCATGGCGCAAACCATTTCCGAATTTGAAAAAGAACGGGCCGAACTGCTCAAAGCCATCGAAGACCAGGCTCAGCAGCGCTCTTCCGAACGTGGGCCGGCGTTGACGCCGGGTTCCGAGGAGTCGACCGATGCCCGCTCAGAACACTCACTAAGCGATTGGCTTCAAGCCGCAGAGGATGTTATGCCAGCCCGAGAAAAGAAACCCCAATCCGCCCCGTCCAGAGCCAGTCAACGCACCAAAAGCCAGAAGGTGTCCTTTTTTGGTGTGATCATCATGCTCTCACTGCTGTTTACCATTCTGGGGGTGCTCTACATCGGTTACACCAGCATTCATAACGAACTGCAGAAAGTGGTCGAATCGGTGGACGGTTCACGCGATCGGCTGGCGGCGCTGGAAGTCAAAGTGGCGGATGTGGAAAAAGCCGCGGCCACAGGCGGTCAGTCCGAGGTGTTTACTCAACTGCAACAGCAGGTGGCCACGCTGGAAGAAGAAGTGGCCAATCTGAAAGCCGCACAACAGGCACTGGATCATTCGGTCACCGATCAGGCGAATACCCTGACCCAGTTCAACTCCTCTGACGGAAGCGCTTCGGCGCAGACAGGCAGTCAGGTGGTGACGATCGACATTCTGGAGCAAAAACTGCGTGAACACAGCCGGGGAATTGAAAGCAAGCTGGAAACGCTGATCACCCGACTGGCCGCTCAGTCGGATGGACAAGCCGAAGAGGCGGCAGGCGCCAACACCGATGCGTCTGCAGAAACGGCCTCCGAAGATGAGGCCACCATTGCCGAACCCGCCAGTCCGGAAGTGTCGCGGTTGAACCAACCCGTGATCCGCCTGATCGGAGACCCATCCAGTCCCAAAAAGCCGCAAGCACCGAAAAAGGAGCAGGCTCAGACCAATCAATCCGATCTGCCGGAGCCGATTCGTTGGCTGAAAGACGCGCCGGCGGAAAACTACACATTGCAACTGGCAAGCATGTCTGACCAGCGTTCGGTCAAACGCATTGTCGAGCAGAAAGGGCTGGAAGGGGCCAAAGTTATCCCCCTGACCCGCAACGGCGAACGTTATTTTGTGTTACTCAGCGGGCGTTATGCCAGTCGGGATGACGCCGATCAGGCCGCCGAGCGCTACAAACAACAGTTTGATATTTCACCGTGGGTCCGCCGGGTTCAGGACATCCGTTCCAAGTTGGAGTGACCCCTTTCAAAAAAGCGCAGAAACGGTTGACTTGGCGGTTTTGTGTCCCTATAATGCGCGCATTCTTTAAACGGAATGTTGTTCCAGGCCAGTGTGGTGAAATTGGTAGACACGTCGGATTCAAAATCCGATGCCTTAATCGGCGTGGCGGTTCGAGTCCGCCCACTGGTACCAAAATACGACTGTAGCTCAGTTGGTTAGAGCGCCACCTTGACATGGTGGAGGTCGGTGGTTCGAATCCACTCAGTCGTACCATTTCTTTTTTCTGTTCTTCCCGAATTTTCCTGTTGATTGCGAATAGCTTCGTTATTCCTGATTTTTATCCCAGCGTGATTTTTTGTTTTGTTCTCTGGCAATTTGTTGCAATCGGGGTTCGTATTCCAAAGATCTGTACTCAGAGAGTCGTGCGAATTACCCAGAAACGCCACCAAACTGCGCTGGTTTGACGACATTTAACCCGAATGTTTCCCTTCGGGTTAAGACGCTGACCTGTCTGATTCATAAGGTGCCAGTTGTTTCGGATCAAAACCGTCCTGTTCCAGAGACAGGTTCTGGGCCTGCATCTGCGTTTCCAGCTGTTCTTTTTCGGCTTTGAGGTCGGTCAGGGCGTGGTAATTGTTTTCCAGTGTGTGCATCTGGGTCAGCCCCAGATGGTAGAACCGCAGGATTTTCATGGCTTCCGGATCCTGCTCCTCCACCGCTTTCAGCAGGGGTTCATGGGCGTTGGAGATTTTCATCAGATTGCGTTTCAAGCGCCAGGCATACATGGTCTCGTGCATCCAGGGTTTGTCGGCAAAAAACCATTTGACGATAAAAAACGTGATCACCAGCCCCAGTAGCGCGCCCAAAAGGTTGAGCACAATCATGTTGTTATTGTAGGGGCTCAGGTATTTGACAAAGGTGGTGGCGGTGATCATGCCAATCACGATGAACATCGCCATGATGATCAGGGTGGCGTTGCGGGTTTTGCGCCGATAGGCCGACGGGTCCATTTCTTCCAGAACAAACATCTTGTCTCCTCAAATGATGATGGTGTTTTTGCCGCCATTTTAGCAAGTTCCGACCAAAGTTTGACCAGGCCTGGTTGTTTTTGCATCGACCGGCTGGCCGCTCGGCTGTCGGATTGAACGGTTTGCGGTATAATGCCGCCATTTTAAACCATGCCTTAGTGGATTCGTATTGGGGGATTCGCATTGCGACGCCAGGATTTTTATTTTGATCTGCCGCAGACACTGATCGCACAGCACCCGGTCGCGCAGCGTTCGGCCAGTCGTCTGCTGGTGATGCAGGGCGAGCAGTTGACGGACGCGGCTTTCGGCGACTTGCTGGGGTATCTGCGACCGGAAGACTGCCTGATTTTTAACAACACCCGAGTGATCCCGGCCCGATTGCATGGTCACAAGGCCAGTGGCGGCAAGGTGGAAGTGCTGGTGGAACGCATTCTCGGCGACACACGGGTCTGGGCGCATGTGCGCGCCAGTCGTGCGCCCACAGCCGGTACCGAATTGACGTTGGAACAACAAATCCCGGTCACGGTGACTGGGCGTGAAGGCGCCTTGTTCGAACTGGTGTTTGATCCGCCAGCTACCGGCCATGTCACGGCGCTGGAGGTGATTGAAGCCTTTGGCCACATACCTTTACCGCCTTACATCGAGCGCGAAGACGATGACGCCGATCAAGAGCGCTATCAGACGGTGTATGCGTCCCGGCCCGGTGCGGTGGCCGCGCCCACCGCCGGATTGCATTTTGATGAACCTTTGCTGGAAGCTCTGGCCGAGCGCGGCATTGCTACCGGATTTGTGACCCTGCATGTGGGCGCAGGCACGTTCAAACCGGTGCAGGTGGACGACATTGCCGAACACACCATGCATGCGGAAGTGATTGAGGTGCCCGCCGAGACCGTGAATCTGATTGAACGCACTCATGAGCGGGGCGGGCGCGTGATCGCGGTGGGCACCACCTGCATCCGGGCGCTGGAAAGCGCGGCCAAATTCTCTGAAACAGAACGTCTGGCCCCTTTTCAGGGCGAAACCGACATTTTCATCACACCCGGCTACCGCTTTCAGGTGGTGGATGCGCTGGTCACCAATTTTCATTTGCCCGAATCGACGTTGATCATGCTGGTGTCGGCACTGGGCGGTTACGACAACACCATGGCCGCCTATCGCCACGCGGTCGACGCCCAATACCGGTTTTTCAGTTACGGCGATGCCATGCTGGTGCTGCCGGAAAACGACGAAACGGCCAAAGCCCAAAATGAGAGAAATTTATGAAGTTTGAATTATTGCATCAGGATGGACGGGCCAGACGGGGCGTGCTGCGCTTTGAACGCGGTCAGGTGGACACCCCGGCGTTTATGCCGGTGGGTACTTATGGCAGTGTCAAAGGCATGTTCCCGGAAGAAATCGCTGACACAGGCGCGCGGATTCTGCTGGGCAACACCTTTCATCTGTCGCTGCGTCCGGGCACCGACATCATTCAGCAGCATGGCGATTTGCATGACTTTATGAACTGGCCCGGCCCCATTCTGACCGATTCCGGTGGCTTTCAGGTGTTCAGTCTGGGCAAGATGCGCAAGATCACCGAAGAGGGCGTCACCTTTCGCAGTCCGGTCAACGGCGACAAGATTTTTATGGGACCGGAAGAATCGATGCAGATCCAGCGCGAGCTGGGTGCCGACGTGGTGATGATTTTTGATGAATGCACCCCTTATCCGGCCACGCATGAGCAGGCCGCCGATTCAATGCGTTTGTCGCTGCGCTGGGCCGAGCGTTCCAAGCAAGCGCACGGAGACAATCCGGCGGCCTTGTTTGGCATTGTTCAGGGCGGTATGTTCGAAGACTTGCGCCAGGAATCGATTGCCGGACTGGTCGACATCGGCTTTGATGGTTACGCCATCGGTGGTTTGTCAGTGGGCGAGCCCAAAGAGGAAATGATGGGTACGCTGGATTTTACCGAACCGCACATGCCCACAGACAAGCCGCGTTACATGATGGGCGTGGGCAAGCCCGAGGACATTGTCGAAGCGGTGCGTCGGGGCGTGGACATGTTTGATTGCGTGATTCCGACCCGCAATGCCCGCAATGGCTTTTTGTTTACCCATCAGGGCGTGGTCAAAATTCGCAATGCGGCCCACAAAACCGATACCGGCCCGTTGGACCCGCAGTGTGACTGCTATACCTGTCGCCATTACAGCCGCGCCTATTTGCATCATCTGGACAAATGCGGTG
Source organism: Hydrogenovibrio halophilus DSM 15072 (assembly GCF_000384235.1). Lineage (GTDB taxonomy): Bacteria > Pseudomonadota > Gammaproteobacteria > Thiomicrospirales > Thiomicrospiraceae > Hydrogenovibrio > Hydrogenovibrio halophilus. Next base: position 2,299,202 of record NZ_KB913033.1, on the reverse strand, counting down.
AAATTCAGGGCGCACGGTTGAACACCCTGCACAATCTGCATTATTACCAGAGCCTGATGCAGGGGCTGCGTGACGCCATCGCCAGTGACACGCTGGAGGTATTTGTGGCGGACTTCTACCATCAGCGTGGCGAAACTGGGCCGACGGTGTAAAAACTCTGAAAACCACCAGGCCTGGTCAATTTTGACCTTTGCATGGGATGGAACGGCGATATTTTTCTGATTATTCCGCTGTGGCTGACAATTTTTTAGAATTTGCGGGCGCTTTGTGCCACAATATTGCGAACTTTTACAAGGAGAGGCAAAACTATGAGCTTTTTTATTTCCGATGCCATGGCAGAAAACGGTGCAGCGGCTTCAGGCAGTGGCTTTGAAGCATTGATTCCATTGATTCTGTTGTTTGTGGTGTTTTATTTTCTGTTGATTCGTCCCCAGCAGAAGAAAGTCAAAGAACACAAAAAACTGGTCGAAGCCTTGTCCAAAGGGGCGGAAGTGGTCACATACGGCGGACTGGCCGGCAAAATCCGTGAGATGGACGACAGCTTCATCGATCTGGAAATTGCGCCCAATGTCACAGTCAAAGTCGAACGCCAGAACGTGGCGCGTGAGCTGCCCAAAGGCACGCTGAAAGGTCAGGCCGAGTAAGCCGATTCGATGGGCGATAAAAAGGGTCAGGGCATGGTCAAACCGTGTCCGGCCCTTTTTTGTTTCAGAGATATTCTTCCATGTTCCGGTTTTAAGGAACGCAATTGTGTGTAACCTGCTCAGGCAGGCAATGGTAAGCCAAGATGTTTGAATCCAGACAGAAAATCATCAGTAACACCTACCCGCTGTGGAAATACCTGCTGCTGGCGGTGGCGATTGTGCTCAGTGTCACTTATGCCGCCCCCAATTTGTTTGGCGACGATCCGGCGGTTCAGATTTCACCGGTCAAAACCGTTGAATTCGACCAGCAGACCGCCGACCGGATTCGCACCACTCTGGCGGAAGCCGGGATCGAACCCAAACAGTTTGAGCGCCATCAGGAGCAGTTTCTGTTGCGCTTTCACTCCAGCGACGACCAGTTGGAGGCGCGAAGCCTGCTGAAAGAAGCCATGGGCCGTCAGGCCGTGGTGGCGTTGAACCTGGCACCGGCCACGCCGGAACTGCTGCGCTCGGTCGGAGCCCAACCCATGTATCTGGGGCTGGATTTGCGCGGCGGGGTCCATTTCCTGATGGACGTGGACATGGAAGCGGCGATTGCCAAAACCTATGAGCGTTATGTGGACGAGCTCAAAGCGGTGTTGCGCGAAGAACGGATTCGCTATCTGGGCCTCACCCACGAAGACGACGAACTGTTGTTGCGTTTGCGCGATGCCAGCGAGATGGAAAAGACTTTGAGCGTCGTCAATGCCGAATTCCCGCAGACGTTTGAACCGAAGCCGGATCAGGAAAACGGGGAAATTTCCCTGCCCCTGCTGGCACAGGTAAAGTCTGAGACCCGCAAATACGCTTTGAAACAGAACATCACCACCCTGCGCAACCGTATCAATGAGCTGGGTGTGGCCGAGCCGCTGATTCAGCAGCAGGGCGATCGTCGCATCGTGGTGCAATTGCCCGGGGTGCAGGACACGGCCAAGGCCAAGGAAATTCTGGGGGCGACCGCCACACTGGAATTCCGTCTGGTGGAAGAAAAAGGTGACCCGGTTCGGGCCGAACGCACCGGTTATGCGCCCAATGGGGCGCGTCTGTATCAATTCCGTGACGGGCGTCCGATTCTGCTGAAACGCAGCATCATCGTCAGCGGCGACAATGTGATCGATGCCAAATCCGGCATCGACTCGGAAGCCGGTTCGCCGCAGGTTTCCGTGACGCTGGACGGTGCCGGTGGCCGCAAGATGCTGGCCACCACCAAAGAAAACGTCGGCAACCGCATGGCAGTGGTGTTCATTGAAAACCGGGTCGACACCATTGAAAAAGATGGCGAAGTTGTCAAAAAACGCACCACCACCAAAGATGTGATCAACGCCGCCGTGATCCGGGGTCAGTTTGCCAACCGTTTCCAGATCACCGGGCTGGACAGCCCGCAGGAAGCGCAGGATCTGGCCTTGCTGTTGCGTGCCGGGGCCCTGGCCGCACCGATGGAAATTGTGGAAGAACGCACCATTGGCCCCAGCATGGGTCAGGACAACATCAATCAGGGCTTTTTGTCGGTGATCGTCGGCTTTGCTCTGGTATTGGTGGTGATGGCTTTCCGCTACAAAGTGTTTGGCATGGTGGCCAATGTGGCGCTGACCCTGAATCTGGTGATCATTGTGGCGGTGCTGTCGCTGTTGCAGGCGACCCTGACGCTGCCGGGCATTGCCGGGATCGTTCTGACCGTGGGGATGGCCGTGGACGCCAATGTGTTGATTTTCGAACGCATTCGTGAGGAGATGCGCCATTCGTCGATTCAGACTGCGATTCATGCCGGTTATGAAAAAGCCTTTGTGACCATTGCCGACGCCAATATCACCACGCTGTTGGCAGCGGTGGTGCTGTTCAGTTTCGGTACTGGACCGATCAAAGGCTTTGCGATCACCCTCAGCATCGGGATTCTGACCTCCATGTTTACCGCGATTGTGGGTACGCGTGCAGTGATCAACCTGATTTATGGCAACAAACCGGTACAGAAACTGTCGATTTAAACTCTGTCTCACCGACGTGTTCGGTGAGCGGGTTTTGTGGAAGATGAAAAGGAATTGATCCGTGCAAAACGAGCAACGTTACAATTTTATGCGGTTTCGCGGACAGGCCATGATCCTGTCGCTGCTTTTGCTGGCCGCCTCCGTCGCCGGTCTGGCCATAAAGGGCCTGAATTTCGGCATCGATTTTACCGGTGGCACCATCATTGAGCTGGCTTATGACGAGCCAGCGGACGTGGACGCCATTCGCACGGCCTTGCTGGACAATGGTTATGAGCGGGCTTCCGTGCAGAATTTCGGCTCGGCCGAAGAGGTCTTGATCCGCATTGCGCCGCGACCGCAGGAAAGTTCGGCCCAGATTTCCAATCAGGTGATGGACATGTTGGCGAACCAGCATAACGAGGCGTTTGAATTGCGCCGGGTCGAGTTTGTCGGCCCGCAAGTCGGTGATGAACTGACCGAAGACGGGGCTTTGTCTCTGATCTATGCGCTGATCGGGGTGTTGATTTATGTGGCCCTGCGTTTCGAATTCCGCTTTTCACTGGGCGCGGTGGCCGCACTGGTACACGATGTGACCATCACCATCGGTGTGTTTGCCTGGACCCAGGTGCAATTTGATCTGACCGTGCTGGCGGCGATTCTGGCGGTGATCGGTTACTCGCTGAACGACACCATTGTGGTCTTTGACCGGGTGCGGGAAAACTTCCGCACCGTGCGCGATGGCACCCCCGTGGATGTGACCAACCTCGCCGTCAACCAGATGCTGGCGCGAACCATTATGACCTCTGTGACGACTTTGCTGGTGTTGGCAGCGCTGATCGCGATTGGCGGCGAAGTGATTTACGGCTTTGCACTGGCATTGATTGTCGGCGTTGTCGTCGGGACCTATTCATCCATGTTTGTGGCCAGTTCCATTGCGTTGGCGTTGGGCGTGTCCAAAGAAGACCTGATGAAGCCGGTCAAGGAAGGCGAGGACGATTCGGCTCAGGAAGAAGAGTTGCATCGAATTTTTCTGGAAGAAGAAGCCAAGCGTGAGGCGCGCGAAGCGCAGGCGGCGGCCAAAAAATAAAACAAAAAATAAAAATGGAATCTGGTTTTTACCAGGCCTGGTAAAAATGGCATCCGACTGCCGGATTGACAGTCGGTGTGATCTGGTTCTGATGGACCTCTGAGTTTCCTCTGATTGGCTCAGTGATGCACCTGATTCGCTGGCAAGGCGTCAGAGGCCATCAGTAACTCGATTTCCTCCTGTGTCAGGTACTCATGCGCCAGATTGGCATCCCGGCGTTGCACCACGCTCGGCAATTCAAAGTCCAGATGCTTGTTCTGTTTGTCATTCAGGTTTTGTGCGAACTTCTGCAGGGCCTGAATCACCTGACCGTTCAGGTCGCGTTGCGCCTGCTCCAGAATGATGTCCTGCAACTGATTGACCCATTTCATTTGCGTATCTCGGACTTTGTCGGCATGCGCTTGAAGACTGTTGTCTCTGAGCGCCTGAGGGTAGCCGGCGGTCAGCTCCTTGATGTCGTCAATGATCATTTCCGCAATCTGAATGGTCTGTTCGGACGTGTCTTCCAGTCTCTGATCAATGTAGTCCAGACAGGTCACGACTTTTTGAGAAGTATCCATTGTTGTCTTACCCATAAAACGCTCCTTGTGTGTACTGTGTCAAATCTTTGACAGAATTGGGCTTTTCACAGTCAATAGATCAATAAGCGTGCCAAAACAGAAATATAACTTAAGTGTTTGAAAATGAATGATAAAAACAAAACCTTTTCAGAAGGTTCTCCGGCTGAACCGTCAAAAAAACCTTTCTGGTTGTGTTTGTCGTTGTCAGAGATGAGTGCGTCGCAGTGGGAATCGCTGTGTGATGGCTGTGGCTTGTGCTGTCTGACCAAACTGGAGGATGAGGACACGGGCGAGTTGGTTTATACCCGCGTGGTGTGTGAATGGTCGGATCCCGAGACCGCGGCCTGTTCGGATTACGCCAACCGTTCGGTCAATGTGCCAGGGTGTGTGGCCTTGACGCCGGAACGTGTGGCCGAGTTTGACTGGTTGCCGGACACGTGCGGTTACCGTCGGGTGCATCAGGGCCGGGATCTGGCGGATTGGCATCCGTTGAAAAGCGGGGATCGCCGTTCGGTGAAACAGAGGCATCAGGGATTGCATGGGATTCGGCTGGTGGTGGATCAACCCGGGCTGGATTACGAGGATTATGTGATTCCGGACCCGGATTAGATCGGTAGGGAATGGCTTTTTAACCAGGCTTGTTGGCAGCCTGTCGGACTTAAGCCAATCGGCTGCAAAAATCCTGCTATGGCCATTTTTTGTCCAATTTTTCGTTAAATAGCGAGGCTATTCGCCTCAAAATTGAACAAAAACTGCCTCAAATCAGAATCTTTTCGCTTCGATTATTTAAGACCGAAAGGCTGCCCGTCAAAAAGCCATGAAAGGCAAACGTCAGAAGATTAGGCTTCTTCTTCGTGCTGAACGCCGCCTGCGCCGTGCGCGTGGCCGTGTTCGATTTCTTCGTCTTTGGCTGGGCGCACATCGACGACTTCGATTTCGAAGGTCAGGTCTTTGCCTGCCAGTGGGTGGTTGGCATCGACGGTGACGGTGTCGTCTTCAATCGAGGCGATGGCCACGGACTGCGGACCCTGTTCGGTCTGGGCTTCAAAACGCATGCCGACTTCCAGGTTTTCCACGCCCTGAAACAGGTTCTTGGGGACACCGGCCTGGATCATTTCGTCCATGACGTCGCCATAGGCATCCGCTGCGGGAATGGTGGCGCTGAACTCATCGCCTGCGGCTTTGCCTTCCAGCTCTTTTTCCAGACCGGGAATCAGATTGGAATGGCCGTGCAGGTACGCCAACGGCTCGCCCTGAGATTTGTCGATCACGTTGCCTTCGGCGTCCGTCAGCGAATAATGAATCTGTCCGACGGTGTCTTGTGCAATTTTCATGTTGCAGGTCCTTCTTTTTATCAATGGAGCAGGTATCATACAGGTTCTCAATGACGATGTATAACGAGGGAGTCTCATCTCAATGCTTTGGTTGAAAACGTTTCATATTCTGTTTGTGATGGCCTGGATGGCCGGGATTTTTTATCTGCCGCGCATTTTTGTGCACTATGTGGAAGGTCAGGCCGCCGGTGAAGACGTGCGTCGTCTGGCGATCATGGCGAAGAAGCTGTATAAGTTTATGACCATTATGATGATGATCGCCATCGGTACCGGCATTTGGCTGTGGCTGGCCTACTTTCCGATGGCCGAAGGCATGGGCTGGTTGCACGCCAAGATCGTCTTTGTGATTCTGATGCTGGTGTACCATTTGTGGTCCAAGCGCCGCATGAAGGAAATGCAGGAAGGGCATCTGGACCATTCGGGCATTTATTACCGTTGGGCCAACGAAATTCCGTTGCTGCTGACCGTTGTGATTCTGATTCTGGTCGAAATCAAGCCATTCTGATATGAGCGATTCCGTTTTAACCGCCTTGCCGCATCTGCTCCGGGACGATGCCATCGTTCTGGATTTTTCGCTGGCCCCCAAAACGGATGCGCCGGTGTATCGGCACCCGGACACGTCGGTGCTGTCGGTTGAAGGCAGCGGCCATTATGTGCGCGCTCACAACGGTGACCTGGTGCGGGTCAACGACCAGTCAGCATTTTTGTCTGCCGATGAGGGCATCAGTTGGCGGTCGGTGCCGCTGTTTTCCGATTCCGATCCTGATACGGCGGGTAAAGGCTTTTCTGCCCAGCAAACCCACAGTCTGATGGTCACCGATTCCGGCACCATTGTGCTGGCGTTTCTGAACATGGCCGACTACCATTTTCGCTGGCTGAAAAACAAAAACCGGCCCACCCGCAACACACGTTTGCCGTTGTGTGTGACCCGCAGCCATGACCACGGCGAAACCTGGGAGCGACCCCAGACCATTCAGGAAGGTTATTGCGGGGCCAGTTTCAGCCTGGTTCAGGCCCAAAGCGGGCGGTTGGTGCTGGCGGCGCAAAATCTGGATTATCAGCAGGGGCGTCATTACAGTCTCAGCCACGTCTCCGACGACGACGGCCAGAGCTGGCAAGCCAGCAACTGGATCGATCTGGGCGGACAGGGACATCACGACGGCGTGTACGAGGGCTGCTTGCTGCCATTGAGCGACGGTCGCGTCTGGTATTGTTTGCGCACCAATTTCGATTGGTTTTACAACGCCTGGTCCGAGGACGAAGGCCAGACCTGGACCCGAACGCAACCCGGTATCACCGCCAGCAGTTCGCCCGCTTATCTGACCCGTCTGCAAAGCGGGCGGATTCTGATGCTGTACAACCCGCTGTTTCCGACCAATGATCAGGATGATCAGATGGTGGCGCGCCGGGCCGGGCAGTTTTCAAAATCGGCGGCGTCCTGGTATCGGGCCGAACTGGTGGCGCGCCTGAGCGAAGACGACGGCCAGAGCTGGACCGATCCGGTGACGCTGGCCTATTGCCGCGGTGCCTGGCTCGCCTATCCACGCGCGTTTGAACAGCGTCCCGGCCACATCTGGATCGACACCATGCAAAGCGGCCTCAAACTGACTCTGGACGAAGCCATGCTGCTGCAAAAATAACCAGGCCTGGTAAAAAAGGCACTTTGACAGACGTAAAGAAAGGACATTTATGACACACCAACCGACCATCGGTATTGTCAGTTTGGGTTGCCCCAAGGCGACTGTGGATTCGGAGCGGATTCTGACCCAGTTGCGCAGCGAAGGTTATCACCTGACCAACGATTACGAAGGCGCGGACGCGGTGATTGTGAATACCTGCGGGTTCATCGACGCGGCGGTGGAAGAATCGCTCAATACCATTGGCGATGCCTTGGTTGAAAACGGCAAGGTGATTGTCACCGGCTGTCTGGGAGCCAAGGACGGCGTGATCGAAGCGGTGCACCCGGATGTGCTGGCGGTGTCGGGCCCGGCGGCGTATGAGCAGGTGGTGGATGCGGTGCATCAGGCGGTGGCACCGCCCGAACACAATCCGTATCTGGATCTGGTGCCGCCGCAGGGCATCAAACTGACCCCCAGACACTTTGCCTATCTGAAAATTTCCGAAGGCTGCAACCACCGTTGCACCTTCTGCATCATTCCGTCCATGCGCGGCGATCTGGTCAGCCGACCGGTGGCCGAAGTGTTGTCCGAAGCACGACGCCTGAAAGACGCCGGGGTCAAAGAAATTCTGGTGGTGTCTCAGGACACCGCTGCCTATGGCGTGGACGTGAAGCACAAAACCGATTTTGCCGAAGGGCGGCCCACCAAAAGTTCCATGCTCGGCCTGAGCGAGGCACTGGGCGAACTGGGCGGCACCGACGAAGTGTGGGTGCGGCTGCATTATGTGTATCCCTACCCCAATGTCGAGGACGTGCTGCCGCTGATGGCCGAGGGCAGAATTCTGCCGTATCTGGACATGCCGTTGCAGCATGCCGACCCGGACCTTCTCAAGGCCATGAAACGGCCGGGCAATATGGACAAAATGCTGGAACGGATCGAGCGCTGGCGCGAAAAAGTGCCGGAACTGGTGATTCGCTCCACGTTCATTGTCGGGTTTCCGGGCGAGACCGAAGCCCAATTTCAGAACCTGTTGGATTTTATTGAAAAAGCGCGTCTGGATCGGGTCGGTTGTTTTCAGTATTCGCCGGTGGACGGTGCGGTGGCCAATGACCTGGCCGAGCCGGTGCCGGACGAGATCAAACAGGAACGCTTTGACCGTTTTATGCAGTTGCAACAGCGCATCAGTGCTGAGAAGATGCAGGAAAAAGTCGGCCAGACGCTTCAAGTGCTGGTGGACGAAGTGGACGAGGAGGGCGCGATTGCCCGCTCTCAAGCCGATGCCCCGGAAATTGATGGCCTGGTATTTCTGCCGGAAGCGTTTGATCTGGAACCGGGGGATTTTGTTCAGGCCCGCATTACCGCCGCCGATGCCTATGACCTGTGGGGCGAGGTGGTGGAAGGGCCGAAGACGCAGGCCACCGCCTATCACGCTCTGGTATGAACGATGGCTTGATAGTTAATGGCTATTAAGGTTTAAAAAATGTTTCATTAGAATTAATTGAAGAGCCTTGCTAAAGTAACACTCACATTAGCTGAGCTTGCTCTTGAATAAAGTGAGTTTATGCTAGTTCTTTAGCCCGGAAATTTCATGAATTTGCGCCAATATCACGCAGGAACTTGGTTTCACAAGGAAATTTCTGAAGGAGTGTCGTATCAACGATTACGGCCGACTGAAGAAATATTTCTTGTGGAATCAAGGGGCAAGCGAGATGGTGCATAATTTTATGAATTTTTCGGGTTTGTGACATGAATGTTTCGACAACCAGAAAGGAGCGCATCATGGAAAACCAAGACATCCAACAAGCCCAAACCGTTGCTTTGCCACGTTTGAACGAACCCGCACCGGCGTTTAATGCGGTGACCACGCATGGCCCCAAATCCCTGAGCGATTACAAAGGCAAGTGGTTGATTCTGTTTTCGCATCCGGCGGATTTTACCCCGGTCTGCACCACCGAATTTATGGCGTTTCAGGCGCGCAAGCCTCAGTTTGACGAGTTGAACTGTGAATTGCTGGGCTTGTCGATTGATTCGCATCATTCGCATAACGCCTGGGTGCTCAACATCAAGGAAAAATTCGGTGTGGACATCGAGTTCCCCATCATCGCCGATCTGGACATGAAAGTGGCTCAGGCTTACGGCATGATTCACCCGGGTGCGGCCGACACGTCTGCGGTGCGAGCGACCTTTATCATTGACCCGGACGGGGTTCTGCGTGCGATGATGTATTACCCCATGAGCAATGGCCGTTCCATGGACGAGTTTGTGCGTGTTGTGAAGGCGCTGCAAACCACCGATGAGCATGGTGTGGCCACGCCGGAAGGCTGGCAGCCTGGAGATCAGGTGATTGTGCCACCGCCTTCCGACATTGACGAAGCCAAAAAACGTCTGAACTCGGACGAATACGATTGTGTGGATTTCTACTTCTGCAAGAAGTCTCTGTAAAATGTTTCAAAATACGGTTAAGACCTCGTCTTAACTTTTTGAATTATATGACAACCCGGTTTTATTGGCCGGGTTTTTTCTGTGATAAAGGAATGCTGTATGACGTCTGTTTACCGTATGATTTCGCTCGGGTTCGGGTTGATGCTCTGGTTGTTTGCCAGCGTTGTTCAGGCCCAGACTTTGCCAGCTCAGAGCTTTGATGACCAGTGGGGTAAAGCCCAAGTGCTGGACGAGTCGACCCAGTGGGTGGTGTATTCGCATCACATGGATGGCAATGATTGGGTCAAAGGCGCGTTTGATCAACTGAAACTGTCGGATCTGTCGGCGCAACATCTGCTCTATGTGGCCGACATTTCTGGTATGCCGTCGCTGGTCTCCAAATGGCTGGCGATCCCCGAAATGCAGGACTATGCCTTCCCCATCGCTCTGGTACGGGAACAAAGCCGTCTGCAGGACTGGCCCAAAGCCGACGAACAGGTTTCGGTCTATCAGTTGAAGCAGGGTCGGATTGTGGCCGCGCATCGGTTTGACAGCCGTGAGGCACTGCAGGTGTTTCTGAGTATGAAGGTGCTCAATGACGGGGGAGGATAAAGCCGATGCCGAGTCGGTCGGTGCCAACTACTGTCAGGGCTTTGCTCCGATTCGGTCGGGTTCCGACAGACTGTTGATTCTGGGCACCATGCCCAGCGTGCGTTCTCTGGCAGAGGCGTTTTATTATGCGCATCCGCGCAATGCCTTCTGGCCCATTCTCGGGCAGTGTCTGGGTCAGGCCGATCTTCTTCGTGCCGACTTGGCCCAGGCCTCTGTGCCGGAAAAAATTCGGTTTTTGAATGCGCATCATATGGCTTTATGGGATGTGCTCGCGGCCTGCGAGCGGCCCGGCAGTCTGGATTCGGCCATTACTGCGGCAGAACCCAATGATTTTGAAACCCTGTTGGCCGCTGAGCCGGGCATTCGCCATATTCTGTTCAATGGGCGCAAGGCCGAACAGTTGTTTCGCCGACAGGTGCTGGCGCAACAAACGCTTCCATCCTGTCTGACCTATCACGCACTGCCCTCAACCAGCCCGGCCAATGCCCGATTACCCTTTGAAAAGAAACGGGATTTCTGGTGTCAAACCCTGACGAAAGTGCTTGGAAAATAAAGTAAAATAGCCGGTCAATTTGATAAAACGGAAGGATTTTGCCTTGGAAGCAGAAAACACACCCCGTCCCAACCCTCGCCGCAAACCAGCCGGGTTCAAACCCGAGTTGCTGTCGCCTGCCGGGACCTACAAAAACATGGAATACGCGTTTGCCTACGGGGCCGATGCGGTCTATGCGGGTCAGCCACGTTACAGTCTGCGTGTGCGCAACAACGAATTCGACGAAGCCACGCTGGAAAAAGGCATTCAGCGCGCCCACGAGCTGGGCAAAAAGTTTTACGTGGTCAGCAACATCCAGGCGCACAATGCCAAGATCAAAACCTATATGCGCGACATCGCGCCGATCATTGCGATGCAGCCCGATGCGCTGATCATGTCCGATCCGGGTCTGATTGCGATGGTTCGTGCCGAATACCCGGAGCAGGAAATTCATCTGTCGGTGCAGTCGAATGCGGTCAACTGGGCCACGGTCAAGTTCTGGCAGGATCAGGGCATCACCCGGGTGGTGTTGTCGCGTGAACTGTCGATGAAAGAGATCAAAGAGATCGGTGAAGCCGTGCCGGGGATGGAACTGGAAGTGTTTGTGCATGGCGCGCTGTGCATTGCTTATTCCGGGCGTTGTCTGCTTTCGGGGTACATCAACAAACGCGATGCCAATCAGGGCACCTGCACCAATGCCTGTCGCTGGCACTACAACACCTACAAGGGCGAAGAAAACGATGCCGGCGATCTGGTGGGCGTGCCCGTCGAGTCGGTGGGGCAGATCCAGGATTTGACCGAACCGTCCAGCAGCGAGCCAGAGCCGACATTGGGCGAAGGACCGGTGGTCAGTGAGCCTGTGTTGTTGGAGGAAGCCGGACGACCGGGTGAACTGATGCCGGCCTTTGAAGACGAACATGGCACCTACATCATGAATTCCAAAGACTTGCGGGCGGTGGAACTGATCCCGGAAATGGTCGAAATGCAGGTGGACTCCCTCAAAATCGAAGGGCGAACCAAATCGCATTATTATGTGGCCCGTACCGCTCAGGCCTACCGCAAGGCGATTGATGATGCGGCGGCCGGAAAGCCGTTTGACACCAATCTGCTCACCGAACTGGAAGGGCTGGCCAGCCGCGGTTACACCGAAGGGTTTTTGCGCCGTCATGTGCATTCGCAATATCAGAATTACGATTACGGCGTGTCCAAGTCCGACCGCCAGCGTTTTGTGGGCGAAGTGCAGGCGGTGGTCGAGCACGACGGACGCAGCTGGTTGCAGATTGATGTCAAAAACAAGTTCTGCCTCAATGATTCGATTGAACTGATGTCGCCGACGGGCAACGTGACCTGGCATCTGGATGCGTTGTTGGACAAAAAATACCAGCCGGTAGAGTGCGCTCTGGGCTCGGGCTGGGTGGTGTTCATTCCCAACCCGTTCAAAGGCATTGACGAAGAGGTGCTGCGTTTTGGGCTGTTGATGCGCAATGAAGCCTGGGGCGGCGATGCCACTCGGGATTCCGCCGCGCTGAACGCCGCCAAATCAACGGCTTCGGGATAGGGCATGGCACTGAAAATACTGGAGGCCTGCACCAATTGCGACATGTGCGAGCCCGAATGCCCCAACGAAGCCATTTATTACGGCGAAAAAATCTACGAGATCGACCCGGATCTGTGTACCGAGTGCGTGGGCTTTTACGACACCCCCACCTGTGTCAGTGTGTGTCCGGTGGATTGCATCATCACCGACCCGGAACGTGAGGAGGACCATCAGACCCTGCTCAAAAAGTTTGAGGCTTTGGTGTTGAACGATAAGATCTGATTGGTTCAGCAGATGCTAATCCATTGGCACCACTTGTGGATCAGGCGCATAATTGAAACGAAGGTCAGAAGTAACCAGGCCTGGTAAAAAAACAATGTGCTGAGCACGGGAGGGGGCAATGCAACGCTTTCATGATGGCTTTAAATGGTTGGTACTGATGCTGGTGTGTTCGCTGCCTATGCTGCCGTGGGGGGCTTACGCCGAATCACTGCCCGACCCGCATCCGCAAGTGGCGCAGCTGATCGCCGGTGACAGAGCGCCTTTTGGCGTGGTGTTTGACATTGAAACGCTGGACGCGCAAGCGCTGCCCGGTCTGGCCGATTACGTCAGCCGTCAGATCGGGCATGTGCAGGCACAGTACCCGGACGCAGACATCGCCGTGATTTCTCATGGGGCCGAAGAGCAGGCGCTTTCAAAACAGGCCGCAAACGACGCGTCCGAGCTGCATGACACCTTTTCCAGACTGGTGGAGGATCAAGGAGTGTCGATGCACGTTTGCGGCGCGGTTGCTGGTCTGAAAGGGCTGGAGGCCTCCGATTTCCCGGAATTTGTGACCTTTTCGCCCTCGGGCATGGCTCAGCTGAACGACTACAAAGCGTTGGGGTACGACGTGATCACCATTCATTCTCTCAATGAGCAAGAGCGTAAGGCATTGTTTGATTCGCCGACACGCTATTTTGCGGAGTGAATGTCGTCTCGATTTGACGCCAGCGTCTGAGTTTGTATCATGTAGGCTTTGAAGAGCGCCCTTGCACCATCAGAATGGGAAACGTTTTGACCGTTTTTTACCCGCTCTGATGCATGCAAAGGGCACAGAAGCAATTGAGGAACCGGCCCATGTCCAACAAGGCGAAAAAAATGGAACTGATCAGCTTTAAACTCTGTCCGTTTGTGCAAAGAGCGGTGATTGTACTCAAAAAGAAGCAGGTGGATTTTGACATCACCTACATCGATTTGAGCAACCCGCCGGAATGGTTTGAGCAGGTTTCGCCGCTGGGCAAAGTGCCTGTGTTGAAAGTCGGCAAAGAGGTGCTGTTCGAGTCCTCGGTGATTCAGGAGTATGTGGACGAAGTCACGCCGCCATCCCTGCACCCGCAGGATGCCCTGATCAAGGCCAAAAACCGCGCCTGGATCAGTTTTGGTGGCGACTTGAATGTGGACCTGTTCAAACTGGCGCATGCGACCAGTGAAGACGATTTCAATGCAGTGCGCGACCAGATGATCGGGCGTTTGCACAAGCTGGAAGACGTCCATTCCGGAAAGTCCTTTTTCAATGGCAAGGATTTCTGTCTGATCGACGCGGCGTTTGCGCCGTTTTTCATGCGATTGGGCTATTTGGCGGAAGCCTGCGATTTGAACTTCCTGACCGATCTGCCCAAAATGCGGAAGTGGTCGGAAAAACTGCTGGCCGAAGAGTGTGTGCAAACCTCGGTGGTGCCCGAATTGCCGCAAATGTATCTGGGCATGCTGCGCAATGTGGACGGCGGTTATCTGGCCGGGCGCTGTCAATAAACCCGAATACGACAGGCCGGGTTGGTAAGGTGTTGCGTGGCCTGATATTGGCCATGTTGCTGGTCATGCTGTTGGCCGTGGGGAGCACCGACCTTCGAGCGGATTCGATCCGGCTGACGGGTCTGGACACCGAGCGGCTCGCTGACATCATTGAGCAGAATGAGACTGGCGGTCAGGCACGTTTTCTGACCTACTGGAGTCCCAACGAGCCTTTTCCCTCCTTTGGCATTGGCCATTTTATCTGGGTGCCGCCCGGGGTGGCCGTGCCGTTTGAACCGACTTTTCCGGCGATGGTGCGTTTTGTCGATGCCCGGGTGCCGGCGCCGGACTGGTTGCGCCAACCCGATTTGCCCTTTCCCTGGCGCGACCGTTCCCATTTTTACCAGGCCTGGTCTTCTGAGGAGCTGGAAAGCCTGCGTGATTGGTTGATGGCGACCAAACCGCATCAGGCCGCGTTCATTGTGCAACGCTTTCAATCCCGTCTGAAAACGCAGTTGTCCGAATTGCCCGACCCTGTTGCCAGGGCCTTGCGCCAGCGGCTTGCGCCTTTTTTTCAGTTTGAAGCCGGGGTGCTGGCCCTGTTGGACTATGCCAATTTCAAAGGCATCGGCGCCAATCCGAGAGAGCGCTATCAGGGACAGGGCTGGGGTCTGTTGGATGTGTTGCAGGCCATGCCGAACACGTTGTTTGACTCACAACTCAGCTCCGCGGAATGGCTGGACGGGTTTGTCCGGGCCGCCAGATCGGTGCTGAAACAGCGCACTCAGTTGGCGCCGCCGGAAAAAAATGAGCAACGCTGGCTGGAAGGGTGGTTTCAACGACTGGATGGCTATCGGGCCCTTGAGAAGGATGTGCCATAACAGATGCGTTATAATGGTCAAAACAAGACAAGGAGCATTTTCCCGGATGGCGTCCAAGGCGACCTGTTCACAGCTTAAAGCCGTCTGGCAGGCCGCACGGCCACCGTTTCTGTTACTGACGCTGGCGGTGATGGCGTTGACGTTTGCCGTGGTGGATCAGGCCATGATGAGCGCGAACAGCAGTTACTGGGTTTTGGTGTTGTGGCTGGCGCTGGCGGCCCATGTCAGTGTGAATCTGCTCAATGAATACGACGACGCCTTGTCCGGTCTGGATGAGATGACGGCGAGAACGCCTTTCAGTGGCGGCAGCGGCGCTCTGCAGGCATGTCCTGAGGCCGCCGGTCTGGTCGCACGTGTGGCCTGGTTTCTGGTCGGCATGATTGCCGTCGCCGGGCTGTTTCTGGTCGTGTCTCAACAGGGTGCGCTCTTCTGGTTCGGGCTGGTCGGTCTGGGGCTGGTGGTGTTTTACACCCGTTACCTGACCCATCGGCCTTTTGTGATGCTCATCGCTCCCGGGCTGGCATTTGGTCCGGTCATGATGCTGGGCACCGAGCTGCTTCTGACCGGGAGGGTGTCATGGACCATGGTGATGCTCTCGTTGATGGTGTTTTTTCTGGTGAACAATTTGCTGCTGCTCAATCAGTTCCCGGATGCGGCGGCCGATGCCCGAGTGGGGCGGGTCAGTCTGCCAATGTGGTTGGGTACGGCGGCCAGTGGCACCGTCTTTGTGCAGTTTCTGGGGCTGAGCTATGCGTCTCTTGCGGTGGCGATTTTGCTGGGTGAGTTGCCATTACTGGCGGCTCTGGGGTTTGTCACACTGTTGCTGGCCTTGCCACTGAGCTGGCGGGTGTTGCGTGATCACTGTAATCTGTCGCGACTGCGCCCGATTCTGGGCTGGAATGTGGCGGTGGTGCTTCTGACCCCGGCACTGGTCGCCACCGGCATCTGGATGGGAGGAATGCAATGACATTGATGGACACGGTCGGGCACACGCCTTTGGTGCGATTGCAACGGATGGTCGACTTCGATAACGGGTCGGTGGTCCTGGCCAAACTGGAAGGCAACAATCCGGCCGGGTCGGTCAAGGACCGGCCCGCCTTGAATATGATTCTGCAAGCCCAGAAACGCGGCGAGATCCAGCCAGGCGACACCCTGATCGAAGCCACCAGTGGCAATACCGGCATTGCGTTGGCGATGGTCGCGGCCATGCTGGGGTATCGGATGCGCCTGATCATGCCGGCCAATATGTCTCAGGAACGTCGGGCGGCCATGACCGCTTATGGCGCCGAATTGATTCTGGTGTCGCAGGACGAAGGCATGGAAGGAGCCAGAGACCTGGCCGCACGACTGGCGCGAGAGGGACAGGGACGGGTGCTGGACCAGTTCGCCAACCCGGACAATCCGATGGCGCATTACCACTCCACCGGCCCCGAAATCTGGCAGCAGAGCGACCGGAAAATCACCCATTTCGTCAGTGCCATGGGCACCACCGGCACCATTATGGGCACCTCCATGTATCTGAAGGAACAAAACCCCGACATTGAAATCGTCGGACTTCAGCCCGAAGAAGGGGCGGCCATTCCCGGTATCCGGCGCTGGTCGCAGGCCTATCTGCCCGATATTTACGATGATCGCCGGGTGGATCGAATCATTGACATGCCGCAGGAGCGTGCGGAAACCACCATGCGAAAACTGGCGGCGACCGAAGGCATTTTTGCCGGGGTTTCCTCGGGCGGGGCTTTGGCCGGTGCCTTGCAGATTGCCCGTGAGGTGCCCAATTCGGTGGTGGTGACCATTGTTTGCGATCGGGGTGATCGATATCTGTCAACCGGCGTCTACCTGGACGGGAATGTCCTTCACGCCAGTGAACTGCGTTAAACGATCAAAGCAAAAGGCACAGAGAAATATGGCAAGAGAGATTGAACGCAAATTTTTGGTGGATGCGGCCAAGTGGCAGGAAGCGGCGGTGAAAGACGCGCATCAGGTGAAACATTTCGCTCAGGGCTACCTGAATGACATGACCCAGCCTGGGGCCAAAAGTTCGGTGCGCATCCGGGTGGAAGACGATCAGGCCAACATCAATATCAAAAGCCTGGAAATCGGATTGAGCCGGGATGAATACGAATACCCGATCGATCTGAATGATGCAAAAACCATGTTATCCACTCTGACAGTGGGACCGGTGATTGAAAAAAATCGTCATTATGTTACATTCAAGTCACATGTGTGGGAGGTGGACGTCTTTCTCGGTGACAATGACGGTTTGATTGTGGCCGAAGTGGAGATGGCCACGGAAGACGATCAGGTAGCGCTGCCGGACTGGGTCACAAAAGAAGTGACCGAACTGCCCAGATTCTATAATATCAGTCTCAGCCAGAAACCCTATTGCCAATGGAGTGACGATGAAAAACTGCTCGAATTCTGATACAACGCGGCGCGTTGGGCGCACAGACTGGAAAAAGCTGGTCGTGGCTTTGGGGCTGACCGGATGGATGGGGCAGGCGCTGGCCTCGGCCGGGCTGATGGACGTGTACCAGATGGCGGTCACGCACGATGCGCAGTTGGCCCAGGCCCGTGCCCAATACGAAGCCGATAAACAGGTGCTCGAGATCAATCGTGCACCGCTTTTGCCGCAGATTTCCGTCGATGCGGACATGACCCGGCAGGAATCGGATCAGGATGGGCGTGACAATACCCGGCGTCAGGCCGGGGTCAGCTTGACCCAGACTCTGTATCGCAAGGACCAGTTTGCGCGTTACGATCAGGCCGAATTCCAGCGGCAGCAGGCCGAATACGCGTTGCGGGAAGCCGAGCAGAGTGTGATCGAACGGGTGACCGATGCCTATTTCAAAGTGTTGCTGGCGCTGGAAGACGTGCGTCTGGCCAAGGCCCGGGAAAATTCTGACAGAACCCAGTGGGAACGCGCTCAGGCCTCCGCGGATGTGGGGCTGGCCAGCAAAACCGATGTGCTGCAGTCCAAGTCCAGCTTTGATCTGTCCAAATCGCAGCGTATTTCTGCGGAAAACGATCTGGATGTGGCCAGAGAAGAGTTGATGAAATTGACCGGTCAGCCAGTGACGGATTTGAAGGAAATCCGTCTGGACACGCAGTTGAGCATGCAGCCTGTGAATGTGCTGACCTGGGAAGAAAAAGCCGAATCCCGCAATTTGGCGGTATTGCAGTCACAGGAAGCGGCCGCCGTGGCATCCAAAACGATCGAAGTGGAGAAGTCCGGCCACTGGGTCAGTGTCGACGTGCGGGCGCAGTATCAGCACCAGAGTTATTCCGGCTACGACGATGCCTATGCGATGAATTACAATGACGCCAACGGGCTGAATCTGGGCGTTTACGCCAGCCTGCCCCTGTATTCCGGCGGCGGCACTTCGGCCAAAGTGGCTCAGGCACGGGCCAGTTATCAGGCGGCCAATCAGTCCCTGCGCAACGCGCGGGAATCGGCCCGCCTGAATGCGCGCATTCAGGCTCGCAACCTTGAGAGAGGGCTGGAGCTGGTTCGCGCCAACCGTGCGGCCGTGGTCTCTAACGACGCGTTTCTGGAAGCCGCGGAAGAAGGCTACAATGTGGGCCTTCGCAATCTGCTTGAAGTGCTGACCGCCCGGACCAACATGTTCCAGGCACGGCGCAACCTGGCCGAATCCCTGCACAATGTGGTTCTCAGTCGTCTGAGACTCGAATCGGCGGCCGGTACTCTGACCCCGGAGACATTGCAGCGTTTTGAACGTCTGCTTTCGGAACCGCGCGAAGAAACCGTGCCGGATGTGATGCCGGACGCGGACGCAACCTGATTGATGGGTTCCGGTTGGGGTCACGCCTCCGATGCTGAACCCGGCGACGCGGGACGCAGGGCTTTTCTGACACGCTCAGCCGCGCTGGTGGCGAGCGGCGTCGGTCTGTCTGCCTGCGGTTCGTCTCAGCCGGAAATACCGGAGACCCAGGTCATTCAAATGGGCGTGACCAGCCGCCCGCGTATGCTGGACCCACGCTTTGCCACCGATGCGCTTTCCAGCCGGATCAACCGTTTGCTGTATCGCCAGTTGATTGATTTCAATGACGCTTTTGAACCGATACCGGATCTGGCCGACTGGGAGCGGTTGTCGCCCACGCATTACCGTTTTACCTTGCAGACCTTTCCCCGCTTTCATGCATATGAATCAACCGATGCCACGCGCCTGAATGCCTACGATGTGGCAGCAACCTATCGTTCGGTGCTGGATCCAGCGACCGGTTCGCCACATCGTGGGGCCCTCAAACATCTACAGGAAGTGACGGCGCTTTCGGAGTCCACGGTGGATTTTTTCCTTTCTGAATCGGACCCTTTGTTTGTCGGGCGACTGGTGTTGGGCATACTGCCGGCTGCGCTGCTCAAACGTGGGCACCGTTTTCAGGATCGTCCCATTGGAGCCGGCCCCTGTGAGTTTGTTTCAGCCAGCGAGCAGAAGTTGGTCTTGCGCCGTGCCGATGGGGTGGCGTTGGTGTTTCGGCCGGTCAAGGACGCCACCGTCAGGGTGTTGAAGCTTCGCAAGGGCGAACTGGATTTGGTTCAGAATGATCTGTCACCGGAGCTGGCCACCTACTGCCAGAACCACCCTGATCTGAGGGTCGACTGGGCGGCGGGCACCGGCTTCGGTTACATTGGCTTCAATTTTTCCGATGAACGATTGGCCGCACCGGAATTGCGCGAAGCCATTGCCATGGGCATCGACCGTCAGGCGATTGTGGACGCGGTGTTTCAGGGACGGGCCAAACTGGCGGGCGGGTTGCTGGTGCCTCAGCACTGGGCTGGGGTCAAGGACCTTGAGCAAGTGACCTACCAGCCGGATCGCGCCCGACGTCACTTGGCCACCTTGCGTCGGCGCCACCCGGAATGGTTTGATGCCGACGGTCAACTGCCATTGAGTTTCAAGACTTCGTCCGATGCCACCCGCATCCGTCTGGCCACGGTATACCAGTCTCAACTGAAAGCCATCGGCATTGATCTGTCGGTGCAGAGTTATGACTGGGGCACCTTTTACAATGACATCAAGCAGGGGCGCTTTCAGCTCTACAGTCTGGCTTGGGTGGGCGTGAAAAGTCCGGATATTTTCGAGTATGTGTTTCACAGCCAGGCCCTGCCGCCCAAAGGCGCAAACCGTGGGCGTTATGTCGATCCCCTTGCCGATGAATTGATTGATCAAGCGGTGGCCGCGACGGATCTGAGAACACAGGCCCAATTGTATCGACGCCTGCAACGCCACCTGCAATCGACCCTGGCGGTGATGCCGCTCTGGTATGAGGATCAATATGTGGTTCACCGACCGGAAATAAAGGGCTACCGCCTGTATGCAGACGGACGGCTGGATGGGTTGTTGAAGGTGACCAAAACCGCCAGAGTCACCGACGCTTGACGTTGTCATTCTGGCGCAGAGTTGGCAGGGAGCTGAGGCTCGGCTACAATCACCCTTTTTGAGATCTGGCGGGAAATGTAAGGTGACATTGTGAAAGACACCACACGTAAAATTTTATCGGCGGCGACCCAGGTCTGGAATGAGAATCCCGCTGCGCCTCTGAAAGACATTGCCGAAACCGCCGGAGTCAGCCGCATGACCCTGCACCGCCATTTTGACGGGCGCGAGGCATTGCTGGAAGCCATTCTGCAGGCATTCATGCAACGAATCATGTCGGTCTATGACGACATCGAAGCCATGCAGTTGCCTGTGATGACCCGCATGGAGCAATTGCTGCGTCGGACTTTGAATGTGGTGGAAGCCCACACGTTTTTGCTGGATGTGTTTGAGCAAAGTGGCCACCCGCAGGCCTGTCGCGACCAGATAGAGCATTGGGAGCAGCGCTTTTCCGTGCTGTTTGAGGAGCTGGCCACCGATGGCTGGGTCAAGCCGGGCATGACGGCCGAGTGGGCACACGCGCTGGTCGAAGGTGTGATCAAAGCCAGCCACCGGATGAAACACAAGCCCGGAGCATTGGGCATGCCTTTGTCGGACGCGGTCTGGCAGGCTTATCGTTCGGCGGTGTTTGTCGAATCCCCACTGTCATGAATCCATGTGGGTGACATCATGACCGAAGCCGTCTCTGCCCATGTTCCTGATCAAGGCTGGATCTGTGTGTCCATTTCACAACAGCGCCTTTGGCATTTGCCGGTGACATCCGATTCGGATTCAGACCTGGCACCGGAGGCGTTGACGCTGGCGCAGTTACATCACCAGGCCTGGTGGTTTTGTGATGTCAGCACAGGCGAAAAGGGCGTGGGTCAGCGTAAGAACTCGGGGCAGACGCCGCTGGGCTGGCATCAGATCCGGGCAAAAATCGGTGCCGGTGCTCCGGTCAATACCGTGTTTAAGGGGCGTCGACCGACGGGCGAAATCCATTCGCCACAGCTGGCGTCCCGGTACCCGGATCGGGACTGGATTCTGACCCGGATTCTCTGGTTGTCTGGATTGGAGCCGGGCGTCAATCGTCTGGGGGACTGTGACAGCATGCAGCGGTTCATTTATTTTCACGGCACGCCCGATTCGGAGCCGATGGGCGTGGCCCGATCCCATGGTTGCATTCGCCTGCACAATGCCGACATCCTGGCGTTGTTTGATCGGGTCGGTGCAGGCACCAAGGTATTGATTCGTCCATGAGCGGTTATCTTTTGCGTTTGAGTCTCAGTGTGGTGTTGACGGCCTGGGTGGTGTCGACGTTGGTGTTCTTTCTGTTGCACCTGGTGCCCGGCGATCCAGTGGCGGTCATGCTGGGTGACTGGGCCAGTGCGACGGACGAAGAAGCCTTGCGCCGCCAGCTGGGACTGGATCAACCCATCTGGCATCAATATCTCACTTTTCTGGGTGGCCTGCTTCAGGCCGATCTGGGCCAATCCCTGTTTTATCAGATGCCGGTCTCGGAACTGATCGCTGAACGCTTTCCCTACACGGTGCAACTGGCATTGATGGCGATGCTGATTGCGGTGCTGATTGCGTTTCCGCTTGGCATCTGGGCCGCACTGCGCGCCGGTCGCTGGCCGGATTATGTGTCGATGACCGTTTCCATGCTGGGCGTTTCCATCCCCAATTTCTGGCTGGGGCCGATGCTGATTCTGGTGTTTGCGCTGTGGTTGGCGTGGTTCCCTGTCAGTGGGGCCGAACAGGGGCTTTCCTGGGTGTTGCCTGCGGTGACTCTGGGGACGGCTCTGGCCGCGATTCTGGCCCGAATGCTGCGGGCCTCGATGCTGGAAGTGCTGCACGAAGATTTCATCCGCACCGCCCGCGCCAAGGGGTTGAACGGGTTTCAGGTGTATGGGCGCCATGCGCTGGCCAATGCACTGCTGCCAGTGGTGACTCTGCTGGGCCTGCAGTTGGGCACTCTGCTGGGCGGCGCGGTGATCACCGAGGTGGTGTTTGACTGGCCCGGATTGGGGCAGTTGCTGGTGGAGTCGATTCAGCGACGCGACTACCCGGTGGTTCAGGCCTGTATTCTGATTATCAGCGTGGCTTACATCAGCATCAATGGTTTGACCGAAGTGGTTTACGGCTGGCTGGACCCACGGATACGGGTGGGTCGCTGATGCGCTGGCGTTGGGTTTATCTGTCTTATGCGATCATCCTGGCCTGGCTTCTGATGGCCGTCGGTGCGCCGTTTCTGGGTGAGGCCGCGATCCAGGTGCGGCTGGACCGGTTTTTTTACGGCGCGGACTGGCAAAGCTGGCTGGGCTACGACCAACTGGGCCGGCCGCTTTGGGATCGGGTGATTCAGGGGGCGCAAACCTCCTTCTGGGTGGCCATCTGGGTGGTGGGGTTTTCGGCACTGATCGGCACCAGTCTCGGCGTCTGGAGCGCCTATCTCGGTGGTTGGGTGGATCGGGTGTTTCTCAAAATTGTGGACGTGTTTCTGGCGTTTCCCGGACTGCTGCTGGCGATTGCGTTGGCCGCGGTACTGGGGCCGGGCATTGAAAACGTGGTATTGGCTCTGGTGGTGGTCGGCTGGGTCGGGTTTGCCCGTCTGGCTCGGGCCCAGACGCTGAGTCTGCGTCGGCGTGATCATGTGATGGCGGCCAGAGCCATGGGGGTGTCGGATCGTCGCATTGTGTTTCGGCATCTGATCCCATTGATGCTGGCGCCTTTGGGCGTGGAAGCCACCTTTGGCATTGCCGGCGCGGTGTTGTCGGAGGCGGGTCTGTCGTTTCTGGGGCTGGGGGTGCAGGCCCCGGATGCGTCCTGGGGCAGTATGATCCGCGAAGGCACGCGTTACCTGCTGGTGGCACCGCATCTGGTTCTGGCGCCGGGACTGATTTTGATGAGTGTGGTGCTGGCGGTCAATCTTTTGGGCGATCACTGGCGGGATCGACTGGATGTGCGTCATTCAGAAACAAAGGACAAAGCGTTTTAATGTTTAAAAACAATCCAGGAAAAAAAATGCCGTTGGGGCATGTGATGATGGATCTGGCCGGCACCGAATTGCTGCCCGGGGAAAAAGCCATGCTGATGCATCCGGTCATCGCCGGGGTGGTGCTGTTTGCCCGCAATTTCGAGTCACCGGAGCAGCTGCGCCATTTGACTCATGAGATTCGTCAGTTGCGCCAACCGCGGTTGTTGATTGCGGTGGATCAGGAAGGCGGCCGGGTCCAGCGGTTTCGGGACGGTTTTACCCGGCTGCCGGCGATGGGCGAAGTGGGCCACTGTTACCGTGCATCGCCCCAAGAGGGGCTGGCGCTGGCCCAAGACATTGGCTGGCTGATGGCGAGCGAATGTCTGGCCGCAGGCGTGGATTTCAGTTTTGCTCCGGTGGCGGATTTGGATTACGGTGACAGTCATGTGATTGGCGACCGGGCGTTTGAACGCGACCCGATGCGGGTTTCTGAATTGACCAGGGCCGTGATGGCAGGGATGCACCGGGCCGGAATGGCCGCGGTGGCCAAACATTTTCCCGGACACGGTTTCATTCAGGCCGACACCCATCACGAAGTGGCCACGGACGAGCGGCCTTTTGATCAGATTCGTCTGGCCGATCTGCAACCGTTTCTGGGTTTGATCGAAGCCGGTGTGAAAGCGGTGATGCCGGCGCATGTGCGTTACCCCAAGGTCGATGCCTTGCCGGCCGGTTTTTCTGAGGTCTGGTTGCAGAAGATTTTGCGCGCTCAGTGCCATTTTCAGGGCGCGATTGTCAGTGACGATCTGACGATGCATGCGGCGGCGACGTATGGGTCACCTCTGGCGCGGGTGGAACTGGCCCGAAACGCCGGTTGCGATCTGACTCTGTTGTGCAATGATCCGGAGGCGGTGCAGTCGGTGTGTGAGCAGAGCCCGAAAGTGGAAGAAGACCCGGTTTCACAGGCCCGTCTGATCGGTTTGCACGGGCATGGCGATTACGATTTTGACCAGGCCTGGTCAAAATTGCATCAGGACCCCAGATGGCAGGCGGCCCGTCAGCGTCTGGATGCCTTTTCCGACCGGCAAAACCAGCAATCGTTACTATAGCAGGCTGTCGGACTTAACCCAGCATACAACAGAGGTAAGAGAGATGAGTCAAGCAGAATCCGACAAGTCAGTGGAAACCGAATTCGTCATGGGTGGGCTGGAATCGTTGATTTCGCTGTTCCCGGAATTCTGGCAGGGGCTGATTCTGGTCTTTGCCGGTCAGGAATGGTTGCTGCTGGTGACGTTGTTGCTGGGGCTGACTTTTGTCATCGATGTGTTCTTCCGTTTGGTTGTCAGCCGTTTTGACCGGCGTTTTAAACGCAAAAATCAGCATTTCCCCAAGAGCCTGACCGAAGCCATACAAAGCCCGCTTTCGGTGTATATCTGGCTGGGCGGGGTGAGTATTACCCTGGTTACGCTGATCGGGCATTTTGATCTGTTCACCCGTTGGGTCGAACCGATTGAAGGCGCACGCTTTTCCCTGAACATGTTGATTCTGGCCTGGTTTGCCTTCCGCTGGTTGCGGCGGATGGAGTCGCACCTGAAAGCCATGGCCGAAGTGGACAGCCGTTGGGATTCGATCACGGTTGAGGCAGTGGCCAAAGTTTTGAAGATCACGGTGTTTGTGTTTACCGGGATGGTGGTTCTCAGTGCCTTTGACGTGGATCTGACTGGTTTGATTGCGTTTGGTGGTTTCGGCGGGATTGCGGTCGGTTTTGCTGCCAAGGACATTCTGGGCAATGTGTTGGGCGGTATGATGCTGTACATGGACAAACCGTTTGCGCCGGGCGACTGGGTGCGCTCCCCGGATCGGAACATCGAAGGCGTGGTGCAAAAGATCGGCTGGCGCATTACCGAAATCCAGACCTTTGATAAACGGCCTTTGTACATTCCCAACGGCACCTTTTCCAGCATCGGGCTTGAGAACCCGTCGCGGATGACCCATCGACGCATTTATGAGACGGTAGGGGTGCGTTATTGCGATGTCGGCAAAATGGCCGGGATCACCGGCCAGATTCGGCAGATGCTGGAGCAGCACCCAGAGATTGATGAATCCCAGACTCTGATTGTGAATTTCAATCTGTTCAATCAGTCGACACTCGACATCATGATCTACACCTTCACCCACACGCGTGAGTGGGTGAAGTTTCATGCCGTCAAGGAAGATGTGCTGCTGAAAGTGTCGGAAATCGTGGCCGAAGCCGGGGCGGAAATGGCGTTTCCAACCAGAACGTTGTATCTGGAAGACACGGTGCAGGTCAGTGGTATGAACCTGCCATCGGAACCGGCGTCCAAACCGGCAGACGCTCAAACTGGCGGGAAATCTAGCGGATAATAATGACTTCGCGTTCCAGGTGAATACCGAATTTGTGGTCCACGTCTTCCTGAATGGCGTGTGCCAGCGCCAGGACGTCCGGGCCTTTGGCATTCCCCAGGTTGACCAGTACCAGAGAGTGTTTTTCTGACACACCGGCCCGGTTCAGGCGTCGGCCTTTCTGCCATCCGGCCTTTTCGATCAGCCAGGCAGCGGGGATTTTGTATTCGTTGTTCACGGTTTTGTGGTGCGGCACTTCGCCGTGAAGCCGTGTCAATTCCTGATAATAGTCTTCGCTGATCAGCGGGTTCTTAAAGAAGCTGCCCGCATTGCCCTGAATCCGCGGGTCGGGAATTTTCTGTTCCCGCAATTTGATGATGGACTGAAAAATGTCTTCCGAAGTAAAGACATGATCCTTGGGGTAGCGCGCCTTGAGCCAGTCTTTCAGGGGGTCATACACCAGATTGGGTTGCCCGGCGTGGGCTTTGCGCAGGCGAAAGGTGACCCGATGTACCAGTAAACGGTTTTTATAGGATTGTTTGAACACACTGGTGCGGTAGCCGAATTCGCATTCGGCGTTGCGAAACTCGACCCGTTCGCCCGTATACAGATTGAGTGTCTGCACCCGGGTAATGGTGTCGCGGGCTTCGGCGCCGTATGCGCCGACATTCTGCACCGGGGCGGCTCCGACGGTACCAGGGATGTGCGCCAGATTTTCCAGCCCCCAGTAGCCCTTTTCCACCGTATGGCGCACAAATTCATGCCAGTTCAGGCCAGCCCCGGCTGAGAGCCAGACATGGTCCTTGTCTTCTTTCATTACCCGGATCTTGTCGTATTGGCAGGTCACAATCACCTTTTCCAGATCGCGGGTCAGCAACAGATTGCTGCCGCCACCGAAAATCACCCAGGGCAGGGAAGCCAGTTTGACATCGGAACGCAGAGCCGGGATGTCGGACTGTTTGCCAATCTCGACAAAATAGCGCCCCTGGACATCGATATCAAAGGTGTTGCGTTCTTTTAGGGAGTAATTCGCGTAAATATGCATATCTGATATAATTTTGCACAATTGAAGCGCAAACGTGTGGCCTTGGTGCCATGAATGTCCCGTAATTATAAAGGATTGGCCTATGGCACAGTCAAAGAATTTGCACGCCACCTGGAGTTCCCAGACCATTTTTGTGCTGGCCGCCGTCGGCTCGGCCGTCGGGCTGGGAAACCTGTGGAAGTTTCCCTATATTACCGGGGAAAATGGCGGGGCCGCCTTTGTGCTGGTGTATCTGCTTTGCATTCTGGCCGTGGGGCTGCCGATTCTGATTGCCGAAATCACACTGGGCCGGGCCGGGCAGGCCAGTCCGCCGCAGGCGATGGCCAATATTGTGCGCAAAGTTGGCGGCAGTCGGCTGTGGGTGTTTCTGGGCATCAATGGCGTATTGGGCGGGTTGCTGATCCTGTCTTTTTATTCGGTCATTGCCGGTTGGGGGCTGGCGTATTTTCTGCAAAGCCTGCAGGGCAATTTTGTGGGAATGGATGCCCAGGGCGCGCAGAACTATTTTGATCAGTTTGTCGCCAGTCCGGGCGGCTTGGTTTTCTGGCACAGTCTGATCATGGTGGCCACGGTCCTGATTGTGATCAAGGGGGTGCGCAGCGGAATTGAGCGGGCCATTAACATTATGATGCCGGGCCTGCTGGTGATTCTGTTGATTCTGTTCGGCTATGCCATGACCATGCCGGCGTTCTCTCAGAGCTTTGATTTTCTGTTCCAGCCCGATTTTTCCAAGCTGACCGCCAACTCGATTCTGGTGGCACTGGGCCACGCCTTTTTCACTCTGAGTCTCGGGTTCGGCACCATGATGGTGTATGGGTCTTATCTGCCCAAATCCTTTTCCATTATCCGTGCCACACTCTGGATCGTGGTGGCCGATACCGTGATTGCCTTGCTGGCAGGCCTGGTGATTTTTTCCATTGTGTTTGACAATGGTCTGACGCCCGGAGCCGGACCGGGGCTGTTGTTCCAGACCTTGCCGGTGGCATTCAGTCAGATGCAATTCGGTTGGCTGCTGGGCACTTTGTTTTTTGCCATGGTGGTGCTGGCGGCCTTGAGCTCCGCCATTTCCATGATTGAACCTGGCTTGAGCTGGCTGGAACAGAATTGGGGCATTGCTCGGGCCAAAGGGGCCTGGTGGCTGGGCGGCGGTGTCTGGTTTCTGGGGCTGGGCAGTGCGTTGGCCTTCAACCTGTGGCAGGACGTGACCCTGATTGGCGAACGCGATATTTTTGAATCCATGGACTTCCTGACGTCTAATCTGATGCTGCCGCTGGGCGGTTTGTTCACAGCCTTGTTTGTGGGGTGGGTCTGGAGCCGCCAACAGCGGGATCAGCAAACCGGAATGCCACCAAGCTGGTCCGGCGTCTACACGCTGGTGATCCGTTGGATCGCACCGATTCTGGTGGCCATTGTGTTTGTGAACAACTTGATTGCTTAGAAGATAGAGGATGCCGGGTTTGGCTTGAACAGGAAAGGATGTCTTGGTGGCAAGCCGTTGGATGGTGGTTTTAACCAGGCCTGGTCAAAGCCACCTCCGACAGAGGGTTTGTGGTTTTGGTCAGTACTGCGTCATGTATTCGTTTTGAATGATGCGGTGCATTTCCAGGTTTTCCTGAAGCATTTTGCGTTGAAGCTGATGCGAAAAACGCAGAATCGAGCGCATCACGTGCATCACGACCTGTGGGTGCTGTTCGCCCAGTTTTTCAAATTCATCGCGTTGCAGCATCAGGACGGTGGCTTCTTTGCGTGCCTGCAGCCGCATGGTGTGGGCAATGCCGTCAATAAAGCTCAATTCACCCACCAGCGTACCTTGTTTGATGGTGTTGATGTGAAGGGTTTTGTGCGGGCCGACCACTTTGAGAATGTCGAGCTTGCCCTCGACCACGATGTACAGGTTGCCATCAATGGTGTCTGGCTCAAACAGCACTTCTTCCGGCTGCAATGTTTTTTGTTTGACAATGGTGGCAAGGCGTTCGCAGTCCTCACGGGTCAGATCGGTGCCCAGAAGCGAATCGGCAATGCGTTGGGTGTCGGCGTGTTCGGCCATGAAAAAGCTCTCCTATCCAATCAAATCAATCAAGGCGTTCCAGCGGAATCAGTGCATCCATCAGCCAGGATACGCCGACCACCAAAGCCAGTACCAGAATAAACACAATCAGGACCGAGCGGGCCTGTTTGTTGTCGATGAATTTTTCTTTCCATTTTTCATTTTTGATGTGCGGCCAGATCAGAAACAGCAGAAGCACCACGGCCAGAATCTGTAATACCACTGAAATGGTTGTGCTCATAGCGGTCACCTCCCGATAAACAGGTTTCGGAGTGTCTGGTAGTAGATCTCCGTGAGATCAATGATATCCTGTGCGGCCACGCGTTCGTCAATTTTGTGAATGGTGGCGTTCAAAGGACCAAATTCCAATACCTGCGCGCCGGTCTGGGCAATAAAACGTCCGTCGGAAGTGCCGCCGCCGGTGTTGTGCTCCGGCTGATGGCCTGTGTGCGTTTCAATCGCTTGACTGACCGCTTGCACCAATTCCCCATTTTTCGGGGTTTCAAATGGCAGGCCGGAAACCGTCCAGTCCACATCGTAATCCAGACCGTGACGGTCCAGTATTTTGGTTACCTGTTCCTGCAGGGTTTGCGGTGTCTGCTCGGTGCTGAAACGGAAATTGAACATCAAATCGCAATGGCCCGGAATGACGTTGGTGGCACCCGTGCCCGCATGCAGATTGGAAACCTGAAACGAGGTGGGCGGAAAATTGGCGTTGCCCTGATCCCATTCGGTGCCGACCAGTTCGGACAGGGCCGGTGCCAGTTCATGCACCGGATTTCTGGCCAAATGCGGGTAGGCAATATGCCCCTGAATGCCGTTGATTCGAACCTCGCCGGTCATGGAACCGCGACGGCCGTTTTTGATCACATCGCCCAATTGCTGGCTGCAGGTGGGTTCGCCCACCAGACAGTAATCCAAGCGCTGACCGCGCTGTTGCAACGTTTCGACCACGGCTTTGGTGCCGTGTATGGCCGGTCCTTCTTCGTCACTGGTAATCAGGAGGGCGATGTGGCCGCCATAGTCAGGAAAGTTCTGAATAAAACGGCGACAGGCCACCACAAAAGCCGCGACGGAACTTTTCATGTCGGCCGAGCCGCGCCCATGCAACCAGCCCTGAGCGTCAATCAAGCCACTGAAGGGGTCGTGTTCCCATTGATCAATCGGACCGGTGGGCACCACATCGGTGTGGCCGGCAAACACAAACACCGGCGCATCGTCTGACGCACCACTGGCCGAGTGCACCGTCCAGAGGTTGGTGACCTCTTGGTATTGCAGCGTTTCCGCCTTAAACCCCAGTTCGGCGAGTTCCGATTGAATCAATGGCTGTGCGCCCTTGTCATCCGGTGTGACCGAATCGATTCGGATCAGTTTCTGAGCCAGCGCCAGTGCAGGGTGGTCGGACAGTGTTGCAGCGGTCATCGGTCTGTCTCCTGACGGAAAAAGCAGACCGTGCAGGCGCTGCCAAGTCGTGGGAATCGACTTCAGAACATCGGCGTATGCCTCTGGTTTGAAACGAAATACCAAACCTTTTTCGGTTTCCAGTACCGGGCGTTTGATCAGAGTGGGCTGCTGGTGCAAGGCCATGGAAAAATCGGAATCGGTTTGTGCCATCAAGGCCGCTTGCTCGGATTCCGACAGGGCTTTCCAACCCTTGCTTGCCGGATTGACGATGGCGTTACGCTCCGTCTGTGTCAGCCACTGTTGAATCGCCTGAGGCTGAAAAGCCGCTTTTCGAAAATCAATGAAATCGAAAGCAATGCCTTCGGCTTCCAGCCATTTTCGGGCTTTGCGCACCTGGTCGCAGTTGCTCAAGCCGTACAAACGCACAGTCATAGGGTTCCTTTTGCCTGTTTCATCGCCAGCTTTTGTGACTGGCGATCACGAGTGGGTCCGGGTTCAGATGGCACGAAGCAGTTCGTTGATGCCGACTTTGCTGCGTGTTTTGGCGTCCACCTTTTTCACAATCACGGCGCAGTACAAGCTGTAGCTGCCGTCCTTGGAAGGCAGGTTGCCAGAGACCACGACCGAACCGGCGGGCACGCGGCCATAATGGATTTCACCGGTTTCGCGATCGTAAATGCGGGTGGATTGCCCAATGTAGACGCCCATGGAAATCACCGAACCTTCTTCCACAATGACCCCTTCGACCACTTCGGAACGGGCACCGATAAAGCAGTTGTCTTCGATGATGGTCGGCGCGGCCTGCAGGGGTTCCAGGACCCCGCCAATGCCGACGCCGCCGGACAAGTGCACGTTTTTGCCGATCTGGGCACAGGAGCCGACCGTGGCCCAGGTATCCACCATGGTGCCGGAGTCGACGTAAGCGCCGATGTTGACGTAAGACGGCATCATTACCGTGCTGGGTGCCAGGTAGGAGCCGCGGCGGGCCGCAGCGGGCGGCACAACGCGAATGCCGGCCTGTTCAAAATCGGCCTGCGACCAGTCGACAAATTTGGAAGGCACCTTGTCGAAGTAACGGGTTTCAGAGCTGTTCATAACCTGATTGTCCTGGGTGCGGAAAGACAGTAGCACGGCCTTTTTCAGCCATTCGTTCACCTGCCAGTCGCCAACGCCTTTTTGTTCGGCCACACGCATTTCGCCCGAATCCAGCAGGCCGATGGTCTCATCAATGGCCGCTTTGGTTTCGGCGTCCACGGTTTTCGGAGTGATCTCTGCGCGCTGTTCAAAAGCGGTTTCAATGATGTTTTTCAGTTTGTCCGACATGAAAATTCCTATCTAATTGGGTCAAAATCGAAAATTGAGCCGGTTTTAAAGGGCCGGCGGTTTAAAAATTTGGCAAATTATAGCATTATCTGGGCTCGAATCACGAATGGCGCGGTGGAAAATTGAACGCCAAACCCGTTTGGGGCACCACACTAGAGGATTGGACAATTGAATGTGATAAATGGCGTGGATCATGTGAGTCTGCTGGTATCGGACCTGGCGCGTTCGCTGGCCTTTTATGAGCAGACACTGGGGCTGGCCAGACTGGCGCGTCCGGATTTGGGGTTTTCAGGCGCGTGGCTGGCACTGGGCGCAAACGGACAGGCATTGCACTTGCTGGCTTTGCCTGACCCCAGAGCGATTGTGCCAGCAACGGAACTGCCGGCTCATGGTGGGCGGGACCAGCATTTTGCGCTCAGAGTATCGGACCTGGGCTGGATCAAACAGCGTCTGGATGAGGCCGGAGTGACCTACACCGAAAGCCGTTCCGGGCGTGCGGCGCTTTTCTGCCGGGACCCGGATCATCATGCACTGGAGTTTTTTCAGCCGGAGTGAGTGTCTTGACCTGATGGTTCAATCAGATCCAGCAGGCTCTGGGCCAGTCGCTCCTTGCTTTCGGATCGGGTCAGACCGTCGTCATTGAGTGTGCTGATCTGAAAAACATCCTCGGCGCGTTCGCCGATGGTGTTGATTTTGGCGTCATGCACCTTGATCTGACACTGTTTGAATCCCTGTCCGATTTTGGCCAGCAGGCCGGGAATGTCCTTGGTGGTGATGCTCAGTTCGGTCAATTCGTCGTTGATCGGGTGAAAATGGATTTCGGTCGGCGTTTCAAACACGCGAATGCGGCGCGGCGGCAATGAGTGCGTCAGCGGCCTGTCCTGAGGCGGGTGTTCCAGTTCGGTCAGCAGGGCGGTTTGAGTGCGTTCCAGCGTGTTGGCATCGGTAATGGGGCAGTGATCGTGATCCAGCAGGTAGATGATGACCAGTGTCATATTGTTTTCGCCGGAATAAATCTTGGCCTCGACAATGTTGAGACTGAAGTGGTCCAGGGCCTGGGTAAATTGCGAAAACAGGTATTCCCGGTCATGCATGTAAATGATCAGTTCCGTGGCACCACGATTGGTCCGGCTTTGCATTCGCAGGTTGATGTCATTGGGGTCGCACTGATACAGGTTGCGGGTGATGCGGGCAATTTCCGAGGGGGTCTGGCGGCTGAAGAAGTCGGTGTTTTCAAACGTTTTCCAGAAGGGCTGAAAGGCCGAGGAGGCCAGACCGTACTGTTTGAGCAGTTCGCTGGCTTTTTCCTTGTGGAAAATCGCTTGTTTGGCCCGATCCTGCGGCAAGGTCTGTGACGCATCCAGTGCCTGGGTGGTGGAGTGGTACAGTTGCAGAAACAGCTGGTTTTTCCAGTCGTTCCAGACGTCGTCCGAGGTAGCACACACATCGGCGAGGGTCAGAAGGTACAGGTAGTCCAGACGTTCCTGGGTGCCCATTTTGGCCGCGAATTGTGCGATGATTTCTGGGTCGGACAGGTCTTTTTTCTGGGCCACATAGGAAAATTCCAGATGGTGACGTACCAGCCAGCTCAAAAGGTGCGCATCGCGCTGGTTGAGATTGTGCCGGAAACTGAATTCCTTGGCGTCGATGGCCCCCAGTTTTTCATGGTCGCCTTTCTGGCCTTTGGCTATGTCGTGAAACAGACCCGCCAACAGCAGAATTTCGGGCTTGCAAATCTGTTTGGCGACCTGATGCGCGGTGGGGAATTCGTAAGCGTAATCGTCCAGATAAAAGCGGCGCAGATTGCGAATCACCAGCATGGTGTGCTCGTCCACCGTGTAGGCGTGAAAGATGTTGAACTGCATCAAGCCTGTAATGCGCGCAAAAGCAGGCAGGTAGGCGGCCAGAATGCCATAGAAATACATGCGGCTGAGCGCGGCATTGACGCCTTTGGGCTGACGGAAGATTTCCATGAACAGGGCTTTATTGATCGGGTCGGCACGAAACTGATCGTCAATGCGATGCAGGTTGTCCCGAATCAGGCGAATGGTGCGTGACCGAATGCCCTGGACCAGGTGGTCGTAGTTTTCCAGGATGATGAAGATTTCCAGCAACGCCGTCGGGTTTTTCTCAAACAGATTGGGTCGGATCACATCCAGGTAATCGTCCACCAGACGAAAACGCGGGTTGATCTGTTCGATCCGTTCCTCGCCGGTATCGAAAATCTCTTCTCGAAAGTGCTGCAAAAGAATTTCGTTCAGACGGGCGACCACATGCACATTCTGATAATACGGCTTCATAAAGGCTTCCACCGCTTTGGAAACCTCTTCGATCGGTTCCGGGTTCATGCTGGCGGCCAGGCTCTGTTGATTGTCGAACAACAGTCGGTCTTCGTGGCGCTGACGCAGGCGGTGCAGTGCAAAGCGAATCCGGTTCAAATAGAGGTAAGCGGCCCGGATTTCCTTGTATTCGTTCAGGGTAATGAAATTGTGTTGCATCAGCTCTTCAATCGAACTGGCCCCGAAGTGGCGTTTGGCGACCCAGAGAATGGTTTGGATGTCTCTGAGTCCGCCCGGGCTTTCCTTGATGTTCGGTTCCAGCTGGTACAGGGTGTTGTGGTAGCGCTTGTGGCGCTGGGCCTGTTCGGCCAGTTTGGCCTGAAAAAACGCCTGACTGGGCCAGAACTGCTTCAAGTTGAACAGGTTTTGCAAAGAGATGAACGCTTCGTAGTTGCCGCTGAGCCACCGGGCTTCCAGCAGATTGGTGGCGGTGGTCACGTCCGCTTTGCCGGCGGTGATGCACTCTTCCAGATCGCGCACGGCATGACCGACCTCGAATCCCAGGTCCCAAAGGTAGGTGATGAAGTCGCCGATGGTGTCGGTGTGCTGGTGTTTGTTGTCACCCAGTATCAACAGGTCAATGTCGGAATAGGGCTGCAGTTCGCCCCGGCCGTAACCGCCCACCGCAATCAATGACAGATCGGATTGGTCTGCGTCCTGGGGAAAGAAATGGCCCCAGATTTTTTTGAGCATCTGGTCAATGAACGACGTGCGTTCCTTGATCAGGGTCTCAATCGGTTGGCCTTGATCAAACTGATCGAACTGCTGCTGGTTGAATTCCTTGAGCAGATGGCGCCCGGCGCTCAGTGAATCGCGCCGGGACTGGTGGTTCAAAGTGTGGTAGAAATTCCGTGCCGGGTTCGTATCAGACATGGTGAACGCCTTTTGTTGGAGCGTGTCCGTGCCCGCTCAGATGGCAGATGGTCGCAGGCCGATCAGGGGAGAACCGGTGTTTCGCCGGGTCTGAGCGTCAGCACTTCGTAGCCGTCGGCGGTGACGGCAATGGTGTGTTCCCATTGGGCGGACAGTTTTCGGTCAACCGTTTTGACCGGAAAAATGGTGTTGTCCGGGTGTTTTTTGTTGGGCCCCAGGGTTTTGATGGCGGCGGCGCCCTGATTGATCATCGGTTCGATTGTAAAGACCATGCCTTCTTTGAGCACCGTGTTCTTCAGATCCGGCTGGGTGCAATGGACCACCTGCGGTTCTTCATGAAAGGCCTGGCCGATGCCATGCCCGCAGTACTCCTCGACCACGGAGAAATCGTTGTTGTGGGCATGGGTTTCGATGGCCTGGGCAATGTCGTACAAGGTTGCCTCGGGTTTGACCGCTTCGATGCCCAGCCAGAGGCATTCGTGCGCGACTCGGCAGAGTCGGTGGGCAAAGGGTTTGACCTTGCCGACCTCAAACATCATGCTGTTGTCGCCATGGTAACCGTCTTTGATCACAGTGACATCAATGTTGACGATGTCGCCGTTTTTGAGCTTTTTGCCGTCGTCAGGAATGCCGTGGCAGACGACGTCATTGACCGAAATGCAGCTTTCGGCCGGAAATCCGTGATACCCCAGCGTCGCCGAAGTGGTTCCCTGTTGACGCATGTGTTCGGCCATGCGCGCATTGAGTTCGCCAGTGGTGACGCCGGCTTTGACAAAGGGGGCTATTTCCACCAGTACCTCGGCGGCCAGTTGGCCGGCGACACGCAATTTTTCCAAGTCTTTTTGTGTTTTGATGATGATCGCCATAACGTCGAAAGAAGGGTCCTGTTTCAAGTAGGGTCCTGTTGCGCCTGTGCAAAGGACTTTCATAAAAGGTTTTTGTGGTTTTCGTTGCGGCCACAAGGCTGTTGTGGTATAAATGCGTCGCTTTTTGATCACTGCCAGCCGTGGCAGCTGAAAAAAATGCATTTTAACAAATAATCCACACGCCTGCCGACACAATCCACGGGGTGCCTGAACCGCTCAAGTCAAACGCTTGGCGCTTCAGGTTCGTGGTTGGGGCAGGCGGAGGCTTAACCCAATACTGGAGAAGAATTATGGCGAAAGTCACGATGCGTGAAATGTTGGAAGCGGGTGTCCATTTCGGTCACCAGACACGTTACTGGA
Source organism: Hydrogenovibrio halophilus DSM 15072 (assembly GCF_000384235.1). Classification (GTDB taxonomy): domain Bacteria; phylum Pseudomonadota; class Gammaproteobacteria; order Thiomicrospirales; family Thiomicrospiraceae; genus Hydrogenovibrio; species Hydrogenovibrio halophilus. The sequence goes on along the minus strand of NZ_KB913033.1, from coordinate 2,263,223 downwards.
ATCCGAAAATGAGCGAGTACATTTTCGGTGCCCGCAACAAGATTCATATTGTCAACCTTGAAAAAACCCTGCCACTGTTCAACGATGCGCTGAACTTTTTGAGCGGCATTGCGGCCAACAAAGGCACGGTATTGTTTGTCGGCACCAAACGTGCTGCCAGTGATCTGGTCAAACAGGAAGCCGCTCGTTGTGGCATGCCTTACATCAATCACCGCTGGTTGGGCGGGATGCTGACCAACTTCAAGACCATCAAACAGTCAATCAAGAACCTGAAAGACCTGGAAACTCAGGAACAGGACGGTACCTTTGAGAAGATCACCAAAAAAGAAGCACTGATGCGCACCCGTCAGAAGACCAAGCTGGATTTGTCTCTGGGTGGGATCAAGGACATGCGCGCCATGCCCGATGCGATTTTTGTGATCGATACCGGCAGCGAAAACCTGGCGGTCAGCGAAGCCAAGAAACTGGGCATTCCGGTTGTGGGCATTGTGGATACCAATAATGATCCGGCCGACATCGATTACGTGATTCCGGGTAACGACGATGCGGTGCGTGCGGTTTCCTTGTATCTGTCCACAGTGGCGGATGCCATTCTGGAAGGCAAAGGCAGCATTACCACTGCGCCAGCCGCAGCCGAAGAAGAAGCGCCAGCGGAAAAAACCGCCCAGGCCTGATTTTTTACCAGGCCTGGTAAAAAACGGGCCTGAATTCAAACGAATTGAGAGGTTGATTGAAGATGGCAGTGACAGCATCAATGGTCAAACAATTGCGCGAGATGACCGGCGCAGGCATGATGGATTGCAAAAAAGCACTGGGCGAGACCGACGGCAATATGGACGAAGCGGTCGAGTTCCTGCGTAAGAAAGGCATGGCCGGCGCAGACAAGAAAGCCGGTCGTACCGCAGCGGAAGGCGTGATTGCGGTGGCAATCTCCGACGACAAGAAAAAAGCGGCGATCGTCGAAGTCAATTGCGAAACCGATTTCGTGGCCAAGGGCGATGAATTCAAAGGCTTTGCTGACGAAGTGGCGGCGGTGATTCTGAAAACCGGTGTGACTGATGTGGACGCACTGATGAACGAAAAACTGGAAAACGGTCAGACCATCGACGAACGTCGTCGTGAAATGGTCGGTCGCATTGGTGAGAATATGACGATCCGTCGCACCGAAGTGATCGAGACCAGTGGTCAGATCGGCCAGTATCAGCATGGCGAAAAAATCGGTGTGGTCGTGGCGATGGAAGGCGGCAATGACGCCTTGCTGCGCGATGTGGCCATGCATGTGGCGGCGTCCAAGCCTGCGGCTGTGTCTGCGGACGATGTCGATGCCGAGATGGTGGAAAAAGAACGTCAATTCCAGATCGAACAGGCAAAAGAATCCGGCAAGCCGGCTGAGATCATCGAAAAAATGATCGAAGGTCGCATGCGCAAGTTCCTGCAGGAAATTACGCTGATGGGCCAGCTTTTTGTCAAGGACCCGGACCAGACAGTGGAAAAACTGCTGAAATCCGAAGACGCATCGGTTTCCAGTTTTGTGCGTCTGGAAGTGGGCGAAGGCATCGAAATCGAAGAAACCAACTTTGCGGACGAAGTGGCAGCGGCAGCGGAAGCAGCCAAGTCCTGATCCCAAGGATTTGATTTTGTGTGAAGGCCATGACGAACGTTGCGTTTGTCATGGCTTTTTTTATGGGATTTTTTTAGAATGAGCTGTTTTGTGCGAAACGAAATAGCCGTTTTGAACACACAGTTTATTTCAAACCTGTGGTTTATGCTATTCTTCACGCAATAAAACACTGGTTTGAAATAGGTTGAAAGGACAGAGACATGGCATTGAAATATTCTCGGGTATTGTTGAAATTCAGCGGCGAAGCGCTGATGGGGCAGAACAGCTTCGGTCTGGATGCCGAGACGTTGCGCAATGTGGTGGCAGAAGTCAAAACACTGCACGATCTGGGTGTGGAAGTCGGCTTGGTGGTCGGCGGAGGCAACATTTTTCGCGGTGCCCAGATCCAGGGGTCCGGCATTGAGCGGACCACCGCGGATCAGATGGGGATGATGGCCACGGTGATCAATGCCCTGGCGATACGCGATGTGATTGAAGACATGGACATGCATGCGGTGGTGTATTCGGCGATGTCGATCGAAGGCGTTTCCCATGGCTTTCATGCCAATCATGTGAAAAAATCGTTGGCCAAAGGCGACATCGCCATTTTCGCCGCGGGGACCGGCAGTCCGTTTTTTACCACGGACACGGCCGCCGCGCTGCGGGGCATTGAAATCGACGCCGACATTGTTCTGAAGGCGACCAAGGTGGACGGCATTTACAATGCCGACCCGGTGACGACGCCCAGTGCGGCCCGATATTCCGAGCTGAGTTATGAGCAGGTGATCGAACAGAATTTGCAGGTCATGGATATGACCGCGTTTGTGCTCTGCCGTGAACATCGCATGCCCATTCGGGTGTTTGACATGTTCAAACCCGATGCGGTGATCCGCATTGTGCAGGGGGAGGACGAAGGGACCCTTGTTCATGGCGATGCCGAACAGAATCGTAACGAATAAGAATCAAAAATCAGTCTGGAGGACACACAGTCATGTTGGATGAAATTTTCAGTGACGCCAATGAGCGTATGGACAAGTCGGTTGAGAGCCTGGAGTCGGGGTTGGCAAAAATCCGCACCGGTCGGGCCCACCCAAGCATCTTGGATTCGGTCAAGGTCGACTACTATGGGTCGATGGTGCCGGTTTCGCAGGTGGCCAATGTCAATGTGGAAGACGCTCGGACGCTGACGGTTCAGCCATGGGAGCCGCCAATGATCCCAACCATCGAAAAAGCCATTATGACGTCGGAACTGGGCATCAACCCGGTGACCCACGGCAGTGTGATGCGCATTCCCATGCCGCCGCTCACCGAAGAGCGCCGTAAGGAATTTATTAAGCTGGCCCGCTCCGAAGCGGAAAATGCCCGGGTGGCAGTACGTAATATCCGTAGGGATGCCAATGCCGATTTCAAAGCGCTGAACAAGGAAAAAGAAGTCACAGACGATGAGTTGCGCGAATCCGAAGAGCGTATTCAGAAAATGACCGATGAGCATGTTCAGCGCATCGAAGCCATTTTGTCTGCCAAAGAAACGTCTTTGATGGAAGTCTAGGCTTCTTTGGGCCTCTCGCTTTATTTTTGGCCGAATGGCGATGTTCGCGGTGCCTGTCACCCAATCGCCATTCATGTGACAAGTTTCATGACACTCCGTGAGAGTTGACCGTCATTCACACTGCAAAGGATGCTATTTGTCTGAGTCATCAAACGATTCCCCCATCCCACGACACATTGCCATCATTATGGACGGGAATGGTCGCTGGGCCAGAAAACGCATGTTGCCCCGTTTTGTCGGCCACAAAAAAGGCGTGAACGCGCTCAAACGCGTTATCACCCGCTGTGGCGAATTGGGGGTGGCCTCCTTGACCCTGTTTGCTTTCAGTACCGAAAACTGGAAGCGCCCTCAGGAAGAGGTGAACAAGTTGATGGGGTTGTTTCTGGAAGCGTTGCAGAATGAAGTGTCCAAACTGCATGAAAACGGCGTGCGGCTGCGGGTGATTGGTGATCGCAGTGCGTTCAGCGAGGCCATTCAGGCGCACATTGCCCGGGCGGAAGCCCTGACGGCCGACAATCGGCGCTTGAATCTGAATGTTGCGGCCAATTATGGTGGTCGGGCGGACATTGTTCAGGCCGTCAAATCCTGGCAGAAGGCCCATCCGGAAGAAAGCATTGAAGCGTTGACCCCCGAGGTATTGACGCCGTTTCTGGCGTTGAGCGATCAGTGTGACCCGGATTTGCTGATACGCACTGGAGGCGAGCAGCGTGTGAGCAATTTTATGATCTGGCAGATGGCCTATACCGAATACTATTTCACTCCGACTCTGTGGCCGGATTTTGACGAGGTTCAGGTCGACCTGGCCGTGGCTTCCTATCAGCAAAGAGAAAGACGCTTTGGTCAGACCAGCGAACAGGTATCGTCATGTTAAAACAACGGATTCTGACAGCGAGTGCGTTGTTTGCCGCGCTTTTGATGGTCTTGTTCTGGGGCGGGTCGACAGGGTGGCTGGTGATGCTGACGCTGTCGGCCTTCCTGGCGGCGCGAGAATGGTTCGGACTGGCCTTTTCCGAGCAAACGCAGAATGGCCGCATTGCTTACGCGTCCGCGGTCGCAGCGATGGTGGCGGCTTTGCCGTGGCTGGCGACGATTCCGCTCGGCTTCTGGTTGGCACTGACGGTTGTGTTGACCTTTTGGATGGTCGGGTCGGTCTGGTGGTACCAGAAACAGCAAGGGCAGGTTTCGCTCGATTCTGTGTTGGGGAAAACTTACCAGGCCTGGTGGTCTTTGCTGATCGGTGCCATGCTGATCGTGCTGTTTCATGTGACGACCTGGTTGCTGCTCCACGGTTTCGGGCCGGTGATCTTGTTGCTGAGTCTGTTTGTGATCTGGGCCGTGGACACCGGGGCTTATTTCAGCGGTCGTCAATTCGGACGAACCAAGCTTGCCGTGTATGTCAGCCCTGGAAAAACCTGGGAAGGGGTGCTTGGAGGCGGTCTGTTCGCGTTTGTGGTGGCATGGATCGGCCTGGCCTGGCTGGATCAGATGTTTGTCCCCGGATTGAATGCTTCGTTGCCATTTCTGGCGCTGGGCCTGACAGCAATCGGTTTGCTGTCGGTATTTGGCGACTTATTTGAAAGTCTGCTTAAGCGCCTTCATCATCGAAAGGACAGTGGGCGGCTTTTGCCCGGTCATGGCGGTTTGCTTGATCGCATTGACAGCTTGCTGCTTGCCGTCCCCTGGCTCTTTTTCTTCTGGCTGACGGTGTCATGATGACCCTTCTCTGGTCCTTGCTGGGGTTTGTGGTGGCCATCGGGATATTGGTCACCGTGCATGAATGGGGGCACTATGCGGTCGCACGCCTGTTCAAGATCAAGGTCACCCATTTTTCCATTGGTTTTGGCAAGCCGTTATGGTCCCGACAGGGCCGCGAAACCCGGTTTCAAATCGCCGCGATTCCACTTGGCGGTTATGTGCGTTTTGCTGACGAACGAGTGGAGCCGGTCGCGCCGGAAGATCGGTCCCGGGCATTTAATCGTCAGTCGGTGTACAAACGCTTTGCGGTGGTGGCCGCCGGGCCTTTGATCAATCTGCTCTTTGCCTGGTGGGTGTTTGCTGTGATGTTTGCTTCCGGGGTTTCAGGTCTGAAACCGGTGTTTGTGTGGGATTCGGCCAGTACCCCGTTTGCAGGGAAAACTTCTGAGCAATGGCTTTTGACCCACATGAATGACAAGTCGGTGCAAACCTGGCAGCAGGCTCAGCAAATTCTGCTGACGTCCGTCGTCAATGAGAAAAATCAGGTGACGTTGAGGTATCGGGCATTTTCCGCCGCTTCCGACACGGAGGCAGGCGGGGAAAGTCACACCTCGACCTTGCCCATTGACGCCCTGTCGGTGAATCAGCCCAAGTCCAACTGGTGGCGGAAGCTGGGGGTTGTCCCTTCCGGTCCCGATCTGGCCCCCGTGTTGGCGAACACCTCTCCTGAGAGTCCGGCAGAGCGTGCTGGATTGGTGGCCGGTGACCGTATCCTTTCAGTGGCAGGTCAGCCGGTGGCTTCCTGGCAGGCATTGACAGAAGAGATACGGCGTCATCCGGGCGAAACACTGACCTTGACGGTCGAGCGGGAAGGCCGTTCGTTGCAACGTGAGATCACTCTGGATCGTCAAAGCACCGATGCGGGCGACATTGGCTTTATGGGAGCCAGTGTGCAGTTCCCACCGTCTTTGCGTGAGCGTTACCAGGCTCAGCTGGATGTGGGGCCTGTGGATGCTTTGGAAATGGGCTGGCACCATAATCTCAATTGGATTGAAATGAGTCTGACCCTGATAAAACGTATGTTTGTGGGCGATGTAAACTGGTCGAATCTGTCCGGACCTGTTAGTATTGCAGAGTTTTCTGGCAAGGCCATGCAATCAGGCTGGGTAACCTTTTTGGGGTTGTTGGGACTTTTGAGTCTGAGTCTGGGAATTTTGAATCTTTTGCCAATCCCTTTGCTTGATGGTGGGCATCTGGTGTTTTATCTGATTGAAATGTTGAAAGGAACACCGGTCAGCGAAGGGATTGAGGCAGGGGCGCAGAAAATCGGAATGTTTCTGATTCTGGGGTTGACCTTTTTTGCGTTGTTTAACGATGTGGTAAGACTGACAAATGGCTAAAAAAATCATTCAGATTATTGGGTTGTCGACGGCTTTGAGTGTGCAGAGCGTCGCCTTGGGTCAACTGCCTGGCAATGTTCAGGGCGTGAACGTTGAGGGCAATGAACGGGTCAGCCTGGAAACGGTGCGCAGTTACCTGACGCTGGATAAAGGCGACGCCCTGACCCAGGAAGCCGTTCAGGAGAGCATCCGCAAACTCTATGCGACGGACTTTTTTCAGGACATCGTGGTGTCCATTGATCAACAGGGCATTTTGCAGATCGAGGTCAAAGAAAGGCCCTCCATTGCTCAGGTTCGTTTTGAAGGCAATGAACTGATCAAAAGCGAAGACATGGAACAGGCAATGGAAACCCTGGGCATCAAGCAGGGTCGCATCTTTAATGATGCGCAGATGGAACGGATTGTTCTGGATCTTAAGCGCCGTTATCAGAATCAGGGCTACTATGCGGCCGAAGTGGTGGTAAACGTTGAGTCTTTGCCACGTAACCGGGTGGCGCTTTCGGTTGAAATCGAAGAAAACGAACCGGCCAGCATCGGCCAGATTCAGTTTGTCGGCAATCATGCGTTTGGTGATGATCTGTTGAAACGCCGCATGTTGTTGACAGAATCCGCCATGTTTGGCGATTCCGATAAGTATGCCAAACCCAAACTTCAGTCTGATCTGGAAACCATCCGCTCTTATTACCTTGATCGGGGCTTTGCCCAGTTTGATGTGCGCTCTTCTCAGGTCAGTCTGTCGCCGGACAAAACCCAGGTGTTTATTACCGTCAATCTGGACGAAGGCGATCAATACCGCATTTCGGATATTCGTTATTCCGGTGAGACCATTGTCTCAGAAACGGAACTGGACGCACTCAAGGAAATCGAACAGGGCGCGCTTTTTTCAAGATCCAAGTTGGTGGCGTCGGTGGAGGCTTTTCGTAATCGCTTGAGTGAAGAAGGCTACGCTTTTGCTGAAATCGAGCCAATCACCGAGTTGGATGAAGAAAATCGTACCGTATCACTGGATTTTCGCATTGAACCCAAGAGTCGTGTTTATGTGCGTCGAATCAATGTGGAAGGCAACACCCGCACGCAGGATCATGTGATCCGGCGTGAATTGCGTCAATTGGAAAGCGCCCCTTATTCATTGCAGGCCGTCAAACGCTCCAAAACCCGTCTGAATCAATTGGGGTATTTCACTCGTGCCGACATCGAAACCGATCGGGTGTCTGAAGACCAGGTGGATCTGATTGTGAAAGTCGAAGAAGAATCCACCGGTTCCTTTAATGCCGGGGTGGGCTATTCTCAGCTGGATGGGGTCAGTTTTCAGGTCGGTGTTTCCGAACGAAATGTGATTGGTTCGGGTTACCGGGCCAATGTTGATGTCAATTACAGTGCCTCAGTAAAATCTTCCAATATCAGTTTGACCAATCCGTATTTCACCGAGGATGGGATGTCTTTGGGCGGCGGGTTTTATTTCCGCAGCATTGATGCCGAAGAATTGAACGTGTCCAACTACAAGGTAGACACCATGGGTGTGCGAACCAGTATCGGCTATCCGACCAGCGAATACAGTCGCTTGAATTATGGTTTGAAATTTGACAACCAATCCATCGGGTGTATTACTGATTTTGATGCCTGCGATGCGTTTGTGGCAGACATGGGCGAAGATTTCCAGTCAGTTCGAGTGACTGCAGGCTGGACCTATGACACCAAAAATTCCTTTTATTTTCCCACAGATGGGCATGACACCAGTATCAGCACCGAAGTCGTTGTCCCTACCAACAGCGACCTGGCTTTCTACAAACTGTTTTTGGAAGAAAACGCTTATTTCCCTTTGAGCGATGACTTTACGCTGAAACTGAAAGGGGATGTGGCCTATGGCGAAGGTTATGGCAACAATCCTGGAAACCTCCCATTCTTCGAGAATTTTTACGCGGGTGGCATCGGTTCGGTTCGAGGGTTTGAGCCCAACTCTCTGGGGCCGCGTTATGACAGCAATGATGCGGTGTCTGACGATCCCAAAGGGGGCAGTTTCCGGATCGTGACCAATGCCCAGATCATTTTCCCCATGCCTTTGATCGAGGATTCGGAAAATCTGCGGGTCAGCCTTTTTGTGGATGCCGGTAATGTGTATGAATCTTACGATAATGTGGAATTCAGCACCTTGCGCAGTGCCTATGGGGTCGGGGTTTCCTGGATTACGCCAGTCGGACCACTGGCATTCAGTTTTGCTCGCCCACTCAACAGTGAAGACGAAGACGAGCTCCAGGCGTTTCAGTTCAATCTGGGCATTCCGATGTGATGGGCAAAGCGTCTTAAAACCTTTGTGCCTTTTCGCTATAATACGCGTTTAAACAGTTTTATTACGGGAACAAAAACATGAGCATTCACAGATTGTTTTTAGTCGGATGGTTGGCCTGGATGCTGACAGCAACGGCCTGGGCACAGCAACCGGCGAACATCGCTGTGGTCAATGTGGGGTTGTTGCTGGAACAGGCACCGCAAGCCCAGGCGGCGGGTGCGAATCTGGAAAAAGAGTTCGAGCCACAGCAGGCCGAACTGGAAAACATGGCGCAGCAACTGGAAAAGAAACAGCAGACGTTCCAGAAAAATCAGGCTGTGATGACGGACGCACAAAAGGCCGCTTCAGAACGTGAAATGACCATGCTGTCCCGGGATATTCAGCGAAAACGCAATGACATTCAGGAATTGGTGAACATCCGTCGCAATGAAGAACTCTCAAAGATTCAGGAAACCGTGAACGATGCGATCAAGAGCATTGGCAAGGAGTCGTCTTACGATCTGATTTTGTATGAAGGGATTGCCTATACCAGTGACCGGCTTGATATCACCCAGAAGGTGTTGGAGTTTCTGAAAGAATCCCACCAGGCAAAACGCTCCAGCTTCAATCAGTGATTGTGCCTTTGCCCGGCGCTATCCGCCCTGAGACCACAGAGAGAGACTTTTTTTGACGCTTGAACAGATCCTGAATTTTTTGTCGGAACGGGGCATTGAATGCGACCATACCGGGGCATTGACCCTTGAAATCCAACAGGTCGCCAGCCTCCGACAGGCAGGAAAATCCAACCTGGCTTTTTATAATGATCCCAAACGAAAGGATGAGTTGGCCCAGACACAAGCCGGATGTGTGATACTCAAGCCGGACGATTCGGTCCTGATTCAGGGGCCGAAGCTGATCGTTCAGAATCCTTATTACGTGTATGCGTTGGTGGCTCAAAAACTCAATCAGCGTGTTTTCCCTTGTCATATCCATCCCAGTGCGCAGCTTGATGAAACGGCGCAGATTGCGGACGACGTTTTCATCGGGCCGAATGTTGTGGTCGGAGCGGGCACCTCGATTGCTAAAGGGTGTGTGATTGAGGCCGGAACCGTGATTCAGTCCGGCGTCTCCCTTGGTGCCGATGCCTATCTGGCTCCGAATGTCACGATCGCTGACAAGGTCGTGATTGGCCGGGAAGCGTATCTCGATGCCGGATGCGTGATTGGCGGGCACGGTTTTGGGTTTGCGCCGCACGAAGGCCGATGGCAGCGTATTCCACAGATCGGGCGGGTGGTGATTGGCGATCGGGTGTTCATCGGCAACAATGCCACCGTTCATCGTGGTGCTTTGGATGACACCGTTATCGCCGACGATTGCATTATTGACGCTCAGGTGCAGGTGGCGCATAACGTGCGCCTCGACAAAGGCGTTGCCGTGGCCGCCCAGTCCGGGTTTGCCGGCAGCACTCAGGTTGGAGCGCATTGTCAGTTTGGCGGTCAGTCAGGCGTTTCCGGCCACTTGACGATCACCGATCACGTCTTTGTGGCGGGCAAGGCCGGTGTGACGCATTCGCTCAAACAGTCCGGCGCTTATGCCGGTTTTCCGGCGATTGAAGCGTCCCAGTGGCAAAAAAACATGGTGCGCGTGAAAACCCTTGATAAAATGGCCAGCCGGATTAAAGCGCTGGAAAAAGCATTGTCGGCCCTGAAACATGACTTGGATAAAGACGTATGATTTTGGATGTGAAAGAAATTTTTGATTACCTGCCTCACCGCTACCCGTTTTTGCTGGTGGACCGTGTGACCGAGTTTGAAGCCGGCGTTTCTTTGAAAGCCTACAAGAATGTCACTTACAACGAACCCCAGTTTACCGGGCATTTTCCCGATAACCCGATTATGCCAGGGGTGATGATCATCGAAGCCATGGCGCAGTGTACCGGGATTCTGGCGTTTAAAAGTCAGGGCGTGAAGCCGGATGGCCAGACCATGTATTACCTGGCGGCGGTGGACAATTGCCGTTTTCGCAAACCGGCCATTCCGGGAGACAAGCTGGAATTCGAAGTCAAAGCCCTGACCAATAAAAAGGGCATCTGGAAGTTTCAGTGTGAAACCCGGGTGGACGGCAAGGTGATCGCCGCCTGTGATATGATGTGCGCCGAGCGCAATGTGTAGCGGTTATGCGCTGTTTTCCCACTATCTGGATGCAAGGAACCTGTTGTGATTCATCCGACTGCCATCATTGATCCCAAAGCGGAGCTGGCCGAATCGGTCGAAGTTGGCCCCTATTCGGTGATTGAAGGCCATGTGTGCATTGACGAAAACACCGTGGTTGGCCCGCATGTGGTCATTTCCGGCCCCACCGAAATCGGTCGCAATAACCGGTTTTTTCAGTTTGGTTCCATTGGCGCGGCTCCGCAGGACAAAAAATACAATGACGAACCCACCCGTTTGCGCATCGGGCACGACAACACCTTTCGCGAAAACGTCACCCTGAACCGCGGCACCGCCCAGGATCGGGGGGAAACCACCATTGGTAATGACAATTGGGTGATGGCTGGCGTACACATCGCACACGACTGCGTGGTGGGGGATCACACCATTTTTGCCAATGCCTCCGCTCTGGCCGGTCATGTCCGGGTTGATGACTGGGCGATTCTCGGTGGTTATACACTGGTACACCAGTTTTGCAATATCGGCGAACACGCGTTTTGTGGAATGGGCAGTGTGATCAATCAGGATGTGCCCAATTTTATTACCGTTTCCGGTAATCTGGCCGGTCCCCGCGGGCTGAATCTGGAAGGCCTGAAACGTCGGGGCTTTGATCGCACCCAAATCAATCTGGTCAAAAAAGCCTATCGGGCCCTCTATCGCACCGGTTATCGCCTGGAAGAAGCCATTGTCGAAATCGATGCGCTCAATGATGACCAGGGTACGCTGGACACGCTTCTGACCTTTTTATCGTCGACCCATCGTGGCATTGTCCGCTGAATTGACGTCCCCTTCTCCGGTGTTTGCCCTGGTGGCCGGTGAAACCTCCGGCGACCAACTGGGTGCGGGTGTGATTGCCGCGCTCAAGCAACGTTTTCCCCACGCTCGGTTTGTTGGCATCGGTGGCCCGGCCATGATGGCTCAGGGCATGGAAAGCTGGTACCCCATGTCCCGGCTTTCGGTCATGGGACTGTTCGAGGTCCTCAAACATTTACCAGGCCTGGTCAAAATCAGAAAACGACTGATCCGGCAGCTGATCGAACTCAACCCCACCGCCTTTATTGGCATCGATGCACCGGATTTCAATTTCACGGTCGAAGAAAAACTCAAATCACACAATATCCCGGCCTTTCATTATGTGGGTCCCTCCGTCTGGGCCTGGCGCGAACAGCGATTGAAAAAAATCCGTGAACAGGTCGATGGCGTTTTTGTGCTGTTTCCGTTTGAGCCGCCCTTGTATTGGCATTATGGCATTCGTGCCAAATACGTCGGGCACTACATGGCCGCCGAAACCCGAAATGCCCCGTCAAAAGCGGCGGCACGGGTTGAGTGGCAATTGCCGGAGTCGATTGCTGTCACCGGTTTGCTGCCCGGATCCCGCGCGTCTGAAATTGCGACCATGATGCCGATTTACCTGCAGGCTGCGACCCTGCTGCTGGCAAAGTATCCGACCATGCAATTTGTGATCCCGGCGGTTCATGCTCAGGCACAAAGCCGCATTGAAGGGCTGCTGGCCAATCTGTCCGCCCAACAGCGAGAGCATTTTCAGGTTCGGACCGGACAGGTGGAAACGGCCATTGCGGCCAGCGATCAATTGATGGTGACTTCGGGAACAGCCACCCTGCAAACGGCCCTGATGCAACGCCCGTTTGTGCTGGCGATCAAAGTGCATCCTGTCAGCTACTGGCTGATGAAGCGGCTGGCGACCACCGACTGGGTGGGACTGCCCAATGTGCTGGCGCAGCAGACGGTGGTGCCGGAATTGATTCAGCAGGAAGCCACAGCGGCCAATCTGGTCCGGGCGTTGACGCCGCTCATCGACGACGCCGAAGTTCGGGCGCAACAATGTGCGCACTTTGCCCGGCAGCGCGATCAGCTGGATTTGGCTTCGTCCGATCTGGTGGCCGAAACCCTGATGGACTGGTTGCCGGGTTTGCGTGCGTCAGCTCAGGGCGATTCATGACGGCGCAACTGGGTTTGTTTGATCCGGATGCGTCATCACCGACGGCTTTGGACGTCGGTGTCGACGAAGTCGGGCGCGGCCCACTGGTCGGAAATGTGGTGGCGGCCGCCGTGGCGCTGCCTGACAACATCTCTCTGGCGCTGACCGATTCCAAAAAGCTGTCGCCCAGAAAACGCGAACAGCTGTTCGTCGGAATTCAGGAGCAGGCGTTGGCCTGGGGGATTGGCGAAGCCACACCGCAGGAAATCGACCGTTTGAACATTCTTCAGGCGACCTTTCTGGCGATGCAAAGGGCGGTTGAGGCGATGAATGTGCCGGTCAGAAAAGTCTGGGTAGACGGCCATCGTTGCCCGGATTGGGTGTACCCGAGCGAGGCGGTGATCAAGGGAGACACCAAGATCGCCACGATCAGTGCGGCATCGATCCTGGCCAAAGTGACCCGTGACCGGCAGATGCAGGCATTGCATCAGGCTTACCCGCAATATGGCTTTGATCGGCACAAAGGGTATCCCACCCAGGCACATTTGCAGGCGATACAGCAACACGGTTTGCTGGACGCGCATTATCGCTGTTCTTTCAAGCCGGTCAAACGGTTATTGATGCCCGAGGCTGACTTGTAGGCGCATTTGGCCTTTTTTTTGCTGAACGCAGTTATGGCTGTCGTTGGCTCCCTTCGGAGCCACAGCGCATGAAAGCTTGGGCGTCTGTCTTTACAATGCGCAAGGGGCCGTGCAGAATAAAGCGATCAATTTTGAAAACAATCAACGGGAAAGCGTTATGACCACCACTCTGGAGCAAGTTGAAAAAACGGCTCAGCTGAGCAAAAACAATCAAATGAGTTTGATGGTGTTTCAGGTTCAGTTCCCCACCGAGGATTACGATCCGCCTTTTTACGGCATGAATGTGTTCAAGGTGCGTGAAGTATTGGAAGGCCGCGCTTATGACGTGTCGGAAATGCCGGATGCCAATCCGTTGATTGAAGGCATGATCGAGCTGCGCGGCGTGTATCTGCCGGTGATCGATGTGCCCAAGTGGATGGGCTTTGAGATGACGCCGGAGCAGAAAGAAAAATCCATCATCATTGTGTCCGATTTCAGCCAGAACTTCATCGGCATGCGTGTGGCCCACATTCACGGCGTCGAAGAAAAAGACTGGGCCGACATCAAGCCCGCCACCAACTACAACGTGGACGTCAACACCAACCAGGTGGTCAACCACACTTATCTCGACAAGAGCGACACGCTTTGTTTCATCCTCGATATTGAAAAGATGTTGATCGAAGCCATGCCGCAGATGGCGCGCAAGATTTTCGATTCGGCCGAAGAAGTGAAAAAAACCGATTACAACTTCACGCAAAAGGTCAAAGAAGGCGAAATTCTGTTTGCCGAGGACAGCAAATCCATCCAGAAATACATGGGCATGGTGTTTGATCAGTTGGGGTTGCGCCATCGCGGATTTGAAAACGGGCGTTTGCTGCTGGATTATGTGGCCGAATTGGACAGTCTGGACGATGTGTCCATGGTGTTTACCGATCTGGAAATGCCGGTCGCGTCCGGGCACACGGTCATTCAGGAATTGCGCAAAAACAAAAAATCGGCGCATATCCCGATCGTGGTGCACACGTCCATGACCAGTGACAACAACACCCGCGAGGTTCTGGCCATGGGCGCGGATTATTTTGTCGGCAAGGTCGACACCGGGCTGATCGTGGACACCATCAAGAAAGTCGAGCAGAAGTACTATCGAAAAGACAGCGCCTGACAAAGGCGTGGTTTCTTTCAGACATAAAAAAAGGCACTGATCAGGTGCCTTTTTTGTGCCAACCGGCTTAAAGCCGTTAAGCGTTGTTTAACGCTGACGGGCTTTAAAGCGAGGGTTGGTTTTGTTGATCACATAGACCTTGCCACGACGACGAACGATCTGGCAATCTTTATGGCGTTTTTTCGCCGACTTCAAAGAAGATAGAATTTTCATATCAGACATCCAATAGTTTACGCTTGGTTGTTAAAGCGAACTTAACAACGGGTTCAAATTTGAACGGCGAATTGTACTGACAAAGCCCAGTCTTGTCCAGTTTTTTGGTAGAATTTCGCTTTTTCAGGATTGTGCGGTTTGAAACGCTGCACTGAGGAAGCGTTCGACTTGTCACTTTCAGAGAACATGGATGCCTATTTTTGCGAAAACGGTCGGCTGACCGAATTCGACCAGGCCTTTTGCCATCGGGATTCGCAGCAATCCATGGCCAAGGCCGTGGCGGAAATCATTGAACAGTCGGACACGCTTCTGGCCGAAGCGGGAACGGGCACCGGCAAAACCTTTGCCTATCTGGTTCCGGCGATGCTTTCCGGCAAGAAAGTAATCATTTCTACCGCCACCAAAACCCTGCAAGAACAGCTGTTGCGCAAGGATGTGCCCTACATCAAAAAAGCGACCCAATTCACAGGCCGGGTCCGCTTGCTCAAAGGCCGGGAAAACTACCTCTGTCCCCAGCGTCTGGCCATCGCCCAGAGTGCGCAGGCCCATTCTGACCAGGCCTGGTCAAAACTTAACCGGATCGAACAATGGAGTCAGACCACGCGCGATGGCGACAAGGCCGAACTGTCCGAAGTGGACGAATCCGATCCTGTCTGGTCGCAGGTTTGCGCCCGCATGGAATTCTGCCAGGCGAATGAGTGCGGTCAGGCCGCCCAAAGCCAGTGTTTTTATCCGCAGGTCAAAAAGACCGCGACCGAAGCCGAGATTCTGATCGTCAATCACCACCTTTTCTGCGCCGATCTGGCTTTGAAAGAGCAGGGGTTCGGTGACCTCCTGCCCAAAGCCGATCTGTATATTTTTGACGAAGCCCACCAACTGCCGGACGTGGCCGCGCAGTTTCTGGGGTTCCGCCTGAGTCGTTACCAACTGGATGAATTCGTTCGGGATCTGAAAGAGGCTTACGCCAAGGAAGCGCCGGACACGCAATGGTTAATGGATCAGGCGCGCTCGGTGGCAGAGGCGATCAGCGAGTTCAATCAGGTTTTGGGCAAGTTCGAAAAACGCTGGAACTGGCAGAAGTTTCAGGAATCGACGGTTTCGGTCCAGGCACTGAAAACCCTACGCAACCGTCTCGAGTATCTGGCCGATGGCCTCAAACCGCTGACGGATCGGGGCAAACGTCTGGCTGCGTTGTATCAACGGGTGCAGACGCTGGCCTCGGAACTGAACCAGTGGCTGGATCAGAAATCCGAAAATCAGGTGCGCTGGCTGGAATCCTCGCAGGGGCGTTTCAGTTTGCATTTGACCCCGCTGAGTGTGGCCGGTCCGTTTGCACGACAACAGGAAAAACTCGGCGGCAGCTGGGTCTTTACTTCGGCCACGCTCAGCGTCAATGCGTCGTTTGACTATTTCAGCCACAAACTGGGCCTGGTCGAGCCGCAAACAGCGATCTGGACCAGCCCGTTTGACTTTGCCAGTCAGGCCGCCATTTATCATCCGGTGGGACTGCCTTCGCCCAATGACCCCGACTATCTTCGCATCTGTCTGCGCGCGGTATGGCCGTTGCTGCAGAAAACAAAAGGGCGGGCCTTTCTGTTGTTTACCAGTCACAGCGGTGTGAAAAAGGCGGCGGACATTCTGCGTGATCACTGGAGCGGAAGTCTGGTGGTGCAGGGCGAAGGGCCAAGGTCCGCCTTGATCGAGCGATTTCGCAAGGAAGATCAGGCCTTGCTTTTGGGCACCGGCAGTTTCTGGGAAGGGGTCGACATCAAAGGCGAAGCGTTGGTGCTGGTGATGATTGATCGATTGCCGTTCATGCCGCCGGACGATCCCATTGTCGAGGCGCGTGAAGCCGACCTGAAACAGAAAGGGCTCAGCAGCTTTTTTCATTTCCAGCTGCCGGAAGCCTTGATTACGATGAAGCAGGGCAGTGGGCGTTTGATTCGGGATGCGTCCGACAAAGGGCTGTTGGTTTTGTGCGATCCGCGATTGAAAACAAAGGGTTATGGCCGTCAGTTTATTCAGAATCTGCCTGACTGTCCCTGGGTTTACACGCCCGAATCGGCTCAGGATGCGCTGGATCGCTTGCTGAATGTTTGAAATAAATCCCAACTTTGCAAAGGTTTGACCTTATGTCCCCAACCATTCTTGCCATTGAAACCTCAACCAAAGCCTGTTCGGCCGCATTGCTGACACAGGGCGAAACGTTTGAGGTGTTTGAGCTGGCGCCACAGAAACACGCCGACCGCATTTTGCCCATGGTAATGGAGGTGCTGGCGCAAGGCGGGTGCTCAGCGCAAGATCTGGATTGTCTCGCCTACGCCAACGGACCGGGCGCGTTTACCGGCGTGCGCATTGCCGCTGGCGTGATTCAGGGGCTGGGTTTTGGCTGGCAGAAACCGGTCATTGGGGTTTCGACGCTGGAAGCGCTGATTCACCAGGCCTGGTCAAAACGCCCGGATCTGGCCGACCAGACCTGGGTCGGCTGTCTGGACGCACGGATGCAGGAAGTCTACTGGCAATCCGGTCATCGTTCGCAAACCGGCCAGCTGGTGTCCCAACCGGCCGAAATGCTCGGGTTGGAGGCGGCCAGCGCGCGCGTGGCCGATCAAGCCGCGACCGAACAGACACTGGGCATTGGCGATCTGGTCTGGGCGTTGCCGGAATGGGAAGACGCCTTTTCCGTGTTTGTCCCGGCTTACCCTCGGGCCGGGGATGTGGCGGCCGTGGCGGCACAAAGACTGGATCAGGCGCGTCTGGTGACCGAGTCATTGCCGCAACCGATATATCTGCGCAACCAGGTGACCAGCTGAATCCTGACCATTTTCTGACAACGAGAGCGAGAGAATGTCATCCCGATCCCAGAACGGTTATGATTGTTATCTGACTTAAAGAAAGGTGTCGATCATGCGCAAAACAGGTTTCCCTCAAATTATCTTCGGTTGGGTTCTGGTCACACTGCTGGCCGGGTTTGTCCCCCAGGCCATGGCCGCTTCTTTTGACAAGGGCGACTCCATACTGGTGGCGTTTCCGTCCAACACCATTCAGGACGATGCGTTTATCACCGGCATTGTGACTCGAATCAGCGACGACGGCGATTATCAGATCCGGGTCAACGATTACGTGGTCGGGCACGATTACGGCTTGTCCTGCGAACCCATCGCGGTCAATTCGGCCGGTGAAACCACCGATGAGTCCGGCTGGGAGTTATGGGAAGACACCAAACGCTTGAGTCGTGACGGTTTGCAGTACATTGTCCCCCGTGAAAACGCGATGGAACTGGCCACAGGCAAGCACTACTTTATCGACCGCAACAACCTGCATACCCGTTTTTCACGCTGGCTGTCCGATGCCCCGGTTCTGTCGGTAGAGCTTTTGCAACGGGCGGTGGATCGGGCGCCTGCACTGGACCTGACGCCCATGATTCCGGCTTTTGAGGTCGCGATTGCCCACCGCCGGAGTTTTTACGACACCGATACCGGTGCGCCGCGCTGGCCTCATGATGCCCTGCCGTATCTGGATGAGATGCTGGCCTCGATTGAGCAGCGCCTGAGCGAAGAGCCGGAATTGCGCCAACACTGGTTTGCCGAAAAGCGGCAATGGAAACGTCTGGAAGAGTCCATGTATCTGTATTTCATGATCGAAGCGATGGACAAGGCGGTTCGGGATGCAGAAGGGGCGTTGCAGGATGCGGACAAGGAAAAAGCCGATCCAGAAGTGCGTCAACGGATGCAGCAGCGTCTGGACCGGCTTTACGACCGCGCCTGAGGATGTCCCAGTCAGGTTAGAAACAGGTTCTGGTGATACTCGGGACAACAGGCTCGGGCACGACCTTATTTGTCGAAATGGTAATATTCCTGATTCAGGTAATCCGCCACCTGCTCCTGTTCTTCCGGAAACCAGCCGACATTGAGGTTGCTTTCACAATAGGAAATCGCACTTTTCAGGTCGGACCAGGACTCCACGCCCATCTTTTTCAGAGAGGGTTTGTTGTAGCCCATGTCCGCATGGCATTTCATGCAGTTGGCGTCGTCGTGCAGGACTTTTCCAGGGTGCGGGCTTGAGGCCTGTGCCTGTGCGCCGAAAAACACAGCGCCAGCCAGCAGAGAGGTGGTGAATGCTTTGGTGTTCATGGTCTTTCTCCTTATATGGGTTATGAAGTCGCACTTTCATTCTACTGATTTTCATACCCTTTACCGTATCAATATTTTTAAGCCTTACAGCAGGAAAAATTATGACAGAACGCACGCAAATTATTGGCAAGGACGCCTGCCTGGAAGATTCCATTGCCCGGATGCAATCGTCCCTGACCGAGTTGGGCTTTGACATCGATCAGGCCAAAGCGGCCAACCCGGTGGACAATGTCTATTGGTTGCACATCAGGGATCGGTTCTGTCCGGCGTTGTTTACCAATGGCAAGGGTGCCAGCCGCAAGGCCACGCTGGCCAGTGCGCTGGGCGAATACCTGGAGCGTCTGCAGACCAATTATTTCTTCTCGGATTACTTTCTGTGTGCTCACAAAACGGCCCCCACGGCCAGCGATTGGCTGTATTTTCCCGATGAAAAACGGTTTCCGCTGGAGGCGTTTCGCGACACTCTGACCCCGGAGCTATGGGCGCTGTACGACCCGGAAGATGAGCTTGTCGGCGAAGACCTGCTGAGCCTGAATGATCAGGCGGACGCGATTCGATGCCTGCCATTGCAGGCCGTTTCCCGTCAGAAAACCGTGTATTTTCCGGCAAACCTGTTGAGTAATTTTTACGCCAGCAATGGTCTCAGCGCCGGCAACAGTTTTGAAGAAGCCGAAACCCAGGGCTTGTCCGAAGTGCTGGAACGCTGGGTCAAGGCACGGATACTGCGCGAAAATCTCTGTCTGCCGGAGGTGCCTGAGACGGTATTGGAAGAATACCCGGTGGTGGCCCGAGCGCTGGCGGCCATGCGCGAGCAGGGCGTGGCGGTGTCGGTGCGCGATGCTTCGCTGGGCGGGCGTTTTCCGGTGATCAATGTGACCCTGTTTGACCAGAAAAACGGTCGCTGTTTCGCCTCATTCGGGGCGCACCCTCTGTTTGAAGTCGCACTGGAGCGTTCCATGACCGAGGCCTTGCAGGGGCGCAGCCTGAACGATCTTGACGGGTTTGATCTGCCGATTTTTGACGAAACGCTGGTGGCGTCCGACGAAAACATTGAAAACCACTTTATTGACTCCAGTGGCTGGCTGCACGCCCGTTTCATCAGTCATCAACCCGATTTTGACTTTGTGTACTGGCAGGTCACCCAGGCCATGCCGCGACTGGAAGACGTCAGCACCTCTGCCGCGCAACGCGCCGGATTGATTGATCTGATCGAAAAGGAACTGTCGGCCGAGGTCTTTATTGCCCGTTACCAGTTTGCCGGATTGCCTGCGTGCCGGATTGTGGTGCCGGGCGTTTCCGAAGTGTTTCCGCTGACCGAATTGCTGGACAACAACCAGAACCGAGGCCGACAATTGCGCGAAGCCCTGTTCGATCTGGCCGACACCCAGGATTATGCACAGTGTTATCATGAACTTGAGAGTCTGGCGTTTGCCGATCATCAGGGCGTGGCGAATCTGGTCGGGCTGTTGCCGGACCCGGACACAATCTGGAAAAAAATGACCATTTCGGATTTACGGGTGTTTTTGCTGCTCAAGTTGCAGGCGGTGGAAGAAGCGCTGGAAGCCGTGGAAATCGCCAGCATTTATCAGCAGGACCCTGACTGGCAACGATTTTATCAGGCCTTGGCGTTTGCGCTGGAAGCGCAGCTTGAACCCCGCGCCGGCGTCAACCAGAAAGCCCTGCAGGCGACCCTGTTCGGTCAGCAACGGGTGGACGAAGTCTGGGCGCATCTGGATGGCACCCAATTTCTGTTCGATGCGCCGATTGGCGAGGCCATGTTTGCCCAGAGCCAGGCGCATCAGGCATTGTGTGCCGTTCATGAGCGCTTGCGTCCGGCCAAGGCGGAGGCCATGCCAAAGCCTTAACCCTTTTTTCACCAGGCCTGGTAAAAAAGGCATCGCACCACAATCTATCCCGAAGGTAAATATTCGGGCTATATTGCGTTCGGCACAATTGAGCGCAGTTTGCTAGAATACGCACAGATTTTTCAAGAAAAACCGGGCAGGGGTTGAGACTGGAGTCTGCGCATAACAGGTCAAACACCTGTTTTTGCAAGCGGTTCAACAACCACACACCGGGGACAACAACGGACATGACAATGAAATTGGAATTTTTGGATTTTGAAAAGCCGATTGCGGAGCTGGAAGCGAAGATTGATGAGCTGCGCCACCTGGATGGGTCGGACGACATGGATTTGCTCAAGGAAGTCTCGGCGCTGGAAGAAAAAAGCCGCAATGTGACCCAGTCGATTTTCAATAAGCTTTCCGATGTGCAGGTGGCCCAGTTGGCGCGCCACCCGCAAAGACCCTACACATTGGATTACATCCGCCATATTTTCACCGATTTCAAGGAAATGCACGGCGACCGGGCGTTTGCGGACGACCCGGCCATCATTGGCGGTCTGGCGCGCATCGACGGTCAGGCGGTGATGGTGATCGGTCAGCAGAAAGGGCGCGACACCAAAGAAAAAATCCACCGCAATTTCGGCATGCCCAGACCCGAAGGCTATCGCAAAGCCTTGCGTTTGATGCGAACCGCCGAAACCTTCCGCCTGCCGGTTTTGACCTTTATCGACACGCCCGGCGCCTATCCGGGCATCAACGCCGAAGAACGCGGCCAGTCGGAAGCGATTGCCCGCAATCTGATTGAAATGTCGCAATTGTCGGTGCCGATCATCTGCACCGTGATTGGCGAAGGCGGTTCCGGTGGCGCTCTGGCCATCGGCGTTGGTGACACCACCATGATGATGCAATACAGCACCTATTCGGTGATCTCGCCCGAAGGCTGTGCTTCCATTCTGTGGAAAGACGCCGCCAATGCCGCGGATGCGGCCGAAGCGCTGGGGATCACCGCACCGCGCCTGAAAGAACTGGGACTGGTGGAACAGATTGTGACCGAGCCGTTGGGCGGCGCGCACCGTCAGCCGGAAAAAGCGGCGGCGGCCCTGAAAGAAGCCTTGCTGCATCAGTTGGATGCGCTCAAGAATCAGTCGATGGAAGATTTGCTGGAAGCCCGTTATCAGCGTTACATGCAGTACGGCAATTTCGAAGGCTGACCGCGTTCATTGGCTCAGCCAGTCAGGAGAACCGGATGAATCTGAGTGAGAAGCCGGACAAGGCGTTCAAACAGCGTCTGGATGCACTGACTGACCCGAACCACCTTCCCTGTTATCTGTTGGCGCTCAGCGGCGGACTCGATTCCGTGGTGCTTTTGCATCTGCTGGCGCAAGCGGTGCCCAAAGAGCGTTTGCTGGCGGTGTACATTGATCATCAATTGCAGCCGCAGTCCGCAGACTGGCAGGCGTTCTGCCAACAGTTGTGTCAGAGTTGGTCGCTGCCTTTTCAATCGAAAACGATGACGGTCGAACCAGGTGATGGCCCCGAAGCCGCGGCCAGAACGGCCCGTTATCAGGCTTTGAACCAAAGTCTGGCGGAATGGAAAAACCGGCTGAGCAGCGACGGAATCGCTGAGGCCAACGGTTGGAAGGCTTCTCCGGCGTTTTACCTGCTTACTGCCCATCACGCTACGGATCAGGCCGAAACCTTTCTGCAGCGCCTCGGGCGGGGTGCAGGGCTGACCGGTCTTGGCAGCATGAAAATGCACGCGCCTCTGGTCGGCTCCTCCCGGCGTTTTGACCATTTGCGTCCGTTACTGGATCAGCCACGAGCGGTGTTGGAAGCTTACGCCAGTCGTGAAGGCCTGTCCTGGGTGGAAGACCCATCCAACCAGTCCACGGCCTTTCAGCGCAATCGGGTCCGTCACGAAGTGATGCCCGCCTTGAAAGCGATCTGGCCGCAGTTTGAGCGCACTTTGTACCAGACCACGGAACGCTTGCAGGAAGCGGACGAACTGCTGAACCAATTGGCCGAATCCGATCTGGCCGAGCTTTCGTTCACCCAGTTCCGTCTGGATTTGCGCCCGTTTCTGCAGGGGAGGGATTGGCCATCCGCCCAACAGGCCCGGGTGAAAAATGTGATCCGGTTGTGGGCCCGGAAGACCTGGCCCATCCAGCCCAATGCCAGACTGCTGGACTGGTGTCTGGCCCAGTTGCAAAACCCCAATCCCGAAGCCCATCCCCAGTGGCGGCTGAGCGACCGACCTGTCCCGCAGCTTGTGCGCATCGATCAGGGGCGCATTTATTTTTTGCAGGACCCAGACCGTGCTTACGATCAGCCGCTGTCGCAATTCGACCCTCTGGCATGGCAACTGGAGGCGGACGGCTTGCCGTCTGCGCTTCACGCATGGCGTCAAACCGGGGAGGAACCGCGCGTCTGCACCATGCCGACGGGCTTTCTGGGTCGGCGTCAGGATCGCGGGCGGATCAAAAAATGGTTCCGCCAACAGCAAATTCCCTGGTGGCAGAGACGCGTCTGGCCTGTGGTCTATTCAGCGGACACGCCAGCGGAGCATGGTGTCCTGTTGGGCTACGATCCGTTATCCAATTTGCCCTGATTCGGTAAAATGTCTATAATACGAATCCATTCTGATCGTACTCACAAGGCGGGTAACTGGCTTGCGGACGTCATAGAAATCGATTTTTCCGGGACAATGCCAGCGGGCACGCCAACAGGCTTTCATCTCAATCAGTGGTTTCGCTCAACCCCGGTGATGCATTCATCGATCAACGACATTAACGTTTAACCAAAGTGGTGGCATGACTAAATTTATTTTTGTAACAGGCGGCGTGGTTTCTTCTCTGGGCAAAGGCATTGCTGCGGCTTCACTCGGGGCCTTGCTTGAGGCAAGAGGCCTGAAGGTCAGCATGCTCAAGATGGATCCTTACATCAATGTGGACCCCGGCACCATGAGCCCCTTTCAGCATGGCGAAGTCTTTGTCACCGACGACGGGGCCGAAACCGACCTGGATCTGGGTCACTACGAGCGGTTCGTGCAGCGCCATTTCACCCAGCGCAACAGTTTCTCCACCGGGCAGGTCTACGACAAGGTCATTCGCAATGAGCGCCGTGGCGATTATCTGGGCGGCACGGTGCAGGTGATTCCGCACATTACCGACGAAATCAAAAACCGGATCAAACGGGCCGCTGCCGGCGCCGATGTGGCGTTGGTGGAAGTCGGGGGCACGGTGGGCGACATCGAATCCCTGCCGTTTCTGGAAGCGATTCGTCAGCTGGGCGTCGAGGTGGGGCGCGACCGCGCGTTGTTCATGCACCTGACGCTGCTGCCCTACATTGCGGTGGCGGGCGAAGTCAAAACCAAACCCACCCAGCACTCGGTCAAGGAACTGCGCTCCATCGGGATTCAGCCGGATGTGCTGATCTGCCGTTCCGAACGGCCGCTGGAACCGGCGGAAAAACGCAAAATCGCCTTGTTCACCAATGTGGAAGAACCGGCGGTGATCAGCTCACTGGACGCGCGCACCATTTACGAAGTGCCGCGCATGTTGCACGAGCAGGGGCTGGATCAATTGGTCACCAACCGGTTCCGCCTGGACGTGCCGCAACCCGATCTGAGCGATTGGGATCAGGTGGTGGAAGCGCAGCTGAGCCCTCAGCAGACGGTGCGCATCGGCATGGTCGGCAAATACGTGGACTTGACCGAAGCCTACAAATCATTGATCGAATCCCTGATTCACGGTGGCATTCAGACCCACACCAAAGTGGACATCAACTATCTGGACGCCGAAGAAATCGAACGCTCCGGCACCGACTGTCTGGCGGACATGGACGCGATTCTGGTGCCGGGCGGTTTCGGTGAGCGCGGGGTCGAAGGCAAAATTTCCGCGATTCGTTTTGCCCGTGAAAACAAAGTGCCGTATCTGGGCATTTGTCTGGGCATGCAAATGGCGGTGGTGGAATACGCCCGCCATATGGCCGGGATGGAAGACGCCCACAGCACCGAACTGGACAAGAAAACCAAACACCCGGTGGTCGCCCTGATCACCGAATGGACCGGCGAAGACGGCTGCATTGAAGAGCGTGACGAAGCCACCGATCTGGGCGGCACCATGCGTCTGGGCGGGCAAGCGTGTCTGCTCAAGGACAACAGCCGCATCGCCGACATCTATGGCCAGACCACCATTCGGGAACGCCATCGCCATCGTTACGAAGTCAATGACGGTTACATAGAACGTTTGGAACAGGCAGGCCTGGTGATTTCCGGACGCTCCGAAGACGGCAATCTGGTGGAAACGGTGGAAATCGAAGACCATCCCTGGTTCATCGGTTGTCAGTTCCATCCGGAATTCACCTCGACCCCCCGCAACGGTCATCCGTTGTTCCGCAGCTTCATCGAGGCCGCCAACGCCCATCATGCCAAATCGGAAGGTGCCACATCATGAGCGATGCATTCAATCAGACCATGAAACTCTGCGGTTATGACGTCGGCCTGACTCAGCCGCTTTTCCTGATCGCCGGACCTTGTGTGATCGAATCGGAAACCCAGATCATGACCATTGCCGAGCGGTTGAAAGAACTGACCGACGAGCTGGAGATGCCGTTTATTTTCAAAGCCTCTTACGACAAGGCCAACCGTTCCTCGACCCAGAGTTACCGGGGACCGGGCATTGAAGAAGGCCTGCGTATCCTGCAACGGGTCAAGGACGAACTGGGCGTGCCAGTTCTGACCGATGTGCACGAAGACACGCCGCTGTCGGAAGTCGCCAGCGTGGTGGACGTGATGCAGACCCCGGCGTTTCTGGTGCGTCAGACCAACTTTATTCAGAATGTGTGCCGTCAGGGCCTGCCGGTCAACATCAAAAAAGGCCAGTTTCAAGCGCCCTGGGACATGCAACAGGTGGTCAACAAGGCCCGCGAAGTCGGCAACGATCAGGTCATGGTCTGTGACCGCGGCACCTCGTTCGGTTACAACACACTGATTTCCGACATGCGCGGTCTGGCCATGATGCGCCAGACGCAGGCCCCCGTCGTGTTCGATGCCACCCATTCGGTACAGCAGCCGGGTGGGCAGGGCACCACCTCGGGCGGTCAGCGCTCCATGGTGCCGGTTCTGGCCAGAGCCGCGGTGGCCGCAGGCATTTCCGGTGTGTTTATGGAAACCCACCCAGACCCGGAAAACGCCCTGTCCGACGGGCCCAATATGTGGCCGCTGGACCAGATGGCGCCTTTGCTGCGCACACTGAAACAATTGGACGACACCGTCAAAGGGCAGGGGTTTATTGAAAACCCGTTGCTGTAAACCCGGACGGGCAAAGCCGGATCGAAACCCTGCTTTTTTACCAGGCCTGGTAAAAAAGGGACCTTGGCGGCTTTGTCATCTGGCTGACAATTGCGATTGATAACATCAAAAAGAATTCAAAATAAAACAGGAATGAAACCATGCCTTTAATCAAAGACATCAAAGCGAGACAAGTGATCGATTCCCGTGGTAATCCAACCGTTGAAGCGGATGTGATTCTGGAAGACGGCAGCCGAGGGCGAGGCATTTCGCCTTCCGGCGCCTCCACCGGTTCCCGCGAAGCGATTGAACTGCGTGACGGCGACAACAGTCGCTATGGTGGCAAAGGCGTGCTCCAGGCGGTGAACAACATCAAAGGCGAAATCCGCGATGCGCTGATCGGGCAGGAAGCCACCAACCAGGAAGCCATCGACAAGGCAATGATCGACCTGGACGGCACCGAAAACAAAGCACGTCTGGGCGCAAACGCGATTCTGGCCGTGTCGATTGCCACAGCGCAGGCCGCGGCGGCTTCCAAAAATCTGCCGCTCTACGCTTACCTGAAAACCGACACCTATCAGATGCCGGTGCCGATGATGAACATCATCAATGGCGGCGAGCACGCCGACAACTCAGTGGATTTTCAGGAATTCATGATCATGCCGGTCGGTGCGCCCAGCATGGCCGAAGCGATTCGCTACGGCGCGGAAGTGTTCCATGCGCTGAAAAAAGTGCTGTCACAGAAAGGCTACAACACCGCCGTGGGTGACGAAGGCGGTTTTGCCCCGGATCTCAAGTCCAACGAAGAAGCGCTGCAGGTCATCCTGGAAGCGATTGACGCCGCGGGTTACAAAGCCGGCAGCGACATTATGATCGCGATGGACGCAGCCTCGTCCGAGTTGTACAAGGACGGTCAGTACACCCTGGCTTCCGAAAACAAAACCCTGTCTTCCAATGAAATGGTCGATCTGCTGTCCGATTGGGTCGATCGCTATCCGATCCTGTCGATCGAAGACGGGTTGGACGAATCCGACTGGGACGGTTTCAAGTATCAGACCGAAAAAGACGGTCACCGTCTGCAGATCGTCGGCGACGACCTGTTTGTGACCAACCCCAAAATCCTGCAGGAAGGGATCGACAAGGGCATTGCCAACTCGATTCTGATCAAAATCAACCAGATCGGCACCTTGACCGAAACGTTTGAAGCCATTGCCATGGCCAAGAAAGCCGGTTACACCGCTGTGGTGTCTCACCGCTCGGGCGAAACCGAAGACACCGTGATTGCCGACATCGCTGTGGCCACCGGGGCTGGACAGATCAAAACCGGCTCCATGTCACGCACGGATCGGGTGGCCAAATACAACCAGTTGCTGCGCATCGAAGAAGCGCTGGGTGACGAGGCCGTCTATCCGGGGATGAACGCATTTTACAACCTGAAGTAAGGTCGGATTGGTGAAGTGGTTGCTGGGCGGTCTCGGGCTGGCACTGGTCGTCATCCTGATGCGTTTGCTCTCATCGGATGGCGGCCTGGTTCAGGTGATGTCGCTCAACCACGAACTGGAAGCGAAACAGGCCCGGCTGGATGAACTGTCGGCGCAGAACACGCTGCTCAAGCGTGAAATCATCGACTTGCAGACCGACACTCAGGCCATTGAAACCATTGCCCGGCAAAAACTGGGCATGATTGGTGAGGACGAAGTGTTTGTCAAAGTGATTGAACTGCCCGCCAAAGAGTCTGACAGCAACCAGAAAACGGAACCCGCTCGGGAACCGTGACAGGGTATTCAGCGGGGCAGTGACAGGCGAACGTAGACACTGCCCAGTCCGCCGTCTTTGGGTTGGGCACTGCAAAACGCCATGACCGGCGGACAGGTGGGCAAAAGCTGATGAATCAGGTTTTTCAGTTTGGGGCGTGTGTCCTCGGCGTTGTAGCCCTTGCCGTGGATGATCAACAACTGTTTTTCCCGGTGAAACAGCGCTTCCTGCAGGCATTGCAACACCGCTTTTTCCGCTTCGGCCACGGTCATGCCATGCAGGTCCAGCGTGGCGTCCACCGGGAATGCCCCCTGACGAAGCTTTTTCCAGGTTTTGGGGTCGCATTGCGGGCGCTTGAATTGCAACGTGCATTCGCGCGTGACCGGTCGGGTTGAGGTAAGGCCGCCCGAATCCAGCGCAAAGCCATCGTCTGCATGCATCGAAGGCCCCTGGCGCAGTCGGCGCATGGTTTTGCGTTTGGCGGCGGCGGCTTTTTTCAGGCGGGTTTCGTGTAGCGGCTGGCGTTCGTGTCCTTGCGACATCGGCGTGACATCGGACATGGCTTTTTCAAACGCTTGGCGATCTTCAGGGGTCAATTGGCTCATCGTTTCATTTAAGTATTGAGGTGAGGCAAATCATACCAGATT
Organism: Hydrogenovibrio halophilus DSM 15072; assembly: GCF_000384235.1. Lineage (GTDB taxonomy): Bacteria > Pseudomonadota > Gammaproteobacteria > Thiomicrospirales > Thiomicrospiraceae > Hydrogenovibrio > Hydrogenovibrio halophilus. The sequence goes on along the minus strand of NZ_KB913033.1, from coordinate 2,234,900 downwards.
GACTCCAACTTCAAACCGCAACAGAGTGATTCGACCATGAATGTGCTTTTATCCAACGACGATGGTTATCAGGCCCCGGGCATCCGGGCACTGTGGGATGTGCTGGGCGAACTCACCTGGTGTGAAAACCGGGTGCTGGTGGCACCGGAGCGCAACCGCAGCGCCGCCAGCAATGCGCTGACCCTGATGGCCCCGTTGCGCATGACCGAACAGTCGCCCAATGTCTACAGTGTGGACGGCACCCCCACTGACTGCGTGCATCTGGCGGTCAATGGGGCGCTGGAGCCGCAGCCGGACATGGTCATTTCCGGCATAAACGCCGGGGCCAATATGGGCGACGACGTGCTTTATTCCGGCACCGTGGCGGCGGCGACAGAAGGGCGCTTTCTGGGAAAACCTTCCATCGCCGTCTCACTCTGTGGGGACGAACATTTCGACACCGCCGCCCGGATGATGCAGCGTTTGCTCGGGCATTTGCCCAAACTGCTGCTCGACCCCAACACCATATTAAACATCAATATTCCAGACCGACCTTATGACGCGATCAAAGGCGTTCGCATCACCCGGCTGGGCAAACGTCACGCTTCGGAAAAAGTGGTCGCCACCACCGATCCGCGCGGCAAGCCCATTTACTGGGTCGGCCCGGCGGGCGAGGCGGAAGACGCCTCCGATGGCACCGATTTTCATGCGGTGGCGTCCGGTTATGTCTCAATCACACCCCTGAAAATCGACCTGACCCACTATGACATGCAGGCCCAGCTTAACGACTGGTTGTCACAGGAGGCCACGCTGCAACCATGAAACTCACCTATCCCAACGCACAATTTGAACGTTTGCAGGGCGTGGGCATGACCTCACAGCGAACACGTGATCGTCTGATAGACCGTCTGGAACAAACCCTGTCGTTGCATCCCGATGTTGTGACCGCCATGCGCGTGACCCCGCGTCACCTGTTCATGGACGAAGCCATGGCCTCCCGCGCTTACGAAGACAGCGCCTTGCCAATCGGTCACGCCCAGACCATTTCCCAGCCGCAGGTGGTGGCGGTCATGCTGGATTTCATTCTGCGTGATCGCACGGAACCCTTGCACCGGGTGATGGAAATCGGCACCGGCTCCGGCTATCAGGCTGCTTTGCTGGGATTGCTGGCCGAGCAGGTCTGGACGCTGGAACGAATCAAACCGCTTTACCTTCGGGCCAAAAAGGCCATTGCTCAGTTGGAACTCGACAACGTCCACGTCAAATTGGCGGATGGGTTCGAAGGCTTGCCCGAGCAGGCCCCGTTTGATGCCATCGTGTCCGCCGCCGCGCCCGAAGCCTTGCCCGATCGTCTGCTGGATCAGGTCGCCGTCAACGGTCGACTGGTGGCCCCGGTGGGAATGGAGACCCAAACACTGCAAGGCTGGACCCGCACCGCCTCCGGCTGGGTCGAAACCGATCTGGGCGCGGTGCGGTTTGTGCCCATGCTCGCCGGGGTCGATTCGATCTCGCATGATTAAGCGAACCGACATATTTTTGTCTTAGAATGCGTTGAAAAAGGACGGCTTTGAAACTCTTTACCCCATTGTATGACCAGGTACTTCGCTGGTCCAGACACCCCAAAGCGCCACATTACCTCAGTGGCCTGAGCTTTGCCGAATCCTCGTTTTTTCCGATTCCGCCTGACGTGATGCTGATGCCAATGAGTCTGGCCAAGCCCGAAAAGGCGTTTTATTACGCCTGGCTCACCACCGTGTTTTCCGTGCTCGGCGGTCTGCTGGGCTATGCCATCGGCTACACGCTGCTGGACGTGGTCTGGCCCTGGCTGGAAGCCACCGGCCATGACGCCACCTTTGATCGCGCCGCCGCGTTTTTTGACGAATACGGCGTCTGGGTCGTCTTTATCGCCGGTTTCAGTCCCATTCCCTACAAGGTCTTCACCATCGCCGCCGGAGCCGCGCACATGGCCTTACTGCCATTCCTGCTGGCCTCCTTCGTCGGACGCGGTGCCAGATTTTTTCTGGTCGCCGGATTAATGAAGTGGGGCGGCCAAAAATTTGAAACCCGAATACGCGCCAGCGTCGACCTACTGGGCTGGCTGGTCGTCGCACTCATCGCAGGCTACATCGCCTACCGCTGGCTGGGTGCAGCGTAAAGCAATAAAGCACAAACCGGCAAAAGGAGAACAACACCACCGGTTTTTACCAGGCCTGGTTAAAAACGGTTTCACCATAACCGCAGAGTCATTCAGCATCGTCTCAAGCCCCTGAAAACCATGGAACTTCACAAACTGCTTTACCCAGCCGCAACAACTGTTTTCAGTGAAATAAGCATAGCTCTCCCAGCGTAATTGGCCACGCATTTGATCTAGTAATGATGATTTCTTTGATGTATTATCCGTAATAAGTGTTTTTTTACTTATGACTGAAAATCTGGATAATGTTGTATAACTTGTCTGAATGATCGGTTATAGCCAATACAAAGACATAATCGCTTGAAAACCACTTCAAAGCAAAAGTGCCTTCTGCTGATTTAATAACCTTTTGAGTTAATTATGGATATTCTGACAAAAATGGAAATTCCAGAATACGAATTTAGATTAATAATCGGGGGTACTCAAATTGATTATGACAAAAGCAAAGAAATGAGTAACCGTAAAAAACATGGATATTCGTTAGAAAGTGCAGTTCACTATTTTGAGCAGCTATTGCTTCCAATAAAACATTCTCCATTTATGACTAGTGATGCTTTTATTGAGAATGGTGAAGTTCGTCATATGCACATGGGCATAGATGACAGTGGAAATGTTGTCCTTTTTGTCACAACAATGCGAGAAGAAGAAACCGTAAGAGTAATATCGTTCCGACGCGCTAGAAAATCAGAGTGTAAGATATTTTACCAAAACATTGATTATAACAATTCACTCAACCTGAACGAGCTAACGCGCGGTGGATTCTAGTAAATAGTTATACACAACAGGAAACATCGTGGAGTTATCAGAAGTCGTACCTTGGGGCAGATCGTTACGTGAGTACAAAAAGATGTTCTCCCTTACAGATGGCGATCTGGGAAAGAAAATTCTTGGCTGTGGAGATGGTCCGGCATGTTTTAATGCTGAGTTGTCTGCCGAGGGTGGCAATGTCACATCAATAGATCCAATCTATCGGTTTAATGCCGGACAGATTCTCTCAAGAATTAAAGAGATTTATCCCAAAATAATGGAACAAGTTTCAAAAAACAAGAATGATTACGTCTGGAAAAATATACGTAATGTTGAAGAGCTTGGAAGAGTAAGAATGGATGCGATGAATACCTTCCTAAAGGATTACAAAAAACATCAAGAATCAGAGAGATATATCGATGCATCCTTACCAAACCTGCCTTTTGAAGGATCTGAGTTTGATTTAGCCTTATGTTCACATTATTTGTTTCTATATAGCGAGCATGTGAGCTTAGAACAGCACATATTTTCCATGAAAGAACTCTGCCGTGTTGCTAAAGAGGTACGCGTTTATCCGCTACTGTCTATTGACAATAACAAAGAATCTCCCCACCTTGAAATAGTTATGACGGAGCTGGAAAAACACGGGATTGATGTTTATTTGGTTTCAGTACAGTATGAGTTTCAAAGAGGTGCCACAAAAATGTTGGTGGCCAAAAGTGTATAACAAGGCAAATCCATTCGGCGAGCCAAAAGCTACGTCGCTAAATAATTGGGGCCAGAGTAAAATTAAATTTTCAAGCTGTTAAAATGTACAAAAAATTAGATATATAGCTTTACTCTGATTCCAATTAATCCTGGTAAATTTCTTGAATGGATGCCAGATATCATTAAGGAAATAAAATAGGCCGAATTTAGAAAGAAAAAAAGCTGTTAGTGCCATTTTTACAAGCAACAAAAAGAAGTAACAAGTAAATCTAGGCGATGCCTACAACGTCGCCTGTTTAGCCCGAATATTTCACAAACATGCACTGATCTCGTTTGCCCATTGATTCCACAAGGCATATTTCCTCAGTCGTCCGTAAACGCTGATATGCCACTCCTTCGGAAATTCCCTTGTGAAAACAAATTCCTGCACGACCTCAGCACAAATTTATGGAACATTCGGGTTAGGAGTTAAATTCACAGGGAGATCAAAGTGATAAGTAGACATTTTGCTGCTGCTTTATCAAATGCATGGAGAGCAGAGTCATCAAAATCAAATTTTTCAGAGGTTCAGCAGTTTCGCGCATTGATGCGAAGCTTTAACTCTCTGACTGGTCTTTTTAAACTCGAAGAGTTTCACGGCATGAAGCATCAAGTTTTATTCAATGGTAAAGGAAGTTGGGGGCGACCCTCGGCAAGGTGTGAAATTTCTGATCTTTTGATTGTATCTTATAAAACAAAGCCTAAATTCGAAGCTAGAGTTACGTTACTACAGGCTAAAAAATCTAATGACAAACATTCGGGTTTTTGCCCTATTTGCCCTAGCCTTTTCTCAATTTGCCATGGTCTCTGTAAATACATTGTTCAGACTAATTTTAAAGCTAATTTAGAACAATGGGATTTGCTGTCAAGACGCCCTGACGTACTCCCGTATCCACCATTTAAATGTAAACCTGATATTTTGAGTGGAGCAATTTTGCCGTCTGTTGGATCTATTGGTGTGTTTCATAAGTTGAAAAAGAACCACTACGATTTTTTCTACATGTCTGCCGATATGGCAGAGCCATTGGGGTCTCCCACACAAAAGCATGCAAAGTTGAAGACTAAATCTGGAAATGTCATTAGAAAAATTAAAGGCTATGAAGAATGTGTTTTTGCTTGCAATATTTTTATGTTTTCAACAGCTTTATTTAACCTAAAAATTGGTACTCCTATCGAAAAAGATAATACTATTGATGTCAAAGATGATCTCTATCGAAATTCTTTTCGAGGGTGGATTAGATCAATACTTTTTAGTCATCTCGAAATGACTAATAATAACTCGATTATAGCGAGAGAGTTACTGGAGTACCTTCAATCTGATCAGGAAGAAGATTTTATGCGAGAGCCACCGGCAACTGTTCTTATAAACTGTGACGACCATGAAGTTTAATAAAGCAATGCGTCGGACAAGACGTTTATTTTAGCGTTAGAAAAAAATGAATGTTTCTTTTATCCCCTCAGGTGACCTGAAGTGTAAGTATAATGTGCTCGGTCACTTCTATACGCTCCAGCTTCTGGCTGCGAAGCCACAAAAATGCAGGAGCGTTGTCGAAATCATGGCAACAACTACGGAAAACAACCCGGTAGCTGATGCCGTGTTTGTAATGATGAACCCAGGTTCATCTCGCCCTGTTGAGAAAACGAATCAGCTTATCAGCTCAAACCAAGTGGCTGAGATGACAGTTGAGCTTGTCCCTACTGTCCCAGACAGGACACAATATCAGGTCATGCGAGTTATGCATTACAAGCACTGGCGGTATGTCCGTGTCATAAACCTTTCTGACCTGCGCGATCCACAATGTGGTTCCTTTGCACAAAGGTATGTCCAGCTCGAACAGGAATCGGGTACTTGGGTTCACTCCTTGTTTTCGGCGGAACGCTCGGTCCAGCTAAAGCGGAATCTATCTCGAAAGCCCGGTGCTCCTATCATTCTCGCTTGGGGTGTTAGTGAAGGCCTCAACCCTTTGATCGAAAGGGCTACCAATGCACTGGCTGAAGAGCAAGGGGTCATGGGTTTGGCTAAGCCGGGACAGGATAATAAATACTTTCATCCGCTTCCTCCTCTTCAGCGTCAGAAAGAACAGTGGGTCGCTCAAATGTTGGAGCTGTTGAATGCCTAACAGGGCGCTCCAGCCGACCGCCAAATCGCTGAAGGGGTTCGGCGTCGGCTGATCTTTAGTGTTAGCTGTCTATATCAAGCACGGCTCCAACACTAATAAAGTAGCTTGAATTCAAGTAGGAAAAAATGGATAAATGTATGGCGTATCCTAATCGTTTTACATCTTCGGGCATCCGTAGTTTACTGGCTGACTTTGGAAATAGTATTTTAGGAAACAAAAAAGTGGCTAGCGAACTCAGGCCGTACCAGATATCAATAACTTAAGACCGTTAATGAGCGGCGTGACCTTATACGAACGGCACCTTAATCTAGCACGAAAGCATATTTCAAACTTCCCCGTAACGCATACAAAGGCTTAATCATATTCGTATAGGACGACATTTCTCCATTATTGGCCTGATTGTGGGCACTTCGTTTTTTGCGCTTTCGTTGACGCCGAGTCTGGTGCCTCGTGGTGAGACGGTTCAGGGCGTGGTTTCCGGTTTGTCGATGGCGGCCGGGTATTTGGTCGGTGTGTTTGGATGGTGGTTATGGCGCTATTTTGAGCTGCCTTTTCCGCCGATCCGTTGGCAGCGCGTGGTAAAAATTGTGGTGGCCGTGTTGTGCGGTCTGTTGGCGATCAGCTTTCTGCTGCAGGCCAGCGAATGGCAGAACACGGTGCGGGCACTGATGGGTATGGAGAAGGTCGAGGGCGTTCGGGCGCTCTGGGTCGGCTTGGTGGCCGGGCTGGTGTTTCTGGTTGCGCTGGGATTGGGAAAGCTGTTTGTCGCCCTCTGGAATTTCTTTTCGCGCCATTTGCGTCGGGTGGTGCCGCACCGGGTCTCGGTGGTCACCGGATTGCTGCTGTCGTTTTCTCTGTTCTGGGCAGTGGTGGACGGGGTGTTGTTTGCCACGTTGCTGGAGAAGGTGGATTATTCCTATCAGCAGGTGGATGCCCTGATGGATGCGGAACAGCCAAAGCCTCAGGCGCTTCAGCGTGCGGGCGGTCCGCAATCCTTGATACCCTGGAAAACCCTGGGCCGTCAGGGACGGCGTTATCTGGCCAGTGCGCCCACAGCGGCGGAGATCGCCGAATTCACCCAAGCGCCGACGCAGCCCCCTTTGCGGGTTTACGCCGGTCTCAACTCGGCTGGTACGCCGGAAGCACGGGCCGAACTGGCTCTGGCGGAGCTGGAGCGGGTGGGCGGTTTCGAGCGTTCGACACTGGTTTTGATTGTGCCCACTGGCACTGGCTGGATTGATCCGTCCGGGATGGACACATTGGAGTATCTGCTCAAGGGCGATGTCGCCAGTGTGGCGGCCCAGTACAGTTATCTGCCGAGTCCGGTGTCGGTGATGGCCGATGGCGATTATGCGGTGGAAAACACCCGCGCTTTGTTTCAGTCGGTTTACGGGCGTTGGCGTGAGTTGCCGGAAAAAGGGCGCCCGGCGCTTTACCTGTTTGGGTTGAGTCTGGGCGCGATGAATCTGGATCGCTCGTTTGATTTTTTCGACATCATTGATGCGCCCTTTGATGGCGCTCTGTGGGTGGGGCCGCCGTTTCGGATGGACACCTGGCGCGAGGCGACTCAGCGGCGTCGACCCGATTCGCCGCAGTGGTTGCCGCGTTTTCGCGACGATTCGGTGATTCGCTTTGCCAATCAGTCAGGCGGACTGGATCAAGGTCAGGCGCCCTGGGGCGATTTTCGGATTGCGTTTTTGCAGTACGCCAGCGACCCGATCACCTTTTTTTCACCGGGTTCCTTTTATCAGAAACCTGCCTGGCTAGAACCGCCACGCGGCCCGGATGTGTCGTCGGAATTGCGCTGGTTCCCGATTATCACCATGTTGCAACTGGCGGCGGACATGGCGGTGGGCAAAGCGCCACCGGGGTACGGTCACGAGTATGCCGCAGAGCATTATTTTGATGCCTGGCTGGCACTGGCCGAGCCAGAGGGTTGGAATGACGCTGAATTGGCGCGCTTGCGTGCGCATTTCCGTGAAATACGGCAGCCATGAACACACCAGCTTGCCGGTGGCAGATCAACGCTTTTCGAGTGCGGTCATGATGGCCTGAAACATTTCCGGCATGGCGGAGGGATCGGTGGCGGTGATCAGATTGGCGTCCACGCTCACCGGGTTGGCGGTATGCACGCCACCGGCATTGACAATGTCGTCTTTGATTGACGGAAAAGAGGTCATTTTTCGGCCCTGACACACGCCCGCAGAGATCAGTACCCAGGGACCGTGGCAGATGGCGGCCACCAGTTTCCGGCTGTCGTCCATCTGTTTGACGAAGTCGGTGATGTGTTTATTGGTGCGGAGTTTGTCGGGCGCATAGCCGCCGGGAACAAAAACGAGATCGTAATCCTCGCTTCGGACATCCTCAATGGCCTTGTTGGCTGTGAACTCGCCGCCTTTTTTGCCACTGACCGCTTTTTGGCTTTGCGAGATCACATCGACTTCGTACCCCGCTTCCAGAAAACGGTAGTAGGGGTATAAAAACTCCACATCCTCGACCATGTCTTCGATCAATACGGCGGCTTTCAACATGTAGACCTCCTTGTTTTGTTGACGCTTTTCACCTTGCCAGTGGGTAACCGGATGTGTCAATGCCTGTCGAGTCAGTCTTCAAGGATCAACGCCAGCACCACCTGCCGGTCTTCGGTGGTGAGGACGTTGTAGGTTCGGCAGGCGGCCATATTGGTCATGACTTCCACGCCCACGCCCTGGGCGGCGCAATGGGCGAGCAGGGCGGGGTCGGGAAAATGCTGGGTTTCGCCGGTGCCCAGCAGAATCACCTCGGGCGAGAAGGCCAGCAGGGCGTCGAGATGGTCTGGCGTGAGCGAGGCAATGTCGGTGCAATTCCAGTCCTCTTTGATCTCGTGCTGGCTGATCGCACAGCTTTGATTCAGGGTGAAATCATTGATTTTGACCAGGCCTGGTTGATATTGCTTGATGGTGTAGACTTGGCTGTCACGGTGTTCGGTGAATTTCATGGGGCGTCTCAAGGTTATTGGCGGTTTGCATCGTATTTTACATAGTTTAACAAAAATGCGCTCAGCCTTGATGGGGCGCAGTTTTCATTGACGAACCGTTTCGTTTCTGTATCATTTACAGTTTATTTTCAGACGCAGAACCGTCTCGGGTTCGCCATAACCAGAGACGGCTCATTCATTGGCTTATTCAAGGGTTGCAGGCGTGACGGACGAGTTTCAACGGATTCATCGATTACCTCCTTATGTGTTCAATATTGTCGGTGAGCTGAAAGCGGCCGCACGTCGTCGTGGCGAAGACATCATCGACTTTGGCATGGGCAACCCCGATCAGGACACCCCGTCGCACATTGTCGAAAAGCTGGTGGAAGTGGTGCAGCGCGAAGGCACCCACCGCTACAGCGTGTCCCAGGGCATTCCCCGTTTGCGCAAGGCCATTTGCGACTGGTACCAGCGCCGTTACGAGGTGGACATGGACCCGGACACGGAAGCGGTGGTCACCATCGGTTCCAAGGAAGGGCTGGCGCATCTGGCTTTGGCGACGGTCGACAAGGGCGATACGGTGCTGGTGCCCAATCCGGCTTATCCGATCCACCCGTATGGGTTTGTGATCGCCGGGGCCGACATCCGTCACGTGCGCCTGACCCCGGATGTGGATTTCTTTGAAGAATTGAAAAAAGCGATCAAGGAATCCTGGCCGACCCCGAAAATGCTGGTGCTGAATTTCCCCGGCAATCCGACCACGCAAACCGTGGATCTGGATTTTTTTGAAAAAGTGATTGCCATTGCCAAAGAACACGACATCTGGGTGATTCACGATCTGGCCTATGCCGACATTGTGTTTGACGGCTACAAAGCGCCGTCGATCATGGAGGTGCCGGGCGCCAAAGACATTGCGGTGGAGTTTTTCACGCTGTCGAAAAGCTACAACATGCCCGGCTGGCGGGTCGGCTTTATGGTGGGCAACCCGGAATTGGTGCACGCGCTCAAGCGCATGAAGTCCTATCTGGATTACGGCACTTTTACCCCGATTCAGGTGGCGGCGATTGCGGCGCTGGAAGGGCCGCAGGACTGCGTTCAGGAAATCTGCGACATGTACCTGTCGCGCCGCGACGTGCTTTGTCAGGGTCTGAATGGTCTGGGCTGGGACGTGACGCCGCCCAAAGCGACCATGTTTGTGTGGGCGCCGATTCCCGAAGCCTACAAAGAGATGGGGTCGCTGGAATTTTCCAAAAAACTGCTGAGCGAAGCCAAGGTGGCGGTGTCACCGGGCATCGGCTTTGGCGATTATGGCGACGATTTTGTGCGTTTTGGTCTGATTGAAAACGAGCACCGCACGCGTCAGGCGATTCGCGGGATTCGAGACATGTTCCGCAAAGACGGATTACTGTAAAACGGAAAACAATTGGAGTGAGTGTGGAAAAAATCAAAGTCGGATTACTCGGGCTGGGCACGGTTGGTGGTGGCACCCTGACCATCCTGCGGGATACCCTGACGGAGATCGAGCGACGCCTGGGTGGCCAGACCACCATTGAGGTCACGCATGCCGCCGTTCGCGATCTGGAGCGTGCCCGTGGCTTGAACACAGACTCACTGGTGCTGACCGACGACCCCAAGGCCGTGGCCGGGCACCCGGATGTGGACATTGTGATCGAACTGATGGGCGGCACCACGCTGGCCAAAGAGTGTCTGGAAGCGGCGATCAAAGCAGGCAAGCACATTGTCACCGCCAACAAGGCACTGATTGCCGAACACGGCAACGAACTGTTTGCTCTGGCCGAACAACATCAGGTCATGATCGCTTATGAAGCGGCCGTGGCCGGTGGCATTCCCATTATCAAGGCGCTGCGGGAAGGACTGTCTGCCAATCGGATCGAGTGGGTGGCGGGCATCATCAACGGCACCGGCAACTACATTCTGACCGAGATGAACGATCCGGAAGCGGATTTTTATCAGGTATTGCGCACGGCGCAGGAACTGGGCTATGCCGAAGCCGATCCGACTTTTGACGTGGAAGGCACGGACGCGGCGCACAAACTGACCATTATGGCGTCCATCGCTTTCGGGATTGAGTTGCAGTTTGACAAGGTCTACACCGAAGGCATCAGCGAAATCACCGCCGAAGACATTCAGTTCGCGCAGAAACTGGGCTATCAGGTCAAGCATCTGGGCATTGCCAGCCGCACCGACGACGGCTTTTCCCTGCGCGTGCATCCGACACTGGTGCCGGAATCGGTATTGCTGTCGCAGATCAACGGCGTGATGAACGCGGTGATGGTCAAGGGCAACCATGTCGGGCCCACGCTTTATTACGGTCCCGGTGCCGGTGGTGGCCCGACCGCCAGCGCGGTGGTGGCCGATCTGATTGATGTGATTCGCTGGCGCCACCAGCCTGCGGCCGACCGCGTTCCGGCGCTTGGCTTTGCGGCCAACAGCCTCAGCACTCAGTCGGTTGCGCCGGTGGAAGAAATTGAAACCGCCTATTACCTGAGGTTCTTCGCCCACGACAATTCCGGGGTGCTGGCCAAAGTCTCCACGATTCTGGCCGAATTCGACATCAACATCGAATTGCTGCATCAGGAACCGTCGGCGGTGAACCCGAACGACGCCACGCTGGTGATGTTGACCAATGTGGTGCCGGAAAAGGCCATGAACCGAGCGGTGAAATCCCTGCAGGCGATGGAAGAGATCGACGGCAAAATCATGCGCATTCGGGTCGGGGCTCTGGATGCCTGAACAGGGCGATGCGGACACGCAGGGCAACTCTGCCCCCAAGGCCCTGACATTGTGGTGGCCCGAAGCCGGAGACTGGTTTTCGGCGCTGTACCAGGATGATTCGGCCGCCTCACGATCCGACGCCCTGAAAAAGCTGGACCGGGCCTGGCCAAATGGCCGCCGCCTTCTGGCCAGAGCCAATCATTACCGTTCACAGAAAACCGGCCTGGCGGCGCAGGCATCGTACCTGTTTCATCAGCCGCAAACGCTGGCCGAAGCGCCTGTGCTGGCGCATTTGCTGGCCGATGCGCCTTCCCTGCTGGCACACAACCCTTTCTGGGTGATCGTGTCCCCGGTACAGCTGGTGCCGGACCGTGATACCTTGCGTTTGTTCCCACCTGACAATCTGGCGATTCAACCGCAGGAAGCGGAGGCGCTGTTTGACGCCTTCAATCAGCATTTCAAAGCGGATGGGGTGCGGTTGCACTGGCTGTCGCCGACCCTGTGGTTATTGGGCATGCCGCAGGCGATTTCCCTGCAGACCACGCCGCTGGCCCAGGCAGCCAACCAGTCGGTGGATGCGATTTTGCCCACCGGCAACGCGGCCAGTCACTGGCACAGCCTGATGAATGAAGCGCAGATGCTGTTTCATCAACAGGCGGTCAACGAACAGCGCCGAGAGGTCGGACAACCGGAAATCAACGGCATCTGGCTGTGGGGCGAAGGCACGCTGGGCGAAGTGCGTTCCCGCCCGGAGGCCGCGATTGCCGGCGAGTCCCTGTATCTGAAAGCACTGGCCGATCTGAGCAACAGCCAGTGGCTGCCACCATGCAAAACTTACCAGGCCTGGTGGAAAAGGGCGCAAACCCATCCACCATGCCGTCACACCCTGATTCATTTGAGCGACGCCCTGCCCGAACTGGGCAGTCTGACCGATCCGGCGCAGGGCCATTCGGTGTGGCAGTCGCTGGAAACGGACTGGTTTGTGCCCATCGCAAACGCCTTGAAATCCGGGGCGTTGGATTCGGTGTTCATCGACCTCGGGACGCTGGGGCGCTTTTATCTGACGCCCAGTGCCGCCCGTCGTTTCTGGCGTTTTCGACGCTCACTCCGCCATTGGTATGCGCTATAATATTTGCCAGATTTTATTAAGCTATTTTATTAAGATCCATTGACAGGAACTTTGCATGAATTTCATTGAAACCCGGGGCAATGATGGGCAACGCCCGCCCAAGTTTACGTTTTCGCAGGCCATTCTCAGCCCGATGTCGTCTTTCGGCGGGCTTTATTCGCCGGAAAGTCTGCCCGATCTGGGCTTGCCGTTTCTGCAGGCGCATATTCAGTCCGATTACCAGACTCTGGCCACCGCGATTCTGGACGCCTTTGAAGTCGACATTGACCCGGATGTGATTGCGCAGGCCGTTGGTCGCTACAACGATTTTGACGAGCCCACCAACCCGGTGCCGGTGGTCAAGCTGTACGACGACCTTTATGTCAGTGAACTGTTTCATGGCCCCACGCGTGCGTTCAAGGACATGGCGCTGCAGCCCTTCGGTCAGGTGCTGTCGGCGGTGGCGGAGCAGCGTCAGGAGAAATTTCTGATTCTGGCGGCCACCAGTGGCGACACCGGACCGGCGGCGCTGGAAACCTTCAAGGCGCGTAGCCATGTGCAAGTGGCCTGTCTGTACCCGGACGGCGGCACGTCCGACGTTCAGCGCCTGCAAATGGTGACCGAAGCCGCAGACAACCTGAAAGTGATCGGCATCAAGGGCGATTTCGACGATGCCCAGACCGCGTTGAAAAAGCTGCTGACCTCCGACACTTTCCGCCAGACGCTGGAAGATCAGGACATTTATCTGTCAGCGGCCAACTCGGTGAACTTCGGTCGGATCATTTTCCAGACCATTTACCACCTCTACAGCTATCTGGCGCTGGTGCGCCAGAACGCGATCACCATGGGCGAAAAGGTGTATCTGAATGTGCCCAGTGGCAATTTCGGCAATGCCTTGGGAGGCTATTACGCCTACAAGATGGGGCTACCGGTCGAACAGATTCACATTGCCTCTAATCAAAACAATGTGTTGACGCGCTTTATTGAGACCGGTTGTTACGATCTGCGCAATCGCGATGTGATCCCCACCACCTCCCCGGCGATGGACATTCTCAAGTCGTCGAACATCGAACGCATTCTGTTTGATCTGTTCGGGCCGGAACGCACCCGTGAGCTGATGGAGCAACTGGATCGGGAAGACCATTATCAATTGAGCGATGCGGAACTGGCGCAAGTGCAGGCGATTTTTGCGGCGGATTACTGTTCGGACAGCGAGGGCAAAGCCTACATCAAGCAAGCGTTTGAGCAGAAGGGCTACCTGATGTGTCCACATACCGCCACCTGTTTGAAGCCGTATCAGACCCAGAGACAGGATCCGTCACTGGTGACCATCGCCTATTCCACTGCAGAATGGACCAAATTCTCGACCATCATCGCCGAAGCATTGACTGGTGAGCATTACCAGCATGATGTCGATGCGCTTAAAGCCGTGTCCGAACTCAGTGGTGCGGCGATTTCGTCTCAGATCAGTCGTTTGTTTGAGTTGCCCGTGACCCAGAAAACCATCATCGACAAGGCCGAGATCGAACCGACGATTCTGGCTTTTTTGAAAGGGCAGTAAGAAAGGCAACGCCTAACGTTTGTAACGCTCAGGGCAGATTCATGTGAACGATCTTGAGCTGCAGGCTTTCACGACCGCGGAAGCGTTTGCAGGTCAGCTCGTACACACAGCGCACCACGCTGTTGAGGGCGAAAGGAAAGGGCTCGCCCGCTTTGGCAATGGCATTGAACCAGATGGCTTCGTGCCGTTTGCCGTCCGGGGCCTGTAACTGCAGCACCGCATGGGTTCGGGTTTGACCGATCCAGCGATGCTGGGCCACGATGAAATCCCCATAAAAATGCGGTTTGGGCCATTCGCGCCCGAAAGGCGCCAGTTGTTCGATTTCATTGACCGTCTGCAACGTCAGTTGCTGTGGCGCGAGATGGCCGTCTGTATCCAATTTTGGAATGGGGCGCTGATGGTCAAGCTGTCGGGCCACTTCTTCCTCAAAAGCCTGAGCAAATACTTCAAACCCGGATTTCTCGATCATGCAGCCCGCCGCCGCACTGTGCCCGCCCAATGAGCGGAACAGCCCGGGGTTGGCTTCGGCAATGGTTTCAAACGCCTGCTTCAGATTCACTTCGGGGACGATGGCGCGGCCGCTTCCGGCCAGAGTGCCGTCGTTCAGATCGGTCATGGCCAGGGTGGGGCGATAATAGCTTTCGCCGATGCGGGTGGCAATGATGCCTTGAATGCCCGCATTGCCCTGCAGGGGCAGGCACAGGGAAAACTTGCCGGGGTGATAGATGCTCTGGGCATAGGCTTCGGCTTTTTGCAGCATCTCGGCCTGTTGCGCGCGTCTTTCGTGGTTGTCGGCATCGAGTCTTTGCAGAGCGGTCAGCGCACTGGGCGTGTCAACGGCATTGAGAAACGCGAACGCGGTGTTGACATCGCTGACACGGCTGGCCGCATTGATGCGCGTGGCCACCTGAAAACCCAGGTATTCCGCATCCACGGGCGCGTCCTTAAAAGATTGAAATTGCGCCAGAGCCTGCCAGACCGGGTGTCGGTTCTGATGGATGGCCTGGTTAATGGCTTTGAGACCCGCGCTGACCACCGCCCGATTATTGGCGCTTTTCAGGCTGACGCTGTCGGCCACCGTGCCCAGTGCCACCAGATCCAGCAATGGCTTGAGCGAGGGCGTGTCGGCCGGCAGATGACCCCGGTCAATCAATTCCTGTCGGGCCTGACTCATTACCAGAAAGATCACGTAACATCCGGCAACGCGGGTGTCGTAGTCGCACTCGGGATGTTGGGGGTTGACCACGCAGTCGGCACTGGCAGGCGGCCCGTCGGACGGAATCTGGTGATGGTCGGTCACGCACACTCGCAATCCGGCCTGTTTGAGACGCGCGATTCTGGGTTCGTCGCTGGAGCCCTGATCGGCGGAAAGCACCAGCGCCACCGGCGGTTCAATCGCCAGAATGCGTTCGACGGTGTCGTCGTTGATGCCATAGCCATGCTGGCGCTCACTGATCACGGGGACAATGCGCTCTGCGCCGACGCCGAAAAAATCCATCAGCGCCCGGGCGGCAATGCTGGCCGAGGTGACGCCGTCGGTGTCATAATCGGTCGCCAGTACGATTTTGCCTTGGCTCTGTACCGCGTCGGCAATCAATTGGCCCGCCTGTCTGGCCTGATGCAGTGAGGTGGGCGGTTGCAGGTGCTGCAAACGGGGCCGTACAATGGGTTGAATCGCCTCAACCAGTGTCTGTGCATTGTCCGCAGACTGAGGCGGCAAATCCGCCAGCGTCAACCGGCATCCGGCCAGATGCGCCTGAAGCGGGGTCAGTCCCAATGACAGGGCGGCCTGATAGATCGATGGCTCGTAGGCGCGTTCGACCAGTGCCCGCTCTTCGGTTGGGGCGTCAGCGGGTTCAGAGGACGGATTGGGGTCGTTGGTAACAGGTTGGGGAGAGGCATTTAACATGAACGGTATCCTATCATGATTTTGTATTTGCATGGCTTTTTAAGCAGTGGCGAAAGCGCCAAGGCACAGTGGTTCGACCACAAAACCCAGGCCTGTCTGTCGGTCCCGTTCAGTCGGCCCACCTGGCCTCAAAGTGCCCCGGATCAGAGTGCCGCGTTTTTTCAGTCCCTGTTTGCGTCCGCACAGGCCGACCGGACGCCAATTCAGGGCGTGATGGGGTCGTCATTGGGCGGTTTCTGGGCCAGATGGCTGGGTGCGCGTTATGGGCTGCCGTCGGTGTGGATCAATCCGGCACTGGCTCTGGATTCGGTGTTTGCCCCTTATTTCGGCGATTACACCCATCCGCACACAGGCGAGGCGATTTGCGTTGATCAGGATTACCTGCAGGCGTTGAAAGGCTACGAAGTCTCAGCCGAGGCGATTGGACCATCCCTGATTCTGCTGGACGGCGACGATGAAATCATTGATTCGAACCGGACGCGCCTGGCTTATCAGGGCATTCCTCAGGCAGAAGTGGTGTGGTTTGATGGCGGCGATCATGCGTTCCAGCATTGTGACCAGGCCTGGTCAAACGTGGCGGCGTTCTGGCTGGAAAACGGGGTGGGGCTCAGCGTGGAGTGTTGACCCGAAAAGACGGGCTTGGATCGCTGGGGTCAGGCCATGATATCGATCAGAGTGCCCAGCATGTCGTCATGGGCTTTCAGGGCTTTGGCGCTGCTCTGAACCTGGGTTTCGTTCTGATTGAGGTTCACCAGTGATTCAGCTTGATCCGGATGCGCTGGCGTGGCCAGTACCTGAGCGTTCTGATTGAGTCGCTGGAACCCATCGTTCATGCCTTGCATCGCTTGATAAGCCGCATTCTGTCCATTGATTTCCATAACGTTTTTCCTCTGAAAGCGCTATTCCATTCTATCCCTGTGGTTGCCGCAAGGCAAGCGCGGGATCCACCTCGTACGGATCGCGGTCGAGGGTGTATTCGATGAACACCGGCCCCAGCGGATCGCTGCCGACCCGGTCAACGCGTATGGTCAGGGCGTCGCCTTCCCAGGTGTAGGCGTGGTAGCCCGGCATGCCCGACCAGGTTTTGTATTCGGTGCGGCTGGGCTGGCCGATCTCCCGGATCAGCTCACGGGCCACATCCCGCGTCTGGATAGGGCCACGCTGATTGCTTTGGTGTGTGCTTTGCGGGCGGAACAGGCGATAGGCCGAAGTGACCTTGCCCTGAGGGTCATAGCGGAATCTCAGGTAATAACTGTCTTCCAGGCGGCTGCGGGTAAAAAATTTGTCGAAGTTGTGGCCGTTGGATTTTCGGGCCAGTGTAAAGCCGCCGATTTGCCACAAATGCTGGCGCACCGTGTCGACATCGGCCTCGGCCAGATTGATGCCGACCAGTTTGACTTTATCGACCTGTTCCGGGTTTTCGGCCGCGTAGGTGGCCAATGCCATGCCACTGATGGCGGCGACCATCAGCGTCCGAAACAGGCGTAGGCTAAAAACGTCATGGATTCTCATACACTCTGTAACGGCCGAATTCGGTCAGACTTAAGCGTGTGTCGGGGCGGCCTGCAACCAGTCGGAAAAGGCCGGTGAATGCCGGATGGTGTCGACTTGCGCCAGCGGCAGGGTCAATGCGGCTTCGTCCGCACCGGGCGGTTCAAACTGCGCCAGCTGCTGTTGCATCACCGTTTCGTCGGCATCGGATGGGTCCTGATTGTGGCGGGCGCGTGCCTGCAATCGCTGGCGCAACCGGTTGAGATCCTCGGGCGCATCGGTTTGCAGACAACAGACTTTGTACCAGGCCTGCTGGTTTTGGGCCAGACGCTGAAAACTCTGACGGTAAGCGGCTTTCAGATTGGTCGCATCCACGATCACATTCACGCCGCCGGCCAGTAACTGTTCGGCCAGCCGGTGAAGCCGCTCGTAGGTCCGGCGATTCATGTCCGCGCCGTAAAGTTCGGTTTTCTGTTCCTCGCCGACCCGGGTTTGCGGGGCAATGCCGAACAGGCGTTTGCGTTCGACATCGGAACTGATCACCACCGCGGGTGCCGGGCCGAAATGCGACAGCGCCTCTCTGGCAAGCGTGCTCTTGCCGCTGCCACTGACCCCTTGCATCAGAATCAGTTGCGGCGGGGACACGTCATAGGCATCGTTTTCGGCCTGACGGACGTAGTCTTGTGCTTTGCGGGTCAACTGGTCGCGCTGATCGATCTGATCGTCGGGCAGTTGCATACGACGAAGCAGGGTGATTTTGGCACGCACCAGCGCCCGGTAGGCCTGATAAAACCGGAGCAGTGCCGCGCCTGCGTAATCCCCGGTGTGTTGCAGATAGTCACTGAGCAGGGCGTTTTTCATGGGCCATTGGCGACGGAAAATCAGGTCGGTCATCAGAAACGCCAGATCGTTGATCGGGTCGATCCAGCGGAACTGTTCATTGAACTCGATGCCGTCAAACAACACGGGGGTCTGGTCAAACAGCGTAATGTTGTCCAGATGCAGATCGCCATGACAGGCGCGAATCCAGCCACCGTGCTTGCGTTGCATCAGGGCGTCCCAAAGCGTTCTCTGCCGGTGACGGGTCCATTCAGCCAGCTGGCGCAAGCGGTATTGGTCTTCCGGGTGGTCCAGTGCCTGAAGCAGGGTGGGAAAATTGTCGAGCATCGGATGGATCAGATCATCGGGATGCCCATAGGGCTCCGACGCCTCGCAGGGTTCGGCCTGGTCGTGCAGCTCGGCGATGGTCTGCGCCAGTTGGCGGGTCTGGGCGTCGCTTAACGGCTGTTGGGGCGACAATTGTTTGCTTAAGACCTGGTTGGGGTCAAACTGACGCATCTTGACTAGATATTCGCAAACCGGGCTGTCCGCCTCTGCGCTGAAGCTCAGGCCGTCTTTTGTGGCATAAAGCGGGCATACGTCCAGATAAAGCTGGGGCGCGGTGCGTCGGTTCAGAGTGAGTTCCATCTCGCAGAAATGCTGGCGTCGGGGCAGCGTGGCGAAATCCAGAAAGCCGAAATCGACCGGCTTTTTTAGCTTGTAAGCATAGTCGCCGGTCAGAAAAACGATGGAGATGTGGGTCTCAATGGTGGTGACCATTGAGACCGGATGCGGGTAGACGGAAGGATCGGTCAACCGATCAACTTTTTGTTCCAGCGAGGGACATGGATCCGGCACACGCCCATCCAGAGATTAAAAGGTTAGCAGTTCAGGCAATGCCTTGCTTTTCGCGCATTTCCTGTTTGGTTTTCATTTCCACGGTCATGGTCGCGGTCGGACGGGCTTCCATCCGGGCCAGGCCGATTTCGTCGCCGCTGATTTTGCAGTAACCGTAATCCCCGGTTTCGATGTCCTTGAGGGATTTGTCGATTTTTGAAATCAGCTTGCGTTCGCGGTCACGGGTACGCAGTTCCAGAGCGAATTCCTCTTCCTGAGAAGCACGGTCACTGGGATCGGCCGGAGTGGAGGAGTCGGAACGCAGATGGCTGACGGTGGTGGTGGCTTCATGCACCAGTTGACGACGCCAGGCCAGCAGCTTTTCCCGAAAATGGGCCAGCATTTCCGGGCTCATGTACTCTTCGCCCGGTTTTGGCTGATAGGCCGGATAATTTTCAATAAAATCGCTTGAATCACCCATAATGATTTCCTTAGCTTGACGCGCCTGCTCGTTGAGGCTCTGTTTGAAATTAACTGCGTTTTATACCAAGTTTTGCAGACAGTGACAACATATATTCGCTGAAAACCCCGCCAATTTGTCAGGAAAAGTGGTGTCTTTTTGTTCGATGGCTCTTGTAAATTGTCCGGAATCCGCTTTAATACGCGACAGAAATGGAGAGTCATTTGTACGAGTGGAACGCGAGGGAAAAATGAGAGAAAATTTTCCAGATTCTCGACTTACCCCTTCGGGCGTCGAGTTCTTCGTTTGAGGCGGGAAACGCAGCGAATAGCTGGCTATTCGGAAGTTTCTCAACGAAAATATGGGAAATTTTAACCATTTTTATCCGTGTCTCCAGCTCGTGCAAAGGACTCGGATGATTCAAAGGAGAAAAGAATGGCGCTGGAAGCTTTATTGTTTGATGTGGACGGCACGCTGGCCGATACCGAAAAAGACGGGCACCGGGTCGCTTTTAACCTGGCGTTTGACGAAGCGGGGCTGGACTGGCATTGGGACGAAGCGCTTTACGGTCAGTTGCTGGCTGTGACCGGCGGCAAGGAGCGGATTCGTTATTATCTGGAACGTTTCAATACCGAATTTACCAGGCCTGGTGATTTTGACGGTTTTGTCAAAGGACTGCATGCGGCCAAAACCCGGTTTTACACTCAGCTGCTCAGCGAGGGCAAAATTCCGCTGCGCCCGGGGGTGGAACGTCTGATCCACGAAGCCAGAGCGACCGGAATGCGCCTGGCGGTGGTGACCACCACCACACCGGCCAATGTGACGGCCTTGCTGACCCACACGCTGGGCCCGGATTCGGAAACCTGGTTTGAAGTGATCGCCGCCGGCGATATTGTGCCCGCCAAAAAACCGGCGCCGGACATTTATCACTGGACGCTGGAAAACATGGACCTTGCACCGGAACAGTGTCTGGCACTGGAAGATTCGGACAACGGCATCCGCTCATCGCTGAGTGCGGGTGTGCCCACTCTGGTCACGGTCAATGACTACACTCGCGATGACGACTTTTCCAAGGCCCTGCTCACTTTGACCGACCTGGGCGAACCGGGACAGCCTTACACGGTTCTGGGCGGCCAGCGTGCTTCGGTCGCAAGCGATCAGACGTACGTGGATCTGGCTTTGATCAGACAGCTGGTGACGGCTTAATCTTCGAAGCGATTTTCGGCCAGATGCAGCAGACGCGCCACGCCGTAGGCCGCCTGTTCACTCAGCGGCGGGGTGGTGGTCAGAGGCAGCTGGCTCTGGCGTAAGCGCTGCCACAAAGGGTTTTTCAGGCCACCGCCCACGCTGTGTATGCTGTGCACTGGTGTGGCCCCCAATTGTTGCAGCTGCTGATAACCCAGCGCTTCGATCTTGACCAGTCCGGCCAGAACCGCCAGAAATTCGGTGAAGGCATCCGGCGCCTGGGGTTCAAAATTTGGGCGTTTGTCCGGGTCCTGAATTGGAAAGCGTTCCCCCACCTCAAGCAATGGATAATAATCGAGCGCCCCGATGTGCTGCTGCATTTCGGTCGCTGTCAGCGACGATTTGCTCCATTGTTGGAGTTGAGTCAGACCATAGCGCCCCAGCAACACCTGTCCGCCTGTATTGGACGCCCCCCCAGCCAGCCACCAAGGACCGACTTTGTGGCTGTAAACCCCGTATTGCGGCGCAAACACCGGGGTCTGGCTCAGTAATTTCAGTGCCAGTGTCGATCCCAGAGACGAGACCGCTTCGCCAGCCTGACGGGCGCCTGTGGAAAAAAAACCGGCAATGCTGTCGGTGGTGCCCGCGTGGACGGTGGCTGTCGGCTTCAAACCAAAGCGTTGGGCCAGTGCTGGCGCAATGGGGGCCAGCGCGGTAGTGGGAGCGACCACCTGCGGCAGGTTCAGAGTCACGTTGAGATCGGACCGCTGCAAGGACGCCTGGATTTCGTTCCGCACCCAGTCAGGCCATTGGTTGGTTTTCGGGTCCACTCCCAGCTTCAGGGCGTTGTTGCTGTCGGTCGGCAGGTCGTTCTGGCCGGTCAGCCACTGGTTGAGCCAATCGATTTGATGGGTGATCGCAAAGGTGGATTGCGGGTTCGAGCGTTCGCCCAGAATCGGTTTGCTCAGAGCCTGTTCGATCAGCCAAAGGCACTTGGCCAGAGTGCTGGTGGCTCCGTGTGCGGCGGTGTCTTTGGGAACGGTAAGGGCGTAGCGTTCGGCCTGAATGCGCGCACGCTTGTCGTTGTACATCAGAAAATCCGTGACTGGCCCCGCATTTGGCTGACTGAGACACACGCTGGAGGAGGTGGCGTCGGCGATCACCGCATCGACCCGACCCAACCAAAGCGGATGGGAGTGTTGAAGCTGGGTCAAGGTCCGCGACAGGGCGTCCGACCAGACTTCGGGCCGGTTCGGATCACCGATGTCCGGATCGAAACCGGATTCGACCAAAGCCAGGGCCGTCCGCTCATGGCGATCGTAAAGACAGAGACGCACACCGGACGTTCCCAAATCCACCCCCAGAATGCTGGGTGCGTCGGCTTGAACGGGCTTTTGGCTGGCTTCGCGCACGGATTTTCTCCATTTTTTATCAGTCTGCCTGCCATTTTAGCGTCTGATTGCGGCTCGCGGCCAGCCGGAGTGCTTTTTTTTGCTGCGCATTTAAAGTAAAATCCTCCTATCTAATAATAAGCGCCAATGCCTGTCAGATCGGCCTTGCTCGCTTGTGCCATCCCAATCAAAGGAATACCGGATGAACGAATTGCAATGGATATTACTGGGGTTTGCGGCTCTGGTCATCATCGGGTTGCTGTTGCTTAACGCGGTCAAGAAAAAAAACCTGTTTGGCAAGACGCTGGGCCCGGAAGAAACCGCGAAAAAAACCGCCTCCAGTGCTCTGAACGAATTGGGGGACGCACACATACCGGTGTCGGAACGGACTCAGGAACGCTTGTCTCAATGGGATGACGACCCGGACGCGTTGCACCCGGAAGACATTCCCGATTCTCAATTGGCGTTGGATGGATTGGGCCCGGTGCCAAAGCAGACAGCAGCCGGAAAAACCGCCGACGCGGAAAAGGCCCCGCGCAAACCCAAACATCTGGTGATCGAAGACGAAGAACTGCGTTCGGTGCACGAAGAAACCGGTCCCGGCGCGGCCATCGATTCCGAACCCGATTTCGGCATTCCCCAAAACGGCCATCAGGGCGAACAGAATCCACGCCACCAAGGCGAAGAAAAAGCACAGACCAAAGCCGAACCTCCGCCACAACTGTTTGCGCTGATCGTGATGGGCACCGACGATTTTGTTTGGCCACGCGTCAATCAGACCCTTCAGGGCGTGGGGCTGGTGCCGAATGAAAAAGGCATTTTTGTCAAAAAAGACACTCTGGGCAATGAAATCATTCGTGTGGCCAGTCTGCTGGAGCCTGGCACCTTTCCGATTGACGAGCCGACCAACGACGCCCACACCACAGCCGGGATCGTGTTGATTGTGGAACTGCCGACCACGGTCAAAGCGCCCGCGGTGATGCACGACATGATCATGATGGCCCGGAAAATCTCGCAAAGACTCAATGGCCGTCTGTATGACCAACACCGCCATCTGATCAAGGAATCCGACCTTCAGGCCATGCGTGACGCCGCCGTTGCCTATGAGTCGACCGCCGTCTGAATGCCATCATGACCGATTTTCAGGATTACCGCAGACGGGTGGACGCGCTCAACCACCACAGCCATCAGTATTACGTTCTTGACGACCCCCAGATCAGTGACGCGCAATACGACGCCGCGTACGCCGAACTCCAGAAAATCGAAGCCGACCACCCCGACTGGATACTACCCGAATCCCCGACCCAGCGCGTTGGCGATGCCCCGCTCGAGGCATTTGAGACCGTGCGCCATCGCGTGCCCATGGTGTCGCTGGCCAATGCCTTCGACGACGACGAACTGGCTCGGTTTGTGCAACGCATCGGCGAACGTCTGGATCTGGACACGGAGTCCATGGCGTTTGCGGCCGAACCCAAAATGGACGGACTGGCGATCAATCTGCGCTATGAGTCAGGTCAGATGGTTCAGGCCACCACGCGCGGCGATGGCGAAGTGGGTGAGGACGTCACTCAGAATGTGCGTCCCATTCGGGCGATTCCGTTGAAATTGTTCGCCGAGCAACCGCCGAAGGTGCTGGAAGTGCGGGGCGAAGTGTTTATGCCCCGCGCGGCGTTTGATGCCCTGAACCAGGCCCAGAAAAACGCCGACAAAAAACCGTTTGCCAACCCCAGAAACGCCGCTGCCGGGACCTTGCGCCAACTGGACCCCCGGATTGCAGCACAACGTGAGCTGGCCTTTTTTGCCTATGGTTGGGGCGAGCTTGATCCCGATTTTCCCTGGCCGGAGACCTATTCGGCCAGAATGCAGCAGTTGCAGGATTGGGGGCTGCCGCTGAACCCCTGTTCCGAAACCGTGACCGGTTTCAGTGGGATGCAGGAATATTTCGAACGCCTGAGCGCCAAACGTGACCGTCTGGATTACGAAATCGACGGCATTGTCTACAAGGTCGATGACCTGTCGCAGCAGCAAACCCTGGGATTTACCGCGCGGGCGCCCAGATGGGCCATTGCCCGCAAGTTTCCGGCACAGGAAGTCTGGACCACCCTCACCGCGATTGACATTCAGGTGGGGCGCACCGGCACCCTGACCCCGGTGGGACGTCTGGAGCCGGTTCAGGTGGGCGGGGTGGTGGTGTCCAACGCCACTTTGCACAATCTGGATGAAATTCACCGCAAGGATGTGCGCGTGGGGGACACGGTGGTGGTGCGCCGCGCCGGGGACGTAATCCCCGAAATTCTGGGCCCGGTGCTGTCGCAGCGCCCGGAACAGACTCAAGTGTTTGAAATGCCCGATACCTGCCCCGAATGCGGTTCCGAAGTGGTACGGGAACCCGACAAGGCAGCGTATCGCTGCACAGGCGGTCTGGTCTGCCCCGCACAGCGCAAACGCGCCCTGCACCATTTTGTTTCGCGCAAAGCACTGGATATCGACGGTTTGGGTGATAAACTGATTGATCAACTGGTGGATCAGGGCTGGGTGAAGCGACCCGACGATCTGTTCCACTTGCAGGCGGGACAACTTCAATCACTGCCGCGAATGGGCAAAAAATCGGCCGACAAGGTGATCAAGGCGATTGAAAAAGCCCGACACACCACCTTTGCCCGTTTTGTCTACAGCCTTGGCATTTCCGAAGTGGGCGAAGTCACGGCCAACACCCTCGCCAGTCATTACCGGACGCTTGAAGCGCTGCAGGAAGCGGAGGTCGAAGAGCTGGTGACCTTGTCGGACATTGGCGAAGTCGTGGCAGAAAAAGTCCACCAGTTTTTGAATGAAGCACACAACCAGGCGGTGATTCAGGGCCTGGTCGAAGCCGGAGTGACCTGGCCCCGGCCTGAACCGGCTGCCGCCGAAACCAAAACAGTGGAGTCGCCGTTCAATGAGGCGACGGTGGTGGTCACCGGCACCTTGAGCCAAATGACCCGGGACGAGGCCAAAGACGCCTTACGTCAACTGGGCGCCAAAGTCACTGGGAGTGTTTCGAGCAAAACCGATTTTCTGATTGCCGGGGAAAACGCTGGCAGCAAACTGACCAAAGCCGAATCTCTGGGGATCACGGTACTGGACGAAGCCGCACTGCTGGAAGCCCTGGACAAAGCCGGCATCAAATCTTGAGGACATCATTTTATGGTACGCGCCCGAAACGTTAATCGACAAACCATTGAAAAAACCACGCCCGACTGGGAACAGGAAGCGTTTGAAAGCCGCACCGACATCAAAAAAGCGGCGCAGGCCGTGACCGATCTGGGTCTCCAGCTGGCCGAACTGAGCCCGGACAGACTCAAGCGGTTTCACCTGCCCGACGAGGTGCACAATGCGGTGCTGGAACTGAAAAAGCTCAAAAAAGGCCCGGCGATCAAACGCCAGCGTCAGTTTGTGGGCAAGTTACTACGCCAGAACGAGGATTTGCTGCCAGCGATCAAGCAACGTTTCATGGAAATGGAGCAGTCGGCCAAGCGCCAGAATGCGCAACTGCACAAACTGGAACTCTGGCGCGACCGTTTGGTAGCAGAAGGCGATGCGGCTCTGTCGGAGCTGATTGAGCAGGCACCGCAACTGGACCGTTCGCATTTGCGTCAGCTGATTCGCAATGCGCAGCGCGAAGCCAGTGCCGAAAAGCCGCCCAAGGCCAGTCGCCAGATCTTCCAATATCTGAAAGAACTCGAATTCGTCTGAACCGAACCCTGATTTTAACCAGGCCTGGTGAAAAAGCCCATTTACCGGGCGCTTGGTTTGTTGGCTGCTTGTTCGCTCAGCCGTTTCAACACCGTGGCCTTGTACACAAAGGTGCCCGTTGGGATCAGGGACGCGATAAAGCCTTTGAACGCCTGCATTTCGGTCATGGGGCTGCGCACCGCGTAATACAGCAGCACCAGGTTGAACGCGATAAACAGCAACCCGTGCGCCATGCCGACCACACTGACCACTTCCGCATGCCCCCAGACGTATTTCAGCGGCATCGCCACGCCCAGCAACAGCAACAATGACGTGCCTTCAAACAGAGCCATCCATTTCAAAAACGTGTATCGCATACTTATTATCCTTTTGTAACCGAATACTTCAAAACCAACGTGATGCCAGCAGTCGCAACGTTCTGGGCGACAAATGCTGTCCGAATTCAAAAACCAGCAGCCCAAACACCACCAGAGCCGCACCGGCGGCGATGGTCGGCGTGAGGGGTTCGTTGTTGAGAAAATAGCCCAGCAACAGCGCCATCACCGGTGTGATCAGCGGGATCAGACCGATGCGTACCGCATCCAGATGGTGCAGCACGTAATAGTACAAAATAAACCCAAGCAGAGAGCCGAGAACGCCCAGATAAACGATGGCCCCCAGAGATTGAGGCGAAAGCTGCGGCAACTGGGTCACAAAGTCCGGCGCGATCAGCAGATACACCAGACTGGTCAACCAGACTGCGGCAGCCACAATGTGGGTGTTGGGCAACTGCAAAGAACGGTTGAAACGCTTGACCAGCACCGTGCTCATAGAATGGCTGGCGGCGGCCAGCAGTGCCAATGCGACGCCGATGCCCAAATGCGGGTGAAATTGCATGGTCCACTGGGGCGCGAGCACCAGTGCCAGACCGCTGAAACTGACCACAATTCCGGTCCATTTTTTCAGGGTCATGGCGTTGTCGTTGAGCAGGTAGGCCGCAAACAGCCCGATCAACATCGGGGTCAGGCCAAAAATCAGGGAAATCCAGCCGGAGGGCATGGTCTGGGCGGCGTAATACATGGGCGTCATCCCGCCCAACATGCCCAGTGCGGCAGCGGCATACACTTTCAGCGCCGAAGCCTGAAGCGTCACCGGACGACGGGTGACCCAGAACAGAATGGGAATGATCAGCAGCGCGCTGATCAGAATGCGTCCGGCCACACCCAGAAACCAGTCGTCCTGACCGCTCCACTGAATCGCCAGCGGGGTGGTGGCCCAGATAAAGACCACGCCCAGATAGGACAAAGCCAGTTTCATGAATGAGAGGAGTGGGGCGAAGACAACCGTTCGAACCGACCGCTGGCCCGGTTTTTTTCGACCCGGTCAGCGGGAAACACCTGACCGTTCATGCAGACATACACCCCGGGCGTCAGGCATTGCGCCGCCATCAGGGCGGCGCCCAGATTGAAATCGGCGTCCGAACGACCCAGCGCCCAGGGACGCATGGCCCCGGTCAGAACAATCGTTTTGGCGGGCAAATCGGGGTCGGAGGCCGCCAGCAGAAACCGGGCGGTTTCCACCATGGTATCGGTGCCGTGGGTGATGACAATCCGTTGACTAGCCTGATTGAGACAGGCGTCCAGAATGGTTTGGCGGTCAGCTTGAGTCATGGCCAGACTGTCTTTGAGCATGAGCGTTTTCATGGTGGGAAAAGGCTGAACGCGGTTTTGTTTCAGCATCGCAGACAGATGGGTCTGCTCAAATTCCAGTTCGCCGCTCAACGGCTGGTAGTCCTTGTCGAGGGTGCCACCGGTAATCAAAAGGGTGGTCATGCTCAGTCCGGCTGGCGCAAAATGCCGGTGACAATGCCCAGAATCTCAATCTGGTCATTGGTGATGTATATCGGTTCCAGCGCCGCATTGGCCGGTTGCAGACGAATGCCTTGTTTTTCGATGTAGAATTTTTTCATGGTAACTTCTTCCTGATTGATCCGCACCACCACCGATTCCCCGTTCTCTGCACTGGCACGGCGTTCGATGATCACAATGTCGCCATCGTGAATGCTCTCTTCAATCATGGAATCGCCCTTGACCCGCAGGGCAAAGGTTTCCTTGCGCACCATGGACTGAGGCACGGAAACGGTGTCGTAATCCATTTCCATCTGAATTGGGTCACCGGCCGAAGTCCAGCCCAGAAGGGGCACTTCCACTAGTTCGATGTCAATCAACTCAACCGGATCGTCCGCGGTGACATCGGGACGCTGGCTTTTGAGCTGGCGTTTGGGAATCAGGTAAGCAACATTGGGCATGACAGTCTCCGTCATTATTGAGCCATGGAAGCCGGCAGCACCGGTTTGAACGGTTTGACAGTGACCGTTTGATAGACCCCGGCGGCATTGTAGGGATCGGCTTCGGCCCATTCTCTGGCGGCCTCCAGCGAATCAAACTGCGCCACAATCAGGCTGCCGGTGAATCCGGCGTCGCCCGGTGCCTCGGAATCCACTGCCGGAAAAGGCCCGGCCAGCATCAGGCGACCGGCGGCTTCCATTTCCTTGAGCCGGGCAATATGGCCTTCACGGGCCTGGGCTCTGAGTGGCAGGCTGTTTTCAACGTCTTCGGCATAAATGGCATAGTACATATCCGCGTCTCCGTTTTAACGTTTGTGTTAACGCTTGGTATCGGCACTGGTGCCGGAATCGCTGTTTTTCTGGTGCACGGCCCCCGAATCAAACTCAGCGTCGCCCAGGGTTTCCATGGAACGGTCCAGCACGTCGGATTCGGCCTCTTCACGCTCATCCTGTTTGACATAACGGGCGATATAAAGCCCCTGCAGCACGATAAAGGCGAAGGTCAGTCCCATCAGACCAAACAGCTTGAAATTGACCCAGGTGTCGGTGCTGTACTGGTAAGCGACGTAAATATTGGCCACCCCGGAAAAAACGAAAAACGCCACCCACATCTGGCTCAATCTTAACCAGGCCTGCTTGGGCAGGGTGATCGCCTGATCCATCATGCGTTCAATGATCGGTTTTTTGCCGATAAAGTGACTGGCCACAAACACCAGCGCAAAGCCCCAGTTGACCACAGTGGGCTTCCATTTGATGAAGTCTTCGTCCTGGAAGATCAGAGTGGCGCCCCCCAGAATCACAATCAACGCCAAAGTGATCAGGTGCATTTTTTCCACTTTGCGATTTTTGGCATACACGAATGCCACCTGCGCAATGGAAGCGACAATGGCCACCGCCGTGGCGATGTAAATGCCATACATTTTGAAGGCAATAAAAAACAAAATCACGGGGAACAAATCAAATAAAAGCTTCATACAACCTCATACACCTCATGGGTGACCTTTAGAGCGTCAGAAAACAGGGTGGGCTTGCTTAACCCATCCGCACGGCGTCTGGTAAACTATCAATATACAGAGTCTGATGACAGGACTCGTTGCAGCATTTTAGCGGCCTTTGAGCACGAAAGAAAGGGCCGCAAAGACGATCATTCTCAATACCAGGAGCAACGTGAAGCCCGATTTTCATTGCCACACCTCTGCCTCCGATGGCAGTTTAACACCGACCGAACTGATTGACCGCGCTCTGGCGCAGTCGGTGACCCATCTGGCGATCACCGATCATGACACCACCGCAGGCTATGATCAGGCCCGTGTTTATGCCGACGAAAAGAATCTCTGTCTGGTAACCGGCACCGAAATTTCCTGTCAGTGGCGCGGTCACACCATTCATGTGGTCGGGCTGGGCGTGGACGTGAGCAATGCGACTCTGCAACAGGGGCTGCAGTATAACCGGGTGTTGCGCTGGAAACGGGCGCTGGCGATCGAAGACCGCTTTCGTCATAAAAAAGATTGGTCACTGCTGCCGGATATCCTGCCCGAAGTGGGTCAGGGCATGATCGGGCGCAACCATTTTGCTCAGATGCTGGTCAAAAAAGGCCATGTCAGTACCCAGAAACAGGCCTTTGACCGTTTTCTGAAAAAAGGCAAACCGATGTTTGTGGACGTGGCATGGCCGTCACTGGCCGAGATCACACGCTGGATCACCACGGCGGGCGGCATTGCGGTGGTAGCGCACCCGCACTTGTACAAACTGACCTCCAACAAACTCAATCAGATGTTGACGGAATTTGTGGAAGCAGGAGGCGAAGGGCTGGAAGTGGTCAACCAGCCCCGTGTTTGCAGTGAGCAATTCGGCATGGCCCAACGCGCCAGAAAGTTCGGACTCTATGCCTCCATGGGATCGGATTTTCATCGACCGGAACAGCACTGGCGCAATCTGGGCTGGCTTCATCCGTTGCCGGGTACCTGCCGCCCGATTTGGGAATGGCTGCAGGCGCATTCCGGTCAGTGGCAGGCTGACTGCGCCACGCCCACAACTAACGTATAATGCTAGCAGCCTGTTTTCTACCAAGCCTGGTAAAAATGCCACAATGACCTAGACACAAACGTTAAAAGGATAAGAACCCAATGGCCAAAAGCGCATGTGAATACATCGCCATCCACCCGGAAACCCCGCAACCTAGATTGCTTGATCAGGTTGTCAGGATACTGGAACAGGACGGCATTATGGCTTATCCGACCGAATCAGGCTATGCACTGGGCTGTCTGTTGGACAACAAGGAAGGCACCGACCGCATTCGTGAAATCCGCCAGCTTGACCCCAAACACCCGTTTGCGCTGATGTGCCACGATCTCAGCCATCTTTCGTCCTATGCCAAGGTCGGAAATACCCAGTTCCGTTACCTGAAAGCCAGTCTGCCGGGGCCTTATACCTTTATTCTGCCTGCCAGCCGGGAAGTCCCAAGGCGACTGCAAAGCCCCAAAAAGAAATTCATCGGTCTGCGTGTGACCCCCAATGTGGTGGCACGGGCCATACTGGAAAACTTTGAAAAACCGCTGATTACCGTGTCTCTGATTCTGCCGGGCGAGACCCTGCCCATGACCGATCCCTGGGAGATACAGGAGGTGCTCGGTCATGCACTCGATGTGGTGGTCGATGGCGGCCATTGCGGCTTCGAACCGACCACCATCATTGATTTTACCGACGATGTGCCCGAATTGATCCGGCAGGGGCAAGGTCCCTTTACCGATCCGAATGAGTGAGTCCCGTGCACACGAAATGCCCGAACCGAAGAACGCTGAATAACAGGAGTCTGTCCGCGTGTTTGAATTGAGCACCATGCAAACCATTGCCGTCTGGGCCTTGCCCGTCCTGTTTGCGATTACCCTCCACGAGGCGGCCCATGGCTGGGTGGCGGCAAAGCTGGGCGACAAAACCGCTCTGATGCTGGGACGGGTCACCCTGAATCCATTCAAACACATTGATCCTATCGGCACGATACTGGTTCCCATCGCGCTGCTGGTATTGGGAGGATTTGTGTTTGGCTGGGCCAAAGCGGTGCCGATTTCCCAGCGCAATTTCCGCCGGCCACAACGTGATATGGCGTGGGTGGCGATTGCCGGACCAGCGGCGAATCTGGTGATGGCGCTGGGCTGGCTGGCATTGATCAAAGTGGCCATGTCGATGGGCGCGACCTTTGAAAGCGGCGGCACCGGCAGCGTCCAGTTTCTGCTTTACGCCGGGGTGGCCGGGGTCACCATCAATTTGGTTCTGATGATTCTGAATCTTTTGCCGCTGCCGCCGCTGGATGGCAGTCGGGTGCTGGCCGCGTTTCTGCCGCCCAGATGGGTCTGGCAGTATTACCGGCTGGAACCCTATGGCATTTTTATACTGCTGGGCCTGTTGTTTCTGGGCATCCTCGGGCCTTTGATTACCGGGCCGTTTCTGTGGCTGCGCCAATGGATGTTTGCCTGGCTGTGATCTGGCTTAGGACACGACCCTAGTTAGCCCCAGTACAATCAACGTGATCTGATCCGACCCAATTTTAAGGACACACATTACATGAGAAAACCGTCAAACCATCGATCGTCCCACAAAGACCGATCTCAAGCGACTTCTGGCGCGACCTCTCAGGCCACCATGGCTGCCGAGAGCGAAAAACTGCAGAAAATCCTGGCACGCGGTGGCGTCGGCTCCCGCCGTGGTGTGGAAAAACTGATTGAGCAGGGCCGTGTGTCGGTCAATGGCAAACCGGCCAAGCTGGGCGATCGGGCCAGTGTGCACGATGCCATTGAGGTGGACGGCCAGCGCATCAAGGCCACACGTCTGGCCCCACAATTGACGCGGGTGCTGCTTTACAACAAACCCGAAGGCGAAGTCTGTACCCGCGACGATGAACAGAACCGTCCGACCGTGTTTGCCGCCTTGCCGCGCATCATCAACAGCCGCTGGATCAGTGTGGGCCGGTTAGATCTGAACACTTCCGGACTGTTGTTGTTTACCAATAACGGCGAACTGGCCAGCCGTCTGATGCATCCGTCCGAGGAATTGAGCCGCGTGTATTCGGTGCGGGTTTACGGCAAGCTGGATGACGCCAAAATCGCCCAACTGAAGAAAGGGGTGGAACTGGAAGACGGCCGGGCCTCGTTTGACCAGATTTCGCGCTTGCCGCAACAGGAAAGCGATGTGGCCAACCAATGGCTGAAGGTGTCGCTAAAAGAAGGGCGCAATCGGGAAGTGCGCCGTCTATTTGAAGCGGTGGGACTGCAAGTCAATCGCCTGATCCGTACCCGCTACGGCGACATGCCCCTGCCCAGAGATTTGCGTCAGGGCAAAACGCGTGAACTGACCTGGAAGCAGGTTAATGAACTGTTGGCCAGCGTGTCTCTGCCACCCGATCCACGCCCGGACAAAGCCAATTTGCCGCAAAGTGATGCCACGCGCAAACGCCTGAAAAGCCAACCCGGCTCACAATCGGGGGCCAGGAAAGGAAGCAAGCGCCGATGAACCCGACCCTGCTGGTGTATTTTGTGGCGGCCACGCTTTTGCTGGCCGGTCTGGTGTTTGATCTGCAATTGGCTTTCTGGGCCGGTGGCTTTGCCCTCTCCGGCGCGCTGACCAATGCACTGGCCATACACATGCTGTTTGAAAAAGTACCAGGCCTGGCAGGTTCCGGGGTAATCGCCGCACGTTTTGACGAGGTCACTCAGGCATTGCACCGCCTGATGATGACCCAGTTCTTTACCCGGGACAACATCGAACGTTTTCTGCACAATGAAACGGAATCGCAGGCGCTGAATCTGACCCCGCTGATCGATCAGTCCGATCTGACCCCGGCGTATGACCGGCTGAGCGAAGTGGTTCTGGCCTCAAAGTTTGGTGGGGCATTGAGTATGTTTGGCGGTGAAAAAGCGTTACAGAGTCTCAAACAGCCGTTTCTGGACAAGCTCAAAACGGCGTTGCAGGAAGTGACCGAATCCCCTGAATTTCAAAAGACTTTGCACGAACAATGGCAGCAACAGCTGGATCGACCGGAAGTGGTGGCCACCCTGCAAGCGGACGTGTCCGCCATCATCGAAGCCCGACTGTCCGAGCTGACCCCGGACACCGTCAAAAGCATTGTTCAGACATTGATCAGAGAACACCTGAGCTGGCTGGTGGTCTGGGGCGGCGTACTCGGTGGCCTGATCGGTCTGGCCTCGGCGTTGGTCGCTCAGTCTGTGGCGCCCTGACGGACGGGGAAGCGGGCACTGGCATAAAGACTCAATGCCGTGACCGTGACCAGAATCAATCCCATGCCCGCCAGTTGTAGGGCGGCCAAACGCTCGTCCAAAACCCACACCCCTAACAGCGACGCCGTGACCGGCTCGACCATGGCCACAATCGAGGCCACCGCCGGAGCGGTCTGGTTTAGACCAACGACATAGAGAATGAACGACACCCCCGCGCCCAACACGCCGATGGTGACAAACAGAGGCCAGCGGCTCGAACTCAGTACCGCCACAGCCTGATCGACCTGAATTAACCAGACCAGAATGGCGACGAAGGTGGTGAAAGCGATCACCAGCACCGCCTGGGGACTGCCGTGTGGGGCCGCATACTTAAAGCCGAAAATGAATATCGCATACGACAGCCCGGCCAGCAGCCCGGCTCCGACACCGATCAGTGTCACGTCGCTGGCGCCGATTTTATATAGGCCTGTCAGCAGCAGAATCCCCACTACGACCAGAGCAATCGCGAGCCACTTTATCAGCGTCGGCCTTTCCAGTCCAAGGGCGAAGGACACCAGATACACAAACACCGGGGCGCAATACATCAGCGTGGCCGCCACCGCGACACTGCCCTCGGCAATGCTCAGAAAATAGAAGCTGAAGTTGCCTGCAACGCCCAGGCCGGCAATCACCGACCAGAACCACAAACGGTGATCGCTGAGCCCGCTGCCGCGCGAGCTGATCGCCAACCACACGGCCACAAACAATAGCCCGATGGTGCCGCGATAAAACGAAACCAGAAGCGGGTCCCAGCCAATGGCCATCAGCATCCCGCCGATGCCGCCTGCCAGTCCCCAGAAAAACGCGGCCAGCACCACAAACAGCGGGCTGAAGCGGATCAGAGTGTGTGATGAAACCCAATTCATCTGAGTGTGCCTTTGCTGTGCATGGACAACGCCTCAACCATCGCTCAATCGAACACCAAAGTCTTTCCATTATCGGAACCAGATCGACTTGCACTTTCAACCCTAACATTGCGGCTGGCGACAATGAAAGCGATTTTTACCCGCCTCTCAGGGGCCGATCGATGCGATCACGGGCTGTGTCATTCTGGATGGCCGCTTTTAGCTATTTTTAGCCGTTTGTGGGGCCGTTCGGCGGCTTTTGCGTGATCGGGCATTGCGAAATCAAGGCTTCGAGTTTTTTGGCCTGTGAAAACAGAGCGGTCTCTGAAAAAGGTCTGGTGCTGATGGACAGCGAAAAATGCGATTTGTTTGGAACCGGCATGGCCAGGGTGGGCAGGTTCAGCAGATTGAACATCCGGGTGTTGTGCAAAGATCGGGCGTTTTCTTGCTGGTAGGTTGCCAGATCCGTTTGCACGCTGGTGAGAGAAGGGGGAACGGAAAGCACCGTGGGCGTTAACACACAGGAAACCTCATCGAAATAGGCGAGAAAACGTGTTCGTATCCGATCGATTTCCTCGATCGCATGCTGGTAGGACGCATCGCGGATGGCCCGGCCTGACGCCAGCCTGTCCGAAACCGCTCTGGACAAACCGTTTTCGTCATCGATCAGAGCGGGGAAGTTGGCGGCGGCTTCGTAACCGACCGGATTGCCATATTGACCCAGAACGCGGGCGATGGCATCGATCTCAGGCAGGTTCTGCCGGATGACTGTGGCACCCTGTTGCGCCATTTCTTTTGTCAGTTGATCAAAATCCTCTTTGAAATCCGGTGACATGCCATCAAAAAAATAATGACTGGGGATCAGTATGGTCAGGGGCGAATCGGATGGCTCGGCGTCCCGTGTCTTATCGCTGGCTTGCAGGGCGGCGTCAACCAGCGCCAGGTCGTCCAAATGCCTGGCCAAAAAGCCGATGGCATCCAGGAAGGGACTGAGTGGGGTCACGCCTCTGGACGAAAAAGCGTTTTGGGTGTATTTGATGCCATAGAGGTTGTTCCATGCGGCTGGCGTTCGGATCGATCCGCCCGTGTCTGTGCCCAGCGCGACGGGCACAAGCCCCAGTCCAACGGCAGCGGCTCCGCCGGATGTGGAGCCGCCCGGCACTTTGGCCGCGTCCACGGTATTGGGCGGAGTGCCGTAATGGGGGTTCACGCCCAACCCGGTAAAGGCGATTTCAGACAGGTTGGTTTTACCGACAACGATCATGCCCAGTTGTTCCAGTTTGAGCACAATCTCGGCGGAATGCGATGCCGGTTCAGCGGCCGTTTTCAAACCGTTTGAGGTTGGGTAGCCGCGGACGTCCATGTTGTCTTTGATCGCGATGGGGAGGCCGTCCAGTGGCGATAACGGTTTTCCTGAGCGGTATCTGAAAAAAGAGGCTTCCGCTTTTTTGCGCGAATCGGCCTCCATTTCGACCGTGAAAATCCGTTTTCTGGCCTCACAGCGCGCAATGTTTGTCCACACTTCCGAAATCAACTCTGTCGGTGTGCGCAGGCCGGTGCACAACGATTCTGAGAGGTCGGTCAAGCGATTGTGTTCCATGAATGATGTCCTTTGCCAGTTTGTTCTTCGTAGAATCGCCGTAGGCTCATTCGCTCTGTTCAGGCACAACACAGACCGTGTTATTCTAGCCCAAACGGATGAAACAGCTGGACCAGTCCCCGCACGAGATCAAAAACGGAGAAAATGATGACGCATATTGTCCTCTATACAGCCGATGACACTCAATCACCGTCTTCACAGTGGCAGGTGGTCAGTGACCAGGTCATGGGCGGAAAATCCCATGCCCGGATGGATGAGACCCGTGAAGGGGTGCAGCTTTGCGGGCAAGTCAGTTTGGAAAACAACGGGGGGTTTGTACAGCTGCAATTTCCCTTGGAAACGATTCTGACCAAAAACCTGCAACCGCAGGAATTTGAAGGCATTTATCTTGACTGGCGTGCCAGCAAGGAGCAGTCCCTGGCCTTGTTGCTGAAAACGTCACAGCTTTGGCTGCCCTGGCAATCCTACCGCCAGAACGCCACAATCAGGGAAGACTGGGACAGGGTTTATTTGCCTTTTTCGGCGTTTTCACCCTATCGGACCCGAACGCCGCTGAAACTGACGCATCTGACCAAATTTTCGATTCTGGTCGGCGGCGAGGCCGCCGATGTCCGTCTTACAGTTGGTGAAATGGGCTTTTATCGTTAAGAAGGTGTTAAGGGGCAAACTCAATCCGTTTGTTCGGGCGCTTGCAACGGTACCCACCAGTCGGGGGATTGTTCGCTTTGCAAAGCGGCCATCAATTGCTCGGCCATTTGTTCGTGATGGGGCAGTGTGGCCGGGTTTTCTGAAGGGAATTGCCGGGAACGGGTGTTGGATTGAAAAGGCGGCAACCAGGCCTGGTAAAAATGCCAATTCCTGTCAGTGTGTTCGGCTGCGACCGTGGCAATGAGTTGTGCCAGCCCGGCTTTGGCCACGCCATAAGCACCGTAATAGGCCGGGCTTTTGCCTGGCTGTCGGTCCAGTATCGCCACAATGTCTGCTTTCTCATTCAATGCTGGCAACAGGGCCTTGAGCAGGTAGAAATTGGCGGTCAGATTGGTCTGGATCAGCTGCAGCCACTGGGCTTCATCAAAGTGCGCAATCGGGGTAAAGGCGGGCAGTTCGGCCGCATTGAGCCAGACATTGTCCACGCCGCCCAGATCCGTCAGCGCCTGACTGAGTTGCTGAAAATGCCGCGGTTCCGCTCCGCTCAAATCCATGGGAAACAACGCCGGTTCGACCTGATGCTGCTCCAGGCCGACAATGTCGTCATAGAGCCGATTCAGCGCGGCCTGATCCTTGTCCAGCAATACCAAGTCAATGTGATGCGTGGCCGTCTGGGCCTGTGTGAGCGCCAGGCTGCGCCCCAGTCCCTGAGCGGCGCCCGTGATCAAGGTGACACTCATAAGCGCTCCTGCAGAAAGTGGGTGATTTCAATCGGGGTTTCAAAATGAAAGTCCGCTGGCCAGGCATCGTCACCGGCCCCTTCGGGCAGATAGCCAAACAGCGCGGCGCCGGTTTGCATGCCCGCGTTCACCCCGGCTTCGATGTCGCGCGGGTGATCGCCCAGATACAGGCAGTTTTTGGGCATGGCGCCGCATTGTTCGGCGGCGAGCCACATGGGTTCGGGGTGCGGCTTTTTGATTGCCAGTGTGTCGCCGCAGACCAGCCCGAGCGGTTCACTTGGAAATTTGATAATCGACAGCAGTTTTTCGGTCAGCCAGGTGGGTTTGTTGGTGACGATGCCCCAGGGAACGCGCTTGTCGGCCAGATGTTTCAGCCCGGCTTCCAGCCCCGGAAACAATTGGGTATGGCAGGCAATATGGCGGTGATACACGTCCAGAAAATGCTCGCGTCTTTCCTGAATCTCGGCATCGGAGAGGTTGGGAAAGGCCAGCTCGGTCATCGCCAATCCGCCTTGCGACACCGTTTTGCGGATGGTCTGGTAGTGCAGGGGTTGCACGCCGTAATGGCGACAGGTCTGGTTCAAGGCGTAGGCAAAATCGTAGGACGTGTCCAGCAGGGTTCCGTCCAGATCAAACAGCACACAATCAATCGACATCATTCGGTCACTTAATCATTATTAATAAAAATCAGGCATCTTTTTGAAACGCCAGCAGGTAGTTGACGCGCAGGTCGTTACTGAGTCGGCAGCGTTTGAGAAGCGGGTTATAGTCAATGCCGGCACTGGCTTGCAAGGTCAGGCCGTTGTGACGAGCCATCGCATCCAGCTCCGAAGGCTTGAGCAGCTTGTCGTACTGATGGGTGCCGGGCGGCACCAGATTCAGCAGGCGTTCGGCAGTGACAATGGCCAGTGCATAGGCTTTGGGATGACGGTTGATGGTGGAGACAAACAACCAGCCGCCGGGCTTGAGGGCCTGACTGGCGGCGGCAATCACACTGGCCGGATCGGGCACGTGTTCAAGCATTTCCATGCAGGTCACGAGATCGAACGCTTGTGGGCAGTCGGCGGCCTTCTGTTCGGCACTGATGGTTTCGTAATCAAGCGAGACCCCGGATTCCATCGCATGCAGACGGGCCACAGTGAGCACGTCTTCGGCCAGATCAATGCCGGTCACGCTGGCATCGGCTTTGGCCAGGGCTTCAGACAGAATCCCGCCGCCGCAACCAATATCGAGGATGCGTTGATTGGCCAGCGGAACGTGCGTTTGCATAAACTGCAACCGAAGCGGGTTGATGGCGTGAAGGGCCTTGAATTCGCCATCCAGATCCCACCATGTTTGGGCTTTGGCATTGAAGCGGTTCAGCTCGGCCGGATCGACATTGTTTTCAGCGCGGGTCATGGACAGTCCAACAAGTTGCAATGAACGAATAAGTATAGCAAATCCAGGCCAATGCTGTCGGCCTGTCATATTCGCTTTCTTCGCCCATTTTAAGGTATAATACGCCAAATTTTTAGCGTCGAATGAGGACGATTTCGTTCGAGCCGAACCCGGTCAGACACAACAAGCGGCCATGACCGGCAAATAATAATCAGAGAAGAAATGCCTATGTCAGATTTTGCCAGAGAAATTCTGCCGATCTCCCTTGAAGACGAGATGGAGCAGTCCTATCTCAGTTATGCCATGAGCGTGATTGTGGGACGGGCCTTGCCGGATGTACGTGACGGGCTCAAGCCTGTGCACCGGCGGGTTCTGTATGCGATGAACGAACTGAGCAACGGCTGGAACCGCCCTTACAAAAAATCCGCGCGGATCGTGGGTGATGTCATCGGTAAATACCATCCGCATGGTGACAGCGCGGTGTACGACACCATCGTCCGCATGGCGCAACCGTTTTCATTGCGTTACATGCTAGTGGACGGGCAGGGCAACTTCGGTTCCATCGACGGCGATGCGCCGGCGGCAATGCGTTACACCGAAGTGCGCATGGCCAAGATCGCACACGATCTGCTGGCCGATCTGGAAAAAGAAACGGTCGATTTCAATCCCAACTATGACGAATCGGAACACGAACCGGTGGTGTTGCCGACCCGCATCCCCAACCTGCTGATCAATGGGTCTTCCGGCATTGCCGTGGGCATGGCCACCAACATTCCGCCGCACAACATCAATGAAACCATTCAGGCCTGTGTGGCACTGGTTGACCGACCGGAAACGAGCATCGACGAATTGATGGAATATCTGCCGGGGCCGGATTTCCCGACCTATGGCATCATCAACGGCACCAAAGGCATTCGTGAAGCCTATGAAACCGGACGTGGACGGGTGCACATGCGTGCCCGCACCCATGTGGAAACCGATGCCAAAGGCAAGGCATCGATCATCGTCGATGAAATTCCCTACATGGTGAACAAAGCCAAACTGATCGAACGCATTGCCGAACTGGTCAAGGACAAAAAAATCGAAGGCATCAGTGCCCTGCGCGATGAGTCGGACAAGGAAGGCATGCGCATTGTGATCGAAGTGCGTCGTGGCGAAGTGCCGGAAGTGCTGATCAACAACCTTTACAAGCAGACGTCGATGCAGACGGTGTTTGGCATCAATATGGTGGCGCTGATCGACGGCCAGCCCAAACTGCTCAATCTCAAGCAGATTCTGGAAGCCTTCATCAAACACCGCCGCGAAGTGGTGACCCGCCGTACCATCTACGACCTGCGCAAGGCGCGGGAAAAAGCCCACCTGCTGGAAGGTCTGGCGCTGGCGCTGACCAACATCGATGAAATGATTGCGCTGATCAAGGACTCGCCCACACCGGCCGTCGCCAAAGAGCGCATGCTGTCTCGTGACTGGAAGATCGGTCACGTCAGCGAGCTTCTGGACAGAGTCGAGCTGGACGACATTCGGCCGGAAGATCTGCCGGATGGCTTCGGTGCTGTTGACGAGAACACCTACAAATTGTCTCCGGTTCAGGCCCAGGCGATTCTGGAAATGCGTCTGCACAAGCTGACCGGGCTGGAGCAGGACAAAATTCTAGAAGAGTATCGGGAGTTGATTGAACGCATCGCCGAGTATCTGGAAATCCTGCGCAACCCCGATCGTCTGACCGAAGTGGTGCGCGAGGAATTGCTGCAGGTGATTGATGACTTTGGCGATGCCCGGCGCACTGAAATCGACCACACCTACCAGAATCTGGAAGCCGAAGACCTGATTGCCTGCGAGGACCGGATTGTGACCCTGTCTCAGGACGGTTACATCAAAACCCAGCCTTTGTCGGATTATCAGGCCCAGCGTCGTGGCGGTCGTGGCAAGTCGGCCACTCAGATGAAAGAAGACGACGAAGTGGATCAGATTCTGGTCGCCAACACGCACGACATGCTGTTGTGCTTCTCCAATCGCGGCAAACTCTACTGGCAGAAAACCTGGCAGTTACCACTGGCCAGTCGTGGCGCCAAAGGCAAGCCGATTGTGAATGTGCTGCCGCTGGAGAAAAACGAGTTCATCACCTCTATCCTGCCCGTGTCGGAATTTGCCGAGGGCTATTATGTGTTTATGGCCACGCGTCAATCCACCGTCAAACGGGTGGCGTTGACCGACTTCTCCCGTCCCCGCACCAACGGCATTATTGCGGTGGACCTGCTGGACGATGATGCGCTGGTGGGCACGGCCCTGACCGATGGCGAACAGGACATCATGCTGTTTTCCAATGTGGGCAAGGCGATTCGCTTCCGCGAAACCGATGTGCGGGTGATGGGGCGTCAGGCCCGCGGTGTCCGCGGAATGAAACTGCAGAACGGCATGCACATTGTCAGCATGCAGGTGGCCCAGCCGGATACATTGATTCTGACCGCGACCGAGCATGGGTTCGGCAAGTGTACGCCGGTGGACGATTATTCCACCATCAACCGTGGCGGTCAGGGCGTGATTTCGATCAAACAGTCCGATCGCAATGGCAAGGTGGTCAAATCTCTGGCCGTCAAACCGGATCAGGAAGTGGTGCTAATTACCAACAAAGGCACGCTGGTGCGCACCCAGGTCGAAGGCGTTTCCGTAGTAGGCCGCAACACCCAGGGTGTGAAGCTGATCAATGTCGGCAAGGGCGAAAAAGTCGTTGGGCTGGCCGTTGTGGACGTTCAGGCCGAAGAGTTACCGGATGAGGTCATCGACTCCGAAGCAACGATCACGGAAACGGACGACGGCAACGAATAGGGTTCTTTGCGCGACATGAAGGACCCGAACAACCTTTCAATTCAAAAGACAGAACAAACACATGAGAGCATTTAACTTCAGCGCCGGTCCGGCGATGCTGCCGGAAGCGGTGATGCAGGAAGCCCAGGCCGAATTTCTGGACTGGCAGAACACCGGCATGTCGGTGATGGAAATGAGTCACCGCAGCCCCGAATTCATGTCTGTGGCGCATGAAATGGAAGCCGACCTGCGCGAGTTGATGGCCATTCCAGACGATTACAAGGTGTTGTTTACGCACGGAGGGGCGTCGCTGCAGTTTGCCGGCATCCCGTTCAATCTGACCCAGCCGGGCGATACGGTAGACTACTGCAACACCGGTGTCTGGTCGGCCAAGGCGATCAAGGAAGCGTCCCGCTTTGTTCAGGTCAATGAAGTGGCCAAAGCCGAAACCACGATCCCGGATTTCGATCAGTGGCAGCTCTCCGACAACGCCAAATATCTGCACATCTGTCAGAACGAAACCATTACCGGGGTCGAATTTCAGTCATTGCCGGACACCGACAAGCCGATCATTGCCGATTTTTCGTCCACGATTCTGTCGCGGCCGATCAATGTGGCCGATTACGGCCTGATTTACGCCGGAGCCCAAAAGAACATCGGCCCAGCCGGACTGGCGATTGTGATTGTGCGCGAAGACCTGATCGGGCACGCCCGCGAGACCACGCCGACCTTGATGAACTGGCAGACGTACGACCAGTTTGAATCCATGTTCAATACCCCGGCCACTTTTGCCTGGTATCTGGCGGGCAAGGTATTCAAGTGGCTCAAAGCTCAGGGCGGGCTGGACGCCATGGCCACACTGAATGAACGCAAGGCGCAGAAGCTGTACACACTGATTGACCGGTCCGGGTTGTACTACAACGAAGTGGCGCCTTCGGTGCGTTCCTGGATGAACGTCACTTTCAAACTGAAGGACGAAACGCTCAATCAGGCGTTTCTGACCGAATCCCGCGAAGCCGGGCTGCTGAGTCTGCGCGGGCACAAAACCTACGGCGGGATGCGAGCCAGCATCTACAACGCCATGCCCGAAGCCGGCGTCGATGCGCTGGTTGATTTCATGCAGGCTTTTGAGCAACGTCACACCTGAGGGATGGAACGCATGACCAAGCACACACCCTCAGACACGGAACAGATCGAACTCAATGCGATTCGCGAAGAGATCGATGCCATTGACGCCGACATCCAGACCCTGATTGGCCGCCGCGCCGAATGCGCGCAAAAAGTGGCGGACATCAAAACCCGCGGCGGACAGGTGGAAGCGGTGTTTTACCGGCCAGAACGCGAAGCACAGGTACTGCGTGCGGTCAAGGCACGCAACCACAGCCTGATACCCAATGAAGACATGGCGCGGCTGTTTCGCGAAATCATGTCGGTGTGTCTGGCCCTGGAGCAACCTGTCAAGGTGGCGTATCTGGGACCGGAGGGCAGTTACAGTCATGCTTGCGTGCTCAAACAGTTCGGAACCTCAGTGCATCCCTATGCGGTCCCCAGCATTGACGCCGTGTTTGCCGCAGTGGAGAAAAAACACGTGCAGTACGGCGTGGTGCCGGTGGAAAACTCCAGTGAAGGCGTGGTCAAACAGACACAAAAGGCATTGATGGACACCGCCTTGAAGGTGACCGGCGAAGTGGACCTGGCGATTCACCACTGCCTGCTGGCCCAGAACCCGGACCCGCATGCGCTGAAAAAAATCGTCGCGCACCCTCAGGCTCTGGGCCAATGTGAGCAATGGCTGAGTCAAAACTTACCAGGCCTGGTAACAGAAGAGGTCGACTCGAATGCGGTGGCCGCACAAATGGCGGAAGCCGATCCCAATGTGGGGGCCATCGCCTCGGAAGAGGCCGCCCGACTTTATGGCCTGAAGATTCTGGAAACCCGCATCGAAGACCAGAAAAAC
This sequence comes from Hydrogenovibrio halophilus DSM 15072, assembly GCF_000384235.1. Lineage (GTDB taxonomy): Bacteria > Pseudomonadota > Gammaproteobacteria > Thiomicrospirales > Thiomicrospiraceae > Hydrogenovibrio > Hydrogenovibrio halophilus. Next base: position 2,191,360 of record NZ_KB913033.1, on the reverse strand, counting down.
AATACCACCAAATTCTGGGTATTGGGTCAGGAAGCGGCCGGCCCCAGTGGCCAGGACAAAACCGCGATGATTTTGTCGGTGCCCAATCAGGCCGGTTCGCTGATCCGGGTGCTCGACAGCTTTGCCAGGCGGCGCATCAGCATGACCCGGATCATTTCCGTGCCGTCCACCGAAACCCGCTGGGATTACATTTTCTACATCGACATTCTCGGACACCGGGAGCAGCCGGAAGTGGCTGAGGCCCTGACAGAAGTGCAGGCGCAATGCAGCTATTTCAAGCTTCTGGGGTCTTATCCGGTGTCGCCGCTGGATTAACCCCAGACCCGTTTGCACCCGTCACGGCTTCACAAAACGAACAAGGATTTTATGAGCGATCATACTTCAGCCAACGAGCCCTGTCCGGTTGCGGCACAGGTCAAAGACTCGGTCAAGGGCATCCAGCCTTATCAGCCCGGCAAGCCGATCGATGAGTTGCAACGCGAACACCATTTGACCCGGATTTCCAAGCTCGCGTCCAATGAAAACCCGCTGGGCAGCAGCCACAAAGCCACTCAGGCTATTCAGAATGCGCTCAAGGACCTGGGACGTTACCCGGACGGACACGGCTTTTATTTGAAACAGGCGTTGTCGGATCATCTGAATCAGCCGGAAGAGGGCATTGCCATCGGCAACGGCTCCAATGAATTGCTGGAGCTGGTGGCGCGTCTGTTTGCCGGGCCGGGAGACGACGTTGTTTACAGCGAACATGCGTTCGCGGTCTACGCCATCAGCACTCAGGCCGTTGGCGCCAATGCGGTGGTTGTGCCCGCCAGAAACTGGGGCCACGACCTCAGTGCCATGGCCAATGCCATCACCGAACAGACCCGACTGGTGTATCTGGCCAACCCCAACAATCCCACCGGCACCCGATTTGGCAAACGCGAATGGGAAAGTTTTATCGCCAAAGTGCCATCGGATGTGGTGGTGGTGCTGGACGAAGCTTATTTTGAATATGCGCAGTCACGCGACGATGCCTTTAATGGGCTGCACTACCTGAACCGTTACCCCAATCTGATCGTGACCCGAACCTTTTCCAAAGCCTATGGCCTGGCCGCGCTTCGGGTCGGCTATGCGGTGGCGCATCCCGACATCGTCCACTATATCAATCGCTTGCGTGAGCCTTTTAACGTCAATCACCTAGCACAGGTTTCGGCCACGGCGGCACTGAAAGACCCGGTGTTTGTCCAGAAAAGCATTGAAACCAATCATCAGGGCATGCAGCAACTGGAAAGCTTTTTGAAGGAAAATCAATTGAGCTTTATTCCATCCAGTGCCAACTTTGTCTGCGTCGACTTCGGTGATCAAGCGCAGGCGATGAACGAAGCCCTGCTGAAAGAAGGGGTGATTGTGCGACCGCTGGCCGCGGACGGGCCTTTGTCGCCGTTTCTGCGGGTGTCCATCGGCACCTTCAGTGAAAACCGCCACTTTATGCAGGCATTGACCAAAATCCTGCGGACCCACAAATCATGAGTCAGGTGTTTGACCGTGTGACCGTGATCGGCGTGGGCCTGATCGGCGGCTCGTTTGCGCTGGGGCTCAAACAGGCAGGCCTGGTTAAAACCGTCACTGGCTATGCCCGCCAACAAGACCGATTGGCGCTGGCGCTGGAACGCGGCCTGATTGATCAGGCCACAGACGACATGGCTCAGGCGCTAGACAGGGCCGATCTGGTACTGATCAGCGTCCCCATGGATGCGTTTGTCGGTGTGTTGCGAGCAATGCAGCCGCACTTGTCCGCCACCACGCTGGTAACGGATGCAGGCAGCACCAAACAGTCGGTGGTGGCCGAGGTCGAAGCGGTTTATGGCCCCGATGGCCTGGCCAATTTTGTGCCGGGGCACCCGATCGCCGGCAAGGAGCAAAGCGGACCGGCCGCGGCATGCGCCGACCTGTACCAGAATCATCGAGTGGTTCTGACCCCGACTCAGCAGACCAGCCCGGCGGCATTGGAAACGGTGACCACCACCTGGCAGGCACTGGGCGCGCAAGTGTGCGAAATGCCTGCCGCATTCCACGACAATGTGTTTGCCGCGACCAGTCATTTGCCGCATTTCCTCGCGTACGCGCTGGTGGATCTGCTCAACGAACACGAGGAACTGGGCAACGTTTTTCAGTACACCGCCGGAGGCTTTCGGGACTTTACCCGCATTGCCTCGAGCGACCCGACCATGTGGCGCGACATTGGCAAACACAATGGGCCGACCATCGCCAAATGGCTGAAACATTACCGCGATGAGATCGAGCAGCTAATCGACCAGCTCGAAACCCGTGACTGGGACGGCCTTTACGGTCGGTTTGATCGGGCCAAGCAAGCCCGTGACCACCATATTCTGGGCAAGACCAATGCCTCTCCCAATGAATGACGAACACCCACTGAATGATTTGACGCGTCACCGCGAACACAGAAGGAAGTGACCATGCAAAATGTGCAATTTACCGTTTCGCCCACCCGTCGCCTGCATGGGCGGGTCAGAGTGCCGGGCGACAAATCCATCTCCCACCGCAGCATTATGCTGGGCGCGCTGGCCGAAGGCACCACGGAAATCAGCGGTTTTCTTGAGGGCGAAGACGCTCTGGCGACTTTGCGCGCGTTTCAGGCCATGGGCGTGGAAATTTCCGAGCCGGATCAAGGCCGGGTGACCGTAAAAGGCGTGGGACTGCGTGGACTGACCCAGCCCAAAGAAGATATGGACATGGGCAACTCCGGCACGGCAATGCGCCTGATGGCGGGCATTCTGGCCGGACAGGACTTTGAATCGCGTCTGGTGGGCGATGCATCGCTCAACAAACGCCCGATGAAACGGGTCACCGATCCGCTGAAAGCAATGGGGGCCAGAGTGGAAACGGACGAGGGCGGTACGCCGCCATTGCGCATTTCGCCCAGCAAACAACTCTCCGGCATTGACTACACTCTGCCCATGGCCAGCGCCCAGGTCAAGTCTTGCCTGCTCTTGGCCGGTCTGTTTGCAGAAGGACGCACCAGCGTCATCGAACCGGCTCCGACCCGTGATCACACCGAACGCATGCTCAAAGGTTTCGGTTACCCTTTGACCGTCACCAGACTGGACGCATTCCGCACCCAGGTGTCTTTGGAAGGGGGCGGTCGACTGAACGCCTGTGCCATTGATGTGCCCAGTGACATCTCCTCGGCGGCGTTTTTTATGGTGGCCGCCGCAATCAGTGACGACAGCGACCTGGTGATTGAGCATGTGGGATTGAACCCGACGCGCACCGGTGTGATTGACATCCTCAAGCTGATGGGCGCGGACATTACCCTGGAAAACGAAGCCGAAGTCGGCGGCGAACCGGTGGCCGATGTGCGTGTGCGCAGCTCCAATCTGAAAGGCATTCAGGTTCCCGAGCATCTGGTGCCGCTGGCCATTGATGAATTTCCGGTGTTGTTTGTCGCAGCCTCCGCCGCAGAAGGCCAGACCGTTTTGACCGGTGCCGAAGAATTGCGGGTCAAAGAGTGTGACCGGATTCAAGTGATGGCCGACGCCCTTCAGGCCGTGGGGATTGATGCCCGGCCCACGCCCGATGGCATGGTGATTCAGGGCGGACAGCAGTCGGCCCAATCGGCTCCGATTCACTCACACCACGACCACCGTATTTCCATGGCCATGGCCGTGGCGGCGATTCGCGCCCCGCAGGCACTGGTGATCGACGACTGTGCCAATGTGAACACCTCTTTCCCAACCTTTGTGCCTTTGATGAACCAGGTGGGCCTGAAAATTGATTTGTAACCGCGCTTCAAGGACTTGATATGACAAACCCGAGCATTCCAATCATTGCCATTGACGGGCCCAGCGGCGTTGGCAAAGGCACGCTGGCGCAGTTTTTGTGCGAGCACTATGGCTTTCATCTCCTCGACAGTGGCGCCATTTACCGCACCCTGGCCTATGGTGTCACCCACAGCGACCTGGACGTGGAAAACGAAGACGCCATTGTCAGCCTGGCCCGGCAGCTGCCGGTTTCCTTTGAAGGCGGGCAGGTGTATTACGGTGAGCAGGTGATCACCTCCGCCATCCGAACCGAAACGGTGGCGGCGGTGGCTTCTCAGATCGCCGCCATCCAGCCGGTACGGGAAGCCTTGCTGCAACGCCAGCGTGACTTTGCCAAACCACCAGGCCTGGTTGCTGACGGGCGCGACATGGGCACGGTGGTGTTTGCGGACGCACCGGTCAAGCTGTTTTTGACCGCCTCGGCGGAAGAAAGAGCAAAAAGACGGGTTATTCAGTTGAAAAATCAAGGGGTTGATGCTAATATTGCCCAAATTACGTGGGACATTGAACAAAGAGACGCGCGTGACCGCAGTCGTGTGTCGTCGCCTTTGATCCCCGCGCAAGACGCCGTAGAGATTGACACCACGGCCTTGTCGATTGACGAGGTTTGCCAGCAGGCCATTCGCCTGTGCGATCGTTCCGGCATCCAACCGGCTTAGAACTTTTTCTAACCAGTTGTTTTGACAGGCATAACCAGATCCCTGCTGTTTTATTGAGCAGGGATTTTGTTTTTTTATCCACCGCCGATTGTTTGGGAAATCGGCGATTGATCATTGACCCGGCAGATTCCTGAAAACCCCAATTTGACAGCTTCTGCCGGTTTGAACAACAACTTTGGTATTTTATTCATGAGTGAATTATCTTTCGCTGAACTATTTGAGCAATCCCTAGAACAAGAAAAATTTCAGACCGGTTCCCTGATTCTCGGAACCGTCGTTGGCATCGACAAGGAAACCGTTTTGGTTGATGCCGGAATGAAGTCGGAATCCAGCATTCCCAAGTACCAGTTTGAAAACGCCGAAGGCGAACTGGAAGTCGAAGTCGGGGACGAGGTTGAAGTTTACCTTGAAACACTGGAAGACGGCTTTGGTGAAACACGCCTGTCGCGTGAAAAAGCCAAGCGTGCGAAAACCTGGGATCGCCTTGAATCGGCGATGGACGACAACGAAACCGTCAAAGGCTTTGTCACTGGCAAAGTCAAAGGCGGCCTGACCGTAGACATTGACGGTGTGCGTGGTTTCTTGCCCGGTTCACTTGTGGATGTGCGTCCGATCCGTGATTTCAGCTTCCTTGAAGGCAAAGAAGTCGAGTTGAAGCTGGTCAAACTGGATCGCAAGCGCAACAACGTGGTTGTGTCGCGTCGCGCCGTGATCGAAGCCGAAAACTCGGTTGAGCGTGAAGCTCTGCTGGCCAATATGGAAGAAGGGGCCATTCTGGAAGGGATCGTTAAGAACCTGACCGATTACGGTGCCTTTATCGATCTGGGCGGCATTGACGGTCTGTTGCACATTACCGACATGGCATGGCGTCGTGTCAATCACCCATCCGAAGTCATCAATGTCGGTGACGAAGTGGAAGTGAAAGTTCTGAAGTTCGATCGTGAACGCAGCCGAGTGTCTCTGGGCATGAAACAGCTGCAGGAAGATCCTTGGAACGACATGGTCGCACGTTACCCGATCGGCTCCGAGATCATGGGCAAAGTGGCCAACATCACCGATTATGGCGCGTTCATTGAAATCGAAGAAGGCATTGAAGGGCTGGTACACACATCCGAACTGGATTGGACCAACCGCAATATCCACCCATCCAAAGTGGTGCACCTAGGCGAAGAAGTCAAGGTCAAGATTCTGGATGTGGATCAGGAACGCCGTCGTATTTCTCTGTCGATCAAACAGTGCACCGTCAACCCTTGGGAAGCGTTTGCTGCGACCCACACCAAAGGCGACAAAATCACTGGCAAAATCAAGTCCATTACCGACTTCGGGATCTTTATCGGTCTGGAAGGCAACATCGATGGTCTGGTCCACCTGACCGACATCTCCTGGTCACAGCCGGGCGAAGAAGCGGTACGTGAGTTCAAGAAGGGCGACGAACTGGAAACCGTCATTTTGTCCATTGACCCGGATCGTGAACGTATTTCTCTGGGCCTCAAGCAGTTGGAACAGGATCCATTTGGTGAGTATGTGGCCGAACACGGCAAGAACTCCATTGTGACCGGTACCGTGAAATCGGTGGATGAGAAAGGCGCCGTGATTGATTTGGCCGACGACGTGGAAGGGTACATTCGTGCCTCCGAACTGGAAGCCAATACCCGTGACGCCAGCTCCGTGCTGAATGAGGGTGATACGGTGGAAGCGAAGATCGTCAATGTCGATCGCAAAAACCGTAATCTGTCTTTGTCAGAAAAAGCCAAAGCGATTCAGGAAGAGGCGAATGCGGTCAAGAGCTATTCGGCCAACCAGCCTCAAGCACAGAATACGCTTGGCGATCTGCTGAAAGATCAGCTTTCATCAGAAGACTGATCTGTCCTGACGGATTCGAAAAGTCTTCAGGCGATTCGGTGCTTTGCCGGGTTGCCTGAAATCTTCTTTTAATCAATCCAAAGAGACAGTCGAATGACCAAGTCAGAGTTGATCGAGCGCATTGCTCGAAAACAAACCCAATTCAGCCAAAAGGATGTGGAACTCGCTGTCAACCAGATACTGGACTCGATGATTGAATCCCTGTCCGAAGGCGACCGAATTGAGATTCGTGGCTTTGGAAGTTTCAGTCTTCATTATCGCAAAGCACGCATGGGGCGTAACCCCAAAACCGGAGAGAAAGTGGCCCTGAGCGAAAAGCGTGTGCCACATTTCAAACCCGGCAAGGCGTTACGGGACCGCGTGAATGCGTCACGAGAGACCACAGATATCATTACCTAGGCATCGACCTGGGTCGTGAATGGAATTTTCCAGATTCCGATTATCAAAAGGGTTACAATGTTGTTTTTAACGTTGTAACCCTTTTTTTATGCACCGTTTATTTTCTGTTTTACTGATTGTGTTGTTTTTGGCCGCCGGTTTTCTGCTGGGCATCAGCAATCCGCAATCGGTGCCTTTCCAGTTTTTTGTGACCACCACCGAATGGCCTTTGTCGGTATTGCTGGCATTGTCTTTCGTCCTTGGCGCATTGCTGTCTGCCCTGTATATGTGGCTGGGCATTGCCCGTTTACGCTGGACCAACCAACGCCTGACCCACCAACTTCAGCAGCAGGGACGTGAACGACTGCAATGGCAGACCCAGCAGCAGTCTGACCGCAAGCAGATCACGCGCCAGCACATTCATCAGGCTCTGGAAGACGCCAAAGAACCCGTTTCGTCTGCGCCAACGCTTCCAGCCTCGGCCACGTCCGATCCGGAAAAACCGCACTGAACCTTTTCAGGCCTTTAACCCGTTTACATCGCCCGTTCATCAAGCCAAAAGGATGCCTATGTCAGAGACGCTCTGCTCCCCCCGAATTGTCGTGGCACTGGATTATGACCAGCCCGAATCGGCCTTGACCCTGGTTGATCAACTCAATCCCGCTGATTGCCGCCTGAAAGTGGGCAAAGAGTTGTTTGCCGCCGGTGGCCCGAACCTGGTTCGGGCTTTGGTTGCACGCCAGTTCGATGTGTTTCTGGATTTGAAATACCATGACATTCCGACCACGGTGGCCAAAGCCTGTCGGGCGGCGGCGGAACTGGGGGTGTGGATGCTGAATGTGCATGCACTGGGCGGACGCAAGATGCTGGAAGCGGCCAAAGCAGCAATGGCGGATCTGCCCGAACCGCCCTTGTTGATTGCGGTCACGATTCTGACCAGTCACACCCAATCGGATCTGACAGAAATCGGTCTGTCGGGTTCGCCTGGTGACAATGTCAAACGTCTGGCGACGCTCGCGCAGGACTGTGGTTTGGATGGGGTGGTCTGCTCCGCTCGCGAAGCAGCCATGTTGCGCCAGCAATGTGGTGAGGATTTTGCCTTGGTGACACCGGGCATTCGTCCGGCCGAAGCAGATCAAAATGATCAGAAACGGGTCATGACTCCGGTCGAAGCGGTCCAAGCAGGGGCCAGTTACCTGGTCATCGGCCGTCCGATCACTCAGGCCGCCGACCCACAGGCGGCGTTGAAAGCCATTGCCGACAGTTTGCGCTGATCCGGCTTTTCCCCCGATTTTTCTTGGCTAATCGGAATGAATCGGTAAGCGCAACACAAACACCACGCCTGCCTGATCGCTTTTCTGATCGGCCGATGACCAATTTTCGGCTTCCAAAGTGCCCTGATGGAAATTGGCAATCAAACGGGCAATGTACAACCCCAGCCCCAGATGCGCCTGATCGTCCTGATTGAATCGACGGATCGACAGCATGCCATCAAAAATCTGTTTTTCGTGCCCTTCAGGCAAGCCTGGCCCACAATTCTGAACCCGGATCTCAACCCACTTGCCGCCGTGTTTTTCGGCTTTCAGGGTGATCGGGCAGGCACCATTGTCAAAGTCTTTGGCGTTGCTGATCAGTTTGTCCAACAGCTGTTCCAGCATAAAGCCATCGCCCAGCACCTCAATCTCGCCTGGTAGGTTTTGCATCACCTGAAAGCGCTCGGCCTCGGCCGAAGTCACGCTGTCAAAATAATGCGACAGCATGTCTCCGATCGCAAAAGGCTCGGGCGGATGGGATTGCAGACTGTCTTCGATGCTGGAGGCTTCCGACATGGAGGCAATGATCTGTTTGAGCTGTTCCAGAGCGCGTTTGGCATAGTTCAGTTGCTTGTGCGCCACTTCTTTTTCCAGCAAAGACAACGACATCGACAGCCGATTCAGCGGATTGTGAATTTCATGACGCAGGGCGCGTGGCAGTTGTTTCAGGTAGCGTTCATAGCCTGATAACTGGCTGAGCATTTCATAAATATGATGGCGCAGATCCGACAGTTCATCACGATAGCCCCGTTTGGCCTGATCCTGAAAATCCAGCTGGTGCGCCCGGCCATAAGGGTCAAAGGTCTGGCGTACGTCTCGGTCCAGACGCAGAATCCGGTTGGACAGGGAGGCGGTGTAGAAGACCGCGCCGCCAATCACCAGCAAAAACACTATGCCACCAATCCCGATCAGGCGATAAAACATGCTCAGGGACTCGGTCAGCAGACTGTCCATGGTCTGTTCCAGAATGATCGCGCCCACAATCTGATCCTTGATCTTCAAGGGCGTGGCCGACATCAATGAAACCGGCTTGTTGTCGCGGTTCATTCGGTATTGCTGAAAGGTGCGCCCATGCACGGCCTGATTGATCAAAGCCACTTCCGGGGTCAGGCTTTGTGGAAACGGGTAGGGCAGCGAATAGGGGATGAGCTTGGACAAGCCCTTGATGGTGAAATGCCCCAGAGTGGTAAAAGGGTCCTGATAGGCTTTGGAATCGTAATTGGCCAGACGGCCCACCACATAGGTCGCCTGACCGACTTCGTTGACAATCCATAGGACGGATCGGTCCAGATTCAGGTGTGCCAACTGACTGGTCGGATTGCCCGCCTGGATTTGCAGGGCCCAGAGATCGGGACGGTTTTCCAGAATGTAGGACAGGTTGACCACCGTCTGCTGCTGAATGATCGCCTGATTTTTCAACAAAAGCCGGTGCAGATCCACCGCAAATTTGTACGCCAGAAAGGGCAGAATGGTCAGGATCAGCAGCAGAATGAAAAAACGGGTACGGATCGAGAGCCGTAAAGGCCGGGCTGAAAGGCGCATAGAAAAGCCTGTGTTGCTTGATGAAAAGGGCGTTTTGACCAGGCCTGGTCAAAACCGTATCACAAAACCCAAAAACGCAATGAATGCCACGCGATGAGTCCGTTGCTTATTCAACTTTTCTGATACCAGCTGTAACCCCGTCCGTATTCATTGTGAATCAGATTGAAGTCCGGGTCCACGGCGCGAAAGGCTGAGCGTATCCGGCAGATATGGGTATTGATGGTGTTACGCTCAACCACGCCCTGGGTCGCCGCCTGAAGTGTCTCATAACTGACCACGCCACGCTCGCCAGCCAGAGCAAACTGCTTGAGCATTTCAAACTCGGTCGCAGTCAGATCCAGCGGCTGGTCATGCCAGTAGGCTTTGAACTGAGGTTCTTTCAATTCCAGGCCTTCGATTTTGGACACTTTGGGTTCGCCAGCATGCGAGGACGAAGTGATGCGCAGCAGGTTTTTGACCTTGGCCATCAGGACCGCCAGCGTGATCGGTTTGGGCAGGTAATCGATGGCACCGAGCGCATGGCCGGTGTAAATATCAAATTCCGATTGCCGTTCAGACAGGAAAATGACCGGAATCGCCCGCTCATAACTGAGCAGGTGTTTGGCCAGTTCGAAACCGCCATCGACTTCGTCTCCCAGTATGATGTCGGAAATCACCAGATCCGGCAGGGTGTCATCAAAGCCGGCTTCGGCGGAAACCCGGTCGGCGAAACCCTGTACCTTGAACCCTTGCTCCTGCAGGGCGGTTTCCAGGGATTCCAATTGAACCGGATCGTCTTCAATGACGGCAATGTGATAATCGTGATTCAGCATTCGCTTGACCTTTTAGCGATATTGATTCATGCGTTTGCGTTCACTGGAAGAGGGGATGTGCATGGCTTCGCGGTATTTGGCAATGGTACGCCGGGCCACGGAAATGTCCTTGTCTTCCAATAACTGCATCAGCTTGTTGTCACTCAAGGGTTTTTTCGGGTCCTCGGACTCGATCAACTGCTTGATGTGGGATTTGATCGCAATGGCAGACTGATCGTCACTGCCGTATTGCGACACCCCGGTGGAAAAGAAATATTTGAGTTCGTAGGTGCCCCGAGGGGTCTGCATGTATTTCTGATTCGTGGCCCGGGAAATGGTCGATTCGTGCAACTCCAATTCTTCGGCCAGGTCACGCAGAACCATGGGCTGCATCGCCTGTTCGCCTTCTTCGAAAAAACGGGCTTGTCTTTCCACAATGTAGCGACCGACGCGCAACAGCGTTTCGCCCCGGCTTTGAATGCTTTTGATCAGACTTTTGGCTTCAAACAATTGCTCTTTGATCTGTTTGGATTCGCCCGACTGGCTCTGAAGATTGTTGGCCATGTCCACATAGGCGCGATTGATCGACAGACGCGGAAACGCTTCCTGATTCAGCTCGACCATGTAGCCGCTGGCGGTGCGGTGCAAACGCAAATCCGGAATCACCAGCTCGTTCTGGGTGGAGGCATAGGCCCGTCCCGGACGCGGACTCAGGGACTGGATCACCTGAATCACTTCCATCAGTTCGTCGTCGTCCAGCAGATAGATTTTCTTCAGGCGTTTGTGGTCGCGAACACTGAGCAGATCAAAATGGTCTTCGATGATTTTGCGGGCGGTGACCACATAAGGCGTCTGTGCCAGGGGCTTCAGCTGCAGCAGCAGACATTCGCTGAGGTCGCGGGCGCCAACACCGGTGGGTTCAAATTCCCAAATCACTTCCAGCACCTGTTCCAGCAGGGCGATGTTGACTTCGACCTCCGGCTCATGCGCTTTGACCGACTCGACAATGTCTTCGAGTGGGGTTTTCAGATAGCCTTCTTCGTCAATTTCGTCAATCAGATAATTGGCCAGAAGGGCCTGATCCGGCACTTCCTTGTTGTCCGGGTTGGGCCACTGATAAGTGTCGGCCTGCCAGTAGAGCTTTTCGGTCAGCGACAATTCGGCCGCGGTGTAGTTTTCCGGGGCGGTGTAGTCGCTGTCGAGGGAAGTTGAACGGGTGGCGACCGGAATGTCGGTATAAACTTCTTCCCATTCGCAATCGACCTGCATGTCGTCGTCCAGCTTGTCGGCCGTTTCCAGGTCCACTTCCTTTTCGACTTCGTCGTCTTCGCCGTCGCTCAATGGCTCGTCGTCCAGAGACTGCTCGGCAAACTCATCGTCCAAATCCAACATGAAATTGGTTTCGAGCGTGGTGGCAATGGTCTGTTGAACTTCCAGCGCCGAATATTGCAAAATTTTGATCGACTGTTGCAGTTGGGGGGTCAACTTGAGTTGTTGCCCCATATTCAATTGCAAACCTGGCATCAGCGCCATAAAAAGGTGCTCCTCGTAAAACGTTTGTTCTGTTTGAGACCTTTTTTACCGTTTTTATTTCCCGGCGCCTGTGGCCGGCTTATTGTTTTTGAGCAAGGTCTCTCTTGTCAGTAATATTTCAAGTGACGGCTTTTGGCTATATAATAACGAAAAAACGCCGAAAACGGTATGATTTCACCTGAATCAACGAATGAGAGGAGCGCGCATCGTGTCTGTCAAAGAGGAAGCACAGAGAATTCTGGCAGAGTTGCCAGACAATGCCGACTGGAACGACCTGGTCAAGGCACTGTATTTAAACAAGAAAATCACCCTGGGCATGACCGATCTGGAGCTTTCCAAGTCCACTTTGACCGATGACGATGTGGCTGCCATTATGGCACGCCTGCACTCGGCCAGAGCCGTGCCGGATGACATGCGCAATACCCGTGACTACCGGCCTGGGAACGCCGTCACAACCGGCATGGTCGCCGGTATCATTGCCATCTTTTTCGCCTTTGTGTTCCCGCCCATTTCCTGGATCGCTGCACCGGTGGCTGTGGTGGCAGGCGCCATTGGCTTGAAAAATCGACAGCGAAAAGCCTGGGTCCCGATTCTGATGGCGGTGGTCTCCATGGGACCGATGCTGATGGTCCTCAACGAGCAATTTGCTTATTTTTAACCAGGCCTGGTTAAAGATTGTTTTGACCGGGTTTAAAAACCCGGTTAGGTTAAGTGCATAATCTGAATTCAGCCAGTCACATCAACCCCAAACGCGAACCAACCGATCAGCCCCCAAAACACGGCCATATCGAACACCAATAAGACACAAAACAAGGCCAACCAAGAGGTTTCCGTCCCCGTTTTGCTGCCGCAATACCTTCGCATAATGTATATTATGTTAAATTCAATATTTGACCATCTGCACGTCGTTGCAATCACTGCCCTGTCTCCGGTTTTCCCGGAACCTGGATTCCGCACTCATAATTTTAAGTCTGAGATTCGAAAAAGGCTTTTTGACCAGGCCTGGTCCGTTTATGGTCTTGCCTGTGAGCCGGGTCACTGTGACCCGTCGTGATATTCACTCAATCGTCCGCGCAGGATCGTTTGATCCGATGGAACCGATCATCTCTTAACGGTTGATTGGCAATCTTTTTCGCAGGAGTAAGACGCCAGATTTCAGTCGGCCGCGGTTTCCGCGTCGTTTCCCAGCCGTTGATTCAGTGCTTTTTCGACCGCTTCAATCCGTGACTGACAGATTTGATAGGCTTTGGTGGCTTCGTCCACCATCGGCACCAGCTCATCGATATCAATGTCGTCGGTCTGGGACAGTTTCTGTGCGATCTGCTGCAGCGTCTGATAATTCTTCTGATAACTTTCGATGGTTTTTTCGCTCATGATGTTGCCTTTCGCTAATGTGTCGCTAATGACTTTTGACGGATGATTTGCCAGTGAGAACTCATTCGTCCAATGGCAAAGCTTTCACCGTGCCGTCCCGGAATTGTATCGCCAGCTGGGATTGATGACGTGCCTGTTCGGCTCGGGTGACCGGCTGGCCATGGGCATCGCGCACCAGTGCAAAGCCGCGACTCAGCTGGGTTTTGGGCCCGGCGCTGAGAATGTAGCCGATCATTTGTTTGTTGTGTTTTTTGGCTCGCTGCAGAATTTGTTCCGGTGCCTGATGCAACCGTTCCCAGTATTGCCTCAGACTTTGCTGGTGCATGGCCAGCCGATGCCGGGTCTGGGTTTGAACCAACTGGTGGCGCTGAGCCAATTCATAGGCCTGATGACGCACTTTGGCTCTGGCCTGTTCATGGACGGTCTGCATCCAGGGCGTCAGCACGGATTGGTGTCGGTGAACCCAGACCAGCGCCTGTTGCTGAATGCTGTGTTCGGCCGTTTGCAGCTGCTGTTTCTGCCGATCCAGAAAACGGCGGCTGAGGTGCTGTACCTGCTCCCAGTGTTGACGGGCGGTTTGCGCACTGGTCACAATCTGATGGCGAACGGCGGCAATGACTTTACTGGGCGTATCAAAGCGCACCGCGGCGACTTCGTCCAGAATGGTGTTGTCACGTTCATGTCCGATGCCGGTCAACACTGGCAAGGGGGCCTCGGCGATATGTTTGGCCAGGGCGTAGCAGTTGAGCGGATTCAGGTCCAATTTGGCCCCGCCGCCACGGATCACAATCATGGCGTCGAACGGTTTTTCACTGTGCAGAGCCATCACATTATCGAACGCCAGCCCCATTTCGGTTTCGGTTTTGTCGCCCTGAAAGCTGGCATAAAAGTACAAAAACTCACACAGGCCCAACTGATGCAAACGGTCGGCGTCGGCCTTGAAATCGCCCAGACCGGCGGCATTGGGCGGCGCAACCACGGCCAGACGCATAAAATCCATCGGCAGCGCAAAGCGCTTGTTGTGTTCCAGCAACCCTTCCTGCTTCAACTGCTGGCGAATTTTATTCAGATTGGCTTCGATCTCGCCCAGAGTAAAACTGGGATCAATGTCCTGCACCACCAGTGAAAACCCGAATTTTTCATGAAAATTCACCTCCACTAGCAACAGCACCGTTTGCCCCGGCTGCAGCGCCACGCCGGTGACCGACTCAAACTGGCTGAGCAAACGCCCGGCCTGTGACTGCCAGATCATGGCGCGACTGGTGGCGATCGGCTGCCCCGATTCGGCGGTTTCGGACAATTCCAGATACAAATGCCCGCGGCGTTCATTCAGATTGGCGATTTCGGCCCGGACCCAGATGCCGCCCTGAAACTGTTGGCGCAGAGCCGACTGCACCTGAAACATCAACTGACTGAGCGAGATGCCCTTTTCCTGATCATTGGCCGGCACCGCCGATTCACTCAGCGGCGAAGCGGCGATGGTGCTGACATCACCCTGCTCGCCCTGTTCACTCGGCAACCAGCGACCGAATTGTTCGGTCTGATCGGCCAGATGCTCTGGAATGTACCAGATTTTCTGAGCCGGGTTCCAGCGTGCGCCCAGCGCCTTGGCCTCGTCTTTTTCTGCAAACGGCACCTGCAATGGGATCATGTCGCGGCCTCCAGCATCTGTTGGGTCTTGTCGGGATCGCGTTCCTGCATCCGCTCGATTTCGGCTTCCACTAGGCGACGCGCTTCAAACAGGGTGGACAGATCGGCTTCGGGTTTGAACGCCTGTTCGGAAAGAAAGCGTCGCCACTTGCGCCCGCCCGGCAAGCCGGCATAAAGGCCCAGCATGTGTCGGGTGACCTGGTTGAGTTTGCCGCCCTGTTCCAGATGCGCCTCAATGTAAGGGGCCATTTTTTCCACCACCTGCGCACGTGAGATCCCGCGGTTCGGCGGATTCAACTGAGTGAGCAGAAACGGTTTTTCATACACTGCACGCCCGATCATGACCCCATCCAGGCCTGGCAAAGACGTGTCGGGATCGGGCGTCAGAAAATCCCGTCCCGCATCGGGCGAAACGATGCCGCCATTGACCGCAATCGACAAATCCGGGTAGGCGGCTTTGAGGCGGCGCACCCAGTCGTAGCGCAAAGGGGGAATGTCACGGTTCTGTTTGGGCGAAAGCCCCTGCAACCAGGCTTTGCGCGCATGCACGATCACGCCATCCACACCGGCTCCCACTTGCGCCTCGATGAAGGCGGCAAAGGTCTCAAAGTCTTCCTGGTCGTCGATGCCGATGCGGCATTTGACCGTCACCGGAATATGGGTCACTGCGGCTTTCATGGCCGAGACCGCTTCCGCCACGCGCTGAGGGTGCGCCATCAGGCAGGCCCCGATCAGATTGTTTTGCACCCGGTCAGAGGGACAGCCGACATTGAGGTTGATTTCCTGATAGCCCCAGGCTTCGCCCAGGCGCGCACATTGGGCCAGTTCTTTCGGGTCGCTGCCGCCCAATTGCAGACTGCAAGGGGCATCACTGGGATCATGCCCCAGAAAGCGCGGCAGATTGTCGCCATAGAGTATGGCCCCGGTGGTCACCATCTCGGTATACAACCAGGCCTGGTCAGAAAGCATGCGGTGGAACACCCGGCAATGGGCATTGGTCCAGTCCAGCATGGGCGCCACACTGAAAGCCTGGGCACTGTTACGGGCCTGATCCACGGGACGGTATTGGGAATTCAACATGACGTCATTTTACCCGACCCGCCGACAATTCGCACGGGACAGCGCAATGGAATCCATAAGGAATTCACACTTTGAGCTTAACCCCTGAGCGGCGATCGTCTAAAATCGTTCCTTACGAGATAGAATGGTGGCTTATGAGCGCACAAGACAGCGACAGACTCTACAGACAAATATTCAAACATCTGGATGGCCAGAGCCCGGATGCACTGGCACACGAAGCCTGCGACTGGGCGCTTTCGGCGCCGAGGACAACGTCCGACGAATTTCCGGTTCGCAGCGCCGACGTGGCCTGCGCTCTGGCCCAGCTCAAACTGGATCGGGAAACCCTGATCGCCACCCTGCTCAGTGATCCGTCACTGGAAGCGCGCCTGCCCGATGGCGAACTGACAACCCGTTATGGCGAAACCGTGGCCGCACTGGTCAAAGGCATCCGCCGACTGAACCAGTTCAAAGAGCTGCAAACGGTGGCCGTGACCAACGAAGAGCAGACCGAGCGTCTGCGTCAGATGTTGCTGGCCATGATTTCCGACATTCGTATCATGATCGTCAAGCTGGGCTATCGGGTCATTCGACTGCGCCAGCTCAAAGACGCGCCCGAAGAGGCCCGCTACCGAATCGCACAGGAAACCCAGCTGATCTTTGCGCCTCTGGCCAACCGTCTGGGCATCGCTCAATTGAAATGGGAGCTGGAAGACCTGTCATTCCGCTATCTGATGCCCGACACCTACAAAGACATTGCCCGCCAACTGGATGCCCGACGCGATCAGCGCGAATGCTACATCGAAAGCTTTATGGCGCGGCTGCGCGAACTGTTTGCCGATTCGCGCATCGAATGTCAGATCAGCGGCCGACCCAAACACATTTTCAGCATCTGGAAAAAAATGACCCAGAAGCATTTGGGCATTGAGGAACTGTATGACCTGAGAGCGGTGCGGATTTACGTCAATTCCGTGTCCGAATGTTACGAAGCGCTGGGCATCATTCACAGCCGTTGGAACTACATCAAAACCGAGTTTGACGACTACATCGCCAGCCCCAAAGACAATGGCTACCAGTCGATTCACACGGTGGTACTGGGCGATGGCAGCAAACCAGTGGAAATTCAGATTCGTACCCACGAGATGCATTACCACGCCGAATACGGTGTGGCCGCCCACTGGCGCTACAAGGAAGGCGGCAAACGGCTGGATGAGCGATTGGAAAAAAGCATCAACCTGGTGCGCCAGATGCTGGAATACAATGACAATCCCGACCTGCTCAATGAAATCAGTACCGAGCTGCTCAGTGAACAGATTTATGTGATGACCCCGGACAACGAAGTCATCACCCTGTCACAGGGCGCGACGGCACTGGATTTTGCCTATCAGATTCACACCAATCTCGGCCACAGCTGCCGGGGCGCAAAAATCAACGGCAAAATCCGACCGCTGACCTACCAGCTCAGAACCGGGGACAAGGTTGAAATTCTGTCGGTCAAAAACGGCGGGCCCAACCGCAACTGGCTCAACCCCAACCTGCATTATCTCGGCACCAGTCGCGCCCGCACCAAAGTACGGCATTGGTTCAATCAGCAGAACAAAGAAGCCAACATCGAAGCCGGACAGGCATTGTTTCAGAAAGAATGCAAACGCCTCAATGCCGACATCAGCGCCCTGAACTTGGCCGAGCGTTTTCGTCTGCCCTCGGCCGAAGCCTTGTTTGAGGATCTGGGCAAAGGCCAGATCAATGAACGCCAGCTGACCGATGCCATTCAACGCTGGCTGCAACCCCTCCGCCAGAATGAACCAAAGCGCAGCGAGCGCCCTGCTCAGACCGAAAAACCGGACTGGCCGGAAGCGGGTGTGCCGGAAAGCGGGGTCTATGTGGTGGGTGCCCCGCAGGTCGGGACTCATCTGGCCCCCTGCTGTGAGCCGGAAACGGGTGATGAGATCATTGGCTATGTGACCCGCGGACGCGGGGTGACCGTGCATCGGCAGGATTGCGGCAACATCCTGAATCTGACATTCGAAGAGCAGAAACGCTTACTGGAAGTCGCCTGGGCCGGTTCCGAACCGGCGTCCGCCGCCCGGCCGACACAGGCGGACATTCAATTGCTGGCGTTCGACCGAAAAGGCCTGTTACGAGATGTGATGACGTTGTTGACACAGGCGGACATCAACCTGCTGTCGTCCGACACCAAAACCGACCGTGAGGACGGTTCGGTCAGCATGACCCTTCAGGTGGAGCTGGACCAACGCATTCAATTGGGCGAATTGCTGGATCAGCTGGAGCAAGTCCAGAATGTGGTCTCCAGTTCGATTGACGTCGGAACCGACGCCCGCGATCAAAGTGCCTGAGAATCGATCCAGACCTGAGTCTCGCCCTGACAGTCGTCGTGCCAGTTGCTCTGGCGTACAGGTTCCGCCTTAATACGGCTGATCGGCAGAGAAACGCCTTCCAGCCATTCCGCCACCGCATCACGCTTGCTGGCACCTGTGACGATCTTGAACAAGTGACGCGTTTGCGCCAAGGCACAGTCGTTGAGGCTGACCCGTTCCGAAGGCGGCTTGGGAGAATGGGACTCGGTAACCACCTTCTGATCCGGATCATGCGTGTGTCCGGGAAACAGGCTGGCCGTATGGCCGTCTTCGCCCATGCCCAGCAACACCACGTCAAACGGCTGCGTCGCCAGCAAACGATCCATCGAATGCTGATAGGCCTTCTGAGCCAGGGTCAGACCCAGTTCTGTCGGAATCCAATGAATCTGTCGGGATGGAATCGGTACGCGGGACAACCAGGCCTGGTCAATTTGCACACTGTTGCGTTCCGGATCGTCCACCGGCAGAACCCGTTCATCCCCCAGATACACATACCAGTGTGACCAGTCGGCTTTTGCCTGCGCCAGTCGGCGGTAGGTCTGCAAGGGCGTGGTGCCGCCAGCCAGTACCAGATGAAAGGTTCCGCGCTGACGGATGGCGTCCTCAGCGAGTGTCAGCAGTCTCTGACACAAGGCCTCTGACAGTTCTTCGGCCTGATCGAATACCACCCAATTGTCGGGCAGGCTGTTGATTTCGGTCATGATTCAATGCTCCGGATGAGTGTGATAGCGCCAGCTCTGCTCGGGCGAATCAAACAGTTTGTTCGCGCCCTGTGGGCCCCAGGTTCCCGATTCGTAGGTATCGATGTAGGTGGTCTGGGTGCTCCAGGCCTCAATCACCGGATCGACCACATTCCAGGCCGCTTTGACTTCGTCGTAACGCAAAAACAGCGAACGGTCGCCTTTGATCACGTCCAGCAACAATTCCTCATAGGCGTCGTACGCGTCCTCTTCTTCTGGCCTGAGCGCGGCGTCCAGACTGATCTGCTGGGTATTGATCTCCAGCCCCGGCTGTTTGGCCATCATTTCCACCTTGATCGACTCATCGGGCTGGATCCCGAAAATGATCCAGTTGGGTTCCATTTTCTCGATCTGCGAATCGCGGAAAAACTGCTTGGGCGGGTGTTTGAAACAGACCGACACCAGGGTTTTGTTTTTGGGCAGATTTTTGCCCGTCTGCACATAAAACGGCACCCCGGCCCAGCGCCAGTTGTCGACATACAGCTTCATCGCCGCATAGGTCTCGGTCACACTGTCCGGGGACACGCCCGGCTCTTCGAGATAACCCGGTACCGACTGGCCATGCACGGTTCCGGCCGTGTACTGGGCACGATAGGCCTGGGCCGACACGTTCTTTTTCTGGATCGGACGGATCGATTTGAGCAGTTTCACCTTTTCGTCACGCAGGTCTTCGGCCTCCATCGACGCCGGCGGCTCCATGGCCACCAGTGCCAGCAATTGCAGCAGATGACTCTGGATCATGTCGCGCATGGCCCCGCTGGTGTCGTAATAACCGGCACGGGTGCCAATGGGCCGGTCCTCGGCGTGGGTGATCTGCACATGCTCGATGAAATTGCGGTTCCACAGCGGTTCCATCAGCAGGTTGGCAAAGCGGAACACCATGATGTTCTGCACCATGCCTTTGCCCAGATAGTGGTCAATGCGGTAAGTTTGCGTTTCCCTGAGGTATTTGTTGAGTTCGCGCTGCAGGTGTTTGGCGCTGTTTAAGTCATAGCCGAAAGGCTTTTCCAGCACCACCCGTTTCCAGCCGGTCTGCTCCAGCAACAGGTCGGCCTTACTCAGATGCCGTACCACTTCGGCAAAAAAGTCTGGAGCCAGCGACAGATAAAAAGCCACATTGTCCGACCAGCCGGCCGACTGGATTTTCTGCCCCAACTGCTCGTAGGCAGCGGCCTCATTGATATCCATACAGAAATAATCCAACCGTTGCACAAACCGGTCAAACACCGCCTCGTCCAGACCGCCACGAGCTTTGGGCGACAGATGCGAGTGCACGGTATCAATCCAGTCCTGACGTGACCAGTCCCGGCGTCCGATGGCCAGAATGTGCATGTTGTCATCCAGCCGCCCCATCTGCTCCAGATGGTAAAAACTGGGCATCAGTTTGGTCAATGACAAATTGCCGGTGGCACCGAACACCACATAAGTACAGGCCTGAGCCATGATTTACACCTCGTAACTGCCGGATTGGGCATGACCGCCCGAATGAATCCAGTCGGTATGAAAACGTTCCCCTCTGGGCGCATCGATGCGCTCATAGGTGTGGGCCCCGAAATAATCGCGCTGGGCCTGCAACAGGTTGGCTGGCAGGCGCGCACTGCGATAGCCATCAAAAAAGGCCAGCGCCGAGCTCATGGCCGGCACCGGCAGTCCCTGCGTGACCGCAAAGGCCACGGCTTTGCGCCAGTTGGATTCGGACTGCTTGACCGCCTGCTCGAAAAATTCGGCCTGCAACAGGTTGTTCAAACTCGGGTTCTGATCGTAAGCCTGTTTGATGTTTTCCAGAAAACGGCTGCGAATGATGCACCCGCCCCGCCACATCAGCGCAATGCCGCCGTAGTTCAGGTCCCAGTCAAACTCGCTGGCCGCTTCGCGCATCAGCATATAACCCTGAGCATAAGACATGATCTTGGACGCATAGAGCGCGTCATGCAGCGCCGCAATCATGGCCCGGGTTTCCGATTCGCTCAACGGAGGCACCTCACTGGCCGGATAGCGCTGAGCCGCCTCTTCGCGTTCCGATTTCAGAGCCGACAGGCAACGGGCATACACCGACTCGGTGATCAATGTCACCGGCACCCCCAATTCCAGCGAACTGATGCCGGTCCATTTGCCCGTGCCCTTCTGCCCGGCCGCGTCCAGAATTTTGTCCACCAGCGGCTCGCCGTCGTCATCTTTAAAGGTCAGCAGCTCAGCGGTGATTTCAATCAAATAAGAGTCCAGAACGCCTTGGTTCCAGTCGGCAAACACCGCCTGAATCGCATCCACCGACAGCCCCAGTCCCTGACGCATCAAATGATACGCCTCGGCGATCAATTGCATGTCGCCATACTCAATGCCGTTGTGCACCATTTTGACGTAATGACCAGCGCCTTCCGGCCCTACCCAGTCACAGCAAGGCTGACCATCGGATTTCGCAGAAATCGCTTGAAAAATGGGTTTGACCGCCGGCCAAGCCGCGACGTCTCCGCCCGGCATGATCGAAGGACCGGTTCGCGCCCCTTCTTCGCCACCGGACACGCCGGTGCCGATAAAATGCAGGCCCTCGGCTTTCAAACGCTGGGTGCGGCGGGTGGAATCGGTATAGAGCGAGTTGCCACCATCGATGATGATGTCGCCTTCAGACAGCAGCGGGATCAGGTCATCGATCAATCGATCCACCACGTCCCCGGCCTTGACCATCAGCATGATTTTGCGCGGTCTGGCCAGTTGATCCACCAGTTCCGTCAAAGACTGAGCGCCGACAATTGGGCGGTCTTCCACCCGCTGCCGGACAAAGGCATCGGTTTTGTCGTAAGAACGGTTATATACCGCGACCTTGAAACCGTGATCGGCCATGTTCAATACCAGATTCTGGCCCATGACGGCCAGTCCGATGACGCCTATCTCTGCCTGAGACATCTGTCTGCTCCTGTTGAAAAGTAAAAGCCTATTCTAACCCGAAAAATTCATAAAAATTATGCACCATCTCGCTTGCCCCTTGATTCCACAAGAAATATTTCTTCAGTCGGTCGTAATCGTTGATACGACACTCCTTCAGAAATTTCCTTGTGAAACCAATTGCCTGCGCGATATTGGCGCAAATTTATGAAATTTCCGGGCTAAAGCAAAGCTTGCCGCTTGCATCAAGCGTTCGCTGAGTGTTTTGTTTGTTGCACAGGGTATCATGCCAGCCACAGATGGCATAGAGATGACACCGGCATGCCAGCCATAAAGCAAGGATAGCGCCTGTTTGGAAAACACACATGACAACACCCATTTGCTGCAATTTCTCTGTAAAAATATTCGCCACAGGTCGGTCGGGGCACCAAAACTTACCAGGCCTGGTAAAAAAGCGTGCACGTCAGGGAAGCAGAAAGAAAAAACCCGCCAGACACAAACGCGTTTGGCGGGTTGATAATGTGGCGTCCCGTAGGGGAGTCGAACCCCTGTTGCCGCCGTGAAAGGGCAGTGTCCTAGGCCTCTAGACGAACGGGACGTTGTCGCGATTTGCCAAAACAAAAAAATCATTCAGACAAAAAAAATGCCTGCCGAAGCAGGCGATTGTTTGAAGGCTTGATATCCGGCCTAGAGGAAGGCGATCAAACAATCTTGAATCTGGAGCGGGAAACGAGGTTCGAACTCGCGACCCCAACCTTGGCAAGGTTGTGCTCTACCGCTGAGCTATTCCCGCAATGGCGTCCCGTAGGGGAGTCGAACCCCTGTTACCGCCGTGAAAGGGCGGTGTCCTAGGCCTCTAGACGAACGGGACACAAAATATCAACTCGAATAACCATTTGGCCTAAGTAAAATGGTGGAGCTAAGCGGGATCGAACCGCTGACCTCAACACTGCCAGTGTTGCGCTCTCCCAGCTGAGCTATAGCCCCCCTGAGCTGATGGGTGCGTATTATAAGGAACTGACTGCGGCGGTCAAGCCATTTTTACAATTTTTTAACAATGAATCCTGTGCGCTGGGTCTGACGCAACCAAAAATGCTTACGGTTTCACCCCCTTCCCGATGCGCACAAAATGCCAGGCCCTTTCAGCCGTTCTGCGACTTGCGCACCTCAATCACGGCCAGAGCCCGATCCATGCGCGCCAGACAGCGCGACTGGCCAATCAGTTCCGCGGTGGCGTCAATCGACGGCGACTGTCCCCCGCCTGTGATCGCCACCCGGAATGGCATGCCCACCTTGCCCATGCCCACTTCCAGCTCCGCCGCTGTGGTCTGAACGCATTCATGAATCGGTTTGGCCGACCAGTCTTCAAGCCGGGCCAGTTTGTCGCGAAGGGTGTGCAACGGGGTTTCCGCAACTGGACGCAGGTGCTTTTTGGTGGCGACGGGATCAAACTCGTCAAACTCACTGTAAAAATAACGCGCTGAGTCGGCCATTTCCACCAGTGTGCGCGCCCGTTCGCGCAACAGATCGGCCACCGCTGCCAGCGATGGGCCCTGTTCGGTATCCAGGCCTCGCTCGTCCATGAACGGCTTCAGGTTGGCGGTTAAGTTGCTCAGGGGCGTGGTCTGGATGTGTTGCTGATTGATCCACAGCAGTTTTTCTTCGTTGAACGTGGACGGCGCCGTATTGACCGCTTCCAGTGAAAAATGCGCCACCATCTCTTCCAGTGTGAAGATTTCCTGATCGCCATGTGACCAGCCCAGCCGGACCAGATAATTCAACAAGGCTTCGGGCAAAAACCCTTCTTCCTTGTATTGCAGCACCGACACCGCGCCGTGACGCTTGGACAAGCGCGCCCCGTCACTGCCCAGAACCATCGGAATGTGGGCAAACTTTGGCACGGGCGCATTCAGTGCCTGATACAGATTGATCTGACGTGGGGTGTTGTTGATGTGGTCATCGCCGCGAATCACATGGGTCATGCCCATGTCCCAGTCATCGACCACCACGGTCAGGTTGTAGGTGGGCGTGCCATCCGACCGGGCAATGATCAGGTCATCCAGTTCGCTGTTGGCCACGGTGATCGGCCCTTTGACCAGATCCTCGATCACCACACTGCCTTCCTGCGGGTTTTTGAAGCGAATGACCGGCTTGACCCCTTGCGGCGGTGTGCCGGTAAAGTCACGATAACGGCCGTCATAGCGCGGTTTTTCGCCCCGTTCGCGCTGCGCCTCACGCATCTGGTCCAGTTCTTCCTGACTGGCGTAACAGTAATAGGCTTTGCCCTCGGCCAGAAGCTGATCGATCACGGCTTTGTAACGATCAAAACGCTGGGTCTGATAAATCGGACCTTCGTCATAATCCAGTCCCAGCCAATGCATGCCATCCATGATCGCATCGACCGACGCCTGGGTCGAGCGTTCGCGGTCGGTGTCTTCGATACGCAGCACAAACTGCCCTTTCTGCTGGCGGGCATACAGCCAGGAAAACAAGGCAGTGCGCACACCACCGATATGCAGAAAGCCAGTCGGGCTGGGGGCGAATCGCGTTTTTACCACAAGCGTCTCCTTCATCGTAAACTCATGAGTCCGATACCATTTGCGCAGGCAAATGGCGTAAAATGGGGGACATTATAACCAATTCCACTCGCTTCCCGTGAGTGACCACTGAAACCGGAGGAAATCGCTTTTCCATGACCTTATTTGCCTCACGTCCTCAAGCGGCCATCGCCGATGCGTTTTCAATCCAATACCGGGTCAAGCTGACCGACCCGCATGCCCATGTGTTTGAGGTGACGCTGACCATTGAGCGTCCCGACCCGGCCGGTCAGACACTTGCCTTGCCCAAGTGGATTCCCGGCAGTTACCTGATCCGGGATTTTGCCAAACACCTCAATCGACTGTCCGCCCGGACACACGATGCCCGTCCACTTGCGATCACACCGCTGGACGCCGCCCATTGGCAGATCGAACCCACCGAGGGGCCGGTCGAGGTCCGTTATCAGGTCTATGCCTGGGATTTGTCGGTGCGCGGTGCCCATTTCGACGCGACCCATGCCTTTTTCAATGGCACCAGTGTGTTTCTGGCGGTGGAAGGTCAGCGCGACCAACCGGTAGAGGTGATACTGGAACCGGGCCAACAGGCGTTTCAGTCTGACTGGCAAGTGGCCACCACCCTGCCCGCTCTGGCCACCAATGCACAGGGCTTCGGGCGTTTCCAGGCCCGAAACTACTGGGATCTGATTGAGTACCCGGTCGAAATCGGCACTTTCCAGTGCCTGGAATTCGAAGCCTGCGGCATTGCCCATCAGGCCGTGTTTACCGGAAAGATCGAATGGGACCGTGTCGACACCGAGCAATTGAAGGCCGATCTGACCCGCATTTGCGAGACCGAACTCACGTTGTTCGGCACGCCCTGGCCGATTGAGCGCTACCTGTTCCAGGTCATGGTCACCGCCAGTGATTACGGCGGGCTGGAACATCTGGATTCCACCGCCTTGATGATCAGCCGCGACGACCTGCCTTATCTGGGAAGAAAAACCGTTTACCCGGACGCCTACCTGAATTTTCTGGAGCTGTGTTCGCATGAGTATTTTCATACCTGGAACGTCAAACGCATCCAACCGCAGGTTTACCAGCGCCCCAGCCTGACCGAACCGGTTTACACCCGCCAGCTCTGGTGGTTTGAAGGCATCACCTCGTTTTATGACCTGAACATTCTCTGGCGCGCCGGCATCCTGTCAGCCGAACAATACCTGACGCGTTTGAGTAAGGAAATGACCAAGGTGTATCGCCTGCCCGGCCGCTTTCAGCAAAGTGTGGCCGAATCCAGCGTCCTGACCTGGACCAAGTTTTATCAGCAGGATGAAAACGCGCCCAATGCCATCGTCAACTACTACACCAAAGGCGCGTTGATCGCATTGGGACTGGATTTGACCCTGCGTCGCGACACCCAAGGCAAACTCAGTCTGGACGACGTTCTGCTTGCCCTGTGGCGCGATTACGGTCGCACCGGGGCTGGTCTGGGCGAAGGCGAAATTGAACAGGTGTGCGAACGCGTCAGCGGCCTGGACCTGTCCGACTTTTTTGCCCGCTATCTTGATGGGACAGAAGATTTGCCGTTTGAAGCCCTGTTTGCCAGCGTTGGCATCGAGTTTCGCCTGCGCGCGCCCAGTCATCTGAAAGACATGGGCGGTCATCTGGGAGACGAGGACGATCTGGAAGCCCCATTTGAAGCCCCACTGGTGTTGGGTGCCAACTTTGTTCAAACCGAACACCACACACTGAAAGTGCGCCACATCTGGCAGGAACAGGCCGCGGTCAACGCCGGACTGGCCCCCAACGATGAACTGATTGCGCTCAATGGCTTCAAAATCGAGTCGTTGAGCCGGTTGGAAACCTATCTGTCACGCCATCAACCGGGCGACACCCTGAGTTGCCACTATTTCCGGCGTGATGAACTGCACACCACCGACTTGACATTGATGCCTCCGCCACAGGATCGGGTCAGTCTGCGTTATCATGATTCAAACGATCAACCATCAGAGGAATGGACCCCATGGCCAATGAGATCACGCAACTGAGCGATGGCCAGCAACGTCTGGAACAGCTGGAAATGACCTGCGCCTATCAGCAGGACACGATTGACACCCTCAATCGCACCGTGGGTCAGCAACATCAGCAATTGCAATTGTTGCAAAAACAAATCAATATTCTCTCGGATGCGTTCAAAGCGTTAAGATCAGAGCAAAGCGGCATCAAACCCGTCAGCGAGGAAACGCCACCACCACACTACTGACGCTGGTCTGCAAAATTGACCAGGCCTGGTGTTTATTTGTACTAACCCGGAAAATTCATAAAATTATGCACCATCTCGCTTGCCCCTTGATTCCACAAGAAATATTTCTTCAGTCGGTCGTAATCGTTGATACGACACTCCTTCAGAAATTTCCTTGTGAAAACAAGTTCCTGAGCGATCTTGGCGCAAATTTATGAAATTTCCGTGCTAAAAGGAGATGGGCATGCGCTACATTCGTTTTTTTAATGAAATCGGCATTGATGACATCCCCCTGGTCGGCGGCAAAAACGCGTCGCTGGGGGAAATGTTTCAGGCGTTGACGCCCAAAGGCATCCCGGTGCCGGACGGGTTTGCCGTCACTGCCGAAGCCTATCGCCAATTGCTGACGGACAACGACTTGTGGGACTTTCTGCATGAGCAGCTGGACCCGCTGGACGCCGACAATGTGGCCGACCTGGGCAAACGCACCCAGGCCATTCGCGAAGCCATTTATCACGCAGAGATGCCGCGCACGATTCAATCCGAAATTCACCAGGCCTGGTTGGAACTCAATCAACGCTTTGAAGGCGACATCACTCTGGCGGTGCGCAGTTCGGCCACAGCCGAAGACCTGCCCGATGCCAGCTTTGCCGGCCAGCAAGAAACCTACCTCAACATCGAAGGGTTTGATGCCCTGTTGGAAGCCTGCAAACGCTGTTTTGCCTCACTGTTTACCGACCGGGCCACCCATTACCGCATCGACAAAGGCTTTGACCATTTTCAGGTCGGTCTGTCGATTGGCGTGCAGAAAATGGTGCGCTCCGATCTGGCCAGCTCCGGAGTCATGTTCACGCTCGACACCGAAAACGGGTTTGATCAGGTGGTGTTTGTCACCGGCGCCTGGGGGCTGGGGGAAAACGTAGTGCAGGGTGCCGTGGACCCGGACGAATTTTATGTGCACAAACCCACGTTTGAACAGGGCTACCGTCAAGTACTGCGCCGCCACCTGGGGGCGAAAAAACTGAAAATGATTTACGACACCAGCGGG
Organism: Hydrogenovibrio halophilus DSM 15072; assembly: GCF_000384235.1. Classification (GTDB taxonomy): domain Bacteria; phylum Pseudomonadota; class Gammaproteobacteria; order Thiomicrospirales; family Thiomicrospiraceae; genus Hydrogenovibrio; species Hydrogenovibrio halophilus. The sequence goes on along the minus strand of NZ_KB913033.1, from coordinate 2,163,555 downwards.
CTGAAAAAATCGCCGGTCAAAAACATTCAGACCACGGTCGAGGAACGCCAGCAATATTGCCTCGATGACGCAGAAGTGTTGCGATTGACCGATTTTGCGATGCGCATTGAGCAGCACTACAGCACCGACCAGGATGAGACCAAGGCCATGGACATTGAATGGGCCAAGGACGGCATTGACGGTCAGCTCTACATCGTTCAAGCACGCCCGGAAACCGTGCGTTCCCAGCAAAACCGCCACTGCCTGACCCAGTTCCAGATTCACCCCGAGCCGGACGCCAAAGTGCTGACGACGGGCCGCGCTGTCGGCGATCGTCTGGCTCAGGGCCGGGTTAAAATCATTGAAGACGTCGCCGAAATCGAACGGTTCGAACCGGGCAACATTCTGGTCACCGACATGACCACGCCCGATTGGGAACCGATTATGAAAAAAGCGGCCGCCATTGTCACCAATCGCGGTGGACGCACCTGCCATGCCGCGATCATCGCGCGTGAGCTGGGGATTCCGGCCATCGTCGGCTGTGGCAAGGCGACCACCGATCTGATGGGCCTGGATGAGCAGAAAGTGACCGTGTCCTGCGTGGAGGGCGACACCGGCAAAGTCTATGCTGGAGAACAGCCTTATGAAAAAACGCAAACCGATCTGAGCGATTTGGAAACCACCCAGACCGACCTGATGCTGAATCTGGCCAACCCGGACATGGCCTTTGCCCATCAGTTTCTGCCCAGCGCGGGCGTGGGGCTGGCGCGCATGGAATTCATGATCAACGAATCGATCAAAATTCACCCGTTGGCGTTGTGTCACCCGGAATCCGTGACCGATCCCGACACCCGCGAACAAATCCACTCCTTGCTCAAGCAGGCCGGGTTTGCCTCGGACCAGGGCGAGGCATTTTTCATTCAGCGTCTCAGCGAAGGCATTGCCACTTTGTGTGCGGCGTTTTATCCGCGGCCGGTCATTTTGCGGCTGTCCGACTTCAAATCCAATGAATATCGCTCTCTGCTGGGTGGGCGCTTTTTTGAACCCCATGAAGAAAACCCGATGCTCGGTTTTCGCGGCGCGGCGCGCTATATATCCGAAAGCTTTGCCCCGGCCTTTGCCATGGAATGCGCGGCGATCAAAGCCGTACGCGAAGACTTTGGCCTGAACAATCTCAAAGTGATGTTGCCGTTTGTGCGCACCGTGGAGGAAGCGGAAGACGCGCTTGCCGTGATGGCCAAAAACGGATTGACCCGCCACCATAACGGGCTGGAAGTCTATATGATGTGCGAAATCCCCAACAATGTGTTGGTGATGGAGCAGTTCGCGCCCCACTTTGATGGCATTTCCATCGGTTCCAACGATCTGACCCAGCTGGTGCTGGGCATTGACCGGGATTCGGGGCAGGTCGCCGGGCGTTTTGACGAACGCCAGGACGGCGTCAAACAGATGATTCGGATGGCGATCGAAAAAGCCAGAAAATGCGGTCTGCACACCGGGTTTTGCGGTCAGGCACCGTCCGACTACCCCGAGATGGCCGCTTTTCTGATGGAACTGGGCATCGACAGCATCAGCCTTAACCCCGATTCACTGCTCAAAACCCAGCAACAATTGCTGAAGCTGGAAAAGGACTCCTGACGGGGCGGCTTTTAAACGATCAAGCCAAGCGCTTGCGAATCAGGCTGGGCGCGCTGTCGAGTAACTGGCGAGTGTAAGGGTGCTGTGGCTGGGTCATCACCTGTTCGACCTCGCCCTGCTCTACAATTTTGCCCGCCTGCATCACGGCCACCTTGTGGGCAACGGCCGGGATGATCGACAAGTCGTGGGTGATAAACAAAAACGACAGCTGGTACTGGCGTTGCAGATGATTCAGCAACGACAATACCTGAGCCCGCACCGACACATCCAGCGCACTGGTCGGCTCATCGCAGATGATCAACTCGGGCTCCACCGCCAGAGCCCGAGCGATGCCGATGCGCTGGCGCTGACCGCCGGAAAATTCGTGCGGATAGCGTTGTGCGTGCTCCGGCAACAGGCCGACCTGCTCCAGCAGTTCGCTGACCCGTTTCTGTTGTCCGGCCTTGTCTCTGGGACCGACTTTCAGGCTTTGCATGCCTTCGCGAATGATCTCGCCCACCGACATTCGAGGGTTCAGCGCCGAAAACGGGTCCTGAAAAATGACTTGCAGTTTCTGGCGTAACGGCTTCATTTGCTTCTCTTTCAAGGCCACCAGCTCATGCGATTGTGCGTTCTGTTGAAACACCACGCGACCATGGGTGGCTTTGACCAGTTTCAGAATGGCCTGGCCAATGGTGCTCTTGCCACTGCCGGACTCGCCCACCAACGCCAGGGTTTCGCCTTTGCCAATCGACAAGCTCACCCCATCGACTGCACGAACGTGATCCACCGTGCGCTGCAGAATGCCTTTTTTGATTGGGAAATGCACCTTGAGATCGGTCACCTCCAACAAAGGCGGGCGCTCAAGCACCGGCTTGAATTCGGACACCGGCACCGCATCGGCCAGCAGTTTTTGGGTGTAAGGCTCGGTCGGATGGTCGAAAAAATGCTGCGTTTTGGCCTGCTCAATCACACGCCCCTTCTGCATCACGGCCACCCGGTCGGCCATTTCATATACCACGCCCATGTCGTGGGTGATAAATAAAATCGACAAACCATGCCTGTCACGCAAACGTTTCAGGAGCGACAGTACCTGTGCTTGAATGGTCACATCCAAAGCCGTGGTGGGTTCGTCCGCGATCAGCAAATCCGGCTCGCAGGCCAGCGCCATCGCAATCATCACCCGTTGTTTCTGCCCGCCGGAAAGCTGGTGCGGGTACCAGCCATAGCGTTCATGCGGGTTGGGAATGCCGACTTCTTCAAACAGGTCAATGGTGGTTTGTCTGGCCGCCCGTCCGGAAAGCGACAGATGCAGCCGCAATACCTCGCTCACCTGCGCGCCGATGGTCATCACCGGATTGAGCGAGGTCATGGGTTCCTGAAATATCATTGCGATTTTTTTGCCGCGCACCTTCTGCATGGCCATTTCGGGCAGGGCAAACAGATTCTGTCCGTGCAGATGCGCTTCCCCGGCGGTCACACTCAAGGCGTCCGGCAAGAGTCGCATAATCGCCATCGCGGTCAGGGATTTGCCGCTGCCGGATTCGCCCACCAGCGCAAAGATTTCACCGGGTTCGATCGCAAAACTGACCGAGTCCACCAGAACTTCGGAGCCTGCCTGCAAAGTCAATTGTCGGAGATCCAACACAGCCGTCATAAATAAACAATCCTTGAGTTAGCCCGTCAACCAGGCTTTTAACGCGTTTGAGTGCGCGGGTCCAGCACTTTCTGGACCCGATCGGAAAACAAGTTGGCCGCCAGCACCAACAGAAACATAAACACAAAGGCGGAAAACAGCGACCACCAGACCATGGGTTCACGTGCCATTTCCAGTCGGGCCTGATTGATCATATTGCCCCAGCTGTGCGTGGTCGGGTCCACGCCCACGCCCACATAGGAAAGCACCGCTTCGGCCAGAACCAGTCCGCTGAAATCCAGCACCACCGCAATCAGCACAATGTGCATCACATTGGGCATGATGTGGCGCACAATGATGGTCAGGCGGCTGACCCCAAATGCACGAGCCGAGGTGACAAAGTCCACTTGAGACAGTTTCAGAGTTTCGGCCCGCAACAAACGACAAAGGCCGGTCCAACTGGTCATCCCCAGAATAAACACCAAAAACAGCAGGCGCAGATCGGCCCGTTCTTCGGTCGAACCAAACCACTGGGGGTTGTTATTGAGAATGGTCTGCATCACCAGCACCGCCGCCGCAATCAACAGAACCCCTGGGATCGAATTGAGGGTGGTATAGAGATACTGAATGGCATCGTCGACCCAGCCTTTGAACAGCCCGGCACTGATCCCGAGAAACAGGGCCAGCGGCAGCATCACCAGTGTGGTCAACACCCCGATCAACACCCCGGTACGGATGCTTTTGATCGCGGTGTAAAGCACATCCTGTCCTACCTTGTCAGTCCCGAGCACATGATAAAACTGGCTCAGATACCCCAGCCAGCCCCAGACAAACAGCATCAGCAACACCGTCACATAAGCGGTGCGCCAGGGCAGACGGGTCTGATCCCGCCAGACGTTGCGCCCATACTCGGCCAATCCGAGTTTGTGCACTCGGGCGCGCCACGCCAGATGCAACCCCACCAGCAGCGCTGTCAGCAAGGCCGCACTCAACAGCACCTGAAGCGTCGCCCAGCCAATGGACACCTCGGCCTGCACCCACTTCAATGGCAGGTATTGCTGCTCCACATCGCCGTTGTCGCGGGTCACCAGACTCTGATTGTATTCCCTATCGGCAAACGGCGCGGAATAAGTGCGTTCGGACTGGGTGGCAATGGACTCAAAGGCCATGTCCAACAGAGTGATCTGGCCCTTCTGGGCTGTGTCAAACCGCACCGAGTCCAGCAAAGCCACCGAGGCGTAGGCCAGCAGGATAATCGCCGACACCATCGCAATCCGGGACTGAAAAATCTGAATCCACTGTTCCCTGACCTGGGGGGAGCGCCGCAAAATCAGGCCCCAACCCCACAGGGCGACCACCAGCAACCAGATCATGTAATCGCTCCAAAGCGGGGCCATCATTGATCAAACCTCACTCTCGGGTCAAAAAAGGCGTAGGACAGATCGGTCAGGATCAGGCCGATGATGTAGAGCAAAGCGCCCAGAAACACCATGGCCTTGACGATGCCAAAGTCCTGCGCATTGATCGCATCGATGGTGTAACTGCCCAGACCCGGAATTCCGAAAAACGATTCCATGATCAGGCTGCCCATGAACAGGGTCGGAATGATCACCACCACCCCGGTCAGAATCGGCAGCAACCCGTTCTGGAGCAGGTGCCCGAACAGCAAGCGGATTTCCGACAGGCCTTTGGCCCGGGCGGTGCGAATGTAGTCCTTATTGATTTCTTCCAGAAAAATACTGCGGTACCAGCGCACCCCGGCCCCCAGACCGGCAAACACGCCGATGGCCACCGGCAATATCAGAAAACGCCACATTTCCCAGCCCGATTCGTAGCCCGAAATCGGCACCCAGTGCAGCATTTTGCTGAACAGCACCTGCCCGGCAATGATGTAAAACAGCCCCGAAATCGACATGATGGCCACCGCCACGATCATGGTTGCGGTGTCCAGCACCGATCCCCGAAACAGCACGATCAGCAATGCCAGCGCAATGTTGGTAACCAGCCCGATCAGAAACGTCGGCAACGCAATGGCCAGCGACGGCCACATGCGTTCCTGAATGTCTTCGCTGATCTGACGGCCGTTGTCGGCCTGACCGAAATCCAGCATGAACAGCTTGAGCGATTCCTGCACAAACAGGGTCTCGGTCACGGTGTCCAGTCCGCTTGACTCATTGTTGACAAACAACGGCTTGTCATAGCCATGCGACTGTTTCCAGGCCTGGATCATTTCCGGGGTGGTCTGCTTGGCCTCCAGTTGTGCCCGCGCCATATCGTCGGGCGTGTTGACCATAAAAAACAGGGCAAACGTGATCAGATTGACCCCAATCAGAATGGGCACGGCATAGATCAATCGACGCACCATATAGGCTAACATGACGGTCCCTCCCCAGATTTCCGGCTGCTGGTGGATGGCGCGGCTTTTGACTCATCGGCCGCCCTGTTTTGAACGGCATTCTGAGCCGTGTTCCCCACCAGGGTCTGGCGCTGTCGACGCCGGTAGGCGCTCACCAGCGGGTAAACCGAAGCCATGATCAACAGAGCCAGCACCCAAAGCGGCCAGACCACAGGCTGGTTCCATGCCTGCTGTTTCTCGACCCGCTTGGCCGCCTCCAGGCGATGGTATTTTAGGGTATTGTTGGCCATGGGATTGGCCCAGACATTGCGATACCAGTCATGAAACAGCGACACGCTTTTGGGGTGCAGTCCCCAGACCCAGGGCGCGTCCTCCTGCACGAGCTTGACCATTTTGCGGATCAGGGCCTGACGTTCAGGCCCATTGGGCATGCGCTTGACCTGTTGGAACCATTGATTGAATTGAGGCCGATCGTAGTTGGACGCGTTGACCCCACTGCCATTGCTGTTGATGACGGCCTGGTCCCCACTGAGCAGGAACAGGAAATTTTCCGGGTCCGGGTAATCGGCGTTCCAACCCCAGGAAAACAACTGCACTTTGGCCCCTCGCACTTTTTCCTGAAAGCGGTTGTAGTCGGTGGCACGGATCACCAACTCGATGCCCAGTTTGGCCAGCTGTTTGCGGTACCAGTTCAATTGGGACTTGGCGTCCGGACCGGTGGCAGGCGTGTCGTAATACAGGGTCAACGGCTCTCCTTCCGGCGTTTTGCCATCCGGGTAGCCGGCTTCCGCCAGAAGCTGGCGGGCCTCGTCCAGTGGTCGGCGAACCGGTCCATGGTCGCTCCACTGATAGATCACATCATTGAAATGGTCACGGTTGCGTTCGTAACCATAAATGCCCGGAGGAATCGGTCCCTGTGCGGCCACACCCCGCCCGTTCAGAAAAATGGAAATGTATTCTTCCATGTCCACCGCGATGCTGATGGCCTGACGCAGCTTGCGCGCCGTTTTGTCGTACCCGCCTACGACCGGATCGTCCATATTAAAGCCCAGATAAAACACGGTCGGTTCCACCGCACTGAGAAACTGGATGCCCTTTTGCTGCATCTCGCTGGTCAGGCTCAAATCCCCTTGCGACGACACCGAAATGGCCTGATCAAAGCTGTCGGAGCTTACCCCTGACGCATCGTAATAGCCTTGCAGAAACTTGTTCCACAATGGCACGCTTTCTTTTTCCAGCAGATACACCACCTCGTCAATCAGCGGCAGCGGCTTGCCCCCATCGGCCAGCAAATCGGGATCGGCTTCATCCGGCAACCCTTCTGTAGGATAGGTTCCGTGCTGATAATGGGGGTTGCGCACCAGGCGCATTTGCCGGTTGGGATTGTTGTCCAGCAGTTGGTAAGCGCCAGTACCCACCGGGTAGGTGTCCAGGCTCAGGTTCTTTTTGACCAGGCCTGGTTGGCGGTAAAACGCCAGCGCTTCCCAGGGAATGGGCGCAAAAAAGTTCATGCTCAACCAATACAGAAATTGCGGGTAACGCCCATGAATACGAATCGAAAAATGGGTGTCCGAATGCACCTCAACCCCTTTCACACTGGATTCACGCAACTGTTTGATGGTCAATGGTTTTTTCGATACCCGATCCGAATAGTCCGCCAGCCCGACAATCAGTTCACGCATGGTGCCCAGGATCGGCGAATGGTTGGCCGTGATGGCCATGCGTTTGATCGCCAAGGTATAATCTTGGGCTTTCAACCGGCGTGTGCCCGATTCCGGCAGGTCCGCCGGGCGTTTGATCCGATCAAGCTGTTGTTCACTCAGGGCATGGTATAAAAACCGCCCCTGAGCGTCCCGGGCAAACGCGGCATGGGGATGATAGCGAATGTCGTCGCGGAGATGAAAGTGGTATTCGGTCATGGCGACGTCTTCGGAAGTCGCCTCGCGCTCACGCCCCTGCGCATCCAGAAACCGCTGTTGCGGCATCTGGGTGAGGGTCAGCGGCTCCAGCGTATAGGGCCGTTTGAAATAATGGTACTGCAGAGGGGGTTCGTACACCTGAGAGATAATCGCCCACTCATTGGCGCTGTAGGAACGCACTGGGTCCAGATGCTTGGGCGGTGTGGCAAAATTGCTGAAAAGCGTGTTGGTCCGGGCCTGCTCATCGGAATAAGGCCGGTTCCAGACGCCGTCTTCGGAACAGCCTGTCAGAGTGAGCAGGGTGAGCGCCAACAGCAGCCAGAAGACCCCTTTGACAGAGAATGTTTGCAATCTACCCGGTCTTGACAACACAGCCGCCTTTCAAGATTTGAAGTGGTTGGGAACGCCTTTTGAAAGGCCTTGAAACCGGCCTTTCAGCAAAACACCAAGTTTAGCCCTGTCGTGCTCAAATGGCAAACTTTCAGCCAAGCGGCCAATGCGAGTATAATAGCGGCCATCCAATTCAAAGACAAAAGGAGACCGCATGGGATTTCTCTCAGGTAAAAAAGCACTGATCGTTGGCGTGGCCAATAACAAGTCGATTGCTTACGGCATTGCCAAACAAATGCACGAGCAGGGCGCTGAAATCGCTCTGACCTATCAGAACGACAAGCTCAAAGGCCGGGTGGAAAAGATTGCCACGGAACTGGGCAGTGATCTGGTGTTCCCACTGGATGTGGCCTCCGACGAGCAGATCGACCAGGTGTTTGCCGATTTGAAAACACACTGGGACGGCCTGGACATTCTGGTGCATTCGGTCGCCTTTGCCCCCCGTGCCGAACTGGAAGGCCGCATGATTGATGCCTCCACACGCGAAGGCTTCTCGATGGCGCATGACATTTCCGCCTACAGCCTGACGGCCCTGGCCAAAGCCGGTCACGACATGCTCAAAACCAATCAAGGCTCGATTGTCACCCTGTCTTATCTGGGGGCCGAAAAAGCCGTGCCCAACTACAATGTGATGGGCATTGCCAAAGCCTCGCTCGAAGCCACTGTGCGCTATCTGGCAGCGGATCTGGGACAGGAAAACATTCGGGTCAATGCGGTGTCCGCCGGTCCGATCCGCACGCTGGCGGCTTCCGGGATCAAGGATTTCCGCAGCATGCTCGACAAAGCCGCCGAGTCCACGCCTTTGCGTCGCAATGTCAGCATCGAAGAAGTCGGCAATACCGCCGCCTTCCTGTGCTCTGACTTGGCTTCCGGCATCACCGGCGAAATCACATACGTCGACGGCGGCTACAACATCACCGCAGGCTGAAGGCAAAAACCACCAGGCCTGGTAAAAACCAGGCCTTAAACGATTTTTTCCTTCTCTCCATTCCCTTTTCTTTACGTTTCCGACGTCATAAACGCCTGCAAGTCGTCCATGTCTCCCTGAAAACGAAACGTCTGCGGGTGTTTTTTCATCTGATAATCGTACATGGGGTCGTAATATTCGGTCAGCAGAATCTCAATCCAGCTTCGGTGTCCGCCGGGATCGCCCTGCTGCGCCTGTGTCTGCTGTGCCTGATCAAAGGCGGCCATGACCCTTTGATAACGCTCCCCGCCCAGTCGTTTGCGGATGCGGAAAAAGGCCTGGCGCATGAAATCGGTCCAGGCCGCCAGATCCGGGTATTCCTGCTGGGCTTGTAGCACATACTCTTCAAAGGTGTTTTCTATCCGCGTCGCCAATGGGGTTTCCAGTCGCACCCGCTCACCGGCCTGAAACGCCTGATGCACCGAGTGCGGCAGATTGACCGAACCGATGTGCGCCGCTTCGTCTTCCACCACCAGCCGCCCGGGAAAAGCGTGCAATTGCCGTATCAGGGCCGCCGCCAGACGGTTTTCAAAGTCGATCTGGCTGGGCTGCGGCGTGGCGTGACGCCCGAAAGCCGACCCGCGGTGATGTGCCAGCCCTTCCAGATCGACGGTATGAGGCAGGCGGTCCAGCAACCGCGTTTTTCCGCAGCCGGTGCGTCCGGCGATTACCCATACCTGCGTACCCTGCTCTGCCAACGTTTCCGGCAGACGTTGCAGATAATCAAACAAATAGCGACGAAACGCTTTGTAGCCGCCTTTGACACGCACAATCGAGCTGCCCTGCTCGGCCAGCCACTGCTGAGCGATTTTTGAACGCAAGCCACCACGAAAGCAATACAGCAATGCCTGAGGGTGCGCCTGCATAAATGCCTGCCAGGCCTGAATGCGAGGCTGGCGTACGGCGTCATTGACCAGTTCATGGCCCAGCCTGATGGCTTCCGTCTGACCGTGCTGTTTATAGCAACGACCGACTTTTTCCCGTTCCTCATCGTTCATCAACGGCAGATTCACACTGTGTTCGAACGCACCCTGGGCAAATTCGACCGGCGCACGCACATCGATCAGCGGTGTCTGATTCAATACCATCGACTGGAAGTCGTCACTGGTGGGCAGGAGCCGTTCCGTCATCACTCCACCTCAATCCGCGGCGTACCGGCCTCATGGGCCAGTGTCTGCCCAATGGAAGCAAGGGTCAGTCCGTGAGAAGCGGCGCAGGCCTTGAAGGCCTCCACGGCTTCGGGCCGCACCACGGCAAGCAGCCCGCCGGACGTCTGCGGATCGCAAAGCAAATGTTTGTGATCGTCGCTCAGAACCGAGCCGATCTGATGGCCGTAACTTTCAAAATTGCGCAAAGTACCGCCGGGGACACAGCCCTGAGCCAAATAGTCCTGCACAGACGGCAGCACCGGCACCTGGTCGAAATCAATCCGTGCGCCAATGTCACTGCCTTCACAGATTTCGAGCAGATGCCCCAGCAAACCAAAACCGGTCACATCGGTCAGACAGGTCACCCCTTCCATTCTGGCCAGATCGGTGCCGATCCGATTCAAGGTGGTCATGGTCTCAATCGCCATCTGCATGTGCGCTGGCTGGATTTTCTTTTGCTTTTGCGCGGTGGTGAGCACGCCGATGCCCAGCGGCTTGGTCAGAAACAGCTCACAACCGGCTTCGGCGTCGGTATTGCGCTTGAGGTAACGGTTCTCCACCTGACCGGTCAAGGCCAGACCGAAAATCGGTTCGGGGGTGTCAATCGAGTGCCCGCCCGCCAGAGGGATGCCTGCGTCTTCGCAAGCGGCCCGCCCGCCTTCGATCACCTGCTGACCGGCCTCAGGCGGCAACGCGTCCACTGGCCAGCCAAAAATCGCAATCGCCATCAACGGGCGACCGCCCATGGCATAGACATCGCTGAGGGCATTGGTGGCGGCAATCCGCCCGAAGGTATAGGGGTCGTCCACAATCGGCATAAAGAAATCGGTGGTGCTCAGCACCGACGTGCCATCCCCCAGATCGTAAGCCGCCGCATCGTCGCGGGCATCATTGCCGACCAAGAGATTTGGGTGTGCGATCGGGGGTTGCTGTGTCGCCAGCATCCGGTCCAACAGCTGTGGGGAGATTTTGCAGCCGCAGCCGGCACCGTGGCTGTATTCGGTCAACTGAATCGGGGAATGGGCGCCGGGTGTCTGGGTCATAGGTTCGCCTGGGTAAATCACGACATTTTAATCGATTTTAAGAGGGTTACAATCAGGCCTGGTAAAAATAGAGGTTTCACAAGAGACTTGAGTGAGAAACGGCATCAAAAAAGAACGCAGACGTATTGATTTATAAAGGAAAAAGAATTTAAAAGGGAAAAGACAAAAAATGATGGCGGAGTGGACGGGACTCGAACCCGCGACCCCCTGCGTGACAGGCAGGTATTCTAACCAACTGAACTACCACTCCGTAGAGAAACTGTATGGTGGGTGATGCTGGGCTCGAACCAGCGACCCTCGCCTTGTAAGGGCGATGCTCTCCCAACTGAGCTAATCACCCGAATGAATCAACATCCGAAATAAAATGGCGGAGTGGACGGGACTCGAACCCGCGACCCCCTGCGTGACAGGCAGGTATTCTAACCAACTGAACTACCACTCCGTATTGCAATTCAAAAGAATGGTGGGTGATGCTGGGCTCGAACCAGCGACCCTCGCCTTGTAAGGGCGATGCTCTCCCAACTGAGCTAATCACCCATTCTGTCAAATCGCATGCTTTTCCGAGTACCGAAAAGCGCTCGTGTCTCGCTTGGAATCTTTTGAATGCCTCGCTCAACAGATGGGCGTATTATAAGGTTCCAGCCCCGGTTGTCAAACCCTTTTGCGGCTTTTTTTACATTTTTTTGACTGCCTGAAAAGGCAAGAAAACGGGGCTTTGAGCGAGGAAAGCGCCCATAAAAAAACCCGTCGATATGACCGCATTTGACAAGCCATTTCAGACGGGTGCTCGCTGTGAACGGAACGCTCCGATACAACGGAAATTCGGATCAGTTAACGGCTTCTTTCAAAGCCTTACCAGGGGTGAATTTTGGTACTTTGGCAGCTGGGATTTTCATTTCCGCACCAGTCTGAGGGTTGCGGCCTGTGCGCGCAGAACGTTCGCCCACTTTAAAGGTACCAAACCCGATAATCGCAACCGAATCGCCAGAAGTCAACGCCTTGGTGACATTGTTTACGGTGGCATCCAGGGCTTTGGCGGCATCTGCTTTGGTCAAACCGGCTTCGTCTGCAATGGCACTCACTAGTTCAGTCTTATTCATGATTCAAGTTTCTCCATAAGTTTTTAAGTATTCTGTCCACCCTCGATCAGGCTTGAAGGTAGTTATATCAGCGTTAAACATTTACTGTCAAGCGCCAATGCACGAAAACCGCTGTTTTCAGTGGTGTTTGCGCTCTTTTTTGCCTGAAACCTTGCTCAAATCGCGGTTGGCGACGGCGGACCCGACATCGGCTTCGTGCAGACGGCCTTCCAGAGAAAGCCCTCTGAGATCGTGCAAAGCCGGATTTTCGGCTTCTGCATAAGCACTGAATGCCTCCGGCAGATCCGCCAGCGCAATCGCAAACACTTCGTCAATCCACTGCACCGGGTGAATGTCCAAACCGGCTTTGACCTCCTCCGAAATCTCGCTCAAGTCACGGACGTTCTCGTAAGGGATCAGCACCGTTTTGATGCCACCGCGACCGGCTGCCAGCAATTTTTCTTTCAGACCGCCAATGGGCAATACTTCGCCTCGCAGCGTGATTTCACCGGTCATGGCCACATCGCGGCGTACCGGAATGTGAGTCAACACCGAAGCAATGGCGGTGCAGATGGCAATTCCCGCACTGGGCCCGTCTTTTTTGGTCGCCCCTTCCGGAAAGTGCAGATGCACGTCCTGTTTTTCATAAAAGTCGGGGTCCAGCCCCAGTTCCTTGTAGCGGCTGCGAATCACGCTCATGGCCGTTTTGGTGGACTCCTCCATCACGCTGCCCAACTGCCCGGTGGAGGTGTGGGTGCCTTTGCCCGGCATCGCTGTGGCTTCGATGCGTAACAGGTCACCGCCCACACGCGTCCAGGCCAGACCGGCGACCTGACCGATGCGGTTTTGCTCATCGGCCAGTCCGATGCGGTATTTGGGAATCCCCAGATAATCGTTGAGCGCTTCCACATCCCCAGAAATCGGCGCCTGCGCCTTGTCTGTCACCAGCCGGGTGATGGCCTTTCGGCAGATTTTGGCCAACTGCTGATCCAACAGACGCACCCCGGCTTCGCGGGTGTATTTTCGGATGATTTCGTTGATGGCGCCGTCTGTGACCGACAATTCGCCGTCTTTGACGCCATGGTCTTTCATCGCCTTGGGCAGCAAGTGCTCCCGGGCAATGTGGGCTTTTTCATTTTCGGTGTAACCGGACAGATTGATGATTTCCATCCGATCCAACAGGGGTTCGGGAATGTCCATGGAATTGGAGGTGGCCACAAACATCACATCCGACAGGTCGTAATCCACCTCCAGATAATGATCATTGAAGCGACCGTTCTGTTCCGGGTCCAGGACTTCCAGCAAGGCACTGGCGGGGTCACCGCGGTGATCACGCCCCATCTTGTCGATTTCATCCAGCAAAAACAACGGGTTGCGAGTGCCCGCATTTTTCATTTTCTGGATAATACGTCCGGGCATGGCCCCGAGATAGGTTTTGCGGTGCCCGCGAATTTCAGCTTCATCCCGGACGCCGCCCAGAGACATGCGCACAAACTTGCGCCGGGTGGCTCCGGCAATGGAACGCGCCAGCGAGGTTTTGCCCACGCCCGGCGGTCCCACCAGACACAAAATCGGCCCCTTGATTTTATTGACCCGTTTTTGCACAGCCAGATACTCGACGATCCGTTCCTTGACCTTTTCCAGCCCGTAATGTTCCTGATCCAGCAGGGCTTCGGCTTTGGTCAGATCCTTGGAAATCCGTGAACGCTTTTTCCACGGCAAGGCCAGCAACCAGTCAATGTAGGTGCGGATAATATTGGCTTCCGGCGACTGCGGCTGCATCATCTTGAGTTTGCGCAGCTCTTCCTTGGCCGCATCCCGGGCCCCCTGACTCATATCAGACTGTTCGACTTTTTCCTGCAGGCGCGCCATTTCGGTCTTGCCGTCTTCGGATTCGTCGCCCAATTCTTCGTGAATCGCCTGTAATTTGGTGTTCAGGTAAAAATTGCGCTGGGTCTGATCCATCTTCTTTTTGACGCGCTGATTGATGCGGTTTTCCGATTCCAGCAGGTCGATTTCCACTTCCAGCGTGGACAGAATGTGCTCCAACCGGGCCTGAACCGATAGAATTTCCAGCAGCCCCTGCTTTTCTTCAATGCCCAGTTTCAGGTGCGCTGAAATGGTGTCCACCAGACGGTTGGGATCGGTGGTTTTCTGAACCGTTTTTTTGACCTCACTCGGAATCTTCCGTTTCAGCCCGGCGTATTCTTCAAACCGCGTCTGAATGGTGCGCACCAGCGCCTCGACTTCATGATCAAGGGTTTCGTCGGAAACCACCTCAGAGACTTCGCCAGTCAGGAAATCGCCGCTGTCTTCCAACCCCAGCAGTTTGAAACGCTTGATGCCCTCCACCAGCACTTTGATGGTGCCATCGGGCAATTTCAGCAACTGCAGGATGTTGGCCATCACCCCGGTCTGGTAAAGGTTCTGCAGTTCGGGGGTCGATTCCCCTGCGTCTTTCTGGGTCACCAGAAAAATCTGTTTGTCGGCCTTCATGGCTGCGTTCAACGCATTCATGGATTTTTCCCGGCCCACAAACAGTGGCACAACCATGCCGGGAAACACCACCACGTCTCTCAATGCCAGCACAAACACATTGTTTTTGTAATCGATCTGTTCTATGTCCATGAAGGTCTCGCTTTGATTTTAACTGGAAGCCTTTTTGGCGGATTCGGCATACATCAATACCGGTTTTTTCTTACCTTGAATCACCCCTTTGTTGACCACCACCTTTTCCAGGTTCTGCAGGCTGGGCAATTCGTACATGGTGTCTAGCAAGGTTTTCTCCAAAATGGAGCGCAGGCCTCGGGCACCGGTTTTGCGTTCAATCGCCAACTTGGCAATTTCAGTCAGGGCGTCCTTACGGAACTGCAATTCCACCCCTTCCAGTTCAAACATTTTTTCGTACTGTTTGATCAGCGCGTTTTTGGGTTGGGTCAAAATTTCGATCAGCGCTTTTTCATCCAGTTCTTCCAGAGACGCCACCACAGGCAGACGCCCGACAAATTCCGGGATCAGACCGAACTTGTTCAAGTCTTCCGGTTCGATCTGGCGCAGTGCCTCGGATGGCTTGCTTTTCTGCTCTTTGGTTTTCACCTCGGCGGAAAAGCCAATCCCGGCATTTTTTTCCGTGCGCTGTTCAATGATTTTCTGCAGGCCTTCAAAAGCCCCGCCCACAATAAACAGAATCTTGGACGTATCGACTTGAATCATGTCCTGATTCGGGTGCTTGCGACCGCCCTGTGGCGGAATGCTGGCCACAGTGCCTTCGATCAGTTTGAGCAGAGCCTGCTGAACCCCTTCGCCCGACACGTCCCGTGTGATCGAAGGGTTTTCCGATTTCCGAGTGATTTTATCGATTTCATCGATGTAGATGATCCCGCGCTCGGCCTTTTCCGGGTCATTGTCGCAACGCTGCAACAGCTTCAGCAAGATGCTTTCCACGTCTTCGCCCACATAACCGGCTTCGGTCAAGGTGGTGGCATCGGCAATAGCAAAAGGCACATCCAGCAGTCGGGCCAATGTCTGGGCCAGCAGGGTTTTGCCGGAACCGGTCGGACCGATCAGCAGAATGTTGCTTTTATCCAGTTCCACATCGTCTTTTTTGTGGCCCTGCTGTAATCGACGATAGTGATTGTAAACGGCCACCGACAGCACTTTTTTCGCCTGATTCTGGCCGATCACATAATCGCCGAGAATGTGACTGATTTCCTGCGGCGTGGGCAGGTCGGTCAGTTCAAATCCCAGACCGGAGGCGTCGGCTTCTTCACCGAACTCTTCCTGGAGAATGTCGTTGCACAATTCAACACACTCGTCGCAGATATAGACGGAAGGACCGGCGATCAGTTTTTTGACTTCGTCCTGGGCTTTGCCGCAAAAGGAACAATACAGGGTTTTTCCACTCATTCAGACTGCCTTTTTCAATTCTTGGAGTCCGGTGCTTTGGCGCTGAAACGGTTGAAAACAATAAAACGTGCCTCATTTTTCAACCGGCTTTTCACACTCGCACCAGACTGCTTCTTCTGTAATATTGGGGGGTTTTTGGCCGAATTCAACCTCAGCGCTGGGTGATCACCTTGTCCACCAGACCATATTCGCAGGCTTCTTCGGCGTTCATAAAGTTGTCTCGGTCCGTGTCGCGCTCAATCACGTCCAGTGGCTGGCCGGTGTGTTCGGCCAGAGCCTTGTTCAAGCGGCTTTTGACCTGAATGATTTCCTTGGCATGAATCTCAATGTCCGAAGCCTGCCCCTGAAACCCGCCCAGAGGCTGGTGAATCATGATGCGGGAATTGGGCAGGGAAAAGCGCTTGTCTTTGGCTCCGGCCGACAGCAAAAACGAGCCCATGCTGGCCGCCTGGCCAATGCACATGGTGCTGACATCCGGCTTGATAAAACGCATGGTGTCATAAATGGCCATGCCCGCAGAAACACTGCCCCCAGGCGAATTAATGTAAAGGTGGATGTCCTTGTCCGGGTTTTCCGATTCCAGGAACAACAACTGTGCCACGATCAGATTGGCCATCTGATCTTCCACCTGTCCCACCAGAAAAATCACCCGTTCTTTCAAAAGACGGGAATAGATGTCGAACGAGCGTTCGCCACGGCTGGTCTGTTCGATCACCATTGGGATCAGGGCATCTTGAATCGGCATGGATGACATGTATCGGTTCCTTTGCGTGTTGTGACATTAAATCGAAATTAAAATCGGTTTGCAGCATTCGCGCTGTCTTGCGCTTATCTTAGCGGCTATCCGCACAAAAATAAATGCGGCAAAAAAAATCCGCGCAACAGTACCAGACCATTACGCGGATTGGCTTTCGCTTTCAGCGCAGCGTGAGAACGGGTTTAGGCGCCCGGTGCCACGACCTCGTCAAAGCTCTTTTTCACTTCTTTGGCCTTGGCCTGATCAAGCACCATCTGCATGATCTGTTTTTCCACCAGAATCGCGTCCACTTCTTTCTGCGCGTTCGGGTTCTTGGCGTACCAGCCAATCACTTCCTGTGGGTCTTCGTACGACGCGGCCTGTTCTTCGATGTAGGCACGACGGTCTTCGTCGCTGGCCTGCAGCTTGTGCTCTTTGATCACATCGCCCAGAACCAGGCCGATTTTGACGCGTTTTTCGGCGTCTGGCTTAAACGTTTCTGGCGTCATGCCCAGATCTTCCGGCTTGAGGCCTTGCTGCTGAAACTGCTGCATCTGCTGCTGCATCAGGCTCTGTGCTTCCTGATCGATCAGCGATTGCGGCACGGTCAGGTCGACCGCTTCGGCCAGCGCGTCCATCACCGCGCTGCGGTTTTTGTTGTCCACCGTGCGCTGCAATTCTTTTTCCATGTTGTCACGGATTTCTTTGCGTAGCGCTTCTTCGGTGCCTTCTTCCACACCGAATGACTTAACAAACTCTTCGTCCACTTCCGGCATTTGTTTGGTCTGCACCGAATGCACGGTGATGTCAAAGGTGACGGTCTGGCCTTTCAATTCTTCGGACTGGTAATCGTCGGGAAAGGTCACTTCAATGGTTTTTTCTTCGCCCTTTTTCATGCCGACAATGCCGTCCTCAAAACCGGGGATCATTCGACCGGAACCCAGCTCCAGCGGCACGTCTTCGGCGGAACCGCCTTCAAACGGTTCGCCATCTTTTTTGCCGACGAAATCCATGATGACCTGATCGCCTTCACGCGCCTTTTTGTTGCCGTTGGCGGGTTTCCAGGCAGCCTGCTGCTCACGCAGTTTGTCAATCATCTTATCGACATCCTTGTCGGTGATTTCGGACGCGATCTTTTCAACCTTCAGCTTGGCGAAGTCCGGCAGGGTCACTTCCGGAAACACTTCAAAGCGTGCGGTGTAGACAATCTGTCCGTCCTTGTGATCCAGTTCATCAATCTGGGGCTGACCGGCAATGTTCAGGTCCTCCTTCTGAATCGCTTCCTGGAAAGACTCCTGGACCGCTTCGCCCATCATTTCCTGAAAAACCTGCTGACCATAACGCTGCTTGACGATTTTCATGGGCACTTTGCCCGGACGGAAACCGTCCATTTTCACATTGCGGCGCATCTGGGCCAGTTTCTTGTCCACTTTGCTGTCCAGGCTTTCTGCCGGCAGCGTGACATTCATCGTGTGTTCCAGACCTTCCTGAGGTTTTTCGACTGATACTTGCATTGGCGTCCATCTCAAATTGGTTAAAAAGTGTTGTTCGTTCGCTTTGCCCAAACCCGATACCGAGACGACCAGCCCCTGCTCGGCCGCGAAACAGCGTCAAAAGATCAACGGTTTGCGACAAAATTCAAATTAGCCGCAAATTATACTGTTTTTACTGCGCAATGAAAAGACAACGCCGGTAAGAGACAGGAAGATCACCAGGCCTGGTCATTTTTGCCATGTGGTGATTGCAATTTTCGCCAGCCTGATTAAGATTGTCGGGATTGATCAGAAACTCACCGCAAAAGGATGTTCTATGAGTATTGAAAAAGTCATGATGTTGATTGTTGGAACCATGGTATTGCTGTCGGCGGTACTGGCTTATTACTTCTCGCCGCTTTGGTTGTTGCTGACCGCTTTCATCGGCCTGAACCTGCTGATTTCCGGCTTTACCGGCTTCTGTCCGATGGTGCTGATTCTGCGCAAGCTGGGCCTGAAGCACGGCTGTGCTTTCCGTGGCTGCAACGCCGAAAACCAGATCGGTTAATCGGCCTCAGTCAATCGAAATTCCCGCGGCCGAATGGCCGCGTCAAAGACTTTCGTGACCAATTTGTGACCATGTTTTGACCAGGCCTGGTCAAATTTGGCTCTGCTCACACTTTCTCAACCGGCCTGTTCCAGTTCGGCTTTGGTCTGCTCAAACACGTCCTGTTCTGACAGCCAGTCTTCTTCAGCTTTTTCCTGCTTGCTTTTCCACTCGGCTTCTTTTTTCAACTGCGTTTGCAGAAGCGCACTGTTTTCGGCCTGATAGAGTTCTGGATCGGCCATCTCCTGATGCAGCTGTTCCAGTGCCTGCTCACATTGTTGCAACGTGGCTTCCAGCTTGGACAAACGTTTTTTGATGGGGGCCAGTTGTTTTTGAATGGCCTGACGTTTTTGTGCGGCTTGCTGCCGACCGGCTTTTCTGGATTGCGAAGGGGCTTTGGTTTTGCCCTCGTTTTTGCCTTCTGCGCTGACGGACCCGGCCGGCGCTTTCAGAGCCTGCAATCGTTGTTGCAGATAAGCGTCCAAACCGCCGTGAAACGGCTTCACTTTGCCGTGATGCACCCACCAGAACTGATCGACCAGACTGCTTAACAGATGTTGATCGTGCGTGACCAGAATCAAGGCCCCGGAAAACGCCTGCAGCGCCATGTCCAACGCGTCCCGGGTTTCCATGTCCAAGTGGTTGGTGGGTTCGTCCAAAATCAGCAGATTGGGTTTCTGAAACACCATCAACGCCAGCGACAGACGCGCCTTTTCACCGCCGGAAAAGGTTTTGACCCGCCCCAGAGCCTTGTCGCCGGTGAACCCGAACTGCCCCAGAAAATTCCGCGCTTCCTGATCGGTCACCCGCGAACCGTCCTCATGCCTGAGTTGTTGCAGGTGCGCCATCGGCGTATGATCCAGCTGCAGCGCCTCCAGCTGATGCTGAGCAAAATAGGCCGTTTTCAGGCCTCTGGCTTCGGTGACCTTGCCCTGTTGCGGGATCAGATCGCCGACCAGACATTTCAGCAGCGTGCTTTTGCCGGACCCGTTGACCCCGACCAGCCCAATGCGATCTCCGGCACGCAAGGTCAAATCGACGCCGTCAATAATGGGCGGCTCGGAAGCCTGATAGGCAAACCGCAATTCCGACACGGTCAACATTGGGTCCGGCAACTGAGCCGGCGCAAAAAATTCAAATCGGAACGGGTTGCTGGCCTGAACCGCCGCCACCGTTTCCATCCGCTCCAGGGCTTTGATCCGGCTTTGTGCCTGTTTGGCCTTGGTCGCCTGGGCCCGAAAGCGGTCAATAAAGCCCTGCAAATGTTGCATCTGCTGCTTTTGTTTTTCGTGCAACGCCTGTTGCTGCATCAACTGTTCGTGTCGCTGCCGCTCAAAGGCGGCAAAGTTGCCCCGGTAATAATACAAACGCCGGTTTTGCAGATGCGCAATCCCTTCAACCACCTCGTCCAGAAAATGCCGATCGTGCGAAATCACCAGCAAAGCACCGGAAAATCCCTGCAACCACGGAATCAGCCAGGCAACGGCCTCAATGTCCAGATGGTTGGTGGGCTCATCCAGCAACAGCAGATCCGATCGCTGCATCAAGGCGCGTGCCAGTTTCAGGCGCACCTGCCAGCCCCCGGAGAAGTTTCGGACCGGGCGAGCCAGATCATCGGTTGTGAATCCCAACCCCATCAGCATCTGTTTGGCCTGGGGTTCGACCCGGTAGCCATCGATCTGGTCCATCCGGTCCCAGGCCTGGGCCAGCGCATCGTCATCCGAACGGGATTGCGCCTCGGCAATCTGATCCGACGCCTCGGCATAGAGCGCGTCCCCGCGCATCACAAAATCCAGCATGGGTTCGTCGGTGGGCGGCAATTCCTGCTCCACCTGCCCCATTTGCCAGCCCGGCGGCTGGGTGATCTCACCCGCGTCCAGCGAATGCTGGCCGGAAATCGCTTTGAACAAAGTGGATTTGCCGCTGCCGTTGGCCCCGATCAAGCCGATTTTCTGACCGGGATGCACCGTCAGAGACGCATTTTCAATCAGTGGTTCCGGTCCGACCCGAAGGGAGACGTCCGTCAGTTGCAGCATATTACTCCGACTCAGATAAGGTGATGTGGCCGTCGTGCAATCGGTAAATCCGATCCATGCGTGTGGCCAGGGATAAATCGTGGGTGACGGTCACCAGAGCGGTCTGATGCGACGCATTCAGGGAAAGCATCAAATCGAATATCTGTGCCGCCGAGGTGTCGTCCAGATTGCCGGTGGGTTCGTCCGCCAGAATGCAGGCCGGTTCGGTGATCAAGGCCCGTGCAATCGCCACTCTCTGACGTTCGCCGCCAGACAGTTCGGAAGGTTTGTGCGCGCTTCGATGCGCCAACCCCACCTGATCCAGCAGCGTCAACGCCTTTTGACGACTTTTGGCGGTGTCGGTACGACGAATGCGCAGCGGCAGCATCACGTTTTCCAGTGCGGTGAGTTCCGGTAGCAGAAAATGAAACTGATACACAAACCCCATGTACTGATTGCGCATGCGGCCCCGGCGGGCTTCGCTCCTGGCCGAAAACGGCTGGCCCATCAAAGCAATCTCCCCTTCTGTCGGCGCATCCAGACCGGCCAGCAAATGCAACAGGGTGCTTTTGCCCGAACCGGATGCACCGACAATGGCGACCTTTTCCCGGGGCTGCAGATAAAAATCCAGCGGTTGCAGTACGGTGGTGCGGTGCTCCCCGTCCTGATAGGTTTTGCTCAGTCCGTGGGCTTCCAGAATTCGATCAGTCATAACGCAATGCCTCCACAGGTCGGGTTTTGGCCGCCCGTCTGGCCGGATACAGTGTTGCCAGCAGCGTCAGGACAAAAGCCACGCCCGCCACGGTATACACATCGTCCCAATGCAAGTCCGAAGGAATGCTGGAAATGTAATACACATCCGGCGGGAAGAATTCAAAACCGAACACCCCTTCGATAAACGGGATGATGACATCGATGTTCCACGACAGGGCAACGCCCCCTGCCACGCCCAGCAAGGCACCAATCACGCCAATGACCAGACCTTGAATCATAAAAATCATGGAAATGCTGTTGGGGCTGGCCCCCAGCGTGCGCAGCACCGCAATGTCTTTTTGTTTGTCGGTGACCACCATCACCATGGTCGAGACGATATTGAAGGCCGCCACCATAATAATCAGCGCCAGCACGATGAACATCATGCGTTTTTCCATTTCAATGGCGCGGAAAAAATTGGCATGCTGCTGGGTCCAGTCGCGCACATAGAGCGTTTTGGGCACATTCACGCCCACGCTTTGGCGCACCCGGTTGACCAGAAACATGTCGTCCAGCCGCAACTGCAGGGCCGACACCTGTTCGCCCAGTTTGAACACCCGCTGGGCGTCGGCCATATGCACAAAAGCCAGTCCGGCATCGTATTCGTGCATGCCCACTTCAAACAGGCCGCTGATGGTAAAGCGTTTCAACCGTGGCATCATGCCCAGCGGCGACACCGAGCCCTGAGGAGCCACCAGCGTGATCTTGTCACCGATGCTGACGCCCAGCGCATTGGCCAGCTCCATGCCGATGATCATGTTGTAATCCCGATCCGCCAGAGTGTCCATGTCGCCGGTCACCATTTTTTCCGACAGACTGGCCACCTCGGGCTCGAACTCAGGCAGAATCCCCTTGACCATCACCCCTTTGACCCGACCATTCAGGCTCAACATGCCCTGACCGGACACATTGGGCGCAGCCCCGGTCACATGCGGCAAAGTCTGCACCTGAGCATAGAGTGATGGCCAGTCGGACAAGCGTTCGCCCTGTTCAGCCAGGGTCATATGCGGGGTCATGTCCAGAATCCGGTCACGCAATTCTTTCTGAAACCCGTTCATGATCGACAGCACCACAATCAGTGCGGTCACGCCCA
Organism: Hydrogenovibrio halophilus DSM 15072; assembly: GCF_000384235.1. GTDB lineage: Bacteria > Pseudomonadota > Gammaproteobacteria > Thiomicrospirales > Thiomicrospiraceae > Hydrogenovibrio > Hydrogenovibrio halophilus. Next base: position 2,140,839 of record NZ_KB913033.1, on the reverse strand, counting down.
GGGCGATCCCGATCATGGACGAGAAGGAAATAAAGGAGATGAAGCCATTACGGCGTTTGGCCCGAGTATAGCGAAGCCCCAGGAGCAATTCATAAGGAAGTTGAAACATTGTGTTTTATCGACTTTTGTTTTGAAACCGTTTGGCGCAACGGCCTATTTGTCTGCGTGAGGCGCAAATCGGAAGACCGGCAACCCGATATTGAACACCAACCCGATCACCCGCAACGCCAGAATGGTCAGCACACTGACCACCAGAGCCCAATCCTGGGGCAACCCGAAATCGATCAGCAACAATAGCAGACTCAACCCCAGAAAAGAAGCCGTGGCGTAGATTTCTTTACGCAGAATCAATGGCACTTCGCCCATCAGAACATCGCGGATCATGCCACCGACCACGCCACTCATGATCCCCGCCATAATCACAATCGGGTCAGAATGCCCCAAGACCATCGCCTTCTGAGCCCCGATCACACTGAACGTCGCCAGGCCCAGCGCATCCAGATACATCAGCCAGCGCATCGGCATGGGTCGCAGGCGGGCATAGGCGAACATCAGCAGAGTGGTCACCACCACCACGTAGATGTAAAGGTTTTCCCCCACCCAGAAAACGGGCTGATCCAGAATCAAATCGCGCAAGGTACCGCCGCCAACGGCCGTGACCATGGCAATCACAATCGCCCCGAACAGATCCAGCTGCTTGCGATTGGCCGCCAGCAATCCGGTCATGGCAAACGCCACAGTGCCGAGAAAATCGAGGTAATGTAACGTGATGGCCAAGGTCATGACGGCATTATAAAGGGCTTGGGTGCGCAACGCCAGATGGACTTTTGACCAGGCCTGGTCATAAAGCGATTGTCAGAGACAAAAAACCCCGCCGTAGCGGGGTCGTCATCACATAAACAGGCGAACGTCTTGCGTTTACTTGTCTTTCAAGCGGTTGATGCCCAGCATTTTCATTATGTACTTCTGGTAAATCGGTTCGGAATTGCCCGATTTCATATTGCGGATAAAGTATTTTTCAAAGGCAATCTTGGCCAGATGCACCCATTTACCGCGCTTGGCCCAGGTCAAATTACGCGGTGGAATCTGCGGCAAGGCCACAAACGCCGCCCCCGTATCGCCCATGTCGGCCAGACAGACGGTGTTCCAGGTCGGTTCCGAAGTGGGTTCCTTGCCGCTGAGACTGTCTTCGATGTTGTGACAGATGGCCGTGACCATCGACTCGATCATCAGACCGGTTTTGGGCGTGCCCACCGGCACCGGGGTTTTTTCCACCGGCGGAATGGCAATGCCCACACCCAGCGCATAGATATTATGGTAAGTCGGGTTGCGACTGAGATTGTCCACCTTCACAAAACCACGTGGGTTGACCAGCGGACCACCGTCATCGCCCTGCGCCTGATCCTGAAGGAATTGCGTCCCTTTGAACGCCGGCAGCATCATCGAATATTTGTATGGCAGTTCGTGCTGGTCAATCACTTCGCCACGGTTGTTGTGCTCGTCCACATACATGATGCCGTTTTCGATTTTGGTGACCTTGGCGTTGCAAATCCAGTTGATATGACGGTTGCGCATTTCCGCTTCCAACAAACCTTTGGAATCGCCGACACCGCCCAGACCCAAATGACCGATGTACGGTTCGGACGTGACATAGGTCATCGGCACCTGATCGCGGATTTTGCGCTTGCGCAGATCGGTTTCCATGATCATCGCAAACTCATAAGCCGGACCATAACAGGAAGCGCCCTGCACCGCACCCACCACGATCGGTCCCGGGTTTTCGCAGAATGCTTCCCACTCTTCGAAGGCTTCGGTGGCGTGTGCCGTGGTACAGACCGACACCGTATTGCCGCCGTGACTCTTGGGACCCATGCCTTCGACTTCGTGAAACGCCAACGAAGGGCCGGTGGCCAGAATCAGATAGTCGTATTCCATTTCCTGACCGTCGTCCAGCGTCAAGGTGTTCTTGTCGGGATCCATCGCGGTCACGGTCTGGTGAAAAAACTCAATCCCCTTGCGAGTCAGATGCGGTTCCAGCTTGAACGAAATGTCTTCGGGCTTGCGCCAGCCGACCGCCACCCAGGGGTTGGAAGGCACAAACTGAAATTCATCAATCGCGTTCACGACCTTTACCGTGTGTTCTTTTCCCAAATGCTTGCGCACGTCATACGCCATCGGCAGACCGCCGGTGCTGGACCCTACAATCACAATTGTCGACATATACTCACTTCCTACGCATTTAAAATCAATTTCTGAACATCTCATCATACCCAGTCCCGGCACAATGAGAAATCAAAAAAACCAATGACCCGCATAAACGATTTTCAATTTGCCGGATCACTGGGATTGTGCTTAGGGTTGCGTGCCATGGCTTGTGCCGGTTGCCACAGCAACAATTGATACGCTGTGATCACCAGTCCGCTGACGGTCACCAGAGCCAGAGACACCATCACGGGGTCACCGGTCAGAGCCAGCACGCCCAGCCCGCTGGCCAGCACCAGCGACGTGACCCAGATGGGGCGTCCCACCGAGCTGAGCGCATAGCGATGACAGGCTTCTGCGGTGTTCAGCAGCGTTGTCTGTTGGGCGCGACGATAACGGGTGTAATAATGCACCGCATCGTCCAGAATCATGCCCATCGGGATCACAAACAGCAAAGCCAGCGGCAGACCCAAATTACTGCCCTGCCACGCCTGCCAGCCGGTCACAGCCGCCAGCACCCACACCAAAGACACCGCCACCGTTGCCACCACCTGCAGACTCAGCCGCAGACTCTGCCAATACGCCCATAACAGCAGCCCGCTGGCCAGCAGCAGGCCCCAGACGGCGGTCAACGCAAACAAAGCCTCAAACAGCCAGACGACCCAGAACAGACTCATCCCCCAGACGCCCCAGCCCAGCCAGTAAAACACCCGCGGCCAGGCCTGCATCCAGCGAGTGAGGCGAACCAGTCCATGGCGGTCGGCGGTATGACCCACTCGAAATGGCATTTGCCCGCGCATGCCCCACCACGGGAACAGGATCAGATACAGCAGCACCGACACCGCCGCCGCCAGCCCCACGGCCCAGGCCATATCCGAAAGCGTTGGTGCCACCCAGGCCGCGGCGGCAAACCCCAGTGCGGTGGTCAGATTCGACAGGGCGACCGGGCCGATGGTCAGTTTCAGCGCTTCGGCCAGCGCATCGTGCTGATACAGACCCCGCGCCATTTCGCGCAGCCAGGTCATGATAATGTGCAACCCATTGCTGAGCGCCATCATCCAGACCACCACCCAGGCCAACATTGCCAGCATCGCCGACAGATCCTGCGTTTGCAGACCCATTGGTGCCTGCGTTGACAAGTCCGGCACCAGCAGTCCGACGCCGACCAGGGTGGTCAGCATCACCAGCAAAGTGATCCCGAACAGCAGCGTTGCCGCCTTCCAAGAATCGAGTGACCAGGCACTGACCGCAAAAGTGACCCCAAACACCGCCAGCCCCCAGCCCCAGTGCGGACTTTGCCACAGCGAAAGCCAGGGACTGTGGCTGTCCAGCAGATGCCCCAGCCCCAGAAGCAATCCCACGGCAACCACAGCAAACCCGCGTGTGGCCCAGCACTGGTAATGCCAGAGCACAAATACCCAATTGCCTATTCCTTGTGACGACATCGTAGCCTCGCTTTGCCGGCACGGACGCAAGTTTTCATGCGTCTGCAACCGGCCTTTTGGTAGAATGGCGCCCATTTTATAAAAGTTCCAGCGCCCATATGCCACAAAAGCCGCAAAAGTCACAAACCGCTCATTCACTGATCCAGTCCGACCTGCCCAATCCGGCAGACGACCATACCCAGCAATGGTGGCATCTGCCCCATCCGCCCGAACAGGCGCTGGCCGTGACCGCACTGGCACAAAAATCACCAGGCCTGGTGGTTTTGCTGACCCAGGACATGACCGGGGCCGACCAGATGACGCGTCTGTTGCGCTTCTTTGCCCCGGATTCGTTGCCGGTGATCGGCTTCCCTGAGTGGGAAACCCTGCCCTACGATCAGTTTTCGCCGCATCAGGACATCATCTCCCAGCGTCTGAAAACGCTTTACCAACTGCCACGACTCAAACAGGGCATTCTGGTGTTGCCCGTCAACACTCTGATGCAGCGAGTGGTGCCGTCGGATTTCATCGAGCAATACACCTTTCTGCTGGAAACCGAACAGACGCTGGACATCGACGCCCTGATCCAGCAACTGGAAATGAGCGGCTATCAGCGGGTGACCCAGGTGATGGAGCATGGCGAATTTGCGATTCGCGGTGCCTTGATCGACCTGTTTCCCATGGGCGCGGAACGGCCCTATCGTCTCGACTTGTTTGACGACGAAATCGAAACCATCCGCTGTTTTGACCCGGAAACCCAGCGCAGCACCGATCAGGTTGAACGAATCGAGCTACTGCCTGCCAAGGAATACGACCTCGGCGCCACCGGCCGGGCCCATTTCCGCCAGCAATGCCTGACCCATTTCGGCGACAACGCCCGCGACAGCCAGCTATATCAGACCGTCAAAAACGGCCAGACGCTGGATGGGCTGGAATACTACCTGCCCCTGTTTTTCGAACAGACCGCCACCTTGTTTGATTACCTGCCGCAATCCAGCCGAGTGGTCATGACCGGCGACCTGACCCATGCGATCGAACTCAACTGGGCCGATTTTCAGGAACGCTACGACATTGCCCGCCACAACCCCGATTACCCGGTTTTGCCGCCGCAGGAGCTGATTCTGCGCGAAGACGCCCTGATGCGCGAACTGGCTGCCAGACCCCGTGTACAGCTGGTTTCCGACGAAACGGCGTCCACCAAAGCGCGCAAGCACCGAGCCGAATTTCAATGGCTGACCGTGCCGCCGCTGCAGATCCAGTCCGACAGCGACTACCCTTTGGCGCGGCTCAATGCGTTTCTGGACCAATACCGACAGGACCATCATGCGCCGGTGATTTTCATTGCCGAATCGGCCGGGCGCCGCGAAACGCTGGTCACGTTGCTCAAACGTCACAAACTGGTGGCGTCCGGCGAACTCAGCCAACCGAAGAACTGGGACCAGGCCCTGGCCGATACCGCACCTTACCGGGTGGTGATCGGGCCGGTGGAACATTCGCTGGTCACGCCCGATCTGGCCCTGATTGCCGAAGCCGACATTTTCGGGCAGACGGTGATCCAGAAGCGTCGCCGCCGACGCAAACACAGCGAATTCGACCAGGCGGTCGCCAACCTGATCGAACTCGACATCGGCCAGCCGGTGGTGCACTACGACCACGGTGTCGGCCGCTATCTGGGGCTGGAAACCATGTCGATTCAGGGCGAAGATCAGGAATTTCTGATGATCGAATACGCGGGCGAAGCCAAATTGTATGTGCCGGTGACCTCGCTGCACCTGATCAGCCGTTATACCGGCGCCAACGCCGACACCGCCCCGCTGCACAAACTGGGCTCCGACAAGTGGGAAAAAGCCAAGAAAAAAGCCGCCGAAAAGGTACGCGATGTCGCCGCCGAACTGCTGGACATCTACGCCCAGCGCGAAGCGCGCAAAGGCCACGCTTTTGAAACCGACGAAGACGCCTACACCCGTTTTGCCGCCGCCTTTCCGTTTGAAGAAACCCCGGATCAGGAAGCGGCGATTGAGGCCGTCGAGGCCGACATGCAGGCCGAACGCCCGATGGACCGTCTGGTCTGCGGCGACGTCGGTTTCGGCAAAACCGAAGTGGCCATGCGCGCCGCATTCATTGCCGCCTACAGCGGCAAACAGGTGGCGATTCTGGTGCCGACCACTCTGCTGGCGCAACAACACATGGAAAGCTTTCGCGATCGCTTTGCCGACTGGCCGATGCGGATTGAAGGCCTGTCGCGTTTTCAGAGCGCCAAGGAAACCAAATCGATTATGGAAGCCGTCTCAAAGGGCGACGTCGACATTCTGATCGGGACCCACAAACTGATCCAGAAAACCATGGCGTTTAAAAACCTGGGACTGATCATCATCGACGAAGAACACCGTTTTGGCGTGCGCCAGAAAGAACAGCTCAAAAAGCTGCGCGCCTCGGTCGATGTTTTGAACATGACCGCCACCCCGATTCCACGCACTCTGAACATGGCCATGAACGACCTGCGCGATCTGTCGATCATTGCCACCGCCCCTGCCAAGCGCCTGGCGGTGCAGACCTTTGTCCAGGAATGGAACCGGGACGTGGTACGCGAAGCCTGTCTGCGTGAAATCCGGCGCGGGGGCCAGGTGTATGTGCTCTTCAACGAAGTCGACAAAATCGAAGCCATGGCCGAAGACATGCAAACGCTGCTGCCCGAAGTCCGGGTCCGCACCGCACACGGGCAAATGCACGAAACCGAACTGGAACGGGTGATGCAGGATTTTTATCATCGTCGTTTCCAGATACTGGTGTGCTCCACCATCATCGAAACCGGGATCGACATTCCCACCGCCAACACCATTCTGATTCACCGTGCCGACAAATTCGGGCTGGCCCAGTTGCACCAGCTGCGCGGTCGCGTCGGACGCTCGCACCACAAGGCCTACGCTTACATGTTCACGCCCGGCGCGCGCGCCATCACCGACGATGCACGCAAGCGTCTGGAAGCGATTGCCAAACACGACACCCTTGGGGCCGGGTTCATGCTCGCCAGTCACGATCTGGAAATTCGGGGCGCAGGCGAACTGCTGGGCGACGGCCAATCCGGCCAGATTCAGGAAGTCGGTTTCACCCTTTATTCCGAATTGCTGGAGCGGGCGGTCAAGGCGCTCAAATCGGGTCAGACGCTGAGTCTGGATCAGGCTCAGAATGCCGGCGTGGAAGTCACCCTGGGCGTGCCCACGCTGATTCCGGAAGACTATCTGCCCGACATCCACACACGGCTGGTGTTTTACAAACGCATTGCCAGCGCCGAAACCGAAGCCGCCCTGAACGAACTCAAAGTGGAAATGATTGACCGCTTCGGCCTGCTCCCTACTCAGGTTTACCACCTGCTGGAAGCCACCGCGCTCAAGCTGAAACTGGCCCCGCTGAATCTGCAGAAGGTCGAAGCCCACGACAGCCTGATTCGCTTTCAATTCGGCGCGCACCCCAATATCGACCCGACGGCGTTGATTCAATTGATTCAGGCGCACCCAAAGTATTACCAACTCAAAGGCCAGAGTGAATTAAAATATTTTGCAGAGATGCCGGAAGTGGACGAACGCATTGCCGCGATTGAAACCATTGCCGCCAGTTTGCGCCCGGCAGACAACCGATAACCGACAAGGAACCGACTATGCCATTGTTCACACGACTGTCCGCGCGGGGAGATCAGCGTTTTCGCCAAATGATGGTGGCCGGGCTGTCCGCTTTGCTGGCCGCCTTTCTGATGGTCAGCCAGAGCCACGCCGCAGAAAAGTTGCCGCGATACCATGTGGAAATCATTGTGTTTGAAACCCTGGCACTGAAAGGCTGGACCGAAGAATACTGGCCCCGGAAAACCGCCGAAGACATTCTGCCCAACTGGCCGAAGCTGCGTTCCATGCCCACCCCGCTCAACCCCAAAGTGCACCGCCTGGATGAGGAAGCCCAAAAAATGACCCGGGAAAAAGGCTATAACAAGCTTTTTCACCAGGCCTGGGTGATCACGGGCGAACCGGAGGATCAAAGCGAACCCTTTAAAATCGAAGTGTTGCCAGGCAATGCCTATCAATCGCGACTGTTCGGCAAAATCACCTTTTACAAATCGCGCTATGCACATGTTCGCCTGAACCTGGGGCTGGAACGCCGCATTCCCAGCCGAGTGCGGGAAGCCTTTGCCGAGCAGCAGCAAACCGAGCTTGAGCTTCTGCCCGATTACTGGCATTTCCAGCTGAAAGAAGCGCGCAAAATCAAATCGGGCGAACTGCATTACTTCGACCACCCCATCTTCGGCGCACTGGTGCAGATTCAGTATCTCGGCGAATGAGTCTGTTTGGACGAAATGCCCAATCTGCCCAAGCATTCACTCGAAACCGAAAGATTGCCCGATCAGCGTACGCCCTCTAAAAGATTCCTCCTCTTCGGTCGCGATACCAAAACCCAATACCAACCGAAAAAAACCGGTGATCAACTGCTGGGGTTGTCAGGGTCCCATCACAAAGATTTCGTTGTGCTTCTTGGCCTTGCCACAGGAAATGTTCCTTGCGCTGTCCGAGCGAAGCGAGTTCGCAAGGGCCCTGTGGCAAGGCCTAGAACGCACAGAAAGCGTGTGCTGGGTGTGTTTTTTTGGTTCGTTTTTTACACAAGTAAAAAATGAACATCTCTGCTCTTGCGCTGTAAAAAAGAGCGAGCACAACAATCAACTTGGCTGAATCATCAACAAAACCACCAGGCCTGGTCAAAATACACTGTCACCCTGAGCGAAGCCGAAGAGACTTTTGCCGACGGGACAGCTTGCCAAGCGTTTGCATGACCTTTAAAAGACATAAAAAAACCGCCTGATGCGTTTGCATAGGCGGTTTTTGTTTTTCTGCGACCGGTTTTCACCAGGCCTGGTCAGTTTTGTGGGTTTCGGGCCTGCGCCCCGCCAATCATATTTATGATTTGGCGGATTTCTGCTCGTCCGGCAACACCAGGTTCAGTTCCAGCACTTCAAAACCATTGGCTTCGTCAATCGAAATCTGCAATTGCTCCTGATCAACGGTCACATACTTGGCGATCACCTGCATGATCTCTTCGCGCATCTGCGGAAGGTATTCCGGCGCACGTCGATCCCCACGCTCATGCGCCAGCAGAATTTGCAGGCGGTCTTTGGCCATGCTCGCGGATTTTTGCTTTTTCTGTCCCAACAGATAGTCTAATAATGCCATGTCCGCCCCCTATTTCCCAAAAAATTTCGAGAAAAGGCCTTTTTTCTCGGCGGTCAGAAAGCGGTGTTCCTTTTCTTCGCCCAGAAAACGGTCCACCACATCCATGTAGGCCTGTGCCGCGTCGGATTCTTCGTCCAGAATCACCGGTTCCCCGGCGTTGGACGCGTTCAGCACCTGTTGCGATTCCGGCACCACGCCCAACAGCGGCACCTTCAGCAGATCCACCACATCGTCCACGGCCAGCATGTCGCCGCTGTCGACGCGTTCCGGGTTGTAACGGGTCAGTACCAGATGCTCACTGATCGGCGCATCGCCCGATTCGGCACGACGCGATTTGGCCTGGAGAATGCCCAGAATCCGGTCCGAGTCACGCACGGAAGACACTTCGGGGTTGGTCACCACAATGGCTTCGTCGGCATAATACAGTGCCAGTTGCGCGCCCTTCTCGATCCCGGCCGGCGAATCACAGACAATGAAATCAAAGCCGTCGGCTTTCAGATCGTCAATGACCTTGCCCACGCCTTCTTCGGTCAAGGCGTCTTTGTCGCGCGTCTGAGACGCCGCCAGAATGTACAGGTTGTCGACCCGCTTGTCCCGGATCAGAGCCTGCTTCAGATTGGCTTCGCCCTGCACCACATTGACAAAGTCGTAGACCACACGGCGCTCACAGCCCATGATCAGATCCAGGTTGCGCAACCCCACATCAAAGTCGATGACGGCGACCTTGTAGCCTTTTTTGGCCAGTCCGGCCGCCAAACTTGCGCTGGTGGTGGTTTTGCCCACACCGCCTTTCCCCGAGGTAACAACAATGACTCGTGACACCTTCCATTCTCCTGTTCGATTTCAGGCGCCTTGCCCGCGAAACCCAGAAAGCGTTTCTGAGCTCTGCGAAAGGCGCGTATTATCCTAATTTGGACGTTATTATAACGGTTTCAGTTCGCCTTAATTCAAACAATCCGGGTTGAAAACCAGCTTGTCGTTTTCCAGCCGCACTTCCATAAACCCGTTCTTGAACTGATCGTCAATGTCTTCGGCCAACTGATACATTCCGGCGATGCAGACCAGTTCCGGGTTCAGGCGATTGGCAAAAATCCGCGCGCCGGTTTCTCCGGACGAACCGGCAAACACCTTGCCCATGACCGTGCCCATCACATGCACGTGGCCATCTGCGACCACTTCGGCACCCGGATTGACCGAGCCCATCACCACCACATCGCGATCTTTGGCGTATACCTGCTGCCCCGACCGGACCGAGCCTGCAATCATCAACGCCGATTTCAATCCGGCTTCGTCTTCGCTCGATGCGGCCCGGGGTTTTTCCGGACGGGCCGGTTTGTCCGGCGTATTGGGGAAAATCGCCAGCCCCGCGTATTCGGCCTGTTCCTTGATCTGCTCGTCTTCGGTCCGAACCCCAATCGGAATCATCCGCTTCTGATGCAGAAACTCCACCAGCAACGCCAAAAAGGTCGCATCCGCCAGCGCCACCTGCGGCTCCAGCACCACCGGAATGCCCACAAAAAAATCCGGGGCCTGCGCCACCTTCTGTTCCAGGGCATCGCGCGTGACCTCAAACCGGTCGTCGTACAGCTTCAACACCGTCAACGACAAAATGGACCCTTTCAAATCGATTATTTTGCTCATAGAATAGGCGTTTGCTCGCAGTTGGCTGAAAAACGGCCATATTACTTGAGCGGGCGTTGACAGTAAAGACCCAATAAGGCCCCAAGCGGTTCAACCCACCCCACCCAAGGACGAGGCAATCGCCATGCTGAAAAATTGCGATCTGGGCGAACACGCCGACGCCCGCATCGATGCTGCAGTGATGGCTCACATTGATCTGGCCAATATTGCCTGCGGCGGTCACGCAGGCGACGTCGAAACCATCGAACGCACGCTCAAGCTGGCAGCGGAGCACCAGGTGGCGATTGGCGCCCACCCCAGCTATCCCGACAAAACCCATTTTGGCCGCCGCTCTTTGCCCCTTCCGTGGCCGGAACTGGAACAGACCCTGACCGAGCAGGTCAGCTGTCTGCTCCGGCTGGCCGAGGCCCATGACCAGCCCTTGCATCACATCAAGCCCCACGGCGCGCTCTATCTGGACATGATGCGCTCCGAAGCCCTGTTTGAACGACTGACCGACTGGGTGAGCGCGCGTTTTCCCGGGGTGGCGCTGATGGTGCAATGGCTGCCCGAATCCGAGGCGTTTGAAACCATTGCCCAACGTAAGGCGATTCCGCTGATCTGGGAAGCCTTTGCCGACCGGCGCTATCAGACAGACGGCCAACTCGCACCCAGAAGCGAAGCCCACAGTCTCTATGACGCGCCCCAAACCATTATTGACCAGGCCTGGTTGTTTCATCAGCAGACCCGGGACCCAAACCATCCGATGCAGGCGCAAAGCCTGTGTTTTCATTCCGACAACCCGGCCTCGGTGGCGGCGCTGGTTCAACTCAATGACACCGGTCAAGGACGCGCATGAGCCAAACCGACCCGCAGAATCATCGAACTGACTGGCAGATCGACTGGCAAACGGTGTCCGCCGACAGCCTTTTGCTGACCTGGCGGCCACAACCGCAGGCCCGGCCGATGATGGAGGAGGCGCTTCCGCAACGCATCCGAGCGTTTCGCCAGCGCTTGCAACAGGCGTTTCCAGCGGGCACGTTTGTCAATCTGGTGCCCGCTTACGCCAGCCTGTGGTTGCAGTGCGACCTGACGCAAACCACGCTTGCCTCCATCACACACCGTCTTGACTCTCTGCTGCAAGCACCTGTTTATGATCACGAAATCCTTGAAAACGAGAATCCTGACAACGGCCGCCTGATTGAACTGCCCGTCTGTTACGACCCGGCCTTCGGCTTTGACCTGAAAGCGCTGGCCGACGCCAAGAACACCACACCGCAAGCACTGGCGCAACGCCATGCCGAGCAGACCTATCAGGTCCATGCCATTGGCTTCAGCCCCGGCTTTGCCTATCTGGGCCAATTGCCGGAAGACCTGGCCGCGCCGCGCCACGCCGAACCACGGCTGACGGTTCCCGCCGGTTCCGTCGCCATCGCCGACCGCCAAACCGCGGTTTATCCCATCGACACCCCGGCGGGTTGGCAGATCATTGGGCGCACCCCTTTGGATTTCAGCCTGAACAACCCTGACAATCTGGACCGGTTTCAGGTGGGCGACCGGGTGCGTTTTCAGCCCATCGACCGGGCCACATTTGATCGGATTCAATCCGAACAACCTATGAAAACCGAGGCCGCCACGCCAACCAGAATCAAGGACACAACAAACGGGTTTAGGGTGAAGCGCAATGCCTTCGGTGCCAGCATTCAGGATGACGGACGCATCGGGTTGCAACACCAAGGGCTGGCACCCAGTGGCGCGCTCGACAAGACCGCCCTGTTTGCGGCCAATTGGCTGCTGAATCAACCGCTGGACTGTGCCGTGCTGGAAATCCCAATGGGTGGCTGTGAGCTGGAGGCGAAAGCCAGCACGTTTGGCGTGGTCACCGGAGCCGATTTGGATCTTCGCGTGAATGGCCATCCCCAGCCGCGATACCAGGCATTTGCCATCCACCCCGGCGACCGCTTGCACTGGCACAGACCCAGACAGGGCCTGTTCGCCTATTTTGCGGTCAGCGGCGGCTGGCAAACGCCGGTGTTTTTTCAAAGCCGTTCGTTCAATGGACGGGAAAACCTGGGCCAACCGTTGCAACTCAAGGACAGACTGCCGCTTCTGTCCAATCAAGTACCTCCCAGTCAGACATGGCCAGAGCGCCAACTGCCTGCCAGCCTGATGACCCTGCCGTCCTCCGAGCTGACTCTGCGCTTTGTGCCCGCGTTTCAATGGCAGGACTTTTCAAAATCGTCGCAACAGAGCCTGTTACAGCAAAACGTTCGGGTGTCGTCACAGAGCAACCGCATTGCGACCCGCCTGAAACCCGAACAGCCGATTGAGGTGCCCTATCAAAAATTGCTGTCCGAGCCCATGGCCGATGGCAGCATTCAAATCCCGCCCAACGGCGAACCGATTGTGATGCAGGCCGACCGTCCTACCATCGGTGGCTACCCCAAAATCGGCACGGTCCTGCCACAAGACCTGTACCGACTGGCCCAGGCGCAACCCGGCACCCGCATTCAACTCCAACCGATCAGCGCTCGGGCCGCCGAACTGAAACAACACCACTGGCTCAGTTTCTGGGCCAACAAATCTTATTTTTGACCAGGCCTGGTCAAAACTCGATCTTTTTCATATACAACACTTGTACAAGAAACAAAAAACCGTAAAATAAAAATCGTATGAAGTTGTTGCTTCATTTCAAGTGTTCCCAGCGCACAGCCATACCTTCCTTCCTTAGCCACTTTGGTGCGCTGGTTTTTTCTCCCCCGGCCAACTTTTTATGGCGCCCTTTGCACGAGATCAGAAACACCGTAATGAGCTTTTTATCGGACCGTGAGCTAACTGGCTGGCAGCGTGAAAAAAACAGAAAAACAGGCAGCACTCTGACACCGCGCCGCCGGGCGATGGTTTTGGGGGACCTAGCGGCTCAGGATGCGGGCGCGGAAGTTTTTGCCTTTGAGCTTACCGGCGCTGATTTGTTTGAGCGCATGTTTGGCGATCTGGCGATCCACAGCAACGTAGGCGCGAACGCTGGTGATTTTGATTTTGCCGATTTGCTCGCCCGTCAGTTGCTGGTTGGCCGTGAGCGCGCCGAGAATATCGCCGGGGCGAAGCTTTTGTTTTTTGCCGCCATCGATCTGGATGGTGAGCATCCTGGCGGGCAAAGGCGTTTGTTTGAGCAGGCTTGAATTCGGCAGTGGTTCCGGCTCGATGGCCTGACCCAGATAGTCGGCCAACACCGCGACTTTATAGCTTTCTTTGTCACTGATCAGGCTGGCGGCGAGGCCTTTGCTTCCGGCGCGTCCGGTGCGCCCAATCCGATGCACATGCACTTCCGGATCGTGAGCAAGGTGAAAGTTGATCACCGCATCCAGCGCATCAATGTCCAGTCCTCGTGCAGCCACATCGGTGGCAACCAGAACGGCAATGCTTTTATTGGCAAACTGTATCAGGGTTTGATCGCGGTCGCGCTGTTCGATATCGCCATGCAATGCCTGCGCACTGAATCCCGCTTCTCGCAGTGCATCGGCGACCATTTGCGCGTCTTTTTTGGTGTTGCAAAACACCACGCTGGATTCGGGGTGGGTTTGCAACAGCAGCAAACGCAGTGCGGTCAGGCGTTGATCGTCGCTGTTAACCCGGTAAAAATGCTGGGCAATGCTGGCGTGATCGTGTTTGGATTCGACCTGAACGCGCACCGCGGCTTGCATCAGGCGTTCGCTGATCCGTTTGATCTCTTTGGGAAAGGTGGCGCTGAACAACAGCGTCTGGCGTGGGCTGGGCACCTGTTGCATAATCGCGTCAATCGAAGGTTGAAAGCCCATGTCGAGCATGCGATCGGCTTCGTCCAGCACCAGCGTTTTCAGTTGATCGAATTTGAGCGTCTGTTTGCGCAAATGCTCTTCGATCCGTCCCGGCGTGCCGACAATAATGTGCGCACCCTGTTGCAACGAGCTCAATTGCACGCCGATGGACTGGCCGCCGCATAGCGTCAGCACTTTGATATTGGTCAAACGCCTCGCCAGACGGCGAATTTCTTCGGCAACCTGATCGGCCAGTTCGCGGGTTGGGCAAAGCACCAAAGCCTGCACCTGAAAGCGTTTGGGATCGAGCGTTTGCAGTAATCCCAAACCAAACGCGGCAGTTTTGCCTGAGCCGGTTTTACCCTGCGCAATTACATCTTTTCCAGCCAAAATGGGCGGCAGGCTTCGGCAGGCTTTGTGCCTGAATCTCGGTAGGTTGGTGATAGCCCAATGTGTCTAAGTTATTAAGCAGGTCAGAGTGCAAACCCAGCGCTGAAAAGGTAAGCGAATTCAAGAAATGTCCTTTGTGCTGACGTGCGCCACACAAAAGGGGAACACAGGCTGAAAAGTAATGGGGTTAAACTGTGGGCTATTGTAGCGTTTTAAAACGGTCAAAGCAGAGTAAAAACAGCATTTTTTAATCTTTCATTTCAATTGCTTACAATGGGTATTTCACCCAATATTTTTTTATTTTGTGCTGCTTTGAGCCGGTTTTTGATATAGTCTCCCTCATGCACATTCAAAGCCTGGAACACACTTTTGACCAGTACATTGATCTTCTGGAAACGGACCCCATCAATGCGCCATCAGCCAACCGGGAATACCTCAACGGCTTGCTGTTAATGGCTACGCGGGCGCAGATTGAAAAAAATTTGAACGACTTCAAGGTCAATGCAGCCAGACAGCGCCACCCTACCAGCCTTGCACTGTTTGCCGCCTTAGTGGATGAACTGTGTGAATGCTTGGCACTTGGCTCTCCCGCCTGGACCCGTCACCCAGCTTGTCACAGTCCCAAGCCTTATCCGCGTAAACGCGACGTCGGGCGTCACCGCAAGCGCAATCTGTTTGTGTACGATCTGTTGAGCGAGTTTGACCAGACCCGGCTCAAACAAAAACCCAAAGCCTGATCATCTCATCCGCACAATTTTGCTATGCTGAAATATGACAACTTCCACAAGGAGGAGACCATGACAGCCATTTTGACGCGCCTGATGCTGCTCATCGCCCTGGTACCGACCCTAGCTCTGGGCGACAAACCCAACGATGCCCGTGCCATAACCGGCATGGACACTGGGAAAATCCTTTGGGACGTGACCATTGCCGACCCTGAGCGCTTGATCGCACGACTGGAGGTGATTGAAGAAACCCATCAGGACATGGTTCGCCAGGGCCTGAAACCGAAAATGGTGTTTGCCTTTCGCGGGGGCGCGGCTGGATTGATCGCAAAAGATACGGGCCAGCTGGACATGGATCGAGCGGCCAAAATAGAAAGGCTGCATGACCGGATTGCAGACATCCAACAACTCGACGGCACACACATGGAAGCCTGCTCGATTGCGACACGACGTTTTGATCTGGTACAAAGAGATTTATTAACCGGCATCACCCTGGTCGGCAACACCTTCCTGTCCATCATGGGATACGAAAACCAGGGCTTTGCCACCATTCGGATTGATTAGCCGGATTCAGGTGTACTGACTCAGTCTTTTTCGCGCCGCCGAGTGGTTTTGTAGGATTTGATCGCGAAAAAGCCCAGTTCGGCGACTTTTACAAATCTCAATTCGATTGCAGAATTCTTTTCTGTTCTTCAAATTGCTCTTGGGTGATTTCGCCTTTTGCGAAGCGTTTTTCCAGTATCTGCATCGGTGTCTGACTGTCACCTGACTGATTCATAAATGCCTTAATCAGAAAAACGATCACGACCAATAATATCAGCCAGAAAAACCACATACCGCCTCCGCCAAATCCATGCATCGATCCAAATTCCCAGTTCATAACGTTCTCTCCTACACTTTCAGGTGCGGTTAAACCACAGTAAATTGCCCCATCATGCCCGCATCTTCGTGTTCCAGAATGTGACAGTGGTACATATAAGGCACGGACTCATTGCGATAGGGACCGGTTGGAAACAAAATTCTCACGGTTTCGTCTTTGTGAACCGTGACCACGTCCTTATACCCGTTTTCCCAGGGGTAAGGCGCTTTACCGTCGCGATCCAGAACCCTGAATTGCGTATTGTGTACATGAAATGGGTGGTGCATCATCGACGGGTTTGTCAGCTCCCATATCTCAAAAGTATTGGCTTGAACCACCTCATTGATGACGTCCATGTCCATGGCCTGTCCATTGATGGTGAAACCACCGGAACCGAACATCATCTGTGGCCCCATCTGCATTTCCAGATTCATTTGCCGGGTTGTCGCGATCGCTACGCCAGACCAGTCCGGCAAGGTTGCCAACGGTTTGGCTTGAAACCCTGGCACACGCTCGGACTGGGCCGGGTCAATATGCAACAAATCAAAATCCCGGTCGAGATCGTCGGAACCGTTTCCACCCATCATCCCCATTCCCATCATGCCCATGGACAAGTTGCCATAGCCTTTCAAATGTTTCAAGGTGATGGGTTTCCGGTCGGAAAGATCGACCAGTATTTCGGCGCGTTCGGATGGTGCCAGGCGGATTTGGCGTAGCGTCGTTGGGTTTTCCAGCATCCCACCGTCCGAGGCAATGAGCTGAAACGGTCGGTTGTCCGAAAACGCCAGGTGATAAAAACGGGCGTTTGAAGCATTGTGCAAACGCAGTCGAACCAGCGTCTTTCCGGGTTTGAGCAAGGAGTGGGCGACGCCATTAACCAACATCACATCGCCGTGCATACCGCGCATTTTACCCATGCGCGTGTTGTTGTAATAGAATTGGCCGGAATCATCAAAGGCTCTGTCCATCACGATCACCGGGTAATCGTCTACGCCATATTGATGCGGAATCCCCAGGTCGGCATCCCGATCTTCGTCCACAATCTGCATCTGACCGCCCAGACCACGCCAAACCTGTTGGCCCGTTTGGTTATGCGTATGCGAGTGATAAAACAAGGTGGACGGCTCATTGAGTATTTTCCACTCTGCCACCCAGGTGTCATTTGGCGCAATCGCCTGATGGGGACCGCCGTCTTCTGTGGCCGGTAAAACCATGCCATGCCAGTGAATCGCAGCGGTTTCATTCAAGCGATTACGCACTTCCATCCTGACCTGCTGACCTTTTTTCATTCTTAACACCGGGGCCAGAAACCCCTGGTTGATGCCGATGGTTTCGGTGCGCCTGTCACCTAATATTTGCGCTTCGCCCTGCTGCAAACTCAGTGTAAACACCTGTTTGCCTTGAATGGACTGGCCTTCTTCCAGTGCGGGCAAATTAAAATCATTGAGTGGAACAGAACGGCCTGAAAATGCGGCTTGGCTGTCTGTTTGCGCAAGGGCAAAAGGCGCATGCGCCGCCGTGATCAGACCGGAAGTCAGCCCCAACCCTTGCCTCAAAAAATCACGTCTTTTCATTTTTGAAATCCTTTAGCGCGAATACACCGTGACTGCGGCCAGAGCATCGACTGAACGGGGTCACCCCCGTAACACGGTGCGCCAACTCAGATCTGAGCCCAACGCGATGATGGTTTTGAAAAAGCTTCTGCGTCAACAGTGCCTGCAAAAGCCGCCAATGTAAAGGAAAAGGCCCTTATAACGCCTTGTTTTTAAAACGACTTGGTGCCTTTCTTCATGTTAAAGGCAACGCCAAAAGGTTTCATAAGCTGTTGATTTTTACATAAGACGATTCAGGGTTTGTGATTTATCTAAAGTTGACAAAACATATGAGTACCTTTGTACAAGTCGGTGCTGAAGCCGACCATGCCAATTAAGGGCGGGCTCTGCAACTGGTCATTCAAAGACCTTGAAATCAAGGCCTACGGGTTTGGGATGCCCGAAATTCGGAAGAGAATGCGAGATTCGATTTGGCGAAAAGAAGTGGGTCAGCCATACAAAACGCTCATGAGTTTTTTTTGTTTTGAGATTTTGCTGAGACTTTCATATGTTAATTTACATAACATTCGTGACAATGCGAGACAAGTGAATGGGGTTGACCTGTTTTGCCACTTTTTTGAAGGCCCATTTTTAGCCGTCTTTTGATCTCGTGCAAAGGGCCCTATAAAAATGATCGAGTATCAGTTCAATGCACTTAACCCAGTTTCTGAATCATGCCACCAACCACACCGGCACCCGGCTATTGGTCGTCATGACCCTGTTGTTGATCGCTCTTTTTGTGGTGATCGGCAACAGCCTTTGGCAAAATCAACGACTCATCCAGGAACTCGAACACATCACCGATGAACGTGCTCAGCGTATTCAACTGTCAACCGACTTGCTGGAAGCCGCCTACAATCGCCACCAAAGCTTGATCAACCAACTGCTTACCGACGACCCATTCGAACGCGATGCCATCCGCCAGCAATTTGACAAATGGGGAAATCGAGTCGGTAGCATACGGCGCGAGTTAAGAGCGCATTTGGATGATCCAACCGAGTTGACGATGATGGCGAAACAAGATGCGTTAATCCCGCGGATTGTCGAATTGCAGAACAAGGTGGTGACCTTGTTGGCAAACGAAGAAGTAGAACCGGCTCAAAAGATCATCAGCCAGGAATGATTTGATTTGGATCGAAAATTTGACCAGCGTATCGAGGCACTGCGCCGCTATGAACGCGAAGGGATGGCACTCGCTTCAGAACGGGCGCACAAGGTTGCAGACAGGAGCCAAACTCTGACACTGAGCTTGGGTGGCATCATTGTTCTATTGGCGCTGCTGATGGCTTGGCTGACCGCGCGCGCATTGCAGAAACTGAGCCGTCAATTGCATGATAAAGCGTCAAAGCTGGAACAACTCAGTGAAAAACTGGAACACCAGGCCAGTCACGATGAACTGACGGGCTTACTCAACCGACGTGCTTTTTTTCAACATCTGGCATCCGCCATGTCACAGGCACGGCGCAACCACCGTAAACTGGTGTTGGCTTACATTGACCTGAACAATTTCAAAACCATCAATGACACCTATGGCCATAACGTCGGCGATCAACTGCTCACCCATGTTTCATTGCGCATAAAACATCATTTACAAGGGGCCGATGCGGTCGCACGTTTGGGCGGTGATGAGTTTGTCATACTGTTCCAGCTCACTGAAGCAGACGATATAACCTGTTTGTCTGACAGAATTCACCATGCCGTCAGCGAGCCGATTACTGTCCAAAACCAACCTTTCACTCCCAGTTTGAGTCAGGGCATCGCCGTTTACCCGGAGGATGGCGCCACCATCGAAACCCTGTTGCACCAAGCTGACCTGCGGATGTATGCCAACAAAACAAAAACCGGCGTTTAACGCAGCTGTTAGAAAAACAAACGAAAAACCTGCCACCTAGCAGCCGTTGACACGCCTTGGCACACACAGTTTTCTTTTATGGTGCTCAATTCCCTTACCTTTTCATGGTGATTCCGGTCGAAAAATGTCAGAATGACAAGACTAGCGCGCTTAAAAGGAGCCTATTGTGAGCCTTGCCAATGCGCACCAAACCCTTGATTCATCACGCCATGAAATTCTGTCGAACTGGGTTGAATCGGAACCTTTGGGTCTGATTTTGAATACCCTCGGCATTGAAAAGAGCCACTATCAAACGCAAGTCGCAGAACCGGTATTCGACTACCTGTCCGAAATGCTGCTAACCCAAACCAAAAAACCCGACTGTCCGGCGATGCGCAAACTGGTAGAGACCTTTCTGGATTCTGACATGCACGCCGAAGATGTGTTTCTGAATTGTACGACCTTGAAAAACATCATCATTCACACGCTTTACAGCCAACACGTCGTCCATAAAGAAGTACAAACCGTGGCAACGATCATGGACCAGAATCTGTATGAAATGATCAAACTCTACAGCCACCAAAAAATGCTACAGGATAAACGGTTTCACTTTCATGCAAAATTAATTGAAGAGCATTTGGCGCTCAGCAAAACCGACCCGGAAGGCATCATCACTTACGTCACGGACGCTTATTGCGACCTGAGCGGTTATCGACCTGACGAGTTGATTGGCAAAACCCATGCCATTCTTCGTCATGAAGAAATGACCGATGCGTTTTTTGCGCAGATGTGGCAGCAACTGAACGAAGCGCATCAATGGAATGGCATCATAAAAAATCGTACCAAATATGGCGGTGAATTCATCGCCAAAACCGAGATCCTTCCCTATTACGATGAAGACGGAGCCTTAATCGAATTCATCGCAATCCGTCATGACATCACCGATCAAATGCTGTCGCACAAAGACCCGCTAACCTCACTCGATAATCGCCGTTTCCTGAAGGACAAACTGCATCGTATTTTGCAGGAAAACCCGGACACGGCATTGATCATGATTGACATAGACCATTTCAAGGACCTTAACGACACCTATGGTCACCTGTTTGGCGATGAGGTTTTAAAAGCCCTGGCCCATTTGCTTCGGCAAGTCACGCACCAGGAGGACATGTGTGTGCGTTGGGGCGGAGAGGAGTTCATGATCGTGCTTCCGCAACGTTCGTTACCGCAAGCCGCTCGGATTGCCGAGAGCATTCGCACAAGAACGGCAGAGTTGTGTTTGGACAAAAACGGCAAGGAGATTGAGGTTCACTGTTCCCTCGGCGTCACCGCCTATCAACAACAGGAACCCATCGATGCCCTCATTGAACGTGTCGACAACAATCTCTATCAAGCCAAAAACAAAGGCCGAAACTGTGTGGTCGCTTTTTAAAGGAACTTGTAAAAGAAAGCTTAAGATGTGATGAGGGATAAGTGGTGCCCAGGGCCGGGATCGAACCGGCACGGAGTTATTAACTCCGAGGGATTTTAAGTCCCTTGCGTCTACCAATTTCGCCACCTGGGCCGGGATTGGGTATGAAGAGGATGGAACAAGTAAATATGGAGGCGGAACCCGGAGTCGAACCGAGGTACACGGATTTGCAATCCTGATTCTTTAAGCGCTTCCGTTGTTTGAAGTGTCTGCATTTTATTCCGTTGTAGTTTGAAATGCAAGCATCTATGTCGGATATTTCAAGGGAAAAACTGCATTGGGTGTGCATTCGGTAGGATCAGGGGGTGCAATTTTCAGCAACCAAAAATCAACAACTTACAAGCGCGATTGCATTCATAGTGCATTCATTAAAGTGGCTCTAATCGCTCCATGCTTTGCCGCTGTCGCTGTTTAATTTGGCTTTGATACCAACCAAGCGCGGCTAATATAAAAGCATTCAGAAAGCGCCAGATTTGGACACAAAAACCCATCCTAGTCACGATCTGCACAAGTCAGGACCACAAGCCCAGCGTTCGGCCAGCGGTTGGGTTCTGACTCTTTAGCCTGATCTAGTTGCTCGTTCGGTGTGAGTTCACTCTCTGGATCGTACTTGAATATTCGGATTCCGCTGTCGTTTGTCTGTTCCATAAACGCTATTCGCTTTTCAAGTGCTGCTAGTTTTCGCATTGTCGTGTCTCCGTTTCGATTGTAAATAAGATAGCTTCGGGGTTCTGCTCGACGCAATCCGCTTCGATGCGCGCTGTAAAATCACCAACTGGCTCATTTTCCCCACGTTGCCAATTTAGCTGCAAGGCTTCATTATGGGCGGCAATGGTCGCTTCTTCTTCGGGATTGTCCGTTAAATACACAAACAACCGTCGATCTTTCTTTGCGACGATCCGACGATCAAGCGCGGCTAGTCGTTTTTTTGTGAGTTGGCTCATCTGATGCCTCCATTAAGTCGGCGGGCTGGATTCCTCGGCGCTCGCAATAGTTTGCAAGTTTACGCAAGGCCTCTGCTTCAATTTGCCGGATCCGTTGAGGGGTAAGGCCCAATTCCTCGGCCACCTCTTGTCGTGAATGTCCGCCAGTGGATCCAGTCATCACTACATGCCGTTCAATTCGGATGGCTCATCAAACTTGGACAGTTCCACCTGCTCCAGATGAACACGGGCCTTGAATCCCTCCTCGGATTCGTGATCCTGCCGGAATACAAGCCAATGTCCGATCATCGCCATAGTGAGTTTTCCGTTAGTCGTTTGGACATAGTCCACTTCATCATTAGACTTTTTCATTTTCTGCCAACCTCGTTTCCAGTTGATCTAGCCGCGCTTCCAGTTCTTCGATTTCCCGAATTTTCAAAATCCCAGACAATGAACCGATTAAACTGGCGGCGGCTTCGTGGGAGATGTGTCCATCTGAACACGCCTTTAGAATGTCGCGGGCCTGCTGGCTTAGACTGCCGCTGTTGTCCAGTTCAAAATTAATCGGTCTGGATTCAGCTTTCAGATTAGGCAAAAGCTTGTCCATGACCATTTTCTGGCTCTGTACGCATCCAGCACGGGCCTGTTCAATTACGCTTGTGGCGATTATCACGCCGGAAGACTTTAAGCTCTTGAGGGCGCGCTGGTCTGCGTTTGCTGCATTAATGCTTCCTTTAGGTCTAGCCATTCTCTTGCCCCCAACCTGTTAAGCCTGCGTCTTTAATTTGCTGATCAATTTTTGCCCATTTATCTTGCGCCGCCCTTGCTCTGGCCAGCGTCTCGGTGTCTTGCGCTCTCTTTGCAGTGCTGTAAAGTTCCATCAGGGCGGATTCGGCTTTATCGCTCGCGGCTGCTGCGTCGCGCTGCTTTTGCAGCAAGTCTGGGTTCTTCTTCATCAAAAAACGAGTACGCACGTTATCTCTGTTCGCGTCATCCAATCCAGTGGTGAGCATGTTGCCCTGAATGATTGCGCCCAAGATCTCAGAATCAGCCGCTTCGATTGCATTTGCAATAGCCTTTTCTCGTTCAGTTTCTGACATTTCGCGCAAGGCGGCCCGTGTCTCGGAATCGGTTCCGCGTGGCTTAATGTCCAAAGATTCGTTGATCTCTGATTCCACTTTGTCGCGCAAGCTTTTACCGTTCTTAACTGCTCTCTCCAATCCTAGGCCCGTGGCCTGCTCAATCTGCTTGGCGCGCGTCTGGATCGTCTCAAGGCGCTGGCCTGCTGGCAAACTTGGATTAGGCTGCTCAATCAGCTTATTCAGTGACTGCAATGATTCCCAACCGGTTTTTATTGCTCGTTTATTTTCCATAAATTCGGGCGTATTGCCGATGGTGTCAGCATAGCGGTCTGTGATCGCTGGGTGGCTTATTGCTGCTGGTTGTACGGTTTCTTGTTTCATGTCCATGTCTCCAATAAATGAATTAAATCAATAGCTTACACTTACTATTGTACATAGACAGACACAAAAAACAAGCAAAAACCGAGTAAAATCAACAATTTATTGAGTTTTTTCGCTGTCGATTTATGGGGTTTTATGCATCTGCAAACGCAACTGGTTTGACCGTGGGCGCTGTGGTGGGCTTGGTGCGGGATTTTAGATCCCTTTTGCAGAATGGGCCTGCGTGTTGTCTAATTGGGCCACCCTCTCAAATAACGCCAATATGGGGCTTTGCGGCGGTCTCAGGCGTGGGGCGCTTGTCTATTATGGTGCGCAAGCATTACTTGTGCCAATGTCACATAAGCTAACATAAACAAGTATTTACACGCTGGCACAATGATTGCTTTCTGGTCTGAATTATTTATTACGGTGCATATTGAACCAATAAACTCAGGCCCACTCTGGGGGTGCATCTCGATTCAGGGCCATATAGCGGGATCTGGTCGGGGTGGTTGGATCTGGGGGTTTTGGTCTAGCCGTGCGTTGGTTGTGAAATTACATCAATTACATCAATTACGTCTAAATTACGTGCCCCATGTAATTTTGAAACCCGCTCCAGATGGGGCTTTCAGGCTGAAATTACATATTTACATCAATTTTCTAAATTTGTGAAAAATAAAAAAATTAAGAGAAAAGAAAAAAAGAAGTGGGAATTGCGGTTTTCCATGTAAATATGTAATTTTCGCTTGAAACCCGCCACCAGCAAGGGCTAGAGAATTACGTCTGCCATGTAATTGGCATGTAATTTTGATTGGGATATGTAATTCAGACACAAAAAACCCCCATTGCGGGGGTCAGTCTAGTGGGTTTGCTCAGGCCGTTTTTAAAAGAACCGTGCGCCTTGTTTTTCCGTTTATAGTTCTGACAGTAGTGCCTTTTCCGTCTCCTGAAATGAGTTCCCGCAATTCTGGCTTCTTTTTGCGCATGGCCGCGCGTTCTGAAATGCTCAAATTTGTGTCAATCCACTGATCTAGCACAATGTCAGGCTTTAGCAGATGATACTGGCCGTCATGCTCTAAAACGCTGTCAAATACAATATTTGAGATGTTCCCCAGATTTGCGAATGGGCCTTGATTGGCGGCGTTGTAGTTTTCAATCACCCAATCCACAAACTCGCTTGCAGTATGCGGCAAAGAATCGCTAAAACGCTCGTAAACCGTGCCCAGGCCATGCTTTTTGATAAACCCGTTTAACCATGCGTCCGCTTCTGTAATGGTCAAGTTTTTTTGGAAGCGTTCTAAGCCGCATTGGCCATTTCCTGCCGCTTCATGTTTGGCGTCAAGTAACCTATGGCGGAATTTAATCTGCGATAGTTGTAAAATCGAATGTATTGCTCAACAGCCGTCACGACAGATTGGTGGTTGATAAAACTCAGATCGTTTAAACGCTCGGTTTTCAGGTTGCGAAAGAATCGTTCCTGAACGGCATTATCCCAACAGTTGCCCCGTCGGCTCATGCTGGGGGTAATTTCGTGCCATGCCAAAGCATTGGTAAAGATTGTGGCGCTGTATTGCACGCCCTGATCTGAGTGAAACATCAGGTTTCTGGTATTAGGCTGTATTCGGGTAATGGCATCCGTCAATGCCTGTTTGGCCAGATGAGCATCTGGCGTTGTCGACAGAGCGTGACCGACAACTTCTCTGCTGCCCAGATCCATCACAGTAGCCAGGTAACTCCAGCCTTGATGCGTTCGAATGTAGGTGATGTCACCAACCCAGTGGGTGTTCACGGTGCCGGGATTAAATTGACGGTCTAAAAGGTTGGCGGTCGTCGGGTGTGCATTGCCGCCGCGGTAGTAATGGGGCTTTTTAGGTGCCTTGGCAACCAGTCCCTGTTCTTTCATCAACCGACTGATTTTAAAGTGCCCCACCTGCATCCCGTCCAGCGCCAGAGCGATTTTCATGCGTCGGCGACCATAGGTGCCATGGGTCTGTTCATGAAGCCTGTGCATCGCTTGGATGACCTCTTGATCTGATCGGTTGGCGGGTTTCGTTTGCATCTGGTAATAGTAGGTCGAGATCGCCACGTCAAACAGCCTGCACAGCTGGTGAGTGGTCAGTTTTGGGTCTGCCTTTTTCATCTGCCCAATCACTGTAATGCTGGATTGTCGCGAATGAAAAAGGCGGTGGCCTTTTTTAACAGGGCATTGTCCCGCTTGGCGTCAGCCAGTTGCTGTTCCAACTCCTGAATGCGTCGATGCTCTTCGGTCAGCGCGGTTTTGCCTTCAGGGATCTCGCCGTTAAGCTCCTGACGGTATTGTCGTTTCCAGCGAGTCACCGCCGAGGCACAGGCACCGGACAATTCCATGATCTGTTTGTTGGTATAACCATCCTCGATCATGAGCTTGGCATATTCCAGTTTTTGTTTTGGACTGATGTTGAGTCGTCCTTTGCGTTTAGATCCTGTTTTTGACATTGTGGTCTCCTGAATAACAGTTTGGGAAGGCTATCACAACTTCCAACTTTATTAGACCATTACATTCTTTTTCGGCCTGCTGTTTGCCCTTGTTGACCATCTCATCAATGCGATTGTTTAACACGCTGGCCACGTATGTTTGCACGTTGTCAAAATAGGCGGCCTTGCCTACTTGGTGAAACATTGGCCGATCTTCCAGCGTGCCCTTTTCGTCAAAAATTGAAAAGCGGTTTGCAAACTGATCTTCAACCCCGTATTCACCCACCAATGATGCAACGCTCTCAGCCGATAAAAACAGTTTGAGAAAAACCTCCACCGATTGGCTAAGTTGATTCTTTGGCGCAAGGCTGATTTCACTTTGCAATTGTTTGATCTCAGACTTTACCGCCTTAAACTCATCCACGGCCAAAATAAATGCGCGTTTGAAGTCCTGCATTGAACGGCCTACTGGTTTGCCCTCAAATATGGATTCAATCTCCTTTATGCTCAGATCCACAACTAGGCCCATCTGCTTGAACACACCCAACAAAAAACCTTTGCCCCAATCACTGTGCGCAAGCATCCAAAGATAAGCTTTCTTTCTATCGCGTGCGAATCGGGCCATAACGACCAACTCTAAAAACTCATCCAGCCGCTTAAAATGCTGTTTGTAATCCTCAATCACGGCGTTGTCATATTGCGGCAATGGCTTTTCAAAAGGTATATGCGGATAAACCACGCGCGCTTTTTCGTCCATGATTTTCACGTAGCCATTATTGCCCGTGAACATATCGACACGCATCTCGATAGAATCCCGCTGATTATGAAACTTGATATAGTCCATTATGGCCGTTTTGGGGATTGAGTTCACAAGGCCAATAAATGCCTTTTGCGCGCCTTTTTCCATGCTCTCAGCTTTGACGGTCGCAAGTTCGTTTAGCTTTTCAGAATCAAGTGCTTTCCCAAAGTTCTTTGCTAGAAATTTCCACCCGTCTTTTTCTGAATACTGCACAAGGCCGCCATGATAACCCAGCAAAAAAAGCTTTGATTTCTGACCACTCCAAAATGAACCGCTAATCATTTTCAAGATCACGTTTGGATCTATATTCAGCTTTTCTCTAAGGCCGTCCTGTTTGAGTTTCTTTTTAAGGCTTTGCTCAATTTCATCAACCAAGCTTGCAGCCGCTTTTTGCTCAGGGGATAGCTTATCCCCCACCGATCCAGTATTGGCCGTGGGCTGGCCGCTTGGTTGCGTTTCTGGTTGCGATTGGCCGCCGTTTTTGCTCAATTCTTTGGCCCATTGCGGGGCGTTCTCAAACATCGCGGCCGCTTCCTGCTGGTTTTGTGCTTCCATATAAGCCCGCTGATTGGCTTTGGTGATCGTTTGCCCGTCTGGCGTGGTGAACATGGCCCCAGCGGCTTTAACGGCTGCGTCATAGTCACCCCCATGCTCATAATGAACATAAAGATCAAACGCATCACCCATGCAACCACCGTTGGTTTCTCTGCCAATGCCTAACGCGGCGTCACTTTCGTGGCTTGAAAGCCATTTGCCGTTCTTGATCTCAACCCCAGGGCTACCGCTTCCGCTGTTGGGTGAAAGGTATCTTTTCCCGTCCTTTGCATAGCCGTACGTGGTGAGCATTAACTCAATCCCAAATTCAGCATTAAACGCATCAACTGGGCTTGATTGGCCGCTTGCCATTCGCTGGGCCGCTTTGATCTGGCTTTGCTTTCTCTGCTCTGCCTGTTGCTCTTTCTCGACCTGCTCAGCTTCAAGCATTGCATCAAGATCCGCTTTGAACATGGCCGCGCTGGCATAGGGTAGTGGCTCATCCGTGAATGAATCAGTTTCCACGATGCGATAATCATAATATTCGCCACGGTTGGGCAAATAACAAACCTGATTAGCCCTCTCGGTTGCTCTGTCGGGTGTAATGCTTGAATTAATAAGCTTTCTATTTAGGATCTTTTGCAAGCGTTCAAAGTCATTCGCACCTAACTGCTCGGCTAGGGGAAAAATCAAGCGGAATTTTTGCGCCTGTTTGGTCGCGCCTGTCGTTGTATAGACAAAGCCATAAACGCCCAATGTTTCAATGAATGCTTCCATCTGGCCAATTGTGAAGCCTGTTTCGTCAATGTCGGCCCATAGCGCGCCGTATAAGGCGTTATCACGCAAAAACGCAAGGTTGCGCCCATGTTCCCCCGTCTGGTCTGAAAAGATCACCCATTGGGCTTTCTTTTTGTCCGTGCTGTTGGGGTTTGCTAACAGCTCTCTTATATCATCCCAGCCAATGGCCTTATAAGGCTTCCCAAATTCAGCTTTAGGTTTATTGGTGTGATGTTGCCCAAAGCCGCTGCAAAACTCTAACTTGTTGAAAATAGCGTGTTTTTGGTCGTCATATCGGTTATACTTATCCATGACAAATCCTTATGTCTCAGCCCGATCAAGCCGCCACGCTCGTTCGGGTTTTCTTTTGTATTCCCCATTTTTACTCCTTTGATTTTTAGCGTTTTGAATGGGTGTGTTTTGCAATTTAAAACGCATTGCAATTGCGCTCATCCCGCCACTACCGCATGGCTAAGGGATTAAGCATCCATTAGTGGCACAAGTACCATCTAAGAAACGCATCTGCATCAATCATTCGGCTTTTGCCGCGCGTCTTGTACACGGCTCCAGCTTCGATCAATTCTTTCTGGTTGCGGTCGATCTGAATAATTAAGCTTTTAGGCTTTACGCCAAATTTGTCTGCATACGATTCCGCAAAGTCTTTAATTGGTTTAAGGTTGTCGATTGTTGGCATGATATGCCCTCCCTGTTATCAAATGTTTTTTAGGTCGTTTCCTGTAGTAGCGAGTAAATCATAGCAAGCAAAAAACGTTTTGAACAATTCTAAAAAAGAACGTTTATCAACAACTTGGGGGAAACAATTAAAACCCGTTGCAACTCTGAAACCTTTGTTTCAATAGTGAAACTACTTATGCCGCGCAAAGCCCATGAATACGTTACTCAGCCTTTTTTGATGATTTATTTCTATTGGATTATGGATGTTGATAGCTTTTAACTAATTCAGGGCTGTTAGACACAAAAAAGCCCCATTTAAGGGGCTTGGTGGGATCGTCTGGCTTTGTGGCCGCTAACCCCCAGCTTGGCTTAAAAAATCGGTGTCACGGCTTGCTACCGTCTCTTTTATGCCCAAAGCATGAGCATAGCGGTTTGTCATCATCACGCTTTTATGATTAAGCGTCTCTTTTATCTGCTCAAGGCTGTAACCATCTGCAAGCATGGTGCTTGCCGTTGTATGCCTTAAATCATGCACTCTTAGTTCTGCTGGTAGGTTAGCCGCGCTTTTTGCTTTTTCCCAATACCCATTAAAGTTCACCATTGCACGGCGTGGGTCGCGTCTATGCTGAAAAACCCAATTTGAAAGCGGCTGGCTGATTTTCCACTCTTTAAGCAAGGCGGTGGCCTGCTTTGGCAATTTAACGGCGTGGTCGCTACCATTTTTCGTTTTAACAAGGTAGAGAATGCCCTCGCTCAAGTCCACGTTTTCCCAACGTAGTTGAGCAATCTCATTGCGGCGTGAACCTGTCAGCAAAAGCAAATAAACGAGCAAATAAAGCCCATCCCATTTGCTGGCCTTGCACGCTTCCAGCAAGCGCACCTGTTCATCTTTGGATAAAAACAGCATACACCCTGCACCCTCTTTGCCGCGCGGGGTGTGAATGGTCGGGTTTATGAGTTGGTATTGCTTGAAGTCTTTGTGCCGTGCCAGCCACTTAAACAGGCTTGAAAACGCTGCCTGATAGCGGTTGCGGGTGGAATCGGTCATGCCCCGATCTTCTTGGATTCGATCAAGTTCAAGCTCAAAATCCAGCCGCCCGATCTCGTTTACTGGTTTATCAAGAAGCCCTAAGAAGCGGTTTAATTGCTTAACATACTCAAACGCGCTTTTGAGATCTGACTGACTAGAAAACAGATTGATGCACTCTTTGAGCGTGGGGGTGGTGTTGCGTTCCCGCTGTTGGTCGATCTCATCAATAATGAGTTGAGCGGCTTTTGCTTTGCGTGTTGGGTTGCCGTTGGAATCGGTTGCACCCAGATAGGCTAGATCGTCCAGCCATTCCTGTGCATCCTCACGGGTCTGGAATCGTTGAGAGTAGCGAACGCCCTTATATTGCTTTTGGGCATTGAAGCGCGTGCCGTTTTTGACTTTAACGGGCGTGATTGTGCCTGATTTTTTTTGCATGATTTCATCCCTTTTTCAGGGCGGCAAAAAAGCTAAGTGCATTTCTAGTGCATTTTCTGCTTTAACCGCGTTTTTTATAAGTGTTTATGTGCTACTACAAACAACCTAAAAAACGTTTAAAAATCAGCAACTTAAATATGGAGGCGGAACCCGGAGTCGAACCGAGGTACACGGATTTGCAATCCGCTGCATAGCCACTCTGCCATTCCGCCATATTTTGGAGCGGGAAACGAGGTTCGAACTCGCGACCCCAACCTTGGCAAGGTTGTGCTCTACCGCTGAGCTATTCCCGCTTGTCGTAATGAGGCAGTATTATAGGGAATGAAACACAAATTACAAGCAAAAATATCGTTCAAATTTGCCTGAAAAAGGTCATGTCAGGCCGAATCGGGCCTTTTTCACCAGGCCTGGTCAATTTTGGCATTGAGCCGTCATTTGCCCTTGCGATCGGTTTCCAAAATCACCGGCAGCGCGGCGAGGGTGTATTGCACCCAGGTATACAAAGTCAGGATGGCGGCGATATACAGCATCGGAAAGCCGAGCGCGCCCCAGTTGATCCCCCACAGCGTGCCGCCGTAAATCAGCCAGGTGACCGCGGCCATTTGCGAAGCGGTTTTGATTTTGCCCAGACCGGACACAGCCACCACGTCGCGGGCATTGTTTTCCGCCATCCATTCACGCAGGGCGGAAATGCTGACTTCACGCATCAGAATCACAATCGCCGACAGCGTCACCCACAGGTTTTGGTACTCCACCGCCACGATCACCAGCGCAGCGGCCACAATCAGTTTGTCGGCCACCGGGTCCAAAAACGCCCCCAATGGTGAGGTACTGCCGAATTTGCGGGCAAAGTACCCATCAAACCAGTCGGTGATCGCCGCGATCAAAAACAGCCAACCGGCCCAAAGACGCGCGTCTTCCAGAGGCGAATAATACAAAACAATAAAGACCGGAATCAGAATCACACGAGACCAGGTCATCCACATGGGCAAAGCTTGTAAACGGAACATGAACGATTTCTTTGAATTAGAGTTTGTCTGAAATGAATGGCACTAGTTTATCACAGCCATTGCGACAAGACAGCGTTCGCAGAGCGAATAGGCTGGCGCGGCACACGGTCAGATTTCGCCGTGAAAAAAATCGTAAATGCTTTGCGCCATTTTGGCGCTGATGCCCGGCACCTTCTGCAATTCGGACATGGCCGCGTTTTTCACCTCTTGCAGCCCGCCAAAGTGGGTCAGCAGTTTCTGGCGGCTTTTGGCGCCCACACCGGGGATATCCTGCAACTGGGATTGGGTTTGCGCTTTCTGGCGTCGGCGACGATGACTGGTGATCGCAAACCGGTGCGCTTCGTCACGAATGTAATTGATCAAATGCAACGCCATGTCATCGGATTCCAGATCAATGCCTTCGCTGTTGAGCGGCGTATACAGAATTTCCAGCCCCGCTTTGCGGCCTTCGCCTTTGGCCACCGACACCAATCTTTTTGTGTCCATATCCATGGTTTTAAACACGTCAATCGCCTGATTGAGCTGGCCTTTTCCGCCATCGATCACAATCAGGTTGGGCAAAGGCTGGTTTTCTGAAAGCACCCGTTTGTAGCGCCGGGTCAGCGCCTGATGCATGGCCGCGTAATCGTCGCCGCCCTGAATGCCTTCGATGTTGAATTTGCGATAGGCGCTGGGTTCGGGCACGCCCTCTTTGAACACCACGCAACTGGCCACCGTTTGCTGCCCCTGAGTGTGACTGATGTCAAAACACTCCATGTGATTGGGAGGCCCTGCCAGCCCCAGCACCTCCTGCAGCGCGCTCAGGCGTTCCTGCTGCGAGGCTCGCTGGGTCAGACGCTGTTTCAGACCGCTGTCGGCATTGGTCTGTGCCAGTTGCATCAGCCCTTTGTCGTTTTGTGACACCGGCTTTTTCAGTTGCACCTTGTGTTTGGTTTTTTCGGCCAACAGCGCTTCCAGCCCGTCTTTTTCATCCACCGCACACGACAACAGGATTTTTTTCGGTGCTGGAAAGGTCAGATAATGCTGCAGCAAAAATGCCGAGAGCACTTCTTCGGCCAGTGTGTCCACAGACGATTTTTCGCTGGCATCGTCGTTCGCTTTGGGGCGATAGGCCTTGGGAAAATGGTGCTCACTGCCCCAAAGGCTGCCGCCGCGGTACATCATCACGGTCACACACACCAGGTTGCCCTGCAGCGCCAACGCCACCACATCCGTGTCTTTGGCTCCGGGCTGATTGATCAGATGCTGGCTTTGAATTGCGCGCAAGGCCTGAATCTTGTCCCGATAGTCCCCGGCCTTTTCAAATTCCAGCGCTTCGGCCGCCGCTTCCATTTTCCGGCCCAGCGATTCGATCACCTCAAAGCTTTTGCCTTCCAGAAACGCCATGGTGTGCGCCACGTCTTCGTCGTATTGTTCCTTGGTCACCAGACCTTCGATGCAAGGCCCGGAACAGCGTTTGATCTGGTATTGAAGGCACGGCCGCGAGCGGTTCTGAAACACGCTTTCCGCGCATTGGCGCACCGGAAAGATTTTCTGCAGCGCATGCAGGGTCTGATGCACCGCCGAAGCATTGGGAAAAGGCCCGAAATAGCGTCCGCGCCGACGTTTGGCTCCGCGGTGATAGCTCAGTGACGGATAGGTTTTGGTCGTGGACACAAACACATAGGGATAGGATTTGTCGTCCCGAAACAGAATGTTGTAGCGGGGTTTGTAGCGTTTGATCAAGGTGTTTTCAAGAATCAGCGCTTCGGACTCGGTGTCGGTCACCGTCACTTCCACCCGGGCAATCTGGGCGACCATGGCGCGGGTTTTGATTTCATCGTGCTGTTTCTTGAAATAGCTCGAAACCCGGCGCTTGAGATTTTTGGCCTTGCCAACATAAAGGATGTCATCGTCGGCATCCAGCATCCGGTAAACACCGGGGCGCTCGGTCAGGTGCTTCAGATAGGCATCGATGTCGAATTTTTTTTGCTCGGGTGTTTCAGTTTTAGGCATCGGGCACGCAATATTGGTTCGAATTGGCTTATAATAGATCAAATAAATCGATTGTATTATAAAGGATTTGGCATGTGGGATGCGCAGGACAAACCAGCGAAGAATGAACAGCCGGATGGCATGACTCGTCTGGCTTCGGCAGCGGAGACGTTCATCAAACAGGAACGCTGGTCACGACGCTGGACCAACCTGTTGAAACTGGCCGTGATCGCCTACATTGTGTTCACTTTGGTGATGCTTGGCAAACAGTTTGCGCCCTCGGAAGACATTGCCATGAGCAAAACGCACACGGCGATTGTCAACCTCAACGGCGCGATTATGCCCGACAGCCTCAACAGCGCGGAATTTTTCAACCCCCTATTGCGTGAGGCCTTCCGTTCCGAGCAATCCAAAGCGGTGGTGATCCGAGCCAATTCGCCCGGCGGCAGTCCAGTGCAGTCGGCTCTGATCAATGACGAAATCACGCGCCTGAAACAGAAACACAACAAACCCGTGTATGTGGTGATCGAAGACATCTGTGCCTCCGGTTGCTATTACATTGCCGTGGCGGCCGATCGCATCTACGCCAACAAAGGCTCCATCGTCGGCTCCATCGGGGTGCGTATGGATTCGTTCGGCCTGACCGAGATGATGGAAAAACTGGGCATCGAAAACCGCTCCATGCACGCCGGTGACCACAAAGCCTTTATCGACCCCTTCAGCCCCAAAGACGAGGCCGGACGCGCCTTTTTCAAGGAACATGTGCTGGAACGCACCCACCAGCAGTTCATTAAAACAGTACGCGAAGGCCGTGGCGACCGCCTGAAAGAAACCGAAAACACCTTTACCGGCCTGGTGTGGCTGGGCGACGAAGCCACCGAAAACGGACTGATCGACGCACTGGGCGATGTCGGCCATGTGGCGCGTTCGGTGGTGGAGGAACCCAATACCCGAATCTACGAAACCGAAAAATCCCTGATGGAACGGCTGATGGGCAACATCGGAGCCGAAACCGCCGCCCAGCTGACCCAATACTTCAGCACCCTGAAATAAGCCCCTGATCCGTTCGGGGAACGTCTTTTTTACCAGGCCTGGTGATTCCTATGATCGTCTGGCCCAAACGTTCCGGTCACATTCATGAGCCAACACCGCATTACCAGTACCGAGGTCATCGACCGACTGGACAGTCTGAAAAACCTGCCCACTTTCTCCGGTCTGCTGGGAGAATACGACGCGCTGATGGCCAGTCCTAAAGGGTCGCATCTGAAAAACGTGGTCACCCTGTTGCACGCCGACCCGCGCATTTCCACCGGATTGCTCAAGTCGGCCAACAGCGCCCGTTTCAACCCCGGCAGCAAACAGGTAACCGATCTGGGCGAAGCCATATCCCTGATGGGCAACAATGACGTTCGCATGCTGATCGTGACCTGGAATTTCTACACCATGTTTCGCCAGACGACCGAACTGGATCAGGCGGCGTATCTGAGCCATTCGATGGTCGCCGGATTCATCGGCAAACGACTGGCACCTCTGTGCAAAATCGATGCGGATCAGGGATTTTCCATGGGACTGCTTCACGACCTCGGGGTTTATCTGCTGGCGCTTTATGCGCCCGAAACCGTGGCCGAACTGCGCGAGACCACGCAAGGCAAAGCCGGACGACACGAATCCGCCGAAAAGAAATTGTTTGCCACCACTCACGCCCATGTCGGCGCGCGCATGGTCAATCGCTGGCAACAACCGAAACGGGTGGTCATGGGCATTCTCGGCCACCAGAACCCAGCACTGGTTCCGCGCGAGTTCCAGGCCGCAGCGCGTCTGACCGCTCTGGCTCAGGCCGGGGCCTTTTATCTAGGGTACGGCAATGGACTGGTCGAAGACGCGCCCGACCTACTGACTGACACCACCAAAGGCTTTTTGAAACGACAGGGCATCAGCGAAGAAACCTTTGTCGATGCCACTCACCAGGCCCTTCAGGAAGCCAAAGACACCGGATTGCTCTGAGCCATGCCTATGTCACGTGTCCAGACAACGCAAGCCACCACTCACCGCACCGCTCTGCTGCTGACGCTGGTGCTGCTGGTGGTGTTGAGTCTGCTCAGTTTCTGGCTGAATCTTGACAGCTACCAATCGCAAAAACGCAATTTCCTGCATTATTCCGCCAGCCAGGAACAGTCCAGCCTGGACTCGAGTCTGCGCGCACTGAGCCTGCATGCCCTGACCATTTACAAATCCAGCCTGCTCAAGGATTCGGTGTTTCGACTGATGGCTCAAGCCCATCACGGCACCGAGGCCGAAAAAACGCCGCTTCGACAAAACCTCTATCAGCGTCTGTTGCCCACCTACAAATTGCTTTCGGCCGATTATTTGCGCCAGCTGCATTTCCACCTGCCCGGCAGCATCAGTTTTTTGCGTTTTCATCGACCGAGCATGCACGGCGATGACCTGTCGCCTTTTCGTCACAGCATCAACTACGTCAACGACACCCTTCGCCCGATCAGTGGGTTTGAAGAAGGTCGTATTTTCAACGGCTTGCGTCACGTTTTTCCCATCATGTATCAGTCCGATTTTGTGGGCACGGTGGAAATCTCGTTTGCGATGGACGCCCTGTTCAACAGCATCAGCCACAATCATGCCGAGTATTTCAAT
Organism: Hydrogenovibrio halophilus DSM 15072; assembly: GCF_000384235.1. Classification (GTDB taxonomy): domain Bacteria; phylum Pseudomonadota; class Gammaproteobacteria; order Thiomicrospirales; family Thiomicrospiraceae; genus Hydrogenovibrio; species Hydrogenovibrio halophilus. Next base: position 2,105,019 of record NZ_KB913033.1, on the reverse strand, counting down.
CTCCTGCTGAAAAAAAGCCACATTGAGAAAAAAGTCAGACCGGATGAACGCGACAACTACCAGCCATCCGAGGTTTCCGACCAGTTTCTGGTCGACAAGCGCCTGCATTTTACGCAAACGGGAAGTGGTCAGTCCGTCATCCCCAACAATTTTCATCAGGAAGCGCCCAAACGCTTGAGCGACGAGATCATGACCCGGCTGCACGCCAAAGTCAGTGCGCAGTTTGCCCAAAAGCAGGGACCGGATCTGAGCCAGCCGCGTCTCCATCATATGGTGGTTTCTCTGGACCAGGAGGATTACCTGATCCACTACCTGCCTCTGTACGACATTGCCGGTCAGTTTGTCGGCTACATTGTCAACCATCAGCGCAACCAGGAGCTGGCACAAATGCGCCAGGATTTCTGGAAGCACCTGCTGACCAATCAGGTGCTGTTGCTGCTATTGAGCTGGCTGGGGTATTTTTACCTGCGCAAACTGGTGCGTCGTCAGAAGCAGTTGGCCTGGCAGGCGCGCACCGACAGCCTGACCGGCGTATACAACCGCACCGGGTTCAAACGGCTTTTGTACGACAGCATTGCTCAGGCCAGAGTGGAAAGAAGCCCGTTGAGCGTGATCTTTTTTGATCTGGACCACTTCAAGCAAATCAATGACGAACATGGCCATCTGCTCGGTGATCAGGTGCTAAAACACACCAGTGATCTGATCACCGAAGGCCTGACCCGCAAAGACATCATTGCCCGCTGGGGCGGTGAAGAATTTGCGATTCTGCTGCCCGACACCCGACGGATCGATGCCTACAAGGTCGCCGAGCGCCTGCGCCAGACTCTGGCCGCCGACCGGAGTTTTCCGTTTGACGTGACCGCCAGTTTCGGCGTTCACGGCCTGCAGGAAGACGACACCATCGAAACCTTCATGCAAAAAGCCGACGCCCTGCTCTATCAGGCCAAAAACCGCGGACGCAATTGCGTGGTGGTCAGCAAGGAAGACTGAAAATCACCGCATTCGGGTCAGGTCCTGACCCCAACCTTGTCATTCCTGCGAAAGCAGGAATCTTTCAAGCACTTGCAAAACGATCAGGCCAAGCCCGATCCTCGTGAGCGCTTAGCCTTTTTCACCAGGCCTGGTAAGAAAAGGGTTTGACCCGATCCTACTGAAATGCGGACACAAAAAAACCGGCATTCGGTGATTCCGAGTGCCGGTTTTTTGTCTGTGCAGCAGAGCTGCAGAGTCAACGTGGCCGTTTAGGCCACAGCCACCCCGATATCCGAGAGCTGCTTGGGCGATTCCACTTTGTAGTCCGCCATCTGATCAAACTGCAGGTAACGGTAGACCTCGCTCGACATGGTGTTGAGCATCGACACCGCATCCATGTACTCGGCCTGGGTCGGAATGCGTCCCAGCACCGAACAGACCGCGGCCAGTTCGGCCGAGCCCAGGTACACATTGGCGCCATTGCCCAAACGGTTGGGGAAATTACGGGTCGAGGTGGAGAACACCGTCGCCCCGTCAGCCACACGTGCCTGGTTGCCCATGCACAATGAGCAGCCCGGCATTTCGGTGCGCGCGCCCACCTTGCCAAAGATGCTGTAATAGCCTTCTTCGATCAGCTGGCGCTCGTCCATTTTGGTCGGCGGTGCCACCCACAGGCGCGTTGGCACCGTGCCCATCTGCTCCAGTACCTTGCCGGCGGCACGGTAATGACCGATATTGGTCATACAGGAACCGATGAACACTTCATCGATCTGGGTGCCTTCGACTTCGGACATCAACTTCACATCGTCCGGGTCATTGGGGCAGGCCACAATCGGCTCTTTGATGGTGTTCAGGTCAATCTCAATCACTTCTTTGTAGTTGGCATCGGCATCGGCTTCCATCAGTTCCGGGTTGTCGATCCAGGCCTGCATGGCATCGCGACGACGCAACAGCGTGCGCGCGTCCTGATAACCATTTTCGACCATCCAGTCGATCAGAGCCATATTGGATTTCAGATACTCGATGATCGGTTCCTGACCCAGTTTGACCACACAGCCGTTGGCCGAGCGCTCGGCCGAGGCGTCCGACAATTCAAAGGCCTGCTCCACTTTCAGGTGTTCCAGACCTTCGATTTCCAGTACGCGGCCGTTAAACACGTTTTGCTTGCCTTTCTTCTCAACGGTCAGCAACCCATCCTGAATCGCCTGATACGGAATCGCATTCACCAGATCACGCAAGGTAACGCCCGGCTGCATTTCGCCTTTGAAACGCACCAGTACCGATTCGGGCATATTCAACGGCATCACGCCTAGGGTTGCGCCAAACGCCACCAGACCGGAGCCGGCCGGGAAGGAAATGCCAATCGGGAAACGTGTGTGCGAATCGCCGCCCGTGCCCACGGTATCAGGCAGCAGCAAACGGTTAAGCCAGGAGTGAATCACCCCGTCACCCGGACGCAGGGACACGCCACCGCGACTGGTAAAAAACTCCGGCAGCGTGTGCTGAAGTTTAACGTCCACCGGTTTGGGATAAGCGGCGGTATGACAGAACGACTGCATCACCAGATCGGCGTTAAAGCCCAGACAGGCCAATTCTTTCATTTCATCACGCGTCATCGCGCCGGTGGTGTCCTGCGAGCCCACGGTGGTCATGCGTGGCTCGCAATACATGCCGGGGCGCACACCGGCCACGCCACAGGCCTTGCCCACCATTTTCTGCGCCAGGGTATAGCCGTGATCGGCCTGGGATTTGTCCTGCGGGCGAATGAACACGTCTGAGGGCTCCAGACCCAGGGCTTCACGCGATTTGTCGGTCAAGCCCCGACCGATGATCAGTGGCACACGGCCACCGGCACGGACTTCGTCGGGCATGGTGTCCGGTGCCAATTCGAATGTGGAAACGGTTTCGCCCTGCTCATTGACGATTTTGCCATCATAAGGGTAAATCGTGATCACATCGCCCATTTCCAGCTTTTCCACATCGCACTCGATCGGCATGGAACCGGAATCTTCGGCGGTGTTAAAGAAAATCGGCGCAATCTTGCCGCCCAGCACCACACCGCCTTTGCGCTTGTTGGGCACGTAAGGAATGTCGTCACCGAAAAACCACATCACCGAGTTCATCGCCGATTTGCGCGAGGAGCCGGTGCCGACCACATCGCCCACGTACGCGACCGGATGACCTTTGGCTTCCAGCTCGGCAATGGTGGCGTCCAGATCATCCAGGCGCGTCTTCAGCATTTCCTTGGCGTGCAACGGAATGTCCGGACGCGACCAGGCCGCTGTCGCGGGCGACAGATCGTCGGTATTGGTTTCGCCATCCACCTTGAACACGGTGACCGTGATCTGTTCCGGCATTTTGGGCTTGGCTTTGAACCATTCGGCCTCGGCCCAGGATTCCAGCACCTTTTTGGCGTTGGCATTGGTTTTGGATTTTTCCAGCACGTCGTTGTAAGCGTCATACACCAACAGGGTCTGCGACAGCGCTTTCACTGCTTCTGCTGCGACCGCGTCATTGGGGCTTTCCAGCAAATCGACCAGTGGCTGCACATTGTAGCCACCCAGCATGGTGCCCAGGTAAAACACCGCTTTGACTGGCGTGATTGCGTCCACGCTGACTTTTTCAGCGGCCACATCGGCCAGAAAACCGGCTTTCACATAAGAGGCATCGTCCACGCCCGGCGGAACGCGATTGACAAACAAATCCATGACCATGTCTTTTTCGGCATCCGACAACTGGCTTGGGTTTTTGATGTACTCCACCAGTTCCGCCGTCTGCTGGGCATCCATCGGCAAAGGGGGAATGTTTTGCGCCTCGCGCTCGGCAACATGCTCACGATAAGCTTTTAACATGCAGGATTCCTTTTGGTTTGAATTGTTATTAAACTAGAATAGCTATATTTTACCACACCGATGCCCCAGTCTTAAGGCGTAGCAAAGATGGGCAACAGGAATTCATGACCGACGCGACCGAACAGGCACTGGCCAGATTGCCGGACATTCTGAAGAAAGACTTGCAGGAAAACCTGTGCATGTGCAACGAAGTGCCGAAAATCGAGGTGATTCGTGCCATCGCCGAGGGCGCGGACACGCGAGAGAAAGTGCAGCAAACCACCTGTGCCAGCGATGGCAATGGCTGCTGCAGACGCCAAGTGTTGCGGCTGATCGAGTGTGTTCATCAAAAGGACGGTCACGCCTGACCCTGATAACGGAATAATCAGGCGTGACCGGCGAGCGTTTTATCCACGCTCACTCCACCACGGTCAATCAGAAGGGTCGGCCGGTTTCGATTGGCAACGCCTCATTTCTGGACCATTCGTTCCAGGAACCGAAATAGAGCTTAACATTGTCAATCCCGGCCGATTTCAGCGCCACATAGGTATTGGAGGCGCGAGCGCCTTTGAAACAATACAGATAAACCTCGGAATCCTGATCGATGCCAACACTCTGGCATTCGGCCAGTATTTCATCCGGGGATTTGAATAACGCCGTTTCACCGGGTTTCATCATCCGATACCATTCAATCCACACAGAGCCAGGCAAACGTCCCTTTCTCGGGCAGAAATCCTTACCATAGGGCGACGAACTTTCTGCTATCCACTCGTCCACGTCCCGGACATCCAGCAGCTTGATGTCGCTGTCAAGCGCATTGAGCACCGCCTCTTTATCAATCATGTAAGCCTCACCAGTGTCTTTGATCGGAAAGGTTTTCTGTTCAGGCTCTGGTGTTTCCAGGCTGACGGGATAAACACCGGAAACCCAGGCCTGGTAACCACCATGAAGGATGTAGACCGATTCGTACCCCAGGTATTTGAGCAAAAAATAGCCCCGACAGGATTGGCCAAACCCGGTATCCATCGAATCTTCGTACAGAACCACCGTTTCTTCGCCCGAAATCCCGGCATCGCCAAAGGTTTTGGCGAAATTTTCCTTGAGTTCACTGATCCCTTCCGGCGTTGAGGTCGCCAGAAATGTGAAAATCGAATGGATGTTCACCGCTCCGGGAATGTGTCCCTTTGAGTAGTCTTCCGGCGAGCGGGTATCAATGACGACGACGGGCAACTTGCTCAAAATCATGTCATTGAGTCGTTCTGCATTGATTAAAGGACTGGTCATAACGGTTTCTCCTGAGTGGGTCGCCATACTGGCGACAGGCAATGTCTGTTTCACGCCATTGCCTTTGCAGCAAACAGGCCAAACAACCGGAGCCACAACAGATTGAAGCACTTGGAGAATACTATGAAAGTGAACACTGAAGAAAGCGACCCGACAAAGGCGGCCAAACCGCAACAAATCATGACAATGTCAGACACGGACCTGTGTGCAAGAAACAGGAAACAGGCCATCGAACTGGCCCCAATTGTGCCAGGCGTTCAGATAACCGGCCTTACCGCCGAAACCGTTGTTACCAGGCCGAGGATTCAGACTTCGTGGGTTTGCTGAATCCCGGCAATCTGCCAGTTGCCTTCGCCTTTGCTCAAACGGCGAATGTGCCAGATTTCATCAAACGCATGCGCCGAACCGGCTTTGTCTTCTTTGATGAAACCATGAAAACGCACACTGACCACAAAATAATCCTCATCAAATATCTGATCGACGATTTCCGTGTAAAGGGTGTCCACTTCGGTATGGTTTTCGCCGGGCACCACTTCGCGCATCAAGTCCTGCAACGCCTGATAAAGCTCGGGGGTGCAATAGCTTTCGATTTCGCTGGCATCGCCATCATCCCAGGCTTTTTGCACCGCCACAAAATGCGCTCTGGCACTTTGTTCAAAACTGTCGGCGCGGAACCATTCGGGCGCGGTCGCCCGATGCAACGCATTCAAACCCAGACCGGAGCCGATGATCGAACCCTCTCCGCCCGGACTGGCCGTTTCCAAATCCGCGGAGGGATTCGTGCGTTGCTGATTAAGGTCGAACGGGCCGGCCTGTGCGTCCTGTCCTTGCCCGCCCTGTCTGGCCGTCATCTGAGACGCCGCAAAGCGTTTAAACAATGCAAACAGTCCGAATGCGATCAGTGCAAACAGCAACAGGTCCATGATCTGCAGGCCATCAAACCCATCGCCAAAAAACATCCAGGCCAACAGCCCACCCGCAGCCAGCCCCGCCAAAGGCCCCAGAAAGCGCGAGGTACCGGAATTGGCGATCGTCTGCTGGCGCTGAGCCTGTTGTTGCTGTTTGGAAGGTTGCTGGCGTTGCTGAGTCGGCGCAGAATATTTTTTGCCAAAACTGCCGCCACCGCCAAAACGCTTGGCTTCGGCTGCCTGAGGGGCAACCAGACCCAACATAAACACAACACCGGTCAAAACCGTTAGTAATCGCTTCACTGTCACACGCTCCATTTCCTGTTTTTTGAACCGATGAACTTTACCTGATTCTGAAAAGAACACAAGCCATAGGGTATCGCCCGCCTCAGCGTAAAGTGTCACGCCATTTAATCCGATGGCACCGTGCTGATCCGATAAATCTTCCCGGCATCGGTGGCCAGGTAGAGGAAACCGTCCGGGCCTTCGGCCAGACTGCGCACCCGTTCATCTTTGTCGTCCAGATAACGTTTTTCGTCCTCAACCGTCTGATCGGCACCCAGCACCACCCGGTTCAGATGGGTCAGGGCCAGAGCGCCGGTAAACAGATCGCCCTGCCAGGCCGCCAGCTTCTGCCCCCGATAAATCAGCAAATCACTGGGCGCAATCGACGGCGTATAGACTTTGACCGGATCGACCATGCCCGCTTTGTGATCCACCCCGATCTCAGTGCCCAGCACATATTCCTTGCCCTGGGACACCTGCGGCCAGCCATAGTTCTGGCCTTTTTCGATCACATTGATTTCGTCCCCGCCTTGCGGGCCATGTTCGATTTCCCACAAACGGTTTGTCTCGCGATCAAACATCAGCCCCTGCGGATTGCGGTGACCGTAACTCCAGATGTCATCCAGTGCGTCCGGGTCGGACACAAACGGATTGTCATCGGGCACGGAACCGTCCAGATTCAGCCGAATCACCGTGCCGGCATGGTTGCTCAAATCCTGCGCATTCTCACGCTGGCCCCGATCGCCCACGGTAAAAAAGACATGCCCCTGATGGTCAAAGGCAATGCGGCTGCCAAAATGGATATTGCGATAGGAATCGGATTTTGTGACCAGCAGATCCTGCCAGTCGCTCAGACGTTGCCCGTTTAGCTTGGCACGCGCCAGCGTCGTGACCCCGCTTGTGCCTTTGGGTTTGCTGTAAGTAAAATACACCCAGCCGGATTGCGCGTAGTCGGGCGACAGTTTCACATCCAGCAAACCGCCCTGGCCCACCGCCAGCACATCGGGCACGCCGTCCAACCAGACGATTTTCTGCGTGCTCAAATCCAGAATCCCCGCACGTCCTTCCCGCTGGGTCAGGATCAGGCGCTGATCATCCAGAAATGCCATGCCCCAGGTGATGCCCAGGTCTTCGGCAACCGTTTCCAGTGTCGGATTTTCGCTGTCGGCCAGGCTCTGAAGCGGCGTCGCCAGCCAGAGAAAGGCGCTCAACAATCCCCAAAGCCAATGCTTTTGCCTGTGACTTTTTGACGGCAAACGCCGCAAAGCGGTGTGATCGAAAAACCGGGTCGTGTGATTGCCATGACGCATCGTGTCTCCTTTTCAATCCCTGAATTCCAGTATGAACTGCCAAAATAAAGGCGCACTTCCTTTATAATAGGCGCATCCCAAATCATTTAAAAAAGGTTTTTACGCATGCAACTGTCCGAATTGACCGCGATTTCCCCGATTGATGGCCGCTATGGCGCTCGACTTTCCCCACTTAAGGAAATTTTCAGTGAATACGGCCTGATCAAAAACCGGGTGCGGGTCGAAGTCGCCTGGCTGCGCATGCTGGCCAATCATCCGGGCATTCCCGAAGTGCCGGCTTTAAGCGACGCCGCGCAAAACCATCTGTTGAAACTGGTGGATGAATTCTCTCTGGACATGGCCCAGCGCGTCAAAGAGATCGAGCGCACCACCAACCACGATGTGAAAGCGGTCGAATACCTGATCAAGGAACATTTCGGCGACAACGAAGAACTCAATGCCATCAGCGAATTCGTGCATTTTGCCTGCACCTCCGAAGACATCAACAATCTGGCTTATGCCCTGATGCTGAAGGACGCGCGCGCCAAAGTGCTGGTGCCGCAAATGCAGGAAGTGATCGACAAAATGGCAACCATGGCCGAAGACATGGCCGAGATTCCGATGCTGTCACGCACCCACGGCCAACCCGCTTCACCTACCACCGCCGGCAAGGAATTCGCCAATGTGGCCTATCGTCTTCAGCGTCAGGTCAAACAACTGATGAATGTGTCGATCATGGGCAAAATCAATGGCGCGACCGGCAACTACAATGCGCACTTGGCGGCGTATCCGGCGATCAACTGGTACGAACTCACCGAACAGTTTGTGCAGAGTCTTGGTCTGCTGTGGAATCCCTACACCATTCAGATCGAACCGCATGATTACATTGCCGAATACTTCCACACACTGCAGCGTTACAACACGATTCTGATCGATTTTGACCGCGACATCTGGGCCTACATTTCCAATAACTTCTTCAAGCAGAAAACCGTCGCCGGTGAGATTGGTTCGTCCACCATGCCGCACAAGGTCAATCCGATTGACTTCGAAAACTCCGAAGGCAATCTGGGCATCGCCAATGCGATTTTTGATCACCTGGGTCAGAAACTGCCGATCTCGCGCTGGCAGCGTGACCTGACCGACTCCACCGTGTTGCGCAATCTGGGCGTAGGCGTGGCGCACACCGTCATTTCCCTGCAAGCCACCTTGAAAGGTCTGAGCAAGCTGGAAGTCAACGCCGACGAAATGGCCCGCGACCTCGACAACAACTGGGAAATTCTGGCCGAAGCCATTCAAACCGTGATGCGTCGTTACGGCATTGAAAAGCCTTACGAGAAGCTCAAAGACCTGACCCGTGGCACCCGCGTCGATCAGGCCGGCATGCAGGCCTTTGTGGACGGACTGGATATGCCGCCCGAAGCCAAGGAACAACTCAAGGCCATGACCCCGGCCAGCTACATCGGCAACGCGGCACAACAGGCCAAAAACATCGAACTGGCACTGACCATGATCAAAGGGCGTTAAACGCCTGTATTTTTAACCAGGCCTGGTAAGAGGCACCCTTCGTGCGCGTCAATAACGGCTAAAAATGGCTAAAATCCCGCTGACCTGCGTTGGAAAATTTGACCATAGCGTTGCTATGGCCTGCATTTCCCGCCTTGCTCAACAAGATTTTTTCTCATTTTTATCTCGCTCTTGACACGCACAAAGGGTGCCCTATTTTTGCGCCCATTCATTTCTCTACTTTGACTTTAAAGCCGCTCTTATGATTCAGTTTCAAGACATTGATCTCCAAACCTTTTTAAGCGACTACTGGCAACAGAAACCGGTGCTGCTCAAAAACGCCCTGCCCGATTTTGAAGCGCCGATCACACCCGAAGAAATGGCCGGTCTGTCACTGGAACCCGAGGTCGAAAGCCGGATGGTGTTGCAACATGGCGACACCGATTACGAACTGCGTCAGGGACCGTTTGACCACAACACCTACACCAAGTTGCCGAAAAAAAACTGGACCCTGCTGGTTCAGGGCATGGATCGGCTATTACCGGAAATGCACGCGCTGCTGGAACAGTTTGATTTTCTGCCACGCTGGCGCATTGACGACATCATGGCGAGCTACGCCACCACCGGCGGCAATGTGGGGCCGCATTTCGATCACTACGACGTGTTTCTATTGCAGGCCGCCGGACAGCGTCGCTGGCAATTGACCGCACAGGATTGCACTGAAGACAACTACCTGCCCGGCGTCGATCTGCGTCTGATGCAACGTTTTGAGGTGGAAGACGATTACGTGCTCAGCCCCGGCGATGTGCTTTACGTGCCGCCCAAATGGGGCCATCACGGCGTCGCGCTGGACGACGACTGCATGACCTTTTCCATTGGCTACCGCACCTATCGCGGGCAGGAAATGTGGGATTCATTGGGCGATCACCTGGCCGAAACCCAGTCGTTTCAAGACTTGTATCGCGATCCCAAGTGGTCCAGCAACCTGAACCCCGGCGAAGTGCCGCCAGGAGCCGCACAACAAGCCAAAGCACTGATGCAGAACCTGCTCCAGGACGACGCCCTGCTGCAAACCTGGATGGGCCGTTTCGCCACCCAGCTCGATCAAAGCGGCGCACAGCAACTGCCCGAACCGCTGGACGAAACCGAAAAAGCCGATCTGGCAGATTTTGTCGACGCCCTGCAACAATCACCAGGCCTGGTCAAAGACCCGGTCTGTCGCTTCGCCTTCGTCGATGGCACGCCCGTCAAACTCTTTATCAACGGCACCCAATGGGACACCCAAGGCGCCAGCGACCAACTGATACGTACCCTGGCCAACCAAGATCAACTCACCGCTAAAGACTGCGCCGATGAAAGCGGCCACAAACTGCTGCATGATCTTTGGCAATTGCAGTATTTGACGTTCAGCGAGTAAAGAAGCTGACCTACAACAGTATTGAATACTACTTAATCTTAATGCAAGATATCTGATAGTTTCTAGGTCCAATAAAGGGTAACGTCCCTTTTTCAAACCTTAGTCCGCACCTATAGGGGATGAAATGCGAATTGATCTTGACTACATGGCCCAGCTGCTAGATGTCTTCCTAGAAGCAGATACTGCCCATATTTCAGTTCCCGAAATTGAGCGCTCTGGTATACAGATTGCCGGGAACGATGGCTTGGATGAAAAGTTTCTTTTCCATTTTCAGTTGGCTGCGGAAAATGGCTTGATCAGTAACCGAGATCTTCAGGTAAACGGCCTAAAGTCACTTGGCATTACGATTGGAGCCGGAGATGGGGTTACCCTCGTATCTACCCCCATACGGCTGACGCAGTCAGGTCATGATTTCGCCAATGCATTAAAAAACAAAGAGGTTTTGGTGAGGCTTCGGTCAGAATTGAAAGGCGCTCCATTCAGAGTTCTTTTCGATGGCAGTCAGAAGCTGTTAGAGCATTTCTTAAAGAAAAAGCTCGATGAGCTATTGGAGTGAGCTGTGTATAACTATCGCAGGGACAGCGACGGCTTTTCATTCCGGCTGCGCCTCCACCATTACAAAGCCGCGCGTGCTGCGAACGTTATAAGTCTTCATGCACAGAGATAGAGGAATTAAGCACGTTTAACGATTAAGCTAAGCGGCTGCGCGTTAGCGCAGTCGGCTTGAGTGTATTGTTGTGCAGTAATTTTATCTAGCTCTTGTAACTGAGTTTTGACAGGTACATTGAATACTAAAATGACTATTTCCTATGCCATTAAGAGTTTCCAACGAAGATACTTCAAAACTTCCTCCTCCACATGCAAGATGTAAAACATTTGCTAATGAGTGTTCCTGACCATCTAAACAACTATCCTGAACTTTTGAACCTAAGTCTTTTAATTGTTCATCAATTATCCTGATATGTTCTGGCTTAACCATACTGGTTTCGGTATAAGTTGTCATATGCTTACCTTTTTAATTTAATACTTTAGATTATGCTCTAGAGGCACAACGCCCGGCTCACGCGCCGGTTTGGAGCCGCAAAGCGGCGGAAAATCGGTCGCCGTGCAGCCGATTGTTAGATTTTATCCCGTGTGTGTGCAGCATAATCACTGTTGAGTGCAATAAACTCATTTCCCTTTGGTCCCTCAGGAAAATCCAATGGAGGAACTCGATGCAAATCAATTTCAACCTGATCTACGCCATCTAAGGCCATTGTTTTATCCTTGATAAGGGATTTCACCAAATCCGATTCCTGATTTGTACCGTTGAACACCAGCCAGAATCCAAGCGGAAGAAATTTAAAAATATGGCCGAAGACCACCTCTCTCTTACCAGCACTATTGATTAACGATTTCCCAACGTTTTTAATCAGTACCTGCCTTCTGGAGGGATACAGCCAATAGTAAATTTCCAGATTCTCAGGGAAGTCTGCTGTCTCATCTAGGAAATAACTTCTCAACGAGTCACTGATTGGACTCGATAGCAAACCTTGGTTTGTTTCTTCTACCGCCAGACCAGCCAAAACATGACCAACAACGGCTCTAGCTATTCGTTGTGGTTTGATGAACGGGTAAATGGTTCGAGGTAGGGCAATTTTTTGTCTCTTCGCCCCCAAAGCTAAGGCAGTGATTGCGTTAGACAGGTTGATAAGCGCAGGGTCGTAGTGGATCCCAAGCCGGGTATTATTGCATTCCCCACATAATGTCCGGTAATGGGTTCCGCCTTGAGATGTAGTGCCAACTTTGGCGGAGTTTTCTGACGGAAGGAGAGCCATGATCTCCACGTCATTGAGGTTGTTGCACCCCTTTGGCGGAACATGATCCCTAGAGAGAGGCCCCTTATCTCCGCAGATAACGCAAAACCCAACCTTGTGACCCTTGTTTTGAACTCTCTTCCTCAGGTTTTTTGCGTATCCCACCATATTTTTTCCCAAATCTAACTATAAATGAACATCACGATAGGTCAGAGGTGGGCATTTTTTGAGCAGCCAACGCCCCATCAGGCAGGGCGGTGGTTGTTTTGCAGGGTGTCGATATCGAGCATATCGGTGAAGGCAAAATCAAGCTTTCTACGAAGCTGGTAAACGGCATGTTTTGCAAGCACCCAGTAATATTTCAAACGAATTGACAATGGCGCTTTTCGGTTCAAAAAGACATCGGCATGTGCCTTGTCTTGCCCTTCTAAGGCGTCATCAACGTAGGTTTTGACCATTTCGAGCATGACGGATCTGACGTCTTCTGCCGTATCAGCCTGCGCGGCCAGATTAAAGTCGATGCAGTATGCCTGCCACACATCGCCTTCTCGGTACCCAAAAATTCTAATCGGCTTCAACTTGCCCGGCATGTTTGTCTCCCAAATAAAGCAACGGCTTCATTAACAACCAAATATACGCCCATGATTTTCCGTCAACATATTAAATCTTATGGGTTTATTTTTCTCAGGTCAATCAATATGAGCGTTCATGACAAACCTCTATGACAAACCTTTGTCCGGCCCGACTAACGCGCCGGGCTTTTGCTTGCCATTTGAAGTGTTACAGACTTTTAAAGCTGATGCATTTTAAAGCCGTGTTCGGTCAGCATCTGGCCGTTTTCGGCGTTGGTGAGCACGGCGCGTGAGGCGTTTTCGGGTTTGAGGTAAGACTCTGCGACGCGGCGTACGTCGTCCAGCGTTGTGTCCAGAATCGCCTGGCGGTACGCGGTGCGAATTTCGTGACTGCGGCCATAGAGTTCGTAGTAGAACGCTTTGCGCGCCTCGCCGGCTGGCGAACCGGGTTTGTCGATGGCGCTGATCACATTCAGGATCGCTTCGTCCACTTTGCTTTGCGTGGCCTGTTCCCCCAGTACCCAGTCCAGTGAATGCTCAAAATCGGCAAACGTGGCCAGCACTCTGGGATCACGGTAGGAGAAGAAGGCAAAGCTGCCCGCTTCCGGATTGTAGGTCGCCCCGCCGCCATAGGCCCCGCCTTTTTCACGCACAGCGGTATGCAGAAAGCCATTGCGCAGCATCGCGCCCAGCACCGACAGCGCCGGTGCATCGGCGTGACCGGCCATCACCGCCGGATACGACTGGGCGCAGAAATTGACCTGGGTGCTGGTGACCCAGGCCTGGTGAATTTGGCTGTTTTCCACGTCCAGTGAGAGCCCTCGCGCCGGGTGTTTCTGTTCAAACAAGGTGTCCCAGCCCTGTGTGGCCGACAAGGCCGATGGCAGACCGTCGGCATCGCTGATGATCAACGCCTGTTTGGCGGTTTGCATCAGTTTGTGCTGAATGTCGGCAAACCCTTCCTGAATCCGGCCCAGTGCGGCCTCATCCGCCAGACCGTCGCTCAGGCGCTTGATGGTCTGAATCCCGGCAAAACCGGAACGCTGGAACTGCCAGTTGGCGACAGCGGAATGATTCTGGTTGGCCGCCATCATCGCCAGCGCATGACCGTTATTGGTGACCGAGTGTTCGACCGAAGCGCGGATTTGTCCGATCAGGTCCTTGATCCGGTCTTCTTCGTCAAAACGCGGCTGTTCCAGTGTTTCAAACATCAGATCGCTCAAGGCCTGCTGATTGGCGTTCAACGCTTTGCCCGAAATCACAAAATGGCTGTGAAAGCCGGAGGCATCGTTCAGATCGGCCTTGAGGGTGGAATTGGCTCCCAGCCCGCCTGTGACCGCCGCCTGCAGCGCCTGATTCTGCAGATAATCGCGTCCGGCGGCCCCGACTTCGCTCAGGCAGGTGTTAAACAGCGGCATCAGTTCGCGCTCGGACTCGCTCAGTTCCGGCAGGTCCAGCACCATCTGCAAGTAAGTCAGGCCATTGGTGCCCGCTTCATAGGTCTGATACGGCACTTCACGGCTGGCACGATGCGCCGGCTGGATCTGCTTTAACGTCTCGGGCACATCGTCCTTGGTGACTTCCGGCAGCATGGACGGATCGTCGTCTTCGTCCTGACGCGCCTGCAATGCCTGAGCCTGTTCGATGATGGCGGTTTTTTCGGCCTCGGTCAGGTTGGCTTGAGTGGCTTCCAGCCGCGCTTTTTCGGCGGCCGCTTCACGCTCGGCCTGCTCGGGATCGGGCGTCATGGTCAGGCGCACACGGTGCGGGTTGTCCAGAATCCAGCTTTGAACCAGTTCGGGAATAAAACGTGGGTCCTGAATGTCCTGTCGCAGTTGCAACAAGGCCTCATCCACGTCCAGCAACGCAATCGGATCGCCTTCGTGCAGCGCGCCGGGCAAGGCCTGCATGATCAACTGCAAACCATAAGGAAAGCCGTCGCCGCCGACTTCGCGCTGACCGAATTCCAACTGGTGCAGCATCGCTTCCACGTCTTCCTGAGGCACGCCGTCTTTGGCCACGTTTTGCAGCGTGGTCATAATCAGGTCTTCCACCGCCTGGGCGTGTTCCGGCTCGGAGCCCTGAACGCCGGCGGCAAAGGCCATTTCCTTGTTGCCGTCTTCAAACCCGCACAAAGGCGATGGCGCGGTCGCAAACTCGCACTCTTCCAGCGCCTGACGCAATGGCGAAGCGCTGTTGTCCAGCAGCACCGAGCTGAGCAGATGGCCTTTGAGCACCACCATCGGGTCCTGATTTTCGCCCAGCAACCAGCTCAATACGACGTGCGTTTTTTTCGACAGATCGTCTTCGTTCAGCGCGTAAGTGGTTTCCACGGTTTTGGGCGCGGACAGACGCTCGGTGTTGTCGACCAACGTTTTGCCGATCGAATCGTCAAAGCGGGACAAGGCCAGTTCTTCCATTCGGGTCTGATGTTCGACGGCCGGAATGTCGCCATAGGTCAGAAACACCGAGTTGGACGGGTGATAATGGGTCTGGTGAAACGCTTTCATCTGCGCGTGCGTCAGCTTTGGAATTTCCGCCGGATCGCCACCGGAGTTGTAATGATAGGTACCGGTCGGATACAACTCTTCGGTCACCTTCTGGAACAAGGTGGCCACGGGCGAACTCATCGCGCCTTTCATTTCGTTGAACACCACGCCTTTGTAGGTCAGATCCGACTTGGGATCATCAATGGTTTCAAATTCCAGTCGGTGCCCTTCCTGAGCAAAATCCAGCGGATCGATCTGAGGGAAAAACACCGCATCCAGATAGACTTGCAACAGATTGTCAAAGTCCTTTCGGTTTTCGGTGGCAAACGGATACGCCGTCCAGTCACTGGCGGTCAGGGCGTTCATAAAGGTGTTGAGCGAGCGACGAATCATCATGAAAAACGGGTCGCGTACCGGGTATTTTTCACTGCCGCACAAAACGGTGTGTTCCAGAATGTGCGCGACCCCGGTGGAATCCATGGGCACGGTGCGCAACGCCACCATAAACACATTCTGCGGGTCGTCACAGGCCAGATGGTAATGATCGGCACCGGTGACCTTGTGACGATAATGCTCCACGTCGAGGTTCAGTGAATCGATGCTCTGGCGGTGAATCAGTGAAAACGCTTGATGATTCGTCATGCAGAATTTCCTTAATGAATTGGGTAAGACAAAAAAAAGCCGCATAAAACGGCTTCTTTGAAAACGGGCTGGTGTCAAAACCACCAGGCCTGGTGATTGTTACACCTCTTTGATCGAGAGCTTGACGCGTCCCTGCTTGTCAACGTCGATCAGGCGCACTTCGATTTCTTCGCCTTCTTTCAGGTATTCGTTGACGTCTTCGACCCGCTCATCAGCGATTTGCGAAACGTGCACCAGGCCTTCACGACCGGGCATGTAGGACACAAAGGCACCGAAATCGACGATCTTGACCACTTTGGCCGGATAGACTTTGCCGATTTCCGGTTCCGCGGTGATTTCCGCAATTCGGAGCTTGGCCGCTTCGGCCGACGCATCGTCCACCGCCGCGATTTTCACGACGCCGCTGTCGTCGATTTCAATGGTGACGCCGGTTTCTTCGGTGATGGCACGAATGGTCGCGCCGCCTTTGCCGATGATTTCACGGACTTTTTCCGGCTTGACCTTCACATTGAAAAAGCGCGGTGCGGTCGAAGCCACCGACGCATTGGAAGCCTGAATCGCCTTGTCCATTTCCTTGAGAATGTGCAAACGCCCGGATTTGGCCTGATCCAGCGCGATTTCCATGATCTCACGGGTAATGCCGGTGATTTTGATGTCCATCTGCAAGGCGGTCACGCCCTGCTCAGTCCCGGCCACCTTGAAGTCCATGTCGCCCAGGTGATCTTCGTCGCCCAGAATGTCGGACAGAACCGCAAAACCGCTGTCTTCCTTGACCAGCCCCATGGCAATCCCGGCAATCGGAGACGCCACCGGCACCCCGGCGTGCATCAATGACATGGAGGTACCACAGACGGTGGCCATGGAAGAGGAACCGTTGGATTCGGTGATTTCCGAGACCACACGGATGGTGTAGGGAAACTCGTCTTCGGTCGGCAGCAACGCGGCCACGCCACGGCGCGCCAACATGCCATGACCGATTTCACGACGCCCGGGCGTGCCGAATCGTCCGCATTCGCCCACCGAAAACGGAGGGAAGTTGTAATGCAGCATAAAGCGGTCGGAATAGGAGCCGGTCAGCTCGTCCACCAGCTTCGAGTCTTTTTCGGTGCCCAGCGTGGTGACCACCAGCGCCTGGGTTTCACCACGGGTAAACAGCGCCGAACCGTGTACTTTGGGCAGCACGCCCACCTGACAGTCAATCGGTCGGATGGTTTGGGTGTCACGTCCATCAATGCGCGGTTCACCGGCAATGATGCGTCCACGCACAATCGTTTTCTGCAAACGGCCAAAGGCTTTTTCGATGTCACCGGCTTCGAACCCGTCCGGGTTGTCTTCGGAAACGGCCAGGCTTTCCATCAACTTCGCTTTGGCCGCATTCAGTGCGTCATAACGCTGCATTTTGTCGGCAATGGAATAGGCCGCTTCCACATCGGCTTTGGCCTTCGATTCGACCGCGCTCTGCAGATCGGTGTTGTCCGCCGGAGGCGTCCAGTCCCAGGCCGGTTTGCCGGCTTCTTCCTGAAACGCCTTGATCGCCGAAATCGCCACCTGCATCTGCTCATGACCGTACATCACCGCGCCCAGCATCACGTCTTCGGGCAGTTCCGAGGCTTCGGATTCCACCATCAATACCGCGTCAGCGGTCCCGGCCACACTCAGCTCCAGATCGGAGGTCAGCAACTGCTCGTCCGATGGGTTCAGCAGGTAACCGTCGTCTTCGGTGTAGCCCACGACGGCCGCACCGATGGGCCCGGCAAAGGGAATCCCTGAAATCGCCAAAGCGGCTGAGGTGCCCAGCATGGCCGGGACTTCGGTGCCGACTTCCGGGTCCAGAGACACCACGGTGGCAATGACCTGGACTTCGTTCATAAAGCCTTTGGGGAACAGCGGACGGATCGGACGGTCGATCAGGCGCGAAGTCAGGGTTTCCTTTTCCGAAGGACGCCCTTCACGCTTGAGAAAACCGCCGGGAATGCGACCGGCGGCATAGGATTTTTCCTGATACTGCACCATCAGCGGGAAAAAGTCCTGGCCCGCTTTGGGTTCCTTGGCGGCCACAACGGTGACCAGCAACTGGGTGTCGCCCATGGCAACCATCACGGCACCATCGGCCTGGCGGGCAATTTCGCCGGTTTCCAGCCGCACCGTGTGCTGGCCGTATTCAAACGTTTTGGTAATTTTCGACATGGTTCAGGTCCTTGTAAATAATCTGAAGGTGATGCCCGGACCTTTGAAACCTGAATCGGAAAGCGCAATCGACGGCGTCGACATCGCTTTCAGATTCAGGCTTAACTCGGTTTCCTGCCGGATGCATCGGAATTGGCCATTTTAACGTAACTGCTCTGGCCAGAAAAGCATGGAGATGGGGTTCGGTCAAACGGGCACAAAAAAACCCGCGGCCCAGTATGGGCATCGCGGGTTTTCTGGTCGATCGCAAAAGGGGTTACTTACGCAGACCCAGCTTCTTGATCAGAGCAAAATAACGGTCGGCGTTTTTACGGTGCAGGTAATCCAGCAACTTACGACGACGGCCAACCAGGCGCAACAAACCGGTACGTGAATGGTTGTCCTGCTTGTGATCCTTAAAGTGCTCGGTCAGGTAGGTGATGCGGTGTGTCAACAACGCAACCTGAACTTCCGGCGAACCGGTGTCGCCTGACTTCTGGGCGTACTCTTTTACGATGTTCTGTTTGTCTTCGGGTGTCAGCATAATCATTCCTTTTCAATCGGTTTATAAAAAATTTACTTGCTCCGCAACCGATGGCAGAGAAGCGCGTATTATACGCAAACGATTCGGTTTGTCCAGCGGTTTGTGCCGGACGGCAAATCAGTGGCGACCGAAGCCGTGCATGTAGTGCTCAAACTGGGACAGATCGCTGCTGAGCGCCCGAATAAGATGGTCCAGACTGACCACCGCGTTTTCCACCAGATTCACTGCGATATAAGGGTGCTCGACCTTGAGCCGGTCGTACATGGGGCGGGTGATTTCCAGCATAAACACTTCTTTGCTCGCCGCTTTCATCCGCAGCATCCGCGGCTTGCGGTCAAAAAACGACATTTCACCGATCAGATTGCCCGGACTCTGTATCCCGACTTCGGCTTCGTCCTGCCCGTCCGAAGACGAAAACGCCACCCGGCCACTGACAATGAAATACATGGAATCGCCCACATCGCCCATGTCATTGATGATTTCGCCGCGTTTGAAGGTTTTTTCCTGCAAAAAATGCGACATGACTTCCACATCCTGACGGGTCAGAGATTCGCAGATGGCGTTTTTCTGAAAATAGTCAAACAATTGATCGCTGGTCATTTCTTTCATACGAGGGTTCCTTACTGGTCAATTCATCGGGTCGGTCGGCTTTTGTGCGAGAAACCGATTCACTGGGCGACCGTCTGCTAATGGCGCTATTTTATCAGTTATGATACGAAATTCCGCAAAGGTTTGTGCCAACTCGCCCGGTTGCAGAAGATGATTGGGATTTTTAGGGCCACCGTGTTTTTCCGCACCCTGTACAAAGGTTTCAAACAGCAGATAACCGCCCGGACGCAAAGCCTGACGCATTTGCGGCCAGAGCGAGCGATTGAGAAAGCGTACCGCCAGAATCGCATCGTAACCCTTTTGCCAGAAACCGGTCACAGGCCGGGTCACGTCGTCACATCGCCAGTCAATGGGATCGGGCGGCGTGTCCAGCGTTGCGGCCCAGTGGACTTCCAGCGCTCTGGCACGGGTCAGCACCCGCTGTTGCTGTTCCACCGCGGTCACCGACCAGCCATGCGCGGCCAGAAACACGCTGTCCCGACCGCCGCCACAACCCACATCCAAAGCAGAGGGCGCATTCGAGCGGTCAAACGGGGTAAGGGCCTCCTCACACATCTGAACAAACTCGGTCACACTGTGGGAAGGCTGCCACAGTCGTCTGGATTCGGCACTGTTTTTGACCAGGCCTGGTGTGTCGGTTGTCATCAGCCGCGCCCAATCGAACGCGGCATGGATGCGGTAGCCTTTGGCCTGAAGTAATTCGCTGGCCTGGCGCAACGCCACCGGATCGTCCCCGACCAGTTGCAGATCGGCTGGACGCGATGGCAGTTCGTTGAGACGTTGTGGCAAAGACGGCCAGTGCAGATGGGTCGCACCCGGCCAATGCGCGCTGAAATAGGCCTCGCGGCGACGCAAGTCAAGCAAGGGCTGATGCGGTGAGGGTTGATGCGGTGAGGGTTGCTCAGGCTGGGAAGTTATCGACATTTTCGATCCGGTACGGCTTTCCAAAGATGATTCGACGTCGCTCGAACGACAGCGCGCATGGCAAAAACCTGGGCTTACTCGTTCATGTCGCCGAGGGTTGCACCTCTTGCGTCAGCAAGTCCACCTGAACCAGACGTTTGGGCTTGAGCCGGCTTTTTTCCACCTGCCATTCGCCTACGCCGATGAAACGCCCCTGGTCATCGTAAAATCGCACCAGATCGGTTTCGGGCCGGTCGACAGCAAGCTTGCCGCCGCGGAGAATGGTTTGTGTGTCTTCCGCGTTCAGCGCCATGGCAGGCAAATGACCCAGCGGGGTGTCCATCGGCAATAGCGTTGCTTCGGGGTCGGCTTCAATCGTTTCCAGCGTGTGCATGTTTTCGGCGGTCAAAGCGCCGCTCTGGGTGCGATGCAGGCCGATCAAATGCCCGACTGTGCCCAGTTCTTTGGCAATGTCCTCGCCCAGAGTGCGGACGTAGGTGCCTTTGCTGCAGAGCACTTCAAAGCGGATCTGATCGGCGTCAATGCCTTTCAGCACAATCCGATCCAGAGTGATTTCCCGGGGTGGGCGCTCAATCTCAATGCCCTGACGGGCGTATTCGTACAAAGGACGTCCCTGATGCTTCAGGGCCGAGTACATGGGAGGAATCTGGAGCGAGGTACCCAGAAAGGTATTGAGCACGCCCACCACGGTTTCGGTGGTCAGTTCCGGCACCGGAGCGGTTTCGGTCGGCTGACCGTTGCAATCCCCGGAATCGGTGGCCTGCCCGAGTTGGAGGGTGGCGATGTAACCCTTTTTGGCGTTGAGCAGAAAACCGGAAAACTTGGTGGCTTCGCCCAGACAGATCGGCAGCAGGCCAGTGGCAAATGGGTCCAGCGCACCGGTGTGACCGCCTTTTTTGGCGGAAAACAGACGTTTGACCTGCTGCAGAACGGCATTGGAGGTGATGCCGGCCGGTTTATCGACCAACACCACTCCATGCACATGACGACGAGACCTTTCAGACATAGTTCTCCAGAATGATCAAAAGTCCGCGAAACCCAAAAACAACCAGGCCTGGTGAAAACCGACCCGACACCCGCTTGACTGACGGTTCGCTATGAACCGCCGTGCAGGGCTTTTTGAATCAGCGCTTCAATGTGACTGGCGTTTTCGGCCACGGTGTCATAGAAAAACCGTACCTCTGGCGTCAGACGCAATTTCATGCGCTTGCCGATTTCGGAGCGGAAAAACCCTTTGGCTTTTTCCAGGGCCTTTTCAGCCTCCTGCGCCGCCGGTTCGTCCTGATTGACTCCGATCAAGGTGTAATACACCGTGACAATCGCCAGATCCCGCGAGACTTTGCATTCGGTCAGGGTCACCTGTTGCAGACGCGGGTCCTTGGTTTCCTGAGTCAGGATTTGACTGAGGGTCTTGCGGATTTCACCCGCGACCCGTTGCGGACGATTGACGCCCTGCTGCGCTTGCTTCATGCTCAATCCAGTGTCCGTTTGACTTCGACACGCTCATAGACTTCGATCTGGTCACCGACTTTGACATCGTTGTAGTCTTTGACGCCGATACCGCACTCGATGCCCTGACGCACTTCCATCACGTCGTCCTTGTAACGTCGCAGGGATTCCAGCGCACCTTCGTAGATCACCACGTTGTCGCGCAATACCCGGATCGGATTGTTGCGCTTGACCACGCCTTCGGTGACCATACACCCGGCGATCATGCCGATTTTCGGTGCCTTGAACACATCACGCACATCGGCCACGCCCACAATGTCTTCACGGAATTCCGGTGCCATTTTGCCTTCGATGGCGCGTTTGACTTCGTCCACAATTTCGTAGATGACGCTGTAATACTTGAGGAAAATGCCCTCGTTCTCGATCACGCGCTTGGCCTTGGCGTCCGCACGGACGTTGAAGCCGAAGATCAGAGCGTCGGAGGCCAGTGCCAGGTTGGCATCGGTCTCGGAAATGCCGCCCACACCGGACGAAATCACCGATACCTTGACTTCGTCGGTGGACAGTTTCACAAGCGCGTCGACAATGGCTTCGATCGAGCCCTGCACGTCGGCTTTGAGAATGATGTTCACATTCTGCACTTCGCCTTCTTCCATCCGGTTGAACATGTTGTCCAACTTGGATTTCTGCTGACGGGCAATCTTCTTCTCTTTGTGTTTGCTCTGACGGAACATGGCGACTTCACGCGCTTTACGCTCGCTTTCCACCGTGATCATGTCGTCACCGGCCACCGGCACGCCGGACAGACCCAGAATTTCTACCGGCATGGATGGTCCAGCGTCCTTAACCTGCTGACCCGTTTCGTTGGTCAGCGCACGGACCCGGCCGTATTCCATGCCACAGAGGGCGATGTCGCCTTTTTTCAGGGTACCGGCCTGAACCAGTACCGTGGCCACTGGCCCACGCCCTTTGTCCAGACGCGATTCCACCACCACGCCTTTGGCCGGGCCGTCAACCGGTGCTTCCAGTTCCAGAATTTCCGACTGCAACAGAACCGCATCCAGCAAGGCATCGATGCCGTCACCGGTTTTGGCCGAGACGGGCACAAACTGCACGTCCCCGCCCCAGTCTTCCGGCACCACTTCTTCGCTGACCAGTTCCTGTTTGACCCGGTCCGGGTTGGCGCCTTCCTTGTCCATTTTGTTGATGGCCACGACCATGCCCAATCCAGCGGCCTTGGCGTGCTGAATCGCTTCTTTGGTCTGAGGCATCACACCGTCGTCGGCGGCGACCACGATGATGACCACATCGGTCACTTTGGCCCCACGGGCACGCATCGCCGTAAAGGCTTCGTGACCCGGGGTATCGATAAAGGTCACACCACCGTGGCCGGTTTCGACATGGTAGGCCCCGATATGCTGAGTGATCCCGCCGGATTCGCCGTGAGCCACTTTGGCTTTACGGATGTGATCCAGCAGAGAGGTTTTACCGTGGTCAACGTGGCCCATAATGGTCACCACTGGTGAACGGGTCACGGTTTCGCCTTCGTGCTCCTGGTTGACGACGTCGTCTTCCAGCTGGTTTTCGTTCACCAGCACCGGCTTGTGACCCATTTCTTCCACCACCAGTTCGGCGGTTTCCTGATCCAGCACCTGGTTGATGGTGACCATGTTGCCCATCGACATCATCAGTTTGATGACTTCGGCGGCCTTGACCGCCATTTTGTCGGCCAGATCGGAGACCTTGATGGTTTCGCCCAGCGGCACTTCGCGCACTTGTTTCTCGACCGGTTTCTGGAAACCGTGCTCGTTGTCATGATGCGCTTTTTTGTGCATGCCTTTGTGACGACGACGGCCACGTGGACGATCGTCATCCAGCGCCAGATTCTTGCGGCCCTGTTTCTGTTTGGGTTGCGGCTTGCCTTTTTTGCCCTTGGGCTCTTCCACTTCGGTTTTGCCGGTCTTTTTCTTGTCCTTGTTGCGCTTGTCAGCGGCATCAGAGGCTTTGGGCTGAGCGGCTTCTTCGGCTTTGGCCATGGCCGCAGCGGCTTCTTCCGGCGTTGGCTCTTTGGCTTTGCGCGGTTTTGGGTTTTTCTGGTAGGCCGCGGCCTGGGCTTGAATGGACTGAGGTCCGGCCGTGGTCGGATTGGCGTCGGCGTGCGACGCTTCCTGACGGTTCATCGGCTTCTCATCCACCAGTTCCGGCTGGGCGTCTTCCGGTTTCTTGACGAAAGTCCGTTTTTTACGGACTTCGACATTGACCGTGCGCTTGCTTCCGCCAGACGACACGTTCATTTTCTTGACCTGCTTGCGCTTGAGGGTCACTTTTTCCGGTGCCTCGACGCTGCCACCCTTGCGACTTTTCACATGGTTCAACAAGGTCATTTTTTCCTTGTCCGACAAAGAATCATCCGCGGTTTTTCCGGACACCCCTGCTTCTTCGAGCTGAGCCAACAGTTTCTCTGGCGATACTTTCAGTGTTTCAGCAAATTGCTTGATTGATACTTGAGACATACGCTGGTGTCCTCCTACATTATTCGAACCAGGGAGCGCGGGCTTTCATAATCAGCTCACTCGCGGCCTCGGCATCCATTTCGACTATTTCCAATAACTCATCCACACCCAGCTCAGCCAGGTCTTCCTGTGTGATGACGCCTTGACCTGCCAGCTGCTGTGCCAGCTCATCGGTCATGCCTTCGAGGTTTTTCAGGTCTTCCGCCGGCTCGGCCTCTCCAGCCTCTTCGCCGACGATCGCCTGAGTCAACAACGCATCCTGGGCCCGACTTTTCAATTCCGAAACCAACTCTTCGTCAAAGCCATCGATTTCCAGCATTTCTTCGGACGGAATGTATGCCACCTCGTCCAGATTGGTGAAGCCTTCGTCCACCAGCACTTCGGCCAGTTCTTCGTCCACTTCCAAAGCGTTGACGAACAGAGTCTTCAACGTTTCCGATTCGGTTTCGTGTTTTTCAGCCATGTCCGATTCGGTCATGACGTTCAATTCCCAACCGGTCAATTCGGTGGCCAGGCGGATGTTCTGCCCGTTTTTGCCGATGGCCTGGGACAACTGCTCGTCATCCACCGCCAGATCCATGGTATGGCGGTCTTCGTCCACCATAATGGACGTGACTTCGGCCGGTGCCATTGCATTGATCACAAACTGGGCGTCGTTGGCGTCCCAAAGCACAATGTCAATGCGCTCGCCGTGGAGTTCGTTGGTCACCGCCTGAACCCGGCCACCGCGCATGCCCACACAGGCCCCGATCGGGTCCAGTCGTGGGTCATTGGCGCGGACCGCCACTTTGGCGCGCAGCCCAACATCCCGTGCCGCACTCATGATGTCGATCAGATCGTCACCGATTTCCGGCACTTCGATCTTGAACAATTCAATCAGCATTTCTTTACAGGCACGTGACATCACGATCTGAGGGCCACGGGTTTTGTAGGACACTTCCTGCACATAGGCCCGAACCCGCTCACCCATTTTGAAACTTTCGCGATTGATCAGTGCGCTGCGCGGGATGATGGCATCGACGTTATCGCCAAGGTCCAGAATCACATCGCCACGGTCCATACGCTTGACCTGACCGGTCAGAATCTCGCCCACGCGTCGTTCGTAGTCTTCCACGATTTTTTTGCGCTCGGCTTCACGGACTTTCTGGATGATCACCTGTTTGGCGGTCTGGGCACCAATGCGGCCAAATTCAATCGACTCAATCGGTTCCTCAATAAACTGCCCGGGTTCAATGTGCGGTTCAATGTCCACCGCGTCCATGTGGCGCAGATACCAGCCGACGTGGTCTTCGATCGCCACGTCGTCCTCGATCACTTCCCAGCGACGGAACGTATCGTAATCGCCGGTTTCACGGTCAATGGCCACTCGCACATCGATTTCATCATCGTGGCTTTTGCGCGTGGCGGTGGCCAGCGCGGCCTCAATGGCGTCAAAAATGATTTCCTCGTCCACGCCCTTTTCATTGGACATGATTTCAACGACGGCTAAAACTTCCTTACTCATTATCGCATCCTCAAAACGGGAACCGACATCCGGGTCGATTCGTTCATACCTTAATCTGTGAATCCAGGGAACCTTTCATGACCAGACTGGCTGTCAGAAAATCGGTACCACATTGGCCTTGTCAATCATCTCAAACGGAATGTCATAGGCCTCGTTATCCACTTCCACCACGATGCCCTGCTCGTTCACTTCCGTCATTTTGCCTTTGAAACGCTTGCGCCCCAGAATCTCACCCGAGGCCCGCACCTGAACGGTTTCACCCTGATAGGCTGCAAACTGCGCCGGCTGAAACAGCGGGCGATCCATGCCGGGAGACGAAATCTCCAGCATGTACGCACTCTGGATCGGGTCTTCCACATCCAGCAATGCGCTGATCTGGTGACTGACCTGACCGCAGTCGCTGACATTGACGCCTTCGTCACCGGGACGGTCAATGTATATGCGCAACGTCGATTGCTTGCCGGCCGGAATGTATTCCAGCCCCCAAAGTTCGAACCCCAGCATTTCAATGGTGGGGGTGACCAGTTCGGTCATTTTCTGTTCCAGTGACACCTTTCTCCCTCGGATTGCGGTTTTATCGGCTCTGAAAAACAAAAAACCCCGTAAAAACGGGGTTTTTAAACAAAAGCCACGTCTGATGCATCGGTGACGATGCCATCATTTAAGTAACGTGACTTAGAATGATTTAAAAAACTGACGCGATTATAGTCACGAAGGCTGGAGCTGTCAAGCCTGACCTGTTGCTTCCATCGGCTCCGGGCGCCAACCGATCTCCCCGCACATCGTCAGCAGGACAAAAGTTTAGCAAACCCCTGACCGCCACTTCAAGCCACCTGCGTCAAATCACGCGTCAGGTGGTCGAACTGCGGGTTGCCGAAGTGTGCTTGGTTTCCTGCAGGTGGCGCAATTTGACATACATCATCGCCGTCATCAACGCATCGTTAAACGCATCGTGCTGTCCCAGTCCCGGCAATTCCAACCTCGTGCGAATGCCCTGAAAACTCAGGTCAAACACTTCGTGTTCGGGCTGAAACCAGGGCTGGTAAAACAGGTCGCTGTAAAGTTCGGCAATGTCGGTCTGCGTGTTGGGCAGAGGAATCCCCAGAAGCGGTTTGATCAGCCGATTGACCATGGCCACATCAAATTCCAGATAGTAGCCAATCAGCGGGCGACTGCCGATGAATTGGAGAAAACGTCGGGCGGCCTCCTGCGGTGCCAGCCCTTCGGACAAATCCATGTTACGTAGCCGATGGATCACGATGCTGTCGCCTTCCACCGTCTGCTGCGGCTGAAATGTCAGATTCAGGCTCTCGCTGGTCAGAATGTCAGCGCCCCGGATTTTGATCGCGCTCAGGGAAATGATGCTGTCGCGCTTCGGGTCCAGCCCGGTAGTCTCGCAATCAAAGCAAACCACCGCGTCGTCCTCGGGCGGTTCAAACAGAAAGCCATACTCCGGGTCCTTGAGCCGCTTTTTTAACCAGGCCTGGTAAAATCGCTGCCACATGGTCAATAGCTTTCCAATTTGAAGTGTTGCTCGATCACTTTTTTGAACTGATTGACCACACCAAACGCTTCTTTAAGCAGGTCCTGCTGAAAATGGGTCAGTTCGTCGGTTTCAATGCGGTTGTCCACGGTTTTGCCATGCGCGCCTTTTTGCAGCATCGACTGCAGGCGCAGGGTGTTGAGAAAGTTCAGTGTTTCCCCCAGTTCAATCCCGAAGTCCTCGCTGAAGACGTTCAAATCCATCAGCTTGCGGATGCGCCAGTGGGTGTTGGTCGGTTCGATTTCCTGCTCCAGCGCCAGACAGCGGATGCCATGCACAATCGGAAAAATGCCGCCTTTTTTGATGTCGATGCTGTGGCCCGCGTCCTTTTGGGTAATCAGACGCCCGAACAGACCAATCGGGGTGTCAAACTGGGACACGCTCAGCGCAAAATGCGGCAGAAACATCTGCCGTTTGCGAACCTGCGCCCACAAATCGTCTTTCAGCCGATCCAGCGGAGCGGTATCGCCCTTGACCACCTGAGCATCAAACAGAATGGCCAACGCCATAAACCCTTCCTGGTCGGGCTGTTCAAACCATTTATCCAACTGTGCCCGCCACTGCTGTTCGCTCAGACACCACTGGGGATTGGAAAGCATGATGTTGCCCGGACACGGCGGAAAGCCGATCTCAATCAGCTTCCGATTATATTGCTGACAAAACGCCATCAGACCATCCATTGGCTGGTCATCCGGGTAAATCACCGCATTGTCCTGATCGGTGCGCACGACCTGTTCCGAACGACCTTCGCTGCCCATCACCAGATAGGTGACCTGATCAAAACGCTTTTCCGTGTCCAGCAAGTCCCAGAGCTTGGCTTGCAATTTCCGGTGCAACTCGTTGACGAGTTTGGCAATGTAATGGGTTTTGACCCCTTTGTTGCTGAGCCCGGCCACCAGTTGGTCGATCTGACCCGCCACCTTTTTTAAATCGTCCAGATTCTCGGCGCGTTCAAGCGTGAGCATCACCAGACCGGACTGATTGGCAAACAGACTCATCAATTCCTTCTGATGCAGGATGCCACGCAAGGCCTGACCGTCACGCACCACCAGCCGGTCGATGCCAAAACGGGTCATTTTCAGCAGCGCATTGAACAGAAAATCGCTCTGATCAATCGTAATCACCGGAAAAGTGGCCAACTCTCCGACCGGACTCTGCAGATCAAAATTTTCCAGGGCCAGCCCACGTAACAAATCCGATGAGGTCACAATCCCGATCTGACCTTGATGATGGACCACACAGGCGTCGCTCTGAGCCGAGTGCATGTTTTCGACACAGGTTTTGAGTCCGGTCTCGCCATCCACTTCAATCAACGCGTGCAAAGGCGCAATACTGACCGCGTCCATCATCGCTTCACTGGAAGACTCTTCCTGCAACTGCTGATGAAACTGACTCAGTTTCTGGGTAATGTCATGAAAGTAAAACGCCTCAAACGCCTGACTGCTTTGCAGTAACTGCTCAAACACCGAAAACGGCAGGCGGTAGGCCACCGTTTCCTCCAATGCGTGATAGGTCAACTGAGCATTGCGGTCCAGCAGATTGGCCGCACCAAAGGCCGCATGCACGCCATAAAGCCCGCATTGTGCCGTGTCGTCATCGGCATGGCACTCAGAGACCCGGCCTTTGATCACCAGATAGAGATAGGCCGATTCGTAGCGATCCAGCGGGATCGTGGCGTCCTTTGGAAAATACACCACATCCAATGCGTCGGCGGCTTTTGCCCGTTGTTCATCGCTCAAACGGTCAAACGGCAACACCTGATTCAAATAGGCCAGGGTATCGTCATCGGCCATAGTCATCTCCTTGTCGTTTTGGTGTCCGCATTTCCGAAAACGGTTTCATGAAACGCCCACACCAAAAAAACAAAAAAAGGGGCCCGAAAGCCCCTTTTATCGATCGATCAATCATTCATCCAAACGGACACGCTTATTTGCCGTGCGCCTGCTGCATGAATTCTTCGGTGCGACCTCGGTCACTGGTCATCATCGCGACCACAACCGTGACCACAATCGCCAGCGGCACCGAGAACAGCGCCGGGTTCACCAATACCGGGATACCCGCCACGTCGCTCAAGCCGAAGAAACGGGCAAAGGTCAGGATCAGTGACGCGACCAGGCCTACGGCCATACCGATGACGACGGCCTGACTGGTCAGACCTTTCCACCAGACCGCAAACACCAGTGCCGGAGCAAAGGTGGACGCAGCAATGCCGAAACACATCGCAACCAGCATGGCCACGTTCTGTTCACGCAACCACAGTGACATCAGAATCGCCATCACGGCCAGCACACCGGCGCCCAGCTTGGCAAAACGCACACGCTGTTCATCGGAGCTGCCCGGGTTGATCACACCCGCGTACAAGTCATGCGACAAACTGGTGGTCGCGGCCATCAACAGACCGGCTGAGGTACTTAGCATTGCAGCCATGGCACCGGCGGCAATCACGCCCAGCAGAATCTGCCCGCCAATCATGTCGCCCAGCATCGGCATGGTCATGTTTTTGGCCACACCGGCTTTGCCGTCGGCCAGCAGAGCAACCAGTTCCGGATACAATGCATACATGGCAATCACACCAACGAAGAAGATGCTGCCGTAGAAAATCGCCAGACCCCAAATGGTGATCTCAGCCGACTTACGCGCACTCTTGGCGTTGGAAACGGTATAGAAACGGATCAGAATGTGCGGCAGACCCAACACCCCCAGGAACAAAGCCAATACCAGACTGGCGTTGTCCATCAGGCTGCGCAGTTGCACACCCGGAGTGATCGCACTGGCCGCATCCGGCATAATGCCACGCACGATGTCGACAGCCTGGCCACTTTCGGCCGTGGTCATGCCTGCAATCGCACTGACCGCTTCCGGTGAACCGGCGGCCAAGTGTGGTGGCACCATTTCCTTGCCGTGGGTCACAATTTCAATTGGGTTGCCGCCAAACAGCAGGATGGTGCCAAACACCAGCAGGAACAGCATGGCCACAAACAGAATCGCGCCCTGTACAGCCTGGTTGTAACTGGTGCCCTTCATGCCGCCCATGATCACGAAAACCGCCATCAGCAGACCGGCCACCAGCACCGTCAGGGTGTAAGGCAGATCCAGCAGCAGGCTGAACAGATGCCCGGCACCCACCATTTGCGGGATCAGGTACATGACCGCCAGCGTCACGGTGGACAACATCGCCACAATACGAATATTGCGCTCGGCGCTGTCATAGCGTGAAATCAGCACGTCGGCCACGGTGAATTTGCCCACGTTCTTCAAAGGTCCGGCGATGATCAGCAGCACCACAATCCAGGCCGCAAAAAAGCCGATTGCCAGCCACCAGCCATCGATCCCCATCAGGGCAACCGCACCGGCCACACCGAGGAAACTGGCCGCACTGGCATAGTCACCAAACATGGCCATGCCGTTGACTCGAGGCGAAATGCCGCCACCGGCCACATAAAAATTGGCGGTCGAACGGGTCGAACGCCGGTGATAATAACTGATAAATAACGACAGAGCGATCCCCAGGATCACCACAATCAAAGCGGTTAGGTTTTCCATGTTTTCATTGCTCCTCGGTCATTTTGTTCAAATACAAACGGGTAATGACCACTCCGGAGATAATGATCACCAAACCGCCCCAAATCGCCAAAGGCAAGCCCAATACTTCGGCCGCAGCAATGTCTTTAAAGGTGGCTGACGTCATCAACGCCACCCCAAAATACAGCACGGTGTAAATGGCCAGCATAATCATCGCAAATCGTGTCGCGCTCATTTCACACCTCCTTCATGCCGGGGTCGGCTTGGCACACAACCGCCTACGCTGGCGGCCGCAGTTTTCAGATATTGGCTGGAATACATCCAATCCTCCTCTCATCGTTAGCAAAAAGCCCTTCAAAGGGCTCTATTTAGAAACCAACCGGCCCGGTTTTTACCAGGCCTGGTTAATTTGGAACATGGTAGACAATTTTATGCCGATTGCGTATTAATTATTTATGGGACTGCATAAACTCATCTAGAATGCTTGGGTCTTCCAACGTAGACACATCGGAATGAATCTCTTCGTCCTTGGCAATGGAGCGCAGCAGGCGGCGCATGATTTTGCCGGAACGGGTTTTGGGCAGGTTGCTGCCAAAACGGATGTCATCAGGCTTGGCAATGGGGCCGATTTCCTTGGCCACGTGATTGCGCAGCTCCTGAACCAACTCCTGACGGGCTTCGCCTTCCTGGGGAATGTCCATGTCGAGGACCGCAAACGCAAACACCGATTCGCCTTTGACATCGTGCGGCTTGCCAACCACAGCGGCTTCGGCGATGTGCGAATGCGACACCAGTGCCGATTCGATTTCCATGGTCCCCAGACGGTGACCGGACACATTGAGCACATCGTCAATGCGCCCCATGATCCAGAAATTGCCATCCTCGTCCAGGTGCGCGCTGTCGCCCACCACATAATATTTGTTATCAAACATCGCAAAGTAGGTATCGACAAAGCGCTGATCGTCGCCCCAGATGGTGCGCAGCATCGACGGCCAAGGCTTGCGGATCACCAGATAACCACCCTCGCCATGCGTCAGCTCCACTCCGGCTTCGTCCACAATGTGCGCATCAATGCCCGGCAAAGGCTTGGTGCAGGAGCCGGGTTTGAGATCGGTCACGCCCGGCAGAGGTGCGATCATATTGGCACCGGTTTCGGTCTGCCACCAGGTGTCCACAATCGGGCATTCTCCGCGACCGATCACATCGTGGTACCACATCCAGGCTTCGGGGTTGATGGGTTCGCCCACCGTGCCCAGCAGGCGCAGGCGGCTCAGATCATATTGCTCTGGCAGATCCTTGCCGAATTTCATTAAGGCGCGGATCGCCGTCGGTGCGGTGTAGAACACCGAGACACCGTGGTCCTGACACACCTGCCAGAAACGTCCGGCATCCGGATAGGTGGGCACGCCTTCGAACATCACCTGGGTGGCGCCCACTGACAAAGGACCATAAGCCACATAGGTGTGACCGGTGATCCAGCCCACATCGGCGGTACACCAGAAAACGTCGTCGTCTTTCAGGTCAAACACCCATTCATTGGTAATGTGGGCGTTGAGCAGATAACCAGCGGTGCTGTGCTGAATGCCCTTGGGCTTGCCGGTGGAACCGGAGGTGTACAACAAAAACAGGGGGTGCTCGGAATCGACCATCACCGGATCGTGGTAGTTGCTCATGCCGGCCACCGCATCGTGCCAGGTGATGTCCCGGTCGGCTTTCATCGGCACCTGGGTGTCGGTGCGCTCATACACAATCACTTTGCGCACCGAATCGCCGCCTTTTTCCAGCGCGTCGTCGACCGCTTTCTTCAAAGGCAGTTCCTTGCCGCCACGCACACTGGCATTGGCGGTGATCACCATGCGGGCGTTGGCGTCTTCGATCCGGTCGCGCAAGGCTTCGGCGGAAAAGCCGCCAAACACCACCGAATGCACCGCGCCGATGCGGGCACAGGCCTGCATTGCAAACACGGCTTGAGGAATCATGGGCATGTAGATCACCACGCGATCGCCTTTTTCAATGCCTTGAGCGGTCAGGGCATTGGCAAAACGGGAAACCTGGTCATGCAGTTCCTTGTAAGTGTATTGGTCTACGTGGCCGTCATCGGTTTCAAAGATGATGGCCAGTTTGTCTTCTTTCTCGGCCAGATGACGGTCGATGCAGTTATAGGATGCATTAAGTTCGCCATCGGCAAACCATTTGTAAAACGGCGGGTTGCTGTCATCCAGACCCTGAGTAAAGGGCTTGGCCCAGTCCAGTTTTTCCTTTGCCAGATCGCACCAGAAGCCTTCGTAATCTTCATCGGCTTTCTTTTTCAGCGCCTGATAGGTCGCTTCGTCCACATTGGCCTGCTGTTTGAAGGCTTCTGTGGGTTTGAATACCCGTTCTTCTTTCAGGATGGATTCGATATTGTTCGACATGGAGGTCTCCTGTTTTGCGTTTCTGGAATGGGAAAAAACCAACTCTAAAATCAAATGGTCTAACGAAAAACCAATCAAACGAAAAGCCGGCCCATAAATGGGCACTATTCTAATGGTTAAACTGACGCATTAGGAATAAAATTCTTTTATTTGATGACCACTTTCGGCTGCCAGCCACTGGCATCCAGCCATTCGATCAGGGCGTCATCAGGGGCATAACGCCCCTGCGACTTCAGTTGCACCCAGGCCTGGTCATTTTCATAGTCGATCACCACCGGCAAACCGCGGCTCTGCTCAGTGTCGTCTTCCCGCTGATAATGCGCCAGCACGGTCGCCAGTTCGTGCACCGTTTGCCCGGTCAGAGGCATGGACGGCTGGATCTTAATGCCTTTGGCGCGTTCCTGCCTTGACTCGGCCAGGGTGACCACCTGCTCGGCGTCAATTTTGATGCCCCCGTTGAAGGTGTCTTCGCTGACTTCGCCATGAATCATCACCACCGCGTCCGGCACCAGAATGTCCCGGCAGGCTTCAAACACATTGGGACGCAGCACCACTTCCACCCGCGCGGTCTGGTCGTCGATGGCGGCAAAGCCCATACGACTGCCGGAGCGGGTGACCTTGCTGCGGGCCACGACCACCAGACCGGCGACCCAGACTTTTTTCCATTTTTCGGGACGCAGGGACTTGAGGTCCTGATCCACCAGATCGGCCAGCTCTTTGCGATAGATTTCAATGGGGTGGCCAGTCATGTACAGCCCCAGGGTGTCCTTTTCGCCTTTCAGGCGCGCCTTTTGCGACATTTCGACCACGGAAACCAGTTCGTCGGCGTTTTCCGCTTCAAACGACAGGGCATCGCCAAACAAATCACTTTGACCGGCTTCTTCGTCTTTTTGTTTCTGTTCGGCTTTCTGCAGCGCATTCGGCACCGTCTCCAGCATGGCCTGACGATTGTCATGCAGACCATCCAGTGCGCCACTCAAAATCAAAGCCTCCAGCACCCGCCGATTGAGTTTGCGGTTGGAGCGGGCGCACAGATCAAACAGACCCGTGTAGGGACCATTGGCCTCGCGCTCGGCGATCACGCCTTCCAGCGCCGCTTCGCCCACGCCCTTGATCGCGCCCAGTCCATAACGGACCGTCATTTCACCGCGCACGGCCTTGAAATGGATTTCACCCAGGTTGATGTCCGGCTGCATGACTTCGATGCCCATGGCCTGACATTCGTTGACCATGTGCACAACCTTGTCGGTGTTGTCCATGTCGGAGGAAATCTGCGCGGCCATGAATTCGGCCGGATAATGCTTTTTGAGCCAGGCCGATTGATACGAGACCAACGCGTAGGCGGCGGAGTGTGATTTGTTGAAGCCGTAGCCGGCAAACTTTTCCACCAGATCGAAAATTTTCATGGCCAGATCGCCATCGATGCCGTTGGCTTCGGCCCCTTCCTTGAACACCGAGCGCTGCTTGGCCATTTCCTCTGGCTTTTTCTTGCCCATCGCCCGACGCAGCATGTCCGCTTTGCCCAGCGAGTAGCCCGCCAGTACCTGCGCAATCTGCATCACCTGCTCCTGATACAGAATCACCCCGTAAGTGGGTTCCAGAATGGGTTTGAGCAGTTCGTGCTGATAATTGGGGTCGGGGTAGGCGACTTTTTCCTTGCCGTGTTTCCGGTTGATAAAGTTGTCCACCATGCCCGATTCCAGCGGCCCCGGACGGAACAGGGCCACCAGAGCGATGATGTCTTCGAAGCAGTCGGGTTTGAGACGCACGATCAGGTTCTGCATGCCCGACGATTCCAACTGAAACACGCCGGTGGTTTTGCCGGTTTTGATCATATCGAAGGTGGGCTGGTCGGTCATGGGAATGGCGTTGATGTCGACAAAGCCTTCGTCGCCGGGTTGCTTGCCTTCGTTGATGAAATGCAGGGCCCAGTCGATGATGGTCAGGGTACGCAGGCCCAAAAAGTCAAATTTGACCAGGCCTGCTGTTTCCACATCGTTTTTGTCCAGCTGCGTCATCACTCCGGTGCCGTCCGGCTCGGACAGCAACGGACAGAACTGGTCCAGCGGCTTGGGCCCGATCACCACGCCCCCGGCGTGTTTGCCGGTGTTGCGCACCGTGCCTTCCAGCTTCAGGGCCAAGTCCAGCAGGGTTCGGACGTCTTCGTCCTGCTGATAGCGGTTCTGCAGGTCTTTTTCCTGATCCAGCGCGGCCTGAAGCTTGATCCCCAGATCGTTGGGCACCATTTTGGCAATGCTGTCGACCATGCCGTAACTGTGCCCCAGCACCCGACCCACATCGCGAATAACCGCCTTGGCGGCCATGGTGCCGAAGGTCACAATCTGCGACACATGGTCCTGTCCGTATTGACGGGCCACATACTCGATCACCTCATCGCGGCGCTCCATACAGAAGTCGACGTCGAAGTCGGGCATGGAAACCCGTTCCGGGTTGAGGAAACGTTCAAACAGCAGGTCGTACTGCAATGGGTCCAGATCGGTGATTTTCAGCGCATACGCGACCAGAGAACCGGCCCCGGAGCCGCGCCCTGGCCCGACCGGCACGCCATGATCCTTGCCCCACTGAATGAAGTCGGCAACGATAAAGAAATAGCCGGGAAAGCCCATCTGCAAAATGATATCGAGTTCGAACTTGAGGCGTTCGTCATAGGGCTTGCGCCGCTCAGCCAGCGCCTCGGGCGTCAAATCCGGGAACAGAAACGCCAGACGTTCGTCCAAGCCTTTGCGGGACTCGGCGATGAAATATTCGTCCATGGTCATGCCTTCCGGAACCGGAAAATCCGGCAGGAAGTAGGTGTCAAGCGTCAGGGTGACCGTACAGCGCCGGGCGATTTCCACCGTATTTTCAATCGCTTCAGGAATGTCGGCAAACAGCTGTTGCATTTCCTCACTGGTGCGGAAATACTGCTCATCGGAATAGCGGTTTGAACGGTTGGGGTCTTCCAGCACCACCCCTTCGTTGATACAGACCCGGACTTCGTGCGCATCAAAATCCTCGGACCGGGCAAAACGCACGTCGTTGGTGGCCACCACCGGCAGATCGTAACGCTGGGCCGCTTCCAGCGCGGAGGCAATGTAAACGTCTTGCCCCGGGCGACCCGTTCGCACCAGCTCCAGATAAAACCGGTCCGGAAAAGTTTGCTGCCACCACTGCAGACGCTTGGCCATCAGATGGGGTTTCTGCGCCATGATCGCCCGCCCCACATCCCCGTGCTGGTGCCCGGACAACACGATCAGGCCTTCGTTGTAACGCCCCAGCCAGTCCTGCGACACCACGGCCACCTCGTCATGCTCGACCAGCTTCTGGTTTTTGAGCCAGGCCAGCGAAATCAGGTGCGACAGATTGAGGTAGCCCTGATTGTTCTGACAGAGACAGGTGATCCGAAAGGGGTCGTCTTCGCCGTTTTCCACCCACAGATCGGCACCGATCAGGGGCTTGACCCCCGCGGCCTGGGCCGCAGAATAAAACTTGACCAATGCAAACATGTTCATCTGATCGGTCAGGGCCAATGCGGGCTGCCCGTCCTCCGCCGCCAGAGAAATGGCCTCTTTGACACGCAAGGTGGCGTCCACAATCGAATACTCGGAATGGGTATGCAGGTGTACAAATGGCGCCATGCGTGGGTCGTCCTTTCAAATCGTGCGCATCGACCGGCTTTCAATGGCTTCTTGATCTGGATCAAGCCGCCGCTCGAAGCAAACGGGCGAACTGGTTTAGAATAAAGCACATTCTATGCGATTCCATGCAACTTGAACAGACAACGCCGCCACTGACCGAGCTTAAACTGTATGCACACAAAACCTCTCAGCGCGCCTTTTTGGCTTGATCCGCACCCGGTGGCTTTTCCGCCAACCCATCTGGCCCTGAACGAACCCGACGGCCTGCTCGCGATTGGCGGCGACCTGACCAGTGAATGGCTGCTCAGCGCCTACCAGAAAGGGATTTTTCCCTGGTATGCCCACGATGACCCGATTTTATGGTGGACCCCCAATCCCCGATCGGTCCTGTTTACCGATGCGATCCACCTTAGCAAGTCCTTGCGCAAACGCCTGCGCCAACAGCGTTACCGGGTCACCTTCGATCAAGACTTCACACAGGTCATGAGCGCGTGTGCCCACACCCCACGGCCCGATCAGGACGGCACCTGGATTCTGCCGGAAATGATCCAGGCCTATGAACGGCTGTTTCAACAGGGGCATGCCCATTCGGTCGAAGTCTGGGAGCAGGAGAAACTGGTCGGCGGCCTTTATGGCGTGGCCATCGGGAGCATGTTCTACGGGGAGTCCATGTTCAGCCGCCACAATGATGCGTCCAAAATGGCACTGGTGGCATTGTGCACCCAATTGCGCCAATGGGGCTTTCGCCTGATCGACACCCAGGTCGCCACCGATCATCTGCAACGTCTGGGCGCCAGACTGGTCAGCCGCGAACATTTCGAAACCCTGCTGGACGAGCAGATTCATCAGTCTGGCCCGACCGACTGGCAACTGGCCGAAGGCTGGGAAAAGCAGGCCCTGACCTTTGCCGAGGCGCATTCGGCTGCCCCGTCATCATGACGTCCATTTTATCTATTTGAATTTATAGTAGAAAGCGTCTATAATTCCGCTTTTCGTAAAATCAGGGGCGAACGCTAAAGTCTATGTCTAAGCAAGATGTGATTGAATTTGAAGGGGAAGTGCTTGAAACCCTTCCAAATACCATGTTTAAAGTCCGATTGGAAAATGGCCATGAAATTCTGGCCCACATTTCCGGACGCATGCGCAAAAACTACATTCGGATTCTGGCCGGTGACAAGGTCAAGGTGGAATTGACGCCTTACGATCTGACCAAAGGTCGCATCACCTACCGAGGCAAATAAGCCGCCGCGAGTCTGAACCCCCCTGCAAAAAACCGCTGACAGCCTGAACCCGCTTTGAACTGCGAGAATCAGGCCCAGCGGTTTTTTTATGTCCGCGTCCTATGCAGCAGTCAGACTTCCGCTTCTGCCCGAACCGACAAAGCCAGAGAAGAACCTTCTGCATCAATCACCAGGGTCTCACCCGCTCTGACGGCGTCTTTCAGCAGCAAATCCGCCAGCGGTTTCTTGATTTTTTCCTGCACCAGTCGACGCATGGGCCGAGCGCCCATAATCGGATCATAGCCCTCTTTCGCCAGCCAGTCACGGGCAGACGGAGTCAGGGTCAAGCCAATTTTGCGATTGGACAAGGTGGTTTCCAGCTCGTAAACGAATTTGTCGACCACCTTGTGCATGACCTGTGAAGACAGGCGATGAAACTGCACCACGGCATCCAGTCGGTTGCGGAATTCCGGTGTGAACACCTTTTTCAACTCGCTGTCGATGTCCAGCGTGTGATCCTGTTCGGTGAAACCGATGCTGGTTCGACTCGCCATTTCCGCGCCCGCATTGGAGGTCATGACCAGCACCACATTGCGAAAGTCGGCCTTGCGCCCATTGTTGTCGGTCAGGGTGCCATGGTCCATGACCTGCAGCAACAGATTGAACACATCCGGGTGCGCCTTTTCAATTTCGTCCAGCAACACCACCGAATGCGGGTGCTTGTTGACCGCTTCGGTCAACAGACCGCCCTGATCAAAGCCCACATATCCCGGCGGTGCCCCGATCAGACGCGATACCGAATGGCGTTCCATGTATTCCGACATGTCATAGCGCAACAGTTCAATGCCCAGATGTTCGGCCAACTGCCGGGTCAATTCGGTCTTGCCCACCCCGGTCGGCCCCGCAAACAGAAAGGCCCCGGTCGGACGATTGCCTTCCTGCAAGCCGGAACGCGACAGCTTGATCGCCGTGGCGACCTGGTGCACCGCCTCGTCCTGGCCAAACACCACGCGTTTCAGGTTGGCTTCCAGATCCAGTACCGCTTCTTTTTCTTTCTGCGAGATCTGCGCCACCGGAATCCGGGCCATGTGCGCCACAATCTGCTGGATTTCGGCGACCGAAATCTGCTTTTTGCGCTTGGATTTGGGGCGTAGGGCCTGCTTGGCTCCGGCTTCGTCGATCACATCAATCGCCTTGTCCGGCAAATGGCGTTCATTGATGTAGCGCGCCGACAATTCCACGGCGGATTTCAAGGCCGGCAAGGTGTACTTCACCTGATGGTGGCTTTCAAATTTGGATTTCAGGCCTTTCAGAATCTCATAAGCCTCGTTCTGGGTCGGCTCGGCCACATCGATTTTCTGAAAACGCCGAGCCAGTGCCCGGTCTTTTTCAAAAATACCACGGTACTCTTCGTAGGTGGTGGCACCGATGCAATGCAACCGACCATTGGCCAGCGCTGGTTTCATCAGATTGGACGCATCCAGCGCCCCACCCTGAACGGCCCCGGCTCCGATGATGGTATGAATTTCATCAATGAACAGAATCGCATTTTCGTTCTGTTCCAGCGCTTTGAGCAAGGCCTTGAAACGCTTTTCAAAATCCCCGCGGTAGCGGGTACCGGCCAGCAATGCGCCCATGTCCAGGCTGTAAACCTGAGCCGAGGCCAAACGCTCCGGTACCAGCTGATGCTCCACTTTCCAGGCGAGGCCCTCGGCCACGGCGGTTTTGCCGACGCCCGGTTCCCCCACCAGCAGCGGGTTGTTTTTGCGCCGTCGGCTCAACACCTCCAGCGTCCGCATCAACTCCCAGTCGCGCCCGATGATCGGGTCAATGCGACCGGCCTGGACTTCGGCATTCAGATGGGTAGTGTACTGCGCCACCGGATCCGATTCGGCCTCGGCCTCACCGCCTTCGGTTTGCGAAGGTGCGGCGTCATGGTCGTCGGACAGAAAATCTTCCTGCTGTTGCGCGGTCACGCCATGGGAAATATAGCTGAGCACGTCCACCCGTTCCACACCGTGCGACATCAGAATGAAAACCGCCTGGGAATCCTGTTCGGAAAACAGGGATCCCAGCACATGCAGGCCGGTCACTTCCTTGTAACCATTGCTCTGCACCAGGTATATCGCCCGTTCGATCACTCGCTGAAACGCCATGGTGGGCAACAACTCCTCCGTGTCCGGGTGCCGGACCGGAGCGGCCTGGTCGGTTTCCAGATATTCCTCCAACGCCAGTTCAATCGGTTGAACCTGCGCACCGCAGGCCATCACGGCCTCTCGCACCAGAGGCAATCCCAACAATTCCAGCAACAAATGCTCCAGGGTAACGTATTCGTGCTCGTACTCATTGGCCAGACTGAAGGCGTTACTCAGGGTCAACTGCAATTCTTTACTCAACATTCAGGCCACCTCCAGATCGCATTCCAACGGGTGTTGATGTTCCCGCGCATAATGTTTTACCTGCGTCACTTTCATTTCTGCCACCTCTCTGGAATAAACGCCACATGTGGCTTTTCCCTGTGTGTGCACCGTCATCATGATGCTTTGTGCTTTCTGACTGTCGATTTGAAAAAAGCGCATCAAAACGTCCACCACAAACTCCATGGGGGTGAAATCGTCATTCAACAAGACCACCTTGTAACGTTTCGGCGGTTTGACTTTGGCCCGGACCGGCTCCAGAACAGCGCCACCATCCTGCTGTGCGTGTCGACT
Source organism: Hydrogenovibrio halophilus DSM 15072 (assembly GCF_000384235.1). GTDB lineage: Bacteria > Pseudomonadota > Gammaproteobacteria > Thiomicrospirales > Thiomicrospiraceae > Hydrogenovibrio > Hydrogenovibrio halophilus. The sequence goes on along the minus strand of NZ_KB913033.1, from coordinate 2,064,274 downwards.
CATTCAGAAACCCTATCACTTACTGTTGTCAGATAAAGAGAACTCATAGGAAGCATTATAACGAAATTCGCCCCGCTACCGGAGACAAGACAGGAATGAATCGCAGGAAAGAAAGAGATTACGCCGCAATCAACCGGGCATAGAGATCGCCCGGTTGAAAACGTTCGTCTCCGGGCAGCCCCATGTCACAGACTTTGATGTAGTCCTCTGGCGAATACCCCTCCGGCACCGTCACCTGCATACGCCCGGAAGGCGACTGCAAAGTCAGCTCGGTGCCCGGCACCAGCAGCGCTTTCGGCACCTCAATGGTGCCATAAAGATCGCTGCCTTCCAGTCGCCAGTTCATGGAATGCAGGCGCAACTCAAAACGCACCAGGTAATCGCCGTCACGACCGCCAAACAGCCCTTTGTAGCCTTTGCCTTTGAGACGGAAGGTTTTGTCCATAAAGGCTTCGCGGGTAAACTTCATCCGCACCTTGAGACCGGGAATGTAAAAATACCCCAGCTTGAGCAGACGGATCGCATAGCGCAAAGTCAGGGGATAAGTGATTTCACGGTCCCGACCGTCAATCGGTTCCTGACGGGCGGACTGGAACCCTCCTGCGGTCGGACGGTTTGGACGGGGCCGGCGATTGGCTTGCATGCTCTGACAGAATCGGGATTGGCGTCGGCAGAAATCACGCCAATAGGCATCACGGTGTTTGCTCAACACCTCATACGCCTCGGCAATTTCCTGAAATTTTTCTTTGGCATTGTGAATGGTCGACACGTCCGGATGGTAACGCCGGGCCATTTTGCGATAGGCTTTTTTGATGACGTCTTCGCCCGCCTGCGGGTGAATGCCCAACAGGGCAAAATAATCGATGTTGGCGTCGTAATGCGGCGGTTGCATCCGTTGCGGCTACCCGTCTTTGGCGTATCAAAAAAGAAAACGCGTTCGTATTAAAGCTCAACGATTGCGTTGTACGGAATGATTCTAACGCCTTCTTTCAGGAAAAAAAAGCGCTTTCCTACTCTCCGACTTTCGCAATCATTCTTGCAAACCTCGGCATAAACACGATAATAAGCGTTTTTTTATAGAAAATCCTTTGCACGAGATCAAAAACGGCTAAAAATGGCTAAAATTTCGCTGTTCTGCGTTGGAAAATTTGACCAGGACCTTGCCATGGCCTGCATTTCCCGCCTTGATCAGCAAAACTTTCTCTCATTTTTATCTCGTCCATGACTCATGCAAAGGACTCACAGGATCGTTTTACTTATGCCAGAAATTCAAACACCCTCACTGATCGAAGCCCTGAAACAACGCGCCCAGAATCGTTGCGAACTCTCGGGCGAACCGGGCGAGCACGCCTGGTTTGTCACCGGCGATTCGGACGAACCCGATTTGGCGCATTGCATTCTGGTCAGCCCACAGTCACTGACGCAACTGGAACTGGCGGAAAACGATCCCGATGCGGAGCTGGACGCCCACCACTGGCGCTGCCTCAACGACAGCATCTGGTCGCCTGAACCAGCCGTTCAGGTCACGGCCTGGCGATTGCTGGAACGAATGCGTGATCAGGGCTGGCCTCAGCCTTTGCTGGACATGATGTACATGGAAGACACAACGCGCGAATGGGCTGAAAAAGGCTCAATGGCAGGCCTGGTCAATAATGCCTCTGACAGCGACGCGGTCACCATCAAAGACGCCAACGGCACCCAGTTAAGCGAAGGCGACTCGGTCACTCTGGTCAAGGATCTGGATGTCAAAGGCACGGGATTCACCGCCAAACGAGGCACTCTGGTCAAGAACATTCATCTGACCGACAACCCCAAACACATTGAAGGCAAGGTCAACGGGACCCAGATCGTTCTGGTCGCCGCGTTTGTGAAAAAGGCCTGAACCAGGATCAGACCCCTTTCACCACCGCCTGATTTCGTCCCTGGGCCTTGGCTTCATACAGCGCCTTGTCGGCTTGGGCAAACAAGGTTTCGTAGGTGGTTTCGGCCGCCGCATCGTTCTGACTGAGATCGGCGTTTTCCAGCATCGAAACCAGTGCCGGAATGCGGGCGCTGTCATGACAGCCTGCGCCGATGCTGATACTGACCGACACCCCGGCCGGATGCAGATCGGCGACCTGCCGGGTCAGGGTCTGCAGCAATTCGGTGACTTCGTCCTGGGTGCGTTCCTGAATCAGCATCACCAGTTCGTCACCCCCATAACGGGCGACCACATCCTGTGACCGTCCATGGGAGCGAACCAGCCGGGCCACACTTTGCAACACCTGATCCCCGATCAGATGCCCCTGTTCATCGTTGATGGCTTTGAAATAATCAATGTCGATCACCGCCACCGCCACCGAATGATGGCGGCTCACCGCTTTCTGCACCAGACGCTCACCGAACTCTTCGATGTAATGCCGGTTGTTCAGACCGGTCACGCTATCAAGGTTGGCTTTCTGGTAGAGGGCCTTCTGCGCGGCCCGGGCATCCAGCAACTCACGGTGACTGTGAATCAGATTGATGGCACGGGCCAGAAAATCGGTTTCATGAAAGGGCTTGGCGATGAAATCCCCGGCCCCGTGCTTGAGCACATACACCTGACGCAGCAGATCGTTCCAACCCGACACCGCCAGAATCGGCATGTCGCGCAACCCTTCTTCCGACTGACGAATCAGGTTGATCAGGCCGATGCCGCTGACGCTGCCTTCCAGCACCAGATCGGTCACCACCAGATCGAAATGGGTGGGTTTCAGATCCAATAGCGCGGCGGCGGCTTCGCCGCTTTTGACGTGCGTCACTTCCCAACCGGCCTGCTGCATGATGTAGCTGGTGTAGTCGGCGGTACTTTGGGTGTCCTCCACATACAGCACTTTGGCATGAATGTGGGTGGTGGCATACAGCATCAGGCTTTTCAGCGCCCGTTTCAGGGTCGCAAAATCCGATTTGAGGAAAATTTCGGTGAACCCGGCATCGTACGCTTCACGCTTGAATTCCTGGGTGTTGCGGGAGGTCAGCAGAAACTTGGGAATGTTGGCGACCCGGGTATTGAGGTTGATTTTTTTGAGGAACTTGAAGCTGTCGACGTCGCCCAGTTCATGCGCGATACTGATCGCATCCGGGGTGGCTTTTTTCAAGTATTCAAACGCCTCGCCCCCGGACTGGGTTTCCACGATGCCCACTTTTTCCGTGGACAGAATGTCCCGCACCAGTTTGCGGTAACTTTTGGACGGATCGACCACCAGTATTTCCATCAGAACCTCTTTGCACCCACTTTGAAAAAGCTGCCAGCCCCCGCATTCTAACCCATTACGACCCGAATTTGTGAACGGGGATTGCCGCATCACTTTTCCTGCAAAATGGTGTAAAATTGCGCTTTTGCGACGGACGGGGACACTGAATGGGACGCGCTTACCAAAACCGAAAAGAATCCATGGCCAAAACCTCCGACCAGAAGGCCAAGGTCTACAGCAAATACAGCCGCGAAATCTATGTCTGTGCCAAATCCGGCGGCGCGGAACTGGAAAGCAATCTGGCCCTGAGCGGCCTGATCGAACGAGCCAAGAAAGACCAGGTGCCCGGACACGTGATCGACAAGGCACTGGAAAAAGCCCAGGGCGGTGGCGGCGAAGATTTTGAACTGGCCCGCTACGAAGGCTTTGGGCCGGGCAGTGCCATGGTGATCATTGAGTGTTTGACCGACAACCCCAACCGCACTTTTGGCGATGTGCGTAATTGCTTCACCAAAACCAAATGCAAGATCGGAACACCGGGCAGCGTCAGCCACATGTTTGATCACAGTGCGATTCTGGTGTTTGCAGGGGACGATGAGGAAACGGTACTGGAAGCCCTTCTGATGGCCGACGTGGACGTCACCGACATCGAAGCGGAAGACGGAAACATCAGCGTGTTTGCCCCCCACACCGAATACGCCAAGGCCAAACAGGCGTTGCTGGATAATCTGGAAGGCATTGAATTCGAGATCGATGAAATTCAGTTTGTGCCCAAAATGACCAAAACCATCGATTCGGAAGACGACCGGGCCTTATTTGAAAAATTTCTGGGCATGCTGGATGACGTGGACGATGTGCAGAACGTTTATCACGACATCGATGCCTAAATAGGCTTGAAGGCTGCTCTCTGAACGTTTTTTGAGCGTCTTCTCTACAGCTCCACATCAATCGGGTTATTGCGCGACAGCGCCTGCTCGAGCTTTTCATACAGCATCGACAGAGTGTCCCCGGTGGCAAAGACCGTGACCGCAATCGGCAGTTTCTCCAACCTTTCGTGCAGTTTCTGCGCCACAATCAGGGCCGCATCAATGTTGGAATGCGTGGCCAGTATCGCGTAGCGCTGGGGGCCGAGTTTGCCGAAATAGTCTGACTTTCGCAGCAAGGGCGCCAGTTCATTGCCAACAAAATTCGCATCGTCATGCTCGAACGCCAGCAAGGCAAAGGGCTCCTGATAACGCTGTGCCCGTGCCATCTCCTTTTCAATCACGTCCTCAAACACCAGCGGGTTGTAGGCACTGGTGACGGTGTCTTTTTCCAATAGCTGCTTCAGCGTTTCTCTCGCCGCCTGCACTTCCCCCATCGACTGATGGTCGTTGGCTTTGTCCAACGCAAACCCTTCCGCCTGCCACAACAGAAAGACCTTGAGCAACAGCGTGTTGACAAACATCGACAGAATCACCACCCCGACCACCACGGACAGAAACAGCTCTTTGTATTCAAAGCTCGCCGGCAGCGAAAACACCATAATGATCGCCAGCCCGCCTTTCATCCCGGCAAAGGTCAGGGCCCCGCTCCAGCGCCAGGGGTGTTTTTTGATCGCCACCAGCGGCACCAGCAGCAAGGCCCTCAGCACCGTGGTCAGGACAAACGCATACAGAATTTCCAGCTTGTACTGCCACAGCAACGACAGCTCCACAATGCTGGCGATGGCCACAAAAATCACGCCATTGGCAAACATCCCCAGATAGGCCGCTTCTTTTCGATAGGCCCGAAAACTGTTTTCCGGCGTGCTCTCCCGGTTCAGAGACTGATAAAGCGCGGACAGGTTAAACTTTTTGTAGTGCCCTTCCTTGTCAAACAGATACTTGAACAAAAGGATGGTCACCACCACGCCAAGGATGCCGGACAGCTGAAAATGTTCGGCCACCAGAAACGCCATGGTCGCCATCAGGTAAATGGTGAGAAACTGCTCGATGCTGTCGGAAAAATACTTGAACAGGTAATAACCGATCAAACCGATGATCACGCCGACGAATACCGATTCCAGCACCATCGACCCCAGTGACCACTGCAGCTCGGACCAGACCACATCACTGCCCTCAATCAGCGGCAAGGCCACAAAGAAAAACAGAATCATCGCCGTGATGTCGTTGAACAGGCTTTCGCCTTCGGCATAGAGCTTGAGCCGTTCGGGCAATTTAAAGCGGGAAAAAATCGACGACACCGACACCACATCCGTCGCCATCAACGGCGCAAACAGGGCCAGCAACATGCCGAGGGTAAACTGATAGTGCGGCGCCAGCCAGTGGGTCAGCCCCATGGCCAGCGCAATGGCGATGCCCACCGCCACCACCGACAGATAGATGATACTGCCGAGATTCTGTCGCAGCTCCGTGCGCGAGACGCCCAGAACATCCGGAATCAGAATGATGGGCAACATCAGATAGACGATTTCAGGAAAGGCTTCGCCCAACGGGTCCAGATGAAAAAAGTGGTTGCCCAGATAGGCCAGCGTGATCGCAGACAAGGCAAACGGCCAGTTCAGCCGCTCTTCCAGAATGCGGGAAAGCAACACCACCACCAGAATCAACGTAAAGATCAGCAGCATGCGGCTTTCCCAAGCAGAGTGGCATTCATGGTCTCAGACATCTCCGTATCGGGTCCTTTGGCGTCCCCTTGGCCATCCTGGCCGGTGGTTTCTTACCAGGCCTGGTCAATGATCCGGTTGAGCGTGTCACTGGGGCGCATGACCGCAGCGGCCAGATCAAAATCAGGTCGGTAATAACCGCCGACCTCCACCGCTTTGCCCTGAACGCCATTCAGCTCCTGAACGATGCTGGCTTCCTGCTCGGACAGCGCTTTGGCCAGCCCGGCGAAGCGTTTTTTCAATTCGGCGTCGTCGCTCTGCTCCGCCAGTGCCTGAGCCCAATAAACGGCCAGATAATAATGGCTGCCGCGATTGTCGATTTCACCCGTTTTGCGGGAAGGAGAACGCCCGCTTTCCAGCAGTTTTTCCGTGGCCTGGTCCAGCGTTCTGGCCAGCACAGCGGCTTTGGGGTTGTTGGCAAAATCGGCCAGATGCTCCAGTGACACCGCCAGCGCCAGAAACTCACCCAGCGAATCCCAGCGCAGATGGTTTTCTTCCAGCAGTTGCTGCACATGCTTGGGGGCCGAGCCGCCAGCGCCGGTCTCAAACAATCCGCCGCCATTCATCAATGGCACAATCGACAGCATTTTGGCCGACGTGCCCAGTTCCAGAATCGGAAACAGATCGGTCAGATAATCGCGCAGCACATTGCCGGTCACCGAAATCACGTCCTTGCCATCCTTGACATGACGCAGGGTGAAACGGGTGGCTTCGGCAGGCGGCATGATATGAATTTCCAGGCCGGTGGTGTCGTGATCGGCCAGGTAGTGGGTCACTTTCTGGATCAGTTCGTGGTCGTGCGCCCGCTCGGTGTCCAGCCAGAACACCGCGGGCATCCCGGTGGCTCTGGCCCGATTGACCGCCAGCTTGACCCAGTCCTGAATGGGGGCATCCTTGACCTGACACATGCGGAAGATGTCACCGCTTTCCACCGACTGTTGCATCAGGGTTTCGCCCGACTCAGCCACGACCGAGACCACACCCGACTGCGTCATACGGAAGGTTTTATCGTGCGAGCCATATTCTTCGGCTTTCTGGGCCATCAGCCCCACATTGGGCACCGTCCCCATGGTGGTGGGATCAAACGCCCCGTGACGCTGGCAGAAGGCAATGGTTTCCTGATAGACCCCGGCGTAACAGCGATCCGGGATCACCGCCAAGGTATCCTGCTCGGCGCCTTCGGCGTTCCACATTTTGCCGCCGCCACGGATCATCGCAGGCATGGACGCATCAATGATCACATCACTGGGCACATGCAAGTTGGTAATGCCTTTGTCCGAATCCACCATGGCCAGATCGGCCTGTTCGTTCAGACAGGTCTCAATGCCGTTTTCAATGGCCTGACGCGTTTCACCAGGCAGGGCCGCAATCTGATTCAACAGATCGCCCAGACCATAGGCCGCATCCACGCCCGCCTCGGTCAGAGCTTCGCCATGCTCGGCAAACACCGGTTCGAAAAAGGCCTTGACCGCTTCGCCGAAAATGATCGGGTCGGACACTTTCATCATCGTGGCCTTCAGGTGCAGAGAAAACAACACCCCTTCGGCCTTGGCTTCGACCATTGCCTGTTTGAGAAAACGATTGAGCGCTTTCTGGCTCATTATCGCCGAATCAACGATTTCTCCGGCCTGCAATGGCGACCAGTCTTTCAGCACCTGTGGCTCGCCGTCACTGGGCTGAAACACAATCTGAAACCGGGTGGCGTCCTCAAGGGTGACCGAGGTTTCGGAACCGTAAAAATCGCCCGACTCCATGTGTGCCACGCGGGTTTTGGAATCGGACGGCCACTGACCCATGCGGTGCGGGTGTTTGCGGGCAAAATTCTTGACGGCGGTGGGCGCACGACGGTCGGAGTTGCCTTCACGCAACACCGGATTGACCGCACTGCCCAGCACCTTGGCATAAGTGGCCTTGATCGCGGCTTCCTGTTCGTTTTTGGGGTCGGATGGGTAATCCGGCACCGCAAAGCCTTGAGACTGCAACTCGGCAATGGCCCGGGTCAACTGCGGAATCGAAGCGCTGATATTGGGCAATTTGATGATATTGGCCTGCGGGGTCTTGGCCAGTTCGCCCAGCTCGGCCAGCGCGTCTGCCTGACGCTGCTCAGCCGTGAGACAGTCCGGAAAATGCGCCAGAATCCGCGCAGCCAGCGAAATGTCACGGGTTTCCACGGTCACATCGGCCGCTTTGGTAAACGCCTGCACAATCGGTAAAAATGAAAACGTTGCCAGTGCTGGCGCTTCATCGGTCAGGGTATAAACAATATCGGCCGAAGTATTCTGAGACATAAATTATCCTTGAATCTGTCAATTGGATCTGTAGCAAAAAAGGGCAAACACAGGCCAGGAGCGGACGCCTGCCATTCGGTCCTAGCCAGTGTCAACCCGAATGTTTCATGAATTTGTGCCGAGGTCGCGCAGAAACTTGTTTTCACAAGGAAATTTTCGAAGAAGTGTCGTATCAAACGATTACGATCGACTGAGAAAATATTGCTTGTGGAATCAAGGGGCAAGCGAGATCGGTGCAAATTTGTGAAATATTCGGGTTAGAATAAGCGCTATTCTAACCACTCCGGCAAATAAGCGCAAAGGCCGACCTCGCTGATGTCACAAAAACACCGTGCCAACAAAACCCGAAAAACCAAATCGTTATTAAAGCAGCCCAAACCGTCCAAATCGTCCGGGTCCGACAAACGTCGCCCTGCCCCAACCGGTGCCCCCACGCTGATTTTGTTCAACAAACCCTATAATGTGCTGTCGCAGTTCAGCGAACAGAGTGACACGCCCCGGGCCACACTGGCAGACTACATTGAGGTGCCCGATGTCTACCCCGCCGGTCGGCTGGATCGTGATTCGGAAGGGCTGATCCTGCTGACCGACCACGGTCCGACCCAACATCGGTTATCGCACCCCAAACACAAACAGTCCAAAACCTATCTGGTCCAGGTCGAAGGCGAGATCACCGACGCCGCCATCCAGCAATTGTCCACGGGTGTGACCCTGAAAGACGGTGCCACCCTGCCGGCCCAGGCACAAAAAGTTGCGGAACCCGACTGGCTCTGGCCGCGACAGCCACCGGTGCGCGAACGCAAAGCCATTCCCACCAGCTGGCTGGAATTGACCCTCACCGAAGGCCGTAACCGTCAGGTCCGGCGCATGACCGCCCACGTCGGCTTTCCCACTTTGCGCCTGATCCGGATTCGCATCGGCCCCTGGGCCTTGCAAAACCTGATGCCCGGACAGTGGACGCGGGTTCAGGCAAAGGATATGTTAAAATAACGGTTTTTCAGAGACACTGATTCGATTGCCTATGTCGCTTTCCCCTCTTACCAACGCCACGCCCGCCGATCCCGCCGCCACCAAAGTGATTGTGGGCCTTTCCGGTGGCGTCGATTCCTCGGTTGCGGCGCTGCTGCTCAAGCAGCAGGGCTATCAGGTGGAAGGCCTGTTCATGAAAAACTGGGAAGGCGACGACACCGAAGACTACTGCCCGGCAGCGGAAGACCTCAAGGACGTGCTGGCCATCTGCGAAACGCTGGACATACCGTTGCATGTGGAAAACTTTTCCCGGGAATACTGGGATCGGGTATTTGCGCATTTTCTCAAGGAATACGAGGCCGGACGCACCCCCAACCCGGACATCCTCTGCAACAAGGAAGTCAAGTTCAAAGCCTTCCTCAACCATGCGCTGTCACTGGGAGCGGACTTCATCGCGACCGGGCATTATGCGATCCGACATCGGGACGCCGACGGTCAATTCCACTTGCTTCAGGGGCTGGATCAAAACAAAGACCAGAGTTATTTTCTGTACACGCTCGGGCAGGCGCAGCTGGCCAAATCCCTGTTTCCGCTGGGCGAACTGCCCAAATCCCGTGTGCGTGAAATCGCCGCCGAGGCCGACCTGATCACCCACAACAAAAAAGACAGCACCGGCATCTGCTTTATTGGCGAGCGCAATTTCCGCGACTTTCTGCAACAGTACCTGCCAGCCCAGCCCGGCGAGATTGTCAGCCCGGAAGGCGAACACCTGGGACAGCATCAGGGGTTGATGTATTACACGTTCGGTCAGCGCAAAGGCCTGGGCATCGGCGGCGGTCACGGAGAAGGCAATCTGCCCTGGTTTGCCGCCGATAAGGACCTTCGCCAAAACCGGTTGATTGCGGTTCAGGGCGACGACCACCCTTTGCTCAACCACCGTTATCTGACCGCCGTGCAAACCGACTGGGTCAGCGGTCAGCCCCCGCAGACCGATCAACCGCTGGAAGCCAAAATCCGCTATCGCCAGCCGCAGCAACCCTGCCGGATTATTGAGCAGAAAGCCGACCGCCTGCTGGTGGAATTTGATGCGCCGCAAACCGCCATCACCCCCGGTCAATCGATAGTGTTTTATCAGGGCAATGACTGTCTGGGCGGCGCGATCATTGATTCGCGCCACCATGAGCTGACACAGGCGAAAACCCAGTATGACGCCATTCCTCCACAGTGACCCAATTTTGATTCAAAGGCCTTAATATGAGCAACGCTTACACCTTTCACGACAAAGCCATTGCCCTGAGCGGCATTTACCAGGCGGCCCAACTGGTGTTTGAACTGGCCACCACCGGTCAGGCACCGTCCCATGCCTATCAGGCCACCATCGATTCGCTTTATTGCGACAACCCGGAACAGACGCTGGATGTGTTTGGCGGCGATGTGGCCAATATTCAGCTGGGGGTGGAAACCCTGCTCAATCAGATGCGCGGGGCTCAGACGGCCAGCAACCGCAATATTGAAGTCACCAAGTACGTGCTCAGTCTGATGATTCTGGAAAAAAACGTGTCCAAGCAAGGCGTGCTGGAAAAGGTCAGTCATACCATTGAATCGTCGCGCGGTCAGCGCAGCCACTTTGGCGACTACCATGAAAACGTGATTGCGACGCTGGCGCGGGCTTACAGCGACAACATCAGTCAGATCAACCCGCGGATCATGGTCAACGGTCAGCACGGCCACCTGCAGAACCCGAAAACCGCCAACAAAATCCGGGCGCTGCTGCTGGCCGGGCTTCGCGCCGCCCTGCTGTGGCGACAGGTCGGCGGTACCCGCTGGGGACTGTTGCTCAGCCGCAAAAAATACCTGCAGGCCATTCAGGCTCTGCACCGCCCCCGCGAAACACCGGAACGCCCATCGCCTGACGATGGGCCAACCCACTGACAACCATCCAAACCACCAGGCCTGGTGGTTTTTGCTTTTTTCAGACTCACAAAACAAAACGGCCCGGAATTTCCGGGCCGTTGTTATGGCATTTTCTGAAAACGTCGAGACTTAGCTCAGTGCCATTTCTTCCTTGATCTGATCCACCCAGGCATCAATCCGTCCTGCGGTCAGTTCCGGTTGCTGATCTTCGTCAATGGCCAGCCCCACGAAAAATTCCTCGTCTTCGGTGACCGCCTTGGACTCATCGAATTCATAGCCGTCTGTGGACCAATAGCCAGCCGGGGTGGCACCGTTTTCCACCGCGATATCGTGCATAAAGCCCATGGCATCGAGAAAGTATTCGGCGTAATCCGCCTGATCGCCCAGACCAAAACAGGCCACGGTTTTTCCGGTAAAGTCGACCGTCTTGAATTCGTCCCAGAAATCGTCCCAGCTGGACTGAAGCTCACCGTAATACCATGTGGGCTGTCCCAAAATGATTTTATCGTATTGAGCAAAATCGTCCGGGGAGGCTGTGGCAATGTCGTGGACCTCGACCATGTCTGCGCCCAGCTTGTCCTTGATCATATCGGCCACTCGTTCGGTGTTGCCTGTATCGGTGCCATAAAACAATCCGACTTTACTCATGCTGCTTCCTTTTGTTTGATTTTATGGGTCAATTTGCTTGTACAATTATCATACGGATCACCGGGACAGGTTGCAATCCATGCAGCTGGTCCGGAATGTTGCCCTTGACTTTATGGGCATGGATTTTATCATCTGACACACCCTTTCCAGAGAAAAAAGATTAATGAGGTCCAATGAGTCAGACCAATGATGCCGAGCGCGCCAAGCTGATTGACTGCTTTCAATGCCAGCATTTTTACATTACCTGGGACGAAAGCAACCCACGTGGCTGCAAAGCGTTCGGGTTCAAAACCACGCAAATGCCCAGCGCCGTGGTGCTGGAGTCTTCCGGTCGGCCCTGTCTGAAATTCCTGCCCAAGCGGCGCTACCAGTCCAACAAGCCCAAAAAAGGCTGGATTGCCTGAGGTCTCCCAAGCAGATCAAAAAAAATCGATCACAATCAGAAAGTCACCTGCGACCAGTCAAACGCCTCGCCCGGATCGGTTTTGCGTCCCGGGGCAATATCGCTGTGTCCGACCAGACACCGATTCGACAAGCGCGGGTAAGCTCGACCGAGCGCGGCCAGCACTCGATTCAACTGACGGTATTGGCGCGGATCATAGGCCAGGGTATCGGTGCCCTCCAGTTCGATGCCAATGGCAAAATCATTGCAGCCCGTTCGTCCTTGCCATTGCGACTGCCCTGCATGCCAGGCCCGCCGGTTGAACGGCACATACTGAATCAATTCGCCATCTCGACGAATAAACAGATGCGAAGACACTTTCAAATCCTGAATTTCGGCGTAATAAGGATGCTCCCACGGGTCCAGCGCATTGGTAAACAGCTGGGTAACGCCTTCGGTCTGAAACTGTCCGGGCGGCAGGCTGATCCCGTGAATCACCACCAGAGAGATGTCTGACGCGTCCGGTCGATCATCGGCATTGGGGCTGGGGATAAACCGCGCCTCGTTCAGACAGTGGGTCCGGGAATCAATTTCGATGGCTGTGTGTGCCTGGGGCATAAAACCGCTACAGAAAATCTTTATAATTGGTGTGAATTTTTTGCCGGGAAGCGGTGCTCGCCCCGCAAACCGTATCCGCCATAGTATAATGGCGGTTTTCACGGAAAGAAAGCGCCGGATTATGGGTCAACGCAACATCGATTATTTCCACAGCTTGTCAGCAGACGTGGCCAATGCTTTGAACGAAGACATCGGTCAGGGCGATCTTACCGCCGCACTGGTACCCGCCGGCCCGGCCACCGCCACGGTCACAGCCAAGGAGGCGGCCGTGGTCTGTGGCCGTCCCTGGTTTGATCAGGTGTTTGCCCAGCTGGACCCGAGCGTGCGCATTGACTGGGCCTGTGAAGAAGGCGATTGCGTGTCGGCGGACACGATCATCTGCCGCTTGCGGGGAGAGGCGGCGTCGTTATTGACCGGCGAACGCACCGCATTGAACTTTCTGCAGACCCTGTCCGGTACCGCCAGTGTCACCCGCCGATATGTTGAGGCGCTCGACAGTGACCACACCCGCCTGCTGGACACGCGCAAGACCCTGCCGGGGCTGCGCCTGGCTCAGAAATACGCCGTCAAAACCGGCGGCGGACAAAACCACCGGGTGGGCCTGTATGACGCCATTCTGATCAAGGAAAACCACATTATGGCCGCAGGCGGCATTGCCCAGGCGGCCAGACAGGCCCGACAGCAACACCCGGAAGTGATGGTGGAAGTGGAAACCGAAACCATGGCGGAACTGGCCGAAGCTTATGAAAGCGGGGCCGACACCATCATGCTCGACAACTTTTCTCTGGTGCAGATCAAAGAAGCGGTGAACTGGGTGCAGGCCCAGACCAAGCGCCCGACGCCACCCAAGCTGGAAGCTTCGGGCAATGTTACCCTGTCGCAATGCCCTCAATTGGGTCAGACGGGCGTGGATTTTGTGTCCACCGGTGCCATCACCAAGCATCTTCAAGCGATTGACTACTCCATGCGGTTTGAACTGCCTGACACCCCCATCCGTTAAGAAGCGAACCCCATCATGTTTGATCACATTCTTTTCAATATCGTTTTTCTGCTGATCATCACCGTCGGACTGGTATCGGTGTCTCGGCGCGTCCATTTACCCCCGATCCTCAACTACATCCTCGTCGGGGCCATCGTCGGTCCTTACGGCCTGGAGTTGATCGCCAACGAAGACAGCATTCACTTTCTGGCCGAATTCGGCATCGTGTTTCTGCTGTTTGCAATCGGGCTGGAGTTTTCCCTGTCGCAAATGGTGGCGATGCGACGCATGGTATTTGGTTACGGTGCCCTGCAGGTGGGGCTGACAGCTGTGATCGTTTATGTCCTCAGTCGATTGCTGGACTTCAACTTTGAAACCTCGGTGGTCATTGCCGGGGCGTTTGCGCTTTCCTCCACCGCCATTGTGATCAAGCAACTGACCGAACAATCCGAGATTCACACCCGCCACGGACGGGCCACGGTCGGCATTCTGATTTTTCAAGACATCATGGCCATCCCACTGCTGATTCTGATTCCGGCACTGGGCATGGCGCTGGCACAACCGGAAAGTGCGGCGGAATCATTGGCCACCGAGTTGGGTTGGGCCTTTGCCAAAGGTCTCATAGTGGTGGTGGTGATGCTGCTGGCCGGACGTTATCTGCTGCGTCCGCTGTTTCACGAGGTGGCCATGGCCAAATCACAGGAACTGTTCACCCTGACGGTGCTGACGGTGGTGCTGGCCTCGGCCGCCTTTACCGAAGAACTGGGCATTTCCATGACGCTCGGCGCGTTTATGGCGGGGATGATGCTGGGTGAAACCGAATACCGCCACCAGATTGAAGCCGACATCCGTCCGTTTCAGGACATCTTGCTGGGGCTGTTTTTCATTACCGTCGGGATGATGATTTCACCGAGCATCCTTGAATCCCACTTGTGGATCATACTGGGGGTCACACTGGGCATCATGCTAATGAAAGGCTTTTTGATTTTTGGCGTCATGACCCTATTCAAACGCCCGGCCGGCGTCAATGCGCGTACCGCCTTTTCACTGGCTCAGGTCGGGGAGTTCGGCCTGGTGATCCTGACGATTGCCATCAGTGACCAGTTGCTGTCGGAAACACTGGGGCAGATTTTGCTGACTGTGACCGTGCTAAGCATGATGGTGACGCCGGTGATGATCAAATACAACGGCCGTTTTGCCCAGTTCATTTTCAAGAAAAGCTATCAGACCGATTTTGCCGAACTGGCGCATGAACTGAAGGAAGAAAGTCAGTTTCTGTCCAATCATGTGGTGCTGACCGGGTTTGGGCGAGTCGGTCAGACCACCGCCAAGTTTCTGAAACAGGCGCATGTGCCTTATGTGGCGCTGGACATGGACATCAAACGGGTCAAAGAAGCTCAGCAGAGTGGCGAGCCGGTGTTTTTCGGGGACTCGTCCAAGCAAAGCCTGATCGAAGCGACCAACATTCACCGGGCCAAGGTGGCGATCATCACCCACCACGACCACCATGCTGCAATGAAAACCCTCAAAACCCTGACCGCGATTGCGCCGGATCTGCCGGTACTGGTGCGCACCCAAGACGAAAGCCATCTGGAAGAACTGTTGGAAGCGGGTGCCACCGAAGTGGTCCCGGACACCTTCGAAGCCAGCATCATGCTCTCTTCCCATCTTCTGATGATGTTGGGCAAACCGCCAAGCCAGGTGTTACGCCTGACGCGCGAGGCTCGGCAGGATCGTTACAGTTTGCTATCAGGTCTGTACTTGGGCGAAACCGATGCCGTGCCGTTTGATCATGCTCAGATCGGACAGGTGATTCAACCCTTTGAACTGGACGAAGGCGCACACGCCGTCGGCAAAACCCTCGCTGACCTGCCGACGCAATCGCTGGGCATTGTGGTCAAGTCAATCAAACGTGGCAGTGTGCGTGGCGACGAGCCGGCTTCGAGCACCCGTTTGCGGGCGCGAGACGTACTCATCGCTCAGGGCCTGCCGGAATCACTGGAAAAATTCGAAGCGGTGCTCAACACCGGCAAACACTGATCAGGTCAACCAGATCAGACTGGCCTGACGCCCGGTCTGACCGTCCCGTCGATAAGAGTAAAAGCGCTCGGCATCGGCATAAGTGCACAACCCGCTCAAGGTCACATCCCGCACCCCTTCATGCAACAAGGCGATTTTGACCAGGCCTGGTAAATTGGCAAGGTAATGCGATTCCTGACCTGAGCGGTTTGGTTGAAAAAACGCATCGGCTTGCGCAAACCTCGCTTTGAACTGCGCCAACACCTCCGGGCCGACTTCAAAATGCGCAGGGCCAATCGTGGGGCCAACCCATGCCCGCAGGGCCCCTGCCGGGACCGGCATGTTTTTCAGTGTCTCGGCGACAATGCCGTTCGCAAGCCCACGCCACCCCGCATGGATCGCCGCCACCATTGTGCCCGCTTCGTCGGTCAAGAGAATGGGCGCGCAATCGGCGGTCAATACCGCACAGGCCAACCCTTTTTCACGAGTCCAACTTGCATCCGCCTGAGGCGGTTCGGCGGGCAATGTAGATTGCAGGGTCTGACAATGCGTGGAGTGGGTCTGGCTCAACCAGGCCGGTGTCACCCCTGCGCCCAGTTGCGATTGCAGAGCCTGGCGGTTGCGCAACACGGCCTGAGGGTCGTCCCCGACATGGTCGGCCAGGTTTCCAGCCGCCCAGGGCCCGACACTGTCGCCGTTTTCACGAGTGGTAAAACAGGCCCGAACCCCTGCCGGAAGCGTCCAGTCGGGCGTCATTGCTTTGATCGCGGGCTGCCACTCACGTTGTTGATCCGAACTAGGGGCTGTCATTGATTTTCTTCCGGAATGTCGGCATCGGTCACCCATTCCACTTCCACGCCGTGATCGGGATCGAATTCGTCATAGCCGCCGTCCCATTGCTGATTCATCTGGGCATCGTAATCGGCCATGTCATCGCGCAGAACGTCCATCAGTGCCAGCATGTCGTCCGGTACCGGGGCTTTCCACTTGATGGTTTTGCGGGTGACCGGGTGAACCAGACTCAATACCCCGGCATGCAACGCCTGACGTGGAAAGGCCCGCACAAACGCCACAAACTCTGGCAGCATTTTTTTGGGAATTTTCAGACGGCCGCCATAGACCGGATCGCCCACCAGCGGAAAGCCCAAATGCGCCATATGCACCCGAATCTGGTGAGTGCGCCCGGTTTCCAGCGACACCCGCACATAGGTATGACCGCGAAAGCGCTCTTTCACCCGATAATGCGACACCGCCGGTTTGCCGCCGACCGCCAACACCGCCATGCGTTTCCGGTCGCGCGGATGGCGACCGATGGGCTTGTCCACCGTGCCCCCGGCAATCATCCGCCCCACCAACACCGCATCGTACACCCGCTCGACTTCGTGGCGTTGCAACTGATCCACCAGATGCGCCTGGGCGGTCAGGGTTTTGGCGACCACCATCAGACCCGACGTGTCCTTATCCAGTCGATGCACAATCCCGGCCCGCGGCACCTGTTGCAGGGCCGGATAATGGTACAAAAGCGCGTTCATCAGAGTCGCGTCCGGGTTGCCGGCCCCGGGATGCACCACCAGGCCTGGTGGTTTGTTGATCACCACCAGCGCCTCGTCTTCATACACCACTTCCAGATCAATCGCCTGGGGCATCACTTCGGTGCGATCTTCCGGCACCGCCTCCAGCCGCAGTGCTTCCCCGCCCACCACTTTGGTGTTGGGTTTGGTCACCACATCTGCGTTCACAGTCAGCGCACCTTCCTTGATCCAGCTTTGCAACTGACTGCGCGAATAGTCTGAAAACAGGGTGGCCACCACCGCATCCAGACGCTGTCCAAGGGCGTCGTCAGGCACACTGGCCTGCAAGCGCACAATGTTGGAAGTGGGGGCGTTGGCATCCTGAGAATGAGTCGACAAAAACGTTCCTTTCTTTTTGTGTTGGTGACACCGGTTGAATTTCAGTCCGACCGGCATCGAAGAGTTGGGATTGTGTATCCGGACGAATCAAAATATGCTATCATCCGGACTTTGATTATTTCAATTTCAGCGTCGCTCGGTGGCTCCAAAGGCCGACCCAGCGCCGTAGTTTTCGAACCATTGCAGCGGGATCAGATCGGACAACGGCACCAACGGCTGTCGAAACGGTTTGCTCTGCGCCATGGCATAACAATAGTTTATCAAAGATTATGAAGCACTCGCTGATTTCCCTGTTCCTGCTTTTAAGCGCCCTGACCTTAAGCGGTTGTTCGTCCCTGGTGGCCAAGGACAACGAAGACAAAACCGTCAAAGAATTTTATGCGGCGGCCAAAGACGCGTTTAACAGCGGCCAATGGGACACGGCCATTGAAAACTACGAAAACCTCAAAGCCTATTACCCTTATGGCAAATACGCCGAGCAGTCCTATCTGGAACTGGCGTATGCCTATTATCGCTACGAAGAACCCGAATCGGCTCAGCGCGAATTGCAGGAGTTCATTCGCCTGTTTCCCAAACACCGCGCTCTGCCCTATGCCTACTATCTGAAAGCGCTGGCCACAGACGCCATCAATGAAAGCTGGCTGGACGACTGGATCACCGACCCGGCCAAACGCGACATGGCCTCAACCCGCGAAGCGTTCCAGTCCTATTTCGAGCTGCTGTCCAAATACCCTGACAGTCCCTATGCCGCCAAAGCGCGGGAACGCATCATTGTGTTGCAGAACCGCCTGGCCCGGCACGAATTTCAGGTCGCCAAATACTATTTCAAGCGGCAAGCCTACCTGGCTGCCACCACACGGGTCAAAGCCCTGATTGAAAACTACCCCAATGCGCAGACGGTCATGCCTGCGTTGGCACTGATGCGCGATGCCTACCAACAGCTGGGCATGACCCAAAACGCCGAAGACACCCAAACCGTCATCGACCACAACCTGGAAAAATTCCAGGCACAGGCCCAGACAGAGGATGCCGAAACCGACGAATGGGAAAACGGCCAGCAGCCACCCAGCAACAAACGCTGGCAGAAATCCGAAAAAAGCTGGTGGGACAACATGCTCGATTCGGTCGGCGACTGGTTTTAACCTGACGACTTGATCTGTTCGTTTTTAGGTGGCAAAGCAACTTGGTTTCACAAGGGAATAATCTCGACTTTCCCCCTTCGGACATCGGGTTCTTAATTTCTAAAAAACGTCGTATCCATAAACATGACCGACTGAAGAAACCTTTTCTTTGATATCAAGAGGTAAAAGCAGCAGGGTCGGTGCAAGTTTGTGAAATAATAGGGTTCGATACCAGCTCCATTGCTAAGCTGACATCAATATTTTACCAGCCATGCTTTCTTTCAGTTTCTCTCAGTAAAAAGTTCTCAGGTATTGGCCACCAGGCCTGGTCAATACTGACTTCAATCTTCCTGATAGCCGGACGTGATTGGGTAGCGGCGGTCTCGGCCGAAGGCGCGGGGAGAAATTTTGACACCGGGAGCGGATTGGCGACGCTTGTATTCATTGCGCTGAATCATGTTCGCAATACGTTGAACCAGTGCTGGCTCCAGCGACAACTGCGTTGCAATGGTTTGCGGAGACAGGTCGCGCCCGACCAGTGCTTCGATGACAGGGTCCAGCACATCATAGTCTGGCAAGGTATCCTGATCGGTCTGATCCGGACGTAACTCCGCAGAAGGTGCTCGTTCAATGACCCGATGCGGAATGACCGGCTCATCAACGGCGTCTTCCAGGCTGTTACGATAACGAGCCAGGCGATAAACCCAGGTTTTGGAAACGTCCTTGAGCGGCGAAAAACCTCCGACCATGTCACCATAGAGGGTCGAGTAGCCCACGGCCACTTCGGATTTGTTGCTGGTGGCCAATACCACCTTGCCCAGTTTGTTGGATAACGCCATTAATAACACGGCGCGAATCCGGGCCTGCAAATTTTCTTCGGTGGTGTCCACGCCACAGCCCTCAAAGCGCGGGGCCAGCAGTTGCTCAAAACCGGCATAAAGCGATTCAATGGGCAGCGACTGAAACCGCGTTCCCAGACGGCTTGCCTGGGTGGCCGCATCCTCTTCACTGATTTTGGCGGTGTAATAAAACGGCATCATCACCGCTTCCACCTGTTCCGCACCCAGAGCATCCACCGCCACGGCCAGCGTCAATGCCGAATCAATGCCGCCTGACAACCCAAGCAACACGCCTTTGAAGCCGTTTTTGTGCACGTAATCGCGCACGCCCAGCATCAACGCCCGATAAATCCGGGCTTCGTCATGATAGAGAGCGGCCTGTTCGCCCGGGGCAATGGCCACCGCCCCGCCCTGCTTCAACACCGTTAGCGGGGTAATGGCTTCAACAAATTCGGGGGCCTGAACCTGCACTTCGCCTTCGGCACAGGTCGCAAACGAGCCCCCATCGAACACCAGTTCGTCCTGGCCGCCAACCTGATTGACGTACACGACCGGACGCTTGACTTCGGCGACCCGACGCCGCACCACCTCAATCCGGTCCTGATGTTTTTCCTGCGAAAACGGCGAGGCGTTCAAGTTAAGCAGGATATCAGCACCGGCTTCCACCGCCTGCGAAGCGGGGGTGAACTTCCAGATATCTTCACAGATCAACAACCCAAAACCAACGCCCTTGTACTGCACAACACAGGGTCGGTTGTCCTGGGAAAAATAGCGTTTCTCATCAAACACGCTGTAATTGGGCAGGTTTTGCTTGATGTAGCTGGCCTGAATCTGGCCCTCAGCAAGCCAGGCGGCCATATTGAATCGCTCGCCCAGGTCGTCCATCATCGGATAGCCGACCACCAGAGCCACATCCTGTGCGGCCTCGCATAATCGGCTCAACCCCTGATCCACCTGTTCATACAAAGCGGGGCGAAATAACAGGTCTTCCGGCGGGTAGCCGGTCAATGTCATTTCCGGGAAAACCACAATTTCCGCCTGATGCTGCTCCTGCGCCTGCTCGGCGGCGGCGATGATGGCCTCGACATTGGCCGCAATGTCGCCCACAATCGGGTTGATCTGAGCCATACACAGGCGAATTTGTTCAGACATAACGCTTCCTTGAGCCTTTCAGCTTTGCGAGAGGCAAGCCAGCATGGCCTGCCCCATTTCTGTGGGCGAATCCACCACCGTGACACCGGCTTGCTTCAGTGAGTCGATTTTGGCTTGAGCCGTGCCCTGACCGCCACTGACAATGGCCCCGGCATGACCCATGCGTTTGCCTGGCGGTGCGGTCATTCCGGCAATGTAGGCCACCACCGGTTTGGACATGGACGCCTGGATATACTGGGCCGCGTCTTCTTCGGCCTGGCCGCCGATTTCTCCCACCATGATCACGCCCTCTGTGGCCGGGTCCTGCTCAAACATCTGCAGGCAATCGACAAAGCTCATGCCCTGAATCGGGTCGCCGCCGATGCCCACACAGGTGGTTTGGCCCAGATTGGCCTGAGTGGTCTGATGCACCGCTTCGTAAGTGAGGGTGCCCGAACGCGAGACAATGCCAATGCGACCGGGTTGATGAATGTGGCCGGGCATGATGCCGATTTTGCAGCCCTTACCCGCCTCGCCGGGCGTGATCAGCCCCGGACAGTTGGGCCCGATCAGATGGGCGTCGCTCTGATCCAGCACCGCCCTGACCTTGAGCATGTCGTTGACCGGAATGCCTTCGGTGATACAGGTAATGACCTTGATGCCTGCGGCAATCGCTTCAATAATGGAATCGGCCGCAAACGCAGGGGGCACATAAATCATGGAGGCTTCCGCACCAGTGCGCGCCACTGCCTCGGCAACGGTATTGAACACCGGCAGGCCAAGATGCGTGGTTCCGCCTTTTCCAGGCGTGACCCCTCCGACCAGACAGGTGCCGTAAGCCAGCGCCTGCTCGGAATGAAAACTGCCCTGTTTGCCGGTCAGACCCTGGCAGATCACTTTTGTCTGTGCATGAACCAAAATACTCATTATCGTGCCTCCCCGGCCAGTTTCACGGCTTGCTCGGCGGCTTCAGACAGGGTTTCAGCGGTCACAATCTGCAATTCACTTTCCGCCAGACGGGCTCGACCCTGTGCCGCATTGGTCCCTTCCAGTCGCACCACCACCGGCAGCGTCAGACCGACTTCTTTCACCGCCTGAATAATGCCATCGGCAATCAGGTCGCAACGCACAATGCCGCCAAAAATATTCACCAGAATCGACTCGACCTGATCGGAAGAAAGAATCAATTTAAAGGCTTCGGCCACTCTGTCTGCGGTCGCACCGCCGCCAACGTCCAGAAAATTGGCGGGTTCCCCGCCATGCAACTGAATCAGATCCATGGTCGCCATGGCCAGACCGGCACCATTGACCATGCAACCGATGTTGCCATCCAGCGCAATGTAGTTGAGTTGATGATCGGCGGCACGCGCCTCGCGCTCATCTTCCTGTGACGGGTCGCGCATTTCTGCCAGTTCTTTCTGGCGGTAAAGCGCATTGGGATCGAGGCTGACTTTGGCGTCCAGTGCCACCAGCGCATTGTCGGCGGTTTTGATCAGTGGATTGATTTCGAGCAGAGAAACGTCCTTGTCCAGCGCCAGACGATAGGCGGCCTGCATGATCTGTCCCAACTGTTTGAATGCCTGCCCGGTCAGATTGAGCGCAAACCCCACTTCGCGACACTGATATGGCATCAGTCCAACGGCCGGATTCACCGTCACCCGATGAATGCGCTCGGGCGTTTCCGCCGCCACGGCTTCGATGTCCATGCCCCCGGCCGCGGAAACAATAAAGGTATGACGTCTGGAGGCCCGATCGATCAACAGACTCAGATACAGTTCTTCTTCAATCGCCAACGTTTCTTCCACCAGCAAGGCCTTCACAGGAAGGGCCTTGCCAGCCGTCTGTGGCGTTGCCAATTCGGTTCCCAGCAAGGCCCGAGCCAGTGTTTCGGCTTCGGAGGCACTTTTTACCAGTTTGACACCGCCAGCTTTGCCGCGGGCACCGGCGTGAATCTGCGCTTTGATCACCCACTGATCCGTTCCAGTGGCGTTCAAAGCGTCTGCCAATTCGCTCTGATGCCTGATCACCTGACCGGTCGGCACCGGTATCCGATAAGCTCGAAAAAGAGATTTTGCCTGATATTCGTGTAAATTCATGCCTGACTCAGCCACTGAAATTCAAAAGTGGTATTTTAAGGCTTTTGGTCGGGCTTTACGAGTGTGCGTTCAGGCACGACACAAAAAACGCTATAATATTGGCCACAATCATTCTTTCCTGGGAGTCCTATGCGGGCCTTGTTTTATTTTTTTCTGATTCTGGCGGTGTTTTTTCTGGTTTTGTTTGTGCACAGCCGGGTTCGTCAATTTCGCCAGACGCTCAGTGACACCTTTGATTCGACCAGCGACAATGACCCCAAAGCCGACCAGACCGACAAGATGGTGGCCTGTGAAGTCTGCGGCCTGCACCTGCCAGAAAACGAAGCGGTGAGCGTCCAGCAAAACGACGGCTGTCACTATTACTGCAGCGAAGCGCACCGCGATCAGGCACGCCAGTCCTGAACGCTAGTCCGGCTGCGTCTGACCGTCGATCTCTTTGATGGTCGCGTCGAAATTCAAGGGCTTTCCGGCCAACGGATGGTTGAAATCCAATAGCACCGAATCGGCCTCCAGAGCCAGAACGGTCGCTGGCACTTCTTCGCCTGTGGGCGTATTCAGGCCCACCACATAACCGGGTTCCAGAACCATCTCTTCCGGGAAATCGCGGCGGTCCATGCGATGCACATTGCCGGGATCCGGTTCTCCGAACGCCTGCGCAGGCGACAAACCCAGCTGAACCCGCGTGCCCAGTTCCAGGCCGATCAACCAGTTTTCCAGCGCCGAAAACAACTGGCCGTCACCGATTTGAAACCGAAACACTTCGTTGTCCTCGGTCGCCTCAACCACTTCGCCATCCCCCGCCAGAGTCAAAACAAAGGCGATGCCCAATTGCGAATTTTCCGTCACTCTGGGCAGCGATTCCGCTTGCGCCTTGTCAGATTCTGTCATGTTCCAACTCCTTGAGGTGTGCACTGATTGAGGATTTCACCGAAAACGCGGTTCATTTTTTACCAGGCCTGGTTGTTTTACCAGGCCTGGTTATTTTGGGCGTTCTTTTTCGTGCGGCCGGTTTTTTCCGGGGCGAACCGGGACCTTTTACCCGATTGCGCCCGGCCTTTTTGGCCTGATACAAAAACGCATCGGCGGCCTGCATCACCGCTTCGGGGTTTGCCTGCCTGGCATCGCGTTCGGCCACCCCAAAACTGGCAGTCAAGCTCACCGGCTTTTCCTCACCGGTTTTTGGGTCCACCACCAGCAAAGGGGTCGAAGCAATGCGTTCTCTCAGCGCATCCAAAGCCGGTTGCGACGCGGCAGCCGACTGGCCGGGAAACACCAGGGTAAATTCTTCACCCCCATAACGGTAAACCCGCCCAATCCCCGACTGCTTCAGATGTCTGGCCACAACCTGCAGCACCCTATCACCGGTCTCATGACCGTAACGATCATTGAACTGTTTGAAATGATCGATGTCCATCATCGCAATCGCATAACGCCGACCCAATCCGGCAAAACTTTCAAACAGAGCACGTCGTCCTTTCAGGCCAGTCAGGGTGTCGGTGTAGGCCAGATGATGCGCTTCAAACACCACCGCCAACAAAACCGCCAGCAGCGCCAACGAAACCCACCAGGCCAGGGTCGTTGGCTGACCAAAGGCATTCATCGCCAGAACCGCCATCACCAACACCACAGGCATGGCCAAATCCAACACCTGGGTGTGACGCGAAAACGCCATCCATGCCAGCCACAAAAGCAACACCATGACCGACAAGGCCAGTCCACTCCATGGCACATGAATCCACTCAGTCGGCACCGGCCAGAAAACCCAGCCCCAACCCGGCGCAGGCAAGCTCATCATTCCCCAGAGAATCAGCACAAATGGCAGCCACCACAGCACCGCCTGCAAAACGACCCAGCCCAAATGATGGAACCCTTTTTCCGGCAGCAGACGCCACACCATCAGATGCACAGGCAGACTCAATGCCAACAGTGGCAGCAGAAGCTGCGCCCCTGCCACCCTCTGCGGCAACACAGCCCACGACAGGGCATAATAGGCACAAAGCGTAACGATCACAGCAATTGGCTGGAAACGGTTAAGAAACAGGCTGATAAACCCTGTCAGAAACACCAGAATGAAAGGCAGCCAGAGCACTGACTGTTCGGCCAGATCAGGCCAGTCGACTCGGTTTGGCTGGCCCCAGAAGCCCAAGGCAACCAACCCCAGCAACCAGAGCAGATGAACCCGCAAACTCATTCAGCGATCAGGTATCGCCAAACCACGAGGATTCCTGCGGTTCGATTTCGGTACACACTACTCGCCAGGTCAAGCGATAACGGCAGTCCCCCGACACACAGGCCAGATCGTTCTTGCCCAGTTCTGCGGCCTTGGTGGCATGACGCGAGCGGACGGACACGCCCACCGGGCACAAGTCTTCCGCCTGGCTGGCCAATGCGCGGCTGTGCAAATCTCTGGGCGGCTCGTCGTAATAAGCGGTCAACAGAAACTCGTTTTCACCCAGCTCCTGCGAGGTCACTGACGCGCACCCGGTCAAAAACAGGGAAGCGGCCATCACACCGGCCAGAATCCCTCTAACATAATTTGTAAAGACTGTTTGTCTCATGCGTTATCCATTCTTTTGTTTTACTGCCCGGAAATCGATTGTTCGGTAATGCCCAGCTCTGTGACCACATAGCACATATTGGTGTGCAGTTTTTTGCCATCCACCAGAAACGACGTGCCTTCAGACAATTGATCATCGGGGTTGATGCGCACACTGCCCTGATAGGACTTGATCAATTCCCCGGTATGACAGGTATAAATTTCAATCTTACGGTCCAACCCCACCCAATCCGACTGAAGGTTTTTCGCAGAGTTGGAGATTTTTTCACAACCCACCAACATTGCCAAAGGCAGAACAGCGATTCCGAGTACTTTAAAATGTTTTGCCATGTTTCACCGACTCAGTTTCAAAGGCACTATTATGCCAGTTCTGCCTATTTCAATCCATTCTCTGTCACGGATGATTGGAAAACGCTTTGATTCCATCAAAAAGACCGCTCACTTCTCATTCCACTGGAATACCGGCTTCGTCTTCTTCGGGCTTGACTGGGTCGGTGCCTTGTTTTTCGGCCGAAGATTCAATTTCCTCCCAACTGGTTGATTTGGCCTCACCCCAGGCTTCTTTGACATCCTGCCCCACCCCTTTGGCTGTTTCCTTGGTTTTCTCCCAAGCCGACTTTGCATCCTCCTTGGCCTCTTCACTGGTGTCTCCGGCATAAGCGCCGGGCATCCAAAAAAGGCCATTCAACACGATCAGAGCAGCCCACACACACGTTTGCTTTTTCACTTATTTACCCTCAACTGTCATTCATGAATGGAAATCACTTTTACTGATTTTACCTGCTTTGCTTAACGAGTATAATCCAAACAAAACGTTCAAACCCAATCTCCAAGGACGCACCATGGAAAACATCACCATTCTGGGGACCGGCTTTGCCGCCCTGACCGCCATCAAAGAAACCCGTAAACAATTGCCCAACGCCAAAATCACCGTGATCGCCCCTTCCAAGCAAATGGTGTATTTGCCAAGTCTGATCTGGCTGCCATCGCGCTTGCGCCAAAGTGATGACTTAAAAGTGGACCTGACCAACTACTTCAACCGCCAGACAGTGGAATACATTCAGGCTCGTGTCACCGGTGTCTCGGAAAAAGGCCGCCTGGTTCACACCGATGCAGGGGACCATTCCAATGACGGCCTGATCATTGCCACGGGCGGGCGATTCATAAAAAAACTGCCCGGCATCGAGCACACCATCACCCCTTGCGAAGGCATTGCAGCGGCCGAAGCGATCCAGCAACGGCTTGATACGCTGGCTGGGGGCACCATTGCCATCGGTTTCGGCGGCAACCCCAAAGAACCGTCAGCGATGCGCGGCGGTCCCATGTTTGAATTTCTGTTCGGCATCGACACACTGTTGCGCCGACAGGGCCGACGCCATCAGTTTGAGTTGGTCTTTTTCAACCCGGCGCCCAAACCCGGCAAACGCTTGGGCGACAAGGTCCCGGACAAGGTGGTGAAAATGATGGAAAAACGCGGCATCAAAACCCATCTTGGCCACAAAATGACCGGTTTTGAAGCCAACAAAGTGTTGACCGAAGGCGGTGAAATCGAGGCCGACATGATTTTATTCATGCCCGGCATGACCGGACCCGACTGGGTCGCCGATTCGGACATGGTCAAATCCGAGGGCGGCTTGATCAAAGCCAATGAACACTGTCAGGTCGAAGGTCTGGAAAAAACGTATGTTGCGGGTGACTCCGGCAGTTTCCCCGGACCCGAATGGCAAGCCAAACAAGCGCATGCGGCCGACCTGCAAGCGGTGACTGCCAGCCGAAACCTAGCCAAAGAACTCAATGGACAAAACGACTTTGAGCGCATCAAGCATGAACTGGTCTGCATCATCGACACCTTGAGCCACGGCGTCTTGATCCGGCGCACCGAAAAAGGCACGCTGCTGCTGCCACCCTGTCGCCTGATGCATTTTGCCAAACGCTTCTTCGAAAAGTGGTATTTGCGACAGTACCGATAAACCGCGTGTAACAACCTGGCGGAAACAAAAAAGGCGCTTTTTAAAGCGCCTTTTTCGTATCCCGCTTTTCAGTGCGAGTGACGGTTATCGGATTTCGTCCAACCCGACTTTCAACAAGCCAATGTGGCTGGCGTAATTCACCAATTCTGCCGAGGCCGTCAACCCTAGTTTGGTCATAATGTTCTCACGATGCTTGGAAACCGTGCGATCACTGATGCCCAGCAGGTCGGCGATGTCTTTGGTTTTGTAACCTTCGGCCACCAGTTTGATCACCTGCTTTTCGCGAATCGACAATTTTCTGGGCTTTTTGGGTTTGTCGCTTTCCGACACCGCCTCAGCCCGCTTGGCTTCCACTTCCGCGGTATAGGTTTCCAGACCGGGTTCGATCGCCGAATGGATGAACAATTCGTCGTCCAGGACCTCTTTGATCCCCTTGATCAATTCGGCTTTCGATACCGACTTCAATGCCAGACCGTTCACCCCCAGGTCCATCACTTCTTTCCAGACGTTAGGGGCTTCGGCCGCCGTCAACACGATGATTTTGATGGGGTTTTTCTGCTTTCTGAGCTGGGTAATCACGGCCATGCCACTCAGCTTGGGCATGGACAAATCAATAATCAGAATATCCGGCGAATCCTGCTCGATGATCGACATGGCGGTCTCGCCATCCTGAGCTTCGGCAGAGACCTTGACCGTGCCATCGGTATCCAATATTGACTTAAAACCGGCCCGGACCAGATCGTGATCTTCTGCCAGAAGCACTCTCGCTTTTGCCTTTGCCATTCCAACATTCCTTTTTGCGTGTTCAGTGTTATATTATAAGCATTATTCAGTGATAGTCTAATGGAGACGCCGGATTAAGTTTTCAAGGGCCTTGACGCCGTGATCGGCAATCGGCCAGAATTCGGCCGGATCGGCCTGGCAGTCGGCCTTCTGTTGCTGCAGGCATTGAACCAGTTCCAAAATCGGTGTCACCTGAAACATCATCAGATTGCCTTTCAGGCGATGCAACACGGCCGAAAACTCTGACAGATCCCGTGCTTTCATTGCCAGAGCGAGTGCGTCGCACTCTTCATGAAGTGCCTGAATCAGCTGCGGTTTCATCGCTAGCAAGGCGTCATCCAACACCCGATCCAGCGCAAAGGTTGCCATGGCACTCTCTGCCGCCTGAAGACAATCGGTCAAAGGGGCTACCGACTGGTTTTCATGGTTTTTCGCCGTCCGCGCCTCAGACAAACGTGAGTCAGCCGAGCAACCCTCCGGGTTGCCCTGGTAAAAACACTCGATCAGGTGAATCACCTTGTCCTGCGACACCGGTTTTTCCAGCCACTGATCAAACAGGTCTTTGTTGAGCGTCATCCCCGATTCGGCTTCTTCGGCCGCTGTGTGCGCTGCGGTCAGGGCAAACACGCCTTTGAGCGCGGGGCACTCGGCTTTGGGCAAAGCGCGAATTTTCTCACAGACTTGCATGCCGTTAAGCCCCGGCATTTGAATGTCCAGAAACACGAAATCATAACGGTTCTGAGTGAATTTTGACCAGGCCTGGTCGCCATCACTGGCTTGATCCACCTGACAGCCGGCTTCCAACAAAAACGTTTCCAGCACTCGAAGATTGATCATCGAATCATCGGCAATCAACACACGGCAAGACGACAGGCCGGCGCGCGAATGCTCCGGTGAGACCTGGGTGGCAAAAAGGGCCTGATCGGTTTTTTTCTCCGTCTCCGTCCCCGTCCACTCGACCTGCTCGGCACTGTCGCAATCCCGACCGGGAAAAGGCAGCCAGACTTCGAAACAGGTCCCCTCTCCCAGCTGCGAACGGACTTGCACATCCCCCCCCATCAATTCGACCAGGGTTTTGACAATGGCCAGTCCCAGACCCGATCCCACATACTGTTTGCGCCCCTTGGCATCCAGCTGTTTGAAGGGATCAAAAATAAAGCGCAGATCCTCTTCATCGATCCCCGGACCGCTGTCACACACCCGCACCACCAGCCCGGCGCTGTTGTCGGTCTGGCGTTCATCGACCGACAACCGAACTCCACCCTGTTCGGTAAACTTGATCGCGTTGACCAGCAAATTCAGCAAGACCTGAGAAGTGCGCACCAAATCGCCATAAAAACAGGCATGGTCTGCCGCGACCTCCACACTCACACTCAGTCCCTTCTCCGAGGCGATGGATTTGGTCAGGTGGCGCAGATAGTGAATCATTTCATCCAGATTGAACACGGAGTTCTGCAAGCGAATCTGATCCGACTGGGTTTGGGAAAAAGTGAGAATGTCATTGATCAGAAAGTTGAGTTGATCGATGGTCAGACGCATGACCTGAAGCTGCTCCCCAATCGGCTTGCCATCCAGATAATGCTGCTTGACCAGATCAATCAGTCCGTTCATGCCCATCAGCGGCGAACGCAATTCATGGCTGAGCATCGCCAGAAACTGTGTCTGAGCGCGATATTGTGACTCCAGCAAATCGGCTTCTTTTTTCGCCATTTGTTCGCGTTCGCGCAAACGCTCAATCATCAGCCGGCTGTTGGAAGCCACCAGTTCTTCTTCCAGCGCATGCAATTCGGACACTTCCACGCAATTGGCGCAAATGTATTCCTGCTCGGACGTGGCCTGCCAGTGAAGCTGCGCCATCAACCAGACGGTGCCATGCGCCAGTTCCAGACCGATCAAAAAGCGCTGCTCCAGTTCCGGGTCCTGACGAAGAGCTTTCATACGCTGGGCCAGTACAGTCTGACTTTCTTCCTTCAAGCAGGATACAAATTCATCAAAGCGCAAGGCCGTTTTTTGCCCAAGCGATTCGGGCAAACGTTTTCGAAAGGCCTCGGACACATAAAAGCCCACATGAAAAGGCGCGCTTTTCTTTCGGGTTGAACACCACCAGAGCCCCTGATCCAAAACGGTTTGGGCGACCATCGGGCTGATTGAAAACGGGGATTGGCTCATAAACACACGGGTTGGCTTGGCTTCACTGGTGACAAAAACGCGAATCAGTTTAGCATAACTTAACTAACCCGAATATTTCACAAATTTGCACCGATCTCGCTTGCCCCTTGATTCCACAAGGCATATTTCCTCAGTCGGCCGTAATCGCCGATACGACACTCCTTCGAAAATTACCTTGTGAAAACAAGTTCCTGCGCGACCTCAGCACAAATTTATAAAATATTCGGGTTAAGAATACGTAAATACGAACGCATGCAAAACCGCATCGCAGCCGACCCCCAAACCCGGCAACATGCCCCAGAAAACACCCGGTTCAGACTCCGACACCTTCGTTGGTGACCGGGCCGTCTTTCCCCGTTCGGACACAAAGGGTTTCCGGCATCGGATCGATACGGTAGAATGATCATAATTTTAACAGACATTAACGCTTTTATGACCAGTCAGACCACCCGCACAGAACATGACAGCCTCGGGCCACTCTCGGTGCCTGCAGACGCCTTGTGGGGCGCGCAAACCCAGAGAGCGGTAGAGAACTTCCCCATCAGCGGCACCCCCATGCCGGCGCCGTTTATTCAGGCCGTTGCCCGTATCAAGGCGGCCTGCGCCCGAGCCAACCAAACTCTGGGACGGCTTTCGCAGTCCAAGGCCGACGCCATTGTGCAGGCCGCCACAGAGATCATGGAAGGTCGGTATCTGGATCAGTTTCCGGTGGACGTGTTTCAAACGGGATCCGGCACCAGCACCAATATGAATGCCAACGAAGTGATCGCCCATCTGGCCTCGCAACAAAGCGGCGAATCCATTCACCCCAATGACGACGTCAATATGAGCCAGAGCTCCAATGACGTCATCCCCACCGCGATCCATCTCAGCGCTGCCCTGGCTCTGGAAACCCAGCTGTTGCCGGCACTGGCACAGGCCCAAACCATTTTGCAGAACAAGGCCAGGGCCGTTCAGGGTCTGGTCAAAACCGGTCGCACCCATCTGATGGATGCCATGCCGGTGCGACTGGATCAGGAACTCGACACCTGGCATCAGCAATTGGCCGACAACGCCGATCGGCTGCAATCGGTCAAAACACGGTTGCACCAGTTGCCTCAGGGCGGTACCGCCGTGGGCACAGGCATCAATGCGCCGGCCGGTTTCGGAAAGGTCTTCTGCAAATGCCTCACTCAACAGTGTCAGCAGGAAAACGCTTTAAAACACTTGGATTTCAGCCCCATGCCCAATCCATTTGTGGGCTTGAGTTCACAGGACACCGCTCTGGAACTCAGTGGTCAGCTCAACACCCTGGCAGCAGGCCTGGTCAAAATCGCCAACGACCTGCGCTGGATGAACTCAGGACCACTGGCCGGGCTGGGAGAAATCCAATTGCCGGCCCTGCAACCGGGCAGCTCCATCATGCCGGGCAAAATCAATCCGGTGATTCCGGAGGCCGTGGCCATGGTCGGTGCCCAGATCATGGGCAACCACACCGCCTTGACCCTGGCCGGTCAGTCTGGTAATTTCCAACTCAATGTGATGTTGCCCCTGGTGGCGACACGGTTACTGGAAAGCCTGAACCTGTCGGCCAACGCGTTGACCACCCTGGCCACCAAGGCGATTGATGGCTTTCAGGTCAACGAACAGAACCTGTCACAGACGCTGGCTGTCAACCCGATACTGGTCACAGCCCTGAACGCACTGGTCGGCTATGAAACCGGCGCGGCCATTGCCAAGGAAGCCTACCGCAGCGGACGACCGGTGCTGGACGTGGCCGAAGAGATGACCTCACTGGACCGCCAGTCACTGGCCCATTATCTGGACCCGAAAAAACTGACTCATGGCGGTTTGCCGGAAGATTTTCACACGCCGAAACACACTTCGGATTAACCATAAGGAATTGTATGTCTGTCATCGACCTCACACAGGACACGTTTGAAGAAACCATTGAAAACAACGAGATTGTCATCATCGACTTCTGGGCAGAATGGTGTGGCCCCTGCAAACAATTTGCGCCCACATACGAAAAAGTTTCAGAAAACCACTCCGACATTGTCTTCGCCAAAGTCAATGTGGAAGAACAACAAGAGTTAGCGGGCATGTTTCAGGTAAGATCCATTCCCACTCTGGTGTTCATGCGTGAAAAAATCGTGGTTTTCTCCAACCCTGGCGTGATCCCGGAAAGCAATTTTGAAGAAGGCATTAAACAGTTGAAAGAACTGGACATGGAAAAAGTGCGCCAGGACCTGGAAAATGCCCAGGCTGAGCAGGAACAGAACCAAAGTTAAGAGACAGTCCCCGGGCGTTCTGCAAGTGCATTTTCACAGACGCCTGCCAAGATTGACTTCGAATCAAGGAATACGCCAATGTCTGAACAAAAATACCGCCTGGTCACCCGCAGCGATTTTGATGGTCTGGTCTGCGCCGTGCTGCTCAAGGAAATGGATCTGATTGATGACATTGTCTTTGTTCACCCCAAAGACATGCAGGATCAGAAAATCGAAATCACTTCGCGTGACATCACCACGAACCTGCCTTATGTGCCCGGCTGCTATCTGGCCTTTGACCATCACGCCAGTGAAGCCCTGCGCAACGAAAAGGTCGACAACCACATCATTGATCCCGATGCGCCCTCAGCGGCCCGCGTGGTCTATGATTACTATGGTGGCAAAGAAGCGTTTCCGCGCGTTGGTGACGACATGATGACCGCGGTAGACAAAGCCGATTCGGCCCAGTTCGACCGTGAGGAAATCCTGCACCCCTCTGGCTGGGCCCTGCTGAACTATCTGATGGATGCCCGCACCGGACTGGGGCGTTTCCGGGAATTTCGCATTTCCAACTACAACCTGATGATGGAACTGATTGACTATTGTCGGGACCACACCATTGAGGAAATTCTGGAACTGCCCGACGTCAAAGAACGGGTGGAACTCTACTTCGAACACGAACCGGCGGCGATTGAACAGATCAAGCGTTGTGCCACCGTGTACCACAATCTGGTGGTATTGGATTTCCGTGATGAAGAGGTAATCCACCCGACCAACCGCTTTATGGTCTATGCGCTTTACCCCGACTGCAATATTTCGATTCATGTCATGTGGGGCTTCAAAAAACAGAATACCGTGTTTGCGCTGGGCAAATCCATTCTCAACCGCACTTCCAAAACCAACGTCGGGCATCTGTGCCTGTCATACGGCGGTGGCGGCCACGAAGCGGCCGGAACCTGTCAGATTGATCACGATCAGGCCAAAGACGTTCTGCAGGAATTGATCGAAAAAATCAATTACGACGGTTAGCCACCGGCTAGGCGTAAATTTCAAGGGGGGGCTCTTCCCCCAGCCGTCTGACAATGTCCGAAAGGGTGACAATCCCCGTCAGCCTTTCCTGATCGTCCATGATCGGCAGACAACCGATGTCATACAGGCTCATGGCTTGAGCTGCCCGTCTTAAATCCGTCTCGGCCCGTGTGGTCAGAACCGCGGTTTCCATGACGTTTTCCACCGTGGAGACCGATTCCTCCAGCAACAACTGATTGTCGGCATCGACAATGGCATGCATCAGTATCAAATGCGTCGAGACCAGCCCCACCAATCCCTGAGTGACCTCGTTCACCACAGGCAAATGATGAATCTTGCTGTCCTGCAGTCGTTTCCAGGCCTCGACCAAAGGCATGTCCGGCGTGGCCGTCACAACCGGCGAAGACATAATCTCTCCGATTTTGACCACCACTTTGCGGGCATGATCTTCCTGCACGGAAGCATAATGCGCCGCTGCCTGGGCCCCTTCCGTGGGGCGAGCGTGCGGAAGCCGTTCCATCGGAAATTCCGGCGATTCCTCAACGGCATCAGACGCCTTGGTGCGATCCACCCGCAAGGGTTGTCTGGCCGGATCCGGCTGGCCGATACGATTGCGCCCTTCCGGCGAGTAGACAATAAACATCGGTGCCTCCCATTTACCCCTTCCTGCTCTTTAACAAGACTTGACAGGATTTTTGCTTGCAATGCCCTTGCAATCTTTTTAAACACTATACTATAGTAATCGGCCAGCCAACACGATTTTCAAGGGAAGCCATATCATGTCCGTTCTCGTCACCCAGCCCGCCCCCGATTTTCAGGCCGCCGCCGTTCTGGCCGATGGCAGCATCGTCGACAATTTCTGTCTGTCCAAGCACATTCAGAACCGCTATGCCGTGGTGTTTTTCTACCCGCTGGACTTCACCTTTGTCTGCCCCTCAGAAATCATTGCTTTTCATCACCGCATTGGCGCATTCAAGGAGCGAGACACCGAGGTGATCGGCATTTCCATTGATTCTCAGTTCACCCACAATGCCTGGCGCAACACCCCGGTGGAAGAAGGGGGTCTGGGGCCAGTCAACTTCCCTTTGATTGCCGATCTCGGCGGCAAGATCATGCGCGATTACGGCATTGAGCATCCCGACAAAGTGGCCTTGCGCGCTTCGTTCCTGATTGACAAGCAGGGCATTGTGCGCCACCAGGTGGTCAATGACCTGCCGCTCGGACGCAATGTGGATGAGATGCTGCGCACTCTGGACGCCCTGCAATTTCACGAAGCGCACGGCGAAGTCTGCCCGGCTGGCTGGCAATCCGGTGACGACGGAATGGAAGACTCGCCCGAAGGGGTTGCGGACTATCTGCGCAAGCACGCCGACGAACTCTGAGCGGCCCCGGCTTTGTCTGACTTTCTGACAACCTGCCAGCAGCGGGTCAACCGTTCACTGGAACAAACGCTTGAATCGGCGTTCCACTCTCCAGAACACTCGGTAAATGGGCCACAAAGTTGCCCGGAGCATTTGCGCTCGGCGCTTGCTTATGCACTGAATGCGCCAGGAAAACGCCTGAGGGCGGCACTGATTTTTGCCATTGGGGAGGCGCTTGATCAACCCGCTCAGGACCTGGACAAACTGGCCGTCGCGATTGAAATGATTCACGCCTATTCTCTGGTGCACGATGATTTGCCAGCAATGGACGATGACAACTATCGACGCGGACAATTGACCGTACACAAGCAGTTTGATGACGCCACCGCGATTCTGGTCGGGGATGCGCTGCAAACGCTGGCCTTTGAAACCCTGACCCACCTTGACCACGGCTCTGCAGAAACGACCCGAAAGCGGATCCGACTTTTTGCTCAAAGCAGCGGCCTCAATGGCATGGTTGGCGGCCAGGCGCGGGATTTGACCGCCGAAGGCCAAACATTAACGCTGCAGCAACTGACACAACTGCATCAAATGAAGACCGGGGCTCTGTTTGTGACCGCCTGCCTGGCTGGTGCCATCGGGCACACAGACCATGAACGCCTGTCACCGATTTTGCGACGCTACGGCGAAGCACTGGGCCTGGCCTTTCAGGTGCAGGACGACATTCTGGACATCGAAGGCGACAGCGCTACTCTGGGCAAGCCGCAAGGCAGTGATTGTCGCAGCGACAAGGCCACTTTCGTCAAATTAATGGGCCTTGACGGAGCAAAACGTTACCGGGACCAGTTCATTCAGCAGGCGCAGGCGGCTTTGAGCGAACTGCCCTTTCAGAGCCCGTTTTTGACAGACTTGACCGATTTTGTGCGCCGCCGCACATCTTGAAACAACGGGCACAGCTAACCCGAATGTTTCATGAATTTGCACCGACCTCGCTTGCCCCTTGATTCCACAAGGCATATTTTCTCAGTCGTCCGTAATCGCCAATACGGCGCTTCTTCGAAAATTACCCTGTGAAAACAAGTTCCTGCGCGATTTCAGCACAAATTCATGAAACATTCGGGCTAACGAGAATTTTTTATGACAGGCGCGGACTGCCACTGCAACCGTGAGAAGGGATTGCTATAATAACGCTTTAATCGAATCAACGGTGACATCGGCTATGGCCCAAACCTATTTTCTCAACACCCTGCTGGAGTTTGCATCGGCCCACCGCTTGCATGGTTATCCGGGTGACTGCGCCAACCTGCATGGCCACAACTGGAAAGTGGAAGTCACCGTCAAAGGGCAACAGCTCAATGACATTGGCATGGTCATGGATTTCAAAGCGATCAAGCGCGAAGCCAAAGCCATTATTGACGAGCTGGACCACACTTACCTGAACGACCACCCGGCGTTCAAGACGGCCAATCCAACGGCTGAAAACATTGCCCGGTTTCTTTACCAGTCACTGGTCGAGCGGATCGAATCGGACCAGGTGCGCATGCACCGCATTACCCTGTGGGAAAACGACCGCAACAGCGTTATTTATCAGGAAACCGATGACTGACCGTTTTTTGGCTCAATCAGTTTTTCCCGGTCATCAGGATTTGATCTACGGGCACAATGGCGTACAATAATCCAAAACAAAAAGGACAAGCCCCAATGATTACCCATGAAGTCAAAGACAACACCCTGTATATCTACGTCAAAGAAAAATTCAGCATTGACTCATTTTCCGATTTTCAAAATGCCTACATGAGCAATGAATACGATCATGTGGTCATTGACTTCAGCCAGACCCAGCACATTGACAGTGGCGGACTGGGCATGCTGCTGCAACTGCGCACCCATTTGGGCGAAGACAGCTCCAAAATCACCTTGGTCGGACTGTCTGACCACATCCTCAAAGTCTTTGAAGTGGTGAACTTTGAACAACTGTTCAACATGGCCTGAATGACGGATTTGATGCGTTTTCCGGCACTTCCGGCTTCGGTCTTTCCGGTTTCCCCATGACCCAGCTGCTTGCATCGCCCGGTCTTTACCTGCCTCTGGCCGCACTGCTGGGGCTGGTGATCGGCAGTTTTCTTTCCATGCTGACCTGGCGAATGGGGCAGGCAGCGGAAGATCAGGCCGATGTGCATTTTCTGTCACTGATCAATGGACGTTCGGCCTGCCCCAAATGCCAGACATCCCTCCCCTGGTACCGACTGATTCCCGTGCTCAGTTGGGTGCAACAAAAAGGCCGCTGCCATCATTGCCGTGCGACGATCTCACCGCGTTACCCCCTGATTGAACTGACCACAGCCGCGCTCACCGTTGCCATGGCCTGGCAGTTCGGTGCCAGCCTGGCCACACTGTATTTCACTTTGTTTGCCTGGTTTCTGATCGCAATGACCGTCATTGATCTGGAACACCAGCTATTGCTGGATCAACTGACCTTGCCCCTGTTGTGGCTGGGCTTACTGATCAACACGCAAAACGGGATTGTGCCGCTTGAATCGGCGGTCTGGGGTGCCGCCATTGGCTATCTGCTGCTATGGAGCCTGTATCAACTGTTTTTGATTTTTACCGGCAAGGAAGGCATGGGCTATGGCGATTTCAAGCTGTTGGCGGCACTGGGCGCCTGGTTCGGCTGGAGCGCCTTACCGCAGATCATTCTGGTCGCTTCACTCGCCAGCCTGGTGATCACGCTGGGGCTTTGGGCGCTGAAACGCCTGTCTTTACGCTCACCCACACCGTTTGGCCCCTATCTGGCTATGGGCGGCCTGTCCGTGGTGTTCTGGCCCGTTTAAGGTCCATCGCACAACACATTTTTTACCAGGCCTGGTAAAAAACGATTTTTTCACCGCTTTATTCCCAGTTCAGCGGATCAAACCCTTCCGGTTCTGTCGCACCCGATTTTTCTTTCCCGGACGTCTGTTTCTTGATCAGCTCAACCCCCATCTTGCCGTCACTGACCGCAATTTTATCCAGAGACCCCGTGATCTTGTATTGATAGGTCACCAGATCCTGATTTAATCCGGGCAGCAATTTGCTGATCGCGTAAGCCGCCACCCCAACCACCGGTGTCACCAGACCACTGAGCGCTGCGATGGTGGGGAGAGACCCTCCAATGGCCGGTGTCACACGGGCGTCAAGATTCAGGGTTTCTTTCACCAGATCAATGTCTCCCGACACCTCGGCTTTTGCCGAAGGCGCGCTCATGCGCAATTGCGACAGACGATAATGCCCCTTGTCAAACCGCCCTTCCCCTTCGATGACGCTGTAAAGCAGACCGGCGTCGGTGACATCGCGAATGTCCAACCGCAGACGACGCATCAGTGAGTCCACGCTCAACAAGCCCAACACCCTTGCCAGCCCCGGTTCTGCGTCCTTGATGACCCCGTCATCAAAGCGAAAGTCGGCGGACCCGGCCAGTCTTTCAAGCGTGACACAGGTCAGATCGCCCGGCCAGGTCAAGTCCATGTCCACCTGCCCTTTTTCGCCTTCAAACCCTTTTTTGATGCCCAGCCAGGTGGTCATATCAGCGACGTCCCTGGCTCGCAAGGTGCCTTTCAGCTGGCTTCGGTTCGCCGTTTTGTCGTAAGCAAACGCACCCTGAAACCGTCCCTGCACCTCATCGATCCGAATTTTCAGGTCTTCAAAACGACTGGATTGGGGCGTTTCCAGCCAGCGGAAGGCCACACTGGAAACCGCTCGGTCATTGATGCGGATATTGCGCCCGGAAAAGGCAATGTCTTTGGTCAAATCTTCCAGCATATCCGGCGGTTGGCAGTCGGTTTTCGCGGCCAGATTTTTTTCCGCAAAATCGTCAGACAACGTCACATCCAACCGTGCCAAATCCACCTTGAAACGGTCCTGCTGGGTTTGCAACGCCTGAAAGGCCCATTCGTCGGCCATGGCGGCATATACCACTCTGGGCGAATCCGCTTCGCCCGCTTTGGCGGGCAACCCAAGCCAGGTCAGTTTCACCTGATGAAACGGTGTCTGAGCGTAACCCAATCGGTCGATGGTCACATGCGAGGGCAGCCACTTTCTCTGACGCATCCACGCCACACCTGACGCGTCTTCGTCCTTGTCCACCTCTTTACTGGGCGACAAGGCCGCCAAACCCTGAGACCAGTCTTCAAACCGGGGCCAGTAATCCAGCCACGCCTCCAGCGCCAGCTCGTCCAGATGACCGCCGACTTCCACGCCAGCCTGACTGACATCGCCTGAAAGCGGTTGACTGCTGCCCAGATTCACCCCCAGACGGTGCAAAGCCAGGGACTGATCCGAATCCGGTCGCCACTGACCCTGCGCATGAATCAGATCGGGCAGCCAGGCCGACAAATCCACCTGATCCGAACGAATCGTCGCCTGCCAGAGGGCTTTGTCTGGACGTGACTGCCCGGCAGCCAAGACTTTCTCATTCAAAGGCGCAGGCATCGCCAGAGTCAAACCGGTGAGATCGGCTTCACCGGACAGGCGAATCGGGCGCTGGGTTTCGGTCATGGATCCGGTCTCCGCCTCCGGATCAAATGGAATCGTCAGTTCGGTTCGCCAGGGAAGTTCACCACTCGCATCCGGCAGGGTCACAGAATGGGTGCCTTGAATGGTCATTGCCACATTTGATTCATCCGTGCGCGCCTGAATGGTCAGGGGCGTCTGTCCCCACAAGGCTTTGACCTCATCGGCCTGAATGCCTTTTTCGGTAAAGTCGATGGCACCCCGCGCATCCTGCCACGCCAGCTGATCAAACAACCGCAACCTCACGCCCTGAAGACGCACCCGACCACGGACGGTTTCCGACAGACCTTTGTGACCATCCACCGGCACCCAGATTTCGGACAAATCCACACGCACCGGCCCACTCAGTGACACCTGTTCGGCCAGAAACGTTTCCATTCCAATATTGCGGGCAAGGGGCGAGGCCAGCAAATAGCGCTTGGCATCGGCGGCATCGGCCTCCACCTCGCCCGATATTTCCACTGCGATGTCCTTTTGATCCAGCCCGGCAATACGGACCGCAATGTTCTTTCCGCTGGCCCCCAATGTTCTGGCACTGGGCGTTTCAATCGTCAGGTTGTGCGGCACATAACGAAGCCGGGCTTCAAAGTCCGTGAGCATCGGCCAGTCCGGGTCAAACTTCAACTGTGCCTGATCCACGCTGGCAAGCACCTCAAACTTTCCCCGTTGTTCCAGAAACGGAAAATCCTGCCAATGCCCGGAAAGATGGGCTGAAGCCCGAACGTTTTCCCCTTTCACCAGCGCGGTTTTCAGCCAGGTTTCCAGCTCCTCATCCATCACGGCATAAGGCAGATAACGCTTCAACGTCGCCAACGCTTTGATTTCGGTGTCTGCGTCCAACGCCACCTGCCCATCGCTCTGACCCGAAGCCGACAGACGCAGCTCAAACCGGTCGTCCACCGACAAGGCAAAAGGCAGAATCTGCCAGGCCTGGTGGTCGGCCTGCCAGCGCAGCGGCTGCGCCATTGACAAGGCCACCGGCCCTGTTTCAAGCGACGACGTCTGAACGGTCAGCGGCGACTTCGCCTCCAGGCGTCCTTGCCCCTCTTCATAATTCAACGCCCAGTCTTTGACCTGCAAGCCCGGCCACCCCGATTTTTCAACCAGATGAAGCTGCGCAATGTTTGCCCGCAAGGACAACAGGCGCAGTTGTGACAAATCAAACAGCCCGGACACGCTTTTGACCGACAGGGCTTTGACCCGGTCAATGGCATTACTCTCTTCCACCTGGGCCAACGCATAATGATAAAACGGCTTGAGCGATTCCAATCCCAATTGAGCCACGGAAAAACGCAACTGATCGCGCTGGGTCAACGCCACCCGAATCGGAGAAATGCTTGAAAGGTAAGTGTGGTCCAGAGCCAGCC
Organism: Hydrogenovibrio halophilus DSM 15072; assembly: GCF_000384235.1. Lineage (GTDB taxonomy): Bacteria > Pseudomonadota > Gammaproteobacteria > Thiomicrospirales > Thiomicrospiraceae > Hydrogenovibrio > Hydrogenovibrio halophilus. The sequence continues at coordinate 2,023,468 of NZ_KB913033.1, read as the reverse complement.
GATCCACCATCAACACCCAGTTGTCCAGTGCGCCAGCCTGTCCCTGAGTCAGCCAGTGGGCCTCAAAGCCGATGGTTTTCGGCAAGTCTTTCGATTCGGTGTTTTGCCAGTCCAGTTCCGAGGCCTGCCCTTGCAGACGGATGTCCCGCAACTGTCGCTGCTGCCACTGCATATGGATTCTGGCTTGCAGTTGTCCTTGGGGCAATGCCTGCCAGGCATCCACCTGCCCCGGCATCAGCGCATAAACGTGCTTCAGAGACAAAGGCTGCGACAGCCGGACAGAGGCATCCCCATCGCTCAACCAGCCAGCCGGGTTCAGGTCAAAGGTCCCTTCCAGAGTCAGTCCGACGTCGGTATCGCCACGCTGCCAGGTCATCTGCCCCTGAAGCGTCTGACGCGCCCCCTGAAAGGTCTGCACCGAATGCAAGACCAGCCGATCGGTCTGCCCATCCTGTCGACCCTGTTGCAGTACCACTGACTTCAACGACACCCGTTTCCAATGCAGAAATTGCGGCAACCGGGTCAATGGCTGAAGCGAAACCGTGCGCTCTTTTTGGGTATCGGTGCCCGACACCGCCACCCGTCCATCCCGGACCGTTAACCGCTCACCCCAGTGATGCCAGCCCAGAAGCGGCGCAAACACATTGACATCCAGAGACAGCTCGGCCACCTGACCCCGAACACGGGGCTCAACACCGGAGGTTTCTTTGCCCTCACCGGATGCAAAGGCCAGTTCTCTAAAAGTAAACGCGGCGCCCAACCAGGTCTGGTCAACTTTTAACTCGGCGACCTGGACGCTCAATCCCAGACCGGACTCGGTCCAACCCAGAAAACGCTCCGGCTGCATCTGGATCAAGGTAATGGCACCCCGAACCAGCAGCCAGTAGAGCAGTAACAGCCCAAAAAACAGATAAATGAAACGACGCAGAAGACGACGCACGTCAGGAAATCACCACATCAAATTGCTCAACAAAATAACCACTTTCGGCCTGAAAACTCATGCTTTTGCCCAGAAAGGTTTCCAATTCTGCCACACTGCCCGAGGCTTCATCCAGTATGTAAGACACCACCGACTCCGACGCAATCACCCGGTAAAAACGGGCATCAAACGATTTGTCCATCCGCGTGATTTCACGAAACACCTCAAAGGCGACGGTTTCAGCGGTTTTGACGGTGCCGCGCCCCTGACACATCAGACAGGGTTCGCACAACACCCGCTCCAGACTTTCACGGGTGCGTTTGCGCGTCATCTCAACCAGTCCCAGCCGTGAAATTTCGGTAATCACCGTCTTGATCCGATCTTTTTCCAGCGCTTTCTGCAAGGCCGCATACACGGCGTCACGGTGCGAAGCATCGTCCATGTCGATCAGATCCAGAATGATAATGCCGCCCAGGTTACGCAGGCGCAATTGGCGGGCAATGGCCTGAGTGGCTTCCAGGTTGGTCCGGTAAATGGTTTCTTCCAGATTTTTGTGCCCGACAAAACCGCCGGTATTGACATCGATCGTGGTCATGGCTTCGGTCTGGTCGATCACCAGATAACCGCCGGACTTGAGGGTGACCCGTTTTTCCAGCGCCTTCTGAATTTCGTCTTCCACATTGTAAAGATCAAAAATCGGGCGTTCACCCGTGTATAGACTCAATTTGTCCGACAGATCCATCACATAGTTGGCGGCAAAGTCGAGCATTTTCTTGTAGGTCTCGGTGGAATCGACCCGAATGGTTTCAATGCGTTCGATCGGGATGTCACGCAACACATGCAGATAGAGAGGCAGGTCTTCGTAAATCAGACTGGCTTTGCGGGCCGCCTTGGCCTTTTGCTGAATGTCCTGCCAGAGCCGTTGCAGATACATCAGATCGGCTCGCAGCTCATGAAAGTCGGCCCCTTCGGCCACCGTGCGCACAATCAGCCCGCCCAGCGTATGGTCCGCTTCGGGAATCGATTTGATCAATTCGCGTAAACGGTCGCGTTCCTGCTGGGTTTCAATTTTCTGTGACACGCCCAAAGTCGGCTCCTGCGGCATGAACACCAGCAGACGGGAAGGAATGGTTACCTGCATGGTCAGACGCGCGCCCTTGGAACTGATCGGATCCTTGACCACCTGCACCATCACTTTCTGACCCGGGCGCAGATAAGCGGCGATGTCATCGCTTTTGGCGTCTTCGGCCAGGTTGAGCGCCTGCGCATTGACGTCCGAAACATGCAGAAACCCGGTGCGCTCCAGACCGATGTCAACAAAGGCCGCCTGCATCCCGGGCAAGACCCGGTCCACCTTGCCGATGTAAATGTTGCCCACCAGCCCGCGGCGTTTGGCCCGTTCCACCCAAACCTCCTGCAAAACCCCGTTTTCCACCCAGGCAACACGGGTTTCAGTCGGGGTCACATTGACCAGAACTTTTTCTTCGTTAAACATGCTTACTCCAGAAACCGGACTCGTTCAAAAGCCGATCCAATTCAAACAAAGGCAACCCCATCACCGCCGAATAACTGCCGTCCAGGCGCTCAACAAATCCGGCACCACGCCCCTGAATCGCGTAGCTGCCGGCCTTACCTTGCGGCTCCCCCGTGTCCCAATAGGCCTGAGACTCCTGCTCGCTGAGCGCACGAAACCAGACACGGGTGTGGTTCAGAGCGGAAAACACCGCCCCATCGTGCACCACGGCCACCGCACTGTAGACATCGTGCGCACGCCCGGACAGCCGCCTGAGCATGGCCAGGCCTTCCTGCCTGTGACGCGGCTTGCCCAGCACCTTGCCGTCGACATGAATCAGCGTGTCCCCGCCAACGACCCACACCTGTGCGCCCGGCACTTTCTGGAAGCCGTTCAAGGCTTTTTCCACCGCCATACGCCGGACAAACGAAGGCGGCGATTCGCCGGGCAGGGCCACTTCTTCCACCGGGGCATTCACCTTGCGGTAACGCAATCCCAGCTGGTGCAGCAACTCGCCGCGTCGAGGCGATGTGGAAGCCAGATACAGATCCGTATCGGGTTCTTGCGAATTGTCGTTTATAATGGCGTTTTTATCCGTCATGGCTCCGGCATTCGTTTATGGCATTCGATCAAATCATTGGCGACCACCGCCCAGAAAACCTGACACGGCTGTTTGAGGCCGAGTGGGTGGCTGAACAACCCGATTATTCACTGCTGTTAAAGCCCACGGCCATTTTGTGGCTGGTCTGCGTTCCCAAACAGCCGCTCACGCCTGAGACCGCCGGGCCCATCTACGCTCAGTTGACTCAACTGTCGCAGTGGCTGAAAGACCAGGGGCTGGGCCAGCATGACAATCTGGCCAAAATCGGCAACCAATTGCCTTATTGTCATCTGCATCTGGTGATGCGGGAACCGGGTGACGAATGCTGGCCGCATCCCATCTGGGGTCGCTCCCTGCAGGCCGCTACGTCCCAGGAAAAGGCCCGGCGCAAAGAAACAGTCCGCCGGTTTCTGAGCACTCAGTCACAAGCGAAATCCAATCGTTCCGGGTGCGCAGACAACCACTCAAGATAACGCGCAACCCCCTCTTTCACCGAATAAAACGGACGCTCGTAACCGGCCTGGCGCAAGGCGGTGTTGTCTGCCTGGGTAAAACTCTGATAGGCCCCTTTCAGGTGGTCCGGGAAATCCATGTACTCAATCTGACCCTGGCCATGATGCGCAATCACCGCCTCGGCAATGTGTTTGAAAGGCTCGGCCTTGCCCGGTCCCAAATTGAAAATGCCCGATGCTTCAGGGTGGTCCATAAACCACAAATTGACTGCGGTCACGTCTTCCACCGACACAAAATCCCGGCTTTGCATGCCGGGTTCATAGCCATCGTAGGCACCGAACAATTTCGGATTTTCCCCAGCCAGCAATTGACGGTGCAGTTTGTAGGCCACACTGGCCATGTCGCCCTTGTGCTGCTCACGCGGACCATAGACATTAAAATAACGAAAGCCGGCGATCTGGCTGTTGGCCTGCGGCAGCACCCGCCGCACATACTGGTCAAACTGAAACTTGGAAAAGCCGTAGGCATTGAGCGGTTGTTCATAACGGCGGTCTTCCACAAACACCGGGCCATCACCATAGACGGCGGCGGAAGACGCATACAGAAACGGAATTTCGTGGTTCATGCAAAAATGCAGCAGGTCTTTGGAATACTCATAATTGTTTTCCATCAAATAGGCGGCATCCCACTCAGTGGTCGCCGAGCAGGCACCCTGATGCAACACACAATCGATTTCCGGCAGGCCTTCTTCGGCAAAAATCCGTGACTGAAAATCTTCCTTGTCCAGGTAATCGGCAAAATCGCAATCGACCAAATTGATGAATTTTTTACCCTTTTTCAGGTCATCCACCACCAGAATGTCATCACGTCCCTGCTTGTTCAGGGCTTTGACCAGATTGGACCCAATAAAACCGGCACCGCCTGTTACGACTATCATCCGCTCGCCTTTGTGTTTTAAAACCTTCAAATATGCGCTTAATTCTAGCATTTCATGCCTTCAGTGATCACAAAAAAGGTAAAATGCTTGTTTTGAAATTTGGCTTGAAACCCTCCACACATGAGCAAACTGCATTCAAAACGCGGGCGGCTGCTCGCCCATCTGGAAGCCTGGTTGATCGACCACGAGATCCTCAGGATCTGGTTTCGCAACTTTTACCGGCTCGCCCCCCGTCACAGCGACACCCTGGCATTTCGCAGCAACCACCCTTCTCCCCGGTTTTTGCGCAAACTCAAGCAGCGCTTTGGCCTCAAAACGGTTTTAAGCCTGCGTGCGGCCAACCAGACCGGCCAATATCTGCTGGAAAAAGAAGCCTGTGACCAGCTGGGCATTGAATTGATCAATGTCCCGATCTCATCGCGCAACTTTCCCAAAAAAGACAAACTGGAACAGGTGATCACTCTGCTCCAATCGCTGGACTATCCGCTGTTGATCCACTGCAAATCCGGTGCCGACCGTGCCGGTCTGGTCAGTGTGCTGTTCAAACACTTTGTACAGGGCGAGCCCATTGCCGAAGCCCGCAAGCAACTGAGCATGAAATACGGGCATTTCCGCTGGGCCGACACCGGCAAGCTCGACTACCTGTTCGATGAGTTCGAACGGTTTCAGACAGACCACCCCGAAGTCAGCTTTCATCAATGGGTTCAGCAGCATTATGACCGCGACCAACTCAACCAGACGTTTCATGCTTCTGGTTGGGCCAATATTGTGGTCAATAAAATCCTGCACCGGGAATAATCTCACCAGGCCTGGTCATTTTTGCCTCGGCCAGGCTGTTTCTGCAGTCCGTCATCTGCCAATTGGGTTCCGCCCAGCAAACGAGTATAATTTTCGCTATGTTTGATGCCAATACCCGACATCTGTATCGCCGCCTGTTGCGTTACATTGCGCCTTACAAGCTGATGATCGCCATCACCTTGCTGACTCTGGTGATCATCGCCGCGATGGAACCGGCGACGGCCGCCATCCTCAAGGATCTGGTCGATGACAGTCTGATCAAAAAAGACCCGGACAGTTTTGTGGTGCTGCCTCTGCTGCTGGCCGGGGTGTTCATCGTCAAAGGGGTGGCCGAATATTTCAGCAAAGTGGCCAGCCAATGGATTGCCCAGAAAGCAATTCTGACCATTCGTGATGAAATGTTCCGCAAACTGCAGTTTCTGCCCATGGCGACCTTTCAGCAAAGCTCCACCGGCGAATGGATGTCGAAAATCACCTACGATGTGGCCCAGACCGGTCGCGCACTGTCCGAAGCCTGGATCGTCCTGATTCGCGACACGATGATTGTGATCGCCCTGTTCGGTTACATGCTCTATATCTCCTGGGAACTGACCCTGATGATGATGCTGATCGGGCCGGTCGTGGCCTTTATCATCGACCGGGCCAGCAAACTGATGCGCCATTCCAGTACCGAAATGCAACACAATATGGGGCGCATGACCCACCAACTGGAAGAAGGCCTCGTGGGCCACCGCGACATCAAGTTGTATCACGCCGAAGCCTACGAACAATCCCGTTTTCATCAGACCGCTCAGGACCTGATGCACCACACCATGGATGTGATCAAAGTCTCGGCTCTGAATGTGCCATTGGTACAGGTTTTGGCCGCCATCGCCCTGTCGATTGTGGTTTACATCGCCATGCAGATGTCGGCCGAAGGCGCTTTTACCCCCGGTGAACTGCTTTCTTACATCACCGCCATGGCCCTGACGTTTGAACCCATCCGCCGTTTGACCAACATCAACATCACCATTCAAAAAGGGATGGCCGCGGCCCAGAGCATTTTTGAGCTGCTGGACCGGGAAGAAGAACCGGATCAAGGCCAGGCATCGCTGAATTCCGTGCAGGGCGAACTGCGCTTTGACGCAGTCGGCTTTCACTACCCGCACGCCGAAACCGCCACATTTGACGACTTCAACCTGAGCATCCCTGCCCGCAAAACCACCGCTCTGGTGGGCGAATCCGGCAGCGGCAAAAGCACACTGGTCAGCCTGATCGCCCGTTTTTACCAGCCCCAAAGCGGTCGCATTCTGCTGGACGGCACGCCCATTAACGATCTGTCTCTGCACACCCTGCGCGAGCAGCTGGCCTTTGTCAGTCAGCAGGTGGTGCTGTTCAATGACACGGTTCGGGCCAACATTGCCTATGGCCAAAACAGTGTGGACGAAGCCGCCATCATCGATGCCGCACAACAGGCCCAGGCCTGGGAATTCATTCAAAAGCTGCCTCAAGGGCTCGACACTCCCATCGGCGACAACGGGGCCCGTCTATCCGGCGGCCAGCGGCAACGTCTGGCGATTGCTCGGGCGTTTCTGAAAAATGCGCCCATCCTGATTCTGGACGAAGCCACGTCGGCTCTGGACAACCAGAGCGAACGCAGCATTCAGCAGGCCATGCAAACCCTGACCAAAGACCGCACTGTGATTGTGATTGCCCACCGTCTGAGCACGATTGAACAGGCCGACCAGATTGTGGTGCTGGATCAGGGAAACATCGTGGAACAAGGCACCCACAGCACTCTGATGCAACAAAACGGCCATTATTACCGACTTCAACAACAAGCCACAAACCATGCTTAAAGCCTGTTCCGGTTTCAAAAACCCCAAATACTGGGGCATCTGGCTGGGCGTTGGGCTGCTTCGCCTGTTGGCCTTCCTGCCCTGGTCATGGCGATTAAAAACCGGACAAGTACTGGGGCAAGGCTTGTATTGGCTGGCCCCTGCCCGGCGCAAACTGGCACTTGCCAATGCCTCTCTGGCGTTCCCCCACTGGTCTTCCCCCCAACGGCAAAAAATGATTCGGGCGCATTTTGCCTCCCTGGGCATGGGTCTGGCCGAAACCGCTACCAACCTTTGGGGCATCCACCGCTCCCATCCGCCCAGCCACCCAAAGCACGAATCGCACAGGTTTCATTATCACGGCCTGAATCACCTGAAAAATCCCACCAATCAGGGCACCCTGCTGGTCGTGCCGCACTTCACCACCATTGAAGCCACCGGGCTAATGCTGAATCAGTTGATGCCACTGCATTTCATTTACCGGCCCCATGACAATGCACTGATGGATTGCCTGATTACCGCCAGCCGCACCAGTGACGGTCCTGACCCTGTGACCCAGGCCCATGCCAGCCAACCCTTGCCCAACAGTGACACCCGGGCCATTGTCAGGGTGTTGCGACAGGGCGGAAACGTCATGATTTTGCCCGACCAGCGCTACCGCAGACGCGGCAAAATCTCAGCCCCATTTTTTGGGCACAATGCCATGAGCCATCCGGGGCTGTCAAAACTGGCCAAAATGGGACATGCCCGGGTACTGCCGGTCTTTACCCGACGTAAGGACGGCGACTATCACTGCTTCATTCGCCCGGCACTGACCGACTTTCCCGGCGAAGACCCGCAGGCCGACCTGATCCGATTGCACCGGCTCTACGAGCAAGAAATCCAACAAAACCCGGCCCAATATCTCTGGACGCACAATCGCTGGAACCTTAAACGCCCACGCGACTACTGAGGCAAAGCGGGTTTTTAACCTCTGACTCTGCTTCATGATATAATGCCGCCAAATTTTTCAACGAACGGACACATTGAGACATTTTATGGCTAAAGAACTGAGTGACAAACAACTCCGCTCACGCGTCAAACTGCTTGGCTCGCTGTTGGGGGAAGTCATTGAAACCCAGGTCGGAAAAGACACCCTGGACGCCATTGAAAAACTGCGCAAAGGCTACATCAAGCTTCACGAGCAGGACGATCCGGCTCTGCGCACCGAGCTCAAGGCCTTTATCGAAGCCCAGACGCCACAGGAACTGATTCTGATCATCCGTGCGTTCAACCTCTATTTCAGCCTAGTGAACCTGGCCGAAGAAGAACACCAGTTTCATCAGCGCCAGAGCCAGCTGAAATCCGACGGCCCGCTCTGGACCGGTTCGGTTCTGAACACCATCAGTGAATTCAAGGAACAGGGACTGAGTGCCGAAGAAGTCAAAACCCTGATCGGCCAGTTGAACTACATTCCGGTGTTTACCGCGCACCCGACCGAGTCCAAACGCCGTGCGGTCATGGAAAACTTGCGCCGCATCTTCCTGACTCTGGGCGAGTTGAACGAGGCCGAAGCCTACAAAAACCCTTATACTCAGGAAGAAGTGATCCGTCGTTTGCGCTACCAGATTCAGGTGCTCTGGAAAACCGATGAAGTCCGTCGGATCAAGCCAACGGTGGAAGACGAAATCCGCAACGGGATCTACTATTTCCGCCAGTCGCTGTTCAAGGCCGTGCCCACGGTGTACCGCTTCATGGAACGCGCCCTGGCGCGTCATTACCCGGAAGCAGAACTCGAAACGCCCAACTTTCTGACGTTCGGTTCCTGGATCGGCGGCGATCGGGACGGCAACCCCTTCGTCACTCACCAGACCACCGTCAATGCGCTTTACATGCAAAGCCGCGCCGCGCTGTACGAATATCAGCGCCGCGTGCATCTGCTCAGTGCGCAACTGACCCAGTCACGCTATATCACCGAAATCAAACAGGAAGTGATCAACCGCGCGACCATCATTGATGCCGACCTGCAGGAACAGGTGTTCCACAAACGCTCGGACCGCTTCAAGGATGAGCCCTATCGCCGCTTCCTGTATCTGATTCACGGCCGTCTGCAGGAAAACCTGAATTACGTCGAAGCACAGCTCAATGATGAAATCATTGATCCACCGCGTTTTGCCTACAAAAGCGAAAACGAATTCCTGGCCGATCTGGAGCTGATTTACGAATCCCTCTGCAGCCACGGAGACCACGAAGTCGCCGATGCCGAACTCAAAGACCTGATCCGTCTGGTGCAGACCTTCGGTTTTTATCTGATGCGTCTGGACATTCGCCAGGAATCGACCGTGCACACCGATGCGGTGACCGACCTGCTCAACCATCTTGGCATCGACTACCCGGCCTTGTCCGAAGCCGAGCGTCTGGATGTGCTGGCCCAACAGATTGCGTCGCCCACCATCATCGATACCCAGCATCTGGATCTGAAGAAAATGACCCGCGAAGTGCTGGAAGTCTTTCATGTGATGCGGCGCATGCGTGATGAGATCAGTGAAAAGGCGTTCAACAACTACGTGATCTCCATGACCCACGAAGCCAGTCACGTGATGGAAGTGCTGTTCCTGGCGCACCAGGCCGGTCTGGCCGGGTACAACGCAGGCGAACCCTACTGCAAGATTCATGTCGCGCCCCTGTTTGAAACCATTCAGGATCTGGAGCACATTGTGCCGGTCACCTCGGCGCTGTTTGACAACCCAACTTATCACGCCCTGCTCAAAGCCTCCGGCAACCAGCAGGAAATCATGCTCGGTTATTCCGACTCGGCCAAGGACGGCGGCAACCTGTCTTCGTCCTGGACTCTGTACCAGGCCCAGCAGCAGATCATGGCACTGGCCGACGATTACGGCGTGGATTGCCGTCTGTTCCACGGACGTGGCGGCACCATCGGACGTGGGGGCGGACCAACCCACAGCGCGATCCTGTCGCAGCCGACCGGCACCGTACGTGGCCAGATCAAGTTCACCGAACAGGGTGAGGTATTGTCGTTCAAGTATTCCAATGCCGAAACCGCCACCTATGAATTGTCGATGGGCATTACCGGCCTGATGAAGGCCAGCAAATGTCTGGTGCAGCCGAATCAGAAAGACGATCCGACGCATCTGGAGATCATGCAGAAGTTGTCCAAACAGGGTGAAGCGGCTTTCCGTGAACTGACCGATGACACTGCAGACTTCTTCAAGTTCTTCTACGAAGCCACACCGGTCAATGAAATCGGATTGCTGAACATCGGCTCGCGACCGTCTCACCGCAAAAAGAACAACCTGTCCAAATCCTCGATCCGGGCGATTCCGTGGATTTTCGGCTGGGCCCAGGCCCGTCTGACGTTCCCCGCCTGGTATGGCACCGGGGCCGCCCTGGAAAACTGGATTCAGTCCGAAGGCGAAGACAAGCTGCTGGAGATGTATGAAAAGTGGCCGTTTTTCCGGGCATTGCTCAGCAACATTCAGATGTCGCTGTTCAAAACCGACTTGGTCATCGGCCATGACTATGCCAAACTGGGGCAGGACCCGGAGACGTCTGAGAAAATTTATCAGATGATTGCCAAGGAGCACGTCCGGGCCGTCGAGCATTGCCTCGAGATCAGCGGAAATGACTACCTGATGGCGGACACCCCGATTGTGTCCTTGTCACTGAAACGCCGCACACCTTACCTGGAACCTCTGAACAACATCCAGGTAGCGGTTCTCAAGCGTTACAAGGACGAGTCACTGCCGGAAGAAGAACGCGAAAAATGGCTGACACCTTTGCTCAACAGCATCAACGCCATTGCCGCCGGAATGCGTAATACCGGCTAGCCGCATGTCAGACTTAAATCGATCGAACCACGGTTTGCCACAACTACCCGCGTGGCAACCGAACCTTTGCAAACCCCAAAAGGGATGAGGTCAAGCATGCACATTACAATGCTGAAATCAAAACTGCATCGTGTCACCACCACCCATGCCGAATTGGACTACGAAGGCTCATGCGCCATCGACGGCAATCTGATGGATGTGGCAGGGATTCGTGAATACGAACAGATTCAAATCTACAATATTGCCAATGGCGAACGCTTTACCACTTACGCCATTCGTGCCGAAGAAGCCACAGGCATCATCTCAGTCAATGGCGCGGCCGCACACAAGGCCAATCCGGGCGATCTGTTGATCATCGCCACCTACGCCAGCATGGACGAAGCTCAGGCCGACCAGTTCAAGCCGGTGATGGTGTATTTCGACGAACACAACCAAATCACCCATACCCGCAACACCATCCCCAAACAGATGCAAACCGCCGTCGGCGCCTGACCGGTTTTTAACCAGGCCTGGTAAAAATCAGGCCTTTGCCTCGCTATCTGCCATCATCTTCCTGGTCATATTGATCCGCTCACACACGCTTTGAAAGCTGTGTACAAACGAACCAGATGCTTCGGCTTCGCTCAGCATGACAGAGGGAGTGTTGAGAATTTCGGGTCTGTCAGTCGGTAAAGGGTGGAGGCTGGTTTTTCGAATCTGCTTCAGACTCTTTAGGCTCCTCCTCACCCGTTGGCGGCGCAAAAGATTCGGACGCCTTTTCCAGCGCCGATTTGGAGGGGCGAACGCCCAGTACCTGTTCTTCCAGTGTGATTTTCGGTGCCGGTCTGATAATGATTTCCACCCGTCGATTTTTGGTGTAGGCCTGAGGGGTGTCTTCGTCCACCAGGGGTTCGGTCGGGCCGACCCCGACTACCTGGCACTGTTCCGGTCGGGCGACCTGATCATCGATCAACTGTTCGATCACGGCCGCCGCACGGGCACTGGAGAGTTCCCAGTTGGAGCGAAAGCGCCCGCCAGTGACTGGGCGCTTGTCGGAATGGCCGACCGCCTTGACCTGATCGTTTTGACCGATATGAACCCGTAATTTTCTCAGTTCGACCACAAAGTCCGGCTTGAGCGTCGCCCGGCCGGACGGAAAGGAGATGCGTTCGGGAAAGGAAATCTTGATCTGTTTTTCTTCGGGTTCGATGGTGACGTCGATGTTGTTTTCCTGAGCGGTTTCGTTGCTGTCGGAATAGGTGTCAATCAGGCTTTCATAAAGGGGTTTGAGGTCATCCAGCGTGGTCTCGCCCTTTTTCTCCAGATTGGATTCCTGCTCTTCTTTGACTTTCTTGAAGTATTCCACCTGGGTCTGAGTCATATCCTGACCGTGGCCGAGGGTTTTGGTCAGGGATTTGACAATGGCTTCGTACTTGTCGGCATCCAGTGTGGACATGGAAAACAACAGCACAAAAATCGCCATCAACAGCGACATCAGGTCGGCAAAGGTCGCCAGCCAGCTTTGGGATTTGTCGCACTTTTTAGCCATCTTCTCGCTGTGCCTTCTGTTCCGGTTCCAGGAACGGGGCCAGCAGATCACGCATCACATTCGGATTCTGGCCTTCCATGATCGCGGTCAGGCCTTCGATGATCATCTGCTGGCGCTGCGACTCCTCTTCACCCCAGACCGAGATTTTGTCCGCCATCGGCAGAGCGAACAGGTTGGCAATCATGGCCCCATAAAGCGTGGTCAGCATCGCCACAGCCATGGCCGGGCCAATCGTCGAGGGGTCTGACAGATCGGACAACATCTGAATCAACCCCACCAGGGTCCCGATCATGCCAAAGGCCGGAGCAGCGGCGCCAATGGAACCAAAGACCCCAGCGCTGGTCTCGGCCCGTTCATTGAACAACTGATTTTCTTCCTTCAGGTTCTGTAACACCAGTTCCTTGGAATAGCCATCGACCAGCATGCGCACCCCACGCTGATAGAATTCGTGGCGAATTTCCACATTCTCCAGCGCCAGCATGCCCTTCATGCGTGAGGTACGCAGCAAGTCTTCGGTCAGATCCAGCAATTCGTTTTTGTCTTTGATGTCCTTGCTGGGCATCACCACCTGAAACGAGACCTTGATCGCATGCAGGGCTTCGCGAAAGGAGTAACGGATCATGGTCGCCGCAGTGGTGCCGCCGACCACGATCATGATCCCGGGGATATTGACAAAGATCCAAATCGACGAACCGATGGCCATGGCCGCAATAATGATCGCAATCCCGGCAAACAAACCGATAAAAGTGGAAAAACTCATGGCATCCTTTTAAAAATAGGGCGTTTCTGGCGCAAGGCCAACGACTCAGACAATCCGGTTCTGACAATCACCAGGCCTGGTCAAAATCCATCAGCTCAAGCGCAGGATCCGGTTATCCAACAAGCGTGTCTGGCCCAGAGTGGCCGCGACCACCACAGCAAATTCCGAGCCATCGTCTCGGCACGGCATCTGCGGATCGATGACCGCTTGCAGGGTGGGCAGCGCCACCAGCGAGAAATAATGCACCTGAAACCCCAGAGCTTGCAAGTCCTGACTGGCCTGCTGCAAGATCGATGCACTTTTGGCGGGCGCATCCTGTATGCGCACACAGACCGACTGCAGGGTCTGCGCCAGAGAAGGGGCCAGTGCACGTTCTGCTGAATTCAAATATTGGTTGCGCGAACTCAGCGCCAATCCGTCGGTTTCACGCACAATGGGCGTGCGGATCAATCGCACCGGCATCGCCAGATCGGTCACCATTTTTTCAAGCACCGCATACTGCTGCAGGTCTTTCTGACCGAATACGGCCACATCCGGCTGCACCAGATGGAACAGTTTGGCCACCACCGTTACCACGCCGTCAAAATGACCGGGCCGGTCTGCGCCTTCAAAAGTTTGGGCCAACCGCGGGTCGGCCTGAAGGCGCGTGGCCAAGTAGGGTTGACCGTGCCGGTAGCCCGGATACATCACGGCCACACCGGGCGCAAACAGCAGGTCCGCGCCCTGCTGCCGACACTGGCGTTCATCGTCGGTCAGGGTTCGGGGATAGTCGTCAAAATCCTCATTCGGACCAAATTGCAGCGGATTGACAAACACCGACACCACCACCCTGTCGGCCGCTTCACGCGCTCGATCAATCAGACTCAAATGCCCGGCATGCAGATTGCCCATGGTGGGCACCAGCGCCACCGTCAACCCGTTTTTTTGCCAGGCCTGCACCTGTTCGCGCAGCGACTGCGGATCGGAAACCGTTTGCACACACACCTCGTTTATTCAGGAAAATCGCCGGTTTTCACCGCCTTGACATAGGCTTGTATCGCCGAACCGACGCTGCCCGTGTCGGCCAGGAAATTGCGACTGAAAGACGGCGCGCCACCGATGGTCAGGCCCATCACATCGTGCCAGACCAGCACCTGGGCATCGGTATCCGGCCCGGCCCCGATGCCGATGACCGGAATCGTCAGGGCCTCGGTGATGACTTTTGCGATCGAAGGTGACACGCATTCAAGCAGCAGCATGTCGGCCCCGGCGGCTTCAAACCGCTGGGCATCGGCCAAAAGGTGTTCGGCTTCGGCCGCGTCTTTTCCGACCATGCGATAACCGGTTTTGTGGACCGATTGCGGCAACAGCCCCAAATGCGCGCACACCGGAATGCCCTGCTCGGAGAGGGCGCTCACCAATTGCCGATGAAACTCGGTGCGCCCTTCCAGCTTGACCATATTGGCCCCGCCTTCTTTCATCAGACGACCGGCATTGTGGACGCCCGTTTCCAGCGTGGCATCGCTCATAAACGGCATGTCCACCATGCACCAGGCCTGGTGATTTCGGCGCTGCACCATTTGCGTGTGGTAAATCATCTCATCCATGCTCACCGGCAAAGTGGTGTCATGTCCCTGCACCACCATGCCCAGCGAATCGCCGACCAGCAGAATCTCGACCTCGTTTTGCGCTGCCCAGTAAGACTGGGTGGCATCATAGGCCGTCAGGCAGACCATTTTTTCGCCCGCCGCTTTCAGGGCATGCAAGTCTTTCAAGCGAATCATGTACGGCTCCTTGAACGATTCAGGACGGTGTGAGAAAGTGTTCGGGCAATTTTGCCAGCATTTTCTGATAAGGTTCGCCCGTGCGGGGACAGCGCAATTCGGGTGCCAGTTCCAGCAATGGAACCAGCACGAAATCGCGTTGCTGAATCTGCGGATGCGGCACCGTTAACGCTCTGGTGTCGATCAGCCAGTCCGAATACAACAACAGATCCAGATCAATCACCCTTTCGCCCCAATGCCGGTTTTTGACTTTGCCCTGCTGGCGTTCCAGATTCTGCAACGCGCTCAGCAAAGCCTCAGGCGACAAACGGGTGGACAGGCAGGCCACGGCATTGACGAAGTCCGGCTGATCCTGTGGCCCCTGCGGACGCGACGCGTACAGCTGGGATGAGGCATTCAACCGCGTTTGCTCCAACTGACCCAGCGCGGTCAACGCCTGACGCACCTGATGCGCTGGCCGGTGCAGATTGCTGCCCAGCCCCACATAAACAGTGTGTTCGTCAGTCCTGCTCATTCGGTGTCGCTGGGGATTCCTTGCCCGGTGCCGGATTGGCGCGTTTGCGATAAGGGTTGCGGTTGCGTCTGGGGCGACGGCGGCGTGAGCCAGGTTTTTTCACCTGATTGGCGTAGGCCACCTGCTCGACCCCGTCCAGCGTCTGGTAATGGGTCCACCAGTCAAACACCTCTTTGAGTTCTTCGGCCCCGGCCGAGACCCGAACCCCCAGAAAATCATAAGCCGCCCGAAAACGCGGATGCGACACGATTTTCTGAGCCTTGTCGCCCTGATATCGCGGCAAACGGTACTGCAGGTTCCAGATGTCCTTGACCTGCCCGATAAAGCGCCGCGGCACGGCCGTGGCCGGACGCTGCCATTCCAGCACATCCGAGGCGGCCGCAAAGGTCGCGTCCTGTGGCTTCAGCCCCTCGGTCAGAAGCTGTTCACGTCGTGCCACCATCGGCTCCCACAGCATCGCCGCAAACAAAAACGCCGGATTGACGCCTTTGCCATGCCGAATCCGGTCGTCGGTGCTTTTGAGCGCCTCAATCACCAGCATTCGGGGAAAGCCATCGGCCTGTTCGGCCAGCATCTGTTCGGTCTGTGGAAACAGATAAGCAAACAGACCAAAGTGGCGCAGTTTTTCAAACACCTGCACCGCCACGCCGCTGTGAAACAGTTTGAGCACCTCTTCAAACATGCGTGCGTGCGACACATCCTTGAGCAAAGGGGCCAGATCGTAAATGGGATCGCGGGTGCCCGGTTCGATTTCAAAGCCCAGCTTGGCCGCAAAACGCACCGCCCGGATCATGCGCACCGGGTCTTCGCGGTAACGGGTTTCCGGGTCGCCGATCAAACGGATCACACCGGCTTTGATGTCATCCAGACCGCCGGTGTAATCGGCCACACTGAAGTCGCGGATATTGTAGTAGAGGCTGTTGACGGTAAAATCGCGTCGCCACACATCCTCGTCCATGCCGCCATAGACGTTGTCGCGCAACAATCGTCCCTGACCGTCCACCGCGCGGGTATGGTTTAGACGACCGCGCCCTTTGGGCTTGTCCGCCACTTCGCTGGCTTCACTGTCGCCGCGAAACGTCGCCACCTCGATGATCTGACGCCCGAAACGCACATGCGCCAGCCGGAAACGACGACCGATCAGACGGCATTTGTTTTTGAACACCGCTTTCACTGCCTCGGGTTCGGCGTTGGTGACCACGTCAAAATCCTTGGGTTCCAGCCCCAGCAACAGATCGCGCACACCGCCGCCGACCAGATAGGCTTCGTAACCGGCGCGTTTCAGTCCGTAAAGCACATCCAGCGCATGCTTGTCGATTTGAGAGCGGGAAACGCCGTGCTGGTCACGCGAAAGAATCTGCTTGCTTGTCGGACCCGATGGAGAGGGCTGGCTCAGACGTTTGGGAGAGAGTTTCTTAACAAGACGCTGAATAAATCGCTGCATAGGCATACTGTGGAATCGGTTCCTGATTGGCCACTTCCTGCTGAGAGATCTCAAAGAAATGGTCTGCAAAAATCAGTCATTTTAGCGGCTTTTGCACTCAGTGCCAACCAATGCGCATTCAGTCGGAGCCAATACCTCGCATTTAGCGCTCAAAAGTGCGAAAATAGCGCCCATTTCGATGTTTCGGGAGAAGACAAACGCATGAATCAGCCAACCCTTTTCAGTGGCATTCAACCCTCCGGCGATCTGATGCTGGGCAACTACATCGGTTCGCTCAAGAACTGGGTTCAGTTGCAGAACGACTACCAGTGCCTATATTCGCTGGTCAATATGCACGCGATTACGGTCGAACAGGACCCGGCCGATCTGGCGCGACGCAGTCTGGATTTTGTCGCCCTGTACCTGGCCTGCGGCATTGACCCGGACAAAAGCACCGTGTTCATTCAGTCGCATGTGCCAGCGCACGCCGAACTGGCCTGGATTCTCAATTGCGCCGCCTACATGGGCGAACTCAATCGCATGACCCAGTTCAAGGACAAGTCCCAGAAACACGCCCAGAACATCAATGTGGGACTGTTTGACTACCCGGTGTTGATGGCCGCCGACATTCTGCTGTACCAAACCGAACTGGTGCCGGTCGGAGCCGACCAGAAACAGCATCTGGAGCTGACCCGCGACATCGCCACCCGGGTCAACCACCGTTTTGAGCGCGAACTGTTCAAAGTACCCGAACCCTTCATTCCCGAAGCCCAGTCCGGTGGCCGCATTATGAGCCTGCAGGAACCGACCCAGAAAATGTCCAAATCCGACGACAACAAAAACAACCTGATCGGACTGCTGGATGAGCCCAAAACCATTCTCAAAAAGTTCAAAAAAGCCCAGACCGATTCCGGCACTGAGATCATTTACGACCTCGAAAACAAACCGGGCGTGTCCAACCTGCTGACCATCTATTCGGTGATCAGCGGCAAGCTCATCGCCGAAATCGAACAACACTTCGAAGGCAAAATGTACGGCCACCTCAAAGTGGAACTGGGCGAACTGGTGGTCGAATACCTGCGTCCGATACAGGAACGCTACCATCGGCTACGTCAGGACGAAGCCGAACTCAAAGCCATCCTGAAACAGGGAGCTGACCGCGCCAGCGAACAGGCCCAACCCACACTGGACAAGGTCAAACAAGCCTTTGGGTTTGTTTTGCCTTAAACGGTCTTTTGCCTTGCTATGCGAGATACAAAAACCACCAGGCCTGGTGGTTTTTGTATCAACGCCTTACAAACCAAACTAAATCTTCCCACCAACGCCTTTGAACTTTTCAACAAACGCAGATATTTTCTGAAACACGCTTTGCTTTTTGGTTTTGTATTGCGGGTTAAGCGGGCTCATTTTAGGCAGCGTTGCGTTAAGTTCTGTCCCGTTCTCACTGGCGTATTCCCGTTTTAAGGATGCCGTCATATACCGTTTGGCCGCCTCTTTATTTAACCCCTCCGAACGTATCAGTGCTTCTGCTTCACGTG
The DNA here is from genome assembly GCF_000384235.1 of Hydrogenovibrio halophilus DSM 15072. Taxonomy (GTDB): domain Bacteria; phylum Pseudomonadota; class Gammaproteobacteria; order Thiomicrospirales; family Thiomicrospiraceae; genus Hydrogenovibrio; species Hydrogenovibrio halophilus. The sequence goes on along the minus strand of NZ_KB913033.1, from coordinate 2,005,077 downwards.
CTTGCTCTGCCTGTGCAAACTGAAAGAACTCGTCAATGATCGTGGCTTTATCACCGATCTCATCCAGGTCGGTTTGTTCGATAAACTCAACCATCAAACTCTCTTTTGCGCGATTTCCCAAACTCGCACGTATCAGACGCCGCACCTCTTCAATCAGCTCTGTCTTTGTCTTGTTTTTCCTGTTGTGCTCAAAAATCAATTCCAGAATGTAATCCAGATTGATTTCCTGCGATTTCAGCAAATCCACTTCAAAAACCACATCATCCCAATCAACTGTGGAAGCATCTTTGGCTTCTGCCGCTCTCTCTCGCCGTTGCCAATCACGAATATCGTTATAGGTTGAGCGGTAATCCTGAACGATTCGCTCGGAGGGCACTCTAATCGTTTGCAGCGCAGACAATTCTTCATCGGTTAAATAATGCTCAGCCTTGAAGCTTTCCACTGCCTCTGAATCATGGACATCAATGCTTTGCAAGGCTTTCAAACTGGCAAACTCATCGTAGTTCTGCAGAATATTTTCAACCCGGAGATATTCACCAAAAAGCTTGGCGAAGTCCTTTTTGTCCTGCTCTTTCACAATCTCATCCGGTTTGGGGAAGCGTTGTTCCAATTCACTGACCACCTCCATAAAACCACGTCTAGCTTCACCGGTGACCAAATCGGTAAAGCCTTCCATATAGGCCTGATAACTTTTTTCCAACACCACATTTTTGGTGTTTCGATCACCAAAAAGTGTGATGGCATCCACCGTGGGCTTCTCCAAATCACGAAAAGTGACAATGTTGCCAAAGGTTTTGGTGGCATCATAAATACGGTTTGTGCGTGAATACGCTTGGATCAAACCGTGATAACGCAGGTTTTTATCCACAAACAACGTATTGAGAGCGGGCGCATCAAACCCGGTGAGGAACATGCCCACCACAATCAACAAATCGACCCTTTCTTCTGCAGGCAATTTCACGCCATTGCCATCTTCGCCCTTTACTCGTTTGGCCAAATCACGGTAATAGTTTTCAAATGATTTACTTTCGACAGAAAAACGGGTTTTAAACGTGGCGTTATACTCATCAATGGCCGCAGTCAGAAATTCTTTCGCGCTGCTGTTCATGGCAGACACATCAAAGCTTTCGTCCAGAATTTCGCCCACAGCATCCTGCTCTTCATTGGCCGCAAACGAAAAAATGGTAGCGACTTTAAGCGGGTTAACAGCGTCTTTCTGCAATTGTCCAAACGATTCATAGTACAGTTTGGCGGCATCCACGCTGCTCACGGCGAACATGGCATTAAATCCATGGCTGCCTGCTTGCAGACGATGGGTCTTCTGGCGAAAGCTTTTGAGAATATATTGCGATACCTCATGGATGCGCTCAGGGTGCAACAGGGCTTGCTTGTTTTCTGCGGCATTGAGTTTTTTCTCATCGGTTTCGGTTTCAATGGCTTTAAACTGCGGGCGCACATCGTTGTAGTCCACCTTGAATTTCAATACCTTTTCATCCCGAATGGCGTCGGTAATCACATAAGAATGCAGCTCACGGCCAAACACACTGGCCGTGGTCTCAGCACCCAGCGCATTTTGCGGAAATATCGGAGTTCCGGTAAACCCAAACTGATAAAACTTTTTGAACTTCTTCTTCAGGTTTTTCTGCGCCTCACCAAATTGACTGCGGTGGGCTTCATCAAATATAAACACCACCTGCTGGTTGTACACCGGCAGATCGCCTTCACTTTTCATCAGGTTATTGAGTTTCTGAATCGTCGTGACAATGATTTTATTGTCATCCTTGTCCAAATTGCGCTTAAGCCCTGCCGTGCTGTCAGACCCGTTCACACTGTCCGGTGAAAAGCGCTGGTACTCTTTCATGGTCTGGTAATCCAGATCTTTTCGATCCACCACAAAAAACACCTTGTCAATAAACGCCAATTCGGTCGCCAGACGTGCCGCCTTGAAACTGGTGAGCGTCTTGCCCGAACCGGTGGTATGCCACACATACCCGCCACTTTCCGGCTTGGCCCAGTTCTTTGTTTCATAGGCACTTTTCACTTTCCATAAAATGCGCTCCGTGGCCGCGATCTGATACGGGCGCATGACCAGCAACGTATCACTGACATCGAACACCGAATAATGCAACAACACCTTGAGCAGCGTATTTTTCTGAAAGAACGTGGCCGTAAAATCCTTTAAGTCCTTAATCAGGGCGTTGTCGGACTTCGCCCAGTTCATGGTGAAATCAAAGCTGTTTTTATTGCGCTTGACCGTATTGGCAAAGTAGCGCGTGTCCGTCCCATTGGAAATCACAAACAGCTGCAAATACCGATAGAGCGAATGCTCACTGTTAAAGCTCTCTTTACTGTAGCGATGAACCTGGTTAAAGGCTTCGCGAATGGCCACACCGCGTTTTTTCAGTTCAACCTGAACCAGCGGCAAGCCATTCACCAGAACGGTCACATCATAGCGATTGGCATGGCTGCCGCTTTGCTCAAACTGCTTGATCACCTGCACCTTGTTGCGAGCGATGTTCTTTTTATCGACCAGATAAATGTTCTGGATTCGGCCATCGTCAAACACAAAGTCGTGGATATAGTCATCATGGATTTTGCGGGTTTTATCGACGATGGAATCACTGGGCTTATCCAGATAGGTTTCCACAAAACGTTGCCATTCGCCGTCTGAAAACGCCACCGAATTCAATGTCTGCAACTGCGTGCGCACATTGGCCAACAAATCACCAGGCCTGGTAATATTTGTTAAAAACTCATAGCCCTGGTTTCGCAGATCATCAATCAGCTCCTGTTCCAGATCGTATTCGCTTTGGTAACATTCGTTGACCTGCAATTCTCTGCTGTATTGGTCAAGAACAATAAAGTTCTTTGATTCGGCGATGGTTTTGTAATCCGTCATTCATCGATACCCTGTTTGTTTTCGCCTTGCCGTGCCAGATTTTTTATCGCTCTATCAAAGTCTGATTGGTAGAGGCGATCCTGTACGATGCGGTATTTTTCAAACTCGCTTTCGGCATGCGCTCTCGCAATTTCAGCCGACACCTGACCCGCATCTTGCAGAACGTCCCGGTCAGTTGCTTCAATAAAGCGATTAAGACGTTGCTCCCAATCGGCCATGGTCATGGGAATTTGCCGCAAGGCCATATCTTCGGCGACATCAAGATAAGCATTCACCAGCCTTTGCAACTGCACCAATTCATGATCCGTCAGATAATTTTTCGCAACACTCACATCAAACTTATGGATTTTGCCATCAGGCGCGTCTTTCCATGACGTTAAGCCCATATTTTCCTGTTGCGCATCGGCACGATGATAAACCACTTCTGCCGCCGTCTGTCCGTGGATTGCCCAGTGCAATTTATTCTGTACCGTGGCAAAAAAACGCTTGGTGGCGCTTGCCGTAACATCGTAATCAATGGCCGTGGCATAGATGTCGGTAATCTTTTGATAGAACTTGCGTTCGCTCAGCCGTATCTCACGAATGCGTTGCAGCTGCTCTTCAAAGTATTTTTTACCCAGTATCGTGCCATCGTTTTTAAGACGTTCATCGTCCATGGCAAACCCTTTAAGGGTGTACTCATGGATAATGCCCGTGGCCCACTTGCGAAACTGCACGGCTCGCTCGGAATTGACTTTGTAACCGACGGCAATCGTTGCGGCCAACTTATAATGTTTGGTGTTGTAGTTTTTGCCATCACTGGCAGTGATTCGAAAATCTCGAATAACTGCGTCTTCCTCTAACTCGCTGTCAGAAAACACTTTTTTCAGGTGGTAATTGATGGTGTGGGTTTCGACATCATAAAGCACCCCCATCATTTTCTGACTGAGCCATATTTCTTCATCGGCATAAATCGCCTCGACACCGCCATCGCCCGTGGCAGCAATAAACGTCAGGTATTCTGCGGCGGAGGAACGAATGGTCGGCGGCGCGTTTTTTGTGCGGCTCATTCAGGCCACCTCATCTTTTGGTCTGGGGAAGCTGAGCAGCAGATCGCGGTAGTATTCGTATTGCTTCTGACGCAACTCGATTTCGCGCGGTAAGCCTTCGGTGATGGAGTGGGTTAAGGTGTCGAATTTGTCGAGAATGGCGACAATACGAGCTTGCTCTTCAAGCGATTTTTGAGGGGCATTTGGGTAGGGTATTGGGATAGGAAGCTTCCGTAAATTATCATTATAAAGCCGCTTTATTGTTCCTCCCTCAGATACGCCCCAGTTTGCAATCTGGTAGAAATAAAATAAAAACTTGTTTAATACGATTTCTTCATCATTCTCAATCCAGACAATATTGCTATCCTGAAAATATGAATCTCGGCCATCAAATATAACTGTACGCCCAATAGTTCCGCTTGCAGAAATCAGAACCTCACCAATCCTAGGATAGCTGTATTTTGATTTGTACTCTTCAAACAGAGCTTTAGAAATATAAGCATTTGGGGTCTTACCAAAAGTCCCAATTTTATAGAAAGGAATATCACCATCGGGCAACGTCTGTGATTTTAAAATCCGCTTACACATACGAACTTGACCAATCTCCCCCAACGTCTTCCACTCGACTTCGCCTTCTTCAAAACTCAACAACTGGTCGCGGTAGTAGTTGTATTGTTTTTTTCGGGCGGTCAGCTCGGCGGTCAGCTCGGCGGTCAGCTCGGTAAAGGTGTCGAGGATGCGAACGATTTCGCCCTGAATCTCAAGCGACTTTTCTGGTTTATCTGGACAGGGGATGGGGATTTGATATTTCAAAATCGCGGATTTATCCCCACGAGGCATCTTTGCGCCTTTCGCGTGCTGCATGTTGTACGAGAAGAAATCGTCAGATGACAAAATATAGTAAAGAAATTCTGAGTCTACGAATGGCTCGCTCTTCTCTTGAATGCGCACAGCAAGCACGTCGCCACTACAGCCACCTGAATTTGTTGCTCTCCATACCTTCTTCAAGTACGGACGAATATTACCAATGAGGATATCGCCTGGTTTGTATGCCGTTAAACGGGCAGTTTTCGGCAAATAATTTGCATCGACACGTCCACCTTTTTCGGCTACAAGATTATCAACACCAACGAAAGAGTCCTTATCAAGCACATCGACATCAACTCTTGTAGGTGAATATTCCGTTACATCCTCAAGCGCCTTCCACTCAACCTCAACTCTACCCAGCAGCTTGTCCATAAAACGTAATCTGCTCATGCTACAGCTCCTCGGTTTTGAATTCGCTGTAGCCTTCGTAAAAGTAGCTCACATCAATGCCCTTCATAAAGAGTTCGCGGTCGTGAATGTGATCGGTCAAGGCTTTTTCAAGGCGTTGTTTGATCTCTGTGTCATCGACCGGACTGCGTTGCATGGCGCTCAAATAGGCTTCTTTGTCCACTTGATTCCAGTCGATGACCTGCTGCCGTTCCGTTTTCAGAATCCGATCCAACCAGATGCGGGTCGCGCGGCCATTGCCCTCGCAAAAAGGGTGAGCCACATTCATTTCAACGTACTTTTCGATGATCTGTGAAAAGTGGCTTTGCGGCATTTTGTCGATTTGTTTCAGGGCCTGTTCCAAGTAAATCACCGGCGCAAAGCGAAAATTGCCCTTGGCAATATTGACCTCACGCGGCTTGCCTGCAAAGGCATAAACATCACTGAACAAATAATGGTGAATGTAAGCCAACCCTTTAAAGGTTCCGATTTCTGCGTTTTCAATATCACCTGTATCAAACAGCTTCTTGGCTTTTTGCTTACTGATTTTTTCTTCGGCTTTGGCCAGTTCGATTTGGTCGCTGATACCGAGTTTGTTTTCCAGAATCATGTCTCGCCTCCTTCTATTTCCGCCACAATGACATCAATCTCGGAACGCAGCTGGTCGATCCTGGCGACGGTGGTTTTCAGTTCGGCATTGAGCTTGGTAATATCAATCACTTCACGGGTGTCTTCCGCTTCGACATAGCTGCTCACCGACAGGTTGTAGTCGTTGGCGGCGACTTGTTCATAAGGCACGGACTGAGCAAGGTAGGTCACGTTTTCCTTGCTGTCGAACACCGCCATAATCCGATCGATATGCTCATCCGTAAGAATATTGTTATTGATCTCTTTTTTAAACAGGCCGCTGGCATCAACAAACTGGGTGGTGGTATCGGTTTTGTGTTTGCTAAGAACCAGAATCGTGACCGCAATGGTGGTGCCGTAAAACAGATTGGGTGCGAGGGAAATCACGGTTTCGACATAGTTGTTGTCCACCAGATATTGGCGGATTTTCTTTTCCGCGCCGCCACGGTAAAAAATACCGGGGAAGCAGACAATCGCGGCGCGACCTTTGCTGGACAGATAACTGAGCGCGTGCAGCACAAAAGCAAAATCGGCTTTGGATTTGGGCGCCAACACACCTGCGGGGGCAAAGCGCTCATCGTTGATCAGGGTTGGATCGTCTGAACCGATCCATTTCACAGAATACGGGGGATTGGAAACAATGGCATCAAAAGGCTTTTCGTCCCCAAAATGCGGCTCGGTCAAGGTATTGCCCAGCTGTATATCAAACTTATCGTAGTTGATATTGTGCAGGAACATGTTCATGCGCGCCAGGTTGTAAGTGGTGTGGTTGATCTCCTGACCGTAAAACCCCTCTTCAATAATATGTTCGTCAAAGTGTTTTTTGGCCTGAAGTAACAGAGAGCCGGATCCGGCGGCTGGGTCATAAATTTTATTGACGCTGGCTTGGCCGTGCATGACCAGTTGGGCAATCAGCCTGGACACATGCTGGGGCGTAAAAAACTCGCCGCCGGATTTACCGGCATTGGCCGCATAATTGGAGATCAGAAATTCATAAGCATCGCCGAACAGGTCGATCTGACTGCCGGCAAAGTCCCCGAAATCCAGTTTTGCCACACCTTTCAGCACGGCGGCCAAACGGTGATTTTTGTCAGCCACCGTGCGCCCAAGACGGTTGCTGGTGGTATCAAAATCGGCAAACAACCCTTTGATATCCGACTCGGACGGATAGCCGTTGGCCGAGTTTTCAATGTCAGAGAAAATGGTGGCCAGGTCGGTGTTCAAATTTTCGTTGGTCTTGGCTTTGGCGGCGATGTTGACAAAAAGCTGACTGGGGTAGATAAAATACCCCTTGGTTTTGATCGCATCATCCTTGATTTCGTCGGTGATGATGTCATCGCCAAGCTCAGCATAATGAATGCTTTCATCACCGCCTTCGATGTAGTCAGCAAAGTTTTCGCTGATAAAGCGATAGAACAAGGTGCCGAGCACATAGTGCTTAAAATCCCATCCATCAACAGACCCTCTGACATCGTTCGCAATTTGCCAGATTTGACGTTGCAAGGCTGCGCGTTGCTGGGTACTTGTCATTCTGCTTCCCTGTTTTAAATAGCCATTTTCTCGAATTTTAGCCGAGTATTATACGAGCTTAAGGCATCTTAATCGAAACTGTGTGCGTTGCCAGTGCGCCAGACATTTTCAACGCCTCACTACTATTATTTATTAAGGTACTTTACTCACAAAAACCAAAAACCACCAGGCCTGGTGGTTTTTGCACTGCCTCTCCGCTGACTCAAAGAAAGGGTTGGCTGTCTGAACGAATCCGAAACATATCATTCATGTCGTCCTGAGCGAAGCCGAAGGACCTTGTACGTCTGTGCTCCCTCTCAAAAGATCCCTCCGCTGCGGTCGGGATGACAAGCGTTTCTGCGGTCCATGCATAAGGACACAGGGTCTCGGTTTTGTCATCCTGAGCGAAGCCGAAGGATCTTCCTCGTCTCTGCTCCCTCTCAAAAGATCCCTCCGCTACGGTCGGGATGACGCCCCGCCTAAAGAAATGTGAAAGCAATCTTGCAAAAAATGTTGCTGGCCTCGCAATTGCGCCAAAAATTGTTACAATTGTGTAACTCTCATTTTCAAAAGGCACGATTGTCATGCGTTATTCTGCTCTGATGGCGGTTTTCAACCAACGGTATTTTGCTTACACGGGGTTTCTGGCCCTGTTTGGCCTGCTGACGGCCTGCGGCGACAAAGGCCCGGAACAAAAAGGGCCTCAGCAACAGATGCCCAAGGTGTCCATTATTGAGGTAGAACCGCAATCCGTGCCCCGTCTGTTGGACATGACCGGCCGCACCCGGGCGCACACGGTGGCGGAAATCCGCCCTCAGGTGGAAGGCATCATCGAAGCAAGGCTTTTCACCGAAGGCGCGACCGTGGCCAAGGGCGACGTGCTCTATCAGATTGACGACGCCAGCTATCAGGCCATTTATGACAACGCCAGCGCGGCGGTGGCGCAATCTGAAGCGGTACTGACCAACGCTCAGCTCAAGGTCAAGCGCAACCGGCGACTGGTCAAAATCAATGCCGTGAGCGAGCAGGTGCTGGACGATGCGCTGGCGGCCGAACGCGAAGCCCTGGCCAATCTGGCCGCCAACAAGGCCGCATTGAAATCGGCGAGCATCAATCTGGAACGCACGCAGATCAAGGCACCGATTGACGGCGTCATTGGCCGCTCCACCATCACCGAAGGGGCATTGGTGTCCGCCAACCAGCCGCAGGCGCTGGCCACACTGCAGCAACTGGCCCCCATTTATGTGGATTTCAGCGTGCCCAGTGCCAAGGCCATGTCCTTGAAAGCCAATCTGCAGGCTGCGGACTCGCCGATGCCGGTGACACTTTTGCTCCATAACGCCAAACCCTACCCGCATCAGGGCGAGATCATTCTGTCCGAATTTGAAGTCGATCCCACGACCGATTCGGTGGTGATCCGTGCCCAGTTCGCCAACCCCGATCACCATTTGCTGCCGGGCATGTTCATTCATGGCCGGGTGGAAAACGGCGTCTCCGAAAACCGTTTTCTGGTGCCCGCAGTGGCTTTGCAGCGCGACCCGGTCGGCAAGCCGTTTGTCTATGTTCTGGACGAAAACCAGCAGGTTCAGGCCCGGCCTGTGGTGCCCGAACGGCTTCATCAGGAGAGCTGGGTGATCAAGGATGGCCTGAAAACCGATGACAAGGTGGTGACCGAAGGCCTGCAAATGCTGCGCCCCGGCATCCAGGTTCAACTGGCCGATAACGGCAAAAAATAACTCTACCGCCTGACAACCCAAGGAACGTTTTATGCAGCCACAGCATGCATCCAAGGCCCGCAAAAGCTTTGCCACCTTTTTCATCAACAAGCCGGTATTCGCCTGGGTCCTGGCGTTTCTGGTCATGCTTGGCGGCGCTCTGTCGGTGGTGTCCTTGCCGGTGTCGCAATTCCCATCCATTGCACCGCCGACCATTTCGGTGTCGGCGGCTTATCCGGGGGCGTCGGCCAAAATTCTGGAACAGACCGTCACTCAGGTGATTGAAAGTGAAATGAAGGGGCTGGACAACCTGATGTACATGTCCAGCAGCAGTGAGTCCACCGGTCAGGCGGCGGTGGATCTGACGTTTGCCACCGGCACCGACCCCGACATCGCCCAGATGCAGATTCAAAACAAACTGCAGACGGCCATGAGTTCCCTACCCGAGGCGGTCCAGCGCCAGGGGATCGAAGTCAAAAAGTCGGCGCGGAACTTTTTGATGGTGATCACCTTCATTTCCCCCGAGGGCACCCACAACCAATACGATCTGGGGGATTATCTGGCCACCCACATCATCGATCAGGTCAACCGGGTGCAGGGTGTGGGCGAAACGGTGCAATTCAGTGCCGAACATGCGATGCGGGTGTGGCTCGACCCTTACAAGCTGACCCAATACAACCTGGTCGCCACCGATGTGGTCAGTGCCATTCGTGCCAACAATCAGGTGATTACCGCCGGTCAGCTGGGCGGACTGCCCACCAAAAGCGAACAACCGATCAATGTCACGGTCAATCTGCAGGGCCGCCTGAAAAACGTGGCCGAGTTTGAAAAGGTCGTGGTCAAGACCGCGCAGGACGGCTCCAACATCACCGTTGGCGACCTGGGCCGGGTGGAAATCGGGGCCGACAACTACAGCAAAATCGCCCGTTACAAAGGCGTGCCGGTGGCCGGGTTTGCGGTCAAGGTGGCGCCCGGTGCCAACGCACTGGAAACGCATGGGCGTGTGATCGACCGCCTAGAGGAATTGCGCGACTTTTTCCCCAGCGACATGGATTACCGCATTCCCTACGACATGACGCCGTTTATCAGCTTGTCGATTGAAAACGTGGTCATGACCCTGATCGAAGCGGTGGTGCTGGTGGTGCTGATCATGTTCCTGTTTCTGGGCAATCTGCGCGCCACCATCATCCCTTCCATTACCGTGCCGGTGGTGTTGCTGGGCACGTTTGGGGTGCTGGCTTATTTCGGCTACTCGATCAACACCCTGACCATGTTTGCGATGGTGCTGGCCATCGGGTTGCTGGTGGACGACGCCATCATTGTGGTCGAAAACGTCGAACGGGTGATGCACGAGGAAGACCTGCCCGCCAAAGAAGCCACCTTCCGCTCCATGAACCAGATTTCCGGGGCTTTGATCGGCATCGGGCTGGTTTTGTCTGCGGTGTTTCTGCCGATGGCGTTTTTTCCGGGGTCCGCCGGGGTCATTTACGAACAGTTTGCGGTCACCATTGCGTCGGCCATGATTCTGTCGGTGCTGGCGGCCTTCATTCTCACCCCGGCCTTGTGCGCCACCTTTCTCAAGCCAGTAGACCGGGAAGCCGAATCCAGAGGGTTCTTCGGCTGGTTCAACCGCAAATTCGAAGGCATGACCCAGGGCTACAAACGCAGTCTCGGCGGGATATTGCGCTTCAAACACAGTTTCCTGGTGGTGTACCTGCTGATCGTCGCCGGAGTGGCGGTGCTTTACACCAAAACCCCTTCCGGCTTTTTGCCTCAGGAAGATCAGGGCCTGTTTTTCACCCAGATCAATCTGCCCGCCGGTTCCACCCGTGAAGACACGCTGGACGTGGTCAAACAGATTGAAACGCATTATCTGGAAAACGAAGCCGACAACATCGAAGAATTCATTACCGTGCTCGGCTTCAACTTTTCCGGCACCGGTCAGAACACCGCGATTGCGTTTGTGAACCTCAAGGACTGGTCTGAGCGCACCGAACCCGAACAAAGCGTCGATGCGATTGTTGGTCGTGCCATGGGCCGGTTCAGCCAGATCACCGAAGCTCAGGTCTTTGCCTTCGCCCCGCCCCCGGTGATGGAGCTGGGCAATGCCACTGGTTTTGACTTTTACCTGAAAGACAGTGCCGGTGTGGGACGTCAAGCATTGTATGACGCCCGCAATCAGTTTCTGGGCATGGCCAACCAGCACCCGGACCTGATGCGGGTGCGTCCCAATGGTCAGGACCCCGCGCCCGTGCTGAACGCCAATATTGACAAGGAAAAGGCGCAGGCCATGGGGCTGACCATTGCCGACATCAATCAGGCCCTGTCGATTGCCTGGGGCAGCGCCTACGTGGACGATTTCATCAAGCAGGAAAAGGTCAAAAAGATTTACGTTCAGGGCGAAGGCGAATTCCGCTCCACCCCGGAAAACTTCAATGACTGGTATCTGCGCAACAAAGACGGCGAAATGATTTCCGCCGCCAGCCTGATCGACTTTGACTGGAGCAAGGAGTCGCCCAAATACGAGCGTTACAATGGTTCTGCGGCACTGCAGGTCATGGGCATGCCCGCCCCCGACGTCAGTTCCGGCCGGGCGATGCAGACCGTGGAAGATCTGGTGGCGCAATTGCCGCCCGGCATCAGCATGGAATGGACCGGCATGTCTTTTGAAGAACAGAAAGCCGGTGACAAGGTGTTATTGCTTTATGTGCTTTCGGTGCTGGTGGTGTTTCTGGCGCTGGCCGCGCTTTATGAAAGCTGGTCTCTGCCGGTGTCGGTGATGCTGATTGTGCCGCTGGGCATTCTCGGGGCATTGGCGGCCGCGCACCTGACCGGCAAACCCAGTGACATCTACTTTCAGGTCGGGCTGCTGACCATTGTGGGGCTGGCAACCAAAAACGCGATCCTGATTGTGGAGTTCTCCAAAGAACTGGTGGAAGACGGACTGGATGCGATTTCGGCCACCATCGAAGCCGCCAAAATGCGTCTGCGTCCGATTCTGATGACGTCTCTGGCGTTTGGGTTTGGGGTGGTGCCACTGGCCATGAGCAGCGGTGCCGGTTCCGGCGCGCACAACGCCATCGGCAATGTGATTCTGGGTGGCGTCATCAGTGCGACCACGCTGGGCATTTTCCTGGTGCCGGTCTTCTTTGTGCTGATGCAGCAGTGGTTCAAATCGGTCAAACCGATCAAGGACTGAAGACGCAACCGCCTGCGCGGATCAGCCCTTTGGGTTAAAATACCCCAAAGGCCCGGTCAGCTTGAGCGAAGCCAAGAAAAAGGACAAACACAATGTGGATTCATTACATCGGTGAGATCATGATCGGCGTGGTGGTACTGCTGGTGCTCGCCCACCTGGGATTGCACGCCTACTTCAAATATCAGAAGCGCAAAAAACGCGCCGCATCGAAAAAAGCAGAGGATGCTTGACGGCTGATATCAACCAGGAATTTTTATCCTTCGTCAGGAAGATTTGTGCGTAATGGCTTCGTATACGGCAAATAAAATACCGCCGATCACAATGAAAGCGGCCAGAACAAGTAGAATATCCATGATTACATCCTCTCTAACTGGTCAATTTTTCGAAGTATTTTCCGGTTAATCAAGACCAGGCTCAACGTAACCAGCACGGCTGACAACATTGCAGTAATTTCGAATTTCTCCCCGCTTTAGCTTCGAACGTGGTCTTCCCCGATGAACTCAATCTGGTAGCCGTCCGGGTCTTCGACGAAGGCGATGATGGTGCTGCCTGCGTTCATGGGACCGGCTTCCCGGATCACCTTGCCGCCGGCTTTTTTCACATTCTCCGCCGCTTCGTACACATCCGGTACTTCGATCGCAATGTGGCCATAGCCGTCGCCCAAATCGTACTCGGACTGATCCCAGTTGTAGGTCAGTTCCAGCACCGCTTCTTCCTCTTCCGAACCATAGCCCAGAAAGGCCAGGGTAAATTCGCCTTTGGGATAGTCTTTCTGGCGCAACAATTTCATGCCCAGGACATTCTGATAGAAATCAATCGACTTTTGCAGATCGCCAACGCGCAGCATCGTGTGCAGGATACGCATAGAGCCTCCTTTTACATTCAATTCGTTTAATTCGACCCGGTTTTCACCAGGCCTGGTAGTTTTTGAGCTTCAACACGTCTTAAACGTGTTCCAGCGCCTGATCCACATCGGCCAGAATGTCGTCAATGTGTTCAATGCCGATGGCCAGACGCACCAGATCTTCGGACACCCCGGCTTTTTCCAGTTCTTCCGGGCTCAGCTGACGGTGGGTGGTGGTCGCCGGGTGACAGGCCAGGGATTTGGCGTCGCCAATATTGACCAGTCGCAGAATCATCTGCAGCGCATCAATGAAACGCGCGCCTGCGGAACGACCGCCTTTCACGCCAAAACTCAAAATCCCGGAGCCATAACCGCCGGTGGTTTTCTGGCAGACGTCGTAATAACGGTCCCCTTCCAGTGCCGCGTAATTGACCCAATCCACTTTCGGATGCTGTTGCAGATGTTTGGCCACGGCCAGGGTGTTTTCACAATGGCGCTCCATTCGCAGTCCCAGGGTTTCCAGCCCCTGCAACAGCAGGAACGCACTGTGCGCCGACAGCGCCCCGCCAGTGTTGCGCAGCGGCACCACACGTGCGCGGGTAATAAAAGCGGCTTCGCCCACATCGCGGGTGTAGCTGACCCCGTGGTAAGACGGATCGGGTTCGTTCAGCAGCGAGAACTTTTCCGGGTCCGCGGCCCAGTCGAATTTGCCGGAATCCACAATCAAACCGCCGATGGTGGTGCCATGCCCGCCAATGAACTTGGTCAGGGCATGGATCACAATGTCCGCCCCCAGCTCAATCGGACGGCACAGATACGGCGTGGCCACGGTGTTGTCGACCATCAGCGGAATGCCGTGAGCATTGGCAATCTCGGCCAGACGCGCCACGTCCACCACATTGCCGGCCGGGTTGCCGATGGATTCACAGAAAATGGCTTTGGTCTTGTCGTCGATGGCGGCCGCAAAACCGTCGTAGTCATCGGCCTTGACCATGCGCACTTCAATGCCCTGACGCGGCAAGGTATGCGCAAACAGATTGTAGGTGCCGCCATACAGCTGGCTGGTGGAAACAATGTTGTCACCGGCCTGGGCAATGGTCTGAATGGCATAGGTGATCGCGGTCATGCCCGACGCCACCGCCAGACCGGCAATGCCGCCTTCCATTTCCGCCACGCGCTTTTCCAGCACATCGCAAGTCGGGTTCATAATGCGGCTGTAAATATTGCCCGGCACCTTCAAATCAAACAGATCGGCCCCGTGCTGGGTGTTGTCGAAAGTGTAAGACGTGGTCTGATAAATCGGCACCGCCGCCGATTTGGTGGTGGCTTCGGATTCGTAACCATGGTGCAGGGCAATGGATTCCAGTTTCATCATCTCTCCTCAATGGGGTTATTTGCAAAACAGATGCATCGGATTCTGACCGTTTGCTGACAGGCTGTCAATCTCATCTTTTTAATCCATGCATGCAGAAAATTCATACGGAAGCACCAACCCGTCAAGGTCAAACCATCCTGTTTAACCAGGCCTGGTCATAATCGGTTCTCGCACCCAGCGCCAGGCGATGCCCATGGCGATCACCACCGCGACCAGACTGATGGCAAAGCTCACGTCCGCCCCGCCCCAGGCCCAGGCGTAACCAGCCACCAGCATGCCCAGTGCCCCACCCAGCCCGTGACTGAACGACGCATACAGCGCCTGACCCTTGCTTTGATTGGGTCCGATGAAATAATGGTCAATCAGGTAAATGGCGGCGGCGTGAAACAGGCCGTAACTGGCGGCATGCAGCGTTTGCGCCACAATCAGCAGTGGCAACGACTCCGGCACCAGCGGAATCATGCCCCAGCGCACCGCGGTCAGCACAAGGCTAAGCAACAGCAGAAAACGCACCGAATAACGCTCAAACATCGGCACCATCCAGAAAAACACCGCAATTTCCGCGATCACCCCAATCGCCCAAAGCCAGGCCACAAAGGTTTTGCTGTAACCAAAATCGGTCAGGAAAATGCTGTAAAAACCGTAATAGGTGCCATGCGAAAACTGAATCAGGCCGCTGACCAGCAGCAGACTCCAGACCCAGGGACGTTTCAGCACCCGCACAAAGCCCTCAGTGACATGGTGCGACTGCGGCACCGCGTGGTCAGCCCTGACCCAGAAGGTCACCAGCCAGATCAGCCAGGCCAATCCCACCAGCAGCCAGGGCAAAGACGCCTCGCTCAGCCAGTCCAGCTGCCAGCCGCCCCAGAGCACCGCCAGAATAAAGCCGATAGAGCCCCACAGACGCACCCGACCGTAAAGCGCTTTCTGGCCATGCAGCACACTGAAGGTATAGGCTTCGAACAACGGCAAGGCGGCATGAAAAAAGAAACTGAACCCAAACACCGTCAACAGCAGGCCCCAGTAACTCTGCGTGACCAACCAGCCCAGACTGAACAGGGCCGTGAGCAGGCCGCAGATACGCAACCAGACAACCGGACCATACATTTTGTCCGCCAGCCAGCCAAGCAGATTGGGGGCCACGATTTTGGTGCCGATGAACACCGCCATCAGTTGGCCGATTTCAATGGCGCTGAAAGACAGCGATTGATAGTAAAGCGAAATGTAGGGAATCAAGGCCCCAAACAGCATGAAATAGACCAGATAAAAGGCCGAGAGTTTGGGGTAGGCTTGTCGGTAAAACGGCGCCGCCTGGCTCATGTTAAATCATTCGATCTCATGGCTGAGAAGCGACGTCGGTATCGCTGGCTTCGTCTATACGCGCCAGATCGGGCATGGGTGGAACCACGTCCGCGTTCTGCGCCCGGTGGCGCAGATAATGATCCAAAATCACAATCGCCATTTGCGCTTCCGCAATCGGCGTGGCCCGCAGACCGACACAGGGATCGTGTCGGCCTTTGGTGACCATATCGACCGACTCATTGCGCGTGTTCACGCTTTTGCCCGGCGTCATAATGCTGGACGTGGGCTTGAGGGCAATGCGCGCCACAATGTCCTGGCCGGTGGCAATGCCGCCGACAATGCCGCCCGCGTGATTGGAAGCAAAGCCGTCCGGGTTCAGCTCGTCCCGGTGTTCGGTGCCCTTTTGCGCGGCCACCGCAAAACCGTCACCGATTTCCACGCCCTTGACCGCATTGATGCTCATCAGCGCGTGGGCCAGATCGGCGTCCAGACGGTCAAACACCGGTTCGCCCAGCCCCACCGGCACCTGATGCGCCAGAATGGTGATTTTGGCCCCCACCGAATCCTTCTGCTTCATCAGCTCGTCCATGTAAGCGCTGATCTCAGCTTGCCTGGCCCCGTTGGGACAGAAATAGGCATTGTCGTTGTCAAACGGCCAGGGCACATCGGCGATCTCTATCGGCCCAAGTTGTGACAGATAGCCTTTGATCTCCACCCCAAGCCGTTGTTGCAAATACTTTTTTGCAATCGCCCCCGCCGCCACGCGCATCGCGGTTTCACGCGCCGACGAACGACCGCCGCCGCGATAATCGCGAAACCCATACTTTTGGGTATAGGTGTAATCGGCGTGGGCCGGACGGAAGGTTTCCGCCACTTTGGAATAGTCCTTGGAACGCTGATCGGTGTTGTGAATCAGCAGGCCGATGGGCGTGCCGGTGGTTTTGCCTTCAAACACGCCGGACAGAATCTCGACCTCGTCCGCCTCGCGCCGGGCGGTCGCGTGCTTGATCTGACCGGGCTTGCGCCGGTCCAGTTCCTTTTGAATGTCACTGGCGTCCAAAGCTAGGCCCGGTGGGCACCCATCAACGATGCACCCCAAAGCGGGGCCGTGGCTTTCGCCAAAAGTGGTGACGCGAAAATTCTGTCCGAGGCTGTTTCCTGCCATACGTTTGTCCAATCAATTCTGTAAAATGGGCCTATTTTAGCAAAAACCAAAAAGCCGCATCAGAACAATGCCCGCCATCCCCGACACTCAAACACCTGTTTCAGCCAATGCTCGGTTTTCACAGCGCCACCGGGTCGCCACAGAGGAACTCGACTTTCTGGGGCACGTCAACAACAAACAGTATCTTAGCTGGATGGAGACCGTGGCCTGGGCCCATGCCAATGCGGTCGGCATTGATGCCGACACCCAGAAAACCCTGAACCGGATTATGGTGGTGCACGAACACCGGATGCGCTATCTGAAAGAATGCCGAAAAAACGATGGCCTGATCCTGCACACCTGGCTGGGCAAGCCAATCGGCTGTTGCCGACGCGAGCGACACTTTGCCTTTGTGCGTGAAACCGATGGCCAATGCGTGTTTGAAGCGACCAGCGTCTATGTCTGCATTGACCTGACCCAGCACCGGCCGCGCCCGATTCCCGCGGGTTTCATTGTGCCCTATGCTCAGCAGGCATAATGGTTTGACCTTGCCAACCTCGTTTTTTTGATTACACTCATACCCATTCTGGCACCCATTCTGACACCAAGGCTGACACAACGGAACACTTATGCAGACCACCGACTGGACCGAGGGCTACACTTCTGACATTGGCTACACCTATGGCTACTTCAAGGAACTCAATCCACTGGCGATGCGGCTGGCGTTTTTTAATGCCGGGCTGCAACCGCCGCAACTCGATGCCGACACCACCGCCTGCGAACTGGGATTTGGACAAGGGCTGAGCTGCGCCATGCATGCCAGCGCCAGCCCCGTTCAGTGGTGGGGCACCGATTTTCTGCCGCAACAGGCCGGTTTCGCGCAGAATCTGGTGCAGGTCTCCGGGGCTCAGGCCCATTTTTACGACGACGATTTTGCGACGTTTTTAGAGCGGGACGACCTGCCCCAGTTTGACTTCATTGCCCTGCATGGCGTCTGGACCTGGGTCTCGAGCGACAACCGGGCGGTGATTATCGAATTTTTGCGGCGTCACCTCAAAGTCGGCGGCGTGGTGTACCTGAGCTACAACACCCAAGTCGGCTGGGCGCAAATGATGCCATTGCGCAAACTCTTGACCCGGCATGTCGATCGGCTGGGCGCAGCGGGCGCTGGCAGCGCCAGAAACATTCGCGAGGCGCTGGCCTTTGCCAAACAACTGTTTGATACCGCGCCGGCCCACGCCCGCAGTCATCCCGCTGCGGCCAACAAACTGCAGGAACTGTTGGCTCAGGACCCGCATTATCTGGCGCATGAATATTTCAACCGTGACTGGGCGCCGATGGATTTTGCCGATCTGGCCGACCAACTGCATTCGGCCAAATTGACCTTTGCCAGCAGCGCGCATTATCTGGACCTGATTGACCCGTTGAACCTGACCGAAGCGCAGCAGACGCTGCTCGACCGGATTCCCGACACGGCCTTGAGGGAAACCGCCCGCGACTTCTGTGTCGACAAGGCCTTTCGCAAGGACTATTGGCACAAGGGCGCGCAGCCACTGAGCGCCGCGCAAATGGCCGCGTCTTTCCGCCAGGAACGGGTGATACTGACCAAACCGCGCGGTCGCATTTCACTGGTGGTCGAAGGCGTATTGGGCGTGATGGACCTGAGCCCACAGATTTACGACCCGATTCTGGATTTGATGAGCGATTACCAACCGCATTCGCTGGGGGAAATGGCCGACCGCCTCAATCAGATCGAAGGCATGGATTTGATGACCCTGGTACAGGCCGCCTTCATTTTTGCTCACCGAGGTGAATGGCACAGTGCCCAGTCCGAAGCCGACCAGGAAATGACCAGGCCTGGTTGCGACGCCCTCAACCGCCATCTGCTCACCGCGCATGCGGACAAGGACAAATTGCTGCATCTGGCCAGCCCGGTCACCGGCGGCGGCATTCAAGTCACGCCGCAGGAAAAGGTCCTGACCCTGGCCTGGCTGGAAGGCGAACGCGAAATCGCGGCGCTGGCCGAGACCCTGATGCAACAACTGGCCGACGGCCCTTTCCGGGAAGGCCAGGATCAAGCCACGGCGCTGGAAACCGCCGACGGGTTTGTGCAACGGTTCGTGCCCTTTTTGCAAGGCCACAAAATCCTTTGAAACCGACGTATTGATCTGTTTTCCAAGCGCACTTCAACGATTTTTCAATCAGGCAAGACGAAAAAGATCCCTCCGCGCCGGTCGGGATGACAAACGCCTTGTCGCCCTGAGCGAAGCCGAAGGGTCTTTTGAGTGGGAGCTAGACGGAGAAGATCTCTCCGCCTCGGTCGGGATGACAAACGCCTTGTCACCCTGAGCGAAGCCGAAGGGTCTTTTGAGTGAGAGCGAGAAGGAGAAGATCCCTCCACCTCGGCCGGGATGACAAACGCCCTGTCACCCTGAGCGAAGCCGAAGGGTCTTTTAAGTGAGAGCGAGACGGAGAAGATCCCTCCGCGCCGGTCGGGATGACAAACGCCCTGTCACCCTGAACGAAGCCGAAGGGTCTTTTGAGTGAGAGCAAGACGAAGAAGATCCCTCCGCTCCGGTCGGGATGACAAACGCCCTGTCACCCTGAGCGAAGCCGAAGGGGCTTTTGAGTGTGGGCGAGACGGAGAAGATCCCTCCACCTCGGTCGGGGTGACAGAATGCAGACTGGGGTGACCCGATTTGACCAACAACCTCAAGGACTAGGGTAGGTATAGCGATGGTGAATCGCTTCAATCCCGGCCAGCACCTCGTCATTGAGGGTCACATCGATGCTGGCAATATTTTCCTTCAGCTGCGTCATATTGGTCGCGCCGATGATGTTGGCGGTCACAAACGGACGTGAATTGATGTAACTCAATGCCATTTGTGCCAGCGACAAACCGTTTTCCTGCGCCAATTGGGCGTAAGCTTCCGTCGCCAGTGTGGCCTGCTCGTTCAGATAACGGTCAAATCGTGGGAAAAGCGTGATACGAGCGTTTTCAGGCCGGGCATCATTCAAGTATTTTCCGGTCAGCACCCCGAACGCCAACGGCGAATAGGCCAGCAACCCCACCTGTTCTTCGTAGCCGATTTCCGCCAACCCCACCTCAAAACTGCGATTGAGCAAGTTATACGGATTCTGCACCGACACGATTTTTTCCAGCCCCATTTCACGGGCAATCTGCAGCATCTTCATGGTGCCCCAGGCCGTTTCATTGGACAGACCAATGGTGCGGATCTTGCCCGCTTTCACCTGGCAGCTTAAGGCCTCCAGCGTCTCGCTGAACAGGGTCAGATCATCGGGCTTTTCCTCCGCAGACGGCGGCTTGTAACCCAATTGCCCGAAAAAATTGGTCGGTCGTTCAGGCCAGTGCAACTGGTACAAATCCACGTAATCGGTCTGCAAGCGTTGCAAAGACCCATCCAGCGCCTGATCAACCTGTTTTTCGGTATAGCGACTGTCACCGCCCCGAATGTGTTCCACAAACTCGCCCGGCCCGGCCATTTTGGTTGCCAGCACCACTTCGTCGCGCCGACCGCTCTGAGCCAGCCAGTTGCCGATGATGGTTTCGGTGCGGGTATAGGTCTCCGCCTTCGGTGGCACCGGATAAAGCTCGGCCGTGTCCCAGAAGTTCACGCCCTGCGCCAGCGCATAGTCCATCTGCTCAAATGCTTCGGCCTGCGTGTTCTGCTCGCCCCAGGTCATGGTGCCAAGGCAAATTTCACTGACTTTGATATTGGTGTGTCCCAGAAAGTTATAACGCATGATTTGACTCCTTTTGATTCCTTTCATCCTATCAAAGCCTTCGCCGGGAGACCAATTTTTACCAGGCCTGGTCATCATGCGGCGCACTTTTACTTGCATCCTGTCTCTGCATCTGCTAGATTTTTAATGAACGATCATTCAATAAAGGAAATGTGCCGATGTTGAACCAACTCACTCAGATTCATACCCGGCTGATGCAGGGCCTTCAGCACCTGGACTTTCTGGCGACTCTGCCACTGCGGATTTATCTGGCCGCCGTTTTCTGGGTGGCGGGCACCAACAAAATCGCCGGGTTCGAAGGCACGGTGCAATGGTTTGGCAACCCGGACTGGGGGCTGGGCATGCCCTTCCCGGAAGTGATGGCCAGTCTGGCGATTGCCGCCGAAGTCGGTGGGGCCGTATTGCTGTTGTTAGGACTGGCCACGCGTTGGGCGACCTTGCCATTGATTGTGACCATGATTGTGGCCGCCGTGTCGGTGCACTGGAAAAACGGCTGGCAAGCCATTCACGACCCCATGTCTCCCTGGCCCAGTGCCAATCTGGAAGGGGCGATGGAGCGCCTGGACGCCGCCAGAAACCTGCTACAAGAACACGGTCACTATGACTGGCTGACCGAAACCGGAAGCTTTGTGATCAGCAACAACGGCGTGGAATGGGCCGTGACCTACCTGCTGATGTTACTGGCATTGCTGTTTTTGGGCGGCGGTCGTTATTTGAGCTTGGATTACTGGATTCAACGGCGTATGATGAAACAAAGATAATGCAACAAACGCATGAAAAACAACAAATTTTATGCGGTTTGCAAACTACAGAACTGTCAATCAAAGGAAGGAGCATTCCATGAGCGAATCAAACACCCGTCGCGATTTTCTGAAAATGGCTGGCGCAGCGACCGCCGCTGCCTTTACCGGCAAAGCCATTGCCTCCGACAGCCCATTTGGGATCAAGGAAATGGAACAGGGCTATGAAAACACCCACCTGGCCGAAGGCAAGTGCGGTGGTGGCAGAGGCCCCGAACAAGGCAAAGGCATGGAAGGCAAATGTGGCGAAGGCAAGTGCGGCGGCGGCCAGAAAGACATGGAAGGCCGCTGCGGTGAAGGCCGTCGTCCCGAGCACGCCAAAGGCAAGGGCATGGAAGGAAAATGCGGCGAAGGCAAGTGCGGTGAAGGCAAATGCGGCAACGGTGCCAAGAAAGGCATGGAAGGTAAATGCGGTGAAGGCCGTCGTCCCGAGCATTCCAAAGGCATGGGAAAAGGCATGGAAGGTAAATGTGGCGAAGGCAAGTGCGGCGGTCGTTGATTTCCATCGCTAAAACGCGATAACGACAACGCCCGCAATGCGCAATGATTGTGGGCGTTTTTGTTTGTTTTAAAAAAAGGAAAGCGCATGGCTTACACCGGACGCAAACCGATCGATGGCGTTGGCCTGGGGCTGCGGCGGGATTTTATCCACGACGTGCCCGATGACGCCGTCATCGATTTTTTTGAAATCGCCCCTGAAAACTGGATTGGCCTGGGCGGCGCTTTTGGCAAACGTCTGCGCCGACTGACCGAACGGTTTCCCTTTACCTGTCATGGCCTGTCGCTGGATTTGGGTGGACCGCGCCCACTGGACACCGACTACCTTCAGCAACTGAAACAGTTTTTCCGCAGCCACGACATTCACTGCTACACCGAGCATTTGAGCTACTGCGGCGACGAACAGGGCCTGCTGTATGACTTGATGCCAATGCCGTTTACCGAAGAAGCGGTGCATTATGTGGCCGAGCGCATCCGTCAGGTTCAGGACACACTGGAACAGAAAATCGGGATTGAAAACATCTCGTTTTACGCCCAGACCCAATCCGACATGACCGAAGCCGAGTTTGTGAACGCGGTCATTGACGAAGCCGACTGCGGCCTGTTGCTGGATGTGAACAACACCTTTGTCAACGCCACCAATCATCGCTATGACCCACAGACTTTCATTGAAGCCATGCCGGGTGATCGCATCATGTACCTGCACATGGCCGGGCATTTTGACGAGGCCGAAGACCTGAAAGTGGACACCCACGGTCAGGACATTCAGGCCGAAGTCTGGGAGCTGCTGGACTTTACCTATCAGACCCACGGATTGAAACCCACCTTGCTGGAGCGTGACTTCAACATTCCGCCCTTCCCGGAGCTGATGGAAGAAGTCGACCAAATCCGTGCCCGTCAGAACCGACTGCGTGCCAGCCGCCAACAAAAGGCCAGTTAATCATGTCCCGTGATACCCGCTCTTTTCAAACGCTGCAACAGCATTTTGCCCAGCACCTGCGCGATCCCGAAAAGCGCTATGACCCCCAGGCCGTTGACGGCGAGGCCATCGAGCCGCGACGGCTGGCCATCTACGAATCGCTGTTTTTCAACAACTTCGACAGCTTGCTGAGCAACATGTTTCCGGTGATGCAACGGCTGGTCGGACCGGAGCACTGGGCACGACTGGTGCGCCGTTTTATGCAGCACCACGGCGCACGCACGCCTTATTTTCACCAACTGGGGCAGGAGTGGCTGAGATTTCTGCAAACCGAACCCGAAGTCGGAGAAGAGAAAAGCGGATTTCCGTTTCTGCAGGCGCTGGCCCACTACGAATGGGTGGAATTGGCGGTGTCAATCGAACCGTTTGATCCATCGCCTTTCAGCCGCGTTCGAATCGATCAGGACCCGGTCCTGCAATTGTCGCCACTGGTGTGGCCGTTGCGTTATGACTGGCCGGTTCACCGGATTGCGGCCGATGCCGACCCGCAAGCCATCCAACCGGCCGAGACCTGGTTGCTGGTGTCTCGTGACGCCGACGATCAGGTGCATTTTGCCGAAATCACGGCGCCGGTGTTTGCGCTGATGCACCGCTTTGCCGGGGCCGAAAAACCGGTTTCCGAAGTGGTTGAAAATCTGGCGGATCAACTGGGCACCCAACCCGGTCTCAGTGCCGATCAAGTGATCGAAGCCGCCGCCGCCCTGATCCCGCAATGGCTGGAAAACCAGTGGCTGGTGGCCACACCCACAGGAAACCCCCACCCGATTGATCACAGCGAAAGCCTGCAATCAGGCACCGCATAGAAACCAGACTGGTTTTTAACCAGGCCTGGTGACAAATGCTTGAGCGAAACCGAAGACGCTTCCTAATACCGTACAAACCCTTAAAAGATCCCTCCGCTTCGGTCGGGATGACAAATCCCCCGTCACCCTGAGCGAAGCCGAAGGGTCTTGCAGAGACCGTACTGCGCCATAAAAGTGCTCTCCGGCTCAAAGGGAGTCACAGATTAACTCTCCGGCCAGTCTTTGGGATTGGCCTGTTGCCACCACTGTTCCCATTCATCCGGTCGGCGGGACGCGTCCAGCAACTGACCGTTTTCCAGCAAGGGGTAAATGGTTTCATAAGTACAGACCTGAGTCGGGCTGATCCGGCGCTTTATGTGACAGGGCTGAATTTGACTGGGGCAGTGCATGCCGGTCGCCGCCACCAATTCCATCAAATGATGAATCACCGAGACCTGATAATTGGCCACCCGTTTGGCTTTGTCGCTGACGTCTAGATGGCGATAACGGGTCGGGTCCTGAGTGGCCACGCCGGTCGGACAGGTATCGGAATGGCACTGGCGCGACTGAATGCAGCCCAGGGCAAACATCATCCCACGTGCCGAATTGACCAGATCGGCGCCCAGCGCCAGCAAACGAAACACATGGAATGCGGAAAAAGCTTTGCCCGAAGCGATCACATGCACCTGATCACGCAGGCCACACCCGATCAGAACCGAATGCACAAAATGCAAGGCGTCGCGCAAGGGCGTGCCCACCGAATTGGTAAACTCAATCGGAGCCGCGCCGGTGCCGCCTTCGGCCCCATCCACGGTAATGAAATCCGGCATCCGTTGCGTGTCCAGCATGGCTTTGCACAGGCTCAAAAACTCCGATTCCTTACCCACACTGAGCTTGATCCCCACCGGCTTGCCACCGGACAGTTCGCGCAGACGCGTGATAAATTGCAGCAATTCGGTCGGATTGCGGAACGCCGTGTGCGCCGGTGGCGACAGTATGTCTTTGGCCAGCGGCACCTCCCGGATTTCGGCGATTTCCTGCGTGACTTTGGCGGCGGGCAGAATGCCCCCGTGGGCCGGTTTCGCGCCTTGCGAGAGCTTGATTTCAATCATTTTGACCGCTGGATGCTGTGCTTTGCGTGCGAAGGATTCGGAGTCGAAATCGCCTTCCGGCGTTCGGCAGGAAAAATAGCCGGTGCCGATCTGCCAGACCAGATCCCCGCCTTCTTCCAGATGGTACGGACTCAAACCGCCTTCCCCGGTATTGTGTTGACATCCTCCCCGCCCTAAAGGACGGGGATTCCTAACAGCGTTAAGCCGTTAAGAGTGGGCGTGTATCAATACTACCCACAGGTTCCTGCTTCAACGTCGAAACCAACGTTTCAACTCCACAGGCTAACACCCGATGCCCTCGGGCAAGCACATTCAAAGCCCCTACCAAGTCGGCATTGGCTTTAAATCCACATTCTGTACACGCAAAAGCACTTTGGGTTTTGCGATTCGCACGACTGATATTCTGGCATTTTGGACAGGTTTGTGAGGTGTGCCTTGGATCAACTCTCAAAACATCACCGCCAAGCCAGTTTTGCTTGTACTCAAGCATTTGAATGAACATGCCCCATCCTTGATCCAGAATGGATTTGTTCAGACCGGACTTGGCTTTGACGTTCTTGCCAGGTTTGTCGATATTGCCTTTGGCGGATTTGGACATATTTCTTACCTTTAAATCCTCAACAACAATCATTGCGTGGTTTTTGCTGATGCTGGTTGAGGTTTTATGAAGGAAATCCAAACGCGCATTGGCGATCTTCTCATGCAGACGTGCAATGCGTTGTTTTTGCTTCTTCCAGTTGGAAGAGAACTTGACTTTTTTACTCAGCCTGCTCTGAGCAAAAGCCAACTTCTTTTCCAGTATCTTGAAGCTGTTTATCGGCTCAATATATGAGCCGTCAGACAAAGTAATGAAGCGTTTTACACCCAAATCAAGACCGATGATTGAATTAGCGCTATGGCGCGGTATCTCCGCTTCATACTCGACTTGAACAGACACATACCAATGTTTTCCACGCCGTGAAACCGTGCAATTTTTCAATTCACCGACAACCTTTCGGCTACTTCGATATTTCACCCAGCCGATTTTAGGTAGGAAAACGCTATTTCCATCCAGTTTAAATCCTTGCGGATAACTGAATGAATCCTTTTGCCCTTTGCGTTTAAATCTTGGTATACGCTTCAGAGGTTGCTTTTTATCAAACCCATTTTTAAACGCTCTCTCCAGTTGTTTTAACGTTTGCTGAAGTGACTGGGAGTGCGCCTGTTTCAGAAAGCCGTATTCATTCGATTTCTTCCAGAATCCAAGCCAAAAGTTCATTTCCTGATACCAGAGCAAAGGCTTTTTATCTTCAAGCAAAGTCAGATTTTTTGCCAAAGCCTTGTTCCAAACAAACCGATTCGCACCGGCAAACTCAATCATCTTCTGTACTTGGTCAGAATTTGGCATGAGTTTGAATTTAAAAGCTTTGCGAATGACTTGTTTCATACAAAGTATTGTAACACATTTCAAGTTTAAGCGCTTATATCCCCGCCGTGAACGACGGGGTTTTACGCGCTACATGATAAATCAGCGAACGAAATTCCCGGCTGACCGGCATCCCGCTGGTATCGTCTTCCACGAAATACTGCTGAATTTCCGGGCGAATGGCTTCAAACAGATAGCGCAAGTGCCCGATCACCGGGTAAAGCCGCAAAATGGTATGACGCGGCTGGGTCATATCGTAAATGCCCAGCCCCAGATAAGGGGCCCACAACAACCACAGATACACGGTCCAGGGAACATACAGATTGGCTGTGACCAACAACGTGGTGCCAGCCACGCCCGAAACCGTAAAAATATCGCGCGTGGTTCGCATACACGAACTCCTTATTGGGGCTGAAACGCGTCATCAATCGGCGTGCCCGCCAGATGGTTGGTGTAATTGCTCATCACCTTCAGGCTGATGCCCAATACCACGGCCAGCACCTGTTCGGGTCCGTAACCGGCCTGCTCAACCGCCACCAGAACAGCCGAATCGGCCTGCCCGCGGGTGTCAATCAGGTTGACAGTCAGGCCACGCAAGGCTTCCAGCTTCGGATCGTCCAGCGGCTGCCCCTGTTTGATCCGGTCGATCTGTGCATCGGTCAAACCCGCCTGCTTGCCCAGCATGGTATAAGCGGCCAGACAATAACGACATTGCTGCACTGCGCTGGCGGTCAGCAACACCAGATTCTGTTCTTTTTCCGACAGACTGCTGGCGGCAAAAATCTGGGTCACATGCAAATAGGCATCCGCCAGTCTGGGTTCAATCGCCATATAACGCAGCAGATTGGGCACCATGCCAAACACCTGTTTGGATTGATTCAGCACCGCAACGGCTTCCTGATTTCCGGTCTCGGTTGAGACGGGCAAAAATCGCATACATCGGCTCCTGCCAGAAATGATTCTGGCGTTATTTTTAAATACTCATTCAGCATTCTGGCAAAATTTGAACAGTCATTCAATAACAATTAAAATAGAGTTTCACGATTCAGACAGGAACCACCATGGCCCGACCCAAACAATACAACCCGGACACCGCCCTGAAAAACGGCATGGAAACCTTCTGGCACAAAGGCTTTGACGCCACCTCCATGACCAATCTGGTGGACGCCACCGGGCTCAAACCCGGCAGCCTGTATGGGGCCTTTGGCAACAAACGCACCTTTTATCGCAAAACGCTGGAGGCCTATGCCGAGCAGATGGTCACCCAGCTTGACGAAGTGCTGACGCAGGAACGCCCAGCGCTGGAAACACTGGAAGCGTTTTACGCCTTCTTTTTGAATTTCTGCGTTGATACGCCGCAGGGCTGCTTTATGGTCAACGCCCTGTTTGACGCAGACATCGACGATCAGGAACAATTGACCCACATTCAGGGGTTGTTTGCACAGATGGAGCAGCGCCTGAAAACGTTTTTTGAAAAAGCGGTGGCCGAAAAGGTGCCGCTGGTCAGCCAAGACCCGGACATGCTCGCCAAAATTGTGATGACCCACATTTATGGCTTGCGCGGCTTTGCCAAATACCGGCCCGACCAACTGGCAGCCCTGCCTGAGCGATTGCTTGCCATGTTGCTGTGTATGCCGACGGAAATCCATTGTGATCCCCCCGAAAAATAACCAGGCCTGGTAGTTCTTGCCAAAAGCGTGTTATTTACTTCGTTTTGGGTGAGATAAGCTCGCCGTGAACCAGCATTGTCGTCCTGAGCGCAGTCGAAGGACCTCCTGACTACCGTGCCATCCTTTGAAAGATGCCTCCGCTTCGGTCGGCATGACAAGGGGGACGGGTAGTATGATAGCCATAACACAGCACTGTCGTCCTGAGCGCAGTCGAAGGACCTCCTGACTGCCGTGCCATCCTTTGAAAGATGCCTCCGCTTTGGTCGGCATGACAAGGGGAATGGGTCGGCATGACAAGGGGTTCTATCGTCATGACAGGCGGTGCGGTCGTGATGATTTGAGATACGATTTGCATGACAGGAGGAACAATCCTGTCCAAAACTTACCAGGCCTGGTTATTTTTTATACATTTATGTATAGTTTATGTATGAATAAAATATCTTGTGAGTTGACTGAAAGCGATACCGCCAGAATCATTGAAATGGCTTGGGAGGATCGCACGCCTTTTGAGGCGATTGAAAGCCAGTTTGGGCTGAAGGAAAAGGATGTGATTCCGTTGATGCGACGGCAATTGAAACCTGCGTCTTTTCGTCGCTGGCGCAAGCGCGTGAGTGGTCGCAAAACCAAGCACAATGCCTTGCGCAGCAAAGAGGTGCTCAGAGGCTATTGCCCGACTCAATACAAGCATCGTTAGCCTAACACGGGCACTTCATGGCTGTGCCTGTCGGAAAAGGTCCTTCGGCTTCGCTCAAGACGACAGGTCTGTCTCTTCTGCCATATCCAGCCGATTGACTTAACAGAACGGCCAGACATAAAAAAACCCCGTTTGATCCAATGACCAAACGGGGTTTCGCAATAGTGGCGCGCCCGGGAGGAGTCGAACCCCCAACCGCTCGGTTCGTAGCCGAGTACTCTATCCAATTGAGCTACGGGCGCTTGAAAAGAAAACGTATTGTAGTGATTGACGTTGGTGCTGTCAATGCCATTGTGCCGGTTTTTTGTGACGACCAACACATCAAATTTGGTGGAGGACTAGGGATTCGAACCCCAGGTAGGCTACTAACCTACAACGGTTTTCAAGACCGTCGCTTTCGACCGCTCAGCCAGTCCTCCTGATGGGTGGATATTATAGGGCGCTGACCCGAAATTGCAACCGTCAGCGCCCGGTTTTATCAAAAAATTTCGGTTTTATGGCCAGGTTGTGACCGGACCATTACAGGGTCTCGGCACCGCCCAGATAAGGCTGCAGCACTTCGGGCACCTGAATGCGACCGTCGGCCAACTGATAGTTTTCCAGCACCGCCACCAGGGTGCGCCCGACCGCGAGACCGGAGCCGTTGAGAGTGTGCACCAGCTGCGGTTTGTCCTGTCCGCTGCGGTGACGGACCTGCATCCGGCGGGCCTGAAAATCCTCAAAATTGGAACAGGACGAGATTTCCCGATAGGCCTGTTGCCCGGGCAACCAGACTTCCAGATCATAGGTTTTGGCTGCGGAAAAGCCGATGTCGCCGGTGCACAGATTCAGCACCCGGTACGGCAGTTTCAGGGCCTGCAACACGCTTTCGGCCTGTGCGGTCAGGGCTTCCAGTGCTTCGTAGGATTCTTCCGGCTTGACGAACTGCACCAGTTCGACTTTTTCAAACTGGTGCTGGCGAATCAGGCCGCGGGTGTCTTTGCCGTAGGTGCCGGCCTCGGAACGGAAACACGGCGTGTGTGCGGTGAATTTCAGCGGCAACTGGTCGGTCTCGATGATCTCGTCGCGATACAGGTTGGTCACCGGCACTTCGCCGGTCGGAATCAGATACAGATCGCGGTCAGTGGTGTCGTGTTCGTCGTGCTTGGCAAGCTGGTACAGATCGGCTTCAAACTTGGGCAGTTGCCCGGTGCCGAACAGACTGTCCTGATTGACGATAAACGGCACATAGACTTCTTCGTAGTCGGCCTTTTCGTGGCAATCGAGCATGAATTGCAACAACGCCCGGTGCAACTTGGCCATGGCCCCGCGCATCACCGCAAAACGCGCCGCCGTCAGTTTGACCGCGGCCTCGTTGTCGTACCAGCCTCGGTCTTCGGCCAGAGCCACATGGTCTTTGACCTCAAAATCGAATTGCGGCAACTGGCCCCAACGACGCAGTTCCACATTGTCGTCTTCGCTGTCGCCCACCGGCACACTGGCGTGCGGCAGATTGGGCACCGCCGCATAGATGGCGTCGAGCTCCTGAATCACCACATCGTTGGCGGCTTTGGCATCGTCCAGTTGCTCGCCCAACTGAGCGACTTCGTCCAGCAGCGGTTGAATGTCTTCGCCCGCAGCCTTGGCTTTGCCGATGTTTTTGGAGCGGGCATTGCGCTCGGCCTGCAAATCCTGAGTTTGAATCTGCAGCGCCTTGCGCTTGGCTTCCAGGGTTTCGATGGCCTGCACATCCAGTTCAAAGCCCCGGCTGGCCAGTTGTTCGGCCAGGGCGTGCAAATCGGTTCGGAATCGTTTTGGGTCCAGCATTGGTTATTTCCCCGTTCAGTGTTTTCATTTGATATGACGAGCTCTCTGATCACAGACAAAAGGCTCATGACAAAATTCGGTGTTTTTGGTTCTTACTTGATTCTTCTGTGTTTCAGCCCGCTGAGGAGCCAAACAACCAGCGCCCCAGCGCCAGACCGGCACCGATGGCGAGCAATGTCACGACCACATTCAGGGCAATATTGGCCCCGGCCTTCCACCAGTGCGCGGTTTGCAGCAACTGATAGGTTTCCAGCGAAAACGTGGAAAAGGTGGTAAACGCGCCCAGAAAGCCCACCACCCAAAAGGTTTTGACCTCGACCGAGGTCGGCCATTTGGACATGAACGCCATCACCAGCATGCCCAGGGCAAACGCCCCCAGCACATTGACCGCCAGCGTGCCCCAGGGAAAACCGCGCCCCAACCAGGCATACACCCAGTGGGAAAGCGCAAAGCGGCTCATTGCCCCCAGGGCCCCGCCGAAGGCCACCATCATCAACTGTGTCCAGTGCAATCCCATCATGCGTCCTTTTTGCGACGTTGCCGGTTGGAGGCCTGATCCATCTGTGCCAGTCGCTGCATTTTATCCATGATTTTGATTTCCAGCCCTCTGGGCACCGGCTGATAATAGCGGCGCTCGGGCATGGTCTCCGGAAAATAGGTTTCGCCGGCCGCATACGCCTCCGGCTCATCGTGGGCGTAGCGATAGCCTTCGCCGTAATCCAGCTGCTTCATCAGCTTGGTCGGGGCATTGCGCAGATGCAACGGCACTTCCTCCGAACCATGCGTTTTCACGTCTTTCAGCGCGGTTTTGTAGGCGCTGTAGACCGCATTGGATTTGGGAGCCACCGCCAGATAGACCGCGGCCTGTGCCAGTGCCAGATCGCCTTCGGGCGACCCCAGGCGTTCGTAGGCTTCGGCGGCGTCCACCGCCACCCCAAGCGCCTTGAGGTCGGCATTGCCGATTTCTTCGCTGGCCATGCGGATCAGACGCCGCGCCAGATAGCGCGCGTCCACGCCACCGTCCAGCATTCGGGTCAGCCAGTACAGCGCCGCGTCGGGGGCCGAGCCGCGCACGCTTTTGTGCAGGGCCGAAATCTGGTCGTAAAACGCTTCGCCGCCCTTGTCAAAACGCCGCACCCCGCCCTGAAGCACCTCGGTGCAATGGTTCAGGGTCAAAACCACCAGGCCTGGTAAGTTTTGGGTTGGGTTTTGGATTGATGGCGGCAGGGTTTCGTCCGTCTCCAGCGTCGCAAAAGGCTCGGCAAAATCCACCGATTGTTCCAGCACGTTGAGCAGACGTCGTGCGTCGCCATCGGCGTAATCAATCAGGGCTTTTTGCGCTTCTTCGGTCACCGCCAGCGGATGCCCCAGATCGTCGCTGAGCAATGTCAGCGCCCGGTTCAGCACCTGCGCCAGATCGTCCCGTTCCAGCGAGCGCAGCACATACACCCGCGCCCGGGAAAGCAAGGCGTTATTGAGTTCAAACGACGGATTTTCGGTGGTGGCACCGATGAACACAAAGGTGCCGTCTTCCACATACGGCAAAAACGCGTCCTGCTGCGCCTTGTTGAACCGATGCACTTCGTCCACAAACAGCAGCGTGCCCTGCCCGAACTGGTCGCGCTGTTTCTGCGCCTGCACCACCGCCTGACGCACTTCCTTGACCCCGTCCAGCACCGCCGACAGGTTCAGAAACTGCAAATCGGACTGGTGCGCAATCAAACGCGCCAGGGTGGTTTTGCCGGTGCCCGGCGGCCCCCAGAAAATCATCGAATGCAGGCGACCACTGTCAAACATGCGCGATAACGCCCGACCCGGCCCCAGCAGATGCCCCTGACCCACGTAATCGGCCAGGGTGCTGGGGCGCAGACGGTCGGACAAGGGCTGGTAGGCTTGAAACTCCATGCTTACTCCAGCCCGATCACGTCCACCCCTTTCGGGGGTTGAAAACGGAACTGGTCCATCGCAACCGGTGCATTCTGTTGGATGTTTTCAAAACGCACCTTGGTGATGTTGTCCGAAGATTGATACATCCACAACTGAACCAGCCGCCCGTTTTCATCCAGCGCCACTTCCAGACTCTGAAAAAACGTGCCTTCGCGAGGCTGCAGATTGAACCAGTGCACCCCGTCTTTGACCGACCCGGCGATGATGGTAAAACGTTCGGTCAGCGGTGCGTCATACAGCAGCCAACTCAGTGGAAAATCGCGTTCCAGTTCGTTCAGATTCTGCACCGTAACCTGATCCAAGTCCTGATCCCATATCCACACGTTCTGCCCGTCCACCACAATGGTCTGGGACGTGGGCGACTGGTACACCCATTTCAGCAGACCGGGACGCTCCAGCACAAAATGCCCTTCCGAGCGATTCTGGGAAAACGTCGATTCGTCCGGCTGCGTCTGCACAAAATCAGCCTGATAGGTTTCCAGCGAATCCAGAAACGCATCCAGGTGAGCAATGTCGGCGCGCTCCGCCCAAACGGACGTGGACGCAAACAGCCACATACCCAGCGTCAGAACCCATTGGCCTGTCCGCCCGGCTGTGTTTTTCCTGATCCATGTCGGCATTCGCATTCCTTTTCGTATGAGCCCGCTCAACCGGGACTTTTATTCGTGTGATTTCGGCACCAGTACGTCGCGGTTGCCATTGCCTTTCATCGGCGAGACGATGCCGGCTTTTTCCATGGCCTCGACAATGCGGGCCGACCGATTATAGCCAATTTTGAAATGGCGCTGCACCGAAGACACCGAGACCTTCTGGTTGTCGACCACAAACGCCACCACCTGATCGTAGAGCGCATCCTGTTCGGCGTCTTTTTCCAGAGTGTCGTTGCCATCGGCCTGCGGTCCCTGCGTGACCGACTCCAGATACTGGGGCGCGCCCTGGGATTTGACAAAATCGGCCACCGCATGCACTTCCTCATCCGACACAAACGCGCCATGCACCCGCTTGGGCGAACCGGTGCCGGGTGGCATGTACAGACTGTCGCCCATGCCCAGCAGCTCTTCGGCCCCACCCTGATCCAGAATGGTGCGCGAATCGATTTTGGTGTTGACCATAAACGACATTCGGGTCGGAATATTGGCCTTGATCAGGCCGGTGATCACATTCACGGAAGGTCGCTGGGTCGCCAGTATCAGGTGGATGCCCGCTGCCCGCGCCTTCTGGGCAATGCGCGAGATCAGCTGTTCCACCTCTTTGCCCACCACCATGATCATGTCGGCGAATTCGTCCACCACCACCACGATGTAGGGCAAAGGTTCCAGCGTCGGCGGCGGCTCCGAAGTCTCCATGCCGAAATTGGCGCTCTGTTTGTACAGCGGGTCCACAATGGGTTCGCCCTTGTCGATCGCGCCCTGCACCTTGGCATTGAACCCGGCGATGTTGCGCACCCCGAGCTTGGCCATCAACTGATAACGCCGATCCATTTCAAACACGCTCCAGCGCAGGGCGTTGGCCGCTTCAGACATGTCGGTCACCACCGGGGTCAGCAGGTGCGGAATGTCTTCGTACACCGACAGTTCCAGCATTTTGGGATCGACCATGATCATGCGCACTTCGTCCGGCGTGCTTTTGTAGAGCATGCTCAGAATCATGCTGTTGACCCCGACCGATTTGCCCGAGCCGGTGGTCCCGGCCACCAGCAGGTGCGGCATTTTGGAAATGTCGGCCACCACCGGCTTGCCGGCGATGTCTTTGCCCAGCGCCACGGTCAGCGGCGATTTGGCATTCTGAAAGGTCTCCGACGCGATCATCTCGCGAAAGCTGACCACCTCGCGCTCGTCGTTGGGGATTTCAATCCCCACCACCGATTTGCCGGGAATCACGTCCACTACCCGCACCGATTTGACCGACAGCACCCGCGCCAGATCCTTGGACAGATTGTTGATCTGGTTCACTTTGACGCCGGGCGCAGGCAGGACTTCAAACCGCGTCACCACCGGGCCGGGTTGCACCGCTTCCACCTGCACCGTCACCCCGAACTCTTTCAGACGCTCTTCCAGCTGGGCCGACAACGACTTGAGTTCGGCTTCGCTGAAGCCTTCGTCGTAATCCGGCACCGGGCTGAGCAGGTCCACGCCCGGCAACTCGCCGCTGGACTGGTCAGGCACGGTTTCACTGGCCGAAGCCCGTTTTTTGACCGTGACCCCGGAAGCGCTGGATTCAGGTGTTTGATCGCCATTCTTGTCGGCCCCCTTGCCTGCGCCTTTGCCAGTGGATTTCGCTTTGGGCGTCAGATCAGGGCCGTCTTTGTGCTGCTCATCCACATCGCGCTGAGCCGCTTCGTCGGCCTGTAATTTGGGCGTTTTGGCTTTGACTTTTTTGGCCAGCGCGGCAATGACTCGGGGTTTGGTGCGTTTGCCTTTTTCGTCGGTTTCCGACGGCAGAATGATCGCCGGGCCGGAACGGGAAGACCCGTCTGTCTCCCGTTCGGAAGCCGCACTGGCGGTGGCCTGCATCGGTTCACCATGCTGAGCCCACTGTTCACGGCCCCAGGCCATTCCGGACTGGCCAAATTGCCAGGCCTGGTCAAAAAGCCATCTGGCCAGTTGCCCGGTGTGATCCATAATGGTCATCCACGAATAACTGGTAAACAGGCTGAAGGCGATCACAAACACGGTCAGAAGCACCAGCGTGGTCCCCAGCAGATCGACCTGGGCAATCAACCAGCTGGACAGCTCATAGCCCAGCACCCCGCCGCCAGAAAACGGCAGCGCCACCCACCCCAGATCGGGCTCCAGATAGAGCGTTGACAGCCCGGAACCGGCAATCACCATCAGCACCAGCCCGAACAGACTGGCGAAAAAGCGGTTGAGATTGACTTCACGGCCCACGCGGATTTTCAGGGTCACCACCGCCGAAATCAGCAGTCCCACCGGAATCAGAAACGCAAAAACGCCCAGAAAATAGAGCATGAACGACGACAGCCAGGCCCCGGTGTAGCCGCCGACGTTATCGATCCCGGTGATGGATTCGACCGTATCAAACGCCGGGTCACCGGGGTGATAGGTAAAGAGCACGGCAAACATAAACAGCGCCAGCGCCGAACACACCAGAAAAATGGTGTCCTTGACCAGCCAGTGGACACTCATCGGCTCATTGACTGCCAGATCGGCGTCTTCTGAGTGCGCTTTGTCTTTTTTGAAACCCGCTGGTTTGAACGCCATGCCTGACCTGAACCTTATTGACCAATCACGTTAGCTGCACATTATTTTCAATGCAGGGAAGGATGAAAAACGTTAGAATTTTAGCATAATTTGGCCCAGGACTCAGGCCTGGCGCGTTTCAAACCCGAACTTTTCACAAAGAGGTCATTATGAGCACAAAACATTGCAAGCTACTGATTCTGGGATCCGGTCCGGCCGGTTACACCGCGGCCGTTTATGCCGCCCGTGCCAATCTGGATCCCGTGATCGTCACCGGCATGCAACAAGGCGGTCAGCTGACCACCACCACCGAAGTCGACAACTGGCCCGGCGATCCCAAGGACCTGACCGGCCCCGATCTGATGGTGCGTATGCAGCAGCATGCCGAACGTTTTGGCACCGAAATTCTGTTTGACCACATTCATACGGCAGACCTGAAAGAGCGCCCTTTCCGATTGAAAGGCGATTCGGGCGAATACACCTGCGACGCGCTGATTGTGGCCACCGGGGCTTCCGCCAAATACCTGGGGCTGGAGTCGGAAGAAGCGTTCAAAGGCAAAGGCGTTTCCGCCTGCGCCACCTGTGACGGCTTTTTCTACAAAAACCAGAAAGTCGCCGTCATCGGCGGTGGCAATACCGCGGTGGAAGAAGCGCTGTACCTGTCCAATATCGCCGCAGAAGTGACCATTGTCCACCGCCGCGATCATTTTTCCAGCGAAAAGATTCTGGCGGATCAACTGCATGAAAAAGCGGAAAACGGCAACATCAAAATCGAATTCCACAGCGAACTCGACGAAGTGCTGGGCGACAAAATGGGCGTGACCGGCCTGCGCCTGAAAAACCGTGAAAGCGGTGACACCAAAGAAATCGACGTGTCCGGCGTGTTCATCGCCATTGGCCATCAGCCCAATACCGACATTTTCAATGACCAGCTGGACATGAACAACGGCTACATCAAAGTGCAGAGCGGTCTTCAGGGCAATGCCACCCAGACCTCCATCGAAGGTGTGTTTGCCGCAGGCGATGTGATGGACCAGGTTTACAAGCAGGCGATCACCTCTGCCGGTGCCGGTTGCATGGCCGCGCTGGATGCGGAAAAATATCTGGACAAGCTGGAAGCCAAAAAATAACCCGATTTAACCCGGAAATTTCATAAATTTGCGCCAATATCGCGAAGGCAATTGTTTTCACAAGGAAATTTCTGAAGGAGTGTCGTATCAACGATTACGACCGACTGAAGAAATATTTCTTGTGGAATCAAGGGGCAAGCGAGATGGTGCATCATTTATGAATTTTCCGGGTTTATTCAACCTTCAACCCAAAAACCACCAGGCCTGGTGGTTTTTCATATGGAAACCAACTTTTATGAAACGATTGACCCAACTTTCGGCTGGCATCCTGCTGGCCATGAGCACCACTCTGGCGCAGGCCGAAGCCAAGCTCGAATCCACCAAACAGAAAGCCAGCTATACGCTCGGCTCCGACATCGCCAAAAACTTTGAACAGCAAGGCATCGACATCGACATTCCGGCGCTGGTTCAGGGCATGGAAGACGTGTTTGCCGGACAGGACCCGCGCCTGAGTGAAAGCGAAATGCAAAGCGCCATTGATGAAATCAAGCAACAGGTGCTGGATCGCCAGAAAGAAGCCCGCAAACAACAGGGGCAGACCAATGCGCAGGAAGGCAGTGCGTTTCTGGCCGAAAACAAAAACAAGGACGGCGTCAAAGTCACCAACAGCGGTTTGCAGTACCGCGTGATTGAGTCCGGCGATGGCCGCTCGCCCACCGAGGACGATTACATTACCGCGCATTACGAAGGCCGCCTGATTGACGGCACCGTCTTTGACAGTTCGTTTGAACGCGGCACGCCGATTGAGTTTCAGCTGAGCGACGTGATCAAAGGCTGGGGCGAAGCCCTGAAAATGATGAAGACCGGCGCGCAATGGGAAATTTTTGTGCCCCCTGCTTTGGGCTACGGCTCCAAAGGCGCCGGTGAAGTCATCGGCCCCAATGAAACCCTGATTTTCACCATTCAGTTGATCAAGGTGGACGATCAGGCGCCAAAGCGTTAAACCGTCACCCTGATCAGATTTCAGGCAAAAAAAACCCCGCCAACGACGCAATGCGTTGCGGGGTCTGCTTCCAAGCCACCAGATCGGTCAAAAGTCCGACCCGATAAGCGAAGCGATAATCGAGGAGGATGTTGAAAAATTGCTTCAACGATTTGATTCTATCAAACAATATCACGATTTCCTAATATAAAAACCACCTATACTAATAGATAAATTTTATAATCCCTTATAAACGACTCAGCCTTTCCGTAAAAACGCCTATTGTTTTAAAAATCAAGCACTTCCATCACGTCATACGCTGGGGTTTCAAACGGATGCGCTTCCTTCAGCGCGATGATCACGGCTTTGATTTTTGTCTTTTGCCACCACCATTTCCACACGCGTCTCCTCAGTGGTTTCAACCTGATCGGCCTGGCCCAGAAACGGCTGACTGCCAGCCAGGGGACGGAACTGTCCGCTGCCGTCCACCTGCCAGCTGCAGCGGTCATAATTGCCGATTTGCCCGCCGCCTGCATCAAAAACCGCTGTTTTGACCGTTTCTGCGTAAACCTTTGGCACATAAAAGCATAATTTATACATATTCCGCCTCCATTTTTTTAGAATACTCGAACAAGCTCCACAACGTTTTCTCCCTGCATGAAACAAAGAGGTGTTATGCGAAATCTACTGATAATGTATTCAATCATTCTGGCGCTGGGCATCGGTTCAATGCTTTCCGGAGTCCATTATCTGGCCAACGTCGCCGGGTTCATTGGTGCCATCGGTTTGATGCTGGTGTTTTTCAAGGACCGGCCCGATGAAAGCGCCATGACCGAAGAAGAACGGACTCAAAGCAAAAAGATGCGCCGCTATTGGTACATTGTATTCATCACCGGCATTGTGTTCAGCTTGATTTTCGGCAGCCTCTGGAACAGCCACATGGGGCGGATGGTCTGAGATTTTTGCTTTTAGACGGGCACAAAAAAACCGGCCGCAGCCGGTTTTTTTATGCCTGAAGGCCAGATGGCTGATCAGATCACTTCGCTCAACAGCGTGTTCATCCGCTTGATAAACGCCCCCGGGCTTTCCAGCGTATCGCCTTCGGCCAGTTGCGCCTGCTCCAGCATGAACAAAGACCACTCTTTGAGCTTGGCTTCGTCTTCCAATGCTTCCAGTTTTTTCACCAGCGCGTGATCGGGGTTCAGCTCCAACACCGGCTTCTGTTTGGGCACAGGCTGCCCCATCTGTTCCATCATCCGGATCATCTGCGGCGTCATGTCGCCTTCGGCTGGCACCACACAAGCGGGTGAATCGGTCAGGCGGTGGGTGATTTTGACGTCGGCCACCTGATCTTCAATCGCCTTTTTCACCTTTTCGGTCAGTTCTTCACGGGCTTTTTTGTCTTCTTCGGTCAAGTCCTTGTCCGCATCGTCGTCCAACTCTTTCAGATCGGCGGCGGCCACGGACTTCAAAGGCTTGCCTTCAAATTCGGTCAGGTGCGACACCACCCACTCGTCAATGCGGTCGGTCAGCAACAACACCTCAATGCCCTTTTTACGGAACATTTCCAGATGCGGGCTGCCCAGTGCGGCGGCGTGGGTTTCCGCGGTCAGGTAGTAAATCGCTTCCTGATCGTCGCTCATGCGATCGATGTAATCGGCCAAGGACACCCGCTGTTCGGTGACCGAGGTGTCGTGAGTGGAGGCAAAACGCAGCAGACTGGCGATTTTGTCTTTGTTGGCAAAATCTTCGATGATGCCTTCTTTCATCACATTGCCGAACTGATCCCAAAAGGTGTGGTAATCGCTCGGGTCGTCGGCTTTGGCCAGTTTGCCCAACTGGTCCAGCACTCGCTTGACCGAGGCCGCACGGATTTTGTCGACCACCTTGTTGCTCTGCAGAATTTCACGCGACACATTCAGCGGCAGATCGTTGGAGTCAATCACCCCACGCACAAAGCGCAGATAGGTCGGCATCAGGTGCTCGGCGTCGTCCATGATGAACACACGCTTCACATACAGCTTCAGACCATAACGGCGGTCGCGGTCATACAGGTCAAACGGCGCGCGTTTGGGAAGGTAAAGCAGTGAGGTGTATTCCAGCGTGCCTTCGACCTTGTTGTGCATGTGCGCCAGAGGCGCTTCAAAGTCGTGGGAAATGGTCTGGTAGAAGTTATTGTAATCCTCGTCCGACAACTCCGACTTGGGCTGGGTCCAGATCGCCGTGGCTTTGTTGACCTGCTCCAGGGTTTTCTCTTCGGTTTCTTTGCCTTCGTCGTCTGTTTGCGCTTCCCACATTTTGATCGGGAAGTTGATGTGATCGGAATAGGTGGTGATCACGTGCTTCAGACGCTGCGGCTCCAGGAATTCGTCCATGTCCTCTTTCAGGTGCAGAACGATCTCAGTGCCTTTTTCCGCTTTTTCCACGGTTTCCAGCGTGTATTCGCCTTCGCCGGTGGACTCCCAGCGGGTCGCCGTATTCTGATCTTCACCGGCTTTGCGGGTGGTCAGGGTGACCTTGTCGGCCACAATAAACGACGAGTAAAAGCCCACCCCGAACTGACCGATCAGATGGCTGTCTTTGGCCTGATCGCCGGTCAGATTTTCCAGGAATTTTTTGGTGCCGGAATTGGCGATGGTGCCGATGTTTTCCACCACTTCGTCACGGGTCATGCCAATGCCGTTGTCGACAATGGACACGGTCCGTGCGTCCTTGTCTGCGCCGACGATGATCTGCAGGTCGGACTCGCCTTCGGACAGTTTGTCATTGGACACGGCTTCGAAACGCAGCTTGTCCAGGGCGTCGGACGCATTGGAAATCAGCTCGCGCAGAAAGATTTCCTTGTTGCTGTAAAGGGCATGGATCATCAACTTGAGCAGTTGATTGACTTCGGTCTGAAACGCATGGGTTTCGGTCTGACTCATACTCTGTCTCCTGGTAAAGGTTCGCTGACCGGGTCAACGACCGGTCAGATCAAATAAAAAGCAAATGAAAAAACAAAAAACGATGACTGAGATATGAGGGCAGGTTGGGATTATTCAAGGGTGGGACCCAAAATTTACCAGGCCTGGTAAAAAACGGGTCGAAAAGGCTCAGAGCATGGCCATGCCGCCGCCTTCGGCCACCACAAAGGCGACCGCATAATGGCGTTCGTCACTGAGGCTCAGGGCCCAGCGTTCGATCCCCAGCAATTCGGCCTGCGCCAGGGTCGCACCGGATAACTGCACCAGCGGCTGACCGGTCTGGGTATGGCCAATTTCGATGCCCTGGAAGGAAACGCCCTGAGTAAAGCCGGTGCCCATCGCTTTGACCACCGCTTCCTTGGCGGCCCAGCGTTTGGCCAGAAAGCGCTCGGGAAAATCGCAGCGGGCGCATTCACTTTGTTCGGATTCCGTCAGAACCCGCTGAACAAACGCCTGCCCACGGCGGGACAACAACTGTTCAATCCGTGCGATCTCGACCAGATCGGTGCCAATGCCGGTAATCATGGCTCAGGCGATCTTTCTGGCTTCGACCATCATCCGCTTCATGTCGGACACGGCGGTGGGCAATCCACAGAACACGGCCTGGGCAATGATGGCATGACCGATATTGAGTTCTTCGATGTCTTTGATCGCGGCAATGGCCGCCACATTATGATAATGCAGGCCATGTCCGGCATTGACCGTCAGCCCCAGCGACACGGCCAGATCGGTCGCGGCCTGCAAACGCACCAGTTCCTGCTCAATCGCTTTCGGGTCGTTCAATTCCGCGTACACCCCAGTGTGCAGTTCGATCACCGGTACGCCGATTTCCGCCGCGGCCCGGATCTGCGCTTCCTCGGCGTCGATGAACAGGCTCACACGCGTGCCCTGTTCGGCCAGTTTCTGACACAAAGGCGTCAGCGACTTCACCTGACCGGCCACGTCCAAACCGCCTTCGGTGGTCAGTTCCTGACGCCGTTCCGGCACCAGACAGACGTCTTCGGGCTTGGTTTTCAGGGCGATTTTTAGCATTTCGTCGGTGGCCGCCATTTCCAGATTGACTTTGGTCTGACGCATCTCAACCAAGTGGTGCAGATCGGCGTCCTGAATGTGACGGCGGTCTTCCCGCAAATGCAGGGTAATGCTGTCTGCGCCGGCCATCTCGGCATCCAGAGCGGCCTTGACCGGGTCCGGGTAGCGGGTGCCCCGTGCCTGGCGCAAGGTGGCAACGTGATCAATGTTAACGCCCAGAAAAATCGGTTTCATCGGTTTCCTCTCAATCTTGGTATGAGTTTGGTGTAAACAAGGCTCTGGCCTGAATTGGCTGGCCGCCCAATGCCTGATCAATCGCCTGTCGAAAGACAAAACGCCACACGCTCAGACACTGCGGATCATACTGACCCTGTGAAAACGCTTGCAGGCACCGACCGGGCAAAGCCCGTTCGGCGCTGGTCTGATCCACGGGCGCAAACCCGACCCCGGCCCGGAAAGCATAATGCCCGCTGGCGCTGATCGGCTCCGCATCCACGGTTTCGGTAAAGTTGATGCGCACGCCCAAAGTATCGAGCAGTACCCATTCAAACTGACGCAATTGCCAGGCCTGGTCGGCGCGGTTTTCGGCATCGGCCAGCTGATACAGGGTTTGTTCGTAAGCCTGAAAAAACGGATCGACCGCCACGCCCGGATACAAAAGCCGATAAATCAGCTCATTGACATAGAGCCCGCAGAACCCGGCTTCGCCAAACAGGGGAAAGCGGATGCCTGCGGCTTCCATCCCGGCCAGATTCACCAGATCCCGTCGGCCTTCGCGCCAACTCAGATGCAATGGCTGAAACGGCTGACACAGAGCACGCCGACCGGCCCCGTTTTTTCGACCCGAACGCAATCCGCGAACCACCGCGGTGACCTTGCCCTGTTGCGGGGTCAGAAAGGTGACCAGCGCACTGGTTTCGCGATAGGCACGCTGGTGCAGAACATAGCCGGGCTGGCTGATTTCCAGTGCCATCAGCGGCGCATCGCCGTGTGTGACGGTATTGCGGCGTCAAATGTTCGGATCATAGCCCAAGCTGGCCAGCGCCCGGTCGTCGTCGGACCAGTTTTCCTTCACTTTGACCCAAAGTTCCAGATGCACCCGCGCGTCCATCAGCTGGATCAAGTCCCGACGGGCCTGAATGCCCACCTGTTTGAGCAACTGACCTTTTTTGCCGATCACAATCATTTTCTGCCCGGGGCGTTCCACCAGAATCAGCCCGTGCACTTCCCAGCGATTGGCGGCCTCGTCCCAGTCAAAGCGTTCGATTTCCACCGTAACCCCATAAGGCACCTCGGCCCCCAGCAAACGCATCAGTTTTTCACGAATGATTTCCGATGCCAGAAAGCGGGTGGAACGGTCGGTGAGCGTCTCTTCCGGGAAAATCATCGGTTGCTCGGGCAACCGGGACACCAGCGCTTCCTGCAGGGTTTTGATGCCCGACTGGTTGTAGGCCGACAGCGGAATGATCTCGTCGTAGGCCACTTTCTTGCCGACCTTTTCCAGGTAAGGCAACAGCGAATATTTGTCTTTGAACAGATCGATTTTGTTGATGGCAATGATCAACGGAATCGACTGCTGGGCGCATTTCTGAGCCACCGCTTCGTCTTCACGCGACCAGCGGCCGGCTTCCACCACCATCACAATCACATCCACGCCCGAAAGCGCGCCACTGGCGGTACGGTTCATAATGCGGTTGAGGGATTTCTCCGCCCCCAGATGCATCCCGGGGGTGTCCACATACACAATCTGCGCCTGGTCGTTGGTGACCACGCCATGAATGCGATGGCGCGTGGTCTGCGGCTTGGGCGAAGTGATGCTGAGTTTTTGTCCGATCAGGCAGTTCATCAGTGTGGACTTGCCCACATTGGGGCGACCCACGACGGCCACAAACCCGGCGCGATAGGCGCTATCCGTCATCGTCATTCCCTTTTTCCAATACTTGCAATGCTTCTTCGGCCGCCAATTGCTCGGCCTTGCGGCGGCTGGTGGCCACGGCTTCAAATTTACGATCCATTGTCCCGACAAAACAACTGATGGTAAATTCCTGCGCGTGGGCCGGGCCATTGACACTGATCACCGAATACTCGGGCAGGTCGGCCTGTCGTGCCTGCAGAATTTCCTGCAAACGGGTTTTGGGGTCTTTGCCCACCTTGTCCGGGTCCAGATCGGCCATCCGCCCCTGATAAATGCGGGTGACGAAGTCCCGACAGGCGTCCAGCCCGCCGTCTTCGTACAC
Source organism: Hydrogenovibrio halophilus DSM 15072 (assembly GCF_000384235.1). Taxonomy (GTDB): domain Bacteria; phylum Pseudomonadota; class Gammaproteobacteria; order Thiomicrospirales; family Thiomicrospiraceae; genus Hydrogenovibrio; species Hydrogenovibrio halophilus. The sequence goes on along the minus strand of NZ_KB913033.1, from coordinate 1,961,239 downwards.
CGCCGCGATGATCGCTTCGACCGCATCGGCAATGATCGACGACCGGCGGTAACCGCCACTTTTCAACTCACCGGGCCCCAGCATCAGATAATCGGAAAGGTCGTATTCGCGGCCGATTTTGGCCAGGGTTTCGCCCTTGACCAGATGGGCCCGGACCCGGCTCAGATCGCCTTCTGAAATGCCACCAAACTGATGGAACAAGGCATCGGCAATCATGAAATTGACCAGGCTGTCGCCCAGAAATTCCAGCCGTTCATTGTTTTTGGCGCCCATGCTCCGATGCGTCAGGGCCCGCACCAGAAACGACGGGTCTTTAAACGTGTAGCCCAACTTGGCCGAAAGCTGGCCCAAGCGTTTTTCCTGTTCGGTTTCTGCGCCCATCAGTCAATGCCCTTGCCGATGCGGTTGAAATCAATGCCATCGTCCCAGTTCATCCAGATGCCGAAAGCCTCCCCTTTGAGATTCTTTTCCGGTACAAAGCCCCAGAAACGGCTGTCGTTACTGTGATCGCGGTTATCGCCCATCACAAAATAATGCCCGTCCGGGACGGTCACCGACACCAGATCCTGACTGGATTTGGCATGATCAAGCAGAATCCGGTGCTGGCGGTCTCCCAGGGTTTCCAGTATCAGCGCCGTGCCGTCCATCACATCCCCGGCTCCGTTACCATCGTAGTCCCCCAGCGAATGCTGCATCGCCGAGCGTCCGTTCACAAACAAGGTGCGCTCAATATAGGAAATCTCATCCCCCGGCAAACCCACAATGCGCTTGATGTAATCCACATCCGGGTCCTTGGGGTATTTGAACACGGCCACGTCCCCGCGTTCGGGTTCGCCGGTGTCGATCAGTTTGGTCTGGGTCACCGGCAGCTTGATTCCGTAGGCGAACTTATTGACCACAATAAAATCCCCGATTTGCAGGGTCGGGTACATGGAGCCGGACGGAATCCGAAAGGGCTCGATCACAAAGGAGCGCAACACCAGCACAATCAGAAACACCGGAAACAGTGAGCGGGCGTACTCGACCACCACCGGCTGTTTATCGCCGGTGACCGATCGAGCCCGCTTGGGTGCCCACACCGCCTTATCCACATAGACAATCACGCCGGTGATGGCGGTGACAATCACCAGAATCAGTTCAAAACTCATGCTATTGGCTCACTTTGCTGTGTCTGCGCCTTTCAAAATCCAAGGCTTTGGCCGGGCAATTCATGACAAAATTGACCAGGCCTGGTAAAAATTCAGTCGTCTTCCGACGTATCGAGCACGGCCAGAAACGCTTCCTGTGGCAGTTCCACACTGCCGATGGACTTCATGCGCTTTTTGCCTTCCTTCTGCTTCTGCAGCAGTTTCTTTTTACGCGAAACATCGCCGCCATAGCATTTGGCGGTCACATTTTTACGTAAGGCTTTCACATTGGTCCGGCCGATAATTTTAGCACCAATTGCGGCCTGAATGGCGACATCGAACATCTGACGCGGAATAATTTTGCGCAGTTTTTCGATCAGCATCTTGCCGCGCGGCACCGATTTGGAACGGTGAACAATCACCGCCAGCGCATCCACCGGCTCACTGTTGACCAGAAATTCCAGCTTGACCAGATCGTCGGCCTGGAAACGACGGAACTCGTATTCCATCGACGCATAACCGCGTGAAGTGGATTTCAGCCGGTCAAAAAAGTCGAGCACCACTTCGTTCAAAGGCATTTCGTAAGTCAGCGACACCTGTTTGCCCACATACTGCATGTCTTTCTGAACCCCGCGTTTTTCAATGCAGAGCTTCATCACCGCGCCCACAAATTCTTCCGGCACCAGAATATTGGCCACAATGATCGGCTCGCGAATTTCTTCCACCGTCGCCAAGTCCGGCAGACTGGAAGGGTTGTCGATGTTCAGGGTTTCGCCTTTTTTGGTCACCACCTCATACACCACCGTCGGCGCGGTGGTGATCAGGTCCAGACCGTATTCGCGCTCCAGCCGCTCCTGAATGATCTCCATGTGCAACATGCCCAGGAAACCGCAACGGAACCCGAACCCAAGCGCGTCCGAGCTTTCCGGCTCAAAATAGAGGGCCGCATCGTTCAAACGCAGCTTGCGCAAAGCCTCGCGCAAATCTTCGAAATCTTCGGAGCTGATCGGAAACAACCCGGCAAAAACGCGGGGCTGCGCCGGTTTGAACCCGGGCAGACGATCCACCACGCGCCCGGCCTCCATCAGCGTATCCCCGACCGGCGCGCCATCAATGTCCTTAATCCCGGCGATCACAAAGCCGACTTCCCCGGCGCGCAAAAACTTGGTCGGGGTGCGCTTGGGATTGAACACCCCGACCTGATCCACCAGGTATTCTTCGCCGGTGGAGGAGACGCGCATTTTGGTTTTTTTGCCGATGGTGCCGTCAATCAGTCGTACCAGCGACACCACGCCCAGGTAGTTATCAAACCAGGAATCGATGATCAGGGCTTTCAAGGGCGCATCCACATCGCCTTCCGGCGGCGGGATTTTCTTGACGATTTCTTCCAGCGTCTCCTTGACCCCGATCCCGGACTTGGCGCTGGCCTGAACCGCGTCATGGGCTTCAATGCCGATGATTTCTTCGATTTCGTCCACCACCCGTTCCGGTTCGGCGGCGGGCAGATCGATTTTATTGAGCACCGGCAACACTTCCAGTCCCTGCTCAATCGCGGTGTAACAGTTGGCCACGGTCTGGGCCTCGACCCCCTGAGACGCGTCCACCACCAGCAAAGCGCCTTCGCAGGCGGCCAGTGAGCGCGACACTTCATAGGAAAAATCCACATGCCCCGGCGTGTCGATGAAATTGAGCTGATAGACATTGCCATCGTCCGCCGGGTAGTTCAGCGTGACACTCTGCGCCTTGATGGTAATGCCCCGCTCTTTTTCCAGGTCCATCGAATCCAGAACCTGCTCGGACATTTCACGTTCGGTCAGGCCCTCACACAAACGGATAAACTGATCCGAAAGCGTGGATTTGCCATGGTCAATGTGCGCAATAATGGAAAAATTTCGTATGTGTTTGAGCTGTGTGGCCATGCCTGCCTCAAGTAAAAACGGTTCAAAATAAAACAGAAGAATAAAAAAAAGGGTGACAAGTCACCCTTTTGGCCCCTTTTCAAGGGGAACGCTGAGCGAAAACACTCAGCGGGTCAATGAATTGACGCTATTTTACGTGATCTGAACGGAAAACGCATCTTTGTTGCCGCGTCGTCCTTCCTATTCCAGCACGACCGGCAAAAACATCGAGCGTTTGCCACGCACAATGCGTATGGGGATGGAACGCCCTTTGGGCATGTTTTCCATCAGCTGATTGAATTGCGCCACCGTTTTGACCGGCTGAAAATTGATGGTCACCAGAATGTCGCCGGGTTTCATGCCGGCATTGTAGGCCGGGCCACCGTGTTTGACATCGCTGATGCCCACGCCGAACGGCAGATCACGCTGGGCCAGGGCCTCTTCCGGCACAGCTTCCACCGCCACGCCCAGCGCATCATTGCGATCCGGGCCTTCGCTTTCGGGCGCCTGACGACGCTCGGCCACGGCCATGTCACCCAATGCCTTGAGTTCCACCGTCAATTTCTGACGCTCACCATTGCGCAGAATGGTCATCTGCAACGGTTCGCCCACCGGAGACGACCCGACGACCGGAGGCAGGTCACCGGACTTGTCAATGGTTTTCCCGGCAAAGGACAGAATCACATCGCCCGGTTCCACGCCAGCCGCTTCGGCGGCCGAATCCGGCGAGATCGAGTTGACCAGTGCGCCCATCGGCCGTTCCATGCCAAAGCTTTCCGCCAGATCGCCCGAGACTTCCTGAATGCCCACACCGAGGAAACCGCGAACCACCTTGCCGTTTTCCTTGAGCTGCTTGACCACATTCATCGCAATGTCGATCGGAATCGAAAACGACAGTCCCATGGAGCCGCCGCTATTACTGAATATCTGGGCGTTCACGCCCACGACTTCCCCAGCGGTGTTCAACAAAGGCCCACCGGAATTGCCGGGGTTGATCGGCACATCGGTCTGAATAAAGGGCACATAGGTGTCATTGGGCAAAGTGCGTCCCAACGCACTGACAATGCCATGTGTCACCGAATAATCCAGCCCAAACGGTTCGCCGATGGCCAGCACCCACTGACCGACCTGCAAATTTTTGGCCGTGCCGATGTCGGCTACCGGCAACCCTTCGGCGTCAATTTTGAGCAGTGCGATGTCCGAGCGTTTATCGGACCCAACCACTTCTGCAGCCATTTCCCGGCGATCACTGAGTTTGACCACAATGTCGTCCGCGCCATCGATCACGTGGTGATTGGTGACAATAAAGCCGTCTTCCGAAATGATAAAGCCGGACCCCAGAGAGGATTCCTTGCGGCTGGGACGTTCATCGCCTTCGCCCTGTCCCTGACCGGGCATACCGAAAAAATGCCGCAGCATTTCATCCGGCAGCCCCCGGAACTGAGGCGGCACCCGCTGCTCAACCTCGCGGGTGGTACTGATGTTGACCACCGTCGGGCTGTGATCACGCGCCAGCTTTGAAAAATCCGGCAACATCATGCCGGGTGCCCCTTGCGCAGCAGTGCCTTCCGTTGGTGGCTTGGCCTGCGCCTGTGCCAGGTTGAGGGTCATCAGCACCAGGAGCAAAACCAACCCATTGGCCGCGACCTTGATAAAGTGTGCGGCCTTTGGAGACGGCCCCATTGCGGCGTTGCTTTTTATCATTCCTGTTTCTCCTTTAATAATGCGTCATGCAGTGCCGGCTTGTGGGGCACCCAGACTTTTCTGGGCAACCACCAGCCCAACAGCAGACCGCCAAACGCGAAAATCGCGGTCATGGCTTCTGAAAAACCGCTCGAAGACGGCCAGAGCACGGTCGCCAGGGCACCGCCCGAAAACAGACCGATTAAGGGTAACCCATACCCCATCAGCGAATGTTTGATTAATTCTGACTTTTTCATGGACAGGCGCACCGAATCATGGAGCTGCACGCCCAGGGTATTGTCGACCCAGATTTCGTTCTGTGCCTGCGGCACCAGCCAGTTGGCCAACACGCCGGTACCACAGGTTTTCTGGCTTTGACAGCCCCCGCAGCCACTCTGTGAATGGGTGCGCACCAGCGCCTGATCGCCGTCCAGCTCAATCACCTCGCCTTCGGCCAGTATCTGTTCTGACGCCGTGGTCAGGTCTTGCGGGTGGGTCGGATTCACAAATCTCTCCTTGGCTGCCAGAGTGGCTGCCATCAACGTTTGGCATCACGGCTTAAGTGTTCCATGCTTTATGCTACCATTATGCAGATTTTCAAGGCTTTCGGCACCCGGCGTTGCCTCACTGACACAACAGGCTGACAGATGACCTCACAGACTTACCCCAAATACTGCACCGACATTCTGGTAATCGGCAGCGGCATTGCCGGCCTCTCGGTCGCCCTGAAACTGGCCAGACACGCCAAGGTCATGGTGGTGGCCAAAGCCTCGCTCAATGAAGGCAGTTCGGTTTACGCTCAGGGCGGCATTGCGGCGGTGCTGGACCCGTTCGATTCGGTGGAATCCCACATTGAAGACACAATCGAAGCCGGTGCCGGTCTGTGCGACCCCGAAGCCGTGCGTCTGGTGGCGGAAAAAGGGGCCGAAGCCATTTACGAACTGATTGATCTGGGCGTGCCTTTCAGCAAACACGATGCGGAGAGCTACCATCTGACCCAGGAAGGCGGTCACAGCCACCGCCGGGTGATTCACGCCGCCGACCATACCGGCAAATCAGTGACCGAAACCCTGCTGGATCAGGTCAAACAAACGGCCAATATTACCCTGATGCCCAATCACATGACCGTGGACCTGATTCTGTCCGAAGACCGACGTGAGTGTCTGGGCAGCTATGTTCTGAACCAGAGCACCCAGATTGTGGCCACACTGGTGGCCCAGAAAACCGTTCTGGCCACTGGCGGCGCGTCCAAGGCCTATCTGTACACCAGCAACCCGGACACCTCCACTGGCGACGGCATAGCCATGGCCTGGCGTGCGGGCTGTTCGGTCACCAATATGGAATTCAACCAGTTTCATCCGACCTGTCTGTTTCACCCCAAAGACCGTTCGTTTCTGATTTCCGAAGCGGTTCGGGGCGAAGGCGGGATTTTAAAACGCCCGGACGGCACCGCCTTTATGGCGAACTACGATTCACGGGCCGAGCTGGCCCCGCGCGACGTGGTCGCACGCGCCATTGATCAGGAAATGAAAACCCACGGCCTCGACTGTGTCTACCTCGACATCAGTCACCGACCGGAAGCCTTTATCCTCAACCATTTTCCCACCATTTATGCGCGTTGCCTCAAGGTCGGCATCGACATCACCCGCGACCCGATTCCGGTGGTCCCAGCCGCCCACTACACCTGCGGTGGGATCACCACCGACCTGCACGGCCAGACCGAGATCGACCATCTCTATGCCATTGGCGAAACCGCCTACACCGGCCTGCACGGGGCCAACCGGCTGGCCAGCAATTCATTGGTGGAAGGACTGGTGTTTGCGCAAACCGCTTACGAATCGATTCTGGAAAGCTTTGACCCGGCCTTGTCGCTGTGTGAAAGTCGAATTCCTGTTTGGGACGACCGTCAGGTCACCCAGCCCAAGGAAAAAGTGCTGGTCAGTCATGACTGGGATGAGGTTCGGCGGGTGATGTGGGATTATGTGGGCATTGTCCGCACCGACAAGCGGCTGCAGCGGGCGCTGAAACGGATGCGGATGCTCAAGGACGAAATCCATGAGTTTTACCGCCACCACACGGTCAGCAGCGATTTTCTGGAACTGCGCAACCTGACCGAAGTGGCGGAACTGATGATCAAAAGCGCGATCAAGCGCAAGGAAAGCCGCGGGCTTCACTTCAATCTGGACCACCCGGATCGGGTGGAACCAACGGCTCCGACGCGCCTGACGCCCAGACACGCCATCCAAAAACGTCCGTCAAATTGATGCCGGGCAGTCGAACCGCGTCATTCCGCAGGCTTGATCCGACAGGATGCTAGCCGTTGCGAAGCGGCACATCGTCCACATTCGCGACCTGTTCCAACAAACCGTCTGTGGCCAGACGGTCAATGTCAATCAAGATCACCATATGCCCTTTTTCGACTTTGGCATTCGGGTCTTTCTGATTGATGTCCTGGGTCTTGGTCACCGCTTTGCCGGATTCGCTGATCGTGGCCAGCCCCTGCATGAAATGGTTGTCGACCGAACTGGAAATGTCCGGTGGCGGTTGCAGCGCATTCATGTCGAACGCATGCACGTCCGAAACCGCGTCCACCACCAGACCCACCACCCGCTCGCCCTGAGCGGTCAGAATCTGAACCACAATCACCACCGTGGTGGCGTCCACTTCCGCGCGCAGTTTGAAGCGTTCGCGCAGATCCAGCACCGGCACCACCGTACCGCGCAGATCCACCACGCCTTTGACGTAACTGGGCACATTGGGCAAGGGGCTTGGTTTTTCCCAGCCGCGGATTTCCTGAACGCGGTCAATCGCCACCGCGAACTCTTCCTTGCCCAATTTAAAGGTCAAAAACTCTTTCATCTTCGATTCTTGTGCCACCAGATTTCCTCCATCCGAATGCGTTAGCGAGATATTACTCTCTGCACAAGCAATTATCAATCCACTTGCGCGTCCGGTTCTTCCCGGACCACCACCCAGGCGTCCAGCGCACACAGATACAGCACCTGCGTCTGGGGGCGCGATTCCAGCCGGGCAATCAACTCACCGTAACGGCCGAGCTGAGGCGCATAAGCCTGTTTCATCTGCTCGACAAACGCCGCTTTGTCTGCCTCAGTCAGCATCGTCGGTCCGGCATTGGTTTTGTAGTCGATGATCCAGCGCCGTCCCCGCTCATCTACCAGTGCGCGGTCCACCACCGTATGCAGAACCTTTGTGTGCAAACCCAGGGCCTGATCCCCCATCGGCACCACTTCCGACAGGGCCCATTCCGAGTGGGCAGACAGGTGGTCATCACTCAATGCCCAACGCACCCGCTGATGATTCAGGGCATTGTGCAGACAGGCCATCACCCGCGTCAGCGCCGCCGCCACTTGCGCAGACGGCAATGCCGCACCCAATTGCTGACGCAGCCAGGGCTGCAGGGTTTCCAATCGAGCCAGATCCGCCTCAGCGTTTTCCGCCAGCGCCCAGTGCTGCAGCACCTGATGCACCAGATTGCCGACCGTCTTGCCAAACACGCTGTCGGCTGCCGAACCGGCGAGGTTGGCTTTTGAGGCCGACTCCCTCTGCGGCATTTCCGCCCCCACTGACTCGGAAGTCTGAGTCGCACTGGGCTGATGCCGCTGTTGATAGCGCTGCCACTGCGATTGCTGTTTTAACCAGGCCTGGTAATTTTCCTGTCCCACTGGCGATCCGGGCGTCAACGGCTCAAACGCAGGCACATCCGGGCGGCGGCGCGCCACCTTGGCAACCGCACTGGCCTGGGGCTCGTCGTCGTTGCGTTCGGGTTCTCCGCCTTGCTCCACCCACTGGACAAAACGGTCCCGCAGGGTCGTGTCCAGCACCGGCCACAAAATGTCGAGCAAGCTGCCCTTGGGCGGGGTCAGGTTTTCCGGGTCGTCAAACGCCTTGCGGCCCGGCGGCATGGACACAAACAGGTGCAGGCAGCGCTTGGCCCGGGTGGTGGCCACATAGAGCAGACGCGACAATTCATGCCGCTGCTTGCGCTGGTCAAAGGTTTTGATCAGCTGGTTCAGCCGAGTGTCCGCCTGGGCGCGCGCGGATTTGCCCTTTTGCATCAGCGGGGCCAGCACCCAGCGGGTCTGGGTCTGTCCCAGCGCGTCGTCCTGTTTGAAACTCAACCACTGCACCAAAGGCTCGTCATCACTGCGGCCGGTTTTGGCCAGAGACGGCAGAATCACCGTATCAAACTCCAGCCCCTTGGACTTGTGAATGGTCATCAACTGCACCTGTTCGGCGGCCTGCGACGTATCGGGCAAGGCATACAGATCGGCCAGTGCCTGCGCCAGCGTGGGGCCAGACACGGACGTACCGGCCATCTCCAGTTCCATCAGCATCCGCTGCCAGACCCGGGCGTTGTCGCGGGCCGTTTCCGTGGTCAGGGTGCGGGCCCCGCCCAGTTGCAACCAGGCCTGCATCACCCGCTCGCTCAGCGGCAGCGCGCCCTCCAGCCGCAAGGCATCGGCCAGCACCGGCATGGCCTGTGCCAGCGCCGCCTGCCCTGCCTCGGTCAGCGTCTGCACCCGTTGCGAATCGGTCAGGGCCGACCAGACGGCATCATGAAAACGGGCCCGATCCCCCAGCAACGCGAACAGGTCCTCAAGAGACAAGCCCACCAGCGGCGAGCGCAGCAGCGCCAGCCAGGCGGCGCGGTCTTCCAGATGCGTCAACGCCAGCGTCAGTGCCTGCAAATCCTGAATTTCCTGCCGCTCGGACAGGGCTTCCAATTCCACCGCACGAAAAGCGATGTCGGCGTCTTTCAGCGCCTGGGCAATCGGTTTGAGGTGGCTGCGGCTGCGACCCAGAATGCCGAGCGTGGCCCCATCGGGCCGGGTCTGTTGCCATTGACGCACCTGCGCCACCACCTGCGCCAGATCGGTTTCCGGTTCAAACCCGCCATGACACTGAACCGTCTCGGCCGGGTCATGCTTTTGCGATTGCGCCGGGGCAAAACACACGGCCCCGGTGGTCATGTCGTCTTCGGGCGGCATCACAGTGGCGAAGGCCTGATTGACCCAATCGACCAGGCCCCGGCTGGCGCGAAAGTTCACAGTCAGGGTCAGCGAGGTCAGCGCCAACTGGCCCAAACCGTGGTGCCAGGCCTGCAGAAAATTGGCCACTTCGGCTTCCCGAAAGCGGTAAATCGACTGCATCGGGTCGCCGACCAGAAACAGACTGTGGCCATCGCCGGGCGACCAACCGGCGATCAGTTTTTCCAGCAGCGCAAACTGCGACACCGAGGTGTCCTGAAACTCATCGATCAGCAAATGCTGCAATCGGTAATCCAGTTGCTGGGCAAAATCGGTGGGCGCATCCGGCTCACCCAGGGCACGGGACGCGGCCTGGGCGATTTCAATGTAATCGCTTTCGCCCTGCTGCTGAAACACCAGTTTCAGATGGGCCGCCGCCCGGCGCAGCAGATGCAGCAGGTGCTGCAACGCTTGCCAGGATTCGTCGTCGTAAGCCGGGTCGGGCAGTCCGGCCAGAGTCGCCAGCGCCGCCGCGGCCTGCTGATCGGCATCGGCCTCACGCAAGCCGAGCAGGCATGCTTCAACCTGCTCTTTGTACTGTTGGCGCTGAACTTTTTCTTCGCCCTTGACCTCGGAGGGCGACAGAACGCCCTGCTGCTTGTTCATTTTCTTTCGCCACTCGCCTTTTCCGGTGAGCAGCCAGTCCGCCAGTGTCCGCCAGACCGACCGATCCGAACCGGCGTCCAGCCCTTCCGGCAGAGCCACGCCTTCCAGCCCCTTGGCACCATTGGCCTGGGCCACACGCGCCAAAGCCACCGCCTCGTTCAGAATTCGGGTCAATGGCGTCAACCGGGCCAACGCGGCACGGGTTTCCTGCTGCACCAGATCGTTGAGCGCGGTCTGCAACATGTCCCGCGCCGCATGATCGGCTTCGGCGTCGTCTTCGCCCGCCAGAAACGGCAGCAGACTGCCCATCCACTGATCGCGTTTGCCCAGCATGTCGGCCAACTGGTTCTGGGCGCGAGCATAGGAACCATTGACCAGCCGCAGCAGCGTCATCACCGCGGCTTCCGCCTGGGCATCCTCGCAATCGCTCAAGGCCCGGTTGGCCGCTTGCCGATACAAGGCTTCCGGCTGATCGGCAATCTGACTGGCCATACCGTGACGCGACAGATAAGGCATCTGCTGAACCAGATAGCTGTTCAACGAATCGATGGTGCGAATGCGCAGACGGCCGGGATTGTGTTCCAGCCGCCAGCCGCATTGGCGATCACGCTGCAACGCCGCCTGTGCCAGCCGATGGGTATTCTGCTCAAACACATTGCTTCCGGCGCTCAGGGGCTTTTTGGCTTCGGCCAAGGCCGCGACCACCCGTTCGCGCATTTCGGCCGCGGCTTTTTTGGTAAAGGTCATGGCGACAATGTTTTCCGGCGCGTCCACCACCGACAACAAACTCAGAAAACGCTGGGTCAGCAACGCGGTTTTGCCCGACCCCGCCGGGGCCTGAACAATGAACGACTGAGTCGGGTCCACCGCCTGATAACGGGCCTGACCGTCGTCGATCCCGGCATCCACCGTCAGCGTCTGCCAGACGGCGGCCTGTAACGAATGTTCCTGCGAAACGTTTTCGGGCAGGTGGTCCGCATCGTCAAAGGGCAACGAAGATTGGGTCATGCCTGCGTCTCCTGAGTGTCGGTGGCGGGGTCGGTGATGGGATCGGTCATGGGCTCGGTATGATTGGCTTCTTCCCATTGATAACGGGCTTCGGGCAGTCGCATTGCCAGCTGGGCGGCGGCATAGGCCAGATCCTTTTCGCTGCGACCGGGCATCAGACACATCGCCGCGTCCCCCTGCTGAATGCCTTCGGCCAGTTGCCAGACCTGTTGTTTCAAAGTCTGCAAGGCTTCATACCAGGCCTGGTCAAAATCGGTCCGCCCGTCTTTTTTCGCCTCGGCAGACACATCAATCTGGCGGCCGGTCAGTTCAATCGCTTCGCCATCCGCCAGCAGCGCCGATACCCGCACACCGTCGTCGCTGTGCAGAATGCCATAACCCAGTGCGCCCACATCGTCCACCGCATACAGATAAGCGGCCAACTGGGGCGCTTTGATCGGCCATTGCCACAGGTCTTTGGCGCTGGCTTTGCCGGTTTTGTAATCCAGCAGCAAATGGCGCTGCTCCGGCGCGGTTCCGGCCAGCGCATCCACCCGATCCACCTTGATCTGAAGCCGCATGCCCGCCAGTTCAATCGGATACGCCTGCTCAAACGCCACCACCTCAAACGGCGAACGGGCCGCTTCCAGTGCCAGCCAATCCAGTACCAGCCGGGTCAAGCGGCGCTGCTCCAGTTTCAGCAGCGTGGCGGGATAACGGTCGGCCAGTTCCGCCAGTCCCTCTTGCACCAGATCGGCCACCCGCGTTTCGCGTTCGGAATCGGACAGAGCCAGCAACTGCGCCTGCGTGCGTTGCGCCCGCCAGAAGTGTTCCAGCACCCAGTGCACCAGCGTGCCCAGATGGTGCCGGGGCACCCCGTCTTCCACCTCTTCCAGCCCATAACGGGCCCCGAGGCGGAAGTCCATAAAAGCCATCAGCGGGCATTGACTCTGGGCGGTCAGAATGCCCACACCGCCGGGCAATTCCTCTCCGGCTTCCACTGGCGGCGCGCGGTCGTCCCGCACCCAGATCACAGGGTCTGCCACTGCCTGTCGGGCAATCAAATCCGGCCGGGCACCTTCGACGGCATACGACGTCGCCGATGGCGAAGCCTGATCCCGGTCGGCCAGCAAGACAGCCTCGATCAGCGGCGAAGGCAGCACCGTGGCCTCGCCATCCAGACGCGGGTAAGACCAGACACTCTGTGGCGCGGACTGACGCAAACGTTCGGTCACGCCTTGGGCATAATCAAACTCGCGTTCCACACTGCTGCGGGGACAGGCATGCGCGCGCTGAAGCGCCACCGGCAAAAACGCATTGGGTTTGGGCGGACGCGGCCAGTTCTGATCGGTCAATTGCAACACCCAGAGCGCATCAAACGCCTGCCCACCGGCTTCGAGCATCCCCATCACCTGAATCGGCGCTTCCGCCAACGATTCCGGCTGATGCACCCGTTCCGACAGAAATCGGCGCAACAGGGTCAGCCACTGATGCGGACGCTGCTCGCACGGACTCAGGGACAGACCGGCGAAAGCGTCCAGCGCCTCCAGAAACGCCTGTTTCTGTTGCTGCTCGCGGCTGCTGAGACTGGTCTTTTCGCCTGCGAAAGAAACGTCTGAGGCGGCTTTGCTGGAAGAACCCGCCGGATCGGCCCAGGCCAGGTCGGCCAGAAGCTGACGCGCCCGCTCGACAAACTCGCCCACACTCACACGGGAAACGGCCTCGCGTGCCAGCACCGTCTCAAACCCGCGCGCCAGCCGGGTGGGCAGACGCGCATGGCCCGATGCCTCGGTTTTGAGGTGTTTCAGCAACGACGGCCAGACCACCTGCGACCACTGCCAGCGGCGCAAACGCTTGTCCAGCGCCTGTCGCTGAGTGCGCAAGCCAGCGGTATAAGGCGAACAGAGCCAATCTGACCAGACCTGGTAAGAAAGGGGTTTTTCCGGCTGCAAAGCCAGATCCAGCGTCTGCAGCGCATTGTCGACAATCGGCAACTGACTGAGAGCGTCGCCCTGGGAAAAATTGACCAGAGACGGCGTGGATGCGGCGGTGTCGGACAACCCCGACAAAGGCTGGCCAAAGGTCTGATGCAATGCTTCATCCAGTGCGCGCTTCAAATGCGGTTGCAGGCCCTGCCAGTCGGGTGCCACCAGACCAATCCGTATCTGCGCCAGTGGGCGGCTCTCCGACAATTCAGCCAGGGTCTGCGCCGCCCAATGAGCCGCCTGGTGCCATTCGCTGCGGGCATCGGGCAGCACCGCGGTTTGCACCTGTGGTCGGGCGACTTCGGCGCTGGCGTCTTCGTTTACCGTGACCCCGGCATTTCGCATCAGCGCAATCACCGACCTCATGGCCGGAGGCCATTCATCAAAACCGGCCAGAGTCAGCGTTTCCGGCAGACCCGCCGCGCCCGCCTCCACCTGGGTTTTGAGCTGGTGATAACGCCAGCGTTGATACGTCGGCCCATCCAGAAAACGGTGTTGGTGCAGAAACTGGCGATAGTGATCCGCCAGAGCGTGCCACAATCGGGCCTCACCGGAATGACTGTGCTCCGCCAGAAACGCGGCCAGATCGTTTTCGGTGGCCACAACCGGGCTCGATTCGCCCTCAAATCCCAGAACGCATTCGTGCCATAACGACCAGGCCTGGTAAAGTTCCCGTGCCGTGTCCGGGCCGTCAAACAAGGCAAACGCCGGTTGGTCGCTGAGATGCCGGTGCAAAAGGTGCGCCCATTGCTGCGTGGCCTCAAACGGGCTCAGCACCCGCTGGGGCAAAGTCTGCGCCGAAAGTCGTCCCTGAATCACCTGACGCGCTTCCCAGTCACGCCACCACTGTTCCCAAGTCAGAATCTCCGGCGTCTCCCGCGTACGGGATTCGGCGATCACCCCGTCCGTGACCCGTTGCTGCATCAGGGTCCGGGTCAGGCGGCTGTTGGCGGCGATCATCACATGATTGGCAGTCATCATTGGGGCATCAGTCAGTCGGTAACAAAGGAAAACGACAGTCTATCAAATCTGGCCGTGAATCGCGTAAAATGGCGCAGGTCATTCGTTTAAAATCAGGAAAAATTCATGTCGAAGAAAGTCTATTGCACTGCCCAGTTCCAGCCCAAACCCGGCCAGGAAAAACGCCTGTTTGAGACCTTGCAATCGCTGGAGCCCAATACCTTGCGCGAAGACGGCTGCCTGCAATACGTGGTCACGCGCCGCTTAACCACGCCGTTTGCAGACGGGGAAAGCTTTCCGATTGTGTTTCATGAAATCTGGGCCGACATCGAAAGCTTTGAAGCCCATTGCCAGCGCAGTGAGATTCAGGCGTTTTTCCAGAATTGTTGTCTGGCCGAAGACGGGCTGGCCGCGGACTGGAATGTGTGCGCCTACTCGGACGAACCGGCCGATTACGACCACCCGTTCAAGCAGTCTGATTCATAAACTCTGAGCCATAAACCCGGCGACCAGCGGATTGAGCAGCAACAGCGCCCAAATCGGTCCTTGTCGGCGCAACCAGACCAGATTGATCGCCAGCATCAGCAAAGCGAGCAGAGTGGGGCCGCTGGTGACGCCGGACAGTGTGACCGAGGTCAGGGACAACGCATGCACCAGAATCGGATTCAGCCAGGCGGCGGCCAGCAACCCCACCACCACCGCATAGATCGCGGCCAGCCCACCGGCGATCCGGGGCTGTTTCTGCCAGGCCTGGTAATAACGCAACCCGCCCATCAACAACAGAAACCCCGGCAGAAAAATGGCCAGTGTGGCCACCAGCGCCCCGGCCAGACCGACCGTCTGAATCCCCAGAAAACTGGCAAACGCGAACATCGGCCCCGGCATGGCCTGCACCGCGCCATACCCGGCCATAAACACCTCGGCAGACAAGGGGCCTTCGGGCGCAACCCAGTCCTGTTCCAGCAACGGCAACATCACATGCCCGCCGCCAAACACCTGAAACCCGGTGAGAACCGATTGCGCAAACACGCCACTGAGGGTGGTCAGCACCAGCGGTAACGCAAGCGCCAACCCAAACAGTGCCAGCGCCGTCAACAGCAGCAAACGGCTCTGCCACAGGCTTGGCCGACGCTCCCGCAACATGCCATCCGCCATCCCGTCTGTCACGGGTTCTTGTGGCCGCAAAGGCACAAAGCCCCAGACGGCCCCCACGCCGCCCCAAAACAGAATCAAGCCCCAGACGGGCAACGGCGTCAACAAAAACAGGGCGCCGCTCAACACTCCGATGCCCCACAAACCCCAGCGTTTGCCCAGAGCCGAACTCATTTGCACCACCGCCAGTGAGACCACCGCAGCGGCCACCCAAAGCCAGCCCTGCATCAGCGGGGCCAGACTGGCATAATAGGTTTGTCCCAGCCAGCCAAACACGCCCAGAATGGTGGCCGTGGGCAAGGTAAACCCAACAAAAGCCGCCAGTGCGCCGCCCCATCCTGCGCGCTGATACCCCAGCAAAAAGCCCAGTTGAGAACTGGCCGGTCCCGGCAACATCTGCGACCAGACCAGCCAGCGTTCAAACGCCGCCGCCTCAAACCAGCCCAGCCGCTCAACAAAGGTGCGCTGAAAAAACGCCACATGCGCCGCCGGACCGCCAAAGGCATGGCACCCCAGCCACAAAAAACGCCAGAACACGTCCCAACTGCCAGGTCTCATATTCGCTGCTCCTCTTCCAGAGCACCAGTGTAATCGATCACTCTGACAGCCATGTGACAGACAAAAAAAGACCTTCCGGTCAGAGACGCAAGAAGGCCAAGAACGAACGCAAACGGTTCAAGCCACCGACTGGAAAGGGTCGGTGTGTGAATTTTTACGGGAGGCAACCATCATTCAAAATTTTCACCCAGATCGCCGCCGGTCATTTCCTTAAAAATGTGGCGGGCGTTGTTTTTGTAGGTCTGCTCATACACCGAACGGTCGGAATACATCGACTGGTCAATGCCTTCGGCTGCGGTCGCGTCGCCGCCCGCTTCAATCACTTTTTCCACTTCCTGGTGCATGTACACCAGATAATCGTGGGTGTCTTCCTTCACTGTGGCCATATCGGTCGGCGCGCCGTGCCCCGGAATCACCAGCACGTCTTCGGGCACGTAATCCATCATGGTCTCAAAGGTTTCGACCCAGTGCTGGGTGTTGGTGTAGGAAAACAGCGCCAGCATGCGGCTGTTGTAGCCCACATCGCCGGTCAGCAGCAGATTGCGCGACGGCACATACACCAATGTTGACCCAGGCGTGTGACCCGGCCCAAAGTTCAACAGCTCGACCACTTCGCCGCCACCGACGTCCACCACCATTTTGTCGCTGAATTCGGTGAATTGATCCGACACATTGCGCGCCGAATCGGTGATTTCATGACCAACCCGCTCGCCCCAATGCTGCTTGATGTGATCAAAATTCTGGTCAAAATCCTGGTTGGCCACGTCATGCGAATAGAGGTTTTTCACCCCCACATCGACCCAGTAACTGCTGCCCAGATAAGCGTGGCCCTGCGAGTTTTCCACCGCAACCCACTTGACCGGCTTGTCGGTGTGTTCCTTGATCATGCGGTGAAACGAACCGGCCACAGCCGGGTTGGGTCCGGCATTGAACACAAACACGCCGTCTTCGAACTCCATCCAGGTCAGGTTGTTGTTCAAGCCGAAATTGGTCGGGTTGTGCCAGATCAGGCTGCCGACCACCGTGTAGACGCCATCGGTCACCTTGACCGGCTCAGGCAAAGACAGAGTCGGACCGATGTAACCGGCTTTTTTCAGGGTTCCGGCCACATCTTTGGCATAGGTATCAAACGAGCTGGCCGTGGAGGCATTGGCCGCCTGCATTTCTTTTGCATAGGCATCAAAGCCCGCCACATACGGATCCTGACTGGCCTGCGCGCTCACTGACAGCCCCATGATCGCCGAGGCCAATAACGTTTTTGAAAACTTCATGCTTGCTCCTTGATTGCATTCTGCGCTTTGCGCTCTGATGTGTTTGCCAGACTTTGCCAGGCCTGTTGCGCCAGTGATTGCCATTCACTTTTGACCAGGCCTGGTAACAAACCGTCCAAATAAAACTGAATCCAACGCAACACCGGCCCATACGCCAGCGCCGCCGCCTGCATCGGTGGCATGGAAGCGATTTCCCCGGCGTTCTGCGCCTCCACCAGCACCCGGCGCAGGGTCACAAACGGCTGCTGCGCACACACCGGCGGTTGCTCCGGCAAAAATTCCTGATGCCGCGCCTGCAGGATAAAGCGCATGGCGTGCGGGTGGGTCTGCGCTTCGCCCATCATCCAGTCCACCAGATGGCGGTAACGCTCCCAGCCGCCGTCATGCTCGCCGATGATCCGCGTCTGCGCCTGTTCCAACTGTTCCAGCAGTGCCAGCATCAGACGCCGGGCGATAGTTTCCTTGTCGCCAAACGCATGATAAATCGAACCGGAACTGACCCCGGAATGGGTGACCAGATCGGCAATGGAGGTACTGAAGTACCCCTGCTGGTCAAACAGCACCAGCGCCGAATCCAACACCTTCTTCTGTGAAGCCGGCAGCTTCAGACTGTAAAAAAACGAACGCGGCCAAGGCGCTGGCTCGTTGGTGGATGAAATGGGCTGAATGGATGACATGACCTTATTAGAATACACATTCTAATCCGGCACAAGCCGAAATTTCGCAACCATTGTGCAACGCACAGGCCCTCTCAACCTCCCATAGATAACGATTTTGACCAGATCATTAGTTTTTATGCACGAGCCACATAAATTATTTCTAGTTCCAATTGTGTCATCCATCCGTAAAATTCACTGCGTACTATAAATTTTCCTTGCTCAGGATAAACCCACTTAATAAATAAGGATATTGGCTTATGGAACTGATCAGCCTCTACCCCACCTGGTTTGAGCCCAATCTTGGCTCCGGCTGGGTGATCGGGATCATTGCGACCTTCCATGTGCTCGCCTCCCACACCTCGGTTGGTGCGGCCATGCTTTTCGCTTACCTCTCCTACCGCTCCTACAAGGAAGACCGGCCGGACTATCTGGACTTCGTCAAACGCTACGGTCTGTTTCTACTGGTGTTCACCTATGTTGCCGGTTCCATCACCGGGCCCGGCATCTGGTACTCCACCACCGTGGGCAGCCCCAATGGCATCGGCGCTCTGATTCACTCCTTTGTGTGGAAGTGGGCCACCGAATGGGTGTTCTTTGTGATCGAAGTGGTCGGGGTTTACATGATCGTGTACCTGGTGGGTAAGGTTGATAAAAAGACCCACATGAAAATTTCCCTGATTTTCGGGATTTCTTCACTGGCGACCATGGTGATCATCATCGGCATACTGTCGTTCATGATGCTGCCCGGCAAAGAACAGTGGTTCGCCGAAGGCGGTTACCTCAACGGCTTTTACGGCACCAACACCTTTGTGCAGATGGGCATGCGGGTCGCCTTTATGTTCACCATGACCGCCGTGGTCGGGGGCATTGTCGTCTCCACCATCAAGGACGCGGCCTTCAAAAAGGAAATGACACGCAAACTCGGCTGGCTGGGCATCATCAGTACCCTGATCGGCGCGGCCCTATTCCAGTGGTACATCACCTCCGTGCCCGAACAGGCGCTGCTGGTGATGGAAAACCGTCTGCCCGATTATTTTGAACCCAGCATCATGGCGGTTCTGGCCGGGACTTTGGGTTATTTCATTGTCACCATGATTCAACCGCGCTTGCTGGTACAGGGCTTTGCCGGTGCCATGACCATCATCATTCTGGTGGCGGGTCTGTGGCCGGAAGAAACCGCGCGCGAATCCATGCGCAAGCCCTGGGTCGCCGGTCAATACGTTTATTCCAACCAGGTGATCGGACGCGACGTGCCCGGCATGGACATCGAATCGCAATTGCCAACGCTGGAGAAAGTCGGTTTGCTCAAAGCGCACCCTTTCACACCGGAACATTTGCGCGAGGTGAACGCAGGCAATCATATTCAGGCCGGTGAATTCATCACCATGACCTATTGCTCCAACTGCCACTCGCCCAGCCGTACCGGGATCCGTCCGCTGCACCGCTACTTCCCCGAGGGCATGACTCAGGCTCGGATGGAAGACTACATTCGCGGCGTGATCGAACCCGGCACCATCGCCTACATGCCCAAAATGCCCATGACCGAAAAAGAGGTCACGGCACTGGCGTCCTACCTGTTGCTCAACAACGAAGGCGGACAAGAGGCGATCACCGCGGCGATTGACAAAGAAATTGCCGAGCGCAAACAGAAAGCACTGGTGCAGGAATCCGGCGACGGCCAGCAGCAAAAAGCCGCCATCGTCAGCCTCAACACCGCAACCTCACAGGAGGCAAACTAATGGATGCAGGAAACGTTCAACACATCACCGACATGATGTATGCCCTGCGCAATCCCGCAGGGGTTCCGACCTATCCCATTGTCTTTATGACACTGGGGGTACTCACTTTTGCCCTGCACATTTTCTTTGTGCAACTGATGCTGGGCACCGCCGGGGTCACCCTGGTGGGCGCGTTCAGCAATCGCCCCTACTGGCATCGCCTGAGTGCGGCCATGCTCGAGGTGGCCAAAGTCTCGGTTTCGGTCGCGATTGTGATCGGGGTCGCCCCGCTGCTGTTTGTGCAGGTCATCTATGACCCGCAGTGGTACACCTCCAATGTGCTCTCGGCCGACTGGGTCATCGCCTTTATCCTGATTCTGATTCTGGCTTACTGGTCGATGTATTTCTATTACTTCCAGAACGCCAAGCAACAGGACAAAAACACCGCGCCCAAAGCGCGCTGGTCGATGATTCTGAGTGTGATCCTGCTGTTGGTCGTGGGCTACATCATGCACAACCTGACCAAGCAGATGCTGCACCCGGAACTGTGGCAGAGCTGGTACATGCAAAACGGACAGATGGACTATTCCGGCTCCAAACTGCATGCCAGCAACCTGTGGCGCTTCGGCTTCTTTATCAGCATGGCGATTCCGGTGGCCGGGGCCATGATGGTGACCTACCGCCGTTTCAAAATGGTGCGTGAAGACGCCGACATGGACTATCTGGACTTTGCCGCGGCAGTAGGCAAAAAATGGATTTCGGTCGGTTCCGCCATCGCGCTGGTCTTTTACATCGGCTGGATGATGACCCTGCCCGACACCGCCGGTGACTTCGGCACCTCCTTCTGGGGCATTGCCGGGGGCGTGGCACTGGTCGCCTACGCGCTCTGGGCCAAGGTTCGACTCAAAGACAATTCGCCCCTCTGCAGCTACATGGCTTTGCCCATGGCCGTGGTGGCAGGCCTGGTGGTCGCCATCACCCGTGAAATGCTGCGCTACGGCATTCTGGAAGGCTTTTTCGGCTACGACTTTATGGACTACAAGGTGGTGATGGACTGGTACTCGACCGCGCTGTTCTTTATTACCTTTGCGGTATTGGGCGGTGCTGTTTTGAGCTATTACCTCACCGTGGCCTGGAAGGTCGGCCAGACCAAAGGCGTGTATACCCCCAGCGCCACCGTGGATCGCATGGGCACCGCCGCCATCTGGATTCTCTTGCTATGGATGGTGCAATTCTTTGCCGTCGGTTTTTGGGTCTGGGCACAGTAAAAGGAGCAAAACAATGACAAACAACACACTCAGACTTTCTGGTCTGTGCCTGAGCTTAAGCCTGTTTGCAGGCACACCCGCGCAGGCGCAGGACGACGCCAAATCGTCATCGATCACAGCCAAATTGGGCGAAGCCATGGCGCAGCAATGCGCGCCCTGTCACGGCACCAACGGACAGGCCATGACCGAAGCCATGCCGCCGCTGGCCGGTTTGCCGGTGGAAACCTTTGAGCGCGCCATGCTGGCCTATCGGGACGGCTCGCGCGATGCGGTGATCATGGACCGGGTCGCACGCGGCTTTACCGACGAAGAAATCCACGCCATGGCCATCTGGTTTGAAAAACAACCCTACAAAGCCTGGCAAAACACCGAGCTGGAGGAAGCCTACAAGGCATCCGAGGCCGCCAAAAACGCCATGGGAGGTCAACAATGAGCCGACTGGAACAACAAACCTTTGATCGCAAAATCACACGCCGGGATCTGGTCAAACTGTTCGGGGCCTCTGCGGTGGCCGCGACCGGCATTTTCGGGGCCAGCAACAAGGCCTTCGCCCAATCCGCCGCGCATGTGGTGATTCTGGGCGGTGGCGTCGGCGGGTCCACTTTTGCCAAATACCTGCGCTTTGCCGACCCGGACGTCAAAATCACCATTATCGAGCAATACCCGGAATACATCACCTGCCTGCGCAGCAACGATGTGCTGGTGGGCATGCACACACTGGACGAACTGACTTTCAATCTGGACACGATTCGTTCCAAATACAATGTAAACGTGATCATCGACAGGGTGGTGGGCGCGGACTTTGACCAAAAAACCGTCCGCACCCAGAAAGGCGAGGTCGTGTCTTACGACAAACTGGTGGTCTCCCCCGGCATCGATTTCGTCTATGACAACATCGAAGGCTTCAACGAACAGGTGGCCGACACCACCCATCCGCACGCCTACAAAGCCGGGCCGCAAACCCTCAAGCTGAAACAGCAACTGGAAAACCTGCCACAGGGCGGCACCGCGATCATCGCCCCGCCGCAGAACCCGTTCCGCTGTCCGCCGGGGCCTTATGAGCGGATTTCGTTCTTTGCCGAATACCTGAAAAAACACAACCCCACCGGCAAGGTGATTGTGCTCGATCCCAAGGACCGTTTCACCAAAGACGTGCCCTTCAAAAAAGCGTGGGAACGCCTGTATGGCTACAAAACCGATAACAGCCTGATTGAGTGGGTTTCCGGTTCCGATGGCGGCCAGGTCACGCGACTGGACCCGAAAACCAATCAGGTTCAGGCGGTGGTCGAAGATTTTCAGGCGGACTTGATCAACATCATCCCCAACCAGCGGGCCGGAAAGCTGGCGCAAAATCTGGATCTGACCGACGAGTCCGGCTGGTGCCCGATCAATCGCCACACCTTTGAATCCATGCGCCATGATGAAGTGTATGTGCTGGGCGACAGCACCATTGCCGACGCCATGCCCAAATCCGGCTACTCGGCCAACTCGCAGGCCAAGGTCTGCGCCAAAGCCGTGGCCGACACGCTCAAAGGCGAATCGCCGGGCAGAGCCATTTATTCCAATGTCTGCTACAGCCTGGCCGGACAGAATTACGGCGTCTCCATTGCCGCGATTTACGAAGTCCGCGACGGTCTGATTCAACCCAAAGGCGACTCAGCGGGCGTGTCAGAGATTACCGACAAACCGGCCCAGCCGATTCTGGAAGCGGTCTATCAGAAAAACTGGCACCGCGAATTCGTCAAAGACGTGTTCTATTAAGGCGGAAACCATGGATTCAAAAGGGAAAAAGGTTATGAAAAAAACATCCATCCACTCAGCCATCAGTGCCTGTGTGCTGGTGCCTGCGCTGGCGCTGGCCGGCGGCCACGGCGACAAGCTCAAGGCCGAGGCTTGGACGCATCAGTCTCTGAACCAGACACTGAACGAGATGCCCAAAGGCAATGTCGAACGGGGCCAGACCGTGCACACCCAAATGATGTGCGCCTCCTGTCACGGCGAAAACGGCCAGTCCCCTTCGCGTAATTTCAGTTCACTGAACGGGCAAACACCGGAATACACCATGAAAATGATGCTGGACTATCGCGACGCCCGCCGCTGGGAAGATTACGGCCAGGCCAACATCATGGTCAAGCTGGCTCAGGCCATGAGCGATCAGGAAATCGCTGATGTGGCCGCGTTTTATGCCGACCAGTCTTTGTCCGATTGGGAAATTCAGCAGAACCTGTCGGACGAACGCTTTAAAATGGCCGACAAACTGGTACGAAAAGGCGACGCCTCGCGGCTGCTGGTGCCCTGCTCTTCGTGCCACGGCGTGAACGGTCAGGGCAATGGCATCACCCCGGCGCTGGCCGGACAGGTGCCGGAATATTTCCAACGCACCATGCAGGCCTACAAAGACGGCGAACGTCACAACGACGTCAGCCAGGGCATGTCGCAACTGGCCAAACCACTGACCGACGCCGAAATCGAAGCGCTGGCCCAGTATTATGCCAATCTGGAGGGATCTTAAATGAGCGGAATGAAAGCCATCATCTGGGGAGCCATACTGACCTTCGGCTCCATCTTTCTGATCTGGTTACTGAGCATGGTGACCACGGTCTCCATCTGATAAGCACCAACCAAAACGCGGCCATCGAGCCGCGTTTTTTCTATCCGGCGAATAAACCCGTCGTCCCAAGAAAAGCCGAAGGACCCTCAAAAACCCGCCCAAACATTATGCACTTCTCTCAATTAGTCCCAAAAAAGGAAATCCCATCTTTTTTGAACGTCCGCTGTAATGATTTGTTAGCCCCTAAATCGCGGCGTAACCAAATAGCCTCACACCTCGCATTGACCTTAGAGTGCCAGCGCGCACTTGGCTGAAGAGGACGAGGATATTTAAGTCGAGTTACAAAGCGAAGCGCCTGCTTTGCACTAGCACTATGGAAGCGGTGCCCAAAGTGGGACTTCAACCCATCTAGGCCAACACAGCCACTACCAAAGAATGCAATTGCCAAATAGGCCGATGCAATTGATTTCTTTGGGCGATGCCTAACGATGGCTATGGCCAACAACTGCTCTCGTAACTTTCGGACTGCAGTACGTTCATAACGGCCTGTCACTACCCTAACAAACTGCTGCTCAATAGTACTTGCACCCTGAGTATGTCCATAAATTAGCCAAACCCATACAGCACGAAGCACTCCGATTGGGTCAACACCGAAGTGATATGCGTTACGATGATCTTCGGCTTCAATCAATACTCTAACAAACGGGTATGGCACGGACTCCTTAAACTGGTCTACGACATCAAGACATTGCTCCAGATCAGTCCGGAACCTCTCTGATGACATTTTCTCAAACCATCGAGAAATAACTATTAGGGGGATTACCAGCACCCAAAACAGAAAGTTTAGAACTTGCTTCTTTGCCATTTAACCGTGCCTGATTGGTTAGCTACCATTGAACTAAATGTACCTTCCATTACCAAATTTGAATCCACCACGAGTTCATAGAAGTTTGTGGACTCGCGCCCATGACCATCTTCGACTACATGCAAAAAAATTTTATCCTTACCGAAATAGTTTTTTTCCATGTAACCTTCGACCTTACCTCGAGTACGATTCGTTCCAACAAAGTCTCGTTCTCCGGTAGAAGAATTTTCATAGGTTTTCTCAACCGTTCCTTCAACTCGGCTACCTTCGCGCCAGAGGATAGTGACGTATCTAAGGATCATGTTATCGTAGGGCTTGTAAGAAGTATCAACTGTGCGCATCTCGAAATACCAGCGCCCAGTTATCCTTGGCAAGGGCACGACCTTTTCTCTGAACCAAAAGAATAAAACAGCCAAGACCACACCACCAATCAGTGTGGCTAGAATATCCGCATAAAAAGAGTTAAAGTTCATGAAATTCCTCCATCAGTATAGAGACAGCTAACGCTTGTAGCATGCGCGTTCTTGGAATGTAGCCTGCAGACGCAATGTAAAGGGCGCACCGTACCTGCATTGGTATGACACTTCTTATGGTCCCTAAATACTATTCACTACAGCTAAAGCATCTACATCATTTGTTTTTTCTTCAATATATTTACGAATCAACGAGCGATTCGATGAAATTATAGATGGCCATCTAGCATTCCATGCTTTATAGGCATGCCATGAATATCCAATTATTAAACTCTTGCTCATTGTTTGCATTGATCTCAAAACAGCATTCAAGTATATTTTTTCGATAGATGTTCCTTCTATCTCAAAAATCGTTCCCAAGTAAATAAGCCACTTTGCAAAATGCACATATTGCTCCCAGGCATTGTTCTCAGTAGTTAGTTCCCGTTTAGCATCAATAATTTCTCCAAGAACTTCAACTACCCTTTCGTTTTCCAAGCTTAAGCCTTCCGCCGATAGCGAAGAAATTATTTTTGAAAAAGAGTCTTCAAGACTAAGATAACTTTTCTTGAAAGACCGCTCATCATAAATTACCTTCCTAATATGCTTTATCGATTTATCAACAATCCGTTCCACTCGTGGAATTTTTTCATTTAACTCTTGAAAAAAATCATAGATATCCAAGTTATCAATGACCCTTATTCCGTAACAATGAGAATAATAGTCTTTTACATGTTGATCCACTAAAGACCTTGCTACGAGAAAAATATTAGCCCCCACAACATGGCTTTTTGAGAAACCTTTATAGTCGCTCATTATTGCTTTTAGGTTTGTATCACCAAGAGAATAACCCAATATAACAACAGTGTTCTCGTGCAAAACTGTGCTTAACTTTCTCGAAAAATAAGAATGATTATTGATAAATTTAAAATAGTCATCAGAAGTTAAAACCATGTTGTGCGGAGAATCTATAGATCCGTGGACATGATAGATTTTCACACTCGCGGGTGACTTGGGGATTGGCAACCCAGGGGCTATTGAGTGGCACTCATTATCAGATGTTAGTTCTTCTGCGAGCTTATCATAATTGGTCGTAACAACCCTAAATGCTCTTGATGAGAAGAATTCACTCAGATGGTCATTGTCGCCTTTTAGTTTAATTCGTGAAATTATTTTAGAAACCTCTTCGTGAATACTTTTTCCATACGAACTTAGTTCAATTGAAATCACCTGAGCAGCCTCTTCTAGGCTCAAGGGGCTGCTCTTCCCTTCTGGGAACAAACCGTTTTTCAAACTATCCTCGTTTGGAAGTAGCTCACAAACTTCCTCGAGAAGACCTTGCCAACTCGGTGCAGAATTATCTGAAGCTGCCTTGGAGAATCCTGTTCCCGTAAAAAAGCATAGCCTATTCGATGCAGCCGCATAGGCTATTTCAAACATCTCACTCAATTTTATCACCTCAGTCATAACGCCGTTGGTAATGGGGACAGTGCAGCGGCCCCGTTAACCACATTTTAAATTTCATTTCTTCCCGCTGTTTTGAACACCTTTCGCTGAATAAGCTGAAAGAATGCATCAAACTCGTTCATTACCGATGTAGTTTCTTGAGTCTGTTCTTTACTAAAGTTCTCGTAAACACAATATTTTCCCATTTCGTAGGTTGTGTTTCGTGATTTACAAGATTCTACCAAACCAGTGTAACGCTCAAGCCTAGCAATCAATTCTTGCAGCTTATGGCGCAGTTCTAGTGTCAAAACAAATGCATAACTTTCATTCAATCAATTTAGGCCATCAATGTATTCGCAATGCTTACTGGCGAATGCTTCATATACTGGTGGCTGAACACGAATGTTTATTTGGGGATTCTGTGCTTTAATATTGATTACACTTACTTCTTTCAACAATTCAATCTCTATTTCGAACAACTTACTATTATTTTCTAACTTTCTTTTGTAGTCCTCTAGCCTTCGTTGAAACCAAAGTTTATATACAGCAAAAACAGCACCTAATGATGAAATCAGACTAGTAAACAATTTTGCCCAATCAACCCCTAACATTTTAACCTCATTTAAATTTAATTTTTATCATTATTTGTTTTTTATTATTGTTATTTTTTTTGGTTAATTATATTAATAAATATAACAACGCATATAAATAAATGTTAAAACAATATTTTTTTCATATACAAATAAATGTTCAGTTTCAGGAGTTAGAGTCATGCCAGCCTCACACCCACATCAACCCAGCGCCTTCCCGTTTTAGAAATCGTTCTGCTTCCTGAAAGTTTGGGCTGTGTTGGGCGACCTGCTGCCAAAAGTGTCTGGAGTGATCAAAGTGAATCAGATGACAGAGTTCGTGGACCAGTACATAATCGGCGACGGATTCCGGCATCAGGGCGATGGCCCAGTGGAAGCGGACGCGGCCTTTGTGATCGCAGCTGCCCCATCGGGCGCGGTAGTGTTTAACTTGCCAGTCTGTGGGTTGCACGCCGATTTGTGCGGCTCTGTCTGGCAAGGTTTCTGACAGCCATTGAGTCAGGCGGGCCTGACATAGTTTTCTGAACACGGTTTGCAAGCGCTCGGGCAGGCGGGTTGGGTCAGTGCCCAAGGCTTGTTGGATGGTGGCGACATCGGCCGGGGTGGCGCGCACTTTCCAGTGGCGTTGCGTCCAGTCGATGCTGGCTTTGGGGTGGACTTGGATCTTGTCGCAGGGCGTCAGTTGCCATGTCCACTCTTCGCCCAGCAACGCGAAGGGATGGTCGCATTGAAGGTGAAACGGGCTTTGTTGGCGTTGTTGCTGCAAGCGCTGTAATTGCTGATGCAGACTGGAAAACAACCAGGCCTGGTGATTTTCAAAGGTGGTGGCCATTTGTTTTTTGCTTAGAACATTCGGCACCAGAAAGGTAATGCGTTCGGGCGTGACTTTGAGCGCGACCGATCCGCGTCGGCGAGTGGGTTTGCACTGAAAAAACGCCCGACCCGATTCGGCACAGACACTGGGGTGCGCTGGCCAGTTTTGCGAATTTGGTAGCGGATGCGACAGAGTCAGGACCGGCCCGCCACGGCCTTTGGGCGCTCTGGTGGCCTGGATCGATTTGGGGCCGAGGGATTGTTTGAAACGCTGCCACATGCTTCAGGTCATTCCTGTCGGGGTGGAAAGGGCCATCTCATTGAGAAGAGGGTTTGTCCAACGCCCGATCCATCTGGCGATGCGAGCGTTCGGCCCGTTCTTCCTGAGCGGCTTTGCGTTCGGCTTCGGCCTTGGCTTTTTCGGCGTCGTAACTGGCGCAACCGGTCAGATTCAACGCCATCAGCAAGGCCCCGCCAACGATCCAGTGGGTCCGTGACATGGTTTACCCCTGCACGTCAAAGTTACGCAATGCCATGCGGAAGGCATTGAACGGATTGAGCAGCGCGTCGGCGAGAATGATCGCAAACCCGGCCCAATGGTAAAAATGCGGCTGCACCCCTTCGACAAAATACAAGAAGGTCAACAAACCACTGGCCAACGCTACGTTCAATACCGCCCAGAACTGGTCCAGCAGAAAAGCCATGGCGCTGATGTCGCCGGATTTGAACATCTCGATAAACAAAACCGCAATGGCGACGCCGATAAAGACGTAACCGGGCGTGCCTTCCAGCGAAATCTGCATCACATGCGCCGCGATCAGAAAGCCGACAACCAGCAACATCCAGGGGATTTTGCCCAATGTGGATAGAAGACCACCCTGCTTCGATTGAACCGATACCTGTGAACCCATGCTGTCATCCTCCTTTTTTGATTCATTCTGAGCGGTCGCGCTGAAAAGGTCAAGTCAAAGCCGATGACACCTGACTGTCACGAACGGACCTGACCGATCAGCACACAAGGATGTGAACGATGTCGGCTTTCACAGGCATGACGCCTGAAATGAACGAGCGTGACACTTTGTTTTTTTTGTAGGCAAACTTTGCTATAGTTTTTCGGACGCTTTCCAGAAAGGATTTCCATGACAGCCACGGCCTTGATTCCCGCCCCCATTCCTGCCGATCACCGTTTGAGCGTATCCATTTCCGGGGCCGGGGGTGCCGGTGCAGTCACAGTGGGACTGATTCTGCTGGAAGCCTTTGGCAAGGCTGGTTTTTACGGCGCGATGACCCGCAGTTTCGGTCCGCAGATTCGCGGCGGGGAGTCGGCGGTGTTTCTGAATCTGTCCGATCAGCCGATTGAAACCCTGCCCGAAGCCACCGATCTGCATCTGGCGCTGGACTGGAAAAACTTCATGCGCTTTGCCGATGAAATTCCGCTGACCTCTGACACCCAGATTTTCTACGACGACAGCCGCGAAAAGCCACCACAGGGCGTGGTCGATTCCGGGGCCGATTGCACCCCCTTGCCGCTGATGACCACGCTCAAGCAGATTCAGGGTGGGCGGATCAATATGCTGGGGTTGGGCGTGATTGCTCAGCGCCTGGGGCTGGCCGACACCCACATTGAACAGGCACTGCAAAAAACGCTGGGACGCAAAGGCGAAGAAGCGGTCCGGCTGTCGATGGAGACAGTGCGACTGGGGCAGACGCTGGTGGAAGCGGCCAAACCGTCGCCCTTGCAGAACTGGCAGCCGACGGACAAACCCCGCTGGCACCTGAGTGGCAACGAAGCCTGCGCCATCGGCGCTTTGCGTGGCGGCTTGAAGCTGGCGGCGGCCTACCCGATCACCCCCGCGACCGACATTGTCGAGTATCTGGCGCCGCGCATCGAAAAACGCGGCGGCCAGGTGCTGATTGCCGAAGACGAACTGGCGGCCATGAACATGGTGATTGGTGGCTCCTTTGGCGGCCAGCCGTCGATGACCGCCACCTCCGGTCCCGGTCTGGCACTGATGACCGAAGCCATGGGGCTGGCCGTGGCCAGCGAAACCCCGGCGCTGGTGATCACGGTGATGCGCGGCGGCCCGTCCACCGGCATTCCCACCAAATCGGAACAGAGCGATCTCAACCAGATTCTGTATGGGCTGCACGGGGAAGCGCCGCACATTGTGGTCGCGCCCTTAAATGTGAGCGAAAGTGTGCCTGTGACCCAATGGGCGCTGGGGCTGGCCGAGCGCCTGCAAACGCTGGTGATTCTGGCCACCGACCAGCATCTGGGCCAATCACGCCTGATCTGCGACCCCAGCCCGTTTGAGGACATGGCCGAAACCCGTGGGCTGACGCGCCTGCTGGCGCACCCGAATGACCCAGCCGACTATCACCGTTATGCTCTGACCGATTCGGGGATTTCGCCTTTGACCCAGCCCGGAATGGAACACGGGGCCTATACCGCCGACGGACTGGAGCACACCGAAACCGGGCTGCCGTCGTCATCGGCCAGCGACCACAGTGCGCAGACCGAAAAGCGCGCGCGCAAACTCACCGAATTCGACTACGGCGATGACTGGGCCACTTACTTGCCAGCGAGCAAAAGCAAACGCTTGATCATCACCTGGGGTTCCTCGTTCGAGGCCTGCAAGCAGGCGGTGGCCCGCCACAATGCCGAAGCCAAAAAAGACGAGCAGTTTTCGCTGCTGGGTCTGCGCCTGCTGATGCCACTGCAAAGCAACACTCTGCGCCAACTCTGCAAAGGCCAACAGGTGTTTGTGGTCGAACAGAACGCCAGTGGCCAGCTTTTTCATTATCTGCTGAGCGAACAGGCGCTGCCCAAATCCAGCCAATCCATTGCCCGCTCCGGTCCGATTCTGTTTACGCCGGGCGAGCTGGCCAGCACCTTGCGCCGACTGACCAAGGAGGGCAAATGAACATGACGGAAGCGACCAAGACCCAGATGAACAAGGCTCAGGCGGTGGAACGTCTGGATCAGACGCCGGTCGAAGTCCGTCCGGCCAAACCCAACGATTATCTGTCGCAGAATCATCCGGTCTGGTGTCCGGGGTGCGGCCATTTCTTTGTGCTGCGGGCGCTGACCAAAGCGCTGGCCTGGTTGAATCGGCCGCCGGAAGAACTGGCCATGATCACCGGCATTGGCTGTTCCTCGCGCCTGCCTGCCTATTTGAGCAGTTACGGCTTTCACGGCGTACACGGTCGGGCACTGGCCGTTGCGGCGGGGCTGAAAATGGCCCGACCGGATTTGACCGTGCTGGTGGCCGGTGGCGACGGCGATGGCTACTCCATTGGCGGCAACCACTTTCTGCACGCCTGTCGGCGCAATATGGACATGACCTATCTGGTGATGGACAACGAAGTCTATGGCATGACCAAAGGCCAGCCCTCGCCCACCAGCGATCCTGACTGGCACAGCAAACTGGCCCCGCACGGCACCGGCATCACCGCCTTCAATCCGTTGGGCGTGGCGCTGGCCGCCGGTGCCAGCTTCATCGCCCGTGGGTTTTCCGGCGATCCCAAAGGTTTGACCAAATTGATCAGCGACGGCATCGAACACAAGGGCTTTTCGGTGATCGAAATCAAAAGCCCGTGCGTGACCTTCCGCCCCGAACAAAAGGCCTGGCAGAAACAGATGCGGCCGCTGAACATCGAACCCACGCCCAACAAACTGGAGGCGGCGCAAGCGATTCATGCCAGCGACGGCTTTGATACCGGCATTTTTTATCAGGCCGACCAACCCGTCTATGCGCCGGCATCCGAAGCCACTCACAGCCTGGACGAGATTGAACAGGAGCTGGTGTTATGAGCCTGACCAACGCCCCGCACCCGCATGTCAAAACCACCAACAAAAACTTTGCCTGGGTGGTGGCCACCGCTTCGGAAATGATCGAAGAAACCCTGTATCACTGCGACACTTTCGCCCATGCCTTGCGCGCGCATCACAACGTCGCCGCCGCCGAAGTGTTCGAAGCTTTCAGCCCGGCGCTGAGCGAGGAGTTGGACATCGTGCTGCAGGCGCTCAAAAACGTGGAGCTGCCGCGCATTCCGCCCTGGGAAATTCCGCATCTGGACTACGACCACCCCGCGCCCAATCTGATGGAACGGACTCATTACCTGATGACGCCAGTGGAAGCGCATCAACTGGTCAACGACATGATCCGCACCCACACCTGTTTTTACAATCACTTGCTTGAGGCCACCCATCAACCGGAAATCGCCGAGCTGGTCAAACAACTGCTCAATCTGTGCCTGCAATGCCGCCAACGCAACCAACAGGCGATGAATCAGGCCGACGCCGTGCCGCCTCTGACCGATGACGATCCGCCCAATGAACCGGCCTGATACGCCGACAGACAAAATTGACCAGGCCTGGTGAAAACCATGATGCCGGGGACAGGATCCAATATCCGCTGCGAGACGCTTCGGGTCAAAGGCACCCGTTATTATCAGGCACAATTGGCCTGGGAAGCGGGATTGCTGGCGCCTTTCGCGCCTTTGGTACTGGTACGCGAACCCGACAACCGTTATGATCATCATGCGATCCAGATATGGCTGTTGCGCCCCAGAATGTTGCTGGGCTATGTGCCGCGAACGCTGGCACCGCGGATTGGCTGGCAGATGAAAAACGGTCACCTCCGTCAGACGCATCTCAGTCAGACGCCCGTTCGCGGCTTGACCCAACCGGGCCTGCGCTGGGAAATCTGTGCCCGTCAGACCTGGCTGACGCCCTGGGTCCGGCTGCGATGGCAAAGTTACCAGGCCTGGTTAACATTATTGCGTCGTTTTAAATTCACCCAAACACTCAAAACACGAGACACTTTATGACCCTTTCCTATTCTGAAATGGCCGAGCAACTGGCCCAATCACCGGACTTTCAGGTTCTGCACCGACTGGCTCCTGCCAGCGACTTTACCCCGGAGGTGCCGGGCGTTGGCTCACGTCACAAAGTCTGCATCATCGACACCGAAACCACCGGCCTGGACACCGAACAGTGCGAGTTGATCGAGCTGGGCTACCAGGTGGTCGAATTCGATTCCAACGGTCAGTTCTACCGGGTGCTTTGCGCCAAAAACTTTCTCAACGAACCGGAAGAACCGATTCCGCCGGAAGTGACTCAGGTGACGCACTTGACCGATGAGGACGTGCGCGGCCATAAAATTCCGTGGGATGAGGTCATTGCCGACATCGAGTCCGTGCAACTGTGCGTGGCACACAACGCCGGGTTCGACCGCCCGATTGTGGAACGCTACGCCGACGTTTTCAAACAGAAAGTCTGGGGCTGCTCGGTGCGTCAGATCAAGTGGCTGGAGCTGGCCGGCGTGGGTTCGCGCAGTCAGGAAATGCTGTGCTGGAAACTGGGCGGATTTTTCTATGACGCCCACCGGGCACTGGATGACGTTCAGGCCCTGACTCAGTTGCTGAGTCAATCGGTCGGCGAACCGCCCTACCCGGTGTTTCAGGCGCTGTTGACCGCGGTGCGCGAACAGAAAGTGCTGATCAAAGCCACTGGCGCGCCTTTCGACCTCAAGGACGCACTGAAACAACGCGGTTACCGCTGGCAACCGGCGCAACGCGTCTGGCAGAAAATGCTCAACGCCAGCGAAAGCGAACGCGAACTGACCTGGCTGAAAGAAAACGGCGTCCCCAGCCCGGACCTGAAAAAAATAAAAGCCACCGACACCTTCTCCAAACGGGCAGAGAGTTAAGGCGTTTCAGACCCAGTTTTCGAGTTTAAGGTCTTCGACGCGCTCAAATTCTTTGATGTTATTGCTGACCAGAATGAGGTCAAGGGCTCGGGCGTGGGCGGCAATCCACAGATCATTGTTGCCAATCGGCCGCCCTCTGGCTTCAAGATTGGCTCGAATGTCAGCATAATGTGCGGCCACTTCGTTTTCCATCGATAACACCGGCAAGTAAGCCACCAACTCATCCAGAATGCCCAGGGCTTTTTGGGATTGCTGGCTTTTCAAGGCACCGAATTCAAGCTCACCGTAGGTGATCAGCGAAATACCAGCCGCACCGATAGGCATTTTCTCAAAACGTTCCAGCACGGCCAGCGGTTTTCGTTTGATGATGTAAATGCAAATATTGGTGTCCAGCAGGTACTGCATCAGAACGTCTCTCTTTGCTGAGGCAAGTCGTCTTCATTTTCCGGGCGGCCCTCTGCCATAAAGTCTTCTGGCATCTCGGACAACAGCTGAAACACCGCCCCCAGATTTTGAGGTTTGGGCTTTAAAATCAGCTCATCACCGCGCTTGAAGATTTCAACCACGTCGCCATCAAACCGAAACTGTTTGGGAATTCTGACCGCCTGGCTGTTGCCGGATTGAAAAATCTTGGCTTCCATCTGGCTTTCCCCTTTCTATAATTGTAACAACCAAAGTGTATATACATTATAAACGCTTTCCGTCAGTCACACCAATACCGCAGCGTTCAATCTGCATGCATTTCCCAGACCTGGGCCACGCCCCGGCCTCGCTGGTCGGCGGCGGCGGACAGTTGGTTGTTGTGGCGTGAAATCAGTTGCACATCGCCCAGATAGCCGTGTTGTTTGAGTTGATAGCCCATCAGGGTTAAGTGGTCTTTGGTGGCTTCTGACAGAGTCGGATGGTATTTGATTTCGTTTTTGGGCCACAGCTGATGGTGCACCCGTGTGGTGTCCACAGCTTGTTGGGCGCTCAGACCGCGTTCGAACACATTGACCAGCACCTGAAACACGCTGGTGATAATGGACGAGCCGCCCGGCGTGCCCACCACGGCGGCCACGTTGGTTTGGCCGTTTGCATCGGTCTGTAACAGGATCGTCGGCGACATGGAAGAAAGCATGCGTTTCTCCGGGGCAATGGCATTGGCCTCACCGCCGATCACGCCGAACACATTGGGCACACCGGGTTTCTGGCTGAAGTCGTCCATTTCGTTGTTCATCAGAAATCCGGCCGCGTCAATCACCACGCCGCTGCCAAACGGCATATTGAGCGTGTAGGTATTGGACACGGCATTGCCTTCCCCATCGATGATGGAAAAATGGGTGGTATCGGTGGATTCGGCCAGACCGGGGCGGATGGTTTCCGTTTTGGAAATGGACTGAAAATCCATGCCCTGAGCGCGTTCTTGCAGATAGTCATGGCTGAGCAATCGTGCCACCGGAACTTCAACAAAATCCGGATCGCCCAGATATTCGGCCCGGTCGGCGTAAACCCGCTTGGCCAGTTCGGCATAAAAATGGGTGCGCAAAGCCATATCCGGCAGGTCACCCTTGTTTCGTGCTTTGTCAAAATCGGCCTGACGCAATTGCTTCATCTTCAGCAACTGGGCAATGGCGATCCCGCCGGAACTGGGCGGTGGCGCACTGACCAGTTCATAGTCCAGCCAGTCGGCACGAATCGGTTCCCGCCAGCGCACCTGATACTCGGCCAGATCCTGATGGGTGATCAAACCGCCGCCTGCCTGCATGGCTTTTACCATCTGATCAGCAATGACGCCTTGATAAAACGCGGCTTCGCCCTGTTCGGCCAGAGACGTCAGGGTGTTTGCCAGCGCCGGTTGCCGCCAGCGTTTGCCCGCTTGCAGCGGATCGGCAAAAGCCTTAAACCCGGCGGCCACGGACAATGGCTGACCGGCGGGAGACAGTTTTTCTTCCAGCCAGCCCTGATACCAGTCGGCGGTAGTGGCCAGCGATTCGGGCACCACAAAACCGTTGCGCGCCAGGTCAATCGCGGGTTGCAACAGGTCCTTCCAGGGCAGCCGCCCGAAACGCTGATGCGCCGCCCACAGGCCTTTGACCGTGCCGGGCACCCCTGAAGCCTTGTATCCGACCAGCGATTGGAACGGGATCACCGCTTTTTCCTCGTCCAGATACATGTCCTGGTCCGCGGCTTTGGGCGCTTTTTCCCGATAATCCAGAAACCAGCTTTGCGGCGATGCGTCGCCTGATTTATCTGCTTCATCTCGGGCGCTGGCAAAGAGCGTCATAAAACCGCCCCCGCCCAGATTGCCCGCTTCGGGATAGGTCACCGCCAGAGTAAAAGCCGCCGCCACCGCCGCATCCACTGCATGACCGCCCTGCGCCAAAATCTGTCTGGCCACTTGTGCACTGTGTCGGTCCGGCATGGACACGGCGGCCTGTTTGGTTTCGGCCTGCGATACCGATGCGGTCATCAGTCCCAAACACAACAACAGGATACGAAACAGAGCATAAAGCGAATGATTGGCGTGCTGAGTCATACGATGGCACCCTTCTTTTTTACCAGGCCTGGTTAAAAACCCATTAAAAAAGGCGAAATCAACGTCTGCTGATCCCGCCTTTGTCATGCTTTGCATCAAAACCAAAGCGCTTATTCGGTGCGGTCGGTCACTTCAAGCAGGTGAAAGCCGAACTGGGTTTTGATCGGTCCTTCCAGTGAACCGACGTCGGCACTGAAACACACTTTGTCAAACTCCGGCACCATCATGCCCGGACCAAATTGCCCCAGATCGCCACCCTGGCGACCGGATGGGCATTTTGAATGTTCGGCAGCGACTTCGGCAAAGGCTTTGCCCTGTTCGATTTCCTGCTTCAGTGCCTGTGCTTCCTCTTCTGAGTCTACCAAAATGTGTCGTGCGGTTGCCATGGCCATGGTTGTCATCCTTTCTGTTGTTAATCTTTTGCGCAAAAGACGGATCGTAACAGCCAGAACCTTTCCGGTCCGGTGATTTTCATCCGTTTTTGATCTTGTGCAAGGACTCCTTGTCCAATTGCGCTGTAAATCCCCTATAATACCGCATTATGGCAAACAATACAGACACAGCTTTTGCGCAGATTCCGATGCAATCGGTTGGCCCGCTGAAATTGATCGGCGATGTGGTCGCCGATGATCTGATGATTCCGATGGCCACTTACGAGACGCCTTTGTGGCCTTCGGTGGCGCGCGGTGCCCGGGTGGCGCATCACGCAGGCGGCATTCGGGTGACGGTGATTGACGAGCGCATGACCCGTTCCATTGTGCTGGAAGCGCCGAATGCGGCCGAGGCCCGGCAAGCGATGCATTCGCTGCAGGCCCGTCACGAAGACCTGCAATCGCTGGTGCGTGAAAGCAGTCAGTATGCGATCCTGATCGACACCCATTTTCAGATCATCGGCAAGCTGCTGTACATTCGTCTGGCGTTCACTACCGGCGATGCTTCGGGCCACAATATGGTCACCAATGCCGCCGACCGCTTGATTCCCTGGGTGCTGTCTGAGTATCCGGCGCTTTCTTACGTGTCGATTTCGGGCAATTTGTGTACCGATAAAAAGGTTTCGGCGGTCAACGGCCTGTTGGGGCGCGGCAAAAATGTGGTCTGTGAAACTACCATCTCGCGCAAATTGTGCCAGCGTTTTTTGAAAACCACGCCCGAAGCGCTGGTGGATCTGCACATCAAAAAAGACCTGATCGGCTCGATTGCGGCCGGCAGCCTGCGCAGCGCCAACGCGCACGTGGCCAATATGCTGCTGGGCTTTTATCTGGCCACCGGCCAGGATGCCGCCAATATCGTCGAAGGCTCTCAGGCCATCAACCACGCCGAAGTCACCGCCGAAGGCGACCTGTATTTTTCCACCACTCTGCCCAATCTGATTGTGGGCACCGTCGGCAATGGCAAGGGGCTGGATTTCGTGCAAACCAACCTCGAACAGCTGGGCTGTCTGGATGCCCGCCCTGCTGGTGACAATGCCCGTCGGCTGGCCTGCATCGCCGCTGCCTGCGCTTTTTGCGGCGAACTTTCCCTGCTGGCGGCCCAAACCAATCCCGGCGAACTCATGGCCGCGCACCTGAAACTCGAACGTCAGACCCACACCGACGCCACGGGCAAACATGACTGAGATCACTCAACGCAAACAGGACCACATTGACTGGCTGCTGAAAGACCAATTGATCGAACGCGATCAAAGCGGGTTTGACGCGATTCAGCTGACCCATCGTGCCCTGCCGGAGTGCGATTTCGACCGGATCGATACCCGCCAATCTTTTTTGGGACACACCCTGTCGTTTCCGTTTCTGATTTCGTCGATGACCGGCGGGGCCTCTGGCAATCTGTCAGAGATCAACCGGCGTTTGGCCCAGGCAGCCGAACAGACGCAAACGGCCATGGCGGTCGGATCGCAACGCGCACTGATCACCGACCCCGGTGCCGACACCAGTTTTCAATTACGCCGCTACGCGCCCAGCGTGCCCTTGCTGGCCAATATGGGTGCGATTCAACTCAATTACGGCTTTGGGGCCGATCAGGCCCTGCGCATGGTGGACACCCTGGAGGCCGATGCCCTGATCCTGCACCTGAATCCGCTGCAGGAGGTGATTCAACCCGAAGGCGATCGCAATTTTTCCAAACTGGCCGAACGCATCGGACAGCTCAATCAGGCGCTGGACGTGCCCGTGATTCTGAAAGAAGTTGGCTGCGGCCTGTCTGCGGCCGACATTCAACTGGGGCTGGATGCGGGCATTGACTGGTTTGATCTGGCCGGTCGCGGCGGAACCTCCTGGAGCCGGATCGAAGCCCAGCGCAGCGGCGAACGCACGCGAGCCGATCTGGGTGAAACCTTTCAGGACTGGGGACTGACCACGCCCCAGGCGCTTTTGGAAGCCAGAGCGTTTCAGGACCGGGCACACTTTATTGCCAGCGGCGGCATTCGCAATGGCATCGACATGGTCAAATCGGTTATAATGGGCGGTCATGTTTGCGGCACGGCGGCCCCGCTATTGCAACCGGCCATGACCTCCACCGAAGCCTGCGTGGCAGTGATTGAGCAGTTTCATCTGGCGTTTCGCACCGCCCAGTTTTT
Organism: Hydrogenovibrio halophilus DSM 15072; assembly: GCF_000384235.1. Lineage (GTDB taxonomy): Bacteria > Pseudomonadota > Gammaproteobacteria > Thiomicrospirales > Thiomicrospiraceae > Hydrogenovibrio > Hydrogenovibrio halophilus. The sequence goes on along the minus strand of NZ_KB913033.1, from coordinate 1,922,795 downwards.
ACTGGGGGCGTCCACTGTGTCCAATCTGTTTTTAAACGATGCGCTCTTGCATCAGAATCAAAGTTGTCGGACTGAATGACAGTTGGGATCGATTTAATACATTTTGCCACGGCCGATTACTATTTGGGACTGGACACGTTCGCCCGGGAAAAAGGCACTGAACTGGAAAAATACACCGTCGGCATCGGCCAGGAAAAAATGTCCATCGCCCCACCGGACGAAGACATTGTCACACTGGCGGCCAAGGCGGCCCGCCCGATTCTGGATCAGATCGACCCAAACAGCATCACCAATGTGCTTTTCGCCACCGAATCCGGCGTGGATCAGTCCAAATCCGCCGGGGCCTACCTGCACGGACTGCTGGGGCTTTCAAACCGCTGTCGCACCGTCGAGCTCAAACACGCCTGCTATGGCGGCACCGCCGCCCTGCAAATGGCCTGCGCATTGGTTACGGCCAACCCCAAAGAACGCATTCTGGTCATTGCCGCCGACATCGCCAAATACGATGTGGATTCGTCCGGGGAAGCAACGCAAGGCTGTGGTGCGGTGGCGATGCTGATCACGCCCGACCCGCGGATTCTGGCGATCGAACCCGGCTCCGGCTATTTTACCGAAGACGTGATGGATTTCTGGCGTCCCAATCACCGTGCCACGGCGCTGGTTGACGGCAAGTATTCGACCAAAGTGTACCTGAACAGCCTCAAGCAGGCCTGGCAACATTTTGTGTCCGAAACCGGTCGTTCTTTTGAACAGATCGACGCTTTCTGCTACCACATTCCGTTTTCACGCATGACCGAAAAAGCGCACAAAGCCCTGTGCAAAACCGTCGGCGCTCGCTTATCCAAAAACACCTTTCAAACGCAAACGCAGCCCGGCCAGATATACAACCGGGTGCTGGGCAACAGCTACAGCGCCTCACTGTTTATCGGTTTCTGTTCGTTTCTGGACAACGCACCCGACGACCTGAGCCACAAACGCTTTGGTCTGTTCAGCTACGGCTCGGGTTGCGTCGCCGAATTTCTGACCGGCATTGTGCAACCAGGCTATGAAAAGGTGCTGATGCGCGGAAGCCATCAAAAACAGATCCAGGCAAGAACCCCGCTCACCTACGAGCAATACCTGACTTTTTACTACCCGGCCACCCAGGACCCCGACAACGTCACATTCGACGTGAATAATCGCGGCCCCTATCGCCTATCAGGCATCCAGCACGCCATCCGTCGTTACCAGAACCGTTCATGAACAACCCGGCCACGTCACAATGGCGCGGCTTGATCTGGATGACCATTGCGGTCATGAGCATTCCAGCCTCCGATGCCATCGCCAAATTATTGGGACAAAACCTTTCAGTGGGCCAAATCGCAACATCACGATTTGTCATTCAGTGCCTGTTGCTGCTTCCATTATGGTTATGGTGGCGGCACCAAGGTGTCTGGCTGCAAGGACTTAAAAGGAGAGACTGGTGGCTGGGCAGTTTAATCGCCATCTCGATTCTGTTTTTGTTCTGGGGGCTGATGCATTTACCACTGGCGAATAACATTGCCATCTTCTTTGTTGAGCCTTTGATTTTAGTGCTATTTTCCAAGATTTTCCTTGGCGAAACGGTCACCACCAAACGCTGGGTCGCCGTCACCGTTGGACTGGTGGGTGCCCTCATTGTGATTCGTCCCAATATTGAAGCCTATGGCTGGGCCACGCTTCTGCCATTGATCTCTGCAACTGCGTATGCGGGTTATCTCACCCTAACCCGCGCATTCAGCAACGCGCCCGATCCCGAAAACTGGCCCGAAGCCGCAAATGGACTGCAAAAATCGGTGCGTTTACAGCTGATGATCAGTCTGACCGCCGCAGGTTTGATGTTGCTCTTTATGAGCGTGGGACAAAATGCATCCCTGACATTGACCGAAGTTAATTGGCCCACTCTGACTCAATGGGGATTATTGGGCCTGCTGGGTCTACTGGCGGCGTTTGCTCATGTACTGATTGCACTGGCCTTCACACACGCCAACGCCAGCGTGCTGGCACCTTTGCAATACCTGGAAATTCTGGGCGCGGTCTTTTTTGGCTGGTGGCTGTTTCAGGAATGGCCCGACCTGCTCACTTTTGTGGGTGCCGCCGTGATCATCGGTTCCGGTCTTTATATTGCACTGGAAAAACCCCACCGCGATGTGATTGAAGACTGAGTCGGATACTAAGCAGACATAAAAAAAGCCCCGGAAGCGCAGCTCCCGGGGCTTTCGCGAACATCAGCGACCGCTGACGTTGATGTGTATGGCAGAGGGGAAGGGATTCGAACCCTCGATAGGTTATTCACCTATACTCGCTTTCCAGGCGAGCTCCTTCAACCGCTCAGACACCCCTCTTTGATGCGGCGCATTATAGCCCCTTTGGCCGACAAAACCAAGCCGACCGACGCGGAAAACGTAAAATTTACGTTTTGGCCATGGCCATGGCGCTGTCGAATTCGCCCATGACGCACATAAACCCGGTTTTGTGGCAAAAGATCGCGTCCTCAAATCCGGTCGCGTCGATCAAGTCCTGGCCCCGCAGCCCACGAAAACGTTCCGGCAGGTGATTGTGCGCCTGGTTGCAATAAACGCCATAGCCTTCTTCGCCTTTGGGATACACCACACGGCGGACCTGGGGGTAATGGCGGATAAAATCCTTATAGGGCAAGGCTTCGTCCAGTACCATCACCCCATCTTCGAGCTTTTCAAGTGCTGCCTGAAGCGATGGCAGTGCGCTGGCTTCCTTGACGGCGGCGTTAATAAAGTTGGTCAGAATTTCACCGGCCAGAGTGACGGCTTTCTCAAACGCTTCGGCCTGTTGGGCTTCGTCATCACTGGAACTGGCGTTCATCATGCCAATGATCATGGAAACCGAAGGCCTGGGGCTGTCGGCATAGAGGCCATTGTCGACCGCGTCGATGTCGTTGATCAGTTTGTTGTCGACCCATTGCCGGGCATAGCGCCTTTGCTCTTCGGTTTCGAGAGAGGTTTTTTCCAGAATGGGCAAACCAAAATGGGACCAGATCAAACCGGCGGTGGCATAAGGCGTGCCATCCTCACGCGCCAGGGTAAAACTGTTCTGGTGATGGTCGAAACGCCCGCGTTCCGGATCGTACTCGGCCCCGACATCCAGCACCAGATCGGCTTGCCCGATCACGTCTGGGTCACGGGTGCGCACCACGGGCTTGCTTTCGAGTCGCTGAAGCATGGCCAGCGCAAACACCTCATCGGCATGAAACCGACCGGAATGGGTCACAATCATAAACATCCTTTGTTTAATTAAGCCTTTTTCGCCATTCTGTCACAAGGCTGTCATCAAAGCCTCATCCAGACGTCAAACGCCTTTTGCATAATTAGTCGGCATTTTAGCAGTCTTTTCGGGGTTTGTTTATGATTGATCGCCTGTCCATCCGCCAGCGCCTCTGGGCCAATCTTGGCTTGTTTATTCTGATGTTTGTGGGCACTTTCGGCCTCAGCTATCTGATGACACAGACCACCCAGCAGCAGAGCAGCCAATTGGCGCACAAAGAGCAAACCCAGACGGCTGACATCACCCGGTTTCAGGAAGGGTTTATGAACACCATTCAGGCGATGAACCATTACCTGCTTTCTCTTTCCAATGAACAGAACAAGGTTTTCAACGAGCGTGTGGACCGGCAAATCGACGCCCTTTCAAATCGGCTGCAGGCGTTGGGGGCGGAAATTGAAACCAATTCCAGCGGCTTTATCGAGTTCACTCATCTGCCTGAAGACAACCGGGCCATGCTTGAACAGCTGTACCCACTGAATGCGGTTTTGATCAACTTGAAAAAAGCCACCAATTCTTACGTGTTTTTGAAGAAAAGCATTCACGATACCATTGAGTTCGGACTGGAAAGAAGCGCCGCAGAACTGAAACAGGCTCTGACAGACTTTCGGCAACAGGGGCAAGTCGATGCCCAGACACTGGCACAGCTTGAACAGATCGAAAACCGGATGAACCGCTCTCAACTGATGGCCGCCAAAATGATTGCCACCCAGGACATGGCGCTGTGGCAGCAATTCGAAAACATGGGGCTGGGAACCGATTTGCAACCGCTGCTGGATCAACTGCAAGCAGCCCAGCCTGCCGAGACCGAGACCGAAACCCAATATGGCGGACTTTTTGGTGACGTCTCAGAAGACGAAGAGAACGCCACCCCGATAACCAGACTGATCGAAAGTCGTAACCAGTATGTGGACGCCTTTGCCGACCTCAAGGATTTCATGAAAACCACCCAAGACAACAACCAGTCTCTGGCCGCATTGACGCAGGAAGGGAATGGCATACTGACCCAGATCATTCACGACCTACAAGACCAGCGCATTGCCCAGCTTGAGCAGTTCAGCCAACAGGCACAAGACAATGCACAGACACTGACCTGGGCCAGTCTGACCGGCTCCCTGATTCTGATTGCATTGACCTTCTGGATCATCCGCTCCATCGTCGGCCCCCTGCAAACCATGCGCCGTCAAGTGGCCGATGTGGCCAGGCATGGCAACTTTGGCCGCTGGAAAGTGTTGAAAGGCAGGAACGAATTGGTTGAAATGAGCCAAAGCGTCAAATCCCTGTTTGACGAACTTCAACAGGCACTGAATGAAATCCGAAAAGTCAGCGATGCTCAGGCCAATGGCCAGTTGGGCACCACCATTGACGGACAATACCGCGGAGACCTCAACGCTCTGACCCAGAGTTTCAACCAGAGCGCCAGACAGATCTCGCACACTTTCAATGACATTGAAACCCTCGCCCTGGCCCTGAAGCGCGGGCAATTTTCCAACAACACGCCTGCCCAAACCTATCAGGGACAATATCAGGATGTGGTCGACGGATTGACCCAGGCCATGCAGGGACAGGCCAATGCCATCAATGCGGTGCGTAACGTGACCCATGCCATGCGTGAGGGCGATTTTTCCCAACGCATCACCGCCACCATGCCGGGGGATCTGGCCAATCTTCAACGCTACCTGAACGAATCACTCGACAACCTTGAAACCGCAATCAATGCCAAAACCCAGGCACTTCTGGCATTCAGCCAGGGCAATTTTTCCCACAACATCGAAGGCCAGTTCAAGGGCAAATTACTGGAACTCAAGGAACACATCAGCACAATGGCCATGAATGTCAGCACCATGCTCGGGGATGTGCGCGAAGCCTCTAGCCATGCCGTTCACGGGGTCAAGGAAATCAGTTCCGGCAATCAGGACTTGAATCAGCGCGTGCAATCCCAGGCCGCATTGATTGAAAAAACCGCTTCGCAAATGGGTCTGATCACCCAGCACATTGACACTTCCCTGCAGCATTCCCAGCGTGTCAATTCGGCCACCCAGACAGTCAAAGCCGATGCCCAATCCGGTATGCAGACGGTGTCACAAATGGTGGACGCAATGGAGCGGATACAGCAGGCCAGCCAGGAAGTTGCCGGCATGACCGAAATGATTGACAGCATTGCTTTTCAGACCAATCTGTTGGCGCTCAATGCGGCGGTGGAAGCCGCCAGAGCCGGAGAGGAAGGCCGAGGATTTGCCGTGGTCGCCGGCGAAGTCCGCTCACTGGCGCAAAGATCGGCCGACGCGGCGCAAAGCATCAAGTCGGTCACCGAAAGCAATCTGCAAAGCATTGAACAAGGCATGGCCTTGTCGCAGACCACCCTCAAGGCCTTTGAACACAACACCCATCACATTGAACAGATTGCGGACATGGCCAATCAAATGACCGATTCGCTGAGCGCGCAAACCCACGGGATCAGCGAAGTCAGCGAGGCGCTGGACGACATTGATGAGTCCACTCAGAAAAACGCGGCGCTGGTAGAAGAAGTCGCCACCACCTCTGACACCATCATTGAACAGGTGTTGGCACTGGAAACCAAAGTCCAGGATTTTCAGTTGCCGCAGGCGCTCAACGATGCCAGCTATCGCCAGACACCCCTGAAGGCCTTGCCCGCTTCGAACTGATTTCCTTGCAATCTGCCCGCTATCTTGGCCATAATTTTGCTAAGGTAGTGCCTCAACGAAACAGTCCGGGCATAGGCTCATTGGTAACGCATTCGCGGCAGGTTCATGGAAAATCAAAAGTTCGATTATTACATTTTAAATCTGGAAGGCGCAGAGCTGCAGGAAGAGCTGGCCAAGCTGGATTCCGATAATGTGATGCGACTGGCCGTGCGCATGGCCGACAGCAGCCCGGTGGAAGCGCACAAAATTCAGGTCAATTTGCCGCCCAAAGCGCAAAGACAGTTCAAAAAAGTGATCAAAACCATCAATCACAGCCGGGCTCAACGCCGGAGCAAAGAGCCATCAAAACAACAACTGGCGCGTTTGTATTTTGAATCCTCCGGCAGCGGAAGTCTCAAGCGGATTCTTATTCTGACTGTGATTGCCTATGCCTTGCTCGCACTGGCATTGGGTCAACTGGTTTGACCGGTTTCACACGACCGTCACCCGGTTTCGACCCTGTTCCTTGGATTGATACAAAGCCTTGTCAGCTCGCTCCATGGCCTGATGAATCGATTCACCGGGCTGGATGCAGGTACCGCCAATGCTGACGGTCAGGTTCAACCGTTTGGAACCGAAAGCGCTTGAAGAGACTCTCTGACGAATCCCCTGCAACACTTTTTCCTGCGCCTGCGCCTGTTTAAGCCCTGTGAGCAGTAAAAACTCCTCTCCGCCCCAACGAACCAGCCAATCCTCCTGTCTCACCTGACCGGCAATGGTGTCAGCCAGGCCCTTGAGCACCTCATCGCCGATCAGGTGTCCATGGGCATCGTTGATGTCTTTAAACCAGTCGATGTCGATGATGCTCACGCCTGCGACCTGTCCGGACTGCTGGATCTCATTCAGGCGCTCAGCCACCTTCTCGTCAAAAAAAGTACGGTTTCGGGTCCCCGTCAACTGGTCGGTCATGGCCAGGTGATGCAGGTTCTGCTGCTCCTGCATGGTGGCCGAGATGTCGGTGAAATTCACAATGTATCGATCAGGACCGAAATCGGCAATGCCCACATTAAACATATGCGGTTCAAAGGTTTTCGACAGCATGCACACGACCCGCTGAGGCTCGGGCAGTGCCAGAAGCTGCGACAACCACAGGACGGGCTCTCCTGAAGCATTTTGCGGGTAAAAACAGCGTTCGTCCTCGACAAACAGTTCACTGAGACAACCAATGCGCTGTTGGAAGTTTTCCAGGCTTTTCAGACCAAAAAACGACAGAAAAGACTGATTCAGATAGGCCGGTTTGTTTCCTTCCATGACCACCACCAGATTGTCCTGCGTGTCCAGAATCGATTGGGTCAGGGCCGAGGACATCTCAGAACGGTTTTCCATGAACTGAGTCAGGTCATACTGCGAGGAAATCAGGTATTGCAATCGGCCCTGATGATCATAATGCGGTGATATGGACACCATGACCCAGACGGTGCGCCCGGATTTGGTGAAATTTTTGACCATGATTGGGAAAGGCTGGCGTTGATTGATCGACTGATGAAAGCGTTGCGCCGTCTCGGGATCGATCTGCCCCTGATTCAAAAAGCGCGGGTTGCGCCCTTTCGCCTCTTCCGGTTGGTATTCAAACAACTGGGTAAACGCTTTGTTGACGAACACAATCGGGTTGTCGGCCTGGTTGGGATCTGTGACAATCATGCAGGTGCTGGTGTCATTCAGCAGAGAAAACGCCGAGGCTTGGTCGCCCGGCACAAACCACTGATTCAAGCGATGACGCAGTTCGACACTCACCACGTCCAGTTGCGCCCTGCTCCATGGACGGGAATGGCCTTGTTGCAAATCCTGCCAGGCTTCAAACGATTCTCGGGGAGAAATGCGCCCTGCGGTGGCATCTTTGGCTGGCTTGCCTGCCCAAACCAGGGTGCGCGCCTCTTCACGCCGCAGCAACCACAGTTGTTGCCTGCCATCCTGATCCAGACGCACGCCAAGCGCCCCGGAAACGCTCTCTCGCCAGGCTTCCCAATCCAATGAAAAGGTGCCCAGATGCCGGGTCGAAAAAATACGGTCTTCCTGCAAAAACTGGCTCAGTTTTTCCAACACCCCGTCCGGCAAAGGCCAGGCCTCGTAATGGTTCTGACCATCCATCACCACCACATTGTCGCAATCAAACAGGTTCGCCAGATAACGGAACAGCTGAGTGTGGCTGGCCGATTTGTCTGTCTGAACCAGCCATTGACGGGCATTGTTCAAAAGGCGTTCCAGGCCAAACATCAGTTGGTCCTTGTCCCGGTAGTAATCAATTGATGCCAAATGCGCGTATTCCCGGCTGACCAGAAGGCTCAGCTGGTTGAGACAGCGAAGGTTCCCCAGGGAAACCGTTTTGGGGGTTTGATGATGGCAGGCGATCAACCCCCAAAGTCGCCCATCGACCACAATCGATACCGACATCGAAGCCTGCACGCCCATGTTTTTCAGGTACTCAATGTGAACCGGCGACACGGCCCGCAACGCCGAACCGGACATGTCCACATCCTGCTGCCCCGCCAGGGGAACCGGAGTGTCATTGGTGTCATGAATAAAGCGCGCGGTGTTGGTGACATACAGCGCCCGTGCCTGTCTGGGAATGTCGGAGGCCGGAAAGTGATGGGCCCGATACGAATAGAGGCTTTCCTTCTTCGCCTCGCCAATGACCTCGCCATGACCGTTCTCGCCGAAGCGATAGAGCATGACCCGGTCATAACCGGTCAGTTTTTCCACAAAAGCACAAAGGCGATCGTGCAGGTCGGCCTCTCCCCAATCGGCCTGATCAAACAGGTCGCAGACGGACTGCATCAGGGACAGGTCATCACACCAGAGATCGGCCTGTGGGGAAACCTCGACCACAAGCTGTTCGCCCTGACGGTGCAGTCTCAGGTCATAATCGCCTGTGTGATCGGTCACCTGCTCATAATGCGCCAGAACCGTCTTTTCCGGTGACGCCTTCAAAGTGGCTGCATAACGCTCAACCGAGGGCATCAATGCCGGCCAGACTTCGGCCAGAGACTGACCCGACTGGGCCTGTAGGCCGTCGCCCGCCCAGGCCATGACCGTGAAGGTGGCCGGGTCGATCATCAGCCACCAGCCGCACGGTTGAATCCCATTTGGGCGGTGAATCGGCTCTTTATCGCATTCGGTCAGGGTCGGGGCATCGGTCAATTGGGACAAAACATTCTCCTGAATGTTGAAATGGCCATTCTGCGCGCTGACATTGCCATCAAACGCTCAGGATACATACGCCCGGGGAAGGCTTGCAAGGCGTCGCGCCATTCACAATACGCAACGACCACATTCAACCGCTTCGGTTTCGGCTCGCACCAGCTGCTGGCGCAAACGCACAAACACTTCCATGCCTGCCAGAACCGCTTCATGCGGATCGATTTCGGCCTGATCCAACCATTGGCAGAATGTCTGCCACATCTCCTCCGTGGCCTCGCCCTCGCCCCGGTAAAACGTCAGCGGCAAGTCCGCTCCCAATCGTTTTTCCAGCAGCGGGGCAATTCGCCTTGCGCCCTGTGTGGAACCTTCAAGCACATACAGCGCACCGGCGGCGGCGGAAAAATGACGCAACGTGACAAAGCCGGGAACAGAATGGAGACACAGCGCAGGCTCACCCATCTGTCTGAGCTGCTTCAGATCGGCGTCCAGGCGCTCGCATTTTCGGTTGCGAGTGGCAAAATCCACCAGGCCTGCCTGTTCAAAATCGGATTGAAACGAACGCAAGTGCTGTTCAATCTGACAGAATCCGCTTTTCATTCCCCAGAGTAAACGCTGGTACTGCAGACGGTCAAAATCGCCGTCAAACAATGCGGCCACAATCGGACTGGTCTCCAGCCAGGCATGGGCCGGAGCCAACTGTTCACGCAGAAGTTGACGCAAGGGTGGTTTCACATTGGCATCCATATCATCAAAGGAGAAGTCAAAAGAGTCGTCAAAAAAGCGGGTTCAATCTCATTATCTGATTGCCTGCACAGTGTATCACCCCAGACAAAAGAAAAGAAATCACGCGTTTCCCGCCGATCCATCCAGCATGGCAAAACAGACGCTCAAGGGGTTGTGATCCGAGATATGCGGGACGGACAGCACCTCGGCCGAGACCACCTCAAGGCCCCGGTAAAACACATGGTCCAACGGCTGCCGGTTAAGACGGCGAATGCCCCGGTCCGACGGGTAGGCCACTTTTTTCAGCCCCAGTTGGTCGGTGGCTTTTTGCAGGGTCATGGCCCGCGTTCGGTTCCAGGAATTGAAGTCGCCACTCAAAATCATCGGCCCGCTGTGTTCGGCCAGGTGGCGCCAGATGGTCTGAAGCTCCTGCTTGAACAAAGCATGAGAAACAAAATTGATCGCATGAATGTTCAAGTGCGTCAACCACTGACCATCGGGCATGGGGTGGCGGGTAATCAAAGCGGTTTTGTGCGTGGCCCAACCCAGCTCCCGGCTCTGGGTCAGGCATTGTGCCTGCGCCTGCATTTGAACACGGCTGGCGGTCACGACCCCATAATGACGACCGCCCCGCTGCAAATTGGGGGCCATCAGATACGGCAGGTTGAAAAACCGGGGCTGTCCATCCTGGGTTCGCGCCTCCTGCATCGAAAGCAGATCCACCTGAGGCACCGGGATCACCTCACTGAGTTCGGTCAGTGAATACGGCGTGAAATCGGTCTTCTGCACATTCCAGGCTACCAGCTCAAACGGGTTGGGCAACACGGCGCAGGTGTTCGGATCGGTGTAAAAATCCGGCGAAATCGGGGTATGCGTGGGTCGATACATGGAAAAGGCTACAAAATTGGCGCAAAAATGCGCGTCAGATTCTCAAACAAACGGCGTCCTTTTGAGGTCTTGGGGACAAAACGGTCGCTTTTCAAGCGAAGTGCCTGCAAAAACGGTCCCAGTTCCGCCAGCAGCCCTTCACTGTAGGCAAACGCGGCCATTTCGTAATTGATGAACAAAGACCGGTAATCGAGATTGGCCGTTCCCAGAAGCACCGCCTGCCGATCAAACACGACCAGTTTGGCGTGCAACATGCCCGACGGATACAGCAACACTTCGCCGCCGGCCTCAGCCAGTTCACGCATATACGAACTGCGCCCCAGATCAAAAATCAGATGATCGGATTTTGCCGGAGTCAGCAACGTCACCGTCACCCCGCGTTTGATCGCAATCAACAACGCACTCATAATGCTGCTGTCGGGAATGAAATACGGCGAAACAATCTGAATCCGCTCTTTGGCCTGATAAATGGCATAGAGCAAACTTTCAAAGAGCACATCGCCAGCCATATCGGGACCAGAAGGCAGTACCTGCAACCAGGCCTGGTCAAAATCGCTTTCTTTCGCAGTCTGCTGGCCCGAGGCGAGGCCGTTTTGTTTTTTCTCGTCTTCGGTCAGCGGCAACACGATCTCACCGGTGGTGTAAAACCAGTCCTCGGCAAACACCTGAGCGTAAGTGACCACACTGGGACCATTGATCTCAAACAACCAATCCACCCAGCGCACTTTGCCGCCGTCCTGTGCGTCCGTTCTGTCGGGACCGAAGTAATCGTCGGACAGGTTCATTCCCCCGGTGAACACCGTCGTCTGATCAATCAGGTAGATCTTGCGGTGGTTGCGAAGATTGACCTGCTGATTGAAAAAGGTTTTGAACAGCGGCTGAAAAAACGCCACCTTGACCCCGGCCTGCTCCAGAAAGCGCAAGCGTTTTCGCCGCCGATACAAAGCAAAACTGCCGACACTGTCCAGAAGCAGCTTGACCTCCAGCCCGGCTCTGGCTTTTTCCGCCAGCAAATCGGCCAGACGCTGCCCGGTGTCATCCAGCTCAAAAATATAGGTTTGCAGGTAAATGCAGTGCCGTGCCTGTTTCAAACGCTGTTCAAACGCCGGCCAAAGCGTTTCGGCGCTGTAGGCATGCACGCAGTTGGCGACCGTGGTCGTCGGCAATTGATGGTGTTCGAGCAGGCGTTTCAATGCGGTGGCCATGACCGAACCTGAGCCGGGCAACGTCCCTTTCCCGGACGGAGTAAACGCCAGATTGGACTTGTTTTTCTTGTAGAGCAATTTGCGGGAACCGAACACCCAATAAACCAGCACACCGATCAAGGGCAGCAGAATCAATGCGAACAACCACGCCATCAGATTTTGCGGCGAGCGACGCTGATACAGCATGTGCAGCACCACCAACACCACCAGAACCATGTTGGTCGCATACAGACCCAGCGGCCACAGATTGTCTTGTAAAAATTCGCTGATCGTCACACCCTCATTCCGTTTTCGTCTCCGACGCCTTGTCCTCTGATCCGCCCCAGGCAAAAAACTGCCTGTCTGAGCAAAAATTTGACCTGGCGCAAAGCGCTCTTTCCTAAGATGGTGTCTATTTTGCTATAGTAGCCGCAACGACACAATTGAAAAACCGTCTTTCTATTCGGACATAACCACCATGATGAACATTTCCTTTACCGCATTACTGGGTTTTATCCTGGGTATCGGGCTATTTTCCCTGGCGGTGTTTCTCAACACCGACAGCTACATGATGTTTTTCAGTCTCTCCAGCCTGCTGATGGTTCTGGGGGGCACGCTGGCCGTGGCCATGATTTCCTTTGAAGGCATCAATGTGCTGCTGGCCATCCGGGAAATCGGTGCGACCCTGGCCTCGGCCAGAGTCAACCCACGCAAGCTGTACGAAGACGTCGGGGTCCTGATTGACTGGTCCAAACTGGTCCGCAAGGAAGGACTGCGCCGCCTGGAAAATTCGGTGGTGCTTTCCCGCGCCGACGACGAAAACTTTCTGGGTCAGTCGTTTGAGTATCTGCTTTCCGGCTACAAGGGCGAAAAACTCTATACCCTGCTGGAGCACACCCGCCAATCCATGTACGACCGGCGCATGGCGCAGGCCAAGGTGCTGATGACCATGGCCTCGGCCGCCCCGGCCTTCGGCATGATCGGGACCCTGGTGGGGCTGATCATCATGCTCAACAACATGGAAGGCGACCCGTCCCAAATCGGCGGCGGTCTGGCCGTGGCGCTGATGACCACCCTGTACGGGGTGCTGATGGCGCAACTGTTTTTCAAACCGGCCGCCAAAAAGGTCGAACAGAAACAGGATCTGGAAGCCTATCGCAATCACATTCTGACCGAAGGCGTTTTCCTGCTGGCTGAAGGGGCGTCCCCCATGCACATTCAAGACGCTATGAACGCCTTTCTTGATCCGCGCCATCAGTTTACGCGCGCCTGATCGGCTGGAGGATTTATGCCGGAAGTCCAGATGCCCAAGCGGCCGGAACCCAAAAACCGGGAAGCCCCGAAAACCAATCCCAATACCGCAGGGCCGCATTCCACGCGGCGTTGCCGCACTTTTCAAAAAGCCAATCTGGGGGAAAACTCTCAGGACGAGTGGCTGATCACCTATGCCGATGCCGTGACCTTGATCTTGGCGTTTTTTGTTCTGATCTTTTCCATCTCTGAAATCAGCCAGACCAAATTCGAAGCCTTGCAGACCAGTCTGGGGCACGAACTGCTGAAAAAAGAAGAAGTGGTCAACCCGCTGGAAAAACTGGAAACCAATCTTTCGGAAATTCTGGAAACGCATGACATCTCGCCCGAAGAAGCGCTGAACCTCAACGAGAACGAACTGCGGATCGATCTGCCGGGGGAGCTGCTGTTCAGAAGTGCGTCCACCGATCTTTCGCCGGAATCGCAGCGGTTATTGCGGTCGGTAGCGGATGAAATCAAAGCCTTTCCGCTGCCCAATTACCTGATCGAAATCGAAGGCCATACCGATGATGTGCCAATCAGCACCACCCGTTTTCCTTCCAACTGGGCCTTGTCCTCGGGCCGTGCCATTTCGGTGCTGAAAATCTTTTTTGAAAGCGGCATCGACAAACACCGGCTCAAGGCCATCGGCTATGCCGATACGCGCCCCAAAGCCCCGAACGAGGATGAGTTCGGTCGCCCGATTCCCGAAAACCAGGCCGAGAACCGGCGGGTGGAAATCAAGGTGGCCCGCAACCCCGATGCCAAAAGAGCCGAGTCGGGCACCGGCAACCAGCCTCAACCCAAAAACACCACCCAAAAATAACCAGGCCTGGTCAGTTTTGGTCCTGACGCCGATGGGCTTTGCGCTCAACCGGTCAGGCGGCTACAATTGCGTCTCAAAATCACCTCGAGGAACGCATGCAGATTCAAACGGCCCAGGACGCCATCCAAGCGATTGACACAACCCTGATCAAGGATCGCCACCCTTTGCGCCAACAGCTCAAACGCCTGAAGATCACGACAGACATGTCGGCGCAGGCTTTTGCCGACGTCCAGTCCCAGCCCGACTGGCAAAAGTGGCTGGAACGTCTGCAGCAATCTCAGGCGCGAGTGGAGGAAACCCGTCGCCGCCGCCCCAGCGTTGACTACCCGGACCTGCCGGTGGCGACGCGACGAGAGGAAATCATTCAGACCATTGCCGACCATCAGGTTGTGGTCATTGCCGGTGAAACCGGCTCCGGCAAAACCACTCAGATTCCCAAAATGTGTCTGGACGCCGGGCGTGGCCTGTTCGGGCGCATCGGCTGCACCCAGCCACGCCGCCTCGCCGCCCGCAGTGTGGCCGAGCGACTGGCCGAAGAGCTTCACTCCCAACTGGGCGACACCGTGGGCTATCAGGTCCGTTTTCACGATCAGGTGCGTTCGCATTCGCAGATCAAGGTCATGACCGACGGGATTCTGCTGGCAGAGGTCCAACGGGACCGTTTTCTGAACCAGTACGACACCATCATCATTGACGAAGCCCACGAGCGCAGCATCAACATCGACTTTCTGCTGGGCATTCTCAAACAGTTGCTGCCCAAGCGTCCCGATTTGAAACTGATCATCACCTCCGCCACCATCGACACCGAACGCTTTTCACAACATTTTGACGGAGCTCCGGTGATCGAGGTCAGTGGCCGGACCTACCCGGTAGAAGTACGCTATCGCCCTTTGGCCACGTTTGAGGATGACGACGGCCAGGAATTTGAACAGGACATCCCCACCGCCATCGGCCATGCGCTGGAAGAGTTGTCCCAGGAAGACCCGTTTGGTGATGTGCTGGTGTTTCAGGTGGGCGAGCGTGACATCAAGGAAACCGCCGAAACCCTGCGCAAACAGAAACAGCCGCACACGGAAGTGATTCCGCTGTATGCCCGTCTGAGCATGAAAGAACAGAACAAAGTGTTCCAGACCTCACAGAAGCGCCGGGTGATTCTGTCCACCAATGTGGCCGAAACCTCGCTGACCGTGCCCGGCATCAAGTTTGTGATCGATCCGGGGCTGGTACGCATCAGCCGCTATTCAGTACGGTCCAAAGTCCAGCGCCTGCCGATTGAAAAAATCTCCCAGGCCTCGGCCAATCAGCGTGCCGGGCGCTGTGGACGGGTCAGTGAAGGCATTTGCATCCGCCTCTATGACGAAGACGATTTTCAGGGCCGGGCTCAATTTACCCCACCGGAAATACACCGCACATCTCTGGCCACGGTCATTCTGCAGATGACCCAGATGCGATTGGGGCAGGTCAAGCACTTCCCGTTTATCGAGCCGCCCGAAGACAAGGCCGTGAATGACGGGTATCGACAACTGCACGAACTGGGTGCACTGGATCAGGAGCGCCGCCTGACCGAAGCCGGCCAGAGTCTGGCCCGTTTGCCTCTGGACCCGCGCATGGCCAGAATGGTGCTGGAAGGCCAGAAAAACGGCGTGCTGATGGAAGTGTTGATCATTGCCACGGCCCTGAGCATTCAAGACCCGCGCGACATGAACGAAAGTACCCGACAGGCCGCTGCGCAGGCGCACAAAACATTCGAAGACCCGCGTTCGGATTTTCTGTTCTTTTTGAATCTGTGGCGCTTTTACGAAGACAAACGCCGCCACCTCAGTCAGAACAAACTGCGAAAGCTCTGCAAAACCAATTACCTGTCTTACCTGCGGATGAAAGAATGGCACGACCTGTTTTTTCAGATTGAGGTGTCCCTCAAGCGCCAGGGCATCAAAGTCGGGGACTTGCATCTGTACGAAGAGGTGCGCGAAGGCGGCAAACTGCGGGAACAGCTCGCGGATGTGCATGCCATTGCGGTGCATCGTGCGCTGATGAGTGGGCTGCTGGGCAATTTGGCGGTGCGCGAAGACGACAAACGCTATCAGGGCACCCGCAACACCAAAGTCCACATTCACCCAAGTTCGGTGCTGTTCAAGCGCAAACCCAAATGGCTGATCAGTGCCGAATTGGTGGAAACCAGCAAGCTGTTTGCCCGCAACAACGCCGCCATTGACGTCAAATGGGTCGAGTCCCTGGCCGGTCACCTGGTCAAGCGCAGCTACGACGATCCCCACTGGCAGAAAAAACGCGGTCAGGTCGGGGCCTTTGAAAGCGTCACCTTGTATGGTCTGCCCATTGTCAGCCGACGGCGTTGCAATTACGGCCCGATCAATCCCGAAGAATCCCACAAAATTTTCATTCGTCATGGTCTGGTCGAAGGTCAGATGCACTGTCGGCTGGATTTCTTTCAACACAACCAGCGTCTGATCCGGGAAATCGAACAGATCGAATCCAAACTGCGTCGTCCGGATTTTCTGGTAGACGACGAACAACTGTACGATTTTTATGCCGAGCGTCTGCCCCGTCACATCTACAACCAACCGGCGCTGGAAACCTGGGTCAAAAAAACCCGCCAGACCCATCCCGAACAAATCGACGCCCTGTTTCTGACCCGGGAACAGTTGCTGAAACAGTCGGTGGATGCCGAACGTCTGAAAAACGACTTTCCCGATCAGATCACGCTGAGCAACCGTCTGCCGTTAAAACTGGACTACACCTTTGAACCGGGTCAGGCCCGGGACGGCATGGTGGTGCAACTGCCATTGGCGCAACTCAACCAGGTCCAGGCCCAGGACTTTGAATGGCTGACACCGGGACTGTTGCGCGAAAAAACCGCACATTGCATCAAGTCGCTGCCCAAGCAGCTGCGAAAGCAATTCATTCCCGCGCCCCAGACCGCCGAGCTGGTACTGGCAGAGATGACGCCGGACAAAAAAATCGACGGTCACAAGGCGGATTATTTGACCCAATTGGTGTGGGCGCTCAATCGGCGCGGTCAAAAAAAGGTGGCATTGAAGGACTTTGACAGCGTGGAACTGCCCGAACATTGTCAGCCCTTTTATGTGCTCAAGGATGAGCAGGGAAAAACGTTGGCCGAAAGCGCGGATCTGGACAAACTCAAACAGGATTACCAGCACCTGGTTACGGCATCGTTGAAAAACAATCAGCCTGAAACCCAATCCAGTCAACCGATCAGCGCATGGGATTTTGGTGATTTACCGGAATCGGAAACCCTCAAAACCCAACGCGGCGAACTGATTGTGTACCCGGTGCTGAGAGTGAAGGAGGACGCCGTCCACCTTGATCGTCTACCCGACCCAGATGCCGCCAAAACCATTCATGCCCAAGGGGTTCTGACCCTGTTTGCGACCGTTCTGGATGACAAAGTCCGATACATGCAGCGTCAGCTGCCGCTGAAACAGGCCTGTCTGTGCTTTGCGCCTTACGGTTCCTGCAAGGATCTGACCCAACAGGTCATTGACCAGGCGCTGACCAGACTGATTGAACAACCCGCCGAGATTCGGACTCAGAAGGCATTTGAACAGGGACTGGAAACGCTGCGGCAGAATTGGCTGCAGGAAGCCCAGTCATTGGCCGAAATGGTGTCAGACGTCTTGAGCCGCCACCAAAAGCTGGCCAAACGGATCAAAGGCAAGGTCAATCCCCGATTACTGGGGTCGGTTCAGGATATTCGTACCCAACTGGACGCCCTGATTCATGCGGATTTCATTCGTGAGACCCCGAACCAGTGGCTGAGACAGTTGCCGCGCTACCTGCAGGGATTGGAAAAACGGCTGGAGAAGATTGAACTGGACCCGGCCAAAGACCAGATCGCGTTGAAACAACTCACCCCACTGCTGAACGCTTTTGAGCAGATGGCCAGTGATCCGGCCTATCAAAAACACCCAGGCCTGGTCGAAATTCGCTGGCTGTTGGAGGAACTGCGCCTGTCGCTGTTTTCCCAGCCGTTGAAAACCCTGAAACCGGTGTCGATTCAACGAATCGAAAAGAAGCTACGGCAGTTGTAATCGCCTGTTTTCCGCTTGAAACCAGACTTGATTGAAAACGGGGCTGAATCAGGCGGGGCGTTATCCGTTTTGCACATAACGTTTAAGGTTGTAGCGATAGATAAAGCCGGGGAATGAGAAAATGGCAAACATGAACACATTGACCGCGTAAAACTCCCAGTCCTGGGGTTGAACGCTACCCATGGCATTTTTCTCCAGCAAAAACGCCAGCAAACCGATCAGAAGGAAATAGACAAACCATTCCACCAGGTTCAACCAGACCGATTTTGAGCGCACTGGCACCACCAAAAACAAACGTTTCTCGAAAAACCAGGGCACGTTGGCCAATACAATGGCTGTTACGATCAAAACCCAAACCGCTGTGTCCAATGTCATAATGCCTGTGCTCCTATCAAATGGTTAACAGAGCCCTTGTACGAAATCAAAAGGCCCAAAAATGCGGCTGGATGAACTCAGAGGCTATGATAGCCCAGATCGATCACCCAAGATGGGAAAATCCCGAACACAAGCAAGGCCGCAGCCACCACACTGATTGCCCAGGTCAAATGCCGTGCAACCGGCTCGGCTTTCGACGCATCCTCTGGGGCATCAAAGTACATGACCTTGACCACACGCAGATAATAAAAGGCACTGATGACCGCTGAGATAACAGCCAGAACCGCAAGCCACACAAACCCGGCCTGAACCACTTCTTCAATCACCACGACCTTGGCATAGAAACCGATGAACGGGGGAATCCCGGCCATGGAAAACATCACAAACAACATCATCAATGCCAGCCAGGGGTTGCGTTGATTCATTCCCTTAAAGTCGTCCACCCGATCAAATTCGTGGCCGGTACGCGCCAGGACCGTAATCATGCCGAAGGCGGCCAGCGCCATAAACGCATAGACCAGTGTATACACCATGGCGCTGGCGTAACCGTCCGGGTTGGCCGCAATCAGCCCCAGCAGCAAAAACCCGATGTGCCCGATGCCGGAATAGGCCAACAGCCGCTTGAGATTGTTCTGAACAATCGCCACCAGCGCCCCGACAATCAGCGACAACACCGACAGAATGACCAACAATGGCTGCCAGTCGGCCACCGCGCCGGGGAGCGCTTCGGCCAGCAGGCGGTAGAAGATGGCAAAGGCGGCAATTTTCGGGGCCGTACCGATAAAGAGTGTCACCGCTGTGGGCGCACCATGGTACACATCCGGCACCCACATATGAAATGGCACCGCACCCAGCTTGAACGCCAGCCCGATGACGACAAACACCACCGCGAATGACAACACCACATGATCGACCTGACCAGTGGCAATAACGGCGGCCATGTCATCAAAGGCAATGCTGCCGGTGGCGCCATAAAGCATGGAGAAGCCGTACAGCAACATGCCGGTTGCCAGAGCCCCTAGGACAAAGTATTTGAGAGCCGCTTCCAGCGCCGCGCTGTGGTCCTTGCGCATGGCCACCAGCGTATAAATCGCCAGAGACATGATCTCCAGACCCAGATACAGAGTAATCAGGTTGTGGGCGGAGACCATGACAAACATGCCCAGAATCGAGAAAAGACCCAGTGTGAAATACTCGCCCCGATAGAATTTCGCCTGCAACAGATATTCTTTTGAAAAAAGGAACATGCCCAGTGAAATCACAACGATGGCCAGTTTGAGCACATCAGAAAAGGCATCACGCACAAAACTGCCATCAAAGGTCATCACCGTCTCAGTGGTAAAGCTGGTGACAATCAAGGCTCCCACAATCAGCAGAATCACCTGAGTCGCATAATAGGTGGCAAACTCATAGCGTTTTGACCAGATCGTATCCGCGACCAGTAGCAGACTGGTCAGCGTGAGCAACACGATCTCAGGTATTGCAGGCGTAAAACTTGGGATGACAAAATTCATACGATCAACTCACTTAATGGGTTCTTTTAATTTCGTGGTTCTTATGACTCTGTGAGTCTTATAATTTCGACGTCGTCGCCTGAATCAACAGGTTGGCGACCGACACATCCATCACTTCGATCAGTGGGGCCGGGTAAACACCCAACACAATCACGGCAACCGCCAGAGTGGCCATAATGGCAAATTCGCGTCGGTTGAGGTCGGCCAGAGAGCCGACCTGATCATTGGCAACCGGACCGAAAAACACGCGCTTGACCATCCACAGAGTATAGGCGGCACCAATCACCAGCGTCGAAGCCGCCACAACGCCATACCAGACATTGGCTTTGAAAGAGGCCAGTATGACCATGAATTCCCCGACAAAGCCGGACGTGCCCGGCAAGCCGGCATTGGCCATCGCAAACAGCACGGCGAAGAACCCGAACCATGGCATGGTGTTGACCACCCCGCCATAAGCCGAAATCTCGCGGGTCTGCATACGGTCATAGAGCACTCCGATCATCAGGAACATCGCACCGGAAATAAAGCCGTGTGAAATCATCTGCACCATGGCCCCCTGCATCCCCAGAGCCGCGCCCTGAGCATCACCGCTGTTGGCCACAATGCCATACACCAGAAACATCCCCAAAGTGACAAAGCCCATGTGCGAAATGGAAGAATAGGCCACCAGTTTTTTCATGTCTTTTTGCATCATCGCGACCAGACCGATGTAGAAAATGGCAATCAATGACAACGCAATCACCAACCAGTCAAGCATCATGGAGGCATCCGGCGTGATCGGCAGACTGAAGCGGACAAAACCGTAGCCCCCCATCTTGAGCATGATCGCGGCCAGAACCACCGAACCGGCGGTCGGCGCCTGAACGTGTGCGTCCGGCAGCCAGGTGTGGACCGGCACCATCGGAATCTTGACCGCAAACGCAATCAGGAACGCCAGGAAGATCAGAATCTGGGCCAGCTCGCCAAGCGGCATGATATGGAAGTCCAGAATGGCAAAGCTGCCCGACTGAAAATACATATAAAGGAAGCCGACCAGCATGAAGACTGAACCAAAGAACGTATACAGGAAGAACTTCAGGGTCGCATAGACACGGTCCTTGCCCCCCCACTTACCGATGATCAGGAACATCGGAATCAGCAACGCTTCCCAGAACACATAAAACAGGATCGAATCAAGCGCCGTAAACACCCCGATCATCATGCCCTGCATGATCATGAACGCGCCCATGTATTGCTCTACGCGCTCCCTGATCACATCCCAGGCGGAAGCAATCACCAGAACCTGTGTGAAGGTGGTCAACAGGACCAACGGCATCGACAGGCCGTCAACGCCCAGATGGTAATGAATATTGAACTGATCAATCCAAGGCGATTTTTCCACAAACTGCATGGCTGCGGTGGTGGTATCGAACTGGAACCACAAGGGCAAAGAAACCAGGAAGGTCACAACTGACGTCAAAAGCGCAAACCATTTGGCAAAAGCCGGTCGGTCTCTTCCGCCAAACACAATCAGCGCCCCTGCAAGGATCGGTAACCAGATCAGGGTACTTAAAATAGGCAAACCAAAAACCATTGACAATGTTCCCTTCGTTATTTCTCTTTGATCGAGTTCTTAGCACGCATCCTGTGCGAGATAAAAAGACCCTAAAATTACCACAACACCCAAACCAGCATCGCCAGCAGGCCAAAAATCATCACAAACGCATAGTGATACAGAAAACCGGTTTGTCCCTGCTTAAGGGCTGCGGCCGCGGACGCCACCGAAGTAAATGTGTTTTTTACCAGGCCTGTGTCAATCATCTTCACATCAATGGCTCGCCAGAAGAAATCGCCCAGGCGACGAGCACCCTGAACAAACACCACTTCATTGAAACGATCAAAGCCGTAACCATTGACCAGCATATTGTGACCACGTGGACACATGGCCTGAAGCTTGCCTGGTAGATCGGGCTTTTGAATGTAGAGCAACCAGGCCAGGAAAACCCCGGACAGTGCCAGAATCACCGGCGCGGTCACAAAGCCGTGCAGAGCCATGCCGATCGCCGAATCAAAATAATCGTTGTAAATGCCGGTCAGTACATCGTTCTGAGGCAGGACGGTGATCGCATCGGCAAAATATTCACCTGAAAGGATGGAACCGACCATGGGCAGCCCCATGAACACAGCCGGAATCGCCAACAGAATCAAAGGCACCGTCACCACCTTGGGCGATTCCACAATCCGATGCGATTTCACATAGTCGGATTCCTCGCCATGGAACACCAGAAAGATCATGCGGAAGGTATAGAAAGCGGTCACAAAGACACCGATCAACAGCAGGATTTCAGCCAGCCCTGCGCCATAGGCATCGGTTTGTCCCACGGCCAGCAACACACTGTCTTTGGAGAAAAAGCCGGAAAAGCCCGGGAAACCGATCAAAGCCAAAGCCCCGATCAGCATCGACCAATAGGTGATGGGCATGTGCTTTTTCATGCCCCCCATCTGACGGATGTCCTGAATGTGGTGCATCGCAATGATCACCGAACCGGCCGCCAGAAACAGCAGGGCTTTGAAAAAGGCGTGGGTCAGAACATGGAACATGCCGACGGCATAAGCCGAGGCACCCAGCGCGGCCACCATATAGCCCAGCTGCGACAGGGTGGAATACGCCACAACCCGTTTGATGTCGTTTTGGACAATGCCCAATATCCCCATCATAAAGGCCGTAATCGCACCGACAAGCAAGACGGTACTCAAAGCCACGGCCGACAACTCAAACGCGGGCGACAAACGCGCGACCATAAAGATGCCAGCGGTCACCATGGTGGCCGCGTGGATCAAGGCGGAAATGGGCGTCGGGCCTTCCATGGATTCTGGCAGCCACACATGCAACGGCATTTGAGCGGATTTGCCCATGGCACCGATGAACAGCAACAGACACAACACCGTGATCACCGACCATTCCATGCCGGGGAAGAAGCTCATGGTCGTGCCGACGTGGGCATTGAGGCCATCGAAGAATTCCTGATAATCCAGGGTATTGAAATACACCACCACCACGGCGATGCCGAGAATGAAGCCGAAATCCCCGACCCGGTTGACCAGAAACGCTTTCAGATTGGCCTGAATGGCGGATTCGCGTTTCATATAAAAACCGATCAGCAGATACGAGACCAGTCCCACCGCTTCCCAGCCAAAGAACAGCTGCAGGAAGTTGTTGGCCATCACCAGCGACAACATGGAGAAAGTAAACAGGGAAATGTAGCTGAAGAAACGCTGATAATAAGGATTATCGGGCGAGTAATCTTCGTCATGGGCCATGTAACCAATGGTATAGATGTGCACCATCAGGGAAACAAACGTCACCACCAGCATCATGGTAGCGGAAAGGCTGTCGATCAGAAAACCGATTTCAAAGCGCAGTCCATCCGACACCATCCAGGTATAGAGCGAATCGTTATAGACGGCATGCCCCTGAAAGACAAACAGCCAAAAAACGTACGCAGATAAAATCGTGGAGATGGCCACACCGAAAATGGTCACGGTATGCGCCCCTCTGCGACCGATACGCCGGCCAAAGAGCCCTGCTGCCACGGCACCGAACAAGGGCGATAACAGGATCAGCGTAAGAACAAACTTTAACATCATAACCAATTACCCTTTTATCGTGCCCAGATCGTCGACATTGATGCTCTTGCGGTTTCGGAACACCAGCACAATAATCGCCAGGCCGACGGCGGCTTCTGCCGCGGCGACCGTAAGAATGAAAAACACAAAAATCTGTCCTGTTACGTCACCCAGATAATGAGAAAAAGCAATCAGGTTGGTGTTGACGGCCAACAGAAGCAATTCAATCGACATCAACAGCACAATCACATTTTTTCGGTTCAGGAAAATACCGGCCATGCTGATCATAAAAAGGATGGCCCCAAAAATAAGATAATCCGATAAAGCGATCATTCTTCTTTCTCCTTTTCAGGCAGTGGTTTTTCCACATGCGCTGGCATTTTCACCATCTCGAACCGATCCTGGGCACGGGTTTTGATTTGCTTGTCAATGTCCTGATAGAGCACTTCGGTGTTGGGGCGGCGCCGCAACGTCAGGGTGATGGCTGCCACAATCCCGACCAGCAACAAGACCGCAGCAAGAATGAACGCATAAACATGCTCTGTGTACAAAGGCACGGCCAGGGCCAGGGTATTGCTTTGCGCACTAGCCGTCTCTGCGGGCGCTGCCACCTGCTCCAGACCAAAACGTTCAGGCCCCAGAACCAGATACATCAAGGCAAAGATGGCAAGCGCTGTGAGCACGCCCAACGGCAGATACCGAGTAAACCCTTCCTTGAATTCCGCGACATTGATGTCGAGCATCATCACCACAAACAGGAACAACACCATGACCGCCCCGACATACACCAGTATCAACGCCAGCCCCAGAAATTCGGCCTCGGCGATCAACCAGATGCCCGCTGTTGAAATAAAAGCCAGAACCAGCCAGAGCGCCGCCTGAACCGGGTTTTTCACACTGATCATTTTCAAACCGGCGATGACGGCAATGGCCGCAAGCAAATAAAAGATAAACTGTAAAAATGTCATGGGTAACCTACTCTTGCGTTATTCGGTCTCAACGGAATCAATGATCAGCGATATTTTGCATCGGCCGCACGATCCGCGGCAATCTGCGTCTCATGCTCATCACCAAATGCTAGGAGATCTTCCTTGGTCATAATGTGAGAGCCTCTTTCATGAAATTCGTACTCAAACACGCGAGTTTCGACAATGGCATCGACCGGACAGGCTTCTTCACAGAAACCGCAATAAATGCATTTGAACATGTCAATGTCATACTGGGTGGTCCGTCTGGTGCCGTCCTTGCGTTCTTCGGACTCAATCGTGATCGCATTGGCCGGACAGACGACTTCACACAATTTGCAGGCAATGCAGCGCTCTTCCCCGTTTTCATAACGTCTAAGCGCATGTTTGCCACGAAAGCGCGGTGACAAAGGCGTCTTTTCTTCCGGGTAGCGAACCGTGATCTTTGACTTGAACAGATACTTCCCGGTAACCGCGAGACCTTTGAACAGTTCGGTAAAGCCAAAGCTTTTAACCTGATGTTTTAAAAATGCAATCATGCTCAACCCCACTTAATCAAACCAAGGCCCAAGCTGGACATATTCCATCACACCGACCACAAACACCCACACGATGGTCACAGGGATCAGAACCTTCCAGCCCAGACGCATGATCTGGTCGTATCGATAACGGGGAAACGTCGCCCGGAACCATAAAAACAGAAACAGCAGAATGGCCACTTTGACAAACAGCCAGATGAAACCGGGCACCCAGGCAAATACCGCTTCCAAACCGGGAATCCCTTCAAACGGCGACAACCAGCCACCCAGAAACATCACCGCGGTCATAAAGGAGATCAGGATCATCATGGCGTATTCGGCCAGGAAAAACACGGCAAACGCCATACCGGAATATTCCACATGGAAACCGGCCACGATCTCTGACTCGCCTTCGGCCACATCAAACGGCGCACGGTTGGTTTCCGCCAGGCCTGAAATGAAAAATACGGCAAACATCGGCAACAGAGGCACCCAGTACCAGTGGACAATGCTGCCTTGCTGCCCCTCGACAATCTCAGTCAGGTTCATGCTGCCGGCCACCATCAGAACGGTCACCAGGGCAAACCCCATGGCAATTTCATAGGAGATTTTCTGGGCTGACGCCCGCATCGCGCCCAGAAACGCGTATTTGGAATTGGACGCCCAGCCGGAGATGATCACACCATACACAATGACGGACGTTACCGCCAACACATAAAGCACACCGGCATTGATGTCGGCAACGACCACACCGTTTGCATCAAACGGAATCACCGCCCACGCGGCCACAGCAGGCGCGATGGTCAGAACGGGTGCGACCACAAACAGATAGAAGTTCGATTCGGTGGGTCGAACGATTTCCTTGAACATCAGTTTCAGCGCGTCAGCAATCGGCTGAAGCCAGCCTTTGGGCCCCACCCGGTTCGGCCCCATCCGTAACTGCATGTAACCGATGACTTTTCGCTCGGCAAACGTCAACCAGGCAACCGCCAGCATCACTGGCAAAATAACGACCACTGCCTGTATCAGCAAGGTGATGAGAACCGCCAACCAGTCAAACAGAAACGTTGAAAGCCAGGCCTGTAACGAATCGAACATACTTAATTCCTCTGCTTAATTACCCGTTTGCCAGCATCACGCTGATTTGGCATCCGGTGTCGCCTGAAGCGATGGCGATCGTCTGACCATCGCATCGACCGCATAAATATTGATCTGTTCTGTGGTCACAATGGCTGATTGTTCAGGCGCTTTGGCTGCTTCCAGGGATTGAAAATCCGGAGACAAAGGCGTCAATGCGATGTCGCTTCGAACTTGAGCGGCATTGGTCTGATCAAATCCGTCAAGACCCAGCAGATTGCCAAGAACCCGAAACACCTTCCAGCCGGGCTTGGCATCATTCACCGGCTCAATGGCCATTTTAAAGCTCTGCAAACGCCCCATGGCATTGACGAAACTGCCAGCCGTCTCGGCAAAGGTGCTAATGGGCAGCAGGACATCCGCGTAATCGCGCTGGGTTTCGGAATCGAACGCGGTCATATTGACCACAAATTCGGCCTGTCTCATCGCATTCAGTGCCAGCTGACCATCGGCCAGATCCTTTTCCGGTTCCAGCCCAAAATTCAGGTACATACGGGTGCGAGAAGAAAGCATCTGCTCGGCATTCTTGCCTTTGAGAGGCAGAAAACCGACCTGTTGCGCGCCCACAGTATTGGCTGACAATGGCACAATACTCAGATTGGCGCCCGTCCATGCCTCCAGACAGGCACTCAACTGGACCAATTCCGTGTAATGGGCATCGGTTTGGGCGATCTGACCCAGCATAACGGACACGTTTTCCGCCTCAATCATCTGCTGGGCCAGAGTTTCGACCTCCGTGTCCACCTCGCTTTGAGCCACCCATTGCGGCAAATCCGATTGATGGCCGGTTTTTTCAGCCACCGTTTTGACCAGGCCTGCCAGCTTCAGCAACCACTGATCGGAGGCGATCTGGGTCATGTCATAGTTAAAGTCAAAGGTTTCCGGGTTAATGGCCCAAATGCCAGCGCCTTTTTGCCCGGCCTTTCGAAGCCGGTGATTGAGCAATGGAATTTCTTTGCGCAGCCAACTTCCAACAAGCAAGACCAGATCCTGGTTCTCCAGACCATCAAAACTCAGATTCAAATGCGGCTGAACGGCTTTTTCGGAATGCGGTTGAACCGCATCCAGCCGGAAATCGCTTTGGCGCAAACGGTGATCCAGGTTTTCAATTCCCAGACCTCTGGCCATTTTCTGCAGCAGATGCAATTCTTCCAGTGTGGCATTGGGTGCGGCCAGTACGCCAACCTGATCCGGGAAGGTTTCGGCATAGGCTTTCAATTTGTCTGCGACAAACGCCAGGGCGGTTTCCCAGTCAACGTCCTGCCATTGCCCTTTGTTTTTGATCATCGGCGTTTGCAAACGGTCTTCGCTGTGGATGGCTTCGTAAGAAAAACGGTCACGATCCGAAATCCAGACTTCGTTCACTGATTCGTTTTCGGCCGGCACCACGCGCTTCACCTCATTGCCTTTGGCATGGATCACAATATTGGAACCAATGCTGTCGTGCGGCGCAATTGTTGGGTGAGACTGCAGTTCCCAAGGCCGGGCAGAGTAACGGAAAGGTTTCGAGGTCAAAGCCCCGACCGGGCACAAGTCAATCATATTGCCCGACATTTCCGAACTCACGGACTTTTCAATGTAGGTGCCGATTTCCATCCATTCACTGCGTCCGGTCGCTCCCAGTTCCATCATGCCAGCCACTTCCTGACCAAAACGCACACAACGGGTGCAGTGAATGCAACGGGTCATATCGGTCTGAATCAGAGAGCCGATGTCTTTGTCTGCGACAACGCGTTTGCCTTCATTGAAGTGGGACACATCGTCCCCATATTCCAGTGCCACATCCTGAAGCTCACACTCCCCACCCTGGTCACAGATCGGGCAATCCAGAGGATGGTTGATCAGCAAAAACTCCATCACATTTTTTTGTGCGCCCTTGGCCTTCTGCGACTGAGTGAGGACTTTCATACCGTCTGTCACCGGCGTGGCGCAAGCCGGCATCGCCTTGGGGGCACCTTCCACTTCTACCAGGCACATACGGCAATTCGCGGCGATGGAAAGTTTTTTGTGGTAACAAAAGCGCGGAATGGCGATGTTGGCCTGATCGGCCACATCAATCAGCATTGAGCCTTCTTTTGCCTCAACCACTTGTCCGTTAATTTCAATCTTCACCATAACTACTACCTAATTCAATGCCTGTCGATGCCTGAACCGTCCGGCTTATTGACGATCAAAAATACTGCAACCGTGGTCTATGTAATGTCTGAACTCGTGTTCGAAGTGTTCAAGGAAACTGCTCACTGGCGTCGCGGCCGCATCACCCAGGCCACAGATCACTTTGCCCATGATTTTTCCGCCCACATTTCGGAGCAATTCAATGTCTTCCGGACGGCCCTTGCCCTGGCGGATCCGATGAATCACACGGTACATCCAGCCTGTCCCTTCGCGACAAGGGGTGCATTGTCCACAAGATTCTTCATGGTAAAACCATGAGAGACGCTCACAGGCTTTCACCATATCGGTGTGATCGTCCATGATAATGACCGATCCCGCTCCCAGGAAGGAACCGGATTTGGCAATGGAATCGTAATCCATGTTCATGGCCAATGCCTTCTCTCCTGGCAAAACCGCCGTGGAAGCACCACCTGGAATCACGGCTTTGAGTTCCCGCCCTTTCCAGATGCCACCAGCGGCCTCCAAAAGATCCTTGAATGGCGTCCCCATGCGCACTTCGAAGTTTCCGGGTTTTTCAACATGGCCGGAAACCGCATAACACTTGGTACCACCAGCGTTTTCCACCCCCAGATCACGGAACCATTCACCGCCTTTCGCCAGAATCACCGGGATTGAGGCCAGGGTTTCGGTATTGTTGACCGTGGTGGGCTTGCCCCAGGCACCGTAACTGGCTGGAAACGGGGGTTTAAAACGGGGCTGCCCCTTCTTTCCTTCCAGAGACTCAATCAACGCGGTCTCTTCACCGCAGATATAAGCCCCTGCTCCCAAATGTGCATGCAGCTCAAAATCGTACCCCGAGCCCAGAATGTTTTCGCCCAGCAGGCCTGCCTCGCGTGCTTGCTCGATCGCATTATGAAAGCGTTTGTACGGCTCCCAGAATTCGCCTCGGATATAGTTGTACCCCGCTGTGGCACCGATCGTGTAGCCGGCAATCATCATCCCTTCGACCAACTGATGCGGGTTGTAGCGAAGAATGTCACGGTCCTTGAAAGTGCCCGGCTCGCCTTCATCGGAATTACACAGGATGTATTTGGGTCCGGGCGCTGCCCGGTTCATGAAGCTCCACTTCAGACCGGTAGGAAAACCGGCACCGCCACGCCCGCGGATATTGGACGTTTTGATTTCATCGATGATTTCCTGTGGTGACAACTCTCCCGCCAAAACCTGTTTCCAGATCTGGTAACCACCGTTTTCGATGTAAGTCTCAATATCCCACGGGGTATCGAGATGGTTGAGGCGATAACAGCATTCATTTAATGGCAACATGTTTTACTCCAAACCATCCAGGATTTCGTCGACGCGTTTTTCGTCCAGATTCTCGTAGTAGTCTTTGCCTAGCATCATCATGGGTGCACCACCGCAGGCACCAAGGCACTCAACGGTTTTGATGGAAAACTTGCCGTCCGCCGTCACTTGTCCGACTTCCACATCCAGCTTCTGCTTCATGTAGTCCAGCAATTCGTCACTGCCACGGAGCATACAGGAAATATTGGTGCAGACGCACAACTTGTGACGACCGACCGGTTGATGTTCGTACATCGAATAAAAGGTGGCCACTTCGTAAACCGCAATCGGGGTCATGCCCAGATAGTCTGCGACTTCGTCCATCAGCGCCGTTGTCAGTTGGCCACCGTTGGCTTCCTGAACAATGCGCAATGCAGCCATCACCGCTGACTGGGGCTGGTCGCTTGGGTAACGTGCCACCCACTTGTCGATGCGGCTCTGGACGTCGCCCTGAATCATTCCTTGACTGGCAGCACTCATCGATCAACCTCCCCGAATACAATGTCCTGAGTTCCAAGAATGGCAACGACGTCGGCGATCATGTGACCTTTTGCCATTTCATCAAGCGCTGCCAAATGGGTGTAGCCAGGCGCACGAATTTTCAAACGATAGGGTTTGTTGGCACCGTCTGAAACCATGTAGATGCCAAACTCGCCTTTGGGGTGTTCCACTGCCGAGTAGGCTTCGCCTTCGGGCACACAGAACCCTTCCGTAAAATGTTTAAAGTGGTGGATCAATGCTTCCATGCTGGTTTTGGCCAGCTCACGACTCGGTGGTGTGACCTTGTGGTTATCGGAAATCACTGGGCCTGGGTGTGTTTTCAGCCAATCAACACACTGCTTGATGATCTTGTTGGACTCACGCATCTCTGCGACCCGCACCAGATAACGATCGTAACAGTCGCCGGTCTTGCCAACCGGCACATCGAATTCCATTCGGTCGTACACTTCGTACGGCTGTTTTTTGCGAAGATCCCAGGCAATCCCGGAACCACGCAGCATCGGACCGGTAAAGCCAAGCTGCAGGGCACGCTCCGGCGACACAATGCCAATATCCACGGTTCGCTGTTTCCATATCCGATTGTCGGTCAGCAGTGTTTCGTATTCATCGACCAGGCCTGGAAAACGTTCGGTAAACGCCTCGATAAAGTCCAGCAAAGAGCCTTCACGCGTTTCATTGAGCTCATCCAGTCTTTTCCCCTGACGCCAGGGAGACTCGTCATACTTGGCCATGGTGTCAGGCAAATCCCGATACACCCCGCCAGGACGATAATAAGTCGCATGCATGCGGGCCCCTGAGACCGCCTCATAGCAGTCCATCAGATCTTCCCTTTCACGGAATGCGTACAAGAACACCGTCATGGCCCCGATGTCGAGGGCATGCGCACCCAACCACATCAAATGGTTCAGAATACGGGTGATTTCGTCGAACATGACCCGGATATACTGCGCCCGTTCCGGCACGTCCAGATCAAGCATTTTTTCAATGGCCATGACGTAGGCATGCTCGTTGGCCATCATCGACACATAGTCCAGACGGTCCATGTAACCGATGGACTGGTTGTAAGGCTTGTATTCGGCCAGCTTTTCGGTGCCACGGTGCAACAACCCGATATGCGGGTCGGATCGGACGATGGTCTCACCGTCCAGTTCCAGAACGAGGCGTAACACCCCGTGCGCAGACGGATGCTGTGGACCAAAATTGAGTGTGTAATTACGAATCTCGGACATAGGGTTTACCCACCTTGTTTTTGCGCCGTTTCGTGGCGGATGACACGTGGCACATTGACACGGTTTTCAATGGTCACAGGCTGATAAACAACGCGCCCTTTTTCTGGATCGTAACGCATTTCAACATGCCCGGTCAGAGGGAAATCTTTTCTCAAAGGGTGCCCGACAAAACCATAATCGGTCAGAATGCGGCGCAAGTCGGGGTGTCCGGCGAAAACGATCCCGTAGAGATCAAACGCCTCACGCTCGAACCAGTCCGCACAACGCCAGACATCCACCACCGAATCCACCTGGGGTGACTGGGTTTTTTCAGCGAAGACCTTGACCCGAACACGTCGATTGTTCGCCACCGACAGCAAGTGATAGACCACGGCAAAACGCCGGGGCATGTCTGCCGCGCCCGTGTCTTCTGCCTCTTCAAAATCAAACACCCCTCGGCTAAAACCGGTCTGAGTCACGCTGGTGGTTTCCCAGTTGGCTTGGCCGTAGGAGAGATAGTCCACCCCACACAGGTCCATCAACTGATCGAATCCCACCTGGTCCCGCAGGGCAAGCATCAGATCGTGGGCATGCTCAGGTACGACTTCAATCGTCAACTCATCAAACTGAATACTGGACGAGCGAACCCATTCAGGGAAAAGTTGCTGCAGTTGCGTTTGAAGATCCAGAACAGACTGCTTCATATCACGTTTCCTTAAGCGCTTCAGCGCGCAATGGTATTGGTGCGCTTGATTTTATTCTGGAGCTGAACGATGCCATAGAGCAGCGCTTCAGCCGTCGGAGGGCAGCCGGGCACATAGATATCGACCGGCACAATGCGATCACACCCGCGCACCACAGAATAGGAATAATGATAATACCCGCCACCATTCGCACAGGACCCCATGGAAATCACCCATCTGGGTTCCGCCATCTGATCGTATACTTTCCGTAATGCCGGAGCCATCTTGTTGACCAGTGTGCCAGCCACAATCATCACATCCGACTGTCTGGGACTGGGACGGAAAATGATACCGAAACGATCAAGGTCGTAGCGGGACGCACCGGCATGCATCATTTCAACCGCACAACAAGCCAGCCCGAAAGTCATTGGCCACAGGGAGCCGGTCCGGGCCCAATTGATGAGTTTGTCTGCAGAGGTGGTGACCACCCCTTCTTTCAGTACGCCTTCTACTCCCACTCCAGCGCTCCCTTTCTCCATTCGTAAATAAAGCCGACGACCAGCAAAGCCAGAAATGCCGCCATGGCCAGCAAGCCAAAGGTACCAATTTCTTCAAGCGCAATGGCCCACGGGAACAAAAAGGCGATTTCCAGATCGAAGATAATAAAAAGAATCGCGACCAGGTAAAAGCGCACGTCGAACTTCATCCGAGAATCTTCAAAGGCTTCAAACCCACATTCATAGGGCGATTGCTTTTCAGAATCGGGGTGACTGGGACCGAGCAGATAACCCAATACAATCGGGCCGATGCCAAACAGCATCCCAAGCACGACAAACACCAAAATCGGCAGATAATTTTCTAGCATCGATCTTCAACCTCGTCTTGTCATTTCACCCGGTCATTGACCTGGCAAAAATACGCTGACATTGCCAGCTTGACATGCTTTTGACGCCACAAAGGCATCAAAAACAAAAAATGGTGCCGATGGCCGGACTCGAACCGGCACAGCTTTCGCCACTACCCCCTCAAGATAGCGTGTCTACCAATTCCACCACATCGGCTGATTTTGAGAAACTGTCATTCAGTTAGGAACCACAGGATCATCAGAATTTTTGGTCGGTTCAGACGGTTCGGCCGTCTTGTCAATCACACTGCCAGACCCCGAGGCTTGTTGTGCGCCCATGTAAGCCAGACTCAAGCTGGTCACAAAGAAAATCACGGCCACCACCGAGGTCACTTTCAACAAAAAGTTGCTGCCACCACCGCCGCCAAAAACGGACTGGGAAGAGCCGCCGCCAAAGTTGGCACCGGCATCTGCGCCCTTGCCGTGCTGCAACAACACCAGCACAATCAAGATAAAGGCAATAAACAAATGAATCGCTAAAACAATATTAAACATGGCTACGCTCCGGCTGCCTGACAAATGGCGATAAAATCCTCTGCTTTCAACGAGGCGCCGCCAATCAATCCGCCATCGATGTCCGGCTGCGCCATCAATTCCTGGGCATTGACCGGTTTCATGCTGCCACCGTACTGAATCACCACTTTCTCGGCGACCTGCGGGTTCGACTTGGCCAGCTGGCCTCGGATAAAGGCATGCACTTCCTGCGCCTGATCCGCACTGGCCGTTTTTCCGGTACCAATCGCCCAGACCGGTTCGTAAGCGATCACAATCTTCGCGAAAGCGTCAATCCCGACCACAGACAAAACGGCTTCCACCTGCTCACTGATCACCGCTTCCAGCTTTCCGGCTTCGCGCTCGGCCAATGTTTCACCGATACACAGGATGGGAGTCAAATCATTTTCCAACGCCGTTTTGACCTTCTCTGCCACCACTTCATTGGTTTCAGCAAACATCGCACGTCGTTCGGAATGCCCCAGAATCACGAATTCACACCCGACATCCTTGAGCATTCGGGCCGAAACTTCACCCGTGAACGCACCCGAATCGGGTTCGGTTGTCATATTCTGTGCGCCCACGGCAATGTTTTCACAGCCGGCATTGCGCAACGCCGTAACCACCTGGTCAATGTACAAAGACGGTGGACAGACAGCGATTTTCGCAGCACCCGCCTGATCAGCCTGCTTGATCAACCCGGCCATAAGCGCTTCCACACTGGCCTTGGAACCATGCATCTTCCAGTTACCTGCTACAAACTTTTGTCTCATTCCGATCGTCTCCAACGCAAAATTCACGCTATATTAGCGGCTAATTTTTCAAATTACAATCTTGACAATTTTAGCTAAATTCAGTTCTGACCACTTCGGCAAGGCTTTTCAGCTGTGGTTCAATCCATTCCACGTCGTCACCTTCCACCATCACCCGGATCAATGGCTCCGTACCGGAAGGCCGAATCAGAATCCGACCACGCGAACCCAGGGCCTGCTGAGCCTGCTCCATGGCGGCGTTCAACGCCTCATTGTCCTTCACTCGCTGTTTCAAATCCGGGCTTGACGCATTCAGACGAACATTCTCCATCAGCTGCGGGTATTTTTTCATCCCGGCTTTCAATCTGGCCAGGGTCTGCCCCATCTGAACCACCACAGACAGGACCTGAAGCGCGGCCACAATGCCGTCACCCGTGCCGATTCGATTCAAACACAGCACATGGCCGGAATTCTCGGCCCCGAACAACCAGCCACGATCGTTCAGTGCCCGCATCACATACCGATCCCCGACCTGGGCCCGGTGAAACGCAATTCCGCGGTCAGTCAACGCCTTCTCCAGACCCAGATTGCTCATCACCGTTCCAACGACGCCCTCAACTTCTGTCTCGGAATAGCTGGCCAGCACATAGAGCAACTCATCTCCATCCACCACCTGGCCCGCATCATCGACCATCATCACCCGATCGCCATCGCCGTCAAACGCAATCCCCAGGTCGGCTTTGCTTTCCAGCACACACGTCTGTAAACGCGCCAGATCGGTTGCCCCGCAGGCCTGGTTAATATTGATGCCATCCGGTTGATCGCCAATGGCCACAACCTGGGCACCCAACTCGCGAAACACGTTCGGAGCAATATGATAGGTGGCCCCATTGGCGCAATCGAGTACCAGCTTCAGCCCATCCAGCTTTTTCGGTGCCCGATAGGTGCTCTTGCAGAACTCAATGTAGCGTCCCGGTGCGTCATCGACGCGCCTGGCCCGACCCAACGCTTCCGAGTCCACCATCACCATGGGCCGATCAAATGCCTGCTCAATGGCCAGTTCCATTTCATCGGAAATTTTCTGACCCGCGTGGTTGAAAAACTTGATCCCATTGTCGTGATGGGGATTGTGCGAAGCGCTGATCACAATTCCGGCACTGGCGTGAAAGGTTTCCGTCAGATACGCAATTGCTGGCGTCGGCATTGGCCCCAGAAGCAGCACATCCACGCCCGCAGCGATCAATCCCGCTTCCAGCGCGGATTCAAACAGATAACCCGACACTCGCGTGTCTTTTCCAATCATGACGCTGGGGCGCTCTGTCTTATCGGCACCCTGCAACACCTGTCCCAGTGCCCAGCCAAGCTTCAAAATCTGATCAGGTCGGATCAGCCCTTGGCCGACCTTGTCCCGAATGCCGTCGGTACCGAAATATTTTTTATCTGATGCCATGCTTTATCCGTTTTCCCAAAAATCGGTTTTCACCACAGAGCCTGCGCGGTCTTCAACCCCTGAACCGTTTCTGCCACATCGTGCACTCGCAGAATCCTGGCCCCCTTCATCATGGCCAGAACGGCGGCCACGACGCTGCCCGTTACCCGGCCCTGAACGTATTCCTGTCCCGTCAAAGCCCCGATCATTCGCTTGCGTGACACCCCCACCAACAAAGGGTAGCCTGCTTCGGCCAAGACGTTCATCTCTCTGAAGAGCCGAACATTGTCGTCCAGCGTTTTACCAAATCCAAACCCCGGGTCCAGAAGGATCTTGTGCGATGCAATCCCCGATTGCTCACAGGCGCGAGCACGCGCCAAAAGAAAGCGAGCCACTTCGTGTTCGACCCCATCAACATAATCCGGGCATTCATGCATGCGCTCGAGACTTCCCGGATGGTGCATCAAGCAGACCGGCACGCCCGATTCGGCGACGACGGAAACCGCTCCCTCTGCCTGCAAAGCATGCACATCGTTAATCAAATCCACCCCTTGCCTGGCGGCTTCCTGCATCACAGCAGGTTTAGTGGTATCCACCGACACCATCGTCGAGGTTTCATCGCGCAGCCATTCCACCACCGGCATCACCCGATCAAGCTCCTCCTGAACACCGACCGCCACCGCCCCGGGGCGCGTCGATTCGCCGCCAACGTCAATCATATCGGCACCCGCCGCCAGCATATTGTCCACGAGACGCTGCAAAGCGTCTTTCTGCTCAAACTGCCCACCGTCAGAAAAAGAATCCGGGGTCACGTTCAAAATCCCCATCACCAGTGGCAGAGAGTGCTTGCTTTGATCAAGCCGATGCAAAAACAGGTCTGACATGAATACGACTCACAAGATTTCAAGACAAAAAAAGCCCATATAAATGGGCTTTTTAAAATACCCGCCGGGCATTAATGCAAGCTGGGCTCACCCTTGCCAGGCACATCGTCCGAAGACTCATCCGACAGATCGGTACGGGTCTTATCCGTACCCGCTTCATCGGAGGTCTCTTTGACCGCTTCCGGGGCGTCGCCATCCGAATCGTTGGAACGCTCCTGCCAGTCTTTCGGTTCACCCGGATCCTGACGCGCCATCAGCTTCTCAATTTGCGCCGCATCAATGGTCTCGTATTTCATCAACGCATCGGCCATGGCATGCAGAATATCACTGTTCTCTTCCAGCAATTTCTGTGAACGCGCGTAATTGCTGTCGATAAAGTGACGGATTTCATCGTCGATTTCTCTGGAAACCTCATCGGAAACATTGGCGTTCCGTGACGAGCCCATCAGCGAGTTGTTTTCTTCTTCTTCGTACATCAAAGGCCCGAGCTTTTCCGACAAGCCCCACTTGGTCACCATGTGCCGGGCGATCTGGGTGGCCCGCATGATGTCGTTACTGGCACCGGTGGTTACCGAATCCTTGCCGAAAATCATTTCCTCGGCAATGCGCCCGCCATACAGGCTCGACAACTGACTTTCCAGTTTGCGCTTGGAATAGCTGTAGGAATCCTCCTCGGGCAGATACATGGTCACACCCAACGCCCGTCCGCGCGGCATGATACTGACCTTGTAAACCGGATCGTGCTCAGGCACCAGATAGCCCACAATGGCGTGGCCGGCTTCATGGTAAGCGGTGAGTTTTTTCTCCTCTTCGCTCATGACCATGCTCCGGCGTTCTACGCCCATCAGAATTTTATCCTTGGCCTTTTCAAAATGCCCCTGCGTCACCAGGCGATCATTGCCACGAGCCGCAAACAATGCGGCTTCGTTGACCAGGTTGGCCAGATCCGCACCGGAAAAACCGGGCGTGCCACGGGCGATCAGCGAAGGGTCCACATCTTCAGACATCGGCACTTTGCGCATATGCACTTTCAGAATCTGTTCACGTCCGCGCACATCCGGCAAACCGACACTGACCTGACGGTCAAAACGTCCGGGACGCAGCAGGGCCGGGTCCAGCACGTCCGCGCGGTTGGTGGCGGCAATCACAATCACGCCTTCATTGCCTTCAAACCCATCCATTTCCACCAGCATCTGGTTCAGAGTCTGCTCACGTTCGTCATTGCCGCCGCCCATGCCGGCCCCGCGACTGCGACCCACGGCATCGATCTCGTCGATGAAAATGATGCAGGGAGAATGCGCCTTGGCCTGCTCGAACATGTCACGCACACGTGACGCCCCGACCCCGACAAACATTTCCACAAAATCCGAACCGGAAATGCTGAAAAAGGGCACTTTGGCTTCACCGGCAATGGCCTTGGCCAGCAGGGTTTTCCCTGTGCCCGGCGGACCGACCATCAGCACACCGCGGGGAATATTGCCCCCCAGATTCTGGTACTTGTCCGGATCACGCAGGAAGTCGACGATCTCACCCACTTCTTCTTTGGCTTCGTCCGCCCCGGCGACGTCGTCCAGTGTGACCTTGACCTGATCGTCGCTGAGCATCTTGGCTTTGCTTTTGCCAAACGACATGGGGCCACCCTTGCCGCCCATGCCACCGCCGCTCATCGAACGCATAAAGAAAATCCAGATGGCGATCAGCAACAGCATCGGGAACCAGGAAATAAAGATTTGCATCAACAGGCTCTGTTTTTCCGGTGGGCGTGCCTGCACCTTGACACGGTTGTCCAGCAGATCGCCCATCAGACCAAAGTCTCCGGGGCTGTAGGTGGTAAAGGCGCGGCCATCAGAAAAAACGCCCTGAATTTTTTC
The DNA here is from genome assembly GCF_000384235.1 of Hydrogenovibrio halophilus DSM 15072. Lineage (GTDB taxonomy): Bacteria > Pseudomonadota > Gammaproteobacteria > Thiomicrospirales > Thiomicrospiraceae > Hydrogenovibrio > Hydrogenovibrio halophilus. The sequence continues at coordinate 1,884,358 of NZ_KB913033.1, read as the reverse complement.
GCCTTCAATCGTCACCTGGCTCACGGCACCGGCCCGAACCTGATCAATAAATTCGGAATAGGCCAGCTGCGATCGCTGACTGACTCCCTGCCCACTGAAATGGTTGAAGATGGACAACATCACGGTTGCCACCACCGTCCAAATCAGAATGTTTTTGAGCATATCGTTCTTCATAGTCTGTTCGGCTCTCCGGTCTTTCCTATGTCGTTGAGTTGGGCCTGGCCGTATTGACCGCCCCGGCGAAAACGCCATCCATTTTTGAAAACAGGTTCCTGAAAACCGTTTTTAATCACTAAACTTTACCACAAAACCCCGGGCTTTTTTTGCCCGGATGCTGAAGAAAACATGCCTTTGAGCGGTCTGGGTGCGCAGATTCACGAAACCCCGCTCAGCCTGACCGTTTGTTTTTGGCCAGCAAATACATTTCCTTGCTGCGGGGCCGCGACGCTTTGGGTTTTCGGGTCATCACTTTCTGGTATTTCTGGCGAAGCTGGGCAAGCAGTGCTTCGTACCCCTCTCCCTGAAACACCTTCATCAACAGATTACCACCTGGCTTGAGTACCTGATCGGCCAGATCCACGCTCAGCTCGACCAGATACATGGCTTTGGGGATGTCTACCTGTTTGTTGCCGCTCATATTCGGCGCCATGTCCGACATCACCAGATCCACTTCCCGACCGTCCAGCGCCGTCATCAAAGCATCGTATACGGCTTCATCCTGAAAATCGCCCTGAATGAAAGTGACCCCGGCAAATGGCTCCACAGGCAACAAATCCAGTGCAAACACCTCTCCCCGTTCACCGATCTGATGGGTGGCCCACTGCGACCAGCCGCCCGGCGCAGCGCCCAGATCCACAACCGTCATTCCCGACTGGAACAACCGATCCTTTTCATCGATTTCCTGCAACTTATAGACGGCGCGAGATCGCCAACCTTCTTGTTTGGCTTTGTTGACATAATGGTCATCAAAATGCTCTTTCAGCCATTTGCTGCTGGATTTACTGCGAGCCATCGTTCTCCCTTCCAATTCTTGAATCCATACGGCTCAGTTGCGTTAGAATGTCGCTTTTATTCACCGATGGATGCACAAAACCTCATGTCTGATACCCTGATCAATCCGGTACAACCCAAACTGAACACCGCGCAGAAAAAATTCCTCAAAGGCATTGCCCACGGTTTGAAACCGGTCGTTATGATCGGCGCCAATGGCCTGACACCCGCGGTTTCCGAGGCGGTGGAAGAAGCACTGAGTCATCACGAGCTGCTCAAAGTCAAAATGGCCGAAGACGACCGTGAGATCCGTCAGGCCATGATCGAGGCACTGACCCGGCAGACCGGCGCTCAAGTCCTCCAGTCCATTGGCAAAATCGTGGTGTTGTTCCGCGTCAACATTGACTCGGAGTTGGCCGCAGAGCTGCCCAAATAGCGCAACCTGTCAAAAGCACCAGGCCTGGCAGCCTGTCAGACTTAAGCCAATCGGCTGCAAAAATCCTGAGCTTGGCCATTTTTTGTCCAATTTTTCGTTAAATAGCGAGGCTATTCGCCTCAAAATTGAACAAAAACTGTCTCAAGTCAGACTTTTTTCGCTTCGATCATTTAAGACAGGCTGCTAGTAAAAACCCATCTCAGCCTGTCTTCAGTCCTGCTGAGATGATCCGATCATGCCCAGCCCTCTGGCCAGATCGGCCTGAATGTCTTCGATGGCTTCCAGTCCCACCGACACCCGCACCAGAGATTCGCTGATGCCACTGGCTTCCCGATCGGCCTGGGACACACGCGCATGCGTGGTGGTCGCCGGATGAGTGATGCTGGTTTTGACATCGCCCAGGTTGGCGGTGATTGAAATCATGCGCGTCTGATCAATCACCGTCCAGGCCGCTTCTCGCCCACCTGCCACTTCAAAGGCGAGCAGACCGCCCGGCCCCGATTGCTGCCGCGCAATCAACGCCCGTTGCGGATGCGAAGCCAGGCCGGGAAAATAAACCTGTTTGACAGCGGGTTGCGCCACCAGCCAATCGGCCAGCGCTTGCGCCTGTTCGCTGTGCGCCTTCATTCTCAAGGCCAGCGTTTCCAGCCCTTTTAAAAACACCCAGGCGTTGAACGGACTCATGGACGGCCCCGCCGTGCGCATGACGCCGCGAATTTTTTCATCCACCAGAGCCGCCGGGCCCACAACCGCGCCACCGACCACGCGCCCCTGACCGTCCAGAAACTTGGTGGCCGAATGCACCACCAGATCGGCCCCCAGCGTCAGTGGTTTCTGCAGTGCCGGGGTACAAAAACAGTTATCCACCACCAACCAGGCCTGGTTCGCACGCGCCAACTCACCCAGCCGGGCAATGTCCGCGATTTCCGACAGGGGATTGGACGGCGTTTCCAGAAACAGCAAACGGGTATTGTCCTGAAGCGCATTCTGCCAGGCGGCATAATCGGTCAGGGGCACATAGGTGACCTCAATACCGAATTTCCGCAGATACTGATCGAACAGCACGCGCGTGGTGCCAAACACACTCTGGGAACAGACCAGATGGTCGCCCGCCTGCAACAAGCCCATCATACTGGCCAATATGGCCGACATGCCCGACGCCGTGGCCACACAGGCTTCGCCCTCTTCCATCGCCGCCAACCGGCGTTCAAACGCCTGCACGGTTGGATTGGTAAAGCGTGAATAAACGTTGCCCGGCTCGTCGCCACTGAAACGATCCGCCGCCTGTTGCGCCGAGTGATAACGAAAACTCGAGGTCGGAAAAATCGCCTCGCTGTTTTCCTGCTCCGCTGTCTGCTGATACCCGGCCCGAATGGCCAACGTGGCCATATCCAACTGCGTTTCATCCATTGTAGATGCCCACCGGTTCACGCCCGACCTGCTTCTGATGGCTTTTGGCCGAATCATTGCGATTCTGGTCCAGCGAATCCAGGTATTCCTGACTGATGTCGCCGGTGACATAACAGCCACTGAAACAGGAAGTGTCAAACTCCGTGATCCGGCGGCTGCCATAGGAAACCGCATCGATCAGATCATCCAGCTTCTGATAAAACAGTCGATCAGCACCGATGTACTCACAAATCTGATTGATTTCACGACCATTGGCAATCAGCTCAGACGGGCTGGGCATGTCAATGCCGTAGACATAGGGATAACGCACGGCCGGCGCGGCCGAGGCAAAATACACATTTTTGGCCCCGGCATCCCGCGCCATCTGCACAATTTCGCCCGAAGTGGTGCCGCGGACAATGGAATCATCCACCAGCAATATGTTTTTCCCCTCAAATTCCAGAGGGACCGGATTGAGCTTCTGACGCACCGATTTTTTGCGTTGTTTCTGTCCGGGCATGATGAAGGTGCGACCGATGTAACGGTTCTTGATAAAGCCTTCGCGGTATGGCTTGCCCAGTCGCTCGGCCAATTGCAGGGCCGAGGTGCGACTGGTATCGGGAATCGGCATCACCACATCAACGTCGTTGTCCGGCCAGTCGTTCATGATCTGCTCGGCCAGTTTCTCGCCCATGCGCAGTCGCGACTTGTAAACCGAAATGTCATCGATCATGGAATCCGGACGGGCGAAGTACACAAACTCAAAAATACAGGGATTGTACTGGGGGTTCTCAGCACATTGCTCAAAATGAATCTCACCGGCTGCGGTGATCACCACCGCTTCCCCCGGCCCCAGATCACGCATCAGCTCGAATCCGGCGGCACTCAACGCCACGCTTTCCGAAGCAATCATGTAGTCGGTGACCCCGTTTTGTCCGCTACGCTTGCCAACCACCACCGGACGCAATGCATGGGGGTCGCGAAAACCGAACAGACCGACCGACGGAATGATCCCAACCGCCGCATAGCCACCTCTGGCCCGTCGATGCACGCCCTTGATCGCATCAAAGATGTCGCTGGGGGAAACCGAGAGCTTCTTTTCGCGCATCAGTTCGTGGGCAAACACATTGAGCAGAATTTCCGAATCGGAATTGGTGTTCAGATGACGCAAATCTTCTTCATAAATTTCTTTGGACAGTTGTTCGGCGTTGGTGATGTTGCCATTGTGCCCCAGGGCGATGCCGTAAGGCGAGTTCACATAAAAAGGCTGCGCTTCGGCACTGGAAGAACTGCCGGCCGTGGGATAACGCACGTGCCCGATGCCCATACGGCCGACCAGATCCCGCATGTGGCGCGTTCGAAACACATCCTTGACCATGCCGTTGTCTTTGCGCTGGTACAAACGGCCCCGATCGCACGTCACAATGCCGGCCGCATCCTGTCCACGATGTTGCAGAACCGTCAGAGCATCATAAAGTTCTTGATTGACCGGGTTCTCTGAAACCATTCCCACTATGCCGCACATATCTTACTCACTCCCGTTTGAGACCTTTTTTTCCGGCTGAATTTCAACCAACTGCGATTCAATGTCCAACATTTGGTCGAGCTTTTTCTGATCTTTTTCTGCCTGTTCCCGGCTTTGATAGGGACCGGAACGAACCGAATAATAATCCGATTCGGGAAAATGCTTGATGAAGACCTGATAATCGTATTCCAACTCGCCTGCCAGCTTGCGGGCACGTTCCTGCGACCGATAAGCCACCAGCCGCAGAATCCACTGGGCCGACGACGCTTGCGCCTGCCCCCCCTCTTCCGCGGATTGGGCAGACCGGTTCGAATCGGCTCCCGCCGCTTTATCTGAACGGCCTTCGGGCAAGGTGTGCGCCACCGGGTGCCGGGTTTTGCCTGTGTCGGCCTCGGCTTTTACCGGCCAGGGGGCCTGCGGATCGAACGCCACCGGATTGGCATACCACTGGGGCACGATCAGCACCAGCAGGCCCAGCCACAGAATGGCACCGACCAGTCGATTCTTAAAGGCTTCCTGCTCCAGGTTGTCATCGTTTGACGAAGGGTGCGTCATGGCTTCAGCCCTCATCCATTGTTTGGGAATTCGTTGCTTTCAGGGCCGTCAAAGCCTCGGCCACTGTGTAGAAGGAACCGCAAATCAATGCCTCATCGGTCCCGTCCCGGTGAAACGACTCGGCCTTTTCCAGGGCCTGAGTCATTGAGTCGGTCAAATAAATGGTTTCGCCGGCAACGCCCGCCTGTTGCAGTGCCTCGGCCAATGCGTGAGGTTCAAGGGCGCGCGCCACCGACAAAGGCGGCAGCACCCACCGGGCAACCCGCCCTTGCAAGGGCGCAATCATGCCGGCGACGTCCTTGTCTGCCATCACCGCAAACACACAAACCTGCCCGGTTTTCGGCAGCGCCTGTGCCAGGGCACCAGCGGCCTGAGGATTGTGCGCCACATCCAGCAACCAATGGCCGCGTTCGGTTTGCAATCGCTGCATCCGCCCCGGATGCTGCGTGGCCTGCAAACCTTTTGCCATCTGGTCGCGACTCACAGGAAAACGCTCACCAAGCCAATCAACCAAAGCCAGAACCCCGCTGGCATTGTCGCGCTGGTAACGCCCGGCCAAAGGCAGCGTTGGCATGGCCACCGCCCCGGCTTGGCCCTGACCATCCGGCAAAAACCACCAGGCCTGGTCATTTTTGCCATCGGCCTCGTCACGCCAGTCAAAATCCTGACCCAAACGGCGCAAAGGCGTTCCCAAGGCATTCGCCTGTGCCAAGACCGATGCCGGCGCAGCTCGATCAGAACAGACACAAGGGCGACCGGGGCGCATGACCCCGGCTTTTTCCCGACCGATGTTTTCACGGTCGTCGCCAAGCCATTCCTGATGATCCACATCGATGGCGGTGATCAGGCAGGCATCGGCATCCACCAGATTGACCGCGTCCAATCGACCGCCCAGCCCGACTTCCAGAATCACCAGATCCAGAGAGTGCTGCGAAAACACCCATAAAGCGGCCAGCGTCGCTACCTCAAAATAAGTTAAACGGGTGTCACCCGCCGCGTGATCAATCGCCTCAAAGGCGGCGATGATTTCCGCGTCTCCGGCTGGCTGGGCCTGAATCTGAATCCGCTCGTTGAACCGATGCAAATGGGGCGAAGTATAGGTCCCGACCGCATACCCCGCCGCCCGGTAAATCGCTGCCAGCATCGCCACACTGGAGCCTTTGCCGTTGGTTCCGGCCACCGTGATCACCAGAGGTTCGGGGGCCGCCAGACCCAGCGTCTCCGCCACCGACCTGACCCGCTCAACCCCAAGATCGATGTCATCGGGGTGGCGCTGCAAAAGCGTCGCCAACCAGTTTTCCAATGATGGTTCGTTTGCTGACATTCCGGGTCAGGCAGCCGGTTTCTTCATCAGCATCCGGCAAATATCCGACAACTCAGACGCCAGTTCATGACGGTGAATGATCCGGTCAATGGCCCCGTGTTCAAGCAGAAATTCCGAGCGCTGAAAGCCTTCCGGCAAGGTTTCGCGCACGGTTTGTTCGATCACTCTGGGGCCGGCAAAGCCGATCAGCGCCTTGGGTTCGGCCACATTGAGGTCCCCCAGCATCGCAAAGCTGGCCGAGACACCGCCCATGGTCGGGTCGGTCAATACCGAAATAAACGGCAAGCGCTTGGCGCGAAGCCGCCCCAGAGCGGCGCTGGTTTTGGCCATCTGCATCAGCGAAAACAGGGCTTCCTGCATCCGGGCGCCGCCACTGGCCGAAAACACGATCAGCGGACATTCTTTTTCAATGGCGGTATTGACGGCGCGCACGAATTTCTCGCCCATCACCGAGCCCATCGAACCGCCCATAAACCGAAATTCAAACGCGCCGGCCACCACATCCAGTCCCTGAATCTGACCGGACATGGTCACAAAGCTGTCTTTTTCGCCGGTGTTTTTCTGAGCTTGGGACAAGCGGCTTTTGTAGGATTTGATGTCCTTGAATTTCAAAGCATCCACGGGCGTCACTTCGCCATGAATCTCCAGAGGCGAGCCTTCGTCCAGAAAGGTTTCCAGGCGGCGTCTGGCCCCCATGCGCATATGATGCTCACACTTGGGACACACATCCTGATTGCGGATCACTTCGGCCCGGTACAGAGTGCTGTCACATTTCGGGCACTTGGTCCAAAGCCCCTCGGGCACGTTTTTCTTGCGCTCTCTTACCTGTTTGATGCTCGGCAGTATTTTTTCAAACCAGCTCATTGTGGGGTCCCCCTTCGCAATTCATTCGAGTGTTTCGCCCGCATCCGCCTGATCAATGGCCACACGGAAGCTTCGCAATTTGTCTGTCAAACGAGCCTGAACGGAGGGTAGGTCGGCCTGACCCTGATCGCTCAAGGTTTCAATTTCCTTGACCAGTGCCGAACCGATGATCACCGCATCCCCCAGTTTGGCCATGGCGTACGCGGTTTTGGCGTCGCGAATGCCAAAGCCGATGGCCACAGGCATTTGTGTCTGTGAACGCAAGGCTTCGACATGACTGGCCACATCGGCTTCATTCAACTGGCCGGAACCGGTCACCCCTTTCAGGGAAACATAATACACAAAACCGCTGCCCTGCTCATTGACCGCTGCCAGACGGCTTTGCGGCGTGGTGGGCGACACCAGAAAAATCAGATCCATCGCCGCCTTTTTCAATGCTGGCAGGTAATATTCGGTTTCTTCCGGCGGCATGTCCACAGTCAGGACCGCATCCACGCCCGCCGTTTGCGCCTGCCGGGCGAAAGTGTCCACCCCCATGGCTTCAATGGGATTCAAGTACCCCATCAGAATCACAGGGGTTTTCGTGTCGGTTTGCCGAAATTCGGTCACCATCTGCAACACCTGTTTCAGGCTGACCTGATGGCTCAGCGCCCGCTCGACCGCTTTTTGAATCACCGGGCCATCCGCCATCGGATCGGAAAACGGCACCCCCAATTCCAGCATGTCGGCACCGGTTTCGACCAGACTGTGCATCAAGGTCACGGTCATACCGGGTTCCGGATCGCCAGCGGTAATATAAGGAATCAGAGCCGTTCTGTTCTGGGTGTGCAGGTGCGCCAGCGTGTTGGCAATGCGCTGTGAAGACTGGTTCATGGGATCACTCACGTTAAAATTCAAATCCTTCGATGGCGGCGATGGTATTCATGTCTTTGTCCCCTCGCCCTGAAAGGTTGACGATAATGGATTGTTCCGGCGTCATTTCGACCGCCATTTTTGCGGCATGGGCCAAAGCGTGGCTGGTTTCCAGCGCCGGAATGATGCCCTCAAAGCGGGTCAGATCACGACAGCCCTGCATGGCTTCGTCATCCTCAATGGCCACATACTCCACCCGGCCAATGTCCTTGAGCCAGGCATGTTCCGGCCCCACGCCCGGGTAATCCAGTCCGGCGGAAATCGAATGGGTGCCCAGAATCTGGCCGTTTTCGTCTTCCATGATGTAGGTGCGGTTGCCATGCAACACCCCCGGCTTGCCCTGACACAGAGGCGCGGCATGCTGGCCGGAGGCCAGGCCATGCCCACCGGCCTCCACGCCCACCAGCTTCACCGAGTCGTCCGCCAGAAAATCGTGAAAAATGCCAATGGCATTGGAACCGCCGCCCACACAGGCCACCACCGCGTCCGGCAGGCGGTTTTCCTTCTCCAGATGCTGGCGTTTGGCCTCGCGCCCCATGATCGCCTGAAAATCACGCACCATCATCGGGTAGGGATGTGGACCTGAGACTGTGCCGATGATGTAAAAAGTGTCGTCCACATTGGTCACCCAGTCGCGCATGGCTTCGTTCAACGCATCTTTCAACGTTCGGGTGCCCGACTCCACCGGCACCACTTTGGCCCCCAGCATGCGCATACGGGCCACATTCGGAGCCTGACGCTTGACATCCTCGGCCCCCATATAGACCACACACTCCAGTCCCAATCGTGCGGCCACGGTAGCACTGGCCACACCATGCTGACCGGCACCTGTCTCGGCGATGATGCGGGTTTTGCCCAGTTTTTTCGCCAGCAACGCCTGGCCGATGGTGTTGTTGATTTTATGGGCACCGGTGTGATTGAGGTCTTCGCGCTTGAGGTAGATTTTTGCGCCACCCAGAGCATCAGACCAGCGTTCGGCCAAATACAGCGGCGTCGGACGTCCGACGTAATCCTGATAATCGCGGGTCAATGCCTCGACAAATGCCGGATCGTTTTTCAGTGACTGGTACTGCTCGGTCAATTCCGACAAGGCGCTCATCAATGTCTCAGGGGCAAACACCCCGCCATAGACACCGAAATGCCCTTTGTCGTCGGGAAATTTTGCATAATCAATGGTCATAGTCGTTCCTGTTTTTTGAATCCGTTGCCGCCTGCACAAATGCCTGCATGGCCTGAGCGTCCTTTTGTCCCGGCGCACTTTCCACCCCGCCACTGACGTCCACCGCCCAGGGCTGTACGGTACCAATCGCCCGGGACACATTGTTGTCGTTCAATCCGCCCGCCAGAATGATGGGTTTGTCCAGCGCCGACAAAGCGTCGGGGGTCACCCACTGCCAGTTAAAACGTTCGCCCGTACCGCCGGGAAGGCCTTTGACATAGGTGTCCAGCAACAGTCCCCGACTTTTGGGATAGGCCTTGGCCAGGGCACACAAATCGGTCTGAGCCTGCATGCGAACCGCTTTGATATAGGGCCGGGCAAATTGCTCACAAAACGCCGCCGGTTCATCGCCATGAAACTGCAACAGGTCCAAGGGCACCTGTTCAAGCGTGCGTGCCACCTCCTCAGTCGAGGCATTCACAAACAGCCCCACCGTGGTCACAAAAGGCGGCAATGCCGCCTGGATGCGCGCAGCGGTTTTTGCAGACACCGCCCGGGGGCTCTTTTGATAAAACACCAGGCCAATCGCATCAGCTCCTGCCTGCGCTGCGGCCAACGCATCCGCCACCCTTGTGATCCCACAAATTTTCACTCTGGGGCGCAAAGGAGGTGCCACAGTCTGGTCACGGCCCTGTTCCAGCGTTCGTTCAACCATGTGAGCACTCCCAAAGTCGCGCATCCAACGACATTTGTGGAATCGACCATTCCGGCGGATAAAACGCATTGATAAAGTACAGGCCGCTGGCCGGTGCCGTTTTGCCCGCACGTGTGCGATCCTGCAACGCCAGCAATTCGCCGACCCACGAAACCGGCCTTTCCGCCCGGCCGATTTCCATCAAGGTCCCCACAAGGTTTCGCACCATGTGGTGCAAAAACGCATTGGCTCGAACGTCAATCAACACAAAATCGTCCTGACGAGTCACAGTGACCGCTTGCACCTCTCTGCGCGCATGGTTGGCCTGACAACCGGCGGCGCGAAAGGAAGAAAAGTCCTGTTCGCCCACCAACGATTGTGCCGCCTGATGCATCGCCTGTTCATTCAAAGGGGTTCGCTCCCAGGTTACCTGGTCGGCCAGATGCGCCGACGCCACCGGACGATTCAAAATCACATAGCGATAAGACCGGGCCATGGCACTGAAGCGGGCGTGAAACGGTGGTGCCACCGCTTGCGCCCAGACCACCCGAATATCAGAGGGCAAACGGGTGTTCACCCCCTGTACCCAGGCTTTGGCCGGTCGATCGGCATGGGTGTCAAAATGCGCAACCTGCCCCAACGCATGCACGCCGGTGTCGGTTCGGCCGGCACAGTGCAACTCCACCGTCTCATCGGCAATAAACGCCAGCGCCTCAGCCAGTGCGCCCTGAACCGAGTCACAATGCGGCTGATACTGCCAGCCGCAATAGTGGGTCCCGGCGTACTCCACGCCCAGAGCAATGCGATGTGGCGGCAACAGAATGGCGATTTTCTCCGATTACAAATGCTTTTGAATCAGAAGCTCGGCAATCTGCACCGTGTTGGTGGCCGCGCCTTTGCGGACATTGTCCGCCACCACCCAGAGGTTCAGGCCGTTGTCGCAGGTAATGTCTTCACGCACACGCCCCACATACACCGGATCGGTGTCGGCCGCATCGGTCACAGCCGTCGGATAACCACCGTCCACGTGGGTGTCCATCAGCACAATGCCCTCGGTTTTTTCAAACAGGTCTTTGGCTTCCTGGGCGGTGATTTTTTTCTTGGTTTCAATGTGAATCGCTTCGCTGTGGCCGAAAAAGACCGGCACCCGTACCGCCGTGGGATTGACCAGCACGGTTTCGTCTTCCAGAATTTTCTTGGTTTCCCACACCATTTTCATTTCTTCTTTGGTGTAGCCATTGTCCTGAAACACATCGATTTGAGGAATGCAGTTAAAGGCAATCTGTTTGGGGTAGACTTCCGTCTTCACCGGCTGCAGATTTAGAATGTCTCGTGTCTGCCCGGCCAACTCTTCGATCGCTTCCTTGCCGGAACCGGAAACGGCCTGGTAGGTTGCCACGTTGATGCGTTTGATCCCCACTGCTTCGTAGATCGGCTTGATCGCCACCATCATCTGAATGGTGGAACAGTTGGGGTTGGCAATGATGTTGCGCTGCGTGTAGCCGGCGACCGCATCCGGGTTCACTTCGGGCACAATCAGCGGCACGTCCTTGTCATAACGAAACTCGGAAGTATTGTCCACCACAACGCATCCGGCCGCCGCCGCTTTGGGCGCGTATTCACGGGACACACTGCCACCGGGGGAAAACAGACCGATCTGCACCTTGGAAAAGTCAAACGTTGCCAGATCCTGAATTTCGACCCAGCTGCCATTGAATTCGATTTTTTTTCCGGCTGAGCGGCTGCTGGCCAGCGGATAAAGGTTGCGAACCGGGAAGTCACGCTCTTCGAGAACTTTCAGGATGGTTTCGCCTACGGCACCGGTCGCGCCGACCACGGCAATGTCATACTGTTTTGTCATCATTCAAACCTTTTCTTTGGATAAATTTGTGTGTCATGCGATATTTGTCAATACAATGACCAGGGCTTAATTGGAAGCTTCCTGCAAAACTTCTTCCGAAGCCGTCTGGCTCTGCTGTTTTTTGTGCTCAACCACTTTCTTGGCTTCCAGCACTTCGTCTGTGGGCTCATAGAAGGTTTTTTCTTCCGCCTCTGGGAAGCTCACAATCAAACCGCCTTCGGTCAATTCACGGCTCTCGCCAATGAACTTACCGCCGGATTCGATCATCATTTCACCACAGACCACTTCGCCCATCAGCTTGCCGGAAGACAGAATGTCCACAGTTTCGCAGACCACCTTGCCTTCCAGCACGCCACTGACCACAATGTTTCTGGCCCGGACCAGTCCGCTGACCGTGCCCTGATCACCGATTGAGATTTCGTGCTCTGTCTCGACAATGCCGTCGATTTCGCCATCAATGTGCAGCGCCCCTTCCAGGTCACGCACTTCGCCCTTCAGTTTACATCCCGCAGCGATAATTGTTTTTCCACCCGCTGGACGCGACCCTGAATGATTTGACTTAAAGATCCCCATGGAACACCTTCCACTTCATTAAAAATTTCATTGTAATTTTTCAAATCCCACTGAACAAACGCGGTCGGATTCAGCTTGCGTTGCACAAACGACACCTCGTAGTGCAGATGTGGCCCGGACGACAGTCCGGTGGAACCGATAAAACCGATTTCCTGACCCTGGCGGATTACCTGCCCGGTTTTCACCTTCAGCCGACTCATGTGACCGTACAAGGTCTTGAAGCCGTGGTCGTGCGACAGAATCACCAAGTTACCATAGCCGCTCTTTTTATGGTAGCCAGCGTATTCGACCACCCCACTGGCGGTGGCAATGACCGGGTCCTTTTCATCTCCCCGGTAATCGATACCACTATGATACTCTCGCGTGCCCTTGACCGGATGACGTCGCCAGCCAAAACTGCTGCTGACGCCCTTGAAATTTTTAACCGGGCGGCCACTGGGCAGGTCTTCGAGCAACAACTGCTTTTCCAGCGTGGTCAATTGCGCCAGTTTCACCCGATCGGTCACCAGCGCGTCTTCTTCCGGCTGCACACCGATCAGGTCTTCCAGACCCTGCAGGGTCTGATCCAGAAACTGAACCTGTTTGCTCTTGTTGTCCAGCTGGGATTGAATCGCCCGTTTCTCTTTCTGCAAATTCTGGTAAGCACTGCGGCTTTTTTCCAAAACCGTCTGGTATTCGGTCTGCGCCTGCTGGCGTTTGTCTTCAATTACCCGAATTTCCTGATTCAACCACCAGATGGTCAAAGCGGCCGCGGCAAACATCAACACAATGAAAAACACCACCAGAATCGCAAACTTTCGCACAAACTGTTTGAACGAAAAATGCCGTGATCCGTGAACGTCACTGATCGTAATGGTAAAGTGGTTTTTCATAATCGCTCTGTCTGTCCCGGCCTAAAAAACAACCAGGCCTGGTTAAAAAGGGATCAGGCCCTCAGCGCCTCGACCACGGCATCGCCCATTTCCCGGGTTCCGACAACCTGGTCGCCTTCTCCGGCAATGTCGCCCGTGCGCAGCCCCTGATCCAGAACCTGACTGACGGCTTGCTCAATCTTGTCCGCCAATTCCGGCCGCCCCAGACTGAAACGCAGCATCATCGCAGCGGAAAGAATGGTCGCCAGCGGATTGGCTTTGTTCTGTCCGGCAATGTCCGGCGCAGAACCGTGACTGGGTTCGTACATGCCTTTGTTGTTCACATCCAGCGAAGCCGACGCCAGCATGCCGATAGAACCGGTCAGCATCGAAGCCTCGTCCGACAGAATGTCCCCGAACATGTTGCCCGTGACCATCACATCAAACTGTTTCGGATTGAGCACCAACTGCATCGCCGCGTTGTCCACGTACATGTGCGAGACTTCCACATCGGGGTAATCGCCCGCCATGTCGTCGACAATTTCTCGCCACAACTCGGTCACTTCCAACACATTGGCTTTGTCCACCGAACAGAGTTTTTTGTTGCGTTTCTGCGCGGCTTCGAAAGCCACCTTGGCAATCCGGCGAATTTCCGATTCCGAATACACATAGGTGTTATAGCCCTGACGCTCACCGTTGTCGAGTGTCCGTACCCCTCGTGGCTGGCCAAAATAAATGCCGCCGGTCAGTTCGCGCACAATCAGAATGTCCAGCCCGGCCACCACTTCGGGTTTCAAGGTGGAGGCCGAAGCCAACTGGGGATACAGATAGGCCGGACGCAGATTGGCAAACAGTCCCAACTCGGAACGCAATGTCAGCAGGCCTTTTTCCGGGCGCACAGAAATGTCCAGCGACTCCCACTGATAACCGCCCACCGCGCCAAGCAGAATCGCGTCGGACTGTCTGGCTTTGTCCAGAGTCGCGTCGGCCAATGGTTTGCCGTGCGCCTCATAGGCCGCACCGCCAACCAGGTCCTCGATCAACTCAATTTCCAGCGCATCCGACTGTTTGAGCGCTTCCAATACCTTGACCGCCTCAGCGGTAATTTCAGGCCCGATACCATCGCCGGGCAACACCAAAACCTGTTGTGTCATGGAACATCCTGTTTTTTTATTGTTTCATCACCGACCGGCGACCGGTCGATGCCATCCAATCACGTTCAATCAAACCGACGCGTTGTCTGCAAACAGCCAGGGCGCACGCTGGCGGTAATCCGCTTCAAACGCCTTGATCTCATCACTTTGCTGCAACGTCAGCGCAATGTCGTCCAATCCGTTCAGCAGGCAATGCTTGCGAAAGCTGTCCACATCAAACGCGATCGTTGTGCCATCCGGCTGGACCAGTTGCTGGTTTTCCAGATCCACGGTCAGCGAATAGCCTTCCTGGGCATACACCGCCTGAAACAGCTGTTCGACCGTTTCCGCCGGCAAGACAATCGGCAGAATGCCGTTTTTAAAACTGTTGTTGAAAAAGATGTCGGCAAAGCTCGGGGCGACAATGACGTCAAAGCCATAATCCTTCAAAGCCCAGGGCGCATGCTCGCGACTGGAGCCACAGCCGAAGTTTTCCCGGGCCAGCAGCAATCTGGCACCCTGATAACGCGGCTGATTGAGCACAAAATCCTTTTTCAGCGGACGCTGGCTATTGTCCACGCCCGGCTGCCCCACGTCTTCGTAGCGCCATTCGTCAAACAGATTGGGACCGAACCCGGTGCGCTTGATCGACTTCAGAAACTGCTTGGGGATGATCGCATCCGTATCGACATTGGCCCGGTCCATGGGCGCGACCAGCGCATCAAATTTCGTAAACTTCTGCAAACTCATGCACTTGCCTCCTGCATCATTGTGCGCACATCCACAAAGCGCCCTGCCACCGCGGCCGCGGCCGCCATTTCCGGGCTGACCAGGTGGGTGCGTCCGCCTGCGCCCTGACGGCCTTCAAAATTCCGGTTGGAGGTGGAAGCGCAATGCTTGCCGGCGGGAAGCTTGTCGGCGTTCATGGCCAGACACATGGAGCAACCCGGGTTGCGCCATTCAAAACCGGCATCCAGAAAAATCCGGTCCAGCCCCTCGGCTTCGGCCTGTTGTTTGACCAGGCCTGATCCGGGCACCACCATGGCCAACTCTACCGAGTCGGCCACTTTCCGCCCCTTGACCACTTCTGCCGCCGCGCGCAAATCTTCGATTCGGGAATTGGTACAGGAACCGATGAAAATGTAATCCACGCCGATATCCACAAACGGCGTGCCCGGCGTCAACCCCATGTACTGCAATGCATGGCGAATGCTTTCGGCCTTGACCGAATCGGCCTGCTTGTCCGGATCGGGCACACAACCGTTAATCGGTCCGACCATTTCCGGCGACGTGCCCCAAGAGACCTGTGGTTCGATGGCGCTGCCATCGATCTCCACCACCTTGTCAAACACCGCGCCTTCGTCCGACACCAGCGACTGCCAGGATTCGACCGCCTGCTCCCAGAGCTCGCCTTTGGGCGCATAAGGCCGACCTTTGACATACTCGATGGTTTTGTCATCCACGGCCACCAGCCCAACGCGGGCACCAGCTTCAATGGCCATATTGCAGACGGTCATGCGACCCTCTACCGTCATGTCGCGAAACACCTGACCGCCAAACTCGATCGCATAGCCGTTTCCGCCGGCGGTGCCGATCTGACCGATGACGGCCAGAATCACATCCTTGGGGGTCACGCCCGGCGCCAACTGCCCGTCAACCTTGACCAGCATGTTTTTCATTTTTTTCTGAAT
Organism: Hydrogenovibrio halophilus DSM 15072; assembly: GCF_000384235.1. Lineage (GTDB taxonomy): Bacteria > Pseudomonadota > Gammaproteobacteria > Thiomicrospirales > Thiomicrospiraceae > Hydrogenovibrio > Hydrogenovibrio halophilus. The sequence goes on along the minus strand of NZ_KB913033.1, from coordinate 1,868,401 downwards.
CAGGCATTGCGTGGCCAGCACATGCTCCACTTCCGAGGTGCCCACACCATGCGCCAGCGCGCCCAGTGCGCCATGTGTCGCCGTATGCGAGTCGCCGCAGACCAGCGTCATGCCAGGCAAGGTAATCCCCTCTTCCGGACCGACCACATGCACAATGCCCTGACGCGGATCGCCCATTGGGAATTCGAGAATGCCGAACTCCGCGGCATTCCTGTCCAGCGTTTGCACCTGAATCCGTGAAACCGGGTCCACAATCGAAGACACGCCGCCTTCCAGTGAGGTGGTCGGCACATTGTGATCACATGTCGCCACATTGGCGTCCACCCGCCAGGGCTTGCGCCCGGCCAGCCGCAGGCCTTCAAACGCCTGGGGCGAGGTCACTTCATGCAGAAGCTGACGGTCAATGTAAATCAACGCCGTGCCATCTGCGTCCTCTCGAATCCGGTGTGATTGCCACAATTTGTCATAAAGGGTTTGTGGCGTGGTCGTTTCTGTCATGCGCTGTTTTCTCCGGCCATGATTTGAACTGATCGATCCTTGAATCAGGCGAGCGATTTTTAAGCTCGAGCCTGTTAAAATGGTCCGATATTGTAGCATTTTCACCGGTTGATCAGGGCAAAATTTCGCCTGCCACGCGACCGGTTCACAGGAACCTTTCAAACATGGCTTATCGCATCAAAGAAGCGTTTTACTCTCTGCAGGGCGAAGGATTTCATTCCGGTCGGCCGGCGATCTTCTGCCGTTTCGCCCACTGCAACCTCTGGACCGGCATCGAAGCCGATCGCGCCAACGCCGTGTGCCAGTTCTGCGACACCGACTTTGTGGGCACTGACGGCCAGAATGGCGGACGCTTTGCTTCGGCACAGGCACTGGTCACCCACCTGCAACGGCTTTGGCCGGCAGAACCCGGCGCAATCGCACCGTTTGTGGTGTTGACCGGGGGCGAACCGCTGCTTCAGGTCGATGCGACCCTGATCGACGCGTTTCACCAGCAAGGCTTTGAAACCGCAGTGGAAACCAACGGCACCCAGAAAGCGCCGCCGGGCATTGACTGGCTCTGCGTCAGCCCCAAAGCCGGTGCCCCGCTCATTCAAGATCACGGCCATGAACTCAAGCTGGTTTACCCGCAAACCGAACTGCTGCCCGAAACCCTGGCCGGACTCCAGTTTGATTTTTTCTACCTGCAGCCCATGGCCGATCCGGAAGACCCGGGACCGGCCGGAAAAACCCTTCTCAAACAAACACTTGACTACTGCCTAAATCACCCGCAATGGCGACTGAGCCTGCAAACGCACAAACTGCTGGGCATTGACTGACGCGGCTGCGATACGACAACGCAAAAGGGCAAACGCCACAAGAGCGAAGACTGGGTTTTAAGGTGCTTGCGAAGCCTGCAAACGTTGGCGCAGGCTCTGGGCAAAACGCCAGCGCAAATCCCAGGGCACCGTCTCATTGGCCATCCACACAAACGGCACCGCACCGGCCTCGCAACGCTCAGGGCAGACATATCCGGCCAGTGTGCTGACGTTGTGCAAGGTGCCGGTTTTGGCCCAGACCCCTTCTCTTTCTTCGGGCAACAGCGAACGCCAGGGCGCAAACGCCGCCAACACCTGCCCCAACTGACGGGCGGTCAAACGGTTTTCTCTGGCCAGCCCTGACCCCTCCACCAAGGTCTCTTGCGACCAGCCAAACCGTGTTGACAGGGTTTCAGACAGATAACGCGCCACCTTGTCCATGGTCGCCGGAGCACCATAACGCTCGGCGCTCAATTTCAACACCAGATGGTGCGCAATCAGGTTGGTGGAATATTTCAGCATCGCCCGAACCTGTTCCGCCACAGGCTTGGGGTTTTCAAAACGCAGAAAAGGGGTTTTTGACCAGGCCTGGTGATTTTCGCCCTGCTCCGGTTCTCTGCCTGCCCTGACCACCTGGTCCACGCTGATCCCGGCTTCTGCCAGAAAAGCCTGCAGCAACTCACCAACATACCGTGCCGCCCGCTCCGGCCTCTGCCCCAGATTGATCCGAGCGGATTTCGGTCCTCTCGGCAATCGTTCTGCGCCCACTTTTCGGGCCAATGGTGTCAAAGGCGTTTGCGCTTCCGCGCTTTCGATCCGACCGTTGACGCGCTTCAGATTCAGGGTATTGAAGTTGGCCATCAGTGCGGTGGGCAGGGCATCGTAAGGATTGTCCGTGGTCGACAGGCCACGCACCGTCTCAGACGCCACCGCAAAGTAGTGATCGTCCATTACCAGCCGTTCAATCCGGCCGATGCCACGCCCTGTTAACTGGTCCGCCAGTGACTCGGCCAACTGCTGAAGGGTTTCCGAAACCAGAAACGGATCGCCATACCCTTTGACTTTCAGCGACCAGCCAGAGGCCGTCTGCCGCGCAAACACATCGGTATGAAACCGCGTTTGCGGTGACCAGGTTTCGAGCGCCAGCAACGCGGTGACCAGCTTTACCGTGGAGGCGGGAATCCGGGGCACATTGTCCTGCACCGTCAGCGTCATCTGGCTCTCAGGGGTCGATCCGGCCCAAACCGACAGCTCGGACAAGTGTGTCGGATTCGTCCAACTCACAGACTGCGGATCGGCCTGCACCGGGCTGAGCAAACACAGCATCAGGCCTGCCAACCCGACCTGCCCGGTCCGAATCCAACCCTGAACACCTGCGTGAATGAACCACCAAATTTGACACATCAAAATGCTATACTTTCCTCAAACAGAGTCTTATGCCCAAAACCCGAATCCGGCCAACTTTCCAGAACCGGGAGGACGTGAACCAAAAGGACGGAACAGGGATGGAAAAAGTGACGCCTTCCATCCGTCCTGCGCCCAACAATTTTGCGTTTTGCACAAAGGACTCTCATTATTAAATACTGCTTTGGCACCATAATGCAATGACTTTGCTCCTGAGTGCGCCAAACATGTTATCGCCCGATCAAGGATGCCATGCAACAGCAAGATTTGGAAAAATTTTCGCAGATACTGACCACCGTCTTTGCCTATTATGAAAAAGACCTGACGGAAATGACCTTTGAACTCTATTGGAACGGGTTGAAACACTACTCGATCGAACAGGTTCAACAGGCGTTCAATGCCCACATGCAGCACCCGGAAGAAGGCCGCTGGTGGCCCAAAATTTCCGACATCATCAAACACTGCAAAGGCGGCAGCCAGGATCGGGCCCTGGTGGCCTGGAATCTGGTTGAAAACGCGATTCGCCGAGTCGGTGCGTATCAGGATGTGGTGTTTTCCGATCCGCTGATTCACCACATCATCCATCGCATGGGCGGCTGGATTGCCTTGTGCGACCTGCCGGATGAACGCTCTCTGACATTCAAAGCCAATGAATTCAAAAACACCTATCGGGGCCTGTATGGTTCCCCTGCCGCGCAGCATCCGCCCGAAGCATTGACCGGCATCGTCAACCAGCAAAACGCCAAAATCAAAGGCGCGCGCCTGCAACCGCCCGTCTACATCGGCGACCCGGATCAGGCACGTCAGGTGGCCGCACAATTGCAAACACCTCAGGCACCGATTGAGGTGGCCAAGGCCGGTCAGAACTGGCTGGCCAAACAAACGCCACCAACGGAAAAACAATCGTAAGGGCCCGTGCCCTTTGCCCAGCTCGCCAACACTTTTTCAGGAGAACCCGTTTTATTATGCAAATCACCTTTGACACCCAGGTTGCGCAATCGCTGTCGATGCACGAAGCGGTTTTTCTGGGCTGGCTAAGCGAACATTATGACCAACGCCCCCTGAAAACCCCGGAACTGGTCGAAATCTTTCATTTCTGGAAAGCCGAGCTGGTCTACAAGGTATTATTGCGTCTGGAAGAACGGGACATTCTGCGTGTTCAGCGTGATGCCAATGGTTTTTGCCGTCTTACCCTAAACGCCAACGCCTATCAGGCTCAGACCGGCTGCCCCTGCCCGGTTCGCTCAGACCAACCCCTGATGGATGACAACCTCAAACGCCATCTCAAACGTTTTCAGGCGACCGATAACCTGCTGCACCAGAAGCTGTCGGAACTGATTCACCAGCACAGCCAGCAATTGATTGACTATGCACTGGAAGAAGGCCTGACCGAAGCCACCGCCAAAACCACCCTCGACAAGTTTTTGCATTATGTCAGCGCCGATCCGGATCGCTTCTGGAACGCCGACCTTGTGGCCTATTGGCGCTTCTGGGTCAGCAACACCCTGGAACGCCAACCTTCGCAAAAACAGCCGCAGGACGGCAAACGTGCCCGGATCGAGCGCTCTGCCCAGCATGCCGCGTCCACCTGGCTCAAGAAAAAATCCCAGGACAGCCAGCTTCACCACAACGTTCAGATCGAGACCTCCAAAGAAAGCTGACCGTACTCGACCCCTTGTCCCCACTACACTCAGACCGGCCATCACGATAAATAAGCATGGACAGCCCCGGTGCGAAAATGAATAATGAAGAAAAGGGGGTGTTATGAGACACAGCTTTTCACGCTTTTTTACCTGCGCAAAACAAACCCAGGGGGTTGCCATGCTCAGTCGCTTACGATCAAACGGGCTCCAGCCCCGGACTTGGCTCATTGCCCTGACAGGCCTCCTTTTATGGCTGCCCGTCTCGGCCGACACGGAACTGGCCATCAACCAGCCAGCGCCGGACTTCCGTCTGCCCGACCAGCATAACCGGATGCACCAGCTGGCCGATTACCGTGGACAGTGGCTGGTGCTGTACTTTTACCCCAAAAACGACACCCCCGGATGCACCACCGAAGCCTGCAGCTTTCGTGACAACATGAATCGCCTGATTCAGCAAAACGCCGCCGTACTGGGCATCAGCCTTGACTCCCAAGCCAGTCACGCCGCCTTTGCCAAAAAACACCGCCTGCCCTTTTCCCTGCTGGCCGATGAAAAGGGCCAGGTCACAAAACGTTATGGCGCCCTGCGGGACCTGATTGTGATGCAATTTGCCAAACGGATGACGTTTATCATCCACCCAGATGGTAAGCTGGTTAAAATTTACCGGAAAGTGAACCCGGCCACCCACGTACAACAAGTGCTGTCCGACCTGAAACGGCTGCAAGCGCAAACCCGGAACGGGAAAGAGGCCTGACATGCAAACGCTATTGAAAACCCTCGCCGCGGTGTTTACGCTGAGCCTGACCATTTCGGCCTGCGCCAAGGAGACCAACATGACCGAACCCACCTCCAATCAACTGCCTGAAAACACCGAATCCATTGTCCTGGGCATGGGCTGTTTCTGGGGCGCGGAAAAACGCATGGGGGACATCCCCGGGGTGTTGCGCGTCGAAAGCGGCTATGCCGGAGGCGACGACCCGGAGGCTGGCTACTACGATGTGCTGGGACTGGAAAAACAAATCCGCATGGGGGTGAGCGACCAACGCAACCACGCCGAAGTGGTGCGGGTGTTTTTCGACCCGGAAGCCGTCAGTCTGGAACGCGTGCTGGCCGGGTTCTGGGAAAACCACGACCCCACCCAGAAAAACCGCCAGGGCAATGATGTCGGCACCAATTACCGCAGCGCGATTTACACCCAGAACGAAGCTCAGGCCCAAATCGCCAGGCAGTCTCTGCAACGTTACCAGACCGCGCTGAATGACGCCGGAAAAGGCGACATCCAAACCGAAGTTGCGCCACTGAAAAATTACATTACCGCCGAAGATTATCATCAGAACTATCTGGCCAAAAACCCCGATGGCTATTGCGGCCTCGGCGGCACAGGCGTGTCTTACCCCGGATTGGCCAGCCAGGAAAAAGCGGACGATGCGGCCCCGGCTCTGGATGGCGAGGCCCTGAACTTTGAACAGCAACTGGTGGTCTTTGAAGCCAGGGATTGTGCCTTCTGCGATCAATTCAAACAGGAAATCCTGAGCGACTGGCAGTCCGAGGTGGCGGTCACCACCACCCTCACCCCCGAAGCGCCGACCGGCTGGGAACTGGCCAAACCACTGTTTGCCACACCGACCATGGTGCTGTTCAAGAACGGACGTGAAGTGTCGCGATTTACCGGCTACAAAGGCGAAAAAACACGGTTCTGGGAATGGCTGGGCTTTCAGATTCTCACCCCGGAACAACAGCGCATTGCCTTTGAAAGTGGCACCGAGAGCGCTTTCACCGGCTCGCATCTGGACGAAAAACGTCCCGGTACCTTTGTCGACCCCATCACCGGCGCGCCACTGTTTCGCACCGACACCAAATTCGACAGCGGTTCCGGCTGGCCCAGTTTTTTCAACCCGGTGCCCGGTGCCATCACCGAACACCAGGATGTGTCACATGGCATGACCCGCATTGAAGTGCGCAGTGCCAGCTCCGGGATTCATCTGGGCCACGTTTTCAACGACGGCCCGCCACCAACAGGCAAACGTTACTGCATCAATGGCAATGTTCTCAAATTTGTGCCCGATGCGGACGAGGTCGGCTCATGAAAATGGTGATCACAGGCGGAACCGGGCTGGTGGGTCAGGCACTGGCCCGTCATTTTTCCAGTCAGCATCAAGTCACCGCTTACGGACGCGACGCCTTTGACGTGGGGTTTGATCTGGCAGACGCCCTGAGCGGCGCCGATGTGCTGATCCATTTGTCCGGCGCCAATATCGGAAAACGCTGGCACAAAGGGTATGAAGACGAACTCTGGCACAGCCGCATTGACACCACGCATGCCCTGACAAGCGCACTGAATACGCTCGACCCGGAACAACGGCCTCAACGCATTATCAGCACTTCGGCCATCGGGTTTTACCCCGAAAATACCTGCGACCAACCGCAGGACGAACGACAAACCCAACCCGGCACCCATTTTCTGGCCAGACTCAGCCAGGCCTGGGAAGAAGCGGCCCGGCAACTCAGCGACGACGTACTCATCTTCCGTTTTGGTGTGGTGCTTGACGCCAAAGGCGGCGCATTGGCCAAAATGCTGCCGGCCTTCAGGCTGGGCCTGGGCGGCCCGGTTGCCGGAGGGAACCAGTGCTTCAGCTGGATCGCTTTGGATGACCTGGTGCGTGGCTTTGACTTTGCCCTCTCTCATCCAGAGTTGAGCGGCTGCATCAACCTGACCGCGCCCACGCCCGTCCGTCAGCGCGAATTCGGCCAAACACTGGCCAAAACATTGAAACGCCCGTTTGGCCTGCCGTTACCGGCCTGGCAGCTCAAGCTGATGTTCGGACGCGGCGCCCAAGTGCTGATGCTCAGTCACGCCGTGCTTCCCACCCGACTGCAAGAAGCCGGCTTTGTCTTCAACTGGCCAACCCCGGAAGCCGCCTTGACCCACCTGTTGACCAACAACCAGAGCAATCAATGACCAGGCTTGGTGAAAAACACCGAATCAGAGTGACAATGGAATAAAAAACGCTGTCGGAAAAAAGGGAAGGCAAACAAAAACGTCATCAGAAGGACGTGACGCAGAAAATCAATCAAGATGGTCGAGCCAAATACAAAGCTCGACCAAATAACCGGATATGGACCGAGATTACTTCATCATGCAGTAACGATATTGAATGCCGAACAGAACACTCTGGCTGTCGACATCCCATTCATTTGATCCAAACACCTCATCACCGGTCGAGCGCTTGTATTCAAGGGAAGCGGACAGCATATCGGTCATCGCATACTTCATGCCCAGACCGTAAGTCACGGTATCAATGTCTTCAGAACCACTGCCGGGGTTGGTCGAAACTTCAATCTGACCGATGCCGAATCGGCCATAAGCCAAAAGATTTCGGGTAACGTAATAACCTGGAATCACCGATGCGTTCCAGATTTTATCCGCTTCGACCTTCCCGGCCCAGTTGCCAGAGCTGCCCAGATCGGCGTCCCCCAGACCATTGTCCAGATACTGATAACTGGCACCAATGTAAAAACCATGAAAGCTTCGGCCCAGACCGGCTTCAAAGCCGATGCCAGCTTCCAGCCCATTGCTGTCGAAATCGGTTTTGTTCGACGTGGTTTTACTGGTAATGTCGCCATCCAGTTGCGACCCATTCAAAGTCAAACCGGCATAAACACCATCCAGTGAACCGGGTTCGGCTGCATTTGATTGCATCGGGATGGCCGCAGCCAATGCCATAGTGACCACAAATTTTGTGATATTTTTTGGTTGGTTAATGAATTTCACACAGTCTCCGTTTTGTTAAACACTCTGAATTTCAGTCCTGACCTCAAAGATAAAACCAGAGATCCAAGCCTGCTTGTGACAGGAAGATGATACTAGCACAAATACATAGAAAAATAACCCGATAAGAAAAATTTATTTCTTCGAGATTCGAAAGAGAAGGTGACACAGAATCAGACCAGGCCTGGTCAAAAAGGCAGCCCGATTTAACGTGTCAGGTGTCCTGACGCAGCAGTGAGCTGAGAATTTTTGCGGTCATGTCGACGCGGGGCACGATGCGGTCATACGGCATGCGACTGGGGCCGATCACACCCAACACGCCCAGCACCTGTCCGTCGCGTTCGTAGGGTGTGGTGATCACGCTGCAATCCTGATACGAATCCGCACCACACTCCTTGCCGATAAACACCTGCACCCCTTTGGCCTGCATGCTTTTGTTGAGCAATTGCAGCATGTGGGAATGTTCGTCAAACGATGAAAACAGCGCTTTGAGTTTGTCCGATTGCGCCAGTTCTTCGTAATTGAGCAGATTGGATTGGCCGGAAACAAAATACGGCAGATCCTGCTGCATTTTCTGCTCGATCACCTGATCGGTGGCCTCGACAATCGCCAGCATCAGTTGATCCATGTTCTGGCGCAGGGTATCGAGGCGTCCGACCATGTGATGCTTGACTTCAGACAGCGCCAGGCCCCGAAAATGCTGATTGAGGTAATTGGCGGTGCGAATCAGATGGCTTTCGGACACAGGCGAATCGAACTCGATGATCCGGTTTTGAATGTCCTGATCATTGAGCACCAGCACCACCAGCGCCCGGGTTTCGCTCAAACGCACAAAATCGATGTGACGCAGCACTTCCTGCTCTTTGCGGGGGACCATCACCAGGCTGGCCATGCCGGTCAGACCGGAAAGGATGCTGGAGGCCGAGCCCAGCAGTTCGTCCTGAGTTTGCGCCTGACCAAACCCTTGCTCAATGCGTTCGGTCAAATGCCTGTCCAGCGGCTGCAAAGTCAGGATCGAATCGACAAACACCCGAAACCCCTGATCGGTGGGCACACGCCCCGCCGAGGTATGGGGCGCATGCACCAGACCCAGCTTTTCCAGATCCACCATCACATTGCGCACTGTGGCAGGGCTGACACCGACATCCGGCATTTTTGCCAGCGCGGTCGAACCGACCGGACGGCCCTGATTCAGGTATAATGCCATCAGATGTTTGAACAGCAGTTGCGCGCGATCGTTAAAAGGGTCTTTCATATCGGTTTCCTGACTATTGGGCCAAATGATCCGATCGTGACCGACACGACCGTCATTGCAAACATCATTGCAAACCCAGGCTGAAGCGTTATTATGGATGCGTTTTGGCATTTTTCAACTTCGGGACCGACATGTTTCAGACCATTGGCATTTTTGGCAAATACAACGGCATACAATCCTGGGAACTGATCGACAAGCTGGTATTGTATTTACAGAGTCGAAAGAAAGACGTTCTGCTTGACGCCTCTTCCTGCAAGGACTTTCCGGTGGACCGTTACAACATTCAGTTAGTCCCACGCTCCGAATTGCTGGAAAAAATCGATTTTGCCGTGGTCGTTGGCGGCGATGGCACCTTTCTGGATGTGGCCAGAGCCCTGATCGATTACGACGTGCCGATACTGGGCGTCAACCTCGGACGTTTGGGGTTTCTGACCGATGTGTCGCCGGAATGCATGATGATCACGCTGGATGAAGTGCTGGCCGACAACTACAAATGCGAAGAACGCACCCTGCTGGAAGTTCTGATCAAAAAAGACGGCAAGGCCCTGTATCGCGACGTGGCCTTCAACGACGTGGTGCTGCACAAAAACGACTCACCGCGCATGATCGAATTCGAAACCTTCATCGACGGGCGTTTCCTCAACAGCCAGCGCTCCGATGGATTGATCATTGCCACACCGACCGGCTCCACCGCCTACGCGTTGTCCGCTGGCGGCCCCATCATCGAACCGGACCTGAATGTGGTCACCCTGGTCTCGATCAACCCGCACACCATGAGCAACCGTCCGATTGTCACCTCGGGCGACAGCCAGATACTGATACGCCCGCATGAAAACTGCTGCGGCACCGCCTCGATCATCTGTGACGGTCAGGTGACCTACCAGTTCAGTGCCGGCACCGAAACCCACGTCACCCGGCACCCCAAATTCATCAAGATGGTGCATCCCAAAGAGCACGATCACTACAAATTACTGCGCGCCAAACTCAACTGGGGACAGAAGTTTTAAATGTTGCAAGCCTTGACCATTCAAAATCTGGCCCTGATCAGCCGGTTGCATCTGGAATTTGATCGGGGCTTTACCACTCTGACCGGCGAAACCGGGGCAGGCAAATCGATTCTGCTCGACGCACTGGGGCTGACCCTCGGCAACCGGGCCGATGCCACACTGGTGCGCCACGGCACCGACAAAGCCGATGTCACCGCCGACTTCGACATTGCGGCCGTGCCCGCTGCCCAGGCCTGGTTAAATCAGCAGGAACTTGAAGCCGACGGCGACTGCCTGCTCCGGCGCACCCTCAGCAAGGAAGGCCGTTCCAAAGCCTACATCAATGGCCTGCCCGCCACGGTCGCACAACTGAAAGAACTCAGCGCCCTGTTGATCGACATCCACGGTCAACACCAGCACCAGAGCCTGACCCAGGCCGGCGAACAGCTCGCGCTGGTCGATGCGTTTGCCCAGCACCCGCCGCTTCTGGCCGACACACGCGAAACCTACCAGGCCTGGTCAAAACAGCAACAGGCCCTGCAACGTCATCAGGAAAATCAGGCCGACCTTCAAAGCCGGATTGAACTGCTTCGGTTTCAATTGAGCGAATTCGAAAAAGTGGCCCCACAGGCCGAAGAATATGCCCAGCTGTCCGACGAACAACAGACCCTGTCGCATGCGCACGACATCAAACAGGCGCTGATCAGCGGTTACGAACAACTGGATGGCGAAGGCGGCGCATCGGAACGGATCAGTGCGGCCGTGAGCGCCCTGGAAGCGATCCAGAGTGTGCATGCACCGATTGAGCCACTGCTGGCCCAGTTGCGCTCGGTGCAGATCGATTGCAGTGAAGCGGCCAACGACCTGCAGCATCAGGACCATCAGGTCACGCTGGACCCGGAGCGGCTGGCCTTTGTGGACGCGCGGCTGGGCGAACTGTTTGCGCTGGCCAAAAAATACCAGATTGATCCCGAATCGCTGGAAGCCCGACACCAGCAGATTGAAAACGAACTCAGCGAACTGACCGGGGATGGCGCGTCACTGGAAGCGCTGGAAGCCAAGGTCGCCGAAGCCTGGCAGGCTTATCAGAAAGCCGCCGATACCCTGTCAAGCTCCCGGCGCAAAGCAGCCACACGTCTGGCCAAATCGGTCACCGAGCGCATGCAATCGCTGGGCATGGCCAAAGGCCGGTTCGGCATCCAGCTCGAAGTGGCGCAAACGCCTTCGCCCCAAGGCCAGGACAAAGCGACCTTTGACGTCACCACCAACCCGGGGCAACCGCCGCAACCTTTGAGCAAAGTCGCGTCGGGCGGTGAACTGTCGCGCATCAGTCTGGCGATTCAGGTGGCCAGCGCCGAAGTCGCCAGCCTGCCGACCATGATTTTCGACGAAGTGGATGTGGGCATCGGCGGCGGCATCGCCGAAGTGGTGGGACGCACCATGCAGCAACTGGGTGGTCACCGTCAGGTGCTGGCGATCACGCATCTGGCGCAGGTAGCGGCCTGCGCTCAAACCCAGCTGTCCATCCACAAAGCGGTCAAAAACAACGTGACCCAGACGCAGGTCTGCCCTCTCGACCAACCGCAACGCATTGAGGAACTGGCCCGCATGCTCGGCGGCATGACTCTGACCGAACAAACCCGCAAACACGCCGAAGAAATGCTGTCTCTGGCGCAACAAAGCGCCTGAGCCCCTGACGCTTTTCAGGCACGCGTCCAGTCAGTCAGAGGCCATTAATCAGAAAAAACAGTTGGCAAGCGGGTTTGCAGCTGAGCCTGCAACGCGGCCAGCACCTGAGTCAAACCGGCATAATCATCCGGGCGCGCTTCCAGTTCTCCCAGGGCCAACTGGGTTGCCTCCAGAGTCGATAACTGGTGAGGCCCTCTGGCCTTGCGCACCCAATAATCGGAAGAGCTTACTGGCAGAGCCAGACGCGGCAAAGCCTGCAGCGCCGGATTCCGGTAAAGCATGCGCACGGTTTTCTTCCAGGTGCCGTCCAGGACCACCAGTTGCCAGTGTTCCGGCTCGGCCTGACGACGGCAGGTTTCGGCAGCAATGGCCTGACCGCCTCCGGCCGCATTGGGCGGATACAGCAACAGGCTTTGCACCGACGGTTGCGGTTTTAACCAGGCCTGCAATTGGTCCGGGTCAAAACGCTCCCCTACTTCCAGCCGACTGTTGGGCAAACAGGCCTGAGTCAACTGCGCCGTGTTTTTGGGGTGATCACGCTCCAGCGGGTGTTGCAAAAACAGCACTCGAACCCGTGAACTCAGTGTCACCAACGACGCACACAGGCATTGCGCCTGTAACCGCCGACAGCGCACGCATCTGGGTCGACTCATCCGTCCTGACGACGAGTAAAGACCCAGTTGTTGTCATTCGACAACTCGGGCGCAAACCCATAGCCGTCCAGATCAAAATACTTCAAGTCTTCGACCTGCTCGATCCGGTTCTGGGCAGCATAGCGCGCCATCAGCCCCCGCGCTTTTTTGGCATAGAAACTGATCATTTTGTATTGGCCGTTTTTCCAATCCTTGAACTGCGGAGTCATCACACTGGCATTCAAGCGTTTTTTCTGCACCGCTTTGAAATACTCATTGGAGGCAAGATTGACCAGCACCCGACTGTCGAGATCGGACAGGGCATCATTGATCACATCGGTGATGCGATCTCCCCAAAACCGATACAGGTCCTTGCCGCGCTCCGTGGCCAGTTTGGTGCCCATCTCCAGCCGGTATGGCAGCATCTGGTCCAATGGCCGCAGCACCCCGTACAACCCGGACAGAATGCGCAAATGCCGCTGCAGATACGTCAGTTCGGTTTCGGACAAATCTCCGGCACCCAAGCCCTGATACACATCGCCCTGAAACATCAGCGCCGCCTGTTTGGCCACCTTGGGATCAAACGGCGTGTGCCAGGCCTGAAAACGTTCGTAATTCAATTCCGCCAGGGCATCACTCAGCTTCATTAACTGGGCAATGTCCACCGGCCCCAGAGGTTTGAGCGTCTCCATCAAAGTTTCGGCCTGATCCAGAAGCGGTGGCTGCGTGGCCGTCAGTTTCTTCGGGGCGGGGGATTCGTCCAGCTTCTTGGCCGGGGACACCAGCATCAACATCGATTGTTCTCCTTTGTGGTTTTATTGGCGATCAAAGCACGCAAGTGCGCAAGACGCTCCGGGGTGCCCACATCAAGCCAGCGACCGCGAAAGACTTCGCCGCTGACCCGGCCTTGGGCCATCTGTTCACGCAGCAACGGGGCCAGTGCACGTCGTGCCTTCTGTTCGCGCACCCCAGCAAACAGGGCCGGACGCAACACGCTCAGCCCCGAAAAGGTCCAGGCCCCCTGAGGGGTCAGGCGTTGGCGCTGCGAACCGGACTCAGCCAGCCCGAAATCGCCCTGGGCCTTTTCCGGCGGCTTGGGCACAACGACCAGATGCGCCAGATCAGCTTGGTCCAACGGGCATTGGGCCTGCCAATGGGCAAAGTCGAATTCGCAAAACACATCGCCATTGACCAGAACAAACGGTGCCTGGGGAGAATGGTTGACCGATTCAATCGTCGGCAGGGCCTGAATCACCCCGCCCGCGGTTTCCAACCCCCCTTCCGGTTCGGGCGAATAATGAATGCGCAGCCCCCAGCGCTCGCCATTGCCCAGTGTCTGCTCGATCTGTTCGCCCAGCCAGGCATGGTTGATCACCACCTGTTGGATTCCGGCTTTGGCCAATGCCTGCAAATGCCATGCAATCAGCGGCTGACCGCCGACCTCGACCAGAGGCTTGGGGCAGGTGTCGGTGATCGGGCGCAGGCGCTCGCCGCGCCCGGCCGCCAGAATCATCGCCGTGGTCAAAGCGTTGGTTTCGCTCACCCGACCTCCTGCAAGGACGCACAATCGGGCAGCACCCGGTTTTCCAGCAAATCCAGCAGCCAGGGCATCCCCGGCAGATCGGGATAAAGCGCCGCCGCCTCATACAGATACTGAAGCGTGTTGGGCACATCCGGCAAATAGCCGTCTTTGCCGTCGCGATGCCACAGACGCGCAAAAATGCCGGACGCTTTCAGATGGCGCTGCATCCCCATCAGATCAAACGCCCGAACAAATCCGTCCCAATCGGTGCGCTGTTGCAAGCCCGACGCCACCAGCGCCAGAAAATAAAAACGACGCCAATCGTGCACCGCCTCCAGCGGCCAGCGCACATAACAGTCACGCAGCAATGAGACCGCATCGTAGGTCAAGGGGCCGCGCACCGCGTCCTGAAAATCCAGTACGCCCGGTGCGTCCGGCAACGCCGCACCGATCATCAGATTGCGACTGTGATAGTCCCGGTGAACCGCCACCTGCGGCTGTGCCAGAGCCGACATCGCCAGGGTCTGTTTCACTTTTTGCCAGGCCTGGTGATCACGACCATCAAGGGGTCGCTGCAGATGTTCGCCCAGCAACCAATCGGAAAACAGATCCATTTCCCGGTCCAGCAACGCGTCATCATAAGGCGGCAGGGTTTGCGACAGGGCCTGGCCCTGTGCCTGAAAACGCACCAGCGTCTGCAAAGCCGAACGATAGAGGGTGTCGGCATTATCCGGGGTCACGGCGCTCAAAAACGTGGTATTGCCCAGATCGCTCAGCAGCAAAAAACCGCGTTCACGGTCAGCGTCAAGCACTCTGGGCACCTTCAGCCCAATCGCATCAAGCTGTTGGCTGATTTGCACAAACGGCCCGGTGTCTTCTTTTTGTGGCGGCGCGTCCATCACAATATAGGAAGGACCGTTTTCGCCGTCAAAGACCCGGAAATAACGCCGAAAGCTGGCATCGGCCGAGGCCGGCACCAGTCCCACCGGGTTTTGAATGCGCCCGGAACGGGCCAACCATTGCTCCAACTCACACAAACGTGGGTCGCTGGGATCGGTGAATGCAGAATGCGGTGCGCTCGTCGCCGTTGAAGTCATAAAGTGTCTGTCTGGTTTTATAGTTGGTTAAGGTGATTTTGGTCAATCATGTTCTGTTCAGACTCCCGTCAAAACAGTGCGCGTTATGGCGCAAATCGCATTTATGCCACATGGAAGCGACATTTTGAACAGAAATCGGCAAAATGATCGCCGTTTTTGACCTCATGCAAAGGCTCTGCTGATAGAATAGCGTTTTTTCAGTTGAATTCCGTTGCCGAGGCCATGGCTCAGTCCTGTCACGCAAAACCGTTTACCGTTGGTCTGCCACCTTTTCCGCGCAAGCGATTACAGGGGCGGATACTTGCCTTTGTCCTCAGTGGCAGCGGCCTGTTCAGTCCGGCTATTTTAGCGCAAACCGCATCCATCTGTGCGCCGGATTGGATCGCCCCGCCGATGGAAGTGAGCGAACAACCCGCGCCCAACCAGGTGGAAGCCGATGTGTTGTCGCAGCCTCGGCCGCTGGAATACGACCTTTCCGGTCAAGTCAGACTGTCCCAACCAGGCCTGGTCATTCTGGCCGACCGGGCCCGCATTCAACGTGACACCCAAACCGCCCAACTGTTCGGTCAGGTGGTGTTACAACGTCCAGACCTGTTGGCCACTGGCACCCGGGTGGATCTGGACCAACAGGCGGAAACGGCGCAACTGACCGATGTGCGTTTTCAATTCAAATCGTCCCGTGCACATGGCGCAGCCGATCAGGCCCAGTTTGACCAGAAAGCAGACGTTGCCACCCTGAACCAGGCCAGCTTCACCACCTGCAAATTGGAAAAGCGCCTGTTTCAGTCCACTCCCCTGAGCGCTGACAACGGCAAATACGACTGGGAAATGACCTTTGGCGAGCTGGAAGTCAACAACGCCGAGCGCCGGATTTATGGCTGGAACACCTGGTTGCATTTTCAGGAAGTGCCGGTGTTTTACACGCCTTACATCAATTTTCCAATGGATGAACGCGCCAGCGGGTTTCTATTCCCACGCTTCGGCGGCCACCAATCCCTGACCCAGAACGACAGTCACTCGTATCTGGCCGTGCCCTATTATTTCAATCTGGCCCCTCATTATGATGACACCCTGACCGTCATCGCGATGGAAGAACGCGGCCTGGTGCTGGACAACGAATTCCGTTACCGCCAGCCCGGTCATCAGGGGATATTGTCCGTCAGTGCGCTCAACGATCAATTGACTGCCAGCGAGGGGCTGGCCAAACTCAACGATCAGGGCGACGTGGTCTATGGCGACAAAATCGACACCCGCTGGCGCGCCAAATTCGTCGGTGGCCAGCAATGGACCAAAGGCGTCCGCAGTCACATTGATTGGCAGGAAGTCTCAGACGACTATTTTTACAACGACATTCCTCTGGACACAGGGCTGGACACCGCCACCTATGCCCCGCGTCACCTTCAGCTCAGTGCCAGCCGGGGCGATCTCAGCGCAGGCATACGCCTGCAGGATTACCTGAGCCTGCGCGACAGCAACGTCTACAATTACGAAAAACGCCCACAGATCACCGTGAATTACCGCCCTTCCTCGCTCAGCGACGCCCTGCCCGGCCTGAGTTTTGACCTGAGCGCCAACACCACCGAATTTGCGATCAGCCAGAGCGGCCATAACCGCCCGGAAGGTCGTCGGGACCACCTTTCTCCCGGCCTGCGTTACGAAGTGTTCCGACCCTACGGCCGGTTAAAAGCCGAAGCGCGCTGGCATCAGGTCAGCTACCATGTTACCGAACCGGGGGTTTCCCGCACCCAAACCCACCAGACCCAGGCAGGGCAATACGCCTTGCGCGGCAATCTGATTTTCGAACGGCCACTGAGTCTGGGCGATACGCCGCTGGTGCAGACACTGGAGCCGGAACTGCAATATCTGTACGTGCCCTACGTCAATCAGAGCCAGCAACCTTTGTTTGACACCGGGCGCCGCGCCTTGCACTTCAGCAATCTGTTCAGCGCCAACCGCTTTACCGGCTCGGACCGCATCGGCGACACCCAGCAGGTGACCGCGGCCTTGACCACCCGTTTTTTGACCCGTGACGGACGGCCGTTGGCCGAAGCCGCCATCGGTCAGATTTATTATCTGCAGGACCGCAAAGTCACTCTGAACGATTCGACCGCCGAAGAAGAAGCCAACACGGTCACCTCGTCCGACTATTTCATCAAGCTGGGACTGCAGGCCGGACCGCTCAGCCTGGCGTCCACCAGCCAGTACGACCGGACGAACATGGGGCTGGTCAGTGCCAGCAACCGCTTCAAATACCATTACCATGACCGGTTTGAATTTTTGATGGCACACAATCTCACCAATCAGGGTCGGGCAAACGAGCGTCAGGACCTGGTCGCCGGGGCTTTCTGGCAAGTGACCGACACCTGGTCGGCCGGCGGTTACCTGAATTACGACTTTGCCGCCGACCGCAATACCGAATCCCGTTATGCCCTGCGCTACGACGATTGCTGCTGGGCGTCGGAACTGTCGATCAAGCAGACAGAACTTGACAACGGCTTGTATAATTACAGCATAATGTATCTGATTGAACTCAAAGGCCTAAGCGGCATGGGCACGCCTTTCAACCAGTTTCTGGAAGACGAACTGAACTTCTGATCACCGGGCCCTTTATTGATGGCACCAACATAAGAGAATCCGCATGACACAATCAACCGCCTCCGAACTTCAACCACGCAACGCTTTTTCAACGACGCGACCCACCTCACGACGCTGGCTGTCGGCCGTTCTGACGAGCCTGTCTCTGGCCTGGATGATGCCGGGACCCGTGGCGGCGCAAACCCCGAATGCCCAGCTTCTGGACCAGATCATTGCGGTGGTCAACGACGACATCATTCTGCAGAGTGAGTTGGCTCAGCGGGTGCGTCAGGCAGAGCAGGAGTTGCGCGGCCAGAACATCCGCATTCCCGATCAGGACGAACTGGTGGAAAAGGTTCTGGACCAGATGGTGATGCAGCGCCTGCAGATGCAACGGGTAAAACAGCTCGGTCTGCGCGCCAGTGACCAGGAAGTGTTTGAACGGATGCAACAGATTGCCAGCCGCAACAATCTGACCCTGGACCAGTTGCGTGACAACCTCAACCGTCAACAGAGCGACGGTTTTACCCAGTTCCGCGAACAAATCCGCGAACAACTGCTGTTTCAAAAGCTGCAGGAAACCGAGGTTCTGGCCAGAACCCAGGTGACCGAAAGCGAAGTCGACCGTTACCTACAGCGCCAGGCCCTGACCGACACCGCCTACGAATATCGTCTGCGTCACCTGCTGGTCAGTCTGTCTGAAGGGCCGACCGCGGAACAGCGTGACGAAGCTCGGCAGAAAATCGAGCGTCTGCGTCAACAGGTCACGGACGGCCAAAGTTTTCAATCTGTGGCCGCCAAGGCGTCCGATGGGCAAAAAGCATTGCAGGGCGGCGATCTGGGCTGGCTGACCCAGGACCAGATTCCAACCTTTTTCAGTGCGGTGGCCACACAACTGCAACCGGGCGAAGTCTCCGACGTCATTCGCAGCCCGGTCGGCTATCACCTGATCAAACTCGAAGACAAGCGCCGCACCGATGAAAAAGCGCTGGTGGACGAATACCGCCTGCACCGCTTCCTGTTGCTGTCACAAGACGCCGAAAAGGCTTCGGAACCGCCGCAGTCACTGGTTGATTTGAGCGAAAGCATCGATTCCATCCATGCCTTCGAGGCCCTGAAAACCGAATATTCGGACATGCCGGAGAGCACCAATGCCCGTTCCGATCTGGGGTGGCAGACACTGGACGACATGTCGGTCACCCACGCCCGCCTGATCGAACAACTCTCCCCCGGCGAAGCGGCGCGTCCTTATGCCACCGATGAAGGCTGGGTGATTCTCTATCTGGACCAGCAGCGCCAGAGGGATCCGGCGGAACAGGACAAACGCAAACAGGCCACGGAAACGCTGCGCCGACAAAAAGCCAATGAAAGCTTTGATGTCTGGCTGCGCCGCATGAAAGACCAGGCCATTATCGACATCCGTCTGGACAAGCTGCGCACTTCGGAGGACGCGAGTGACAGCTGAATGCCGCCGACTGGTCGTCACCTCCGGCGAACCGGCCGGAATCGGGCCGGAACAGGTGATCAAACTGGCGCAGAAACCCCGTGACTACGAATGGGTGGCGGTGGGCGATCGTCAATTATTCGAACAGACTGCGGCCTGGCTGAAGTTGCCGGTTGCGTTGCAGGAATACGACCCTTCCCGTCCGGCAAGGCCGCATCGCGCGGGCACACTGACGGTTCTCCACACCCCCGCTCAGGCTCGGATTACCCCAGGGCAACTGGATCCGGCCAATGCGGATTACGTGCTGAATCTGCTGGGTCGCGCCACCGATGGCTGCCTCAGCGGCGAGTTTGATGCCATGGTCACCGGCCCGATTCACAAAGGGGTCATCAACGATGCCGGACAGCCGTTTACCGGCCACACCGAGTTTCTGGCCGAACGTGCCGGGGTGGATCAGGTGGTGATGATGCTGGCCACACCGGGTCTGCGGGTGCCGCTGGTCACCACCCATCTGCCTCTCAGAGACGTGGCGGATGCCATTACCCCCCAACGCCTGCACACGGTGACATCGATTCTGCACCGAAGCCTGACCACCGATTTCGGACTGAAATCGCCCAGAATTTATGTCATGGGGCTGAACCCGCATGCCGGTGAAAACGGGCACATGGGGCGAGAGGAAATCGATGTGATTGAACCGGTTCTGCAGCAACTGCGCCAGAATGAAGGCATGCAACTGATCGGCCCCTTGCCGGCCGACACCATTTTTCATCCGGACAACCTCAAGGACGCCGATGCGTTTCTGGCCATGTACCACGACCAGGGATTGCCGGTGCTGAAATACGTCGGATTTGGCAATGCGGTCAACGTCACCCTGGGACTGCCTTTTGTCCGCACCTCGGTCGATCACGGTACCGCGCTGGATCTGGCCGGGAAAGGCCAGGCCGACATCAACAGTTTTGAATACGCGTTGCAGGTGGCCGGGCAGATGAGCCACCATCGGGCATCCGTTTCATGAGCCATCAACACAAAAAACAGTTCGGACAGAACTTTCTCAACAATCAGGCCGTGGTTGACCGCATTGTCAAGGCCATTGCTCCCAGAGCGGATGACCACCTGGTGGAAATCGGGCCGGGGGAAGCCGCGCTGACCGGTCCGTTGCTGGACCGGGTCGAGCGCCTCGACATCATTGAGATTGACCGGGACCTGATCCCCAGGCTGACGCAGGCTTTTGGCCAGCATCCGGCCTTTCATCTCCATTCCGCGGACGCCTTGCGCTTTGATTACGCAGGCCTGGTCAAAAACGATGCGCCATCCCCTTCTTTGCGCGTGGTGGGCAATCTGCCTTACAATATTTCCAGTCCATTGCTGTTTCACCTGATGACGTTTGAATCCGCCATCATCGACATGCATTTCATGTTGCAGAAAGAGGTGGTCGAACGCATCTGTGCGTGTCCCGGCAGCAAAACCTTCGGACGGCTGAGCGTGATGATGCAGTACGCCTGTGAGACCGAACACCTGTTTGATGTGGGCCCGGACAACTTTACCCCGCCGCCCAAAGTGAATTCGGCGATTGTCCGGCTCAAACCCAGACGGACCCGTACCCTGAACGCCGAGGACCCGGCGCTGCTGTCGAAAGTGGTGAAACAGGCCTTTGCCCAGAAACGCAAAACGCTGCGCAACAACCTGAAACCGCTTATCAACGCGGCCGCCTTGTCGGAGTTGGGGATCGATCCATCCATGAGAGCGGAACAACTGGACGTGGAAGCGTTTGTGCGCATCAGCAACCGGTTGGCCGTCTCGGGGCAAGATGGCGCAAAGCAACCGAACACACAGAATGCGAACCAGACGAATGAAAACCAATAGGGAGAGCGCATGGCGACCTATGTGATTGGCGACCTGCAAGGCTGTTTCCGTCCCCTGGGAACCCTGCTGGACCGGATTGAGTTTGACCCCGGTCAGGATCGTCTGTGGTTTGCCGGCGACATTGTCAATCGCGGTCCCGAGTCCCTGGCCTGTCTGGAATACGTCAAACAGGCCTGCCAGGCCGGTCATGCACGCATGGTGCTGGGCAACCATGACTTTCACCTGCTGGCAGCCTACGCCGGCCTGACCCGCTACCGTTCCAAGTCCGATACCCTCAGTGACATCCTGACCTCGGATCACGTGCAAGACCATGTGAACTGGTTGCGTCAACAGCCACTTCTGATCCACGACCACGTTCTTGATCAGGTCATGGTGCATGCAGGCATTCCGCCCCAGTGGTCTCTGGCTCAGGCCAAGGCCTACGCGCAGGAAATCGAAACCGCGTTGCAGCAACCGGACTGGCAGGATTTCATTGTCGAGCTGTTCAGCAAAAAGGGCCAATACTGGTCGCCGTCCCTGCAAGGGATCGAACGCCAGCGCTACATTGTCAATGCGTTCGTGCGCATGCGCTATTGCGATGCGGCGGGCACACTGGATTTTGCCAAAAAGTCCGCGCCATCGCACCCGGTGCCTCCGGCAAAAGGCTCGGGCAGTGCGCCCTGGTTCGCGTTTGCCCAACGCCAAACCCGTGACATACCGATTTTTTTCGGCCACTGGTCCACGCTGGGCGCGATGGACGCTTTCAATGTGCATGCCACCGACACCGGCTGTCTGTGGGGCGGTCAACTGAGCGCATACTGCATTGAGAGCGACCGGCGCCATGAAGTCGACTGCCCGCAAACCGCAAAACCCAAAAAAACCCCTTAAACTGAGCGCAAATCATGGCGGAAGCAACCCAACGGCAACAACCCAGCCCAGAATCTTCGGAAGCCACCTCTGAAGACCATTATGATATTCCCACGGCCGAGACCATGCTGGAACGTCTGCAGAGTGTCAATGTGGACGATTTCGATCTGAAAACCGTGACCGACGAAGTCAAGGGCAACCAGGCCTGGTTGTTTGTGCTGACATTGCCGATGAGCGCGTTTTTGCTGGTGGTGCTGACATTGCTGGGCACCTTTCTGACCGACCATTTTGTGCTGAGTTTTCTGTTCACGGCGCTTCTGGTTTACGGCATCGGCAAGGTCATTGACCAGTACGAACAGAAATTTCGCTATCAGGCCCGGCTGGAGGTCATGGATCGCATTCGCAAGGCGGAGGGAGAATTTGGCCTGCTGCCGCATTTTCGTGATTTCCTGCCGAAAAAATATCGTCATTTATGGCAGAGCCTGAGGCGCTATAATTACGCCTATATTGATCAATACATCGCCGCAATACGTTTATTGCAACAACGGCTTGATCCTGATAAATTCATTCGCGTGTGGCGACTGAAATACCCTGAAACCGCGCCCGATTATGAGTACGACGAATACGGCGAGTACAACGAGATCAATGACAGAACGGAATAAAACAAAAAATGTTTCTGGAAAAGCCATTTTTAACCAGGCCTGGTAAATAAAAAGGATTTGCATGCACCTGAAAACACGCCCCCATAATTTGAATGATCACGTTTTGATCGTTCTGGGCCAGCATGGTCACCCCACCTTCAAAACCATTCATTTGAGTGAACACTATCTGGAAGGACTGGGCAAATATCTGGTCAGCGATCCGCATTCCCAGTATCGCACCTACAAGGTGGTTTCCTCGCACAATGTGTTTACCCAGACCAATCGAGACCAGCCTTTTGACCACGCATTGGACGAAATGATTCGCAATCTGTTGCTCGACCAGACCAGACACTGACAGGGAGGGCAAAAAGCTGGGAATCAATAACGCTGATTCAGATAGGTTCGAAAAATCTGCAGTTCTTCTTTGATTTGATAGAGGGTTTTCAGAGCGGGGGTTGAAGTGGATTGACGGGGCTGTTTTCTGGCCTCTTCGAGTTTGGCCTTGGCACCGGGTATGGTAAAGCCTTCCTGATGCAACAGGTTTTTGATCTCAAACACCAGCGCCACATCGCCACGCTGGTAATAACGCCGACCACGACGCTTGTTGGGTTCCAGTTGCGGAAACACCTGTTCCCAATAACGCAGCACATGCGATTTCAGCTGACAAAACTCACTGACCTCTCCGATGGTAAAATACTTCTTCTCCGGCAGATCGGTTTCCAGCTGTTCAAAGCTGTGATAGGCCTTAATTTTCGGCATAATTATCCACTTGCGCCCGCAACTTCTGACCGGGTTTGAAAGTGACGACCCGTCTGGCGGAAATGGGCACATCTTCACCGGTGCGGGGGTTACGTCCGGGACGGGCGTTTTTGTCCTTGAGTTCAAAGTTTCCGAAACCGGACAATTTGACCTGCTCTCCACGGGCCAACACGTCCGACATTTCCAGATAAAACTCTTCCACCAACTCTTTCGATTCACGTTTATTAAAACCGAAAGTGTCACTCAGCGTTTGAGAAATTTCCGCTTTGGTCAGAGCCATTTTAGTTCCCTTTTCTTCACAAAATCAATGGGCATCATCACGAAGACGTGCGCCAGCCGTTTCAGCGACCTTTTGAATCACCGACTGCACCAGCGTTTCCACCTCGGCATCTTCCAGTGTCCGGTCCACACGCTGCATATGCAATGACAGCGCCACACTTTTTTCGTCTGCGGCCAGGCCTTCGCCCTGATAGACGTCAAACACCTCAACCTGGCGCAACCAATCGGTCGGCACCAGCGCAATCGCTTCTTTGATCGACTGCACCGGCTGCTGTACCGGCATCACAAACGCCAGATCCCGCTGAACCGCCGGGTAACGTGAAATGGTCTCGGCTTGGGGCAGCGGTTTTTCACGCAATGCATCCAGCTCCAGTTCGAACACAAAAATGCGGCCATTCAAGTCCAGCTCATTGGTCAGTTTGGGGTGCAATTGCCCCAAATAACCGATGCACTGGTCGCCTCGGTAAATCTCCGCCGACTGACCCGGATGCAGCGTTTCGGTGTCCGTCGCCACAAATCGGACCTGATCCAGCATACCATTCATGCTCAGCAAGGTTTCCACATCGCCTTTCAGATCATAAAAATCCAATGGCCGATCCTGCCCTTCCCAGCCTCGCGGCTGAGCAAGACCGGTCAAGGCACCGCCCAGACGATCGATCTGCTGCAACTGATCGCCATGCGGGATAAACACCCGGCCGGATTCAAACAGACGAATGCGCGACTGCTGACGCGCCTGATTGTAGCCAAGCGTGGACAGCAGGCCTGGCAAAAGCGAAGCCCGCATGGCTTTCATGTCGTCCGAGATCGGATTCTGCAGCATCAGCGGCGTCACATCGGGCGTGATCTGTCGGTGCTGTTCCTCGGAAATGAAGGAGTAGGTAATCACTTCGTAATAACCACGCTGCACCAATGCGCGTCGCAACAGGCTCATTTCCTGTTCGGTTTCGGGCACATGCGGCAATCGCATCGGGGCCGTCACCGGGGTTTCCGGCAGTTGGTTGTAGCCATGAATGCGCCCGATTTCTTCCATCAAATCGGCTTCAATCTGCATGTCAAAACGCCAGCTGGGGCTGGTGACCTGCCAGACATCGTCCGCTTCTCCGCCTGAGACAGCAAACTGCAATCGTTCCAGAATCGCGTGCATGGTCATGGGCGAAATCTGCGTGCCCAGACGTTGATTGATCAGCGCCGGACGCATGGCAATGGTCACGGGTGCCGACAGTTGCGCTGAATCGACGCAGGCGACCTGCTCGGAAAAACGGCCACCGGCAATGGACTGCAGCAACTGTTTGACCCGATTCAGTGCGACCTCGGGCAGAGCCGGGTCCACGCCCCGCTCAAACCGGTGCGAGGCATCGGTGTGCAAACCGTAGCGACGGGCCTGACCGATGATGGCCTGCGGCGTGAAATGCGCCGATTCGAAAAACACCCGTTGTGTGCCATCATGAACGGCCGAATCGCGCCCGCCCATGATACCGGCCAATGCCAGTGGCCCCTGATCGTCGGCAATCACCAGGGTGTTCGGCGACAGGGTAATGTCTTTGTCTTCCAGCGTGACCAGCGTCTCGTCAGCCACGGCCAGACGCACATCCACCGTGCCCTGCAAACGATCGGCATCAAAGGCATGCAATGGCTGCCCCAATTCCAGCATCACATAATTGGTCACATCGACGATCAGAGCTTTGGGGCTCACGCCGCCACGCTCCAGACGCTGCTTCATCCACAAAGGCGTCTGTGCCTCTGCATCAAAATCCTGATACAGACAGCCCAGATACTTGGGACAGGCACTGGGTTCGGACACGGTCACCGCCTGCGGACACGCGCCCTGTCCTTCTAGCTGAACCATCTCAAACGGCTGTTTCCAGGCCGTGTTGGCCATGGCCGCCAGATCACGCGAAAGACCGGCCACACTCAAACAGTCGGCACGGTTGGGGGTCAGGTCGATGTCGATCACTTGATCGTCCAGCGCCAGATAGCGACGGACATCTTCCCCGACCGGTGCGTCCTCAGGCAAGACCATCAGACCGCCACTGCCATCGTCGGGCAGCCCCAGCTCGGTGGCACCGCACAGCATGCCGTGCGAAGGCACACCACGCAGCTTGGCTTTTTTGATTTTAAAGTCTCCGGGCAAGGTGGCACCGACCTTGGCGCAACAGGCTTTCATACCGGCCACCACATTGGGGGCACCGCACACAATCTGCAGCGGTGCGTCTTCGCCCACATCCACCTGGGTCACATTCAATTTGTCGGCGTCCGGGTGTTTGTCGACCGATGTCACCACACCGACAACCACCTGATCAAAAGCCGGGGCAACCGGTTCCACCCCGTCCACTTCCAACCCGGTCAGACTCAATAATTCGGCCAGTGCTTGTGTGTCCAGATCGGGATTCGTCCACTCTCTCAACCAGCGTTCACTTACTTTCATTGGTTACCACTCATCTGCTTAAAACTGTTTCAAAAAACGTAAGTCGTTTTCAAAGAATTGACGAAGATCCCGCACGCCGTATCGCAGCATCGCCAGGCGCTCAACCCCCAGACCGAACGCCAGACCGGTGTAATCCTGGGCATCGATCTCGACGTTTTTGAGCACATTGGGATGCACCATGCCACAGCCAAGTACCTCGATCCAACGACCGTCCCCGAACAGCTGGGTGGAAATGTCCACTTCGGCCGAAGGTTCGGTAAACGGAAAATACGAGGGACGAAACCGGACTTTGAGGGATTCATCCTCGAAAAACTGACGCAGAAACTCGATGATCAGGGTCCGCAGCTGGGCAAAGGTCGCGTCCGATTCAATGATCAACCCTTCCACCTGGTGAAACATCGGTGTGTGGGTCTGATCGGAGTCACAGCGATACACCCGGCCCGGCGCAATCACACGCATCGGTGGTTTGCGGTTTTCCATGGTCCGAATCTGAACGCCGGAGGTGTGGGTGCGCAAAAGGGTCTGCGCATCAAAATAGAAGGTGTCGTGCATCGCGCGTGCCGGATGCGTTTCCGGTATGTTCAGTGCCTCGAAGTTATGCCAGTCGTCTTCGACTTCGGGACCGGTCTCAATATCAAACCCGGCTTTGGCAAAAATCGCCTCAATCCGTTGCAGGGTCTGAGTCACCGGGTGCACATGCCCCAGGTCGCAGTCGCGCCCCGGCAGGGTCACATCCAGCGATTCCGACGCCAGCTGACGGGCCAGCTTCTGATCCTGCATCCGCTGCTTGCGCTCGCCCAACAAGGCCTGAACCTGTTGTTTGGCTTCGTTGATTTTCTGTCCCGCTTTGGGCTTTTCTTCCGGAGGCAACTGCCCCAGGGTTTTCATCATCGCGGTCAAAGCGCCCTTTTTGCCCAGAAAGCGCACCCGGATCTGATCCAGTTCGGCCAGATCCTCTACCGCTTCGATCGCGCCCTTTGCTTCCTCTACCAACTGATTCAGGGAATCCTGCATGCGTGTTTCCTTTTGTGTGTCTTCCCGCTTTCCACGGGAAATACAAATCCGGTTAAATCACCGGCCTTGAAAAGGCCTGTGATCTAATCGGACTTTTTAAAAGACTGCGTCTTTTGTTGAAAATTTCATTGACTCTAAATCAGAAAAACCGCACTAAGGCGGTTTTTCTAACAAAGCTTACACTGAGCACAATCGTGCGTCAGAGTTCAGCAATCAGGCCAAAGCCGCTTTGGCTTTTTCCACAATGGCTGAAAATGCCGGAGCATCGTGAATGGCGATGTCTGACAGAACCTTGCGATCCACTTCAATACCGGCTTTGTTCAGGCCGGAAATAAAGCGGCTGTACGTCATGCCATTGGCGCGTGACGCGGCATTGATCCGCGCAATCCACAACCGACGGAATTGACGTTTTTTCTGGCGACGGTCACGGTATGCGTACTGACCCGCTTTGATCACCGCCTGCTTGGCAACACGAAAGACTTTGCGACGTGCGCCGTAATAGCCTTTGGCCTGTTTAAGAACTTTGTTGTGTCGTTTGCGTGCAACCACGCCTCGTTTTACTCTTGCCATTATCCTTCTCCTTATGCGTAGGGCAGCATGCGACGAACCATTGCCACATCACGATCATGGATCATGCTGGGCGCACGTAGCTGACGCTTACGCTTGGTCGACTTCTTGGTGAGGATGTGGCGCAAGTTAGCATTCTTGCACTTGTAGCGACCGGAACCGGTCTTTTTAAAACGCTTCTGCGCGCTTTTATTGGTTTTCATTTTAGGCATGGCTAAAACTCCATCTAGGACCCGTCCGCTTCAGACCAGACAGGCCATCAGTTTAAAAAGGTGCAGACAAGGCCTGCACTCGACAATCCACAGCACTGAAGAGCTGCACCGGTAGGACGGCCAAGCCGAACCCCCAGTTATTGTCATCGTTCAAGAAAGGCAATCAGCGCCCATCAGCGCTTGATCGGTGCCATCATCATTTGCATGGCACGACCTTCCATTTTCGGCATCTGTTCCACGACCGCCAGATCCGCTAGATCTTCGCGCACGCGTTCCAGTACCTTCATACCCAATTCTTTATGGGTAATTTCACGGCCTCGGAACCAGATGGTGACCTTGGTACGGTCCCCGTTTTCCAGAAACTTGATCAGTTTTTTCAACTTGACCTGATAGTCCCCTTCTTCGGTTCCAGGGCGAAATTTGACTTCCTTAACCTGTACTTGCTTTTGTTTTTTCTTGGCTTCGTGCTTTTTCTTCTGCTGCTGGTACAGGTGCTTACCATAATCCATGATACGGCAAACAGGTGGATTGGTTTTTGCAGAAATCTCAACCAGGTCCAGTTCCGCATCGCGTGCGGCTTCCAAGGCTTCTTCGATCGGTACCACACCGACCTGCTCGCCATCCGCCGCAATCAGCCGAACTTCTTTGGCTCGAATACGATCGTTGACATTGTCTTTCGGGGCTTCTGGTTTTTGTGGTCGGCCACGACCTCTTCTAACTGCGATAGCGTCTCTCCTCCTGTTTACAAATCATTCACTGGCGCGTCCCAGTCGGGCAATGTCGTTGTCGAGCATGTCCAGCAGCTCGTCAAACGCCATACTGCCCAGGTTTTCCCCGCCTCTGGCGCGGACATTGATGGTGTCATTTTCCATCTCTTTGTCACCCACGACCAGAATATAGGGCACGCGATTCAAAGTGTGTTCGCGGATTTTAAACCCAACCTTCTCATTTCTCAAGTCCGTTTCCACTCTAAATCCATGTTTTTGCAATTTTTTGGCAAACCGGGTGACATATTCGTTGTGCACATCGGAAATGGAGGCCAGCACCAGTTGCACCGGTGCCAGCCAGGTCGGGAACTTGCCTTCATAGTGTTCGATCAAAATGCCGACGAACCGCTCCAGTGAGCCCAGGATCGCGCGGTGAATCATCACCGGATGATGCTTTTCGTTGTCTGCGCCCACATAGACCGCATTCAGACGCTCGGCCTGAGTCATGGAAAAGTCCAGCTGAATGGTGCCGCACTGCCAGACACGACCGATGCAGTCTTTCAGCTGAAATTCGATTTTGGGGCCATAAAACGCGCCTTCCCCCGACTGAAGCGTGTAATCCAGCCCGGCATTTTTCAATGTCGCTTCCAGCGCGGCCTCGGACTGATCCCAGACCGCGTCGTCTCCCACCCGTTTTTCCGGGCGGGTGGAGAATTTGACTTCGATCTTGTCAAAGCCGAAATCCTGATAGGTTTCAAACACCAGGTTGATGCAGTCCTGAACTTCCTGTTCGATCTGCTCCGGGGTACAGAAAATATGGGCGTCATCCTGAGTAAAGGAGCGCACCCGCATCAGACCGTGCAGTGTCCCGGAAGGTTCGTTGCGGTGCACCAGACCGAACTCGGCCAGACGGATCGGCAAGTCCCGATAACTGCTCAGATGACGGTTATAGACCTGAATGTGGCCGGGACAGTTCATCGGCTTGACCGCGTAATCGCGGTTTTCGGTCTCAGTGGTGAACATATTGTCCTGAAATTTGTCCCAATGCCCGGATTTTTCCCAGAGCGAACGGTCCATGATCAGCGGTGTACGAATTTCTTCATACCCGTTCAGGCGCAACTGCTGACGCATGTAATCTTCCACCACGCGGTACAGAGTGCTGCCTTTGGGATGCCAGAAGGCCATGCCCGGTGCCAGTTCGTCGACATGAAACAAATCCAGTTGCTTGCCCAGCTTGCGATGATCGCGCTTTTCCGCCTCTTCCATCATCCGCTGATACTCTTTCAGCGCCTGCTTGTCGGCAAAGGCTACCCCGTAAATGCGCTGCAGCATTTTGTTGTCCGAGTCACCGCGCCAATAGGCCCCGGCCACATGGGTCAGGGCGAAGGCCTTGATAAAGCCCATGTTCGGCACATGCGGCCCACGACACATATCAATATACTCTTCGTGATGATACAGGCCAAACTCGGTTTCATCCGGCAGGTCTTCGATCAATTCGATTTTGTAGTCTTCGCCGCGCTCGCGAAAAATCGCCAGTGCTTCGGCACGCGGGGTCATTTTTTTGATGACCGGGTACTTGGTTTTGGCCAGTTCTTTCATGCGCTTCTGGATGACACCCAAGTCTTCCGGGGTGATCTTCTCGTCCAGATCGATGTCGTAATAAAAGCCATTGTCAATCACCGGGCCGATGGCCATCTGTGCCTGCGGATACAGCTGCTTGAGCGCATGGCCCAACAAGTGCGCACAGGAATGGCGCATGATGTGCAAGCCATCCTCGTCCTTGAGCGTCACCATTTCCACCGACGCATCCTGCTCAATCCGGTCACAGGCATCGACCAGTTGCCCATTGACGCGACCGGCCAACGTCGCTTTTGCCAGGCCTGCCCCAATGTCCTGGGCAACCTGCTCGACGGTCACTGGCTCGGAATAGGATTTGACGGACGCATCCGGTAAGGTGATGTTAGGCATAGCACAACTCATTTAATGTTTGGGGTCTGAAAAGACGCGATAGTATACCCTGCAACAGGGTCTTTGACAAAAATTCGGACAACGGAGCCTCTACTGATCAAGTTCAAACGCACTGTGCAACGCCCGAACGGCTTCGTCCAGCCGGCCCTCGTCTATCACCACCGAAATTTTGATTTCGGTGGTGCCGATCATTTGAATATTGATCTCATGATCGGCCAGTGTTTTGAACATGGTACTGGCAATGCCGGAATGGGATTTCATCCCGATCCCGACCATGGACAGTTTGGCAATGCTGTCATCACTGAGCACCTGCCGTGCATTCAATCGCTTGGCCGTCGCTTCCATCAGCGCCTTGGCCTGAGCCAGATCGTTTCGGGTCACGGTAAAGGTAAAATCCGTGGTGCCGTCCACACTCTGGTTCTGGATGATCATGTCGATTTCAATGTTGGCGTCCGACACAGGCCCCAGCAACTGGTACGCGATGCCCGGTTCGTCCGGCACACCCAGCACCATCAGTTTGGCCTCGTCCCGACTGAACGCAATGCCCGATATCAAGGGTTTTTCCATGGCCCGTTCCTCAAATTCTTCTTCGCTGATTAACAAAGTCCCACCGCCTTCCTGCATCGAAGACAAAACACGCAAAGGGACATGGTACTTACTGGCAAACTCCACCGAACGGATCTGGAGCACCTTGGCTCCCAGACTCGCCAGCTCCAGCATTTCGTCGTAAGTGATCGTTTCCAGGCGTCTGGCTTCGGGCACCACGCGTGGATCGGTGGTGTACACGCCGTCCACATCGGTGTAAATCTGACATTCATCAGCATTCAATGCCGCCGCCAGCGCCACCGCCGTGGTGTCTGAACCGCCGCGGCCCAGAGTGGAAATGTCGCCCTGATCGGTGACCCCCTGAAACCCGGCGATGACCACCACTTTGCCCTGTCCCAACTGCCAGTGAATCTTGTCGGCTTCAATCGATTCAATCCGGGCCTTGGCATGCACATCATTAGTGTGAATCGGCACCTGCCAGCCCGTATACGACACCGCTGGCTGACCCTGCGACTCCAGAGCCATGGCCAACAGAGCAATGGTGACCTGTTCGCCGGTGGTCAGCAACACGTCCATTTCCCGACGGTTGGGACTGGACTGGATTTCCTGCGCCATGGCGGTCAGACGATTGGTCTCCCCGCTCATAGCCGAAACCGTCACCACCACCTGATCTCCGCTGGACACCGCACGGCGGACTTTTTCCGCCACCTTCTGAATGCGCTCGATGCTGCCAACCGAGGTGCCGCCATATTTTTGAACAATCAGCGCCATCTGTGTTTCTTCCTTTCAGACACAAAAAACCCCGGCACCCGCTCCAAGTGCCGGGGCCGGAGTGGTTTCATTACAACTGTGTTTTCACCCAGTCGGCCACGGACGCCAGTGCTTGAGGCAACCCCGAAGGATCCTTGCCACCCGCCTGAGCCATGTCCGGACGACCGCCGCCTTTGCCGCCCACCTGCTGCGCCACATGATTGACCAGAGGCCCGGCCTGAACCCGGTCGGTCGCTTCCTTGCTGACCCCGGCCACCAGCGTGACTTTTTCGCCCTTGACCGCTGCCAGAACCACCGCCGCCGGAGCCAGTTTATCCTTGAGCTTGTCCAGTGTCTCACGCAAGGTATTGGTGCCCGCGCCTTCCAGCTGCGCCGCCAGCACCTTGATCCCATCCAGCTCGACCGCCTGGCTGGCCAGGTCGTCCCCCTGACTGGACGCCAGCTTGCCTTGAAGCTGCTTGAGCTGTTTTTCCAGTTCTTTCTGCTCCGCCACCAACTGATCGGCCTTGGCCACCAGCTGATCCGGGTCGGTTTTCAACCGCTGTGCGGTGGCCAGCAGAGTCTCGTCGGCCCGATAAATGGCGTCCCAGGCCGCCTGACCGGTGACCGCCTCAATCCGACGCACACCCGAGGCGATGCCCGTTTCGCCGACAATGCGGAAAGGCCCGATTTCCCCGGTGGCACACACATGGGTGCCGCCACAAAGCTCAATCGAAAACTCGCCCATGTCGACCACACGCACCACATCGCCGTACTTTTCGCCGAACAGCGCCATCGCGCCTTTGGCTTTGGCGGCTTCGATGTCCATTTCTTCGGTTTCAACCTGACGGTTGTGCATGATGTGATCGTTGACCCGTTTTTCAATTTCCAGCAACTGCTGGGGCGCAATCGGCTCCGGGTGCGAAAAGTCAAAACGCAGGCGGTCCGGCGCGACCAGCGAACCTTTCTGCGCCACGTGCGTGCCCAGAATGCTTCTGAGAGAGGCGTGCAACAGATGCGTGGCCGAGTGATTGCGCTCGCTGGCGCGCCGCGCCTCCACGTCGATGCGTGCCTGCACGGGCTGACCCACGCGCAACTGACCGGCTGTGGCCTGGCCAATGTGCAGCCAAGTCTGCCCCTGTTTGTAACACTGATTCACATGAAAACTGTGCATGCCTTCGGTCAGGCTGCCGCAATCGCCGACCTGGCCGCCGGACTCGGCGTAGAAGGGTGTGCGGTCCAGCACCACAATGCCTTCCTGCCCTTCCTCCAACGCATCCACTGGCTGACCGTCCACAAACAAGGCGCGGATTTCGGCATCGGCCTGATCGGCGTGGTAACCCACAAACGCCGTCGGTTCATCAAAATCCACCGACACACTGCCCTGAGCGGAAAACTGACTGGCTTCGCGCGCCCGGGCACGCTGTTCGGCCATGGCCGCTTCGAACCCGGCCTCATCCACGCTCAAACCGCGTTCACGCGCCACATCGGCGGTCAAATCCAGCGGAAACCCGTAGGTGTCGTAAAGCTTGAAAGCGGTTTGCCCGGAAATCGTCTTGCCGGACAATTCGGCAATGTCGGCTTCCAGAATTTTCATGCCGTGATCCAGCGTTTCCGCAAACCGGTTTTCTTCCTGCGCCAATGCCTTGGTCGCCTTGTCCGCGGCCTCGGTCAATTCGGGATAGGCTTCGCCCATCTGTTCGACCAGCACCGGCACCAGCTTGTGAAAAAATGGTGACTCCTGCCCCAGCTTGTAGCCGTGACGAATCGCACGGCGAATGATCCGGCGCAGCACATAGCCACGGCCTTCGTTGGACGGCAAGACGCCGTCCACAATCATAAAGGCGCAGGAACGGATGTGGTCGGCAATCACGCGCAGCGAGGCATGCGACAGGTCTTTTTCGCCCGTCAGTTCGCCCGCTTTGGCGACAATGGCTTTGAACAGATCGATATCGTAATTGTTGTGCTGGTGCTGCATCACCGCCGCCAGGCGCTCCAGCCCCATGCCGGTGTCCACAGACGGTTTCGGCAATGGCGTCAGAGTGCCGTCGCTGGCGCGATCAAACTGCATGAACACCAGATTCCAGATCTCAATGTAACGATCGCCGTCTTCATCGGGCGTACCTGGGGGGCCACCGGCCACATCCGGGCCGTGATCGTAAAAAATCTCGGAACAGGGACCGCAGGGACCGGTTTCGCCCATGGACCAGAAATTGTCCTTGGCACCACAGCGAGAAAAGCGCTCCGGGCTGACGCCCATTTCTTCCAGCCAGATTTTTTCCGCATCGGCGTCTTCCTCAAACACCGTCACCCAAAGCTTGTCTTCGGGCAGACCCAGCGTTTTGGTCAGAAATTCCCAGCCGTATTGGATGGCTTCGCGCTTGAAGTAATCGCCAAAGCTGAAATTGCCCAGCATTTCAAAGAAGGTATGGTGGCGTGCGGTGTAACCGACGTTTTCCAGATCGTTGTGCTTGCCACCGGCACGAATGCAGCGCTGCACACTGGTCGCCCGCTGATACGGACGTTTTTCCTGCCCCAGAAAGGTTTCCTTGAACGGCACCATTCCGGCGTTGGTAAAAAGCAATGTCGGGTCATTGGCCGGGACCACCGGGCTCGAATGCACCACTTCGTGGCCACGCTCGGCAAAAAAGTCCAAAAACGCCTTTCTCAGTTCTGCGCTGGTCATGATCTAACGTCCGTCTCTAAGTTTTAAATTTTAAAAATCCGTGTTCATTGCGCGGCGAATCTGGTCGCCCTCAAAGCCGCGCGAATGCAAAAACCGCTGGGCCCGCTGCTGTTGCTTGCGATCCCCGGTCAAGTCGGCAAAATCCTCGCCGAACTTTTTCGCCAGCGCTTCCTGTGCGATCGCCACCCAGACCTCGTTGTCGTAAGTCAGATACGCATCGATCAGGTCGTCCCGGTCGCAACGCTGGCGCAACCAGTGACGGATCTTGAACGGCCCCTGATGCCGTTGCATCTGCTCACGCACTGCCGCTTCGACAAAACGCTCGTCGCTCTGCCAACCCTGTTGCTGGCAATGGTCCAGCACACTTTCTACCAGGCCTGGTAAGTTTTGCAGGGCCGGCAGTTTCTGCATCAGCTTACGACTCAGTTCACGCCGCCCGTGCTCACGCCGGGCCAGCAGCTGCACCGCCTTTTCCTGAGTCTGGGTGCGCAGCTCCGGGGTGTCTGCCTGGTCATCAGAATCCAGCAATTACGCCTCCGAAGACGCCTCGTCCTTGTCTTTTTTCGGCTTGGGCAACAGCTTTTCCATCAGTTGCGTCTGCAGGGTTTCGTAGGTTTCCGGGTTGTCTTTCAGAAACTGGCGCACATTGTCCTTGCCCTGGCCGATTTTTTCGCCATTGTAGGAATACCAGGCACCGGCCTTGTCGATCAGTTTTTCCTTGACGCCCAGATCGATCACTTCGCCTTCACGCGAAATGCCCTGTCCGTACAGAATATCGAACTCGACCTGTTTGAATGGCGGTGAAACCTTGTTTTTGACCACTTTCACCCGGGTTTCGTTGCCCAGAATTTCTTCGCCTTTCTTGATCGCGCCGATACGGCGGATGTCCAGGCGCACCGAGGCGTAAAACTTCAGCGCATTGCCACCGGTGGTGGTTTCCGGGTTGCCGAACATCACCCCGATTTTCATTCGAATCTGGTTGATGAAAATCACCAGCGTGTTGGTGCGCTTGATGTTGGCGGTCAGTTTGCGCAGAGCCTGAGACATCAGACGGGCCTGTAGCCCCATGTGCGAGTCGCCCATATCGCCTTCGATTTCGGCTTTGGGCGTCAGCGCCGCCACCGAATCCACGACCACAATGTCCACGGCCCCGGAACGCACCAGTGAATCGGTGATTTCCAGCGCCTGCTCGCCCGTGTCCGGCTGCGACACCAACAGATTGTCCACGTCCACACCCAGCTTTTGGGCATATTGCGGATCCAAGGCGTGTTCGGCGTCCACAAACGCCGCCGTGCCGCCCAGCTTCTGCATCTCGGCAATGGCATGCAACGTCAGAGTGGTTTTCCCGGACGACTCCGGGCCATAGATTTCCACCACGCGCCCTCGTGGCAGCCCGCCAATGCCCAGTGCAATGTCCAGACCTATCGAACCGGTTGACACCGAAGCAATGTCACGCACCACGCCGGCATCGCCCATACGCATGATCGAGCCTTTGCCAAACTGCTTTTCAATCTGACCCAGGGCTGCGTCCAGAGCTTTGCGTTTGTTTTCATCCATGTTTTTCCACCATTGATTCCGTTTCCGCCTGCCAGCCTCGTGCCCGGTCTCAGACAAGACCGCTCACACGCATAACGACAGGACTGATAATTTCGGGGCGCAATTATCCCATAATTGCGCCGATTTAAAAGTCTTTTTCCGGGAGGGCGGTCAGTCGCAATCCAGCAGCGCCAGCACCCCTTCCAGCGAGGCTTCCACACAGGCCTGGCGCACCTGATCGCGGTCGCCATCAAAGTGATACAGTCGGGTTTCCACCTTGTCATGCCCCTGTTTCGCCCAGGCAATCCAAACCGTGCCCACCGGCTTGTCCGGCGTGCCGCCTGTGGGACCGGCAATGCCGCTGCAGGCCACGCTCACTTTGGCGTGCGACTGTTGCAAAGCACCAACCACCATTTCCTCAACGCACTCCCGGGAGACCGCGCCTTTTTTCTGGATGGTGGTCTCTCTGACCCCCAGCATTTCCCGTTTGGACTCATAACTGTAAGTAATATAAGCCCGATCAAACCAGGAACGACTGCCTGAAACACGCGTCAGGCACTCGGCAATCAGCCCGCCCGTACAAGACTCGGCGGTCACAATCATTTTGTCATCAGCCACCAGAGCCGCACCGACTTTTGCCACCAGGGCGTCCAATTCAGATCGACTGCGCATGCCCACTCCTTCCATTGCGATGCAGACGCCAAAACCCACCACGCCCGCAAACATTTTTATGTTGCTATCAACTTCTATCTGATCAAAGGATAACGTTTTTTTGCCCATTTTGACAGCGCCAGATGACACCCACGCGCAGGAGGGAACCGACAGCCAAAGCAACATTTTCGGGTTCAAGCGTGCTCAATCGTATGAGAACCAACCGTGAACCCAAAGCTGACAAAACAGAACTGGCAAAACAGATATGTTTGAAGTAGCATTCGTAAAAACCACCATCATGGCATGACGCTCAATATCAGACAAGCGCAGGCGGCGAATTTTATGCTCATACGATACATGCTTTTCTGGTTTCTTTTGGCCATTGTCGCCACCCTGAACGGTGTCCTCCGAGAAACCATCTACGGCCACCACCTGTCCGAACTGGCCGCTCACCAAATCTCCACCGGAACCGGCATACTGTTTACCGGACTTCTTGTGTGGAAACTCAACCAGCGCTGGCCGATCGAATCGAGCAAACAGGCCTGGAGAATAGGCCTTATCTGGCTACTGGCCACCATCGCCTTCGAATTCGGATTTGGCCATTATATCGCTGGGCACACCTGGGGCAAATTGCTGGCAGACTATCAGTTACTGGACGGACGAATCTGGTTGCTGTTTCTGATCTGGATTGCGGTGATGCCGTATGTTTTTTACAGACTGGATTCAAACAGACTCATCAACCATCGGAACGCCTCATCGAACGGGGGCTAATTTGTTAGAATGCCCGCTTATTCCTATTGAGCATTCGATTTTCTGCTATGGCCAAAACCGCTTCCCCAAACGCCCACACGCCGATGATGACGCAGTACCTGAAGGTCAAGGCTGATTACCCGGACCAGTTGCTGTTTTATCGTATGGGCGACTTTTACGAGTTGTTTTATGACGACGCCAAACGCGCTGCGGAGCTGCTCGACATTACCCTGACCGCGCGCGGCAAGTCGGCGGGCGAGCCGATTCCGATGGCGGGCATTCCGCATCATTCTTCCGAAGGCTATCTGGCACGTCTGGTCAAGCTGGGCGAGTCGGTGGCGATCTGTGAGCAGACCGGCGACCCGGCCACGTCCAAAGGCCCGGTGGAACGCAAGGTGGTGCGGGTAATCACGCCCGGCACGCTGGTGGAAGACGCTTTGCTGGAAGAGCGCCGCGACAATTTGCTGGCGGCGATCTCGCTGGGGTCGGAGGCCAGCCAGAAAACCGGGCTGGCGTTTCTGGACGTGGCCAGCGGCCGCTTTGAAACCACACAACTGACTGGCCCGGCGGCGCTGTTGAGCGAAATTGAACGTTTGCAGCCAGCGGAATTGCTGGTGGCCAAATCCGACTTTGAACGCCTGCCCGAGCCGATCCAAAACTTACCAGGCCTGGTAAAAATCGATCCCTGGCATTTTGATGCCGACAGTGGCCGTGATCGGCTGTTGCAGTTGTTCAAAACCCAGGACCTCAAAGCCTTCGGTTGCGATGATCAGCCCTTAGCCGTCGGTGCCTGTGGCGCGATTTTGCATTACGCGCAAAGCATGCTCCAGACCTCGCTCTCACACGTTTTGAGTCTGCAGAGTTACCGGATTGACCAGACACTGGTGCTGGACGCGGTCAGCCGCCGCAATCTGGAGCTGGACACCAATTTGCAGGGCGGGCGTGAACACACCTTGCTTTCGATCATGGATCACACCGCCACCGCCATGGGCTCGCGTCTGTTGCGGCGCTGGCTCAACCAGCCGTTGCGCGAACACGGGCCCGTCAATGCGCGGCTGGATGCGATTGAATGGCTGCTGACCCAAAACGCGGCCGAACCGCTGAAGGCGTTGCTGAAGCCCATCGGCGATCTGGAACGGATTCTCAGCCGGGTGTCGCTGTATTCGGCGCGGCCGCGCGATCTGCTGCAACTGGGTCGCAGCCTGATGCAACTGGAAGCGATCAGCGAACGGATTCAGTCACTGGAAGGCGAAAAATGGGCCGCACTGAAACCGGCCCTGCAACCCTGGCCGGAACTGGCAACCAAACTGGATGCGGCGCTGGTTGAAAACCCGCCGATGCTGGCGCGCGATGGCGGCGTGTTTGCCGAAGGCTATGATTCCGAGCTGGACGAACTGCGCAATCTGCAGAACGAGGCGGGCGGTTTTCTGCTGGATCTGGAAGCGCGCGAGCGCGACAAAACTGGAATCAGCACGCTCAAAGTCGGCTACAACCGCGTTCACGGCTATTACATTGAGGTGAGCAAGGCCCAGAGCGACAAGGTGCCGGTGGACTATGTGCGTCGCCAGACCCTGAAAGCGCAGGAACGCTACATCACCCCCGAATTGAAAACCTTTGAAGACAAGGTGCTCAGCGCCAATGAAAAGGCGCTGGCGCGGGAAAAACACCTGTACCAGCAGCTGCTGGAAACCCTCAACCAACAACTGCCGCAGCTTCAGGCCACCGCCGCCGCACTGGCGCAGACCGACGTGCTGGTCAATCTGGCCTTGCTGGCCGAATCGCTCAATCTGAGCCGCCCGCAACTGACAGATTCACCAGGCCTGGTGATTGAGCAGGGCCGCCATCTGACCGTGGAAGCGTTGTCGGACAGCCCTTTCATCCCCAATGACGCCGTGTTCAACGACGAGCGCCGCCTGCACATGATCACCGGCCCCAATATGGGCGGTAAATCGACCTACATGCGCCAGACGGCGTTGATTGCGATCATGGCGTATATGGGCAGTTATGTGCCAGCGGTGTCGGCAAAGCTCGGTCCGATTGACCGGATTTTCACCCGCATCGGCGCATCGGACGATCTGACCTCGGGCCGCTCGACCTTTATGGTGGAAATGACCGAAACCGCGCACATACTGCATCACGCCACCGATCAGTCCTTGATACTGGTGGACGAAATCGGGCGCGGCACCTCCACCTTTGACGGGCTGGCGCTGGCCTGGGCCATTGCCGAACATCTGGCGCAGAACGTGCGCGGGTTCTGCCTGTTTGCCACCCATTATTTCGAGCTGACCACGCTGGCCGAACAGTTTGCCAACACCGTCAATGTGCATCTGAGCGCAATCGAGCATCAGGACAGAATCGTGTTCATGCACCAGGTCGAAGACGGCCCGGCGTCACAAAGTTACGGTTTACAGGTGGCGGCACTGGCGGGCATTCCCAAATCCATCATTGATTCGGCCAAAACCCACCTGCGGCGGCTGGAACAGAACGCAGTGGACGACCAGAATTTGCTTCCCACGGCGGCCTCGATGCCGACCTCAGAACCGACGAAAACCGCCGAACCGGTAGGCCAGTATGATCTGTTTGCGACCCAGCCGATTCCGGCGGAACTGACCGAACTGGCCGACGCCGTCACAACCTGCGACCCCGACAATCTGACCCCAAAACAGGCACTGGACACCCTGTATCAACTGCAACGGCTTCTGGATACCACTGCACAAGAGGCCTCCGCAAAAAAGGACCCCGCATGACCGAACACAACGCGACGCAACAGCGCAACACCTTGAGCCATACCCAATTGTTCGAGCTGCCCGTTTTCGGCATTGCCGGAAATTTCGCCGACCACTTGTCTCAAGCCAAGGAAAGCGGTTTCGACCAGATCGTGACCGCCGATCCCAAAGCGCCCAAAGGCGTGTTTCCGATCTATCTGCCGGGCGACGATTCGTATCTGGGGGTTTATCCCTTGTCGCACGACGTGATCGAAGCCGATTTTGACGGGGACGATTGCGGCCTGCAACTGGAAGCGGAAATCTGCGTGCTCTGCGATCTGAGTTACGATGCCCAAGGACTGGTCCGGGACTGTACCCCCACCGCGTTCAGCGTGTTCAACGACTGCACCCAGCGCTGCCATCCGGCACAGAAACTCAGCGCCAAGAAAAACTGGGGCCATGCCAGCACCGGCATCGCCCGCCAATGGCAAC
The DNA here is from genome assembly GCF_000384235.1 of Hydrogenovibrio halophilus DSM 15072. Lineage (GTDB taxonomy): Bacteria > Pseudomonadota > Gammaproteobacteria > Thiomicrospirales > Thiomicrospiraceae > Hydrogenovibrio > Hydrogenovibrio halophilus. The sequence goes on along the minus strand of NZ_KB913033.1, from coordinate 1,827,694 downwards.
CGATTGATGCCTTCGCCGCCCAGGGCGTGCTCGACCATTACCATCTGGCGTCTTTTCTCAAACGCGGCGATGAGATTGTGCCCTATGGCGTCGACTGCCCGGTCAACAGCTACCAGTATTTTTATCAGAAAGTGTGTGACTGGCTGGTGCATCAGTTCAATACCCAGCCCGAACAAGGGCCACTGGAAAAACTGCCAGGCCTGCTGCAAGCTCAGGGCTGCCCACAACAGATCATCGTCTCACTGGGCGCGACCCGTTACACCCCACAGGGCGAGCAAACCTACCTGCAACCGGGCGACCAGATCGCCATCTTCGCTTACTCCCCGCAAAAACTGAGCCACGAAGATCTGGTCGAACTGGTGCGCCGGGAAGAGGACGAATGCGATGACGCCGTGATCCTGACCCAGGACATCTGCCAGAGTGCCACCGAACGGACGCTGTAACACCTGATCCGATGCTCTGGCCAGCCCCAGGCAAAGGCGAACACCATCACAACTTTCATTTGCATTTTGCTGCAAAAGCCGCAAAATGAAACCTTTCCAAAGCACGCCGGAGGATATTGGGCATGTACATGAACATCGGGTTTATTCTGGAAGATTGGGATCAGATTACGCCAACCAAAAATTCCACCCTGCGCATCATCAAAGAATGCCTGCAGCGTGGCCACAAAATCGCCATTCTGACCCCCAGCAATCTGACCGTGCGCAACAACGTCACCCACGGCTACATGCGCCGCATCGAACCGATGGACAAAATCCCCGAGAACATGACCCAATTCTACAAAAAGGTCAAATTTCAGTTGCAGATGATGCCGCTGCACGGGCTGGACTGCATCATGATCCGCCGCGATCCGCCGATTGACCCGATGGTGTTCAACTTTCTGGATTCGGTCAAAAACCAGACCGTGATCGTCAACGACGTCGACGGCATTCGCAAAGCCAACAACAAACTCTACACCACCACCTTCAACGACCCGCACAACAGCTTTTTACCGATCACCCATGTGTCCAAAAACAAGGACTACATCCGCCAGATGATCGATGACATGCCCGGCGACAAGGTCATCCTCAAGCCGCTCAATGCCTCTGGCGGGCATGGCGTGATTGTGCTGGAAAAAAACGCCCAGACCAGCATCAACTCGATTCTGGACTTCTACATTCACAGCACCGACAAAAGCTACGTGATTGTGCAGGAATACATTGAAGGCGCCGAAGAAGGCGACGTGCGCGTACTGATGCTCAACGGAAAATTCATCGGTGCCTACAACCGCAAACCGCCAGAAGGCGATGTCCGTGCCAACATCCAGATTGGCGGCACCGCCCACAAATACACCATGACCGAATCGCAAATGGCGATCTGCCGCAAAATCGGCCCCAAACTGGCCGCAGACGGACTGTATTTTGTCGGTGTGGACATGATCGGCGACAAGATTCTGGAAGTGAACGTGCTCAACCCCGGCGGGATCACCAACATCAACTCGCTGAACAAACTGAAACTGCACAAAAAAGTGGTCGATTTTCTGGAAGAGAAAGTCCACGAAAAAGAAGAAAAACACGCCGAACTGGAATTCCTGCTACACCGCCTGAACGAATTCCGCCAGAACGATCATATGGGATAAGCCGAGAGATCAGCACTTGACCAGAGCGTGGCGCTGAAATCCTACATAAAACCTTGTCACCCTGAGCAAAGCCGAAGGGTCTTTTAAGAGCGGTGCATTACCAGAAAGACCACTTTCCCCTCTGTCAAGATAGTTGGAACTTCACTTGAGATGTTACACTCTCTAAATAAAGTGGGGCTGACAGTGGACCAAATGAAATACCCAAAACAACGACGTGAGGCCGTACTGAAAAAACTGCTGCCACCCAACAATCGAACAGTGGCCGAAGTTGCCCAGGAAGAAGGTTTGTCTGAGGCGACCGTTTATTAACTGGCGAAAACAAGCCCGTTAATCCGGTCAGCTCTTTCCTGACCACGGCTGATCGGTTGCTACACGACTCATTACTATATCCATTGCCTGCTCTAAATGAGACTTTGAACCCCATGCTTTTCGGATATTACTTGGATTTAGAACTCTCAGATGCCCAGTAGTTTTGTTCTGTTGCAATTTCCAGCCTTCTATTTCTTTTAAGCTTTTCCAAAATACTTTACCTCCCATAGTCGCAATTTCTATATTTGGATTTTTCAGCACGTCAAAGAAGTCATCAAAAACATAATGCTGGTAAAGGTAAGCAAACTTGTCTTCTATATTCATATTTTGTAACCGATATAAATGAATTGGAAAATGTTGATTTTCAAAAAAATAGAGGATGGATTTAACAACCTTTTCGTTTTGTGTCAGCTCTTGATGATCTAACGGAAAGGCTACCATATCTTTCATTTCAGGAAGCCAGACCGAACTGTACTCAACAACACCATCGTTTAAATCCGTAAAAAAAGCCCGGGTACTCTCCCAACTTTGTATACCAGCAATCCCGCCAACGGCTATTGAATCAGGAAACCGAGTTAAATCTGATGAAAAATAATGCGTTTTAGTAAGTTCCACGATGAGCGGGTGAATACCTCGTATGGATTTAGGGATATATTTCTGATGTAAATCTGCCAAAGGTGTTCCGCGACTCGGCACACCTAAAAGGATGACTGAACATGTTTTTTTAGCTAACGTCGCTTCTCTGTTAAGCAGATGTCGAACTACGATACCACCTGTGCTATGACCAATAAAATTTGCCTGATAAAAATCCATTTTTAAGACTTGTTCCAGCAAACGATCAACCGCATCGTCGATTGTCGAAAAACTTAAACCGACATCAATCGTGAATACATCATCATAAAAAGGTTTCAACCGTCTAGCCAAAAAATGCATTGAAGCGCTATCACTGTGAAACCCATGAACCAAATAAACAAATTGCTTCAAGAAAACACCTAGGCGTCACCATACGACGCTCACATGATATATTCTAACAGTGAACTCAACCAATAGGAGAACACCATGCTTAATTTCAGTTATCCACTTAAAGACGCTTTGCAAGAGCTTATCTGGGATTTTCAAAACATTGGACAAGAATTTATTCAAGACATGCAAGCACTCGAACCAGAAGTCAAAAGCACCATTGATGACATTGAGGAAAAATACCCAGATGAGCCATTAGATGATGCAATTTTTAAATATATGATAGATACCATCACTAACACTTATGAACAGAAGGAAAACCAAGATTAACCCTAAAGTTTTCCGGCAAATTGACTTGATGTTGCATTGAATTACACGCCTTAGCGTTAAGCTGAAGAAATTCACTTTCCGACATTTGCTTGGCGTAATATTTTTTATACATTACATCTGTTTGACAGACTTCTGGACGTTCTTCATAAATAGCACAAAGATTTTCTTCAGTTAAGTGTTTGCAAACACCATTACCAATATCAAAAGACGACAATTCTTTTATATGAGAAATATGCTTGCAACACTGACCACAATACGTGCATGGAAAGTTCATTTAATACCACTTAAAATGTTAATTATTGCAACACCTTGTTTTTGCAAATAAAGCATTGTTTTTGACCACTTGGTGTAAACAGTCACTAAATAAATTTAAACATCAAAATAATCAAAACATATTACATAATTTTTTCCTATATATGGTATTAATTATTTGAGTAGATCATACCTAATCAGTCCCACAAAAAGTAAAAATAAAGTTCTTTTAGAAATACTTATTTTTAAAATCCTCTTCATCAGAAAAGGAAAGTTTTCTACCAGCTAGGCCTGCAATATTATTCAAAGCATTTACACTAGATTGAGTATCGTTATTTTGGATTGCCAAGTCGAGGTCACTAAAAAGCGAATTGAAAACTTTTTGCTTATTCCCTAGCTCACGGTCAAAGTGCTGCTCTAATCTGTGTCGTGCTTCTTCTAAAATTGGAATAAGTCTTTGTGACATCCTTTCAATTTCTTCACGCCGTTTTTTTGCAGCAATCGCAGCAGAGTGAGCACCAAAAGATAAGATACCTGTGTTTTTTATTGAATTAGAGACAACTACACCCACAGTTGCGCCTACCATAAAACCTATTATAGGCACAGGAATTGCAGCTTGCCCTAATGCACCATAATACGCTGCAGATGTAGCTGAAAAAGCTGTTTCCGCAATGTCACCTCGCAGTTTTTCTTTAGAAATTTTTCCATCGCTATAAGCCTTCAGTGACCTCGTAACCTGAAAACCTTCGTGAACATGCTTGGCACCAGGAACAGCTTTCGCCCCCGTGGACATAACTGCATCAACTTGCTCACTTTTTTGAACATCATAAATACACCAGTTTACGAAGTGCTCACAATTATTAAATGCCAGATTATAATCTTGTTCACTTAACCTTGATTTTGCCCGTGAAACAATTTCTTGTGCACTGTATACAGAATTATTATGAGCTCTTTCTTTAACCCCTTTTCCATTACAAAAATCCGATAAGGAAACCTCCTCAACCGGCCCGGAGTTTAAACCATCAGCTAACCCAGAATAATGTATTACTCGATCATTACCAATATAAATACCATGATGCGTATAAAGCCCTCTTGGAGTCACTAAATGAGAACCTGGCAAAGGTTTATTTAAGATATCAGCTAGAGGATGGGGGTCAGGGAAAGTCTGATTGAGATAATGGTCTATATGAGTTTTTATAATAAACTCAATCATTTCTTCATTGGTTTCAATTTTATTCATATTTTTTAAATTACCTAAACCTCTCTTTTCCAATAGAAGAGAGAGGAAGTTTAAAATATATCTAAATATTTTTACTTAAAGAATCTGAGGCTCAATTTCTTCAAATTTATCGTTGAATTTGCCGACTTGTTTCTCGACAGTCTTTTCTAATTGAGGATTAGAAGTACCTTCGTCAGTTAAAGCTTTTGTTATGTAGATAGAAAAACTTGATTCAAATGCTGCTAACATAATCATCGCATACGGTCTAAGAGCATCTAAATCAACATTATGAGATATAAGAGTGTTCACATTCTTGACCTGAGCTTCAAGAACCTCAGACAAATCTACTAAAGTTTTCTGAGTTAAATCACATGATTTTTTAATCGAATTAGTTGTTACTTCTGCAACCTTCATTTCCTTTGCAGCAACTTTGGCCTTGGCGACATTTTCTTTAGCACGCTCCTTAGACTCTTCTGCTTTGGACGCCATTACAGCCCCCCCAATAGCAAGAACTGGTCCAGCAACGACCCCTCCCAAAACTGCTGCACCTCCTGCCATACCTAACCCGCCAGAAGCAAGAGAACCGCCACCTAACCAAGCTAATGTCGCATTTGTGGCAGCCGCTCCACTCAATGAACCAATTGCAGTACCAGTTGAAGCTGTACCAAGCATACCTACGCCGCCATATGCAGCTAACCCAGCAACTCCACCTGAGCCCAAAGCTGCAAAACCACCAGATACTAGTTCTGAACTCTCTAGTCTGCTTGTTTCAACAGCACCAAAAAATTCTTTTTCTAACTGACCGGAATTTTTATCACGCTCACCGCTCAAATATTCATTTAAAAGATCTGGATAATTTTTGGTTAATTGATCCCACGTTTTGTGAAAATCAACATAATCGGCTGTTGCTAATTTGTACTTGATTTCACCTAAATTTTCCAAAGCCTCATTTGCATGTTCTCGTGTAAAATTCAAACTCTCTTGAGCTTCTTCATAAATCTCTTCCGCTTCGCGATTGTAAATTTTTGCTAAATCATAGTCTTTTTTAGCATCGTAACCTTTTTTTGCGCCGTAAATTCCTGCTGCAACTGCTGGACCAATTAATAATGGTAATGGCATAAGAGATACCCCTTTACAACTTAATTAAAGAATTGGCTTGACTCATTAGAGCAATCATAGACTTGCCCCACTGAGCATAAATGTTAATCACCTCCTCTGAAAGGTTAAAATCCTTAACCATTGCATCAATTACTTCTTTTTCACTTTCATGTAATTGGTCATCTGAATAAACTAATGCCATTAATTCAAGAAGCATAATTTTTTGTGATTCTGGAGATTTAACTTTACTTAATTCAGAGTCCAAATTAAAAGTTGACTCATCAAAGTCAACATTACTCACTAACATTTCATCACAATACTGAGAAATAATCATTTTTTGCTTTTCAGAAAAATCACCATCACTTCTAGCTATGTGATGTGCAATAGCTAAAAAAGATTTTTTCTCAATTAAAGATAGATTTTGTAAAAACATGATATTTTCCTTGCACTTCATTATAAAATACACTACGGGTTAAAAGATACTATAGATATAATTATTGATACTATGTGATAAAATTTTTTAATTTTTATACTTAATTCAGGTCTTGATTAATTCCTTTTTATATTCAATTTAGATTTAGTAAAACTTTACGCACCATTGATTTATTCTTTACTCTACAACCGGATAACATGCTTCACCCCAGATTTGTTCTGGGTGGCTCATCATGATGTTGATTATGATTGGTACGATTTTTCCAAGAATCTGAGTCGCATCTTTGAGTTGTTGGCGGTTGGTTTGACCGTTCCAGGTTGCGCCTCCGTGCATAATTTGGTTTCGTAGGGTGTAGAGTCGGTGAAACACTATGCCTAGCACTTTTGCTGTATCTTTAGTCATAAGTGCATGCTGCGCAGCTTGTTTTGCCTTGGTGAAGGTCATTTGCCAGTCTTCATAACCCTCAATCCCATTTTGGTGGTTCCAGTAGGGTTGATAAACATAAGGATTGTCCAGAAGTACGCGAATGGCTTGGGTAAATTCTTTCCATAGATGCTGCTGTAATGCATTGTGGTCATCCAGTTGAACCATCCGGTCAAGAAACTGGTTGAATTTATGACTGTCGCTGATGTGAGTTAGCCCGGTATCTTGAGAGTAGGCGGCGTTAAAGGCAATCCAAAGCATAATAAACCGAGTATCATGATCTTCCGACAGTTCGGCTTTTGCAAGCCAACTGATCGCCCTGTGAACCCTCAAACTCAGAGGAGCAGGGTGTTCGTCACGAATTTTTCGATGATGTGCTTTTAGTGATTTTGCTGTTAGACTCATAGTTGGTGATCATCTTGAGCGTTTATGAACTTGTCAAAGATACGTAATAATAATCGCGGCTTCCTAATTTGTCAAACAAGTTTTTTACACGGTTTTATTCAATAAACTTTTACCAAATTATCTTTATTTCTATGTAATATAAATATCTCTTATTTTTTATATCCTCATAGGTGAATTCATGGCCTGGAAACCGAAACCCTTCAAATTGATTTGCGAAAATTGTGGTTGGTCAAGAACTTACGCCCCCCAATCCGATGTTCAATTTAAACCCATACCCGAAAATTGCCCCAAGTGCGGCAGCGCAGCCCTTAAACAGGAAGTCATTAATGGACCATTACTCGGCACTCTGGCTGAAATATTCGGCGAAAAACGTTAACTTCCGTACAAAGTTAACATTTCCCAGCGTCATAGAGTGTCGCTCTGATACACTGCTGTCACGTTTTCATATGGAGTTTCAATATCCGACATGAGTCAATCTGAAACACTTTTTCGCTTAATTGCTTTAATGCAATCCATTCCACGCTCACCTTTTTACAAGAACACGACGACCCTGGTGTCGTTCATGGAAGAAGAGGGCTTTGAGGTCTCTATGCGCATGGTGCAGCGCGACCTTGAGAAGTTATCCACTTATTTCCCGATTGATTGCGACAGCAGCCAAAAACCTTACCGCTGGAGTTTTCGTGAAGGCTACAAAAGTAACCTACCCGCATTGGACGCGATCAGCGCCTTAAGCTGGGTTTTGGCGGAAGAGCACTTGCAGCCGTTATTACCCGCGATTGCTTTTGATAAACTGCAACCGCAATTTCAACAGGCGCGCGATTTTTTAGATGGGCAAAAGCGGAATTTATTTCAGCATTGGCGTCATCAAATCAAAGCCGTCCCTAACGGCAAGAGCTTAATTCCAGCCGAAATACCCGAATGCATTTGGAGGAGTGTTACGGAAGGTCTGTTAATGGGAAAGGTTTTGAATTCTGAGTATTTGAGCCGAAAAAAGAACGAATGCAAAATTTACCGCCTGCATCCTTTGGGTTTAGTCGTTAGGCATAGCAGTACATACTTACTCGCCATGGTCAACGATTATGAAAACGTCAGGCAATTTGCTTTACATCGATTTCAGTCGATTGAGATACTTGATCAAAACAGCCGACAACAACCAAATTTCTGCCTTGAAGACTATGTAAAATCGGGCGCGTTTGGCTATCCAGTTGATGAACAGAATATTACCCTGAAAGCCTTGATAGATGCGGATACGGCTTGGCACCTCAAAGAAACGCCAGTGAGCGAACACCAAACACTGGAAAAAACCGATAACCCTCACCAAATGCGGCTGACCGCGATGGTTCCGAATGACCAGCAAACACAGTGGTGGCTAATGGGCTTTGGATCGAAAATCGAGGTGCTTGAACCATCTTCCTGGCGTAAAGCCATATTGCAGCATGCGTTGGAAATTGTTCAAAAAACATCAGACGAATCTAATCTGAAACGACGTGATCTTATCAGCCCCAAGAATTCATAAAAAAGTGAAGCTTATAATGGGAAATTTGAGCTAACGGTTGACATAACTTTTCATCTGGCATTTTTAGTAAAGCCGAAAGGTCTTTTAAGAGCGGCATTCCTGCCTTTTTGACCAGGCCTGGTTAAAAAGGCATCGATTACGGACTTAAAACCACTGCCAGCCGAAGCGGGAGATGGCGATGGTGAGCCACACCAGCCCGGCCAGGGCCATCATCACAAACACCGCGGCCGAGCCCATGTCTTTGGCCAGTTTGGCCAGCGGGTGCCATTCTTCGCCGTGTCGGTCCACCACCATTTCAATCGCGGTATTGAGCAGTTCCACCACCAGCAGCAACACCACCGAACCGATCAGCAACAGAAACTCGACCGCGTTGGTCGACAGCCACATAGACAAGGGCGTCAGCACCACCAGCAACCACAGCTCCTGGCGGAATGCGGCTTCGTTTTTGTAACAGGCCTTGATGCCGTGCCAGGAATACCCCGCCGCTTTGATGATGCGGACAAAGCCCCGGTGCCCAGGTTTCATTGCATGGGAATGCACATTGGCCAGCCCGGAGGGCCTTTGCTCAAACTTGCTCACGCGCCACCTCCGGCTCCGCTGGCTGAGCGCTTGCTGGCAAGGGCTGTTCCCGATTCTGCGCGTGCTGGATGTCGACCCATTTCAGCAATTTGAGTTCGCCGCTGGCGGTTTCCACCATCGCGGTGCAGGACTCCACCCAGTCCCCGCAGTTGTAATAGTCGATCTCGTCGATCTTGCGGATTTCCGGGTGATGGATGTGCCCGCAGACCACGCCATCATACCCCTGTTCCCGGCAGTCTTTGACCACGGCTTCTTCGTAGGCGGTGATAAACGACACCGCGGATTTGACCTTGTGTTTGACGTACGCCGACAGAGACCAGTAGCCCATGCCGAATTTCTGGCGCAGACGGTTGAAATGGCGGTTGAGCAGCACCAGGGTTTCATAGCCCCAATCGCCCACCACCGCCAACCATTTCTGAGTCTGGATCACGCTGTCGTACTTGTCGCCATGCACCACCAGCAGCCGATCCCCGTTGAGGGTTTCGTGTTCGGCCTCGTCGGTCAGTTGAATATTGCCGAAATCGATCCCGGAATAGCGGCGCAGAAAGTCGTCGTGGTTGCCGGTCACAAACACCACTTCGGTACCGCGTTTGGCTTTGGTCAGAATCCGGCGGATCACATTGGTGTGGGTCTGCGGCCAAAAAATACGTTTTTTCAAGCGCCAGCCATCGATGATGTCGCCGACCAGAAACAATTTATCGCACTGGTGGTATTTCAGAAATTCGGCCAGAAATTCGGCCTTGGCCGCTTTGGACCCCAAATGCACATCGGAAATGAAAATGCTGCGATACCAATTGGTCTGGTGGTCGTTTTCGGCCACAATCAGATCGTCGGATTCAATGGATGCCATCCAGTCGGGCAAGGCGTTGTCCGCCAGTTGATCGGTCTCCGTCATCAGTCTTGTGTTCGCTCTGTTTGGATTTTGCAGCCAGTTTAAAAAGCCGACACAACAACCGCGTGACGCTTTGATGACGGTTGCATGACAGCCAGACCACCGCTTTCATCTCACTGTCATCCAATCTGCTCACGCCTGTCACATTGACCAACGATAATCGTTGTTTACTGAATGACCGAGCCTGCTTTATGACAACACACCCCGCTATCCGCCGCCTGACACTGGTCACCGATGCCTGGTCGCCCCAGGTCAATGGCGTGGTCACCACCCTTTCGCAACTGGTGAAGCAACTGCAGAATCAGGGCATAGAGGTGGATGTGATCCAGCCCGGCGATTACCCCAGCATTCCGCTGCCCACTTACAAGGAAATCCCCTGGGTCTGGCGGGCACCGGATCTGGCAGAACGGTTGCGCCAATTCGAACCCGAAGCGCTGCACATTGCGACCGAAGGCGCGCTGGGCTGGAAGGCCCGTAAGCTGGCCAAGCGCTGGGGCTGGCCGTTTACCACGGCTTATCACACCCAATACCCGCAATATGTGCGTGCCCGCGCACCCATTCCGGAAAGCTGGACCTACGCCCTGCTGCGCCGCTTTCACCGCCCGGCCACGCGCACCTTTGTGCCCACCGCTTCCATGCGGGAAACCCTGAGCCGCGCCGGATTCTCACACCTGACCCACATGACCCGCGGCGTGGACAATCGCTACTTCCATCCCCACGCCGACCGATCGCCGGACTATCAAAAACCACCAGGCCTGGCAGAAACCTATTATCTGTACGTCGGACGGGTCGCACCGGAAAAAAATCTGCGTGCGTTTCTGGACCTGAATCTGCCCGGCCAGAAAGTGGTGGTGGGAGACGGGCCGGAACGCGATGCGCTGGAAACCGATTACCCCGATGCCCTGTTTACCGGAGCTCAATCCGGTGCCAATCTGGCCGGTCTTTACGCCGGGGCGCGTGCGTTTGTGTTTCCGTCGCTGACCGACACCTTCGGCGTGGTCAATATCGAGGCCATTGCCTGCGGCACCCCCGTGGCGGCCTTTCCCGTGACCGGTCCCAAAGACATTATCACCCCGGACCTCAATGGCGTGCTCTCGAGCGACCTCTATACCGCGATCATCGATGCCCAGTCGCTCAAACACCCGGATCTGGCCAAAACCATTCCCGAATACACCTGGCGTGGCGCATCCCGGCAGTTCCTGCACAATCTGGCCTACATTCCCCAACCCATGACACAGTGGATGCCTCAGGACTGACGCATTTCATCAAAACGTCACACAACCCTCACAAAGGTTTCATTCAGGCCGTCAGAAAACGCGCTAGTCTCAGCCATTGGCATTTACGAGACTGGATCATGCACAAAGTTTGTTTGTTTACCGACACACTGGGCGACCTGAACGGGGTTTCGCGCTTTATTCAGGACATGGGCGAACTGGCCGCCGAAGACCCCGATCTGGATTTGAGACTGATCACCAGCACCGCCAAGCCTTTGCCTGACGCGCCCTGGATCACCAATCTGCCCTGGCGGGCCAGAGTGCCGATGCCGTTTTATCAGGAAATGGATCTGGTCTGGCCTTCCAGACAGCATTTAAAAGGCGTTTTGCAGGAGATGAAGCCGGATTCGGTGCACATTTCCACCCCCGGCCCCTTCGGCTGGCTCGCCAAACAGGAAGCCGAAAAAATGGCACTGCCTCTGATCGGCACGTACCACACCGATTTTCCGGCCTACCTGCTGGATCTGACCCGCTCCCACTGGGTCAAAGGCCGCACCGACAAGGTCATGGCCCGCTTTTACCAGCCTTTTTCCCAGGTGTTTTCCCGCTCCAAAGCTTATGAATCGATCATGCAAACCGACATTGCCCTGCCCGCAGACCGGATCACCACCTTGCCGCCGGGCACGCGGCTGGACCGGTTTCACCCCTGTCACCGGGACGGTTCTGTCTGGCGGGAATTCGGGCTTGACCCCGAACGCAAAAAGCTGCTGTACGTCGGCCGCATCAACATCGAAAAAGGGATTCCCTTTCTGCTGGATGTCTGGCAGACATTGCAAAGCCTCCACGGAGATCTGGGCGCGGACCTGATTCTGGTGGGCGAAGGCCGCTACCGGAAAAAGGCCGCCAGTCTGGCAAAACACCATGTATATTTTACCGGCCCGATTCGCGGTGAAGCCCTGTCGATTGTCTATGCCAGCGCCGATCTGTTTGTGTTTCCGTCGGTGACCGACACCCTGGGCCAGGTGGTGATGGAAGCGCAGGCCAGCGGCCTCGGCTGTCTGGTCAGCGACCGGGGCGGCCCACAAACGCTGGTGACCGATGACCAGACCGGACGCATTCTGCCCGCCCTGAACAAGGCCGGCTGGATGCAGGCCCTGCTTGAGGCCATTCAATCGCCCCACCAGTGCCTGGATTGGGGTCTTTCCGCGCGAAAACCTATGCTAGACTACGACATCAAAAAATCGTTCGCCGCCTTCAAGCAGAAACACTTGAACCGGCCCTAGCCTGAACCGCTGTCACACTGAGTGACGCTGAAAGGTGTTCAGGGATGTCACCCAATCAGGAAGATCCCTCCGCTCCGTCGGGATGACGATGGTGTCACCCTGAGCGGAGCTGAAAGATCTTAATCGGTCTTGAAGGGTTTTTGAAAGCCGTACACGAAAGAACCGCTTTAATACGGAGTCCATTTTTGTCACAGTCTGCTCACCGAAGCCAGAAACAGGGCGAAGCCTATGCCATTGCCCTGTCGGTCATCGAAGCCCACTTTCCGATTTTCGCGTTTTTTGCCGTCGCCGCACTGGGCGCACTGCATGCCTATTTTTACAGTCTGGTCATCGCCACCGTTCTGCTCATCGGCTGGGTGGCGCTGCGCGGCAAACTGAAAGAACTGACCCGCACCCAGGCCTGGCGGGATCTGGCCTTGACCAGTCTGTTCATCACCACTCTGTTCAGCCTGATTTTTCTGGCGCTGAACCATACCTCGCCGTCGCATGTGGCCATCATCCTGTTTATGCAGGTGCTGTTCAGCTACCTGTTTCTGGGACGGCGCTGGGGCGAGACGCTGGACCGCACCCACCTGATCGGCGTGGTCCTGATGACGGTAGGGGCGCTGATCATTCTGTTTCCGGGCAAACTGACCCTGAACCCCGGAGATGGGCTGGCGCTCATGGCCGCCATCATCGCGCCCTTTGCCAACCTGTTTCAGAAAAAAGCCCGCACCCACGTTTCCAGCGAAACCATTCTGATGGTGCGCAGTCTGATCGCCTTGCCTGTTTTATACTTGCTGGCACAGCTGTTTGAACCGGCGCCCGCCTGGCCAGCGATCGAAGAACAGCTTTTGTGGCTGTTTCTGATCGGTGGTGGGGTCTTTGTGGTGTCCAAGATTTTCTGGATCGAGGCCCTACACCGGCTGCCGATCACCAAAGTGAACGCCCTGTTTGCGCTGTCGCCTCTGCTGACCATGGGTCTGGCCTGGTGGATTCTGCAGGATGCCCCAACCTGGACCCAGGTACTGGGCGCGTTTCCGGTACTGGTGGGCGGCTTTTTCATTACCCGCAAAGCCACCTGAACATACAATCGCCAGCCACAACTGCGAAGAACCAAAAACCACCAGGCCTGGTGTCAACGCCTGGCTTGCGCCCCTGTCCCGATCCCCCCCCCAAAAGAAAAGCATTGACGGCTGACGGCAAAAGCACATAATGAAGTCATGACAACTCAAAAACGCCACCCAAAAAATCTGCTTCGTTTTCTGTCACTTGGACTGATCGGTCCGTGGCTGTTGTGGCTGAGCGGCTGCAGCACGGTGCAAGTCAGCCACGATTACGAACGTCAGGCCGATTTCAGTCAGATCCAGAGTCTGAGCTGGTTGCCTGCGGAAGACCAAACCGCCCCCAAAGCGGTCGACTTTGCCAAAGACAACCCGCTCATCGCCAAACGCATTGAGCAGGCCATTGAGGATCAGCTCCCGGCCAAAGGCCTGAAGCTGGTGGACGCAGACACCGATTCCGACGCTTACATGACCTACCATGCCAGCACCGAAAAAACCGTGGGCAGTTCTCCGTTTGGCACCTCCATCGGCATGGGCACCGGAACGGGCTCTGTCTTTGGTGGCGTTCTCTGGCGCACCAACCCGGACATAGAAACGCAGAACGAAAGCGTTCTGAAAATCGACCTGCTCGACCAGAACCACCAACTGATCTGGCGCGGCACCGGCACCACCGTATTACCGGACCATCCAGACACCACGACACTGGACGAACGCATCCACGAGATGGTGCAGGAAATTCTGCAGCAATACCCACCCAAACCGTGACCGGGGGCTTTCGCCCCTGTGCCCATGCCAGTCCGTGTCATCAACGCCATGAAATAAAACCGTCTTTGCGCCAAGCCCCTTCGACATCTCCGGCAATGACCCCGCTTTGTCATCCAGACGTCGCAAAGGTGTCGTTTATTTTTGTGTGGGATTTGTTAGGATAAAAACTGATTGACTACCACTGTTCGCACTATTTTCGAGGAAGACCATGAAAGTTGCCTGCTTCAGCACCACCAAAACCGATAAACGCCAGTTTGAGAAGATGCTCACCCCAGACATGGGCATTGAAATGGATTATTTCGATGTGCATCTGTCGCCCAAAACCGTGCCTCTGGCCAAGGGGTTTGATGCGGTCTGCCTGTTTGTGAACGATCACGCCGATGCCGAAGTGATTGAGCAGCTGGTGGGCTATGGCATCGACACAATTGTGTTGCGCTGCGCCGGGTTCAACAATGTGGACGCCAAAGCGGCGCAGCAACACAAAGTCACGATTCTGCGGGTACCGGCCTATTCGCCGCAGGCGGTGGCCGAACATGCGCTGGCACTGATCATGACGCTCAACCGCAAAACCCACAAAGCCTTCAATCGCGTGCGCGACAGCAATTTCACTCTGGAGGGATTGCTCGGGTTTGATCTGTTTGAAAAAACCGCCGGGGTCATCGGCACCGGCCGCATCGGTCAGGAAACCGTGCGCATTCTGCGTGGACTGGGCCTGAAGGTGCTGGCCTACGACCCTTATCCCAGTGAGCGGGTGACCCAACTGGGCGGGAAATATGTGTCACTGGACGAGCTGTACGCGCAAAGTGACATCATCAGCCTGCATGTGCCGTTGATCCCGCAGACCGAGCACATGATCAATGCCGATTCCATTGCCAAAATGAAACCGGGGGTGATGCTGATCAACACCAGTCGCGGTGGCTTGATGCAAGCCAAGGACTTGATTCATGGGCTGAAAAAAGGCCAGATTGGCTATCTGGGGATTGATGTGTATGAGCAGGAAGACAACCTGTTTTTTGAAGACCATTCCGAAGAAATCATCCACGACGACGTGTTCGAACGCCTGATCACCTTCCCCAATGTGTTGATCACCGCGCATCAGGCGTTTTTCACCCAGGAAGCGCTGGACAACATCACCGCCACCACCCTAGACAACCTACAGGATGTGCAGCGCAACCAACTCAAACCCGAGCGTTGCGTGACCTGCGAAATCTGATGACCTGTTTATCAGGATCTGTTGGTTAAACACACCCACCTTTCAGATCGCACTGTTCCGTCATCACCCGATCCCAGATGGCGGCCACCGCTTCGCGATCGTCGGCGTATTCATCCGCCGGGACGCGGGCTTTTTTGTTTTGCAGGGCTAGACGGTGGTAACGCGCCCGGTAATGCCGGTAGGCGTCGATCAGTGCTTGCGATTCGGACTCGGGCAGCAATTGCTGCTGCGCGATGGCCTCCAGCAGTCGAATGTTGTCTGACCATTGGAGCAGCTCTGCAATCTCACCGGCATAGCCCAACACAAAATACTGCACCATGAATTCAATGTCGACAATGCCGCCCCGACCCTGCTTGAGATCAAACACCTCGGCGTTGGTCTTGTCGAGCGAGCGCCGCATCTTGTCACGCATTTCCACCACGGCCTGCTTGAGCTCCGGCTTGTCGCGTTCACGCGCCAATATCTGTTTACGAAAATCGGCAAAGCGCGCCATCACCGACGCATCGCCTGCCATCGCCCGCGTGCGCACCAGTGCCTGATGTTCCCAGGTCCAGGCCTTGTTTTGCTGGTAGGCTTCAAACGCGGCCATGTCGGTGACGATCATGCCGCTTTCGCCATTGGGACGCAAACGCGTATCCACTTCATACAAGGTGCCCGTGGGCATAAAGGTGGTCAGAATCGAGATGATCTTTTGTGCCAGACGCATAAAATACACGTGGTTTTCCAGCGGCTTGTCGCCCTGACTTTTCAATGACGAGTCGGCATCATAGACAAACACGATGTCCAGATCCGAGCCGTAACCCAGCTCGATGCCGCCGAGTTTGCCGTAACCGATCACCGTCAGCGGGCAGGCATCCGGGCTGTCACAACCACCGGGCAGACCGCTGCGCCCCTGCATGAAATACCAAGCGTAATCGGTCGCCACTTTGACCACGGCTTCGGCAATCCAGGTCAGATAATCACTGACCTTCATAATGGGCAAATGCCCGGTGATGTCGGCGGCGGCCACACGAAACACCTGGGCATGCTTCCACTGACGCAACTCGTTCATAAACACTTCATCATCGCCCTGATGACGCTCACGGATTTCCACGGCTTCCGCCAGAAGCGCATCGGCCAGCAGCGGTTCGTACAGAATGCGCTCATCCAGCAACTGATCCAGCAGCGAGGGGTATTTGACCAGCATGTCGGTGGTCCAACTGCTGAGTTCGCACAGCTGCAATAGGTGCTTGACCGCCTGCTGGTTTTCCTTGAGCAGCACCAGATAGACACTGCGCCCCATGATCGTGGTCAGCACCCGCAGCACCCGCTCCAGCGCCAACGCCGGCTGTTCGGTGTGCGCCAGCTGACGCAGCAGCAAAGGCATGACCCCGTCAAAACGGTTCAGCGCCTCGGAGCTGGCATGGGTGTAAGGCCGCTGGGTGTAAAAATGATTGAGCAGGCGACTGAGTTTTTCCGCGTCCGGCAGGTTCAACGCTTCCAGTGACGCCGGGTCCACCTGGCCGTTCATGCAGGCCTGGTCAAAACCGTCTTCTTCGCGCGCGTCCTCTTCCTTCTGGGCGAAGACCGCATCGAATTCCTGTTGCACAAAATCGCGTTTGGCTTCCAGCGCCTCGTGAAATTCAGCGTAATCGGCATAGCCCATGGATTCGGCCAGTGCCTGACGTGGCTCCGGGTCGCCCGGCAGATCATGGGTTTGCTGGTCGTTCCAAATCTGCAGACGGTTTTCCGCGCGCCGCAAAAACACATAGGCGGCTTTCAGATCTTCCGCCGTGTCCGCCTCGATAAACTGGCGCTCGACCAGGGTTTGCAGCGTCGGCAACAAGGCGCGCCCCTGCAACGCCGGTTCGCGCCCGCCATGCACCAGCTGAAACGCCTGCACAATGAATTCGATCTCGCGAATGCCACCCGGCCCCAGTTTGATATTGTGAAAGCGGTCCTTTTTCTGCACCTCCACATTGATCATCTGCTTAAGTTCACGCAGGGATTCGATCGCGGTGAAGTCCACATACTTGCGGTAGACAAACGGGCGCAAAATATCAAACAGCTCTTTGCCCTGCTCGACATCGCCCGCCATAATCCGTCCTTTGACCAGCGCATACCGCTCCCAGGCGCGACCGTGCACCTGATAATAGTTTTCCATTTCCGCAAAGCTCACCGCCAGAGGTCCGCTTTGGCCAAACGGACGCAATCGCATGTCCACACGGTAAACGGTGCCGTCCGGGGTGAACTCGGTCAGGGATTTGTTCAGTGCCTGGCCCAGACGGGTAAAAAACTGGTCATTGGCCAGCGGGCGCTTGCCCCCTTCAGTCTGGCCTTTTTCCGGGTAGACAAAAATCAGATCGATGTCGGAAGAGAAATTCAGTTCCTGCCCACCGAGCTTGCCCATGCCGATGATCAGCAGTTTCTGTGGCTCGCCCGAATGCTCACCGATGGGCGTACCGTGACGCTCGGTCAATGCCTGAGTGTGCCAGTCCAGTGCCCCGCCCACCAGCGCATCGGCCAGGTCCGACAGGTCTCGCATCGATTCCGGCAAATCGGCCAGCCCACTCAAATCGCGCAGGGCAATGCGCATCATCTCTTCCCGGCGATACTGGCGCAGTTTTTTGTTCAGCGTCGCCAGCGAATCGCTCTGAGCCAGATCGGTCTGGATTTTTGCAATCATGGCCCCGTCTTCGTAAGGCGTCTCCCAGAGTGAGGCGTCCAGCGCATGCGGTGCCCGTCGGCCTTCATTCACCAGAAAACGGCTCCAGCGTTGAAGCTGATCAACATCGGTGAGCGGAAAGCGTATGGCGTCTGACATGGTTGTTCTTCCTTGTTTCTAATCCGAATGTTTCAATCCGTTGCATTTTTTACCAGGCCTGGTGGTGCCCCCTGATCGATCGCGGTGCGGTGGTGTTGCGGATAATACACAAACAATTGGGTCTGGCGACGGTCGTTCAGAGTCAGCACTTCGTCCGGCTCGACATTGGGCACAGCAAAACTGTTGGAAACGAACACGCTCTGATCCGGCATTTCCTGCACCACTTTCTGCCACAGACGCGGCATGGGCTCGGTCGACAAAAAGGCATAGGCCACATTGTAATCGCGCAAATCCAAGTGCCATAGATTGCGCGCAAACACCTGTCCGCCGCGCAAACGCGTCAAGAGCCACGACACCAGAAACGGCACCGGCGCCGTCTCCACCCCATGCGCCACCGCCACGTTATTCTGACGGTGCATCGCGACCACATTGCCACCGAACCCACAGCCCAGATCGACAAACCGGACCGACGCCCGCTCCTGAATCAGATCCATCAGGGCCTGGCGGGTCCGGGCGTTGGTCAGATACAGCGGCACCCGCTCGGTCAGAGCATTGGCGAAAAACAGATAGATCAACGCAAACGCCCCCAGCGCCCACCAGGGGCTGAATGACCAGGCTGCACCAAAATAAATCCCGACCGGCAACAGCAACTGAATCGGCCCCCACCAACGTGGCAGCCCCAGCCACCGGCTGAGCAACCAGGCCAGTCCGCCCTGTATCCACACCAGCACCGACCATTCGTAAGGCGGCGCAATCAGCGCAGGGGCCAGCGTCACCCCCACGGCAAGCAACAGCAGCGCCAGCACCTGTGCCAGCAGAGCGCGCAACAGTCGGCGCCAGGGCGCCAGCTGTCCGGAAACGACCGATTCCGACCCGGAACTACCCATGCACCAAAATGAACCCCATATCACCAAAGTAAGTCATATCGCCTTGATCGCTTGCCAAAAAAAGCATTTAACTGGTTGTTTTTCATTGTTTTTGTAAAG
The DNA here is from genome assembly GCF_000384235.1 of Hydrogenovibrio halophilus DSM 15072. Taxonomy (GTDB): domain Bacteria; phylum Pseudomonadota; class Gammaproteobacteria; order Thiomicrospirales; family Thiomicrospiraceae; genus Hydrogenovibrio; species Hydrogenovibrio halophilus. The sequence continues at coordinate 1,808,353 of NZ_KB913033.1, read as the reverse complement.
GTGGCACATTCCAGGCTAGTAAGCGGATGAAAACCTTTTTTCACTCACCAAAACAGGGGTTAGTATGAAACTAGTCGTCGCAATTATCAAACCTTTTAAGCTTGATGATGTGCGCGAATCTCTGCATGAAATCGACGTGCATGGGATGACCGTCACGGAAGCCAAAGGGTTCGGTCGCCAGAAAGGCCACACCGAAATCTATCGAGGGGCGGAATACGCCATCGAGTTTCTTCCCAAAGTTCGCATCGAAATTGCCGTCGCCGACGACAAGGTCGAGACAGTGATCGAAGCAATCGGCAGTGCGGCACGCACCGGCAAAATCGGGGATGGCAAGATTTTTGTCAGCTCGTTGGAGCAGGCAGTTCGCATTCGAACCGAAGAACAAGGAGACGTTGCTCTGTAACCGAAACCCAACTCTTTTCGGATAACGGCTAAAGGATTGAATATTATGGAACAAATACTTGAACTCAGTTACGCGTTAGATACGTTTTACTTTTTGATGTCCGGGGCGCTGGTCATGTGGATGGCGGCGGGCTTCACCATGCTCGAAGCCGGTCTGGTGCGCACCAAAAACACCACCGAAATTCTGGCCAAGAATGTCGGCCTGTTTTCGATTGCGTGTTTGATGTACATGCTGGTGGGTTACAACATCATGTACGGCGACTCGGTGAACTCCGTCATTCCGGGCATCAGCTTTCTGCTGGGCGGCGACAATGCCACCTCTGCTGTGATTGCCGGTGGGGACGACGCGCCTTACTACTCCAACATGTCCGACTTCTTCTTTCAGGTCGTGTTCGTCGCTACCGCCATGTCTGTGGTATCGGGTGCCGTCGCTGAACGTATGAAGCTGATGTCCTTTCTGGTCTTTGCCGTGGTTCTGACCGGCTTTATCTATCCGGTACAGGGCTTCTGGACCTGGGGCGGCGGTTTCGTCAGCGAGCTTGGTTTCTCTGACTTTGCCGGTTCCGGGATTGTGCACATGACCGGTGCGGCCGCAGCTTTGGCGGGTGTTCTGGTACTGGGTGCCCGTAAAGGCAAATACGGACCCAACGGCGAATCCCGTGCGATTCCCGGTGCCAACCTGCCTTTGGCGACACTGGGGACCTTCATCCTGTGGTTGGGCTGGTTCGGCTTTAACGGCGGCTCGGAGCTGAAAATCTCCAACGTGGAAGAAGCCAATGCGGTGGCCATGATCTTTGTGAACACCTTGCTTGCCGCTGCAGCTGGTGTGGTCGGCGCTCTGATCGTGTCCAAGCTGAAGTTCGGCAAAGCGGATTTGACCATGATGCTGAACGGTGCTCTGGCCGGTCTGGTGGCGATCACGGCCGAACCTTTGGCACCAAGCCCGCTGATGGCTTCATTCATCGGCCTGATGGGTGGCGTGATTGTGGTCTTCTCCATCCTGATCCTGGACACCAAGTTCAAGATTGACGATCCGGTCGGTGCCATTTCGGTCCACGGTGTGGTCGGTGTCTTCGGCCTGATCGCGGTGATCTTCTCCAACGGCGATGCCACCCTGGGTGCTCAGCTACTGGGCGCACTGGCGATCTTTGCTTGGGTCTTCATCACCAGCTTGATTGTGTGGTTGATCCTCAAAGCGATCATGGGGATCCGTATTACAGAGGAAGATGAGTTTGCAGGCGCAGACCAGTCCGAATGTGGCATGGAAGCTTACCCCGAATTTACCAAGTAAGCGATCATCACTCTGAAACACAACCCGGCCTCGGCCGGGTTTTTTTGTGTCTGAAAACCGTGGTTATCTGAAAAATGAACAGGGGAAGAATCGCGAAATCAAAGATTCCGAAGCCAGTACAAAAACCCCAGCCAGCGCATTTTCAAAGAGGGCTTGGGCGTGATCGGATGATTGAACACCAGAATGACCGGCTGGGTTTCCGGGTTGTGCAACGGATGCTGCGGCCAATGCCGAAGCTCGGATTCTTCCATACCGGAATCCATGGCCACCAACTGCCAGGGCACAGAATCGCCCGCCGTCTCCCGACCGATCAATGCCTGGTCCATCGCCAACTGACCGTTGACCGCCTGCAAGGGCCACTTGTGTTCCAGCACCACGCTTTTGGTTTTGCCGCCCTCGGTCCAGATGCGAATCACTTCGCCTTCTGCCAGCAAGGTGCCATAGGGCAAAAACAGGTAACGCGCCTCCAGACTCGCCACCGGGGCATCGACCAGAGCGGGCCCCGGAGGGAACTCAAACTGACAAAACTGCTTGCCGCAACAACTCATGCATGCTCCTGAAACCCTTCTGAAAAAGGCTTGAACCATCTCAAGCTTTTAATGGTTCCATTTTTATTTAAAACCCGTAAAATAAAAGATAAACATAGTGAAAGCAATGCTTTTTCGCTGAGTTTTTTGCTTGAAGTCATCTTAATTGCCTGCAACCAAGATCAAAACTCATAAGTTCTGCCAAAACGGGAGGTTCCCATGGCTATTGACTCTATCAGCACCAACAACTCTTACGCCAACTTCAACAATCGCCAATTGGATTCCACCAATGAATCACTGGCATCAGGCAGTCGCATTAACCGCAGTGCCGATGACCCTGCGGGACAGGCTGTTGTGACAGCCATGACCTCGCAAATCAATGTGCAGGATCAGGGAGTGCGTAACGCCAATGACGGTGTCAACCTCATGCAAACTGCTGACGGTGCTTTGGAAAACATTCAATCTCAAATTCAAACCTTGACGGGGTTGTCTGTGCAAGCAATGAACGGCACTTACAATGACAGCCAACGTCAGGCTATGAATCAACAATTCACCCAAACCCTGCAAGGCATTGACCAAATTGCTCAGACAACTCAGTTTAATGGCATGAACCTGTTGAATGGCGAAAATGCCAGCGTCAATATTGCCTTGGGTGGCAGTCAAAACGAATTGCAATTAGCCGACATGACCAATGGGTCAACCGGACTTTCCGGCCTGAGCTTGAATTCTGCTGATGACGCCAGAGCAGCCAATGAAATGCTGACAACCGTGATGGAAGGATTACAAGAGACCCGATCTTCCATGGGAGCACAGCAAAATGCCCTGACAACCGCTGCCGATAACTTAATGAACCAAAACGTCAACACACAAGCCAGTCGTGCACAAATAAATGACACAGATTATGCAAAAGCCGTCACAGAACAGACACGAGAGCAAGTTCTACAGCAGGCCCAGATTGCCATGCAAGCACAATCCAACCAAAGTCAAAGCGACGTATTGGCATTATTGAATTAACGCGCTATTTCGGCCTGAATCCTCAGTCAACCCGAAGGTAAATATTCGGGTTGGGTTCAGGCCATCCATTCTGATGTGACACAGTGCACAACATCCTACCTCTGCACATCCTCTTAAAGAAAACCATTATTTACCCGCCCCCCCTTGATCCGAGCATTCCTTAAACGGGAGACAACATCGCGCAAGGTATTGGTCTTACATGATCTTTGAAGGCACCGTATTGAGAGTTAACGTCGTCTGATACGAAGAACCGAACTGCAGTGTCTTAAAACATTTCCTGGAAAACCAATAACCTTCACAATACAGGCAAGGATTCTATGAAATATTCAGACTGATCGTTTCAATCCAAACAGTCTTTGATTCAAAAAGCGGACTCAGCCATTTTTTGAATACAAATCCTAGGAATCTTGACCTTTTTTGACCGTTTTTGACCTCTCGTACAGGGTTCTATCCACGTGAATTTGCTATAATCTCTGCTTATAGTTTCTGACCATGCGCCAGTGAGCTCCACGAGACAATCCAAAAAAATAAAGCTCTGACCGTCGCATGGTATCCTTGCCAGACAAACAAGCATAACGATAACTTACTACATAAAGACACAGTATTTCATGGACAAACACTTCGACCCCCAATCGATCGAAAACAAATGGTATCAAACCTGGGAAAACCGGGGCTATTTCAAACCGGCACCCTCACAGACGGGCAATCATTACAGCATTATGATCCCGCCGCCCAATGTCACCGGCAGCCTGCACATGGGCCATGCGTTTCAGGACACCATCATGGATACGCTGACGCGTTACCACCGGATGCTGGGCGACGAAACCCTGTGGCAGCCTGGCTCCGATCATGCCGGCATCGCCACGCAAATGGTGGTGGAGCGCCAACTGGCGGCCAAGGGCCTGAGCAAGCACGACCTGGGGCGCGAAGCGTTTATCGACAAAGTCTGGGAATGGAAACAGACCTCGGGCGGTCAGATCACTCAGCAACTGCGCCGTCTGGGCATGTCGCCCGACTGGAGCCGCGAGCGCTTCACCATGGACGACGGGCTTTCCAATGCCGTCCGCGAAGTGTTTGTGCAATTGTATGAACAGGACCTGATTTACCGCGGAAAACGCTTGGTCAACTGGGACCCGGTCTTGCACACCGCCGTGTCGGACCTGGAAGTGGCTTCGGAAGAAGAAATGGGCAGCCTCTGGCACATGCGTTACCCACTCAGCGATGGCAGCGGCCATCTGGTGGTGGCAACCACACGCCCGGAAACCCTGTTCGGCGACCAGGCCGTCGCCGTGCATCCGGACGATGAGCGCTATCAGTCTCTGATTGGCAAAACCGTCACCCTGCCGCTGGTGGGCCGCGAAATCCCCATCATCGCCGACGACTATGTGGAAAAAGACTTTGGCAGCGGATGCGTCAAAATCACCCCGGCGCATGACTTCAATGACTATGAAATGGGCAAACGTCACAATCTGCCCATGCTCAATGTGATGACCATTGATGCGGCCATGAACGACGAAGTGCCGGAAAAATACCAGGGAATGGACCGCTTTGAGGCGCGTCAGGCCGCAATCAAAGACCTGGAAGCGTTGGACCTGCTGGAAAAAATCGAGCCGCACAAACTGATGGTTCCACGCGGAGACCGTTCGCATGCGGTGATCGAACCGTTTTTGACCGATCAGTGGTATGTGGCGGTCGAAGAACTGGCCAAACCGGCCATCGATGCGGTCAAAAACGGCGACATCGAATTCGTGCCCAAAAACTGGAAAAACACCTATTTTGAATGGATGAACAACCTTCAGGATTGGTGTATCTCGCGCCAGATCTGGTGGGGACACCGGATCCCGGCCTGGTATGACGACGAAGGTCGCGTGTATGTGGGGCGCACCAAAGCCGAAGTGCGGGCCAATCACCAGCTCGCGTCTTCGGTGACATTGAATCAGGACGAGGATGTGCTCGACACCTGGTTCAGCTCGGCGCTGTGGACTTTCTCCACCCTGGGCTGGCCCGAAAAAACCCCGGAACTGGAAAAATTTCACCCCAGCTCGGTACTGGTCACCGGCTTTGACATCATATTTTTCTGGGTCGCCCGCATGATAATGATGACCCTGAAATTCACTGGCGAAGTGCCCTTCAAACAGGTCTATGTCCACGGGCTGGTGCGCGACGCCGAGGGCCAGAAGATGTCGAAATCCAAAGGCAATGTGCTTGACCCAATTGACCTGATCGATGGCATTGATCTGGAATCACTGGTGCAAAAACGCACCACCGGCATGATGCAGCCGGAAAAAGCCGCCAAGATCGAAAAAGCCACCCGCAGACAGTTTACCGACGGCATTGAGGCCTATGGCACCGATGCGCTGCGCTTTACCTTTGCCTCTCTGGCCTCCACCGGGCGCGACATTCAGTTTGATTTGAACCGCTGTGAAGGCTACCGCAACTTCTGCAACAAGCTGTGGAACGCCACCCGTTATGTGCTGATGAACACCGAAGGCGAAGACACCGGACTGGACGAGACTCAGCCAATCACGCTGTCGCTGGCGGACACCTGGATCACCTCTCGCCTGCAAACGGTGACCCAGCAGATTCACAAGCATTTCGAGCATTACCGGTTTGATCTGGCGGCCAATGCCCTGTATGAATTCACCTGGAACGAATACTGCGACTGGTACCTGGAGCTGTCCAAGCCGATTCTGCAATCCGAGACTGCGACCGACGCCGAAAAAAGCGGCACCCGCCGCACGCTGGTGCGCGTGTTGGAAAGCCTGTTGCGTCTGCTGCACCCGATCACCCCGTTCATCACCGAAGAAGCCTGGCAGGCGGTCGCGCCTTTGGCGGGCGTTGACACCCAAAGCCAGCGCACCATTATGACCCAGCCCTACCCGCTGACCAACGAAGCGTTGATCGACGAATCGGCCGAGGCCGAACTGGAATGGGTCAAACAGGTGATCATGGGCATTCGCCGGATTCGTTCGGAAATGAACATCGCCCCAAGCAAACCCCTGCCGGTATTGATGGCGCAAATGAACCAAAACGACCAGGCCTGGTTAAAAAACAACCAGGTGTTCCTGAAAAAACTGGCCAGACTGGAAAGCATCGACGTGATCGCAACCGACGCGGAGGCACCCGATTCCGCCGTGGCGCTGGTCGGTGAGATGAAAGTGCTCATTCCCATGGCCGGACTGATTGACAAGGAAGCCGAACTCAGCCGTCTGGACAAGGACATTCAGAAACTGAACAAGGAACTGGCGCGCCTCAACGGCAAGCTCAACAACGAAGGCTTTGTCAGCAAAGCGCCGGAAGCCGTGGTCAAAAAAGAACAGCAAAAACGTCACGATGCCGAATCGGCATTGAAAAATTTAAAGGATCAGTATGCCAAAATTGAACAGATGTAATCCCCTGGTCGCCGCAATCGGTCTGAGCCTGACGCTCAGTCTGGCCTGGATGCCAATGGCACAGGCCGAAACCGGCGACGATGGCTACACCCACTATGTCACCGATTCGATCGACATCCCGTTTCGCTCCAATGCGGGCTACAAATACAAAATCAAACGCATGCTGCCTTCGGGGTCGCGGGTCAAGGTGCTGGAAATTCAGGACGATGGCTGGGCGCGCCTGCTCTACAACCACCGGGGCACTGAGATCGAAGGCTGGATGCCTTCCAGCCTGATTCAGAGTCAACCGATTGCCTCGATCCGTCTGGAAGAACAGGAAAAGCGTCTGTCCAAGCTGGAAAAAGAACGCAATCAGCTCAAGGTGGAAAAAAGCACCCTGAACGAACGCTTTGAATCGACTCAGGCCGAACTGAAAAAAGTCAAAAAAGAGAATTTTCAACTCAACAAACAGCTGGAAGAAATAGAGAGCATTTCCGGCGATGCGATCAAACTCAATGAAGAAAACCAGCAGTTGGCACAGGAAGTGGCTTCGCTGCGCAACGACAACGCGATCATGAAAGAACAGATTGACCAGTCGGGCGACGTCATTCAGCGCCAATGGTTCCTGACCGGGGCCGGCGTTTTGTTGCTGGGCTTACTGTTGGGACGTTTCTTTCGTTTGCCCAGTCGCAAAAACCGCTGGAACACGCTAAACTGAGGTGGATGTTCTGATTCACAGGGAGGTATTGTATGGACACGGGTGAACACGATCTGACAGCCCTGTTTTCACAGCTGGGGCTGGACAATGACGAAGCGGCGATCGAGCGTTTTATTGAGGAACACAGCCCTCTGCCCAGCGGCTGCCTGTTGCAGGATGCCGACTTCTGGTCCACCGGGCAAAAGCAGTTTCTGACCGAAGCCGTGGACGACGACGCCCAATGGGTGGACGCGGTCAATCATCTGGATACTTTGCTGCGCAAAGCCTGATTTTTACCAGGCCTGGTGATAACCCAAGTATAAACCAGAACAAAAAAGAAAGGTTGGTTGGCAGGAAACTCAGCCAGCTTGAGTGGCTGTTATGGATGAATGCTTGCCTGCCACTCTCTGTTCGCCGTCAAGGAGTTTGCCATCCGATGACTCTGCCTAACCCGGCTTAGAATGACGGTTCTGGTTCAGACAGACAGCGTTTCATTCTGGACGGTTCAAGGACGAACCGGGTACCAAGGGGACTGGCGGGCTTTTTCAATCAGCGTACGAAAATTCTCTTTGAAGCGTTGTTCCATGCCATCCGCCCGTGCTTTCTGGCAACCGCCCAATCCCATCACCGTCTGATTCACCGAGCGTTCAATCTTCTGCTCCAACTCACGCCCATCGACCTGCATCAATTCCCGCAGAAAATTATTCACCGTCATCCGGTATTTTTCCACAAACAGGCGATTGACCTGCGATGCCTGCGTGGAGGCGGAGACACCACGACAACGCTGATTGAACACATCAAACGCCATCGCCGTACGCACCAGTTCTTCATGCAAGGCCTGGCCTTTCAGCTCATCCAATGCAACGGTTGTGGTGCCCGGTATCTCATGACCTTCCTCGCCTTCGCGCCCAACCGCCAAAGTCGGCAATACCATCATCAATCCGAGCGCAATCCACTTGCGAACCTGAATGCTGACTGCGATGACATGCTCACTGTTATTCATTCCGTAGGCTCTCCCGAAGCGGCAATTTCATCCGCGGTGTTTTTTCAACCAAGAAAGTTTCATCATTGGACATTCTAGCACGCGCCCGCTCAGAGCTGATCTTTTTCAGATCGGCACAGGACGAAATCAAACAGCTTGAAACCATGCGAATGAAAATGGGTGGTACTGTATCAAGGTTATTACTATGGCAAACCACAAGCCATTGGCGATTTTGAAATGTGTGTGAGTCGTAAACGGGGCTGAACTGCCGCCTAAAGCCGGAGTTGAATCCAGCTGAAAGGTCTGTTTTGACCAGGCCTAGTCCTTTTCGATCCCTTCCTGAGAACAGACCGTTTGTGGCGGCGACTCTGTCGGCTTCAGACCTGAGTGAAAATTTCCGATTCCGGCAGACGGGACTTGGGCAATTTGGCATTGAAATCGTCCGGGTGACGATAACCGAACGCAATCAACGCCACGGCGGTATACCCCTTTTCGTTCAAGCCAAATTCCTGGTTGAGCACAGTCGGATCTATGCCTTCAATCGGCACCGCATCGATGCCCAGTGCGCCGGCTCCGAGCAACACATTGCCCATGTTCAGATACAGCTGCTTTTCCATCCAGTGGGGCGTGTCCTTGAGCTCGGTCCGATGAATGTTCAGATAAAACGCACGGACCTGATTGGCCACGTCTTTGCCCGCCGGGTCGGGAAAACGACCATCTTCGGCCTCCACATCTGTAATGCGCTGAAGATAAGCCTCATCCATGTCCAGCTTGGCACAGAACAGAACCACATGAGAAGCCTCCAGCACTTTGGGTTCATTGGCACTGAACGGCCCCTGAGTGCCCACGCTCATGCGCTGACGTCCTTCCGGGGTGTTTGCCATCACAAAATGCCAGGGTTGCGAGTTGACGCTGGACGGGCTCCAGCGCAACAAATCCTTAATCGGTTTGAAATCGGCCTCGGAGATGGAACGGTTTGGGTCAAATTTCTTGGTGGCGTAACGCCATTGAGCGGCTTGAACAATATCCATGCTTGGTCTCCTGTCGAACCATTTCAATCAGACACAGAGCATACACGTTTTGCACCAGACGCTCAATCACGTAAGAGCCAGACAGCCTAATCCGGCCACACTCGCTGACCGGTCGAGGTTGAAAGCGTGCTTTCTACTCCTTCCTCCCGGGACGGAGTCTCTCGGGTGCTAGGAAGCTTTTCCGCATTGGCTTTGACCGGGTTTTCAGACGAACCGATCGCAGTGGTTTTGGCACGACGCACACTGCTGGCCAGTTTGTTGCGAGTATTGTTGGTTTTGCGGGTCGTGGTCATAGGACCTCCTCAATGATGGCTTGAATTTCTTCCATGGCTGGTTGGCCGCGCTTGCCCATTTCAAACACACTGTGTCCTTCCATGGCCGCGTTCCGATAAATCGCCCGGCGTCTAAGACCCGTCTGCAACGCCGGGATATCAAATTCTTCCAGAGCCTCCTGCATGGCCGTCGACAGAGCGCTTCGTGGCTCCAGTTGGTTGACCACAATGCGGGCGTTCAGTTTCCGGTTACGCAGTCTGGCATGATCGATGGCTTCGGCAATGCGAATGCTCGCCCACAAATCCACCGGCGACGGCAAAACCGGAATCAGGACGCTGTCGGTGACCTGCATGGCCGCTTGCATCACACCGGTTTCCAGCGTGGGCGGGCAATCGATCACCACATAATCGAAATCACGGCCAAAAGTTTCAACCTCGCGGGCAAGATGACCACCCACACTGATGACCGAGACGGGAAAGGGCTTATCTACAGGTGCCTGACGACTCCATTGCGTGGCTGAGCCTTGCGGGTCGGCATCGATCAGCAGTGTTCGCCCTTTTTGTGCCAGACCCGCCGCCAAATTCATACTCAGGGTGGTTTTTCCGGTTCCCCCTTTTTGATTACTGATAGCAAAAACCTGTGCCGACATAATGCTCCCAATGTCTCAAACTCAGCTTTACATAAGCCAAAACGGCGTTTTGACCAGGCTTGGTCAAAACGCCCCATTCTCATGAGACAGTATTGCAGATTCTTAAATGCGTTCGAGAGAAAAATCCCGGCAATAACCGATAGATAAAGGGTAAAACATTTTATATTCCCTATCGTTTAGAAATGAGAGAAAGCGTCAAAACCTTTCTTATTGACATGATTCAACATCCTTACATCAAAGTGGTACACTTTGTAGTACACATCAATTTCAAAGGTTGAAGCCATGCTCACACTTAATGCAACCGAAGCAAGAAAAACGTTTTTTGAACTGATCAAGCAAAGTAATCAAACGCACGAAATCTACGAGATCCAACATAAATCCGGCAATGCGGTCATGATGTCAGCTCAAGAATATGAGAGCCTTCAGGAAACATTGTTATTGCTCTCAGACCCGGATTTCAATCGCGCTTTCAGCGAGTCTGTCAAAGAAGCGGATTCTGGCCAGACAAACCGTTTCGAAGAGGTCTTTGGAGAGGCTTTGTGAGCTGCCAGCACTATCAAATAGAACTGACCAAACAGGCACAAAAAGACATTGCCAAGCTGACGCCCAAACTCAGAAACAAGTTAAAGGACATTTTACGTCACAAAATCGCTCTGTCACCACAAAGCGGAAAAGCACTGATCAGTGCGCTCAAGGGGTATTACTCCGTTCGTTTGAGCTTTCAGGATCGCATCGTTTACCGGGTAGAAAATCATCGGTGCGTGATCATCGTGGTGAGAGCGAAAACCCACTATGGGCAATAAACCGTCCTTTGACACATTCAAAGTCAGGCAGTCGCCTCTTCAACCAGGCTCATCCAGCAAGAAATCCCTGATCAAACGAATCACGAACGCCGCATCGAACTCATCGTGATTGACATCGGCCAGATGCACGGGCTGAAGTTTACTGAGTTCATCCGGCTCATAAAGCGCATAACCCACTTTGTACTCATCCCCGAATCGGGCCAGAATGAACACTGCCTTTTTTCGGTTGACCGCATTGGCCAGAGCGCAAGCGCCTTCCGGCATGTCTTTGGGGATCTCAAACGCAATGGCCGCCTCGGAATGGTCATCGGCGAAATCCGAAAGCGCCTGTTGCACGATGACATGCAACGCTTCGTAACTGTTTACCATGTCGATATTCCTTTTGATTGCACAGGTCGATCTCAATGTCTTGTCGCCAGCCTATGCTTGGCGCAACCAAAAAACCCGCAATCAATCGCGGGTTTTACAGAAGAACGAAATCAACCAGGCCTGGTCATTTCTTCTTTTTCGGCGGCATCAGATCGGTAATGGTGCCTTCGGCCATTTCCGCAGCAAAGCCCAGCGTCTCACTCAGGGTTGGATGCGGGTGAATGGTCAGACCGATGTCCTGCATGTCGGCCCCCATTTCTATCGCCAGCATGGCTTCGGCAATCAACTCGCCCGCATTGGGGCCAACGATGCCGCAACCGAGCAGACGGTGCGTTTTGGCACAGAACAAGGCTTTGGTCAGACCATCATCCCGGCCCAGACTCAAGCTGCGACCGGACGCGGCCCAGGGGAAAGCGCCTTTTTCATAGTCAATGCCTTCGGCCTTGAGTTCGTCTTCGGTTTTGCCCGCCCAGGCGACTTCGGGATCGGTATAGGCCACAGATGGGATGCCCATGGGCGTGAAGGCAGACGGCATCCCGGCAATGACTTCGGCGGCCACCTTGCCTTCGTGCACCGCTTTGTGTGCCAGCATTGGCTGACCCACTATGTCACCGATGGCATAAATGTGGTCGACATTGGTTTTCTGACGCTCATCGACTTCAATAAAGCCGTGATCGTTCACGGACACACCGGCCTTTTCCGCCCCGACCAGAAGGCCATTGGGCTGACGCCCAACCGCGACCAGAATGCGATCAAAGGTGTCTTTTTCCGGACAGTTTTTGCCTTCAAAGCTCACTTCCAAGCCATCGTCTCTGGCTTCGACGTTCGTGACTTTGCTCGACAGGTAAATGTTTTCATAGCGCTTTTTGATGCGCTTGAGCAGTGGCTTGCTGATGTCTTTGTCGGCACCGGGAATGATGGTATCGCCCAGTTCCACCACGGTGATGTTCGCTCCCAGTGAATCATAGACCTGTGCCATTTCCAGCCCGATGATGCCCCCGCCGATGATCAGCATGCGTCCGGGGATCTCTTCCAGTTCCAGCGCATCGGTCGAATCCATCACCCGCGGGTCATCATGCGGAATAAACGGCAATCGGACCACTCGCGAACCGGCGGCGATGATCGCCTGATCAAACGACACGGTTTTCGTGCCGCCCTCGGCCAGGTCCACCGTCACCGAATGCGCGCCGCTGAACTTGCCATAACCCTGAACGACTTCGACCCCACGGGCCTTGGCCAAGCCCGACAGACCGCCGGTCAACTTGTTGATGACACCGTCCTTGAATCCGCGGATTTTGTCGATGTCGATCTCCGGTTTGCCAAAGGCGATGCCGTGATCGGCCATCTCTTTGGTTTCATTCAGGATTTCCGACATATGCAGCAAGGCTTTGGAGGGAATGCAGCCCACATTGAGGCAGACCCCGCCAATGCGGTCATAGCGCTCGACCATGACCACTTTCTTGCCCAGATCGGCCGCGCGAAAGGCCGCGGTGTAACCGCCAGGGCCTGAGCCCAACACCAGCACATCGCAGTGCTGATCGGCATCCGGATCGGCCGAAGCCGTCGGCGCAGGGCTGGCCGCTTGACCCGACCTGGCAGAGTCGTCAGCGGCAACCGAGGTTTCCACATTGGAGGACACACTCTGTTCATCGGCGATCTCGATTTTGCCGACATAAGAGCCTTCCTGTACCTTGTCGCCCACCGACACATTGATCTCGGTAATGCGACCGGCGTAAGGCGCCGGAATTTCCATGGTGGCCTTGTCGGACTCCAGTGTCAGCAACGAATCGTCCTGAATCACCTCATCGCCCGGACCGACCAATACTTCGATCACATCGACTTCTGCGAAGTCGCCAATGTCCGGGATGCGGATCTCTACTTCTTTGCTCATGGCGCCTCCTTACAGAATCAGTTGTCTCAGATCGGACAGATACTGGCCAACGGTGGTGGTAAAACGCACCCCTTCGGCCCCGTCAATCGCCCGATGGTCGTAGGACACACTAAACGGCATGATCAGACGCGGTTCAAACTCCGAACCATTCCAGACCGGCTGCATCTTGGCTTTGGACAAGCCCATGATCGCCACTTCCGGGGCGTTCACAATCGGGGTGAACTGGGTGCCGCCAATGCCGCCCAGGCTGGAAATGCTGAAACAACCGCCCGACATGTCTTTAGGCGAAAGCTTGCCATCCCGTGCTTTGGTCGACAAGGTCATCAATTCTTCCGAAAGCTCAAAAATGCCTTTTTGATCGACGTCGCGCACCACCGGGACCACCAGGCCGTTCGGAGTATCCACCGCGACACCGATGTTGTAATAGTGCTTTTTGATCACCGACTGCCCATCCGCAGACAGGGAGGCATTAAAGCTGGGGAAATCCTGCAGGGCTTTGACCACGGCCTTCATCACAAACACCAATGGTGTGAGCTTGACCCCGGCTTTTTCCGCCTGAGGTTTCATGTCCTTGCGGAAGGCATCCATGTCGGTGATGTCGGTTTCATCAAACTGGGTCACATGGGGCACGTTCAACCAGCTGGTCTGCAGGAATTTGCCCGACAGCTTCTTGATCCGGCCCAGTTCCTCGGTGGTGGTCTCGCCGAACTGGGAGAAATCCACCTCCGGTACGGGCGGAATCCCCGCGCCGGTCATCCCGGCGCCCTGCCCCTGCATGGCCGACTTGATAAAGCCTTCCACATCCGGCTGCACAACTCGGCCTTTGGGGCCGGTGCCAGTCACCTGACCCAGATCCACACCCAGCTTGCGGGCAAAAGCCCGCACCGAAGGCGAGGCATGCGATTTCGCGCCCATGGACTGGGCGTTGACCGGTTTGCGCGCCACCTGCGCGGCCTGATCCACAGAGGTCGTTGCCGGCGTGCTGGCAGCAGGCGCGGGGGCTTCTGCGGGTGTCTCGGCCTTGCTTGGCGCGGCTTCTTTCTGAGGGGGTTCGGCGGCAGAATCCGACGCATCAGAGGTGTCCGCGGCGCCTTTGCCTGAGGCCTCGTCCGCTTCTGCCGACATCTGTCCGATCACGTCGCCTTCCGCCACCTTGTCGCCGACTTTGACCGTCAGTGACTCGATTTTGCCCGAGGCCGGGGCGGGGATTTCCATGGTGGCCTTGTCCGACTCCAGTGTGATCAACGAGTCGTCAACCGCCACCTCATCGCCCTCGGCGATCAGTACTTCAATGACTTCGACCGAGTCAAAGTCGCCGATATCGGGAATGGTAATGTCTTGCGTTGCCATAATCCTTATCCTTTTGTCAGTCAATGAACGTGGTCATTGAAAGATGCATTCTGTGGCCGTCGCGGGCTTTTTCCAACCCGCGCCGACAGCGTAGGTTTTTATGCGTGAGTCGGATAGACTTTGTCCGCATCAATCTTGTAGGTGTCAATCGCCTTCTGGACCACATCGGCTTTGATCTCGCCCTGATCGGCCAACGCTTTGAGCGCAGCGACCACAACATGGTAGCGATCCACTTCAAAGAACTTACGCAATTGTTCACGCGTGTCGGAACGCCCGAAACCATCGGTGCCCAACGCATAGAATTCACCCGGCACAAAGGCACGGATTTTGTTCGGGTATTCCCGAATGTAATCCGTGGCCGCGATAAACGGCCCTTTGGCACCGGACAAGGTGGCTTCACAATAGGATGTTTTCGGCTTGTCGGTCGGATGCAAGCGGTTGTGACGCTCGGTTTCATCGCCGTCACGTGCCAGCAGGTTAAAGCTTGGGGCCGACCACAGGTCTGCGGCCACGTCCCAGTCGCTTTCCAACATCTCAGCCGCCGCGATCACCTCACGGAAGATGGTGCCGGAGCCCATCAGCTGTACCCGTTTTTTGTGCTTGCTTTCAGATTGACGGAAGTTGTACAGCCCTTTCAGAATGCCCTCTTCGCACCCATCAGGCATCGCCGGATGGCTGTAGTTTTCATTCATGCAGGTGATGTAGTAATACACGTCTTCCTTTTCGTGCATCATGCGCTTGATGCCGTCACGAATGATCACCGCCATTTCATAGGCAAAGGTCGGATCATAGCTCAAACAGTTGGGCACATGGCTGAACTGAATCAGGTTGTGGCCGTCACTGTGCTGCAGGCCTTCGCCTTCCAGCGTGGTGCGACCGGCGGTACCGCCCATCAGGAAACCGCGCGCACGCGAATCCCCGGCGGCCCAGGCCAGATCGCCAATGCGCTGATAACCGAACATGGAATAGTAAATGTAGAACGGAATCATGCTGGTGCCGTAGTTGGCATACGCAGTGGCTGCGGCAATCCAGTTGGCCATGGCGCCGGCTTCGTTGATGCCTTCCTGGAACACCTGACCGTTGGCGGACTCTTTGTACCACATCAACTGGTCGCTATCCATTGGCTCATACAACTGACCGGCCGGATCGTAAATGCCGACCTGGCGGAACAGGCCTTCCATACCGAAGGTACGCGCCTCATCCGGGATGATCGGCACACAACGTGGCCCCAGTTTTTTGTCGCGCAACAGAATGGAGATGATGCGGACAAACGCCATGGTGGTCGACATTTCGCGATCGCCGGTGCCGTCGGTCAGCATCTTGAATGCGGACAGATCGGGCACAGGCAAAGGATCGGCCTTGTCCTGACGGACCGGCAGAGAACCGCCCATGGCTTCACGACGCTCGGTCATATACTTGATGATGTCGGAGTCTTTGTCGGGGCGATAAAACGGAATGTCTTTTTTCAGTTCTTCGTCCGAAATCGGCACCGAGAAGCGGTCGCGGAAATATTTGAGACCGTCCATGTCCAGTTTCTTCTGCTGGTGGGCGGTGTTGGCGGCTTCGCCGTATTGCCCCATGCCGTAGCCTTTGACCGTTTTCGCCAGAATCACGGTGGGCTGGCCTTTGGTCTCGGTGGCACGCTTGTAAGCATTGTAGAGTTTGCGTGGGGAATGACCGCCACGGGTCAGACGGAAAATTTCGTCATCGGTCATGTCCTTGACCAGTTCGGCGGTTTCCGGGTATTTGCCAAAGAAATGCTTGCGCACAAACGCGCCGTCCTTGGCTTTGTAGCCCTGGTATTCGCCGTCCACGACTTCGCCCATGCGCTCAATCAGCTTGCCGGAAGTGTCCTTGGCCAGCAGCTCATCCCAGCCGGAGCCCCAAAGCACCTTGATCACATTCCAGCCAGCCCCGCGGAAAACGCCTTCGAGTTCCTGAATGATCTTGTCGTTGCCGCGTACCGGCCCGTCCAGACGCTGCAGGTTGCAGTTGATCACGTAAATCAGATTGTCCAGCTTTTCGCGGCGCGCCAATTGAATCGCCCCACGCGATTCCGGCTCGTCCATTTCGCCATCGCCCAAAAAGGCCCAGACCTTGCGCCCTTCGGTTTCGGCCAGACCGCGCGACTGCATGTATTTCATAAAGCGCGCCTGATACAGAGCCATCAGAGGTCCCAGCCCCATGGAAACGGTTGGGAACTGCCAGAAATCGGGCATCAACCAGGGGTGCGGATAGGAGGCCAGGCCGTTGCCATCGACTTCCTGACGGTAGTTTTTGAGTTGGTCGGCTTCCAGACGGCCTTCCAGGAAAGCGCGCGAATACATGCCCGGCGCAGTGTGTCCCTGAAAGAACACCATGTCCGCGCCCTGTTCGTGATCAGGCCCTTTAAAGAAATGGTTCATACCGACTTCATAAAGGGTACAGCTGGAGGCATAGGAAGCAATGTGCCCGCCAACACCGGAGTGTTTGTTGGCGCGCGCCACCATTGCCATCGCGTTCCAGCGCAGCAGAGCGCGCAATTTACGCTCGATGCTCATGTCGCCGGGATAACGTTCCTGCTCTTCCGGGGCAATGGTGTTGATGTAAGGGGTGTTTGCAGAATAAGGAATGTCGATTCCGTGCAAACGGGCTTTTTCAATCAAGCTTGAAATGATATGTTGGGCTTTATCGGAGCCTTCAAACGAGACAACGGCTTCCAATGCATCGATCCATTCCTGTGTTTCCTGTGGATCCTGATCAACGAACTTATCGTTCATAGGGGTTAACCTCTTTGGTTGGTGTTTCAGGGGAGACCCTGTGTTTCGGAGGCTGGGTTTTCCGAAAACCATTCAGCGACGGATAGGTCTTATCGTCACCGCCAACTTGAACCGTGCCGGAGTCCAGCTACTTTGTATGCCGGCACGTACCCCTTTCGAAAGAAGGAGTCAAATCAGAGCCCTGCCGACACAACCCGGTTTGTTTTTGACCAAGCCTGCCCCAGGGAAATAATTAAACGGGGATGATAACACTTTTTAATTGGCATTGCCCAACCGCGCTTGGAGAAACGGCCCGGCAAGGCTGGCCTCTGTCAGCGACAAAAGCAGTATATAAGGCATGCATCCTTATTTGGATGACAGGTTTTTGAACCAGAATTGATGCAGAGAACTTTCGAGCTCGGTCAACGCCTGATGGTAAACGGCCTGCTTGAAGGAAACCACTTTTTGTACCGGCACCCAGTAATCCACCCACTCCCAGCCTTCAAATTCGGGCTCTTCGTGGGCGGCCACGTCAATACTGTCTTCATCGCCGACCATGCCCAGCAGAAACCAGATCTGTTTCTGCCCGATGCAAATCGGCTGGCTGTGCTGACGGATCAAATGCCGGGGCAGGTCGTAATGCAGCCAGTCCTGAGTGCGACCGAGCACGCGCACATCGCTGGGCTCCAGGCCGACTTCTTCCTTGAGCTCACGAAACACGGCCTGCTGGGGAGTTTCATGCTCTCGCATGCCTCCCTGCGGGAACTGCCAGGCCTCCTGGTTGACACGCTTTCCCCAGAAAAGCCGGCCTTCCTTGTTCACAATAATGATCCCGACATTGGGCCGGTATCCCGATTCATCAATCACAGAATGTCCTTTGGTCTGCACAGGCGCGCGGTATACTTTCATGAAAACGTCACTTGCCTGCTCACGATTTTGCGTTTAATTATGACAACAAAACCGGTTTTATTTCAATTTTTTATTCTCTAAAATAGCTGATTCCAAGGCTTCAAGCTGTCATGACCGGCCGCTTTAACCAACCCACCTTGACCAACCGACAAAGGGGACCTATGGCACTGGCCATTTTTGATCTGGACAACACCCTCATCCACGGAGACAGCGATTTTCTCTGGGGCCAGTTTCTGATTCACAAAAACGCGGTGGACCCGGCGTTTTACGAACAGGCCAACCATCGGTTCCACCAGGACTATCTCAACGGCACGCTGGACATTCTTCAGTACCAGCGATTTTCCCTGTCCCCGCTGATCCATTATGACATGACAACCTTGAACGACTGGCGGGCGGAGTTTGTCCGCGACTGGATTGAGCCCATTTATCAGACCAGGGCCCAAGAAGTGGTCGATGCGCATCGCCAAAAAGGCGATACCCTGTTGATCATTACCGCCACCAACAGCTTCATTACCCGCCCCATCGGGGCCTTGTACGGCATCGACAACCTGATCGGCACCGATCCCGAAATCGTCGACGACCGCTTTACCGGCGAAATCACCGGCACGCCGTCGTTTCAGGCCGGCAAAATCACCCGCCTGCATGAATGGCTGCAAGACCGGGCGGAAACACTCGCTGGAAGCCATTTTTATTCCGACTCACACAATGACCTGCCGTTACTGGAACAGGTCAGCCACCCTTTTGTGGTCGATGGCGATGAGACATTGCGCACCGAAGCCAAAAAACGCGATTGGCCCTGCCTGAGTTTTCATCAGGACCAAACGTCGGACTGACGCGCAAACAGCCAAATTGACCAGGCCTGGTCAGCGCATGCCCGGCGGCATCATGCCTCCGCCGCCACCGCCCATGCCGGGTGGCAGTTTGCCGCCTCCCATGCCGCCCATGGCGCGCATCATGTTTTTCATGCCGCCGCCTTTCATTTTCTTCATCATTTTCTGCATCTGGGCAAACTGCTTCATCAGTTTGTTGACCTCCTGCACCGAGGTACCGGACCCATTGGCAATGCGTTTTTTGCGCGATCCCTTAATGATCGCCGGGTGGGAACGTTCCTGCGGGGTCATGGAATAAATGATGGCTTCCAGACGCTTGAAGTCTTTTTCCACCACGTTTTCATCCACCTTGTCCTTGAGCTGACCCATGCCCGGCAGCTTGCCCATCAGGCCGCCAACGCCGCCCATCTGGTTGATCTGCTGCAGTTGTTCCAGAAAATCGACCAGATCAAACTGACCGGATTTTTTGATTTTCTTGGCAAATTTCTGGGCTTTTTTCTGATCGATTTTGCTTTCCGCTTCTTCGATCATGCTGAGCATGTCGCCCATGCCCAGTATCCGTCCGGCCATACGATCCGGGTGGAAGGTTTCCAGCGCATCGGTTTTTTCGCCCGAACCGATGAACTTGATCGGCTTGCCGGTAATCTGGCGGATCGACAGGGCCGCCCCACCACGGGCATCGCCGTCGGTCTTGGTCAGGATCACCCCGGTGAGCGGCAGAGCTTCGTCAAACGCCTTGGCCGTATTGGCGGCATCCTGACCGGTCATGGCATCGACCACAAACAAAGTTTCGGCCGGTTTGACCGCCGCGTTCAGACGTGTGACTTCGTCCATCATGGTCTCATCGACGTGCAGACGCCCGGCGGTATCGAGAATCAGCACATCAACAAATTCGCGGCGGGCCTGTGCGTGCGCGGCTTTGGCAATTTCCACCGGGTCCTGATCCGCATCGGACGGAAAAAACGAGACCTCAATCTGCTCGGCCAGGGTTTCCAGCTGTTTGATCGCCGCGGGCCGATACACATCGGCCGACACCACCATCACTTTTTTCTTTTCTTTTTCCTGCAGCCATTTGGCCAGCTTGCCCACCGAGGTGGTTTTACCGGCCCCCTGCAGACCCGCGACCATAAAAATCGCCGGCGGTTCGACATTGAAATTCAGCGGGGTCGCGGCCTCGCCCATTACCTCGGTCAACTGGTCGCGCACAATCTTGATGAATGCCTGCCCCGGATTCAGGCTGGCCGACACTTCCTGCCCGATCGCGCGTTCACGCACCTGATCGATGAAGGTTTTGACCACCGGCAGAGCCACATCGGCTTCAAGCAGGGCGCGGCGCACATCACGCAGCGCATCCTTGATATTGGATTCGGTCAACTTGCCCTGACCGGTCAGGGTTTTAAGCGTTTGATTGAGTCGGTCGGATAAATGGTCGAACATGGTTTGCCCCGTGCTTTTGTGCATTGAAAGCCCGCTTTTTGACCAGGCCTGGTCAAATTAAAAACCTACCTGCGCCCGCGGTCATTTCAATTGCGGAATTTTTTCGCTATTATACGGGTTTCACTGTCAAAGTGCGATGCGAGACTCGCTGACAACCCGGAATCCAACGGAGATTTTGCATGACGCTGACCAGTTTGCTGGCCGTAATGGCCTGCCTGCTCTACCTGTATGCCACCCAAACCATCTGGCAACGCTTTCGCGTCGATCTGAAATGCGAAGACGAATGCGAGTGCCGCAACCGGTTTTTCTGGCTGGTCTGCCTGGGGTTGGTGATGCATTTTCTGTCGTTTGCGCCCTTGCTGACAGACGGCCAATGGCTCCACTTCAATCTGAGCATCGGCCTGTCCCTGATCAGCTGGGTCGCCCTGGCGCTGTTGCTGGTGACCAACATTAACAAACCCACCGAAAATCTGGGCATTTTCATTCTGCCCATTGGCGCGGTCACGGTGCTGCTGCCCCTGTTTCAGACCGACACCATGCCTCTTCCGATCGAACTGGGCAGCCACGTGTTGATTTCCATCATCGCCTACAGCGTCATGGGGCTGGCCACCGCACAGGCCGTGCTTTATGCCCTGCAGGAAAAACGTTTTCAGAAACGCCAGCTCAACACCCTGTTCAAAAGCCTGCCGCCGCTGCAGGTCATGGAAAAGGTTCTGATGCAGCTGGTGTTGCTCGGATTTGTGTTCCTGAGTTTTGCGCTGCTCAGCGGCGCCTTCTTTCTGCAGGACTTTTTCGCCCAGCACCTGGCCCACAAAACCTTTTTTGCGATCCTGGCCTGGACGGCGTACCTGATCTTGCTGATCGGGCATTACCGCATGGGCTGGCGCGGACAGAAAGCAGCCACCTACACCATCTGGGCCTATGTGCTGCTGGTAATCAGCTACATCGGCACCCAGCTGGTGCTGCAGTCGCTGGGCGCCCTGCCCAGCACCTGAACGCCTCATGCCTGATGACAAAACATCCGATGCGCGGAGTTCCCATGGGTTCCTGTGCCTTTCAGTACATTCCGCTGGATTTGTGGCTGACACACTGAGCCGGAAGCACTATAATGTCTCCTACATTCACAACCTCGTTGTTCCATTTTGAATAGTCTTCCTCTGTCTGCCCTGTTTGCCATACTGGCTCTTATGCTGGTGCTCTCCGCGATGTTCTCGAGTTCCGAGACCGGGATGATGGCGCTCAACAAATACCGCCTCAAGCACAAAGCCAAACAAGGCCACAAAGGGGCCCTCAAGGCGCAAAAACTCCTGGAAACACCCGACAAGCTGCTGGGCGTGATTCTGCTCGGCAACAACTTCGTCAATATTTTTGCCTCGTCCATTGCCACCATCATTGCCATGCGCCTGATCGGCGAAGCCGGTATCGCTCTGGCGGCGGGGATTCTGACCATGCTGGTACTGATCTTTTCCGAAGTCGCCCCCAAAACCCTGGCCGCACTTTATCCGGAAAAGATCGCCTACCCGGCCGCCTATGTACTCACCCCGCTGCTCAAGCTTTTCTCGCCACTAGTGTGGCTGGTCAACTTTTTTGCCAACAATTTCCTGCGGGTATTCGGGGTCAACGTCAAAAAAGAAAACAGCGATCACCACGCCCTCAGCCATGAAGAACTTCAAACCCTGATCAATGAAGCCACCGGTCGTCTGCCCAAACAATACCGCACCATGCTCACTGGCATCATGCAGCTGGAAAACATCACGGTGGAAGACGTGATGATTCCCAAACAGGACATTTACGGAGTCGATGTCAACGAACCGATTGATGCCGTGATCAAACGCATCATCAAATCGCCGTTTTCACGCCTGCCGGTCTATCGCGACAACATCGATCAGGAACTGCTGGGTGTGGTCAATCTGCGCAAGCTCACGCCGCTGCTGCCCAAAAAAGAGCTGACACTGAAAGACATCATCAAAGCCACGCGCCCTGCCTACTTCATTCCAGAGACCACGACCCTGAATGTGCAACTGTCCAACTTCAACCAGCAGAAACGTCACATGGCGATGATTGTGGACGAATACGGCAACCTGCAGGGCTTGCTGACTTTAAGCGACCTGCTCGAAGAAATCGTGGGCAAATTCAGCACGGACGTGCAGAACAAAACCTTTACACAGGTACACCTCAACCACGACGGTTCGATGACGCTGGACGCCTCGGAATTCATCCGCGACATCAACAAAACCTACCATTTCACCCTGCCGACCGATGGGCCCAAAACCCTGAACGGCCTCATTCAGGAAGAACTGGAAACCATTCCGCCTGTCGGCACCTGCATCCGGCTGGAGCAATATGTGCTTGAGGTCACTCAAATTTCCAAACACGCGATTGAAAAAATCCGACTGACGCAACTTCCGGTAGAGGATTGAAGAAATGACGCACCCTTTTGCTCAGACCCAGCCATGGCAAACGCTCAAAGACGGTGTGCGTCAGATCGCCCGGGACGAAGTTCTGACCCGGTTCAAGCAGGTGGATTTTACCCGCAAGGAAGACGGTTCCCTGCTGACCGAAGCCGACACCGCCATGCAGAACGCCTGTCAGGATTTTCTGCAACAGCACTGGCCGCAATTCCAGTTTCTGGGCGAAGAGTCTACCGAATCCGAACAGGTCGAAGCCCTCAGTGCGCCCAAAGGCTGCTGGATTCTGGACCCGGTAGACGGCACCAGCAACTTTGCCAGTCATCTGCCGGTCTACAGCATTTCGCTGGCATTGGTGATTCAGGGGGACATTGTGCTGGGGCTGGTCTATGACCCGGATCGCGATGAGATGTTTGCCGCCCGCAAAGACCTTGGGGCCGAACTCAATGGCCGGGCGCTCAATGCCGTCAGTCCGCATGCGCAACTGAATCGCTGCATCAGCCTGGTGGACTTCAAGCGACTGCCGCCGGAAATGGCAAAGACACTGGTGCTCAATGCCCCTTACGCCTCCCAGCGCAGCATTGGCTCGGTGGCACTCGACTGGTGCTGGATTGCGGCCGGTCGCGCCCAAGTGTATGTGCATGGCGCACAAAACATCTGGGATTATGCCGCCGGCTGGCTGATTCTCAACGAGGCCGGAGGCCAAAGCGCCACCCTGGACAATGACAGCGTGATGCAACCCCGCGTGATCAAACGTTCCGCCGTGGCCGCCACCTCTCCCGAACTGTTCTCGCAATGGCAGACATGGCTCAACCGGATCAAATAAACCCGCCTTTGCCAAGGCAAACACACAAGCAAAAGAAACAGGCGTTTTAACCAGGCCTGGTCAAATCCGGCTCAAAGCTTCCTGCAAGGTGGTCACACCGTGAATGGTCATACCGGCAATGCCGCCTTTGGGCACATTCGCCTGCGGCACAATCGCCTGGGTAAACCCGTGCTTGGCCGCTTCCTGCAGACGCTCCTGCCCGCTGTTGACCGGACGGATCTCGCCCGACAGCCCCACCTCGCCAAACACGATCAAAGATTGCGGCAGCACCTGATTTTTCAGACTGGACACAATGGCCAACAGCAACGCCAGATCGGCACTGGTTTCGGTGACCTTGACCCCGCCGACCACATTGGCATAAACATCCTGATCACCGGCCTGCACCCCGGCATGCCGATGCAACACCGCCAACAGCATCGCCAGCCGATTGCCGTCCAGCCCCACTGTGACCCGACGAGGCGCGCCAAAGGGCGAGTCGTCCACCAGCGCCTGCAATTCGACCAGTAGCGGACGCGAGCCCTCCCAGATCACCATCACCACCGAGCCGGGGGCGGCTTCGTCACCGCGCGACAGAAAAATGGCCGACGGGTTTTTGATCTGCTTCATGCCCTTGTCGGTCATGGCAAACACGCCCAACTCATTGACCGCGCCAAAGCGGTTTTTCATGGCACGCAGCGTCCGGAAACGGCTGTCGGACTGCCCTTCCAGAAACAGCACCGCATCGACAATGTGCTCGAGCACACGCGGCCCCGCCACCTCTCCCGACTTGGTCACATGCCCGACCAGAAAAATCATGATATTGTTCTGTTTGGCAAAGCGGGTCAGAAAAGCGGCGGACTCACGGACCTGAGACACGCCGCCCGCAGCGGAATTGACCTCGGCCAGCTGCATGGTCTGTATCGAATCGATCACCATCATCGCCGGTTTTTCTGCCGCCGCTGCCTGGGTGATGGCCTCCACATCGGTTTCGGTGAGCAGCCGCAAGGCGTCATCCGGTAGCTGCATGCGTCTGGCACGCATGGCCACCTGTTGCAGCGATTCCTCGCCCGTGACATACAGCACCTTTTGCCTGGCACTGAAGCCACAGGAAACCTGCAGCAAAAGCGACGATTTGCCGACCCCCGGATCGCCGCCGACCAACACCACCGACCCCGGAACCATGCCGCCGCCCAGCACCCGATTGAGTTCCTGAATGCCCGCGTCCATGCGTGGCACTTCGGACAAATCCACCTGATCCATGATCTGCACTGTCTGCGAAGTCAGGCCGGTGTAACCACCGCCGCCGCTTGACGAAGCCCCGGAACGACCGGCCCCCAACTTCACCTCTTTCAGGGTATTCCATTGACCACAGGCGGTGCATTGCCCCTGCCACTGGGCAAAATCGGCCCCACAATCGGTGCAAACATAAGCGGTTTTGATTTTTTTGGCCATGCGTTGGTTCTCCCGAGAGATTTGGCCCCAACGAAAAAACCCGCCGAAGCGGGTTTCAGAAAGCAGCGGTTCAGTGCTTGATGTCGCGCCAGTACTCTTTTTTGAGCAGATAGGTCACAATGATCAGCAACAGCAGAAACAGCATCACTTTCCAACCCAGATCCCAACGTTGCAGCTTGGCGGGTTCGCCTGCGTATTCCAGGAAGTTACTGATGTCGCGGGCGGCCTGGGCGTAGGACTCTTCGGTGCTGTGGCGTTCCATGCTTTCCAGCACATGCGGCATCACCGTGCCTTTCAACAGACGATTGTCCCAGCTTTCGGTTTCCGGATCGTACTCGTAACCGCGCAGAAAGCTGTAAATGTAATCGGTGCCTTTGAGACGCGCCATCAATGACAGGTCCGGCATCTTGGTGCCAAACACGTTCATGGCCACGCCTTCCGGCATCCGGGTCATCACATCGTCCACGGCCCGATCCTGACCATAACTCATGACCTCGACCACTTCTTCGTTGCTCCAACCAAGGTCGGCCGCAATGCGGTTATAGCGCATATATTTGATTGAATGACACGCCAGACATTTGTCGGCGAATAACTCTGCCCCGCGTTTGAGCGAATCCAGATCCTGGAGATCGTTATTGGCCGATTCCAGTGGCAGAGACGGCCCCGCCGCTCGCAGCGACAAAGGCACCAGCAGGACGCAAATCGTCAACCATTGCAATACTTTCATCTATCTCACCCTCTCTGGAACCGGCTTGGTTTTCTCATTGGCCGACGTAAACGGCAATATGATAAAGAACAGGAAATAGGTCGCGGTAAAGATGCGCGCCAATTTGGTCAGTTCCGGCGTGGAAGGCTGCGTGCCCAACCAGCCCAGCACCACAAAACTGATGATGAACACCGTCAGCAGGACCTTGTAGGACAGCCCGCGATAGCGGATCGAACGCACTTTACAACGGTCCAGCCATGGCATCGCAAACAGCACGGCAATCGCCGCACCCATCGCCATCACCCCGAGGAACTTGTCCGGAATGGCCCGCAGCACCGCATAGAAAGGTGTGAAATACCAGACCGGTGCAATGTGGTCAGGCGTTTTCAGCGGATTGGCCGGTTCGAAGTTCGGCGGTTCGATAAAGAAACCGCCACCCGTGGGCATATAAAAGACGACGAATGCGAAAAAGAGCATGAACACCGCCGCCCCGAAAGAGTCTTTTACCGTGTAGTACGGATGGAACGGAATGCCGTCTTTGGGCAGGCCCTGGGCGTTTTTGAGCTTTTTGATCTCGACACCGTCCGGGTTATTGGACCCGACCTTGTGCAGTGCCACAATGTGCATGAACACCAGAATCAGCAACACCAGTGGCAATGCAATCACATGCAGGGCAAAAAACCGGTTCAGCGTGGCGTCCGAGATAATAAAGTCACCCCGAATCCAGGTCGCCAGGTCCGGACCGACCACAGGGATGGCACCGAACAGGGAAATAATGACCTGTGCTCCCCAGTAAGACATCTGGCCCCAAGGCAGCATATAGCCCATAAAGGCTTCGGCCATCAGCACCACAAAGATCAGCATGCCCAGCAGCCACACCAGTTCACGCGGCTCCTTGTATGACCCATACAACAAGGCGCGGGTCATGTGTAGATACACGACAATAAAAAAGGCCGAAGCGCCAGTCGAAT
Organism: Hydrogenovibrio halophilus DSM 15072; assembly: GCF_000384235.1. GTDB lineage: Bacteria > Pseudomonadota > Gammaproteobacteria > Thiomicrospirales > Thiomicrospiraceae > Hydrogenovibrio > Hydrogenovibrio halophilus. The sequence goes on along the minus strand of NZ_KB913033.1, from coordinate 1,781,447 downwards.
GCATGTAGCGAATCAGCCAGCCCCATTCCACATCACGCATGATGTATTCCACGGAACTGAACGCTTCCGCAGCGCTGGGCTTGTAGCTCATGGTCAGCCAGATGCCGGTGACAAACTGATTGACCAGCACCAGCAGGGCCAGTGAACCAAAGAAATACCAGAAATTGAAGTTTTTGGGCGCGTAATACTCCGCCACATGCTCATTCCAGGTGCTGACCAGCGGATAACGAGCGTCCAGCCAGGCCAGCAATGAGTTGGTCTTTTTGTCCTGTGTCGACGCCATCAGGCCACACCTCCTTGTTCAGGGTCTTCACCGATGCGAACGACCTGGTCACTTTTGAAATGGTAAGGGGGAACTACCAGATTGGTCGGTGCCGGCACGCCCTGGTAGACGCGCCCGGCCAGATCAAAACTGGAACCATGGCAGGGACAGAAAAATCCGCCCTGCCAGTTTTTTGCCATGTCCGGCGAGTCCACTGCGGGACGATAAAGCGGGGCACAGCCCAAATGCGTACAGACACCGACCACAACCAGGTATTCCTGCTTCAGTGAGCGGGTGGGATTCTGGCAGTATTCCGGCTGCTCGGACACCAGCGAATCCGGGTCACGCAAACGATCGGCCAAATCATCCAGTCGATCGATCATTTCCGGCGTCCGTCTGACGACCCAGACGGGCTTGCCCCGCCAGGAAACCGTCAGCATCTGACCGGGCTGCATTTTGCTGATATTCAATTCGACCGGGGCACCCGCGGCACGCGCTTTTTCACTGGGTTGCCACGAGCTAACAAATGGCACCGCGGCAAAAGTCGCCCCTGTGGCCCCAAGCACACCGGTGGCTGCGGTCAGCACCTTCCGGCGTGTCATCGAAGTCTGTGGTTGGTCATGGTTTGACGACATCGAGCTTTCCTCTTTAACCGAATCGCATCCGCAGTCGCTTGATGCATAGATTACGTTCACTGCCTGGCAACAAAAAGCGGAGCCAGGAAGCCTGATACAAGACTTCTGATTCTATCAAAGGCCATTCGGCCCTACATAAATATCTATTTATGCCCTAAAAAAATTTATTTATAAACAAAATTAATGTCAAGCATAAATAAAACTTCTCAAACCGGATTGGGGATGTCGACAAACGTCACATCCAGACCGAACTTGTCCGCCAGGTGCTTGCCCAGTGCCTTGACCCCAAGGGTTTCAGTGGCATGGTGTCCGGCCGCCAGATAATGAATCCCGCTTTCTTTTGCCTGATGGGTGGTCTGCTCTGACACTTCACCACTGATGAACACATCGGCGCCCCAGTCAATGGCCTGCTGAATCATTCCCTGTGCCCCGCCGCTGCACCAGGCGATGGTTTCCACCTGTTCCGGCCCGCCAGGCAGATGCAGCGGCGGGCGCTGCAGACTGCGCTCAACTTCCAACACCCAGTCATCCATGGACACGGGCTGCGGCAACTTGCCCAGACGCAGCAACCCCGGCTGTGGCGTCACATCCTTCAGGCCCCACAGGGTTCCCAGGCAGGCGTTGTTGCCCACTTCCGGATGCGCATCCAGCGGCAGGTGATAGCCCAGAAGATTGATGTCATGCTGCAACAGACTGGCTATCCGACGCCGTTTCATCCCCACAATGGTTTGCGGTTCGTTTTTCCAGAAGTAACCGTGATGCACCAGAATCGCATCCGCCTTGCGGGCAATGGCTTCATCCACCAGCGCCTGACAGGCCGTGACCCCGGTGATCACCGTCTGGACGGTGCGTCGCCCTTCCACCTGCAGCCCGTTGGGCGCATAGTCGGTGAACTCGGCCACTGACAGGTAGTTGTTCAGATAGGTTTCCAGCGCTTGAATGTCCATGTTCCCTCCTTTCGGTTGGGTTCGGAAATCACCAGGCCTGGTAAAAAACAGACCGGACGATGCGATTATTTCAAGCGATACCGTGCGGACTGGGCATGCGCCTGCAAACCTTCGCCGTCCGCCAGTTCGGCCGCGTATTCGCCCAGCATCCGACTGCCTTCGGGCGAACACATGATCAGACTGGAACGTTTCTGAAAATCGTACACGCCCAGCGGGGATGAAAAACGCGCGGTGCGGGACGTCGGCAACACGTGATTGGGCCCGGCACAGTAATCGCCCAGCGCTTCGGCGGTGTAACGGCCCATAAAGATGGCCCCCGCATGACGAATGCTGGGCAGCATGGCCTGAGGGTCCGCCACCGACAACTCCAAATGCTCCGGCGCCACGTGATTGATCACGTCACAGCCCTGCGTTTCGTTTTCAACCACAATGATGGCGCCCCGGGTTTCCAGCGCCTTGCGAATGATCGCTTCACGCGGCATCTGATCAATCAGCTTATTGAGGCTCTGTTCGACCTGTTTGGCAAACTCGGCGTCCGGCGTGACCAGAATCGATTGCGCGTCTTCGTCGTGCTCGGCCTGTGAGAACAGATCCATGGCGATCCAGTCCGGATCGGTCTGACCATCGCAATACACCAGAATCTCGGACGGCCCGGCAATCATGTCAATGCCCACCGTGCCAAAGACTTCGCGCTTGGCTGTGGCCACGAAAATATTGCCCGGCCCCACGATTTTGTCGACCGGTGGTACGGTTTCGGTGCCATACGCCAGCGCGGCCACGGCCTGGGCACCGCCTAGGGTAAACACCCGATCCACGTCGCAGATGGCAGCGGCGGCCAGTACCATGTCATTGACTTCCCCATCCGGGGTCGGCACCACCATAATCAACTGCTCCACGCCCGCCACTTTGGCCGGCACCGCGTTCATCACCACGGAAGACGGGTAAGCTGCCTTGCCGCCCGGCACATACAACCCAACCTTGTCCAAAGGCGTGACCTGCTGGCCCAGCAAAGTGCCGTCCGCTTCGGTGTAAGACCAGGATTCACTGACCTGCCGCTCATGGTATTGACGCACCCGCTGGGCGGAAAACTCCAGCGCTTCACGCTGCTTGGCAGGAATACGTGCCAGGGCCGCATGCATTTCCGAGGCCGGAATTTCCAACTCGGCCGCGTCTTTCAGCGTCAGACGATCAAATTTCTCGGTGTAGTGCAACAAAGCCTGGTCGCCCTGTTCGCGCACGGCCTTGAGCACACCGCGCACCACCTCATTGACAGAGGTATCTGAGACGCCTTCCCAAGCCAGAAGCCGGTCAAGTTTGGTATAAAAATCCGAGGCATTGGCAAATAAGGTTTCAATCTTCAACATAATAAGTCGACTCACTGTTAGGTTGATTGGGAGGCCGTTGCGTCCACAGCCGCTTTGAACTGTTTGACAATGGCATCAATCTGAGCAAATTTGGTTTTGTAGGCATGCTCGTTCACAATCAGCCGCGAACTGATGTCGGCGATGTGCTCCTCCGGCATCAGATTATTGGCCTTAAGCGTATTGCCTGTGTCCACCAGATCCACAATCTTGTCGGCCAGATCGATCAGCGGAGCGATTTCCATGGACCCGTACAACTTAATCAAATCCACCTGTTCGCCTTTCTGGGCGTAGTAGGCGGTGGCCGACTGAATGTATTTGGTGGCGATTTTCAGGCGATGCCCGGTGGGCTTGGGCGTTTTGGGCCCGGCCACCATCAATCGGCAGGTCGCAATCTTCAGGTCCAACAATTCGTTGATGTTGTCGCTGGGCGCTTCCATCAACACATCCTTGCCGGCCACCCCCAGGTCGGCAGCACCATGCGCGACATAGGTCGGCGCATCCGTGGCCCGCACGATCAGCAGTCGGATGTGGTCATGGTTGGTCGGAATGATCAGCTTTCGGGATTTGGCCGGGTCCTCGGCCGGGCGGATGCCAGCGGCTTCCAGCAACGGCAAGGTGTCTTTGTAGATGCGGCCTTTGGACAAGGCAATTGTTAACGGGTCTGCCATACATCGCCCTTTATTAGAGTAAGTTCAACTGGCGCGGTAGATGTGCGCGCCCAGCTTGTGAAATTTTTCTTCGATCAGCTCATAGCCCCGATCAATGTGATAGATCCGGCTGACTTCGGTGCGCCCTTTGGCCACCAGCCCAGCCAGGATCAGACTGGCCGAAGCCCGGAGATCGGTGGCCATCACCGGCGCGCCCCACAAGGTGTCCACCCCCTGAATCTGCGCCTGATTGCCCTCGACCACGATGTCCGCGCCCATTCGAATCAGTTCGGACACATGCATGAAACGGTTTTCGAAAATGGTTTCTTCCACCCGGGACTTGCCCTCTGCCAACGCATTCATCACCACAAACTGGGCCTGCATGTCGGTAGGGAAATCCGGATAGGGGTTGGTCACAATGTCCACCGGTCTCAGGCGACGGCCGCGCATGTCCAGTCGAATCCAGTCATCGCCCTGTTCCAGACCGGCCCCGGCTTCGCGAAACTTCTCCAACACCGCTTCCAGATGGTCCGGCACCACATGGGTCACGGTCACACAACTCTGAGTCACCGCAGCGGCGGCCAGATAGGTGCCGGCCTCAATCCGGTCGGGGATGACGCTGTACGCCACCCCTTGCAGCCGCTCAACCCCTTCGATGGTCAGCGTATCCGAGCCGATGCCCTCAATCCGGGCCCCCATTTTATTGAGAAAATGCGCCAGATCGGACACTTCGGGTTCTTTGGCGGCATTGCGTAACACCGTGGTGCCTTCGGCCAGTACCGCGGCCATCATCAGGTTTTCGGTGCCGGTTACCGTGACCGGATCCATGCTGATATCGGCTCCCTGCAAGCGCCCGGCTCTGGCGACAATGTAGCCCTGGGTCACATCGATCTCAGCGCCCATCTTGCGCATCCCGTCCAGGTGAATGTTCACCGGACGCGAACCAATGGCACAACCCCCCGGCAAGGACACACGTGCTTCGCCATAACGCGCCAGCAGAGGCCCCATGGCCAGAATCGAGGCACGCATGGTTTTGACCAGTTCATACGGGGCTTCTTTGGTCTCAATGCTTGACGCATCGATTTCAATGTCCAGGGTTTCGTCAAACGTCACCCCGACCCCCATGGTGGCCAACAACTGAATGGTGGTGGTCACGTCTTTCAGGTGTGGCACATTGGACAGGGTGACGGGCGACTCGGCCAGCAGGCACCCCATCAGTATGGGCAAGGCCGCATTCTTGGCGCCGGAAATCCGCACTGATCCGGCCAGATTACAGGGCCCATCAATCAATAATTTATCCATGTACAAAACTATTCAGGGCTTTTGGTTTTGATCGACAGCGCATGCAAACGCCCATCGGCCAGTTCGTCTTTGAAAATGTCGTTGACCATGCGATGGCACTGCAGCGGCTTTTTGCCGACAAACTGCTCGCTGGTCACTTCAATCGCAAAATTGCAATCTTCGCCACTGGTGACCACCTGAGCGTCCGTCAGGACAGCCTGAATGCGTTCACGAATTTTTTCTGGTGACATAAGGGGCCCCTTGCTTGGCAAATCAGTCGCGTATTTTAACGCCTTTGTACAATAAAATCAGATTAATCGCCGTGACCGCCAAAAAGAACGCCACCGTCACGACCAGGCTCAATCCGGGCGACACATCCGAGGCCTGGAAAAACCCATAACGAAATCCGTCGACCATATAGAAAAACGGATTAAAGTGCGAGGCCGCTTCCCAAAAGGGCGGCAGCGCCTGGATCGAATAAAACACCCCGCTTAAAAACGTCAGCGGAATGATAATGAAATTCTGGAACGCCGCCAGGTGGTCAAACTTGTCGGACACAATGCCGGCGATCATGCCCACGGCGCCCATCACCGCCGCACTGAGCACCGCAAACAGCAGCACCCAGCCCGGCGATTGCCAGGCCAGATCGAACCCGATCCAGCCGACCAGCAACACCCCGACCCCCACGGCCAGACCGCGCACAATCGAGGCGCCCACAAACGCCAGATAAAAGGCCAGAGGCGAAACCGGACTCAGCAGCACAAAGGTCAGATTGCCGTGCATTTTTGATTGAATCAGGCTGGAGGAGGTGTTGGCAAACGCGTTCTGCAGAATGGTCATCATCACCAGGCCTGGTATCAGAAACTGACTGTAATCCAGATCGGAAAACACTTCCATGCGAGTGTCGATCACCTGACCGAAAATCAACAGATACAGCAACGACGCCACCACCGGCGCGAACACCGTCTGAATGGCCACGGAATAAAAACGGCGAACCTCTTTGACAAACAGAGACCAGCCGCCCAACCATGCAATGGGAATCATTTCGTCTCCCCCGTCAAATCCAGAAACACTTCTTCCAGCGTGGCATCACGGCTGGTGATGCCCTGTACCGACACCCCGCTTTGCGCCACCCAGGCCAACACATCATTGAGGGCCAGGTCTTTTTCCAGCCGCAACAGAAAGCCGTTGCCATCCTGATCGGCCAACCTCGACTGAAGTGGATCGACCAGGGATTCAGTGCCGTGGCCCTGGCCGGTTTTCACTCTCAAATAGCGGTAATTGTGCCGACTCAACAGGGTTTCAGTGGACTCCAGTGTTTTGAGTTCACCGCCTTTCATAATCGCCACGTCTTCGCACAGGGCTTCGGCTTCTTCCAGATAGTGCGTGGTCAAAATAATGGTGTGGCCCTGGCGGTGCAGTGACTTGGTAAACTCCCAGAGCGTTTTGCGCAGATCCACATCCACCCCGGCGGTGGGTTCGTCCAGCACCACCACCTGAGGTTTGTGTACCAGCGCCATCGCAATCAGGACCCGGCGTTTCATGCCGCCCGAAAGTTCGTGGGTGAGCGCATCCGCCTTGTCCTTGAGCGCCAGCCGGTCCAGCAAATAATCGATCCACCGGGTCTGGGCCGCGCCACGAAGGGAAAAGTAACCGCTTTGAATTTTCAGCAATTCCCGAATCGAAAAAAACGGGTCCGCAATCAGTTCCTGGGGCACCACCCCGACCAGGCGTCGGGCCTGACGGTAATCTTTGATCACATCATGCCCCTGCACCGAAACCTGGCCACCTGTGGGCCGGACCAGTCCCGACATGCAATTGATCAAGGTCGATTTACCGGCACCGTTCGGACCCAGAAGCCCGAAAAAGCACCCGGGGCGGACATCAAAGGTCACCCCGTTGAGGGCTGGCAAGTCGCCATAATGTTTCTGCACCTGCTGAAACGACACGGCTGGAGGTTTTATGCTCATACTTCCTTTTCAATCATTGCGCGTCTCCGGCTCAGCCGAAAAAACCCGGCGCATGGCCGGGCAATCCAACCGGCTGTCTGCCGGACGCATTAAAAAACGTTGATACCATTCCTACAACAACCAGGCCTGGTCAATTCTGCTCCGCCAAACCCAGTGTCGTGTTCTAAACCAGTATGTCTTCCAGATCATACAGGGCGACCAGATCACGGCCCTGCTCTGGCAGACCGACCAGCGTCAGAGGCGCTGACTGTCGTGACTGCAAATACAGCAACATCGCCAGACAGCTCGAATCCATGGCGCTGACCTGAGACAGATCCACCTGGGTAATGGTCGTATCCAGGCCTTTGAGGATCTGCTCAAACACCTGGGTGACCGCCTCGGTCTGCATCTGCCCGGACAGCCGCAATTGCGACTGGTCAATCACCGCCGCGGTTTCCTGAGACAGGTTCACCGCCTTCACGCAGCGGTCTCCGCTTCCGACAAGGCTTCGGCGTTTTTGGATTCCAGCTCTTCAATCACCTTGTCCACGCCTTTGCGACCGAATTCGGAGCCATAGGTCTTGCGATAATTCAGCAGCAAACTCACCCCTTCCACCGTCATGTCATACAGCATCCAACGCTGCTTTTCATCGCTGTAGTAGGCCCGGTAATCCACGCGGGAACGGTTGCCGTCTGCTTGCAGCACTTCGCTCTGAATCGACGCACGCCCCGGACGTTCCTGCTTTGCCCGAGTCACTTTGACCGAATCGATTTCCAGCTTGAGCAGGCTTTTGGAATAAGAGCGCAGCAACATGGTTTTGAATGCCTCGGCAAACGCTTTCTGCTGCGATTCGCTGGCCTGTTTCCAGTGATTCGCCATCACATAACGCGCCATGCGGAAGGTATCGACATAAGGCAAAACATATTCCTCGGCAAACGCCTTGACCGCCTGGGGGTCGTTCACATATTGCTCGCGGTTCTGGTTCAACTCGGCCACCACTTTTTCCGACACCGATTGCACCAGCTGACCCGCGTCATCGGCGCTGGCCGCCTCGGCCGCCTGTCCCGACACACTGAGCCCCAAAAGCACCAGCATCGCAAACACCTTCTGCATTGAATTCATTCTTTAATCTCCGCTTTCTGCAAATTTGGTCATAAACTGGCCGATCAGATCTTCCAGCACAATCGCCGACTGCACCAGTTCAATCCGGTCCCCTTGCTGCAAATACAAGTCGTCCGCCCCGACATTCAAGCCGATGTACTGATCCCCCAAAAGCCCCGAAGTCAGAATCGACGCGGAGGTATCAATCGACAATTTGTCGTAGTCATCAAAAATGGACATCGTCACTTTTGCCTGATAGGTGTCCGGGTCCACCTCAATCGCATTGACCCGGCCAACCACCACGCCGCTGAGCTTGACCGGAGCCCGCTCCTTGAGCCCACCTATGTTGTCAAACAACGCATGCACCTGATAACTGCTGCGCTCCTGCAACCCCTGAAAGTTGCTCACCTTGAACGCCACCACTGCCAGAGCAATGACCCCCATCAGAACAAACACTCCCACCCAGATTTCGATCAGTTGTTTCCGCGTCATGACCTGCTTTCCCCTCGATTCGAGCTTACGATTACCTTCACCGACCATTGCGGTCTGTTATCTCTGCAAACATGGCGACCCCGGATCAAAACATCACCGCCGTCAGCACAAAGTCCAGCGCCAGAATGCCCAGGGAGGCCTGCACCACCGTGCGGGTGGTCGCGCCACTGACCCCTTCCGAGGTCGGCACCGCGTCCTCCCCTTGGAACAGCGCAATCACGGCGATCAGCACCCCGAACGCCACCGACTTGATGATGCCGTTGACCGCGTCCTCACGCCAGTCTACCGACGCATGCATCTGCGACCAGAAGGCGCCTTCGTCCACGCCCAGCCAGCCCACAGCCACCATATAGCCGCCCAAAATGCCCATGGCAATGAACATCAATGACAGCAGCGGCATCACAATCAAAGTGGCACTGAAGCGTGGCGCAAACACAAATTTGCGCGGATCCACCGCCATCATCTCCAGCGCGGACAACTGTTCGGTCGACTTCATCAGACCGATTTCGGCGGTCATGGCCGAGCCGGCGCGCCCGGCAAACAACAAGGCCGCCACCACCGGCCCCAGTTCTCGCAGCAGTGATAATGCGGTCATGGTACCAACCGCTTCCTCGGAATTGAAATCCACCAGCACGTTGTAACCTTGCAGACTCAGTACCATGCCCACAAACAGCCCTGCCGTCAGAATAATGGGCAACGACAGCACCCCGGTAAAATAGACCTGCTTGATCAGCAGCTCCAGCCGATAAAACGAATAAGGCAAGGCCGGCAGAAGGTTGGCCACAAAAATGGCCCCCCGCCCCCATTGCGCAAGCAACACCATCGCACTTTGCCCGATCTGCTCCAGAAAATTCAATATGCGCTGTTTCATGCCGGTCTCTCTTTCAGATCGTCGCCGAAGCGGTTGGCCGGATAATGATAAGGCACCGGTCCGTCCGGAAAGCCTTTGAGAAACTGCTGCACCTGCGCCGAATCGCTTTGATAAAGGGACTCGGCATCGCCTTCGGCCACAACCTTGCCATTGGCAATCACACAGGCAAAGTCGGCGATGGACAGCACTTCGGCCACATCGTGCGACACCAGCACACTGGAAAGCTTCAGACTGTCGTTGAGCTTCTTGATCAACTCAATCAACACGCCCATGGTGATCGGGTCCTGTCCGACAAACGGCTCGTCATAGAAAATCATACTCGGATCCATGGCAATCGCCCGCGCCAGGGCCACGCGTCGCGCCATCCCGCCAGAAAGCTCGGAGGCTTTAAGCTCTCTGGCCCCGCGCAGACCGACGGCCTGAAGTTTCATCAGAACCAGCGGACGGATCAACGCTTCGGGCAGACGGGTGTGTTCACGCAAGGGGAAAGCCACATTATCGAACACATTCAAATCGGTCAGCAGGGCCCCACTTTGAAACAGCATGCCCATTTCCGCACGCAACTGGTAAAGCTTGCGCCGGCTGAGACGGTGGACCGGCTGGCCTTTGACGGTGATCGACCCGGAATCGGGCGTCAGTTGACCGGCAATCAACTTGAGCAGCGTGGTTTTTCCGGTGCCGCTGGGGCCCATGATCGCCGTAATCTGTCCTTCCGGCACATCCAGATTCAACCCGTCAAAAATCTTGCGCCCGGCGCGAGAAAAGGTCAAATCCCGTATTTCAATCAATGTCGACATGCCGCATCCTTTCAACGCTCTTCATCACTTCAAACCGGTCTCACTTCAGGTCAGCCCCAACACATCGGCCATCACTTTCAGCTCTCTCAGGGTGTTGGCGCTGACGCCTTCACCGGCCACACAGGCCACTCGCTCCTGCGACAGGGTTTCCGGCAGGGTTGCGGCAAAGGTCTGTAGCCAACCGGCCTGTTGCTTGGGGTCATCGGGCAAGGTGGGCCAGTAACCCAGTGGCCAGCCAATCAGACAGGATTCCTGCGTGCACCAGTCCCAATCCGAACCAGCCAAAAACGGCTGCCATTGTGCCTTGACCTGATCCAGATCCAAAGGTTTTTTCAAACCGATGGTCACCTTCACCAAGGCGGGCAGCCGCTCCAGCCAGGTTGGTTCGGGCGACCAGCACAGCAATTGCACCCGTTCAAAACCGGGCTGTTCCAGCAGAATCTGCAAACGATCCAGTGCCTGGTCCGAATAATCGTCCACGCTCAAAACCCAGTCAAAGGCCTCGTCCTCGAGGCTTTCGGCCACCATGGACAACCATTCCGATGACGCGTCCTGCCAATCCGACTGATCCAACAACAAACAGTCAAAAAAAGAGGTATAAAAATCCAGCCGCCAATCCTGCGGCATATCGACCGGGTAAAAGTCTGCCCAACCGGTTTTGAGCGTCTGACCGCCCACCTGATGCCAACCCTGGGAACCGAAAATCAACACGTCACACCCTTACCTCATAAACAACGTTTATTTCAATGACGAAAAATTATATAATCGATGTCTTCGTCGGGGCAATAACAGCCCTTCTGCCGTCTCCGCTCAAAGGTGCTGTGTCACCCAGGCGAAGGCAGTGAAAACTTTACACTATTGTAACAGTCCGAGCCTTGTTTGACACCTGGCAGCCTGTCGGACTTAAACGATCGAAGCGAAAAAAAGTCTGACTTGAGACCGTTTTTGCAGCCGATTGGGTTAAGTTCGGCAGGCTGCCCGCAATCGCCAGCAAGCACAAACCCAGATTTTAACCGAGTTGCTTTATGACCACAGCGCTAATTTTACCGGCTTTCCTTCTGCTCATCGGCCTCGTTTTGTTGGTCTGGAGTTCCGATCAGTTCATCGAAGGCGCCGCCAGCACCGCCATCCATCTGAACATCTCCCCTCTGGTGATCGGCATAGTGGTACTTGGGTTTGGCACATCCGCCCCGGAGATTTTCGTGGCGGTACTGGCTTCGCTCGATGACAGCCCCGGCCTGGCGATTGGCAATGTGGTCGGCTCCAACATTGCCAACATCGGCCTGGTCTTGGGTGTGGCCGCACTGGTGGCACCCATCGCGATCAAGTCTTCTCTGTTGAAACGCGAATTTCCGATTTTGCTGGCGATCTCGATACTGGGCATTGTTCTGATGCTAGACAAGGATCTGGACATGACCGATGGCCTGATCCTTCTGGGGCTGTTGTTCATCGTCATTTTCTGGATGATCCGGGCCAACAAAAAAATCCAGCCCGATGACCCTCTGGCCGAAGAAACTCTGCACGAACTGGAAGACCTGCCCAAAATGTCGCTTAAAAAGTCGCTTGTCATTTTGCTGGTCGGCCTGGTCCTGCTGGTTGCCAGCGCCAAAATGATGGTCTGGGGCGCGGTCGACATTGCCCAGATATTCAATATCCCGGACGTGGTCATCGGGCTGACCATTGTGGCGGTCGGCACCAGCCTGCCGGAGTTGGCCGCCGCCATTTCGGCCGCTCGCAAAGGCGAATCCGACCTGATGATCGGCAACATCCTCGGCTCCAACCTGTTCAACCTGCTGGCGGTCATGTCCATGCCTGCGTTGCTCGCGCCTTCGCTGATCGAAAACAGCACGCTGATCCAGGATTACCCGATCATGCTGGCCCTGACGCTGGCCATGCTGCTGGTGGCTCTGCCCCGCAAAGGCAAGGCCGAAATCACCAAAGTGGAAGGCGGACTCTTGCTGGCCAGTTTTATTGGCTATATGATATTGCTTTATTTCCGCACCGTTTCCGGTTAACAAAGGTTCCCTCATGGCCAATGATCTCACCGCCAAAGCCCAGTCCATCCGCCTGCTGATTCTGGACGTCGATGGCGTTCTGTCCGACAACAAACTGATCTACGGCGATGACGGACTGGAACGCAAAGCCTTTTACACCCGGGATGGTCACGGTATGGTCATGCTGCAAAACAGCGGCATCGACATTGCCATCATTACCGGCCGACGCTCTCCCTTGACCGAAAAGCGCATGCAGGACCTGAAAGTCAAACACCTGTTCCAGGGCGTACCCGACAAACTGCCCACGTTTTTGCAACTGGTCGACGAGCTGAATCTGGACATGAGTCAGATCGCCTATGTGGGCGATGACATTCTCGACCTGCCACTCCTGACCCGGGTGGGCCTGGCCATTGCTCCGGCCGACGCCGATACGGAAGTGCTGCAAAGGGTTGACTACATTTCCCGCTATCCAGGCGGGCAAGGTTGTGTCCGCGAGGTGTGCGAACTGCTGATGAAAGCCCAGGGACGCTGGCAAGTCCAGTTGGACTTCTACCTGCGCTGAAAACTCTGTTACCATAACCCTTACAGTGCCGGTGGCCGCGTTCCAGGTGTCCCGGCCAATCACCAACCGGGACCATTGAATGCTGCGTCGTTTGACTCTGACACTACTGCTTGCGTTACCGTTTCTGGCCTGGGTACTCTGGCAGAAACCCGGTTCCGAGCCGCGCTCTCAGGCGGAAATCACCCTGGATCAAAGCTATCAGTGGCAGGCCTTTGGCAGCCAACTCTGGCACAACCAGGCTGACCCGACCGAGACAACCCAAACCGTCCTGTATGCCGAACGCATCACCTATCGCGATACGGATCAACAAAGCCGAATGCGCAAACCCATCTCATTGCAACAGTCCGACCAGAGCCTGAGACTGATTCAGAGCCTGCAGGGACAAACCTTTGACGACAACCGCCTGACACTGACCGGCGATGTCCGTCTGGCCCAGTTCCGACCCGGTTCTGACCAGGCCTGGTCAAAATGGCGGCAACTGGAAACCGAAACCCTGCATTACCTGCCTTCCCAGCAGCGCCTGCACAGCCCGGTCACCACCCATTTATACACGCCTCAGTCACTGGCCCGCGCCGAATGGTTTGAAGCCGATCTGCAAACCGAGCTACTGCACCTGCACGATCAGGTGTTCACCCATCACTGGCCGCAGCCCGACCAGGTACCTGACGCCCACCGGGACCGATTTCCGTCCCCTTCATCCGGAGCGCCTCACTTATGAACCGTCTCGTTTTGATCATTGTCACCAGTGCATTGTGGCTCAGCGCCCCCACTCTTCAGGCCGAACCCATCCCGGATGAGCGCCAGCCAATCACGATTCAGGCCGACGAACTGGTCAGCGAAGAACAAACCGGGCAAAGCGTCTACACCGGCCATGTCACCATGGAGCAGGGCTCAACCTGGGTCACCGGCGACAAGGCCACCGTGTTCCACCCCGAGCGCCAACTGCAAAAAACCATCGTTTTGGGACAGCCGGCCAAATTCCGCCGTTTTCTGCCAGAGCAGGATCAATGGGTGGAAGGCCACGCCGATCAAATCACCTACAGCGCCGAGCACCGTACCGTGCTGTTACAGGGCAATGCCTACGTCAAACAGGCCGACAAAAACAGCATCGAAGGCCAGGAAATTTTCTACGACCTCAACGCCCAGACAGTGAAAGCCTATCGCTCTGACAAACAGCCGGTGCAGGTGATCTTTGATCCCAAAACCAACGACCAGCCCCAAACACCTGACTCTGATCAACCCGACCAACCACAATCCGAACCGACTCCGTAATGGCACATTTTTACGCGCGAAAACTGGCCAAAAGCTACAGAAAACGCCCGGTGGTCACCTCCGTGGACATGGACGTGCACAGCGCCGAAGTCGTCGGCCTGCTCGGACCCAATGGCGCCGGAAAAACCACCACCTTTTACATGATGACCGGACTGGTGCGCAATGACGCTGGTCAAATCTGGCTGGATGACCGGGAACTGACCCAACTGAGTATCGATCAGCGCGCCCGGCTGGGCATTGGTTACCTGCCTCAGGAAGCCTCCATCTTTCGCCGCCTGACGGTGCACGACAACATCATGGCCATTCTGGAAATGCGCCCCGAGCTGGACAAGAAAGCGCGACAAACGCTGTATCAAACCCTGATCCAGGACCTGCACATCACCCACATTACCGAACAACTGGGCCAATCCCTTTCCGGCGGAGAGCGTCGCCGGGTTGAAATCGCGCGGGCACTGGCCATGGAGCCGGCTTTCATCCTGCTGGACGAGCCCTTCGCCGGGGTTGACCCAATCTCGGTCAAAGACATTCAAGGCATCATCCGCCAGCTCAAACAGCGCGGCATCGGCGTGTTGATCACCGACCACAATGTGCGCGAAACACTCGGCGTCTGTGACCGTGCCTACATCTTGCACGATGGCAAAATCCTCGCCCATGGTGAAGCCGAAGCCATTCTGGCCGACCCGCAGGTCCGCGCCGTCTATCTGGGCGACGATTTTCAGGCGATTTGAGTGTTTGAATCGGCGGCCGGGGGCTATGCTATAATGAAATCAAAAACGCGGAACCACGCGTATCACCCCGACCAAAAGGAGTCATGTATGCAAATCAATCTGACCGGCCACCACGTTGAAATCACCGATGCCCTGCGCGACTATGTCACGGAAAAAATGCAGAAATTAACCCGCCATTTTGACCATGTGACCAATACGCACGTGATTCTCACGGTGGAAAAGCAGAACCAGAAGGCCGAAGCCACAGTGCACGTGTCTGGTAAAGACTTGTTCGCCGAGCACACCACCGACGACATGTATGCCTCCATTGATGCATTGGTCGACAAACTCGACCGTCAGATCATCAAGCACAAGGAAAAAATCAGCAGCCACCACAAAAAAAGCGGTGGTGCCCGTCAAATGTCAGCGGATCAAGCCGAAGAAGCGTGATCATGGTGATCGCATGATAAAAAAAGCGCCTTCCGGCGCTTTTTTTATGGCCAATTACCCGCTTGTCATGGCCTCGTCACGCCTTTCAGGTAAAATAAACCTTCATTCCATCGATACTCTGTGGCGATCATGAGCAAAGTGCACTACCACCACGACAAACTGGCCATTGCCGAACAGCTGCAACAGGCCGTCAGCGAGCAGAACCACGACTACATTGAACAACTGCTGCTCAGCCTGGTTCCGGAAGAAATCGCCGAAACGCTCGAGGCCACGCCACCCAAAGACCGCCTCGGTCTGTGGCAATATCTGCCTGCCGACGTCCGCGGCCCGGTGCTTGGCCACACCAACGACGAAGTCCGTGCCAGTTTGCTCAAATTGCTATCCAGTGACGAAATCATTGCCCTGACCAAGTCGCTGGAAACCGATGACATCGCCGACATTCTGCAAACCCTGCCCGAATCGGATAAGCATGATCTGATTGATGCGTTGCCCGGACCGGCCAGAGACGCGGTCATCACCGCCCTGTCCTACCCGGAAAACACAGCCGGCGGACTGATGTCGACCGATTACATATCGGTCCGCTCGGACGTCACCCTGGAAGTGGTGCTGCGACTGTTACGCAAAATCGGCGAACTGCCCAACGACATGGTCGATCTGATCGTACGCGACCGCCATGGCAAATACGAAGGCACCCTGAGACTGAACGACCTGCTGACCCATGACGAAGACACACTGGTGGCCGATCTGGTGGACAAAAGCCGTTTTGCCATCAACGCACTCACGCCGGACACAGACGTGGCCAACATTTTTGAGAAAAACGACCTGATTTCGATTGCGGTCATCGACCAGCGGGACTATGTTCTGGGACGCATCACCATTGATGACGTGGTCGACATCATCCGGGAAGAAGCCGATCGCGCGACCATGGCCAGCGCCGGTCTGGACGAAGAAGAGGATCTGTTTGCGCCGCCGCTGATTTCGGCACGGCGACGGTCCTTCTGGCTGGGCATCAACCTGTTGACCGCGATTTTTGCGTCCATCGTGATCGGCGTGTTTGAAGCCACCATCGAAGAAATTGTTGCCCTGGCAATTCTGATGCCGATTGTCGCCAGCATGGGCGGCATTGCCGGCACCCAGACCGCGACCATTGTGATCCGGGCCTTGGCCACCGGCAAACTGGGGCGCAAAAATCGTCGAAGTCTGGTGTGGAAGGAAACGTCGGTAGGAGGATTTAACGGTTTGTTCTGGGCCAGCCTGACCGGCATTGCCGCCGGCCTGTGGTTTCAGGACCCGACACTGGGCATGATTTTTGCCGCCGCCATGCTGATCAATCTGACCGCCGCGTCTCTGGCCGGTGCCATGATCCCATTGGTGCTGCAGAAGATGAAAATTGATCCGGCCCTGGCTTCCGGGCTGATGCTGACCACAGTGACCGATTCACTCGGCTTCTTTGTGTTTCTGGGACTGGCCACCGTCATTCTGATTTAACCCGAACACCCGAGGGGATGCGGAGGCTCTGCACTGCCAGCAAGGGATGCGTTTTCTGTTATAAAAAACCGGCCAACACCGATTTGATCTGCCCGAAAAAATAAAATCCGGCGGCAGACACTATGATCAACAGCAAAAAGAAGGACTTCCCGTGCGATTTCTTTTGGGTTCGAAAGATATTGTCTCGACGCTTCAGCTTCATCTGTGGTTACCCGTTTTTTACCAGGCCTGGTAAAAACCAAACCATAAAATCAATAGGCCAACCTTAACACATAAAAAAAACATTGCAAATGAGAGACTTATGGTGTCCTTTCACCGGAATCAAAGGACACCGACGCTCAGTGCTCCCGGGTAGCGACAAAGCGAAGCTTGGGCCAGCGCTCCTCGGTGAGGTTCAGGTTGACCCGGGTCGGGGCAATGTACACCAATTGATCGGCGGCGTCGTAAGCCACATTCTCTTTGACCTTGGCCAGAAATTTATCGATTTCGGCTTTGTCGCCCTCGATCCAACGCGCCGTCTGCACATTGACCGGTTCAAAAAAGCAGTTGACGTTGTATTCGTCCACCAGTCGCTGCGCCACCACCTCAAACTGCAAAATCCCAACGGCCCCCAGAATCAGATCGTTGTTGGCAATTGGCCGGAACAACTGGGTCGCCCCTTCTTCGGAAAGCTGGATCAGACCTTTCTGCAGCGCTTTCATTTTCATCGGGTCCTTGAGCTGGGCCCGACGGAACAGCTCGGGCGCAAAGTTGGGAATGCCGGTGAATTTCAGATCTTCGCCCTGGGTAAAGGTGTCGCCGATTTTGATGGTACCGTGATTGTGCAGACCAATGATGTCGCCCGGATAGGCGACCTCGGCCTGATCCCGCCGATTGGCCAGAAAGGTGATGGCTTTGGCGATTTTGACGTTCTTCCCCAGACGGACGTGCTTGAGACTCATGCCTTTTTCATAGGTGCCGGACACGACCCGCATAAAGGCGACCCGATCCCGGTGCTTGGGGTCCATATTGGCCTGAATTTTAAAAATGAAGCCAGTGAGCTTGTCTTCGCTTGACTCAACATAACGGGTGGCGGTTTCGCGTCCTTTCGGCGCGGGCGCATGGTCGTGAAACCCATCCAGCAACTCCTGCAGACCGAAGTTATTGACCGCCGAGCCAAAATACACTGGCGTCAGCTTGCCCGACAAAAACGCGTCCAGATCAAATTCGTGGCTGGCGCCCCGCACCAGCTCGACTTCGTCACGCAACTCCTGGGCCTGGTCGCCCAGGCAGTCGTCCAGACGTGGGTTATCCAGCCCTTCGATCACCTCGCCTTCCGACGCGTGCAAGCCGTCCGCGACCGCAAACAGGCGGATGGTGTCATCATACAAATGGTAGATGCCTTTAAAGCGCTTGCCCATCCCAATTGGCCAGGTTACCGGCGCGCAATCGATTTTCAGCACCTCCTCGACTTCGTCCAGCAGTTCAATCGGCTCCTTGCCTTCCCGATCCAGCTTATTGATGAAGGTCAGAATCGGGGTATCGCGCAGACGACACACGTCCATCAGCTTGATGGTGCGATCTTCCACCCCTTTGGCCACATCGATCACCATCAAGGCCGAATCGACCGCGGTCAGGGTCCGATAGGTGTCCTCGGAGAAATCCTCATGCCCCGGCGTGTCCAGCAGGTTGATCATCACATCGCGATAAGGAAACTGCATCACCGAGGAGGCCACGGAAATCCCGCGTTCCTGCTCCATTTTCATCCAGTCCGAGGTGGCGGCCCGGTCGGTTTTGCGGCTCTTGACCGAACCGGCGAGCTGTATCGCGCCCCCATACAGCAGCAATTTTTCTGTGACCGTGGTTTTCCCGGCGTCCGGGTGGGAAATGATGGCAAAAGTCCGACGCTTGGTCGTTTCCAAATGGTGAGACATAAATGAGATGGCGCTTTTAATAAAATGAACGTTCAGACGAAATCAGATCACGAACGGAGCCTTTGGCATCAGACACCGAGTTCGCCGCCGAAAAGAAAAGCGAACAGTCAGATCGAAATCAAAACAGGATTGTTTTTATCCGCTTTGGGTCTGATGCAAAGGACACAACTTGACCTGTCCTAGAATATTGGGCATTATAAACGATTGGGCGGACGAAAAAAGAAGCCGTCGGCAAAAAGACAAAAGCAGAAAAAAACGCAGAAAAAAAAGTGAGGGCCGGACGGCCCTCCAAATTCCCCCAAGTGTGGTAACCCTGTCAGACAGGGAAGGGGGGCTTTCAGTTGCACTCTGAAACACGGTAAAACACAGGACGGAAACCGCCCTCGGTTTTACAACAAAACTTTTTATTCCATGCGACACCCGATCGGGTGTCGGACAGCGACCCATTGAAATGCCGTTGAATGCCCATGCAAAATGCGCATAAATCGACGTTTTAAACGATCGAAAAAAGTGTTCTTGTAAAACCGGAAAAAGCGACTGGTAGCGAGGAGAGAGGTGTCACTGGAAACAGTGACATACCGGAGAGAATCGTAAACGATGCTTTCCAGAAAGGTAACCCGGCCATCTCAGTGAGATCCGTGGTTTTCCGCCTCCGCCTCGCGACGAATTTAGCTTTTTCTTTCTAATTCAGGTTTATTGTATTGATCCCAATCGGGCTTTGCAAGCCCTTTTACGACTTTTCTGTGATTTTCTGATCGTCGGTTTTTTGAGAGTCGGTGGACGCCGCTGCTGCGTCCGGCAATTCAAACTTGTACCCTACCCCATACACCGAATGAATGATGTCGTCTTCGGTCAGAGCATCGAACAGCTTGTGGCGCAGCTTCTTGATGTGGCTGTCCACCGTCCGGTCGGAGACCACCCGGTTGTCCGGGTAGATGGAACTGATCAACTGTCCACGGGAAAAAATCCGGCCGGGGCTCTGGCTCAAAAGTTTTAAGATCGCAAATTCCACCACCGACAAACTCACGTGCTGGCCCTGATAATGAACCTGATACCGTTCCTCGTCCATTTCCCAGTCGGTCACGTGCGTTTTCAGGTCGTACTCATAACGACGACGCAACAAGGCCTTGACCCGTGCCACCACTTCCTTGGGGCTGAACGGTTTGCACAAATAATCGTCGGCACCGGTTTCCAGCCCCAGCACCCGGTCCACCTCTTCGACCTTGGCCGTCAGCATCATAATCGGAATTCGGGAAAAGGTGCGCACCGCCTGACACACCGCAATGCCATCTTTGCCCGGCAGCATCCGGTCCAGTATCATCAAATCCGCCGAATGGGCTTCCAGCCAGGGTTCCACTTCGTCCCCCCGGTTCAACTGATGGGTGGCAAAGCCTTCCTTCTCAAGATACGCCTGAACAATGTCGGCAATTTTGGCCTCATCTTCCACAATCAGAATCCGGGGCGAGCCATGGGTGTCTGTCATCTTATTTCCTTTACAAAGGGAGCGTTACCGTCATTTTAATGCCTCCGAGCTCAGAATGCCCGGCCTGAATGTCGCCCCCGTGAGCGCTGACGATCTGTTGAACGATCGACAGCCCCAACCCGGCACCGCCATGACGACGACTGCGCGAGACTTCGGTGCGATACAGACGTTCGAACAGGTGCGTCAATTCCTGATCACTGACCCCCGGCGCCGAATCTTCGATGGTCACGCGGGCCAGGGCTCCCTGACGCTGCAACCGAACCCGTATCTGACCCTCGGGATCGGCGTCGGTATAGGTCAGGCTGTTGACCAGCAGATTGACAAACAGTTGCTGCAAACGGTCTTCGTCGCCCTGCAACACCAGTTTTTCATCGCCCAACTCTCTGCTCAGAACCAGACCTTTCTGTCGGATCGGTTCGGCCACCAGTCCAATGGCACGATCAACCAAGGCCGTCAACTCTACCTGGTTCATCTTGTAATTCAATCCACCGATGTCATTCAAGGTAACCTGATACAGGTCCTCCACCAGGCGATTGAGGATCATCACCTCTTCGTAAAGCTCGTGGATTTTGTCGCCATCGGCCTGGTAAATGCCATCCTTAATGGCTTCCAGCCGACCTCTGAGCACCGTCAGCGGCGTGCGCAGTTCATGCGAAATGTCGGCGATCCACTGATTGCGGCTCTGCTGGCTTTTTTCCAGACTGGCGGCCAGATGGTTGAAATCCTGCTGCAACTGACCCAGCTCATCATTGCGGTTTTTGGGCAACCGGGTTCCGAACTTGCCCTGAGACAAGCGCCGCATCCCCTGTGCAATGGTGGTAATGGGCCTGAGGAAATGCTCCGCAAACGGCCACAGAAGAATCACCGCCATCAACGAAATCACCAGCGCCCAGGCGGTAAACACAAACGATTGGTTGGCCGCAAACTCAATGTCGTTTTTATCGGTCAGCACCTGACGATGGCTGTAGGCCAGGTGCCCGGCCTCATCCCGATCCACCCAGATGCACTCCATCAGGCCGCCTTCGGTGGGTTCGGGGCCATAAATCACATCGCCATCGCGACTGACCAGACTGACCCGACGCTCAAACACGTCCGGGTGAATTTTCAGCAGCTTGGGGTATTGGCGTTCCAGCAAAATGTCCAGCGGAATGTAGGTATGCGTCAGATCCACCCGGTGCGAGGCCGTGAGCAGGCGCTGCCACACATCCTGAGAAATGTTGGCGCTGTCAAAAATCGCCTTTTCGTCCATATAGACTTCCAGGTTGTTTTTCAGCCGCTCCAGACGCAATTGATCGCGCTTGTCCACATACTTGATCATGGTCGAATGCAACAGATACTGGTGGTTCCACGTCATCACCCCCAGCATCAATGTCCCAAACGCCACCAACAGCAGGATAAATTTTACCCGCAGCGTCATCCCACCCAGCATTTTAGAAATCACACCTTACCCACTTTTTAAGACAGTACTCGTATTCTATTGTATTTATCAGCGACCTTTGTGAAAGGACTATGCACGCAGACGTCTCGCATTCGTCCTGCAAAGCCGATAAAATAGCCTTTTAACCTGCCAAATTCAGGTCCGCCATGTTTTATACCACCGAACGCGACAAAATGCGTCAATTCTACGCCGACACCTGGCGCAAAGCCCGCAGCAATCAAACGCTGGACGCCATGGAAACGCGCGTTGCCCGCGTGATTGAAAAGCACCCGGAATACCATCGCATGCTGGAAAACCAGGCACACCTGGGCAATGACTACGCCCCCGAAGACGGTGAAACCAACCCGTTTCTGCACATGGGGATGCATTTGGCGCTGGAAGAACAGGTGTCACTGGACCGCCCCGCTGGCATTCAGGCGGTGTATGAACAAATGACCCAAAAAACCCGCGACTTTCACGCCACCGAACACGAAATGCTCGAATGTCTGGGCGAAGCCCTGTGGCAAGCCCAGCAAACCCAGGGGCAGCCGGACGAAATTGCCTATCTGCAATGCCTGCAACAGCGGGTGCTTATTCTGAACCCAAATCACAAAAGGACCGATGCATGACCGACCGTCCCGCTCCCCACAAACGCGCACTGCGCAATGCCCTGATCATTGCGCTGGTGGTCGCCGTGGTCACCCAGTTTCAGGGCGAAACCCCACTGACCACCCTGATCAACAGCCTGTTTACGTTTGTGGTGATTGCCCCGGCGCTGTGGCTGTCCTACCGCTTCACCCAAAAACTGGTTCAACCCGCCCCAGAGCCAACACCCACTGACCAGAGTCGTGACCGTGATGCTTGAGACCCCTGACAACTCTGAAACCGCCAAACTCAGCCTGATTCAATCCAAAGGCACATTGGATTGGGCCTATCCGCCCATGATTCTCGCCAGCACCGCCGCCGCCATGGACAAGGAAGTGGAAATCTTTTTCACCTTCTACGGCATCGAATG
Organism: Hydrogenovibrio halophilus DSM 15072; assembly: GCF_000384235.1. Lineage (GTDB taxonomy): Bacteria > Pseudomonadota > Gammaproteobacteria > Thiomicrospirales > Thiomicrospiraceae > Hydrogenovibrio > Hydrogenovibrio halophilus. Next base: position 1,758,800 of record NZ_KB913033.1, on the reverse strand, counting down.
CCTGCGTAAAGACACGTCCAGATTGCGCGTCTCCCCTGTGGGCAATCCGGCCATGCCTCTCAAACTGCCCTTTGGGCCAAAATGGCTGCAAAACGTCAACTGGCGCGTCCTGCCCGACATCGTCTGGTCCTTGCCCGGCATGACCGGCCTGTCCACCCGGCTGTTTCACAAAACCCTGGCCCGGCACAACCAGTTGCCTTTTGACGAACTGCGTGCCATCTGCCTGGACATGGGCGTCAAATTCACCGTCTGTCAGATGAGCATGGAACTGCTCGGCTACACCCGCGACGATCTGATCGAAGGGCTCGACTATGCCGGTGCCGCCACCTACTTTGCCCGCTCCCCTTCCCAGCAAAGCCTGTTTATTTAACCCAGATGCTTCATGAATGAAATTCATCTTTGCTTGAAGCAAAATCAACCTGATTTATTTTGAAACCACTATAATGGCGTTTTTTCAGGTGCCGGAGGCCTTCTGTGTTCAGAGGCCATTCGGTTAAACGGGAAATGGGTGAAACCCCCATGCTGCCCCCGCAACGGTGATAGAGAAGCGTCGACAAGGGTATGACACCCAGCCATTGAGTGCCCGAACATGGCACTTGAGAAGGCGTCGGCAAACCGCTCTTAAGCCCGGATACCGGCCTGAAAACAACCAGGCCTGGTCAAAAACCGGGTTTGACCGATTGCGGAGGGCAATGCGGCACACTTGTAAAACATTCCTGCCAAAAAAGCGCAGCCTGAATCCGTGATTTCAGCGTGGATGAAGTCACGGATTCAGGCGCAGGTTAAGTCTCCCCGTTTTGCCTTCATTTGAATTCAAATGAAGGAACATAGCATGAACCGACTGTCACAACTGGCACCCGCCATTTTTGCACTGACCACCACCCAGCCCGCGTTGGCAGAAAACGCGCCCACCGAACTGGGCAGCCTGGTGATCACCGCCACCGACCAGCCACAAAAAGCCGATGACGTCACCGCCAATGTCACGGTCATCACCCGAAGCGAGATCGAACAAAAGCAATATCAGACCCTGAACGACGCCCTCAAAGCCCAGCCGGGCTTCAGCGTCAAACCCGCCGGTGGCACTGGCCAGCAAAGCAGCACCTATGTGCGCGGTTTTTCTCAGGACAACCTGCTGGTGCTGATCAATGGTGTGGAACAGACCGACCCGTCTGGCCTGAGCGGCGCCAACCTGCATCGATTGCGGCTGGCCGACGTCGAGCGCATTGAAATCCTGAAAGGCGCCCAGTCCGGTGTCTGGGGCGCCAATGCCGCCGCAGGCGTAATCAACATCATCACCTCTAAAAGTGACACCACTCAGGCAAGCATGGAAGTGGGCAGTCATGGCCACAAGCAATTGCACGCCGGGCTGGGGCGTAGCAATGAGCGGGTCGATTTCGGCGTGGATTTTTTCACGCTGGACACAAACGGCTTTTCCGCCGTGCGGCCATACAATCAGGAGGCCGAAGACTTTGAGGACGACGGGCACCAGCAAACCGACATTGGATTCCGGTTGGGCCTGAACCTCAACGAGCATCATCGCATCGAAACCCGGATTCGAACCGCCAGCGCGACCACCGACTATGACGATGGCAGCGACGCCGAAGCCGACAACTGGAACGAATACGACCAACTGACCCGTTCGATTCGCTACCAATACCAACGAGGCCCCTGGCAAGGCCGGGCACAACTCCATCACAACCGGATTGAGCGGGCCTTTCACACCGGGTTTGGCACCACCGAATACGAAGGCACCTTGTCCGAGCAGAAACTCTCACTGACCCGCGCCTATCGTCAGGTCGATTTTGTGCAAGTCAGCGCCAACCGCAAAACCTATGACAGCGTCAGCAGCTTTTCGGAGCGCGAGGACTTCACTCAAAATGGGGTCAGCCTGACCAACCACAACCAGTTTGATCGGGGCTGGGCCGTGACCGAATCCCTGCGTTTTGATGCGTTTGACCGTTTTGAAAACGCCTTGACCGGCAAAATCGGGGTCAAAAAATCATTCGCCCCAACCACCTACCTCAGCATGAATGTCGGCTCCGGTTACAAAGCGCCCCTGCTGTCACAGCTGAGCGCCGATAACCCGGAAGAACTCAAACCGGAACAATCACGCTCCATCGACATCACCGCCGGTCTGGGAGACTGGACTCTGACCTGGTTCAAAGCCGACATTCGCGACAAAATCGAATCCCAGGGCAGCTACCCGAACAACGTTTATGTGAACGCCGATCAGGAAACCCGTTCCCGGGGCATCGAACTGCACTATGGCACCCATTTCTCTGACTGGAACCTGCGCGTGAATGCGTCGGCCACTTGGCAGGACGTGACCAACGAGCAAGGGGAAACACCGGCCTATGTGCCCGACCAGACCGCGCAACTGTCGCTGGATTACCAAGCTGCCACCGCTCTGTCGCTGGGATTGGACAGCCATTACACCGGCACCCAATACCCGGCACAGGATCGGCAGGGCAAACAGATCGGCGAATACGTTGTCACCGATTTGCGCGCCCAATATCAGATCGGCCAGACACTGAAAATGTACGCGCGCATTGAAAACCTCACCAATGCCGATTACATTACCGCTGTGGCGGACTATCCCGCCACCGGCACTCCGCCCCAATATGTTTACAGCCAGGGCGGCCGACAGTTTTTTGTCGGGCTGCGTGCCGACCTATAAAGGACTTGCCATGTCGGATCACAATTCAGACACCGCGGCCCGCCACCGTGTGCGCATGCAGCGCAAAAAGGCACAGGTGGACGCCGCCATTGCGCGGGCCGATCAGAAAAAAGGCGTGTTGCTGGTCCTGACCGGCCACGGCAAAGGCAAATCCACCTCAGCCTTCGGCTCCGTGGCCCGGGCTTTGGGGCATGACTTGAACGTGGGCGTGTGTCAGTTTATCAAGGCGCGCACCGACACGGGGGAAGAGGCGTTTTTCCGCCAGCACCCCAACTGCGACTGGCACGTTCTGGGCGACGGGTTCACCTGGGACACCCAGGACCGGACCGCGGACATTCAAAGTGCCGAACGTGGCTGGGCCATTGCCGAAGCCATGCTTGCGGATGCAAAATACGATCTGGTGGTACTGGACGAACTGACTTACCTGCTGAGCCTGGGGTATCTGCGGGCCGACCGGGTGCTGGATGCGTTGAGCGAACGCCCCAGGGAACAACACGCGATTGTCACCGGCCGCTCGGCCATTGCGCCCTTGCGGGAACTGGCCGACACCGTGTCGGAAATCAAAGAGGAAAAACACGCCTTTCATGCCGGGATTCAAGCACAACCGGGGCTGGACTATTAATCCGGCCCGCTTTGTTCAGCCGGATCAAAGCCCCAAAACCGGTTTTTTACCAGGCCTGGTCAAAAGTGCCTTACTGACACTTGGGATCGCTCTGATCACGCCCGTCTGGGCCGGCGCGGATCGCATCATCACCCTGGCCCCGCATCTGACCGAGCTGGTCTACAGTGCCGGCGCGGGGGAAGCGCTGGTCGCCACCGTGGCCCACAGCGACCATCCCATGGAAGCCAGAACCCTGCCCCGTGTCGGCAATTATCAAGGCATTCAGGTGGAAGCCATTCTGGCACAGCGGCCGGACCTGATTCTGGCCTGGCGCAGCGGCAACCAGCCTCAGCTGGTGCAACGCCTGAAACAACTGGGGCTGAAAGTCGTCACCACCGAACCCGAAACCCTCACCGACATCCCCAAACAGATCGAACACATCGGTCGTCTGGCCGGGACGCAAGCAATAGCCGAACGCAGCGCCGACCAATTGCGGCAAACATTGGTGCGGCTGTTCCGACAATACCGGACCGACCAGCTGACCACCGTGTTTTACCAGTTGTGGCACGCGCCGATGATGACCCTCAATGGCAAGCACTTTATCAGTCAGGGGATTCGTTTGTGTGGCGGGCGCAATGTGTTTGCCGGACTTGCCCCACTGGTGCCGGAAATCAGCCACGAAGCCGTCCTCAAGGCCGATCCCGACGTGATTCTATTGGGCGGGGGGCCGACCATTTCGGCCGAATGGAAACAGGACTGGCAGGAATATGGAACATTGAAAGCGGTGCGTAACGACCGTCTGCACAGTGTGTCAGCCGATGTGTTTCAACGCCCCACTGCGCGCTTTATCGAACACCTGCCTCAGTTGTGCGAAACGATTCAGAACGGCCAGAAAAAATACAGCATGTAGGCGCCGTACATGGCCACCATCACAATGCTCAGCAATGTGATCGGCCGAATGCCCTGTTGCCTGGGCACTTCGTAGCCCTGAGCGGCCATTTTCCGATGACGGAAATGACGACGCACCGCCCAGAAAATGAAATACAACACCGCCAGAATGGTAAGCAGATTCAGCAACTTACTCATAGTGAGTGCGAGGGAGTTTGCAGAGATTCGTCAAACAGTTTTTCGCGCACCTTCTGCAGATCGGCTTCGGTGTCGACCCCGATCCCGGCTTCTTCCAGCGCATCCAGCACCAGAATCGGCTCATTGTGCCAAAGCACCCGCAACTGCTCCAGGCACTCCACCTGCTCCAGCGCGCACTGTGGCCAGGCCACATAACGCTGCACAAACCCGGCGCGATAGGCATACAACCCGATGTGACGCCGGTAGGGCCAATGATCCGGCAACCAGCGATGCACCACAAAGGTCTCACGCGACCACGGAATCGGAGCACGGGAAAAACTCATGGCCAGGTTTTCGCCATTACGCACCACCTTGACCGCATGCGGATCAAACACGGTTTCCACATCGTCAATCGGCTCACAGAGCGTGGCCATCGGGATCTGCGGATGCTCGGCCAGCCCCTGCGCCACCTGATGGATCAAGGTCGGCGGCAGCATCGGCTCATCGCCCTGCACATTGACCACAATGGTGTCTTCGGGCAAGGCCAACTGATCGATCACTTCGGCAATGCGTTCGGTGCCGGACTGGTGGCGGTCGGACGTCAGACACACTCTGGCGCCAAACGCTTCGCAGGCGTTCTGTACCGCTTCGGATTCGGTGGCAATCACCACTTGATCGGCCCCGGCGGCCACCGCTCTTTGCCAGGTCCACTGAATCATGGGCTGCCCGTTGATGTCCATCAGCGGCTTGCCCGGCAAACGGCTGGACTCAAAACGGGCGGGAATGACCACAACAAAATGCATCCCACTCAACCCTGCTGACGCTTCTGCTTCAGCCAGTGTTCTTTTTCCTCGGCGCTCAGCGTTCGGGCTTCGTCTTCCAGCATCACGGGGATGCCGTCACGGATCGGATAGGCCAAAGTGGCGGCCGTGGAAATCAGTTCCTGATTGGCTTTGTCGTACTGCAACCCGGACTTGGTCACGGGGCAGACAAGGATGTCCAGCAATTCGGGGTTCATGAGGTCTCTCTTTTTGACGACGACCGCTTCTGCTTTTTGATATCGCTCAGGCGGTGTTCGATTTGATCGAGCAAGGTCTGCGGGCAGTTTGGCGTCACCGCCAGCGCCCACCAATGGTCTTCAGCAAACGTCTGACATTTTACCGCATCTTTGGCGGTCATAATCAATGGTTTTTGTGGATCAAACGCTTTGAAATCGTCGGCGCGATACGCATGGTGATCGGCAAACGCACTCGCGTCCAGCGCCTTGACCAGTGGACGCAGGGTCTGGAAAAAGCGCTCGGGATGGCCAATGCCCGCCACCGCCTGCACCGACGCTTCGGCAAAGGTCGCCAGCGACACCTGCTCCTGAGGTCGGCGCACCCGGTAAAAAAAAGCGGGCTGCAACGACAACTGCGCATCGACTTCGCCACCCGCCCCACGGTCATCATGGAACCGATGCGATCTCACGGCCGCCTGCAACGCCGGTTGCGGCGTCCCGTTGCTCACCACCCAATCCACCGATTGCAGACGGCTGGCCGGTTCACGCAAGGGCCCGGCCGGCAGGCAACGGCCATTGCCCAGCCCGCGCGCGCCATCCAGCACCACCACTTCCAGATCCCGCGCCAGCGCAAAATGCTGCAAACCATCGTCACTGATGATCAGATCCAACACACCGGCCCTGTCGATCAGGCACTGCAGCGCCTGCGGCCGATCCGGCGCCACGGCCACCGGGCAGCGCAGAGTCTGTGCCAGCAAAACGGGTTCGTCCCCCACCTGTTCCGGGTCGGACTCCGGCGTCACCCATTGCGGCCAGATTTCAGCCTGGCCGCCATAGCCGCGACTGATCACACCAATGCGCCAGCCTTTTTGTTGCAGCGACTGTCCCAGCCACTGAATAAACGGGGTTTTGCCACTGCCACCCACCGTCAGATTGCCCACCACCAACACCGGACAAGGGGCCGGTGACACTGGCGGCGTCTGACGGAAACGTTTCAGGCGCTGACGCGCGACCCGGCACACCAGAGCGCCCAGCGGACGCAGTGCCCAGCCAGACAGGGAAAACGACGAGGTCTGCCAGAAAGACGGCCAGCTCATGCGCGGTTCCTTGCGCTCGAGCAACCAGATCGGCGGCGCAGACGACACGACCCTCTGCGCGGCAAGCGGTCAACGGGAAACAAAAGAGGAAATCGAGGGATAATCTTCACAGGCATTATGATACCACCGCTTTGACTGCTGACGCCATCCGGGTTCGGCCACCACGCCATCAATGGTCAGGTGAAAACGCAGTGCGCCTTCGCAGGCGGTGTTGCGCCAGCGGGCACCGCTCGCCTCCACCCGTTCGACCACTTCGGCCTTGGGAAAGTCATAACGATTGGCAAAACCGCTGCTGAACACCACCGTCTGCGGCGACACCGCCTGCAAAAATGCCCGACCACTGGACGTATCACTGCCATGATGCCCCGCCACCAGCACATCGCTGTCGAGCGCAGCCCCATGATCGACCAGAGCGGTTTCCATGGTTTTGCCCACATCGCCGGTCACCAGCACCGAATGCGCGCCCGCCTGAACCCGCAACACACAGGACGCATCGTTATCGTTTCCGGGTTCGGGCAGGTCCGGTCCCGGTGCCAGCACCTCAAAACGCACCCCGGAAAACCACCAGGCCTGGTCATTATCACAGGCCGTAAACGCGCCGGGGTGGTTCAAACGTTGATTCAACCGGTCCGGCTGACCGGAAAACGCCTCCGCCACCGGCCATTGCGCCAACAGACTGGCCGTCCCGCCCATGTGATCCTGATCGGCATGACTGACCAGCAGCAGGCCCACCTTTTTACGTTGCTGGCGCTGCAAATAAGGGGAAATCGCCAGTTTGGTCCCATCCAGTCTGGCGCCCCACTTTGCGCCTGTGTCATACACCACCACTTCGTTCGCCGTTTCAAACACCAGCGCCTGCGCCTGCCCCACATCCAGCACCGTCATCGTCACCTCGCCCGGTGCCGGTCGCCCGGGTGACTGCGGCCAAAACACCACCACCGCCAAAACCAGAGAAACCACCAACCCCGCGCCAAGCGTTTGCGAAGTCTGCCAACGCCGGTACAGATGCCAAAGCGCCAACCCCAGTGCGTAAACGCCCAGCGCCTGCCAAAGCGCCCAGGGACTGGTCACCGAGCTTTGCCACAAATGCTGCTGCCACTGCAAAAACGTCCACAACCACTGCCAGAGCGCATCGCTGACGCTCAGCACCCAAACCGCGCCACTCTCCCAAGCCGTGCCCAACAGCGTGGCCAGCGCCAACAGCGGCAACCCGATCAGGGTCACAAACGGCACCGCCACCAGATTGGCGACAAAGCTGCCCGGCACCCATTGCTGATAAAACACCGCCAGCAGCGGCATCAACCCCACAGTCAGCACCGCCTGAATCAACAACAACTGCTGCCATTTGGGCGCGTTCCTTGCCCAGGGCTGACGCATCAAGGCAAAAATCAGCCCCACCGCCGCAAACGACAGCCAGAACCCCTGTGACAGAATCGAACTCGGTGCCACCCACACCACCAGAAACGCCGCCAGCGCCAGAACGGACACAGGCTGAAAACGCCGCCGCAGAAACAGAAACGCCAGCCCCGCCGCCAGCATCAACCAGGCCCGCTGCGTGGGGATCGCCCAACCGGCCAGCATCGCATAAACGCCCGCCAGCATCAACGCCCCCAGCGCCGCAAACAAAGGCCGCGGCACAAACGCCAGCCGCGCATAAGGACGCACCCGCACCGCCAGCGACCAGAGCCAGGCAAACACCCCATAGCCGATGGCCGCCATCAGACCGATGTGCAGGCCGGAAATGGCCATCAGATGAATGGTGCCGGTCTCGCGCAGCAGCGTCCAGTCTTCGCCGGAAAGACCGCTGCGGTCGCCGTAAATCAGGCCCCGATAAATGTGCCCGAATTCGGCCCGATCCAGCAGCGGAGCCAGGGATTCGGCCACCTGACTGCGCCAGGTCGTGTCGGTCGTCAGGCGCTCGGGCCGACCCTCTTTGCGCACATAACCGCGCGCGACAATGCCCTGTTGCAGCAACCAGGCTTCGTAATCAAACGCGCCCGGATTGCGGCTGCCCCACGCCGGTTTGAGCTTGACCCACATTGACCAGATTTCTCCGGGTCGGGGCATTGCATCGGGGCCATACCAGTGGACTTCGATTTCGGGAGGGAAAAACGACCAGGCCTGGTCAAAACCGGGGGAACCGGCATCCGATTCCGTATTCGGACGCCGGGCCTGCTGCAGCGACAGACGAAAGGTGGCGCGTTGAAACCCGCTGTCGGCATCCAGCACCGTCACTTCGGTCAGGCCCACCACTTCGCCACGCACCTCGATCGGCTCAAACAGCATTTCCGGGGCCAGCAGAGTGCGCACGTCGGTCAGAAAAAAAGGCCAGAAAAACCCCAGAACAATGCCTATAATAAGGGCGCTCAGATGGTTGGCCCACCGCCCGCAGATGGGCCGACGACAGACAAACGACCGTGCCAGCAGCAACCCGACCGCCCCTGCCAACACGCCCCACCCCTGCGATGGTTGCGGCAGCCACGACAACTGATAGAATCCATAAACCGTTGCCAGAAAAGCGATAACGACTAATCGAAACATATGCCCAGAAAGTTTTTCAAAAAATACACCCCCCATCCAGAGCGGATTCGTCGGATCAAAGGCTTGGGCATGGTGACCCATCTGCTGGCCAACCCCAGCCTCTGGCACTTGCATCGTCACAGTGTGGCCAGAGCCTTTGCCAATGGGTTGTTCTGGATGGCGATTCCGATCCCGTCACAGATGCTGGCGGCGGCCGTGGTCTCGATTTTTACGCGCGCCAATCTGCCACTGAGCATTGTGCTGGTCTGGGTCAGCAATCCCTTTACCATGGCACCGATTTTTTATTTCAACTACCGCATCGGCAGCTTACTGGTCAGCCACCCACCCCGTGACGAGCTCAAATTCGAGCTGAGCTGGCACTGGATCACCACCACGCTGGGCGATCTGTGGCTGCCGCTGTATCTGGGCAGTCTGATCGTCGGCAGCTTTCTGGCCGCGGTCAGCTATGTCAGCATTCACCTGTTCTGGCGCTGGCATGTGACCCGCAGCTGGGAAAAGCGGATTCAACTGCGCCGACAGGACCGCAGCAAAAAAAATTAGCCCGAATGTTTCATGAATTTGTGCTGAGGTTGCGCAGGAACTTGTTTTCTCGACTTACCCCTTCGGGCGTCGAGTTCTCTGTTTCACAAGCAAATTTTCGAAGAAGGGTCGTATCTATGATTACGACCGACTGAGAAAATATTGTTTGTGGAATCAAGGGGCAAGCGAGATCCGTGCAAATTTGTGAAATATTCGGGTTAGTCCTCGTCTTTTCGGTTCATCTCCATCAGCGCCTTAACCACCCGGTCATTGACGCTGCCTTCGCAGAAACGGCCGGGCGTGTTTTCCTGCCCCACCGGCAGATCGGTCAGCACATCCAGCGCTTCATCAATGTGCGCCATGGTGTACAGATGAAAACGACCGGCTTTGACCGCGTCCCGCACCGGAGCCGACAGCATCAGGTGCTTGGCGTTGGCGCGAGGCAACAACACCCCTTGCTGGCCGGTCAGGCCGCGTGCCTGACAGATTTTGAAAAACCCTTCGATTTTCTCATTGATGCCACCCACCGGCTGAATGTCGCCAAACTGGTTGACCGATCCGGTCACGGCAATATCCTGACGCAATGGCACCTGGGCCAGAGACGACAGCAGCGCCAACAGTTCGGGCGATGACGCACTGTCGCCTTCGATGCCGTCGTAGGTTTGCTCCATCACAATCGACGCGCTGAAGCCCCAGGATTTGTGACGCATGTAACGCCCACGCACATACCCGGACAGAATCAGCATGCCTTTGGAATGAATCGGTCCCGCCATTTCAATTTCGCGTTCTATGTCCACCACGCCTTCGTCCCCGGCGGACGCCTGAGCGGTGATCCGAACCGGCTGCCCGAACGACTGACGTCCCACCGTCAGCACGGTCAGGCCATTGACCATCCCGGTATGACGCCCGGTGACATGAATCAACACCTGCTCTTCGCTGATCGCACGGTGATAATATTCCTCCACCATGCCGGTATGAAAGTCGCGCTGCTCAATCGTCTGATCAATGATCTCGCGTGTGACCTCGGTCTTGTCGTGCGCCCGGGCATAGGCATTGGCTTCGGCCAGAAGATCGCGCAGGATCGCCTTGTTGGTGACCATGCGATACTGGGATTCGGCCAGTCGCGCCGCATATTCCACCAGCCGCGCCATCGCACAGGGGCTCACCGGCAAATCTTCCCAGTCCGCCACTTCTTCGTTGAGCTGCTTGGCCAGCGCCAACTCGTGTTGCTCGGTGCGATCCAGCTCAGTCTCGAACTCCACCTGCACCTTGAACAGCAGATCAAACTGCGAATCGATTTCCTGCAGCGCATAAAAATGCTTGGCTTCACCGACCAGCACCAAGGTCACATCCAACGGAAAATCCGGCAGATGGTATGGCACCACACTGCTGGAAGACGGGATTTCAAAGGTCAGGCGCTTGCTCATCAACGCCGCTTTCAGATGCGACCAGATTTCCGGGTCTTTCAGCACCGAGGTAATGTTCAGCATCAGAAAGCCGCCGTGGGCTTTCTGCAACAACCCGGCCTGATGGTTCATTGCCAGCGTCAGCGTATCGATGGCATTGGCCGTGGCCGAATTGATGGTGTAACCAAACAGCTTCGGCAGGGTTGCGTTCTGCTCATAGATCACCGGCGCATGGGTCAGTCCGTCGTGATCCACCAGCAGATTGACCTCAAACACCGACATGGTCGACTGCTCGGCCAGAAGTTCTTCCATCGATGACTGGGCGTTGTTGGTGACCTGATCGGACGACTGATCCCAGAACAGATGCAGCTTGGAGACCACGGTTTTCTGCAACGCATCCAGATAATCGCGAATGGCCTGATTTTCGCCGAACTCCAGCTTGATCGTATCGATCAACGGGGTCAGGTGGTCGTTGGCGACCTCGGTATTGAGCTTGCGCCCGGCTTCCATGTACTCGTGCTGCAGATACGGAAAATGGGTCAAGCCCTGATTCAGCGCTTCTTCCACCTGATCCAGCGCCTGCATAAAGTGTTCGCGCAGCGGCTTGTCCAGCTTTTTCAGATCGGCCATGCGCAAACGCTCGTCTCCGACCAACGCATACAGCACAAAATTGTTTTCGTTCTGCTGCACTTCGATGTCGAGCGAATCGGCCAGATCCAGCGCCGGGGTCAGCGCTTCTTCCTGTTTCTGCGCCAACTCGTTTTCCAGCTGTTGATTGCGCAACTGATAGGCATGGCCATCAAACACCACCGGCAACTGGCTTTTCAACTGAGTGACCAGCTCTTCCACCGCCTGTTTGAATCCCAGGCCATTGCCCGCTTTGAAAGTCAGGTATTGGGTTTTTTTGGATTCGCTGAAATCCGACACCAGCACCACATCGTCCGGAATGGGTTTGCGCTGGGCCGCTTCACGCAGCATGGCCTTGGTCATGCCAATCCGCCCGACGCCCGGCTCGCCCATAATGAAAATATGGTTCTGGTTACGCTTTAAATGCAACCCGAAATTCAGCGATTGATACGCACGGGGATGAAAACGCTGCATAAAACTGCGCGAATCCGACGATTCGGCGGCAAACGCCTGCTCGTCCAGACGGGTAAAACGGTATAAATCCTCGTGTGCTAATTTTTCCATAACCACTCTTGTTTGTTCGCTTTAAAAAGAACGCATTATTAGGTGTCCCGCCAAACTTAAAACTCATCTCTTGGCGGGTTGGCGTGTATTTTGTGAATCGACAGATCCGCACCGGCATACTGGTCTTCATCGGTCATCCGAATCGGCGCGAATTGATTGATCACCCAGTAAACCAGATAACCGCCCACAAAGGCGATCAACACGCCCAAAATCACACCGGCCACTTGGGCCGCCATGGACACACCGCCCAGACCACCCAAAGCGGTGGTCCCAAAAATGCCGACCGCAAGCGCGCCCCAGACACCGCAAAGGCCATGCAAAGGCCAGACGCCCAAGACGTCATCGATTTTCAAGGTTTTCTGAGTCCAGGTAAACGCCTTGACGAACAGGCCGCCAGCCACCAGCCCGATCACCAGCGCGCCCAGCGGGCTGACCACATCCGAACCGGCACAGATCGCCACCAGACCGGCCAAAGGCCCGTTGTGAATAAAGCCGGGATCTTTGTCACCGATCACGGTGGCGGCCAGAATGCCCCCGACCATGGCCATCAGCGAATTCATTGCCACCAACCCCTGAATGCCTTCGACGGTTTGCGCCGACATCACATTGAAACCAAACCAGCCCACGGTCAAAATCCACGCACCCAGCGCCAGAAACGGAATGCTGGAAGGCGGGTAAACGTGACGCATCTTGCCGTCTTTGCTGTAGCGGTTATGGCGGGCACCCAGTACCAAAATCGCGGCCAAAGCAATCCAGCCGCCGACACCGTGCACCACAATCGACCCGGCAAAATCGTGGAACGGCGCGCCCAGATAGGTTTCAAACGCTTGCTGAATCGCAAAATTGCCGTTCCAGACAATGCCTTCAAACAACGGATAAACCAGCGCCACCGTTAAAAACGTGGCCAGCAGAACCGGATAAAAACGCGCCCTCTCCGCAATGCCGCCGGAAACAATGGCCGGAATCGCTGCCGCAAACGTCATCAGGAAAAAGAATTTGACCAGCTCATAACCGGACTTGTCCAGCATCGCCGCCGTCAGTTCACCATTCAGGTTAAAGCCCAGAAAGACCCCGTAAGCCACACCATAGCCGACAAAGAAATAGGCCACCGTGGAGACGCCCAGGTCTGTCATGATTTTGACCAGCGCGTTGACCTGATTTTTGTGCTGAACCGTCCCGACTTCCAGGAACGCAAATCCGGCGTGCATAAACAGCACCAGAATCGCCCCCATCAAAACAAACATCACATCAAGACTTTGCGTTAGCTGCTCCATGGCCATCCCCTTTTTCCCCTGATTTATCTCTGTATTGCGTTTGCGCACATCGTTAAAGGTCCGTATTATACCGGGGTATGACACGCCCTGCTCAAACTCTTTTCAACCCGCCGATGACGCCGCTTCAGCCCCTTCAACACAGGCTTTTTTCCCAAAAAGGTGTTCGAGTCTGGGTCAAGCGGGACGATCTCAATCACCCCGCCATTCAAGGCAACAAATGGCACAAGCTGCGCGGCGTTCTGGCCCAACTGAGCCACCAATCTCACCCGGCGCTGCTCACCTTTGGCGGCGCCTATTCCAATCACCTGGCCGCCACCGCAGCCGCCGGTCATTTTTTCGGCTTTCCCACCATCGGTCTGGTGCGCGGCGACGAGCTGGCGCAAACACCGGAAACATGGAGCCACACACTGACCACCGCCCAACAACAGGGCATGCAACTGCAATTTCTTTCCCGAAGCGAATACCGGCAAAAATCGGACCCGGCGTTCCTGCAGGCGCTGCTCGCACCCTATCGGCAGCGCTACCCCAACCTGACGGTACTGCCGGAAGGCGGCACCACGCGCCTGGCCCTGAAAGGGTTTGACGTTCCGATCGATCAACTGCAAACCCAATGCCCGAACTGGACCCACCTTTACACAGCGGTGGGCACAGGCGGCACCCTCGCCGGATTGACCCAGCATGCCGCCCGTCACGCCAGTCCACACCAGCCCAAACGCCTGATCGGGGTCAACACCCTCAAAGGCGGCGACTCCCTGCGCCCGGTCATTCAAGCGCTCTGCCCTTATCCCTATGCGGCAAGTCCGCTGGCACCCATTTCCTGGCGTTTGCATCACGGAGCCGAATTTCGCGGCTACGGACGCGCCCACCCGGAACTCAAAAAGCACCAGGCCTGGTTAAAACAGCACTTCGACATCCCGCTAGACCCCATCTACACCAGCCGCACGGTCACCGCGTTTCTGCTAGACCTGGAAAACCAGCGCCTGCCGGTCGGCGCTCGGGTGATCCTTTACCACTCCGGCGGGTTACAGGGCTGCGAGCCGGACTGCAAGCTGTGACGCGGCATCCTTTAACTGAAAAGGCCAAATTCAGGGCAAAAAAAAGCCCCAAATCAATGGGGCTTATGTCTGCGAGCGGTTGGTTTAAAACGTGGTAATGTACTGCGCCACCGCTTCGATTTCCGGTTCAGACAACTGCTGCGCCTGCGGAATCATCATCGCACTCATCGGACCGATTTCTTCTCCGGCCTTGTACTTCAGCATTTTGCTTACCAGGTCGTCTTTCGCCTGACCGGCCAATTTCGGACCAACGCCGCCTTCACCGTTGGCACCGTGACAACCAACACAGGTGGAATACAACTGACCGCCAGAAGCCACATCTTCCACCACGGCCTGTTCCGCTTCCTGCACTTGCTCAGACGCTTCTTCCTTCACATCCTGAGTGACCTTGGCCGTTTTCTCGGATACCGTGTCAGACGCCTGTTTGATTTCATCAGACGCTTTATCAGCCATTTCCTTCGTTTCCTCAACCACTTTGTCCGTGGTCTCAGCCGTTTTCTCTTTCACCGCTTCCACTGTCTCGCCGACTTTCTGCTTCACATCCGCCGTACTGCTTTCACCGCCGTTGGGCGCCGTCATGGCTGGATCAGTCTGTGACGACTGCTGGGATTCCTCTCCCTGATCGCCGCACCCAACCAGCATCACCGACGCCAAAGACAGACCAATACCCGCCAACACAGGTTTCAATTGAAAACGCATCATCCTGACACTCCTTTGATTCAAAACACGATTCCCATTTAAACCAGTTTTCGGAATGAAGGCAAATAGAAAACTTAAAAAAACCAAATAAATAACTTTTTCTCTGAAAAGCCAACTTTAATCGCCAGCCCCCCTTGCAATAAATCTGTAACGCACTATAATACGCCACATCAAGACGCACGGCGGACTTGATAACATTTACATTGATGCGGGGTGGAGCAGTCTGGTAGCTCGTCGGGCTCATAACCCGAAGGTCGTTGGTTCAAATCCAGCCCCCGCTACCACATTCAAAAGCCAGATTTTTCAACACCTTACTAGGTTTTGAAGTCTGGCTTTTTTATTGCCCGAAATTTACCCGTGTGGGGAAATTTGGAGCAGAGCCGTGTAACTTCGCCACATAATTCACTATCGGGCGACAGTTAGTTTACTAAATTTTTGACATTCTGCCCGGCTACTCTATGGCCCTTATTACGCCAAGTCTCTGTTTACACTGATACGTTTACCAGATTAAGTCGTCCGGAATTTTAAACTTGGCGTAATAGGCTTCGTCTTCCGCCGAAAGGTTCTCATCCTTATCGCTTGGCACAGCCACCAAACACGATGCATCGCGCTGGGCAATTTTGTTGGCCGTCTCTTTTGGAATCAGGGCATAGCCCTGTTTGAAACGCACAATCCTTAATGATTCTTTGCTGAGCTGTTGTTGTGTTTTGGCATTGACCTGCAGGGTTTGCATCTGGCCATCGTCCACAAAGTGGTACTGAATGTCGCCCGCATAGCCTTTGATCTGGCTGTTTTCAATGATTTGTTTCAACTCGGCCTGCAGGGCTTTTTGTGCCTGCTCTTGCGCTCTTTGCTGGTTAAGAAGCTGAGCCTGTTCGGCTTGTTTTTGTGCCGCTTCCTGAGCCAGTTGCGCGGACTGGCTGGTTTGCTTCTGGCCTTTTTTGGCCTTGTTGGCTTTGCTTTTTTTGTTTTGCTGGTGTTTTTCCCGTTGCACTTGTTTGGCTTTTTTTTCGTCTACCAAACCCGAGCTTTTTAACTGATCAAATAATGATCCGGCCATAATTCATATCCATTTAAGTCTTGATTTTACTGAGTCCATTCTAGTCTAAGTGCCCTCTTGGTACGAGCCTCAAATGGATTAACCGCCTCATTTCAGCCCGCATCCCCTTCTCAAAAACGTTTCGTACTCAGGTCGGAACTTAAGTATTATAGACAAGGGGAGAGTCAGTATGCTTAAGGTCACGGTCAATGGAAAGTCGGTGGAGGTTGAAAGCGGCGCAACGCTGCTGGATGCGACCAAAGCCGCCGGTGTGCACGTTCCGACGCTTTGTTATTATCCGCGTTTGCCCTGTCATGGCGTATGCCGGATGTGCCTGGTGGACGTCAGCAGTGAAAACCGCTCTCAGCCTGCCTGCATTGCGCCAGCCAAGGATGGCGATCAGGTCACCACCGACACGCCTGAACTGACCGAATTTCGCAAAGCCAATCTTGAATGGCTGTTGGCGCGCCATCCGAACGACTGCATCCGTTGCGAAGCCAATGGGGATTGCCAGTTTCAGAATCTGGTCAGCGAATACCAGTTGGAAGATGTCTGGCCCAAACTTGCGCGCGGATCGCAAGCACATCCGGAACATCGGCTGACCGACCACACCTCGCCCAGTATCTGGCGCGATTTGTCCAAATGCATTGAATGCGGCCTTTGTGCCGAAGCCTGCGGCGATCCCGGTCAGCAACAGCACATCATCGGCTTTGCCGAACCGGGTTCCGGGCGCATTCCGGTCACGGTATTCGACCAATCTCTGGCCGAAACCAAATGCATTTCCTGCGGCCAATGCACCCTGGTGTGCCCGGTTGGCGCATTGATTGAAACGCCCAACTGGCATGATGTGATCCACACGCTGGACCATCACCGTCGCGTTTCGGCGGTGCAGGTTGCTCCCGCCACGCGGGTGGCGATCAGCGAAGAATTTGGCATGAAGCCCGGCACCATCAGCACCGGGCGAATGATCAATGCCTTGCGCCAACTTGGGTTCGATCACGTATTCGACACCAACTTTGCCGCCGATCTGACCATCATGGAAGAAGGCACCGAGCTGTTAAACCGGCTGAAAGCGCAAAAAAACCTGCCCTTGTTCACGTCATGCTGTCCGGGCTGGATCAATTGGGTGGAAATCAATCGCCCCGACCTTTTGCCGCATTTGAGCACCACCAAATCTCCCCAGCAAATGCACGGTGCGCTCAGCAAGCGCGGGGCCTTTGCCCGCTCGCTGGGCGATGACTTCGCCCAAGGTCAGGCCGAACCCTATGTGGTCAGCATCATGCCCTGCACCGCCAAAAAAGACGAGTCACAGCGCCCCGGCGTCTCGGGCGATGTGGATCAGGTCCTGACCACGCGCGAACTGGCACGCATGATCAAAGCCCGCGGCATTGCTTTTAACGCCCTGCCCGAAGACGGCACTTTTGACAATCCGCTGGGAGAAAGCACCGGGGCGGCGCAAATCTTCGGTGCCTCGGGCGGGGTGATGGAAGCCGTGGTGCGCACCGCCGCGCATTTGATCGGTCAGGAAGATCAAATGCCGCTGGAATGGCATCAGTTGCGCGGCGTGGCGAAAGGCATCAAAACCGCCGAGATTCCGGGGGTGGGCAAAGTGGCGATCTGCAATGGCATCGCGGCGGCACAGGACTTACTGGCCACCGACCTTTGGCGCGAAGAATTTGTCGCCATCGAAGTCATGGCCTGTGTCGGCGGCTGTCTGGGCGGTGGTGGTGAACCCAAATCCATGGACCCACAGGTATTGGAAAAACGCATGCAGGCCATTTACAGTATTGATCAAAATGCGCCTCGCCGCCGCTCATATGAAAACCCGGACATTCAAACACTCTATCAAACCGAGTTGACTCAGCCCGGATCGGAGCAGGCACACGCGTTGCTGCACACCCACTATGCGTCCCGTCATTCCAAGCGCTTGATGCTGATGCGTTTTCTCGATTGTGTGGATCGTCGCGACGGCCAGGCCGCGGCAGAACTGTTTCATCCAAACGGCAGCTGGGATACTGCCTCGCCTTTGGGCGAAGTAACAGGCCGCGCAGAGATCGCCGCCCTGATCGAACAACGTTTACCACCGCGAAAATACGGCTCACTCTTCCAACGCCATAAAATGGCTTCTCGTGCCGACAACGAGGATCTGAGCGTGATCACCCCCACTGGCGAACACTGTCAATTTGAACTGGTGCTGACCCCACAGGAAACCGGAACCGAATTCACACCGCTGATTCAAACCCTGGTCAGAAAAGAGGTGGGGGCGCAGCCATAAACGAAGTCCTGCAGGCAGTGCGCGCCATTTACGACCCACCACGCTACCTCTTGTCAGGCCGCTACTTCTTGACCCATTCCCCGTTTTGCTTGTGGTACACGTTTTTCACCGCACTCCAGGCAACCTTGTGCGCCACCTCTTCCTGCGACGCATCATCTCGTCGATCTTTGGGGTCGGCGTACTCATCCCAGGCATTGTTAAACGCCTCTTTATAGATGGTTTGCGCTTCTTTGGGCAGGTTGTCTTTGACGGAATCCGGCAGTTGTTGAATCGTTTTGTAAGGCATGGCTCCTCCTGAATGTTTATTTTCTTATGGCATTCAGATTAAGCTTAACGCGCCTTCGACCTGAGAGCAAAAAAGCCCTTTTAACGCACTAACGGCGACACCTGTTTATTGCCTCCTAAGGGGTAGATATGAGAGATCGTTGAACAAGAGCTGTGGCGCAATTTCACCGCAAACCAACACAGATATGACACGGCTGGAATAACGTATAAACCGTCTCAAAACAACGTCAGCATTTCCTTCAGCCCTAACACGAAAATACCCTACTGACAATTGAGTCCAATGCGTTTAAAAAGTGCCCGGATTTCAAACTGTGACAAACCCATCCAGATGCGTCGCCAGTGGATAAAGCCGTGAAATAAAAGGCCAAACGGGCATCGTCACCAACTCAGACCCTATTGTCTGTTCAGCACACATAAGACACGAATCTGTGTTAATTTAAACATCTAACATAAATAAACGGAGCAGCCAGCTTGCGTTCCCCGTCGGTGGTCTGGTGTCATAAACAAACCGGCACAAACAGCCTGATAGGGTTGGGCTCAACAAAAGAGTTTTGCCATGACGACCAAGGATACCCAGATCGAAAAACTGACCATACGCCCAGCCCGCAAAGCCGACTTTCCCATTTTGGTCGACTTCCTCGCGAAACTGGCGCTTCACGTTGCCGACAGCCCTCCGCTGACCCTGCGGGAAGAAGAGCGAAAGCATCTGCAGGACAATCTTGCCGACGCGCTGGTAAATGACGACAAGCTGCTGATCGTGGCCGAACTGTCAAAATCGGGCGTGGTCGGCATGGGGTATATTCACATTTTGCGCAGCCAGGGGCTGTGGGAACAAGACGGTGACCAGGAACTGCAAACCGCTGTCATTGACGACACATGGGTGGAGCCTGCTTTCAGGCAACAGGGGATTTTCGGCGCCATACTTTGCAAGTTGATCAGTTTTGCTGAAGACCGGGGCCTGCAGGACCTGATACTCGAATACGCCGCCAGCAATAAAGAAGCGAAAGCAACTTGGACCCGACTGGGTTTTGAAACCACCGGTGTGCGTGCGGCGGCAAGCACCGCCACCGTCAAAAAGAAATTGGCAAAATGCCCCTGATTGAACCACAGCCGGCAGAAATATGAGGAGCTCAAGATGACAGAGTCTCGCAGTGTCACCGTGTTTTATGACGAGGTCATGCTTGGCCATGATCCGAAAGTTGATTTGCCATTTCTTCCCAGCCGGGTAGAAAAACGGGTCAGCAACATTCTGGGGGAGCTGAACTTCAAATGGAGTTACCCAGAACACCCTGGCCGGCTGACAGCCATCATGGAATGGCTCAAGGAATACCCGATCCCCGGCGTACAAATCAAAGCGGGGGCACACGCCACCTACGAGCAACTGAGCCGGGTTCACACCACCGCCCATCTGGATCACATCCTCTCCCTCGAAGGCCAACGTGCCTGGCTGGACAGAGACACCACCGCCGTCTCGCCCAATAGCATTCAGGCCGCGACCGCTGCCGCCGGCAATGCGATCGCCGCGGTCGAATGCGTGGTTAAGGGCGACACCCAAAGTGCTTTTGCATTGGTCCGGCCACCTGGCCACCATGCCGATGCGGTTCGAGCTCGCGGCTTTTGCCTTTTTAACAATGTGGCGGTCGCCGCCGCCCACGCCCAGACCAAACTCGGTTGCGAGCGCATCCTGATTATTGACTGGGATGCCCACCACGGTAATGGCACACAAGACATATTTTGGGCCGATCCGGACGTGCTGTTTTTTGACACCCACTGTGCCGCGCCGTTTTACCCGGGGTCGGGCCATTTGGAAGAAATCGGCGCCGGCATGGGCGAAGGCTATACCATTAACGTCCCCCTCCCCGAAACCGCTGGCGATATCGCGCTTGAAAAAGCCTTTCGCGATATACTGGTCCCCGCCGCCGAGCACTTTAATCCAGACCTGGTCTTGGTCTCTGCCGGTTGCGACCCCCACCACAATGACATGGCACTGAACCTGACCTACGACGGTTTTGCCGTGCTGACCAGCATCGTGCAGGAAATTGCCGACAAACATTGCGACGGCCGCCTGGCCTTTGTACTGGAAGGCGGCTATAACCTCACCTCCCTCACCCGGGGCGTTCATAGCATTCTGAGCGTACTCGCCGGCGGCGAAGTGCCAGAAAAATTAATGGCCTGCGGATTACGCGAGGTGATGCACGCCGAAGAGTTTCATCGCGATGCGTTTAAAGATGCTTGACCGTTTCCGGATTGGTGGTATACAGGACCCGCCGGATGTACTGAACTGGACCGTCAAACACCCAAGAAACAATTAACCCATTTACTGGGTAGAATGTTTCCTACACTGTAGTACATTTTTAATTTGACGGAAAAAAGTAAACGCTGGCGACTGTAGGTTTTTGTTTTAACAGAAAATTAATGGTGCCTCCTCACAGACTTGAACTGTGGACCTACCGATTATGAGTCGGGTGCTCTAACCAACTGAGCTAAGGAGGCAATGTTTCACCAGGCTTGGTGAAAAGACGGGTTTTGGTTTGGCTTCGGCTGAGTATTATAAAGAACCGTACGGTGCTTGCGGGGGTTTTTCCGCGACCGTACGGTTGTGGTCGTCTGCTTAAGGCGCGTTACTGGTCGAGAAAGCTCTTCAGACGCTCGGCACGGCTTGGGTGACGCAACTTGCGCAAAGCCTTGGCTTCGATCTGACGTATCCGCTCGCGGGTGACGTCAAACTGCTTGCCCACTTCTTCCAGCGTGTGGTCGGTGTTCATGTCCAGACCAAAACGCATGCGCAGCACTTTGGCTTCGCGCGGGGTCAGGGTGCTCAGCATTTCGCGCACGGTTTCGCCCATGCCTTCCAGATCGGCCGAATCCTGTGGTGACAGGATGTTGCCGTCTTCGATGAAATCGCCCAGTGACGAATCTTCGTCGTCGCCCACCGGGGTTTCCATGGAAATCGGCTCCTTGGCGATTTTCATCACCTTGCGAACCTTGTCTTCCGGCATTTCCATTTCTTCGGCCAGCTCTTCCGGCGTGGGTTCACGTCCCATTTTCTGCAGTAGCTGACGCTGGATGCGGTTGAGCTTGTTGATGGTTTCGATCATGTGCACCGGAATCCGGATGGTGCGGGCCTGGTCGGCAATCGAGCGGGTAATGGCCTGACGAATCCACCAGGTGGCATAGGTCGAGAACTTGTAACCGCGACGGTATTCGAATTTTTCCACCGCTTTCATCAGGCCGATATTGCCTTCCTGAATCAGGTCGAGGAACTGCAGGCCACGGTTGGTGTATTTTTTGGCAATGGAAATCACCAGTCGCAGGTTGGCTTCGATCATTTCACGCTTGGCCAGACGCGCGGTGGTTTCGGATTTGCTCAGTTGCTTGTAGGTTTCTTTGTAGATCGAGATCGGCATGCGCTCGGCTTTTTCGATCATGGCCAGACGCTTTTGCGCGCGCTTGACGTCGGCGCGACGGGCTTCCAGTTTGTCGGCCTTGTCGGGATGCGCTTCTTTCAGGCGGTCGATCATGCTGTAGTCGGTTTCGGAGCCGACAAAGGTTTTCAGAAAGCTGGGACGCGGCACTTTGATGTTGCGCATCACCACGTCGACGATGTTGCGTTCCTGCTCACGGATGTGGGCCACACGCAATTTGATCGACTTGATCGAACGATTGACAAACACCGGGGCCAGTTTGACCGAAGCCAGCAGTTCGACCACCTTGTCGCGTTTTTTCACCGCTTTGGGGTCATCGTAGCCATGCTTTTCTTCGGCGGCGAGCGCGGCGTCACTGGCTTTCTGCAGATTCTTGAGGAACTGACTCAGTTCTTCCGGGTTGATGCCGTCTTCTTTGGGTTCGGTGTTGTCACTGTCAGGCGACAGTTTTTCAACCGGAATGTCCACCAGATCGGACGGACGCACAAAGCCCTGAATCAGGTCGGCGGTTTTGCCTTCGCCGTGTTCGATTTTGCGGAAGGATTCGAGCAGGTCAATGGCCACTTTGGGGTAACGGGCCATTTGCCCCAGCATGTCGCGGATGCCGTATTCAATGCGTTTGGCAATTTCGACTTCGCCCTGACGGGTCAGCAGTTCCACCGAGCCCATTTCGCGCATGTACATGCGCACGGGGTCGGTGGTGCGCCCGAATTCGGCATCGACTTCGGCCAGCGCCAGAATCGCGGCTTCGGCGGCCGCGTCGTCAAAGGTTTCGCCTTCCTGGGTCAGCAGTTCTTCGGCATCCGGGGCCGATTCGAACAACTGAATCCCGAAATCGCGCAGAATGGTCAGCACTTGCCCCAGCTGGTCTTCCTCAATATCATCGGGCAGAACGTCATTGACATCGGAAAAGGTCAGATAACCCAGGTCCTTGGCACGTTCAATCAAGTCGATTAATTGCTGCTTTCTTTCTACTCTTGTCATGCTCGCCTCGAATATGATTTGGGGAAGAAGACGGTCCTTCAAAAACGAACCGTATATTATACGCTTATCGGCCATTAATTTGAATGATTAAATTGGCCATCTCTTGCACTTGCCTGGGTGTGCTTGTCAGGGTTCTTTCAGTTTCTGTGCTTTCTGTTGCGCCTGCCAGGTGGCGATGTCTTCCATGGACCAGTCGTCGGTCTTTTTGACCAGGCCTGGTTGCAACAGGTCTTTCTGTAACTGCTGAATCAGAAACTGAAAGTCGTCCACCACCCCTTCTTTGGAGGCGGGCAGCGTGATCTGATCCATCAGGGCCACGGCGCGCTGGCGTCTGGGCGCCTGCAACCAGTTCTGCAACGCCTCGGCCAGACAGTTGTTTTCCAGCAGAGTCTGAATCGCCTCCACCAGAAATCGGTGTTCCGGATGCGCACTGTGCTGCAGGTTTTCAAACAAGCCCGGTTCTACCCCTTTGCTTAACATGGGGTAACAAGTCAGGATTTTCAATAGCCGCAGCACTTTGGATTGCACTTTCAGTCGCGGCAAAGGCTCGGCAACCTCGTTTTTGGGGCGATAACGCCCGGCCACCCGAATGCCCATGATTTTGCCCAATCGCCACACCGGCACCTGAACCTTGTCCGACAGCATCTGGGTCAGCGCATCCGGTAAGGCCTCGGGGGCCTGAGCAATGTAAGGCTTGGCCAGAGAGATCAGCTGCTGCTGTCCTTCCGGCGTGGACAAGGGCTGCGACAACCGGGCTTCCAGCCCTTTGAACAGAAACGCCGACAGCGTCAGCGCCTGATCCACCCGTCGGGTAAAACCTTCGACCCCTTCTTCGCGCACACAGGAGTCCGGATCGGCTTTTTCCGGCAAGAACAGGAACTTGACCGAGCGGGTGGCCTGCATTTGCGGCAAGGCCAGTTCCAGTGCTTTCCAGGCCGCTTTCTGGCCCGCCTGATCGCCGTCGAAGCAAAACACCACTTCGTTCAGTTCCCGAAACAGGGTTTGCAAATGCTCGGCCGTGACCGCTGTGCCCAGCGTGGCCACCGCATTGCGAATCCCAAACTGGGCCAGCGCCACCACGTCCATATAGCCTTCCACCACCAGCACCCGATCAAAGCGCTGGCGCGACTGGCGCATTTCATAGATGCCGTACAGGGTCTGGGTTTTGTGAAACAGCGCCGTTTCCGGGGAGTTCAGGTACTTGGGCTGATCTTCGTCCGACACCACCCGACCGCCAAAAGCGACCACCCGGCCACGACCGTCCCGAATCGGGAACATGATGCGATGGCGAAAGCGGTCATAACGACGCCCGCCCTCTTTTTCGATCAGCATCCCGGTATCAACCAGATGTTTGGCCAGGTCGGACGACTCGCCCCACTGAGGCGCAAAATCGGTTAGCAGCGTTTCCCAGCCCGGCGGCGCATAGCCAATGGCAAAGGTTTTGGCGATGTCCGAGGTCAGGCCGCGCTGGCGCAGATAGTTTTTGGCTTCTTCCGAGCGGGCGTGCAATTTCAGCTGCTGGCGATAAAACCGTGCCACCTGAAACATCAGGTCATACAGGTCTCGCGCTTTCTGCTGTTGCGCCTGTGCTTGCGGACTGAGTTTTTCGCGCGGCACTTCCACGCCGTTGAAGGCGGCCAGTGCTTCCACCGCTTCCACAAAACTGAGGCCGTCATATTCCTGCAGAAAACGGATGGCATCGCCGCTGGCGCCACAGCCAAAACAGTGATAAAACTGCTTGACCCCATTCACATTGAACGACGGGGTTTTTTCATCGTGAAACGGGCAACAGGCCTTGTAACTGCTGCCGGCTTTTTTCAGGGGCACACGGGCATTGATCAACTGCACAATGTCGGTGCGGTTGAGCAGATCGTCTATGAACGTGCGCGGAATGCTTCCGCTGCTGGGTTTTCCGGTAGATCCGACCATCCTGTCTGCCTTGTTGATTGGGCGCTCAGAAATTTGACCGCCTGATTCACTCACAGCTTGTTCACAGGTTTATGCACAAGGCCCCAAATGCAAAAAACCCGCCATGGCGTTATGCCATCGACGGGTTTTGCGGCGTGTTTCTGGCTGCGAACCGGCCAATAAAGATCAACCGTTTAACTTGGCTTTGATCTTTTTGCTGACTTCGCCCATATCGGCGCGTCCCTGCATCTTGGGTTTTAACAGTCCCATGACCTTGCCCATGTCCTGCATCGAAGCCGCTCCGGTTTCGGCCACGGCTTCGTCAATCAACTGCGTCACTTCGTCGTCGGTCAAAGGCTGTGGCAAAAAGGATTGGATCACGTCCATTTCAAAGGCTTCGGTTTCCGCCAGTTCCGGACGCTCCGCATCCATATACTGCTGATACGAATCGCGGCGCTGCTTGAGCATTTTGTCCAACACCGGCAGAACATCGGCGTCCGAGTCCAGCGTGATCTGCTTGTCGATTTCGACCTGCTTGATCGCCGCCTGGATCGAGCGAATCACAGACAAGCGAGGCTTGTCTTTCGCTTTCATCGCCGTTTTCATTTCTGCCGTCAGCGTGGCTTTCAGTTCGCTTGCCATTTGGGGTAACCGCCTCAGTACTTACGGTTAACGCGACGGTTTTCGCGTGACAGGCGCTTGGCCAGACGCTTGACCGCAGCCGCTTTCTGACGCTTACGCGCCCAGGTTGGCTTTTCGTAGAACTCACGCTTGCGGGATTCGGTCAGCACACCGGCTTTTTCGCAGGCACGCTTGAAACGACGCAAAGCCACGTCAAACGGTTCGGTATCTCTTACTTTTACACTTGGCATATATCATTCACCTTCTTGAATTCTTAAAGATTTCAGTATCTTGTTGATTGACTAATGATTAAAACAGACCGTTTTCTACTCATGCGCTCGGGCATGCAAAGCAGGACGCAAAACGATACAAAAATCGTAAAGCGAGTATTATAAAGACAGGCTAAACAGTTTGCAATCAAAACTTTGCCGATCAGGCAGACAGCGGCTCAGGCCACAATCCCCGCCGCGGGCCGGGGTCGGCGTGGCGCAAAACCGGGCAAAGTCTGATAAAATCCGTCATCCATTGAATCGAGAAACCGACTCTAGCCCAGAGTGCCAGCCTATGACCCATTCCGCGACAGCCGCGCCCCAAACATCGTCCACACCGTCCAACCGCGAACGCCCTTTTCTGACGCTGGGGATTGAAAGCTCCTGCGACGAAACCGGAGTGGCACTGTACCACAATCAGCAAGGTTTGCTGGCCAACCGGCTGTACAGCCAGGTGGCGCAACATGCCGAGTTTGGTGGTGTGGTGCCGGAACTGGCCTCGCGCGATCACATCCGACGTCTGATCCCGCTGATCGACGAAACTCTGGCCGCGGCCGAATGCCGCGCCGAAGACGTCAACGGCATTGCCTACACCGCCGGACCCGGCCTGATGGGCGCGTTGCTGACCGGGGCCTCGGTCGCACGCAGCCTGGCACTGGCCTGGCAGATTCCCGCTCTGGGCATTCACCACATGGAAGGCCATCTGCTCGCCCCCATGCTCGAAGCCGACCCGCCGGCGTTTCCGTTTATCTGTCTGTTGATCTCCGGCGGGCACACACAAATCATCCGCGTGGACGGCATCGGGCGCTATCGTTTGCTGGGCGACACGCTGGACGACGCGGTGGGCGAAGCCTTTGACAAGACCGCGAAAATGATGGGCATGGGCTATCCGGGCGGCCCGGAAGTGTCTCGTCTGGCGCTGAAAGGCGACAGCGAACGCTACCGTTTTCCGCGCCCGATGATCGATCGCCCCGGATTGGACATGAGTTTCAGCGGCCTGAAAACCTTCAGCCTCAATACCTGGCACAAGGCCAAAAACGCCGGTGACGACAATGACCAGACCCGCGCCGACATCTGCCGCGCCTTTGAACTGGCGGTGGCCGATACCCTGCGGATCAAATGCCGCCGCGCACTGGATCAGGAAGGGCTGGACCGGCTGGTGGTTTCGGGCGGCGTCAGCGCCAATCAGGCCATCCGCGAGCAACTGACCCAGTTAATGACCAAGCGCGGCGGTCAGGCCCACTACCCGAGGCTGGATTTCTGCACCGACAACGGGGCCATGATCGCCTACGCCGGTGCCCAGCGTCTTCTGGCCGGTCAGCATTCCGACCTCAACTTCGCCTGCCGCCCGCGCTGGGAGCTGGAAAGCCTCACCCAGATTTAACCTTCTTTTTGACCAGGCCTGGTCAAAAAGAAGGTCGCGAGGGCATCGCTGAAGGTCGCGAGGGCATCGCTCGTCACGGCAACGCAGGGAGATCAACGCTCAAATGCGCCCCTCTTCGCCGGAAAGCAGACGCTGGATATTGCTGCGATGCCGCCAGAACAGCACCACCGCCATCACCACCGTCATCGCCGTCAGAACCCATGCCTGATCGCCCCGGCCCAGCCAGTTCAGACCCGCATAAACGATGAAAGGGGCCAGCGCCGCCGCGGCCAATGCCGACACCGACGACACTTTCAGCACTTTGGCCACAAACAGCCACACCAGCGTCACGCCCGCACCCAACAGAACATGCAACCCAAACA
Organism: Hydrogenovibrio halophilus DSM 15072; assembly: GCF_000384235.1. Classification (GTDB taxonomy): domain Bacteria; phylum Pseudomonadota; class Gammaproteobacteria; order Thiomicrospirales; family Thiomicrospiraceae; genus Hydrogenovibrio; species Hydrogenovibrio halophilus. Next base: position 1,731,126 of record NZ_KB913033.1, on the reverse strand, counting down.
TTGCGCCCAGAAAGGTCGCCACGCCCTTGCCGCCACGAAACTGAAAAAACACGGGATACAGATGACCGAAAAATGCGGCCAGAGCAACGGCCGCAATGAGCTCACCCGACAAACCGGCCCACACGGCCAGGCTCACCGGCACAAAGCCTTTCAACAGGTCGCCCGCCAGCGTCAGAGCCGCCGGGCGATTGCCGTACAGGCGTTTGACATTGGTGGCACCGGGATTGCCCGAACCGTCCTCACGCGGGTCGCCCAGCCCCATCAACCGGCAGACCACAATCGCCGAGGAAATCGAGCCCAGCAAATACGCGCCCAGCACCCAAACGACCACCCAGGCAACCAGCCATATTGTCAAATCCATTGACGCCTTCCTATCCAAAGTAAAATGGGTATTTTACCCCTTTGTGGCGGGGAACCAAAACGCCGCCGCCCGGAAACGCGCTTTTCGCACGCAAAACCTGTAAAATCAGCGCATAAAACCGGGACATTCGGATAGGAGAGACTATGGACACGATTCACATCCGCGGCATTCGCGCGCACTGCCTGATCGGCGTGTTTGACTGGGAAAAACAGGCCCCGCAGCCCATTGACATGGACCTGGCGATTGGGTGCGACCTTCGCCCTGCCGGACAGACAGACGATCTGAAGCAGACACTGGATTACAAAGCGATGGCGGACGATGTGACGGCGTGGGCGCAAGCCAGCCGGTTTGAATTGATTGAAGCGCTGGCCGAAAGCCTGTGTGACAAACTGTTGCAGACCTACCCGCTGGCCCAATCGGTGCGCCTGACCCTGATGAAGCCCCATGCCGTGCCCTATGTGGACAACGTCGGCCTGACCATTGAGCGCCAGCGGGCGCAATCAGATCACAAAAACTGATTCAGGTTGATTGACGCTGCTTCTGCTCCTGAGCGGCGCGCTTGATCAAAGGCATGATCTGCTCCATGTACAAAATGGCCTGATGCACTGTGATCTTGTTGAGGTCGTGATGGTCTTCTTCAAACTGCTGGCCGTTTTGCCGCGACAGATTGCGCTTGATCTTGTCAAACATTTCCGGCCCCGACAGACGCACCATGGTCACCATCTGCTCCGGCGTCAGTTGCGGCAACAGCGCCTGCAGAATCCGGTCATTCACCGTCACCAGTTTCTGCGCCAGGGTCCGATAGGCCTGAAGTTTCTTGTTCAGCCCCACGGCTTCCTGCTGACCGCTGCGTTGCAGGCGCTGATGAATGACCTCATACAACTGTTCCAGCACGGGCTCCTCCAGTGTCAACGACACCGGCCCCATGTCCAGAGTGTATTCCCCGCTTTCCAATCGTTTGGCATTCACTTCCATAACACGTCTTTATTCGTCCCGGTTATCAAATGTACTGCGTGGCTTCGTTGTAAAACTCGACCTGGCCCTGTGTTTCCAGCTCGAACAGGGTCTTTACCACGCGCGTGACCGCTTCCTTGCCGGTCGTTTCATCCACTGCTTCGGCCTTTTGCATATCCGATTTCAGTTGCTTGGCGACCATGCCACCGACATTTTTCAAAATGCAGTCATTCAAGGCGTCGTCCTGGGCCAGCACCATCAAGTGCAACAGATCCCGGTTTTCCACCGCCCGGGTCAACTGCTGCAGGCCTTTGTCGTCCAACTCCTTGATTCGCATCGCCAGCTGAACGTAGCTGTCCAGAATCGAATGCGCCTCACCATGCTCCAGAGCCCGCACATGCGCCAGAGTAATCGCCAGCAATTCCAGCGAAAAACGATCCAGATGCATGCTGGCAAATCCGATGTGGACCAGCCATTCGTTTTCATGAATTTTTTTAATGCCGACTTTCATGTTTCACCGCTTGTTTGACGTTTTCCAGCCATCGCCTAGCAAAAACCTCACCAGGCCTGGTCAAAAACCCACTTTGCTCTCGCTCCCTGCCAATTCCTTCCGCAATTCGCGTCAAAAGAATCGACTGACCCGAATGTTTCATAAAATTGTGCTGAGATTGCGCAGGGCATTGGTTTCACAAGGAAATTTCTGAAGAAGCGTCGTATCCACGATTACGGCCGACTGAAGAAATATTTCTTGTGGGACCAAGGAGCAAGCAAGATCAGTACAAGTTTGTGTAACATTCGGGCTAACATTTTATAATATCTTATCTTTTCGCTTTCCAGAAAAAAACGCAAGAGGCCGCATGACACTTCAGCTAAAACATTCCAGCCGCCAGCGCGCCCGTTTGCCGGAGCCGCCGGACGAACTCAAGCAGAAAAGCGCCGAACTGGTCAAAAAGATCCGCCAGCGATTGCAGCGCCATGGCCAACTGCCATTCAGCGATTACATGCAAATGGCTCTCTACACCCCCGGTCTGGGCTATTACACCAGTGGTCTGGCCAAAATCGGGCGCGGTGGCGATTTTATCACCGCGCCCGAAATCAGCCCCTTGTTCTCCCGCTGTCTGGCGCAACAGGTCTCACAGGGATTGAGCGAACTGGACGCGCCCAACATCATCGAATTCGGAGCCGGACGCGGTACCATGGCCAGAGACCTGTTGCTGGCGCTGGATCGAACCGATCAGGCCGAGCGATTGCAACAGTATTGCATTCTGGAACTCAGCGCCGACCTCAAGCAGCGCCAGCAGGCGATGCTGAAAGACCTGCCGTCTCACCTGGCCGACAAGGTGGTGTGGCTGTCGGAACTGCCACAAACCCCGATGGAAGCGGTGGTGCTGGCCAACGAGGTGCTCGATGCCATGCCGTTTGAGCGCCTGCGACTGGAACCGGAACAAGCCCTGCGCGCCTATGTGCAGTACAACGACGAACAAGATGCGCTGGAATGGGCCTATCAACCCATTGTCGAACCGGAACTGCAGCGCATCAGCAATCAGCTGCTCAAGCAACTGGGATCGGTCAGTGACCGCGGTTACGACACCGAGGTCAACCTGAATCTATATCCCTGGCTACAAAGCCTGCACGACAGCCTGAAGCGGGGGCTGGTGCTGCTGATCGACTATGGCTACAACCGTCAGGAATACTACCAGCGCGCCCGCCACATGGGCACCTTGCGCTGCCATTATCAACATCTGGCGCACAGCGATCCGTTTTTTTACCCGGGACTGCAGGACATCACCGCCCACGTGGATTTCACCGCGGTGGCCGAAAACGCCTTCAGTGCCGGATTCAAGATTGCGGGCTTTACCACTCAGGCGCATTTTCTGATGAGCAGCGGTCTGATGGACATGGCCCATCGCCCCGATGACGACGTCACCGAACAGCTCAAACTGGCCCAACAGATCAAAACCCTGACCCTGCCCGACGAAATGGGCGAAACCTTCAAAGTGATGGCTCTGAGCAAGCACCTGGACCAGTCACTGATCGGGTTCGAATTCCGCGATCTGCGCCATCAACTCTGATCCGGGCCGATTGACCAGGCCTGGTTAAAAAAGGACACACCCATTCATGGACCCGATTCTCGACTGGCTGCAAATCGCTTTTCTGGCCTTCATTCAGGGGCTGACCGAATTCCTGCCCATTTCCAGCTCCGGCCATCTGATTCTGGTGCCGCAGTTGCTGGGCTGGCCGGATCAGGGACTGGCGTTTGATGTGGCGGTGCATCTGGGCACCCTGCTGGCGGTGATCACCTATTTTCAGCGCGATGTCCGCGCCATGACCCATGACTGGACCCGTTCGCTGATCACCCGCGAGGTCACCAGCAACAGCCGTCTGGCCTGGGCGGTAATCTGGGCGACCCTCCCCGCCGTGGTACTGGGTCTGATCATCAATCAAGGGCTGGAAGCCTCTTTGCGCAATCCGATTCTGATTGCGGCGACCACCATCGGTTTCGGCGCTCTGCTCTGGTGGGCCGACAGTCGCGGCAAACAGACGCGCGACGAACACAGCCTGTCTTACCGCGACATCGCCATTCTGGGGTTTGCCCAGGCGCTGGCGCTGATTCCCGGCACCTCCCGCTCGGGCATCACCATGACCGCCGGTCTGCTGGTCGGGCTGACGCGCGAGGCGGCGGCACGGTTTTCGTTTCTGCTGTCGATCCCGATCATTGCCGGAGCCGGGACACTCAAACTGGCGGATCTGCTGGCCTATCAGGGCCCGATTCAATGGAACGCGCTGCTGGGCGGCCTGGTCATTTCCGCGATCACCGCCTGGGTGGTGATCGCCCTGTTTCTGAAATGGATTCAGCGCCTGGGCATGGCCCCGTTTGCCTGGTATCGTTTTGTGCTGGGCGGCGTGCTACTATGGATTTTTCTGTAAGACTCGGTAAGACAGGGAGAACTCAATGGCGCAAGCGTTTTATTCGGCCCAACAAAGCCGCGCTCTGGACCAGAAGCTGATCCAGAATGGCGTTTTTCCCGGGATCACGCTGATGAAACGGGCGGGCATGGCCGCCACCGAATACCTGAAACAACAGTGGCCAGCTCCCTGTCGCCTACTGATTCTCTGCGGCGGTGGCAACAATGGCGGCGACGGTTTTGTGGTGGCCCAGTTTGCGGCTTTGCAGGGCTATGAGGTCACGGTGGCGCTGTTTGCTCAACCGGAACGCTATCAGGGCGATGCCGCCACCGTGCTGCAGGAAGTGACCGATCTGGGCATCCAGCCTGTGCCGTTTCACCCGGATCTGCTGAGTGAGGCCGACCTGCTGGTGGACGCCATTCTCGGCACCGGTCTGACCCAAGCAGTCAAACCGGCGCTGGCAAGCCTGTTCGACCCCATCAATCAATCAGGCAAGCCGGTGCTGGCGCTGGACCTGCCCAGCGGCCTCAACGCCGATACCGGCGCGATCATGGGGCATGCCATTCGCGCGGACGCCACCGTGACCTTCATTACCCGCAAACTCGGACTCACTCAGCACCAGGGCCCCGATACCGCCGGGCGGGTCCATTATGCCGACCTGAACCTGCCGGAAACCGCCTGGCCCAACGTGGGCGAAGCGCCTCCTCTGGCGCAGGCCCACGACGGGCATTACTGGTGGCAGCAACGCCCGCCCCGACCGCTTGCCAGCCACAAAGGCACAGCCGGAACCGCCCTGCTGATCGGCGGCAATCACAGCATGAGTGGGGCCTTGCAAATGGCTGCCTCAGCCTGCCTGAAAAGCGGCACCGGGCTGGTCAAACTGGTCACGCGCAGCGAACACAGTCCGACCTTGACCGCACAACAACCCGAATGGATGCTCTACGACGAACGGGCCTTGTCACAACTGGCCGAAAGCGCGTCGGCGCTGGGCATCGGGCCGGGACTGGGTCAGGACGACTGGGCCAAAGGGCTTTTTGACCAGGCCTGCCTGATGGACAGACCCAAAGTGCTGGATGCCGACGCCCTCAACTGGCTGGCGCAGTTTCCCCGTCACCGCGACGACTGGGTGCTGACCCCGCACCCGGGCGAAGCGGCACGGCTGTTGAACACCGACAGCGCGCAGATCCAACAGGACCGACTGGCGGCGGTCAAAGCGCTGCAACAGCAGTACGGCGGCGTGGTGGTACTGAAAGGTCGGGGCACTTTGATTTACGATGGCGAGCACTGCGAAGTGTGTCTGGCGGGCAATCCGGGCATGGCGACCGGCGGCATGGGCGACGTGCTGACCGGGCTGATTACGGCCTGGCTGGCCCAAGGCATGGCCGCGTTTGACGCGGCCTGTCTGGGGGTATGGCTGCATGCCGAAGGCGGCGATGCGTTGTATCAACGCTATGGCGTGCGCGGCGTTCTGCCCTCCGAGCTGTCCGACTGCATCCGGCGGCTTATGGCAGAAACTATGGCAGGAAAGGTTTGAGCTGTTCCAGCGTGGCGAACAGTTCGGTCTCGGTGTTCGCCCAGAGGTTGATGTGCCCCAGCTTGCGTCCAGGTCTTTCGGTTTTGTCGTACAAATGCAGTTTGGCATTATCCAGCGTCAACACACGCTCGACCGGCCCGATCTCACCAATGAGATTGACCATGGCACAGATGGGTTCGCGCGGCGCGGTGGGTCCCAGCGGCAGACCGGTGATGGCCCGAACATGGTTTTCAAACTGACTGGTGATGGCCCCATCCTGGGTCCAGTGCCCGGAATTGTGCACCCGCGGCGCCATTTCATTGGCCACCAGGCCATCGGCGGTTTCAAACAGCTCCAGAGCCAGCACCCCAACGTGATCCAGCTCGTCCAGCAAGGCCTGCAGATACTGCTCGGCCTGTTTTTGAATCTCGGGCGACACCTGTCGTGCCGGGGCAATGGTGTAGCGCAAAATTCCGTCGTGATGCACATTCTGCACCAACGGATAATATTCGTGTTCGTTGTCGGCATTGCGCACCGCCACCAGCGACAGTTCACGCTGAAAATCGACAAACCCTTCCAGAACCAGCGGCTTGTGACCCAATTCTGACCAGGCCTGGTCAATCTGGTCTTCGGTTTTGATCAGTTTCTGGCCTTTGCCGTCATAACCTTCCTGGGTGGTTTTCAAAATCGCCGGCAATCCCAGCTCGGCCACTGCCTGTTGCAGATCGTCTGCGCTGTTGACCAGACGGTAAGGCGCGCAGGGGATTTCAAGCTGTTCAAACAAGGCTTTTTCCCGCCCCCGATCCTGGGTCACATACAGCGAGCGTTCGCCCGGATACACCGGCGTGGTGCGGGCGATTTCGCGCACCCATTCCACCGAGGTGTTTTCGCTTTCATAGGTGATCACATCGCATTCGGTCGCCATGACCTGCCAGGCCTCCGGCTGCTGTTCGCTGCTGTAAAAATCGCCCAGCAGCGCCGCCGGTTCCTGCTGCGACTGTCCCAGAAACGCAAAACGCTGACCCAGCGGATACCCGGCCAGCGCCAGCATGCGGCCCAACTGACCCGCGCCCAGCACGCCGACGGTCTTGGTATCAAATGGTTTGGAAGGATCGGATGCGGTCATAAAATCACCTTGATATGGGAGCCTGATATGGAAGCGTTAGCCCGCTTCGCGCGGGTCCGGGCAATCCAGCACCGTTTGGGTCTGGGCCTGACGAAACGCGCGCAACGCCTCGCGCACAACCGGATCGTGGTTGGCCACAATTTGCGCCGCCAGTATGCCCGCGTTTTTGGCCCCGGCTTCGCCAATGGCCAAGGTGCCCACCGGAATCCCGCCGGGCATTTGCGCAATCGACAGCAGCGAGTCCTGCCCGCTCAGGGCTTTGGACTGCACCGGCACGCCCAGCACAGGAATCAGGGTTTTGGCCGCCACCATGCCGGGCAGATGCGCCGCGCCGCCCGCACCGGCAATGATCACTTCCAGCCCGCGGTCTTCGGCCTGCTCGGCGTACTCAAACATCAAATCCGGAGTGCGGTGCGCAGACACCACCTTGACCTCATAGGCCACCCCCAGTGTTTCCAGCATTTCTGCCGCCTGTGTCATGGTGGGCCAGTCCGATTTGGACCCCATGATCACGCCGACTTTTAGCGCCGACGACGTGGACGTTGTCGCTGTCATAACACGGACCTTTTCGTTGAAAAACCGTATATTTTAACGCGCAACCACACAAATGCAAGCAAAAACCCGCACGCCACGCCCTCACCGCTCAGGAAGCGGCCTGATCCAGCAGACCGGCATCGGCCACAAAATAGGTATTACCGCCTTCGGACTTGGCGCCTTTTTTGGCGCGGGTGGCGCAAGACGACAGCTTCTGAGTGTGATCAAACTGCCCCGGCGCGACCAGCAAAACCCCGATCGACAGACTCATCATCGGAAAAAAGCGTTCCTCGCCTTCCCGATTTTTGGCGACAATGCCGCCACGCTGCCGGTCGGTTTCGGTGTAAAACTGCGCCACCGCCTGAGAAAAGCCTTCCAGTATGTTGTCACATATGGCCTGATAGCCCGAATCACGCGTCACCACCACAAAGTCGTCGCCGCCCACATGCCCGATAAAGGCCTGCTTCAACCCCACAGCCGAATGCAGCACCTTGGCCACTTCGCTGATCACCTGATCGCCCTGTTCAAAACTGTAGTAATCGTTATAGGGCTTGAAATTGTCCACGTCCACATACATCACCGTAAACGACACGGCCTGATCCAGATGGTCCTGAATGCAGTTCTGGATCGGCACATTGCCCGGCAATCCCGACAAAGGATTGGCGTAACGTGCACTGGACACCTGAAGATCGGTCATCACCCGAAGCACTTCCATAAACGAACCGCAGCCCTGATAAAAGCCGTCTTCGGTGATCACAAAGTGCCCCCGCTCATAATTGCCCTGTTCGGTGATGGTGCGACTCACATCCACCAGCGGCGTGTTGGCGTCAAACACCAGCGGGTCCGGGTCCATAAAGCGGGTGATCTTTTTGCGGGTATGCAAGTCGTAACCAAAAGGCCGGGCCATTACGTCCATCAGCTCCCGCCGCCAGACCATGCCCCGCACAATGCCCTGCTCCACAATCGGCACAAATTCCAGTTGCTGATCCTTCAGCATCAATTCGGTCATGTCCTGAACCGAGGTATTGGGCGACATGGCCTTGGCCGGGCTGATCACAATTTTCACCGCCTCGGTTGGCCCCGCGCTGCTCTGAACCTGAGGCTTCAGATCATAATCCAGCACCATGGACGCACTGGCCGCTGGCCGCTTCAGCAGATAGCCCTGCACCAGATCCACGCCCAGTTTTTCCAGCATCCGCAGTTCGGATTCGGTTTCGACCCCTTCGGCAATCACCTTGGTGCCCAGCCCCTTGGCCAGGGTCAGTATGGTTTCCATAAAACGGTATTTGTCGGCCTGACGGTCAATGCCGGCAATAAAATGCTTGTCCACTTTGACAAAGTCCGGCTTTACTTCCGACCAGAGCTTGAGGCCGTTGTAACCGGACCCGAGGTCATCGATCGCCACCTTGAACCCCATGCGCCGGTAATGGCTGATCGCTTCCTGAAACAGCGACATGTCTTCGACTGGTTGCAGTTCGGTGATTTCGATCACCACATGACTGACATCCAGATCAAACGCCTGCAGATACTGCAGGGTCAACCCGGTCTGATGATTTTGGTTCAACAAGGTGCTAACCGAGACATTCAGAAACAGAAACGGCAGGTTCTGATGCAAGTGGGCCTGACGATGAAAGGTCTCAATCGCGATACGCCGCGCCATCAGATCCATTTCCAGCAGCAGATCGTGCTTGATCGCCGCACTGAACAGATTGGCCGGTGAAAACAACGGCGAATTCTCCGGGCCGCGCGAAAGCGCCTCAAACCCGATGATCCCGCTTTTTTTCAGGGACACAATCGGCTGAAAAAACGTGGCCAGTCGCGAGTGCTCAAAAATGTCCTGAAGCTCTCGCCCCAGTTGCGAGCTGCTCAGATCGTCCGGCAGAGACCCGTCAAACGCGGGCAATTCGTTCGTGAAAGCGGCTTGCTGGCGCATCACACACCCTCCATAGCAATCAGACAGGCCAGCCTATCCGCTCAAGATTGCACTGGGATGACATTTTTCCCGATTTCTGCCAACCCGAATGTTTGGCTTCGGGTTTACAAAAGACCTTGCATTTCAGTCAGTTTTTTTTCACAATAATGCCGCGCCGATTTGAACATCAGCTTGCGGGCGCTTACCCCGAATGGTTCGCCATTCGGGTTGAATAAATACGGCTAAAGCGAGGACTGTCACAGCCCCGCCTTAGCAGCCGATGGAACTCAATAGGCTGCCAGCACCGTATTCTCAATCAGAGCTTTTTGCACGCGTTCATTGGTTGGACCCGCGCAAAGAATCCATTATTTCGTGCATGCGCTGAATGCACCAAACACCACATTGAGGACACAGTATGATGAACCAGGTATTTACTTCCGAGTCGGTCTCCGAAGGCCATCCGGACAAAATCGCCGATCAGATTTCCGATGCCATGCTCGATGCGATCCTGAAGCAGGATCCGAAAGCCCGTGTGGCTTGTGAGACGTTTATCAAAACCGGCATGGTAATGCTCGGCGGCGAAATCACCACCACGGCCTGGGTGGACCAGGAAGAACTGGTGCGCAAGGTGGTCAACGAGATTGGCTATCAACACGCCGACCTGGGCTTTGACGGCGACACCTGTGCGGTGCTGAGCTCCATTGGCAAGCAATCGCCCGAAATCGCTCAGGGCGTGGACGAGTACGACGATCACGAACAGGGCGCTGGCGATCAGGGCCTGATGTTTGGCTATGCGTCCAACGAAACCGAAGTGCTGATGCCCGCCCCGATTTTTTATGCGCACCGTTTGATGGAGCGTCAGGCCGAATGCCGCAAAAACGGGACACTTGACTGGCTGCGTCCGGACGCCAAAAGCCAGATCACGCTGCGCTATGAAAACGGCCAGCCGGTGGGCGTGGACGCGGTGGTACTCTCCACCCAGCACGACCCGGATGTCAGCAACCAGACCCTGCAAGAAGCGGTGATGGAAGAAATCATCCGCCCGGTGCTGCCAGCCGAGTGGCTGCACGACCAGACCCGGTATCACATCAACCCCACTGGCCGCTTTGTGATCGGTGGCCCGGTCGGTGACGCCGGTTTGACCGGCCGCAAAATCATTGTCGACACCTATGGCGGCATGGCCCGTCATGGCGGTGGCGCGTTTTCGGGCAAGGACCCATCCAAAGTGGATCGCTCGGCGGCCTATGCCGGACGCTATGTGGCCAAAAACATTGTCGCCGCCGGACTGGCCGACAAGTGCGAAATCCAAATCTCCTATGCGATTGGGGTGGCCGAGCCGACCTCGATCAACATCGACACCTTCGGCACCCACAAAATTGCGCCCGAGCGCATTGTGCAACTGGTGCGCGAGCACTTTGACCTGCGCCCCAAAGGGCTGATTGCGATGCTGGACCTGTATCGCCCCATCTATCAGAAGACCGCCAGCTACGGCCATTTCGGACGGGAACGGCCGGAATTCACCTGGGAGCGCACCGACAAGGCCGATGCCTTGCGTCAGGAAGCCGGTCTGTAAGCCCACACAAGGAAACCCATTTCATGCAATCACAACGCCAGTACCCCCAAAAAATCAGCCTGGAATTTTTCCCGCCGCGCACCGACCGCGGCGTGGAAAAGCTGCAGCACACCATCGAACAACTCAATGTCATTCACCCGGAATACATGTCGGTGACCTACGGTGCCGGCGGCACCACCCAGGCCCGCACCATGGAAACGGTTGAATACATTCAGACCCGGACCGATCACGCCGCCGCTCCGCACATCACCTGCGTCGGGGCAACGCGTGAGAGCGTCAGCGAGCTGCTGGCCCAATATCACGCCATGGGCATCCGACGACTGGTCGCCCTGCGTGGCGATCTGCCCTCGGGCATGATGGACCCGGGCGAATTCAAATACGCCAGCGACCTGGTCGCGTTTATCCGCGAAACCACTGGCGACACCTTCACCATCGAAGTCGCCGCTTATCCGGAAACCCACCCACAGGCACGCAACTGCGACGTGGGAATCAAATGGTTCAAGCACAAGGTCGATCAAGGCGCGGACGCGGCCATCACCCAGTATTTCTACAACGTCGACAGCTACCGCTACTTCATCGACAACTGCGAAAAGTCCGGGATTGATCTGCCGATTGTGCCCGGCGTGATGCCGATCACCAATTACGAAAATCTGGTGCGCTTTTCCCAGGGCTGCGGGGCCGAAATCCCCCGGTGGCTCAAGTGCCGGCTGGAAAGCTACGAAGACGACCCCGAAAGCCTCAAGGCGTTTGGCAAAGAGGTGGTGCAGGAATTGTCACAACGCCTGCTCGACATCGGCGCGCCGGGATTGCATTTTTACAGCATGAACCAGCCACAGCCGACCATCGACATTGTGCAAAATCTGACCTTCCGCCAGGACTAGGCCATGCGCATCCCCCGTCTATACGTGCCCGGCCACTACCAGCCTGAGCAGTCGGTTGAGCTGAGCGAGGAGCAGGCGCATTACCTGATGCGCGTGCTGCGCCTCCGGGCCGAGCATCCGCTGGAAATTTTCGACGGCCAGGGTCAGCAGGCCAGTGCCCGCCTGATCCCCGTTTCCAAAAAACAGGCATCGGCCCGGATCGAAGCCCTGTCGGCGGTGGACCGCGAATCGCCGCTTACCACCACACTGGTGCAGTCGGTTTCCAAAGGCGACCGCATGGATTACAGCCTGCAAAAGGCGGTGGAACTTGGGGTCACGGCCATCCAGCCAGTGCTGACCGAGCATTCCATGGTACGGTTGAGCGATGACAAAGCCGAAAAGCGTCGGCGCCAATGGCAGGCGATTGTGATTCATGCCTGCGAACAATGCGGCCGAGCCCATGTGCCGGAAGTGCGGCCCCTGAAAACTTACCAGGCCTGGTTAAACGCCCTGCCAGCAGACGCCGAGACCACAAATCTGCCAGGCCTGGTTCTGGACCCGCGGGCCACGCACACCCTCTCAGACCTGACCCCACCGGCACCGCAGCAGCCGCTGTGCTTTCTGATCGGTCCCGAAGGCGGGCTCAGCACCGCCGAAATCGACCAGGCCGTGGAAAAAGGCTTGAAAGCCATTGCCCTTGGCCCTAGAGTATTAAGAACCGAAACCGCTGGCGTCGCCCTGTTGGCCGCCATGCAAACGCTTTGGGGCGACTTTGCTCGCTGACCATTCAAATAACGGAACACGACCATTATGCCTTCAACCAATCAGGTGCCGCATTTACAAACCGCTTTGACCGGCCCGTTGCTGGAACTGGAACAACACCTGCTCAACCAGCAATCCCAGATCGAAGCCTGGTTCCGCAAACAATTCAAGCAGACCCCGGCACCGTTCTACGCCTCGGTGGACCTGCGCAATGCCGGTTACAAACTGGCCCCGGTGGACACCAACCTGTTTCCGGCCGGTTTCAACAACCTGCACACCGACCTGCGCCCGCTGGCGATTCAGGCGGCGCAAAACGCGGTGACCGCCGCCTGCCCCATTGCCGATGGCGTGCTGATCATCCCGGAAAACCACACCCGCAACCAGTTTTATCTGGAGAACCTCGCCGTCCTGCAGGAAATTCTGCTGGCCGCCGGTTACGAAGTCCGCATCGGCAGTATCAATCCGGACATCACCGAACCCACGGACCTGCCCCTGCCGTCCGGAAAAACCTTGACGCTGGAGCCTTTGACCCGTCAGGAGGATCGTGTGGGCGTGGACGATTTTTTCCCCTGCGCGGTGTTGTTGAACAACGACCTGTCCGGCGGACGCCCCGAAATTCTGGAAAACATTGACCAGACCTTGCTCCCGCCGCTGGATCTGGGCTGGGCCGACCGTTACAAGACCGAGCATTTCGGCCATTATCAGGACATCACCCAGGAATTCGCCCAGCTGATCGACATCGATCCCTGGCTGATCACCCCCTTGTCTCTGCCCTGCGGACCGGTCAACTTCAAGGAACGTACCGGCCTGGAAACCCTGGCCGACTCGGTCAATCAGGTTCTCAAGCAAACCCAGACCTATTACGACAACCACGACATTGACTGTCAGCCGTTTGCGATCATCAAATCCGACAGCGGCACCTACGGCATGGCGATCATGTCGGTCAACAACCCCGAAGACGTGCTCAGTCTCAATCGCAAACAGCGCAACAAAATGAGCTCGGCCAAGGAAGGTCGGGTCGCCGAGCAGATGCTGGTGCAGGAAGGCGTCTACACCTTTGAAAGCATCGAAGAGGCCGTGGCCGAACCCGTGGTCTATATGATTCACAATCAGGTGGTCGGCGGATTTTATCGGGTCCATACCGGCAAAAGCGCCACCGACAACCTGAACTCGCCCGGCATGCACTTTCAGTCGCTGTCCTTCCAGACCGCCTGCGTCACCCCGGACCAGAACCAGGCGCCGGACGCCAGCCCCAACCGTTTCTACGCCTATGGCGTGATCGCGCGCCTAGCCCTGCTGGCGGCGGCACGTGAAATCGACCAGGCCAAACAGGGCAAACTGACGGAGCCGCACTCATGAGCCAGTCAGGCACAAGGCTCAATCTGGCGATGGTGATGGACCCGATTGAGGGAATCAAACCCTGGAAGGACACGTCTTTTGCCATTCTGCTCGAAGCGCAGCGGCGCGGCCACGCGCTCTGGTACCTGACGCCGCAGGACATTTTTCTGGACAACGGCCGCCCCTATGGGCGCATGACCCAACTGAAAGTCTGGGATCGGGCCCAGGCCGACACCACCTCGCAATATTACGGTTTTGGCCCCACCCAGGTGCGACCGCTGGGTGAGATGGACCAGATTTTCATCCGTCAGGACCCGCCGTTCAACAACGATTACCTCTACAGCACTCAGATGCTGGAACTGGCCGAAGCCGAAGGCGCACGCGTGATCAACCGGCCTCAGGCACTGCGCGATGCCAACGAAAAACTCTTTGCCAGCTGGTTTCCTCAGGCGTTGGCCCCCTCTCGCGTGGCGGCGCACCCCGACCAGATTCGGGATTTCATTCAAACGCACAAAGACGTGATCCTGAAACCGCTGGACGCCATGGGCGGCAGCTCGATTTTTCGGGTGCGCCAGGACGACCCCAATATCTCGGTGATTCTGGAAACCCTGACCGACTTCGGCCAGCACCACATTATGGCGCAGGTGTATTTGCCCGAAATAAAGGACGGCGACAAACGGATCCTGATGATCAACGGCGAGCCGATTGATTATGCGCTGGCGCGGATTCCGGCCAAAGGGGAAACCCGGGGCAATCTGGCCGCCGGTGGCCGTGGCGTGGGTCAGCCGCTGACGGAACGCGACCGCTGGCTGTGCCAACAGGTCGGGCCGACGCTCAAGGCCAAAGGCCTGTATTTTGTGGGGCTGGATGTGATCGGGGAGGTGATTACCGAAATCAATGTCACCAGTCCGACCTGCGTACGCGAACTGGATGCGGCGTTTGACCTGAATATTGCCGGGCAATTGCTGGACGCACTGGCCGATCTGCCGCCGGCTCAGGCCACTTCGGGTGAGGGTTTGCCGAAGTAAAACCCCTGAAACTCATCGATCGCAAAGGGTGTCAAACATTCGAGAACGGCTTCATCGGAAACAAATTCGGCAATGGTTTTGACCTCCAGCTTGTGCGCAAACGCCAGAATGGTTTCGGTCATCACCTCTGAGGCCGGATTGTCGCAAATGTCGCGAATGATCGAACCGTCGATTTTCAGGTAATCCACATCCAATTGCACCATGTAAGCAAAATTGGAATAGCCAGCACCGAAATCGTCCAGCGCCACCTGCACTCCCTGGGCTCTGACAGCGCGAATGAATTCCCTCGCCGTGCCGTAATTCTGAATGCCTTCGGACTCCACAATCTCCAATACCAACCGCCCGGGGTCGGCACAGGTTTTGATCCGGTCGATCAGCCATTGACGCATGGTTTCATCGGCGATGTCTTCAATCGACAGGTTGACAGAATAATGATGCGGCGTGGTGGCGATTTTGGCAAACACCTGATCGATCATGGTTTGGGTCAGACGGTGGTACAGTCGTAAGCGCTTGGCAATGTCCAGAAAAGCGCCCGGAGACACATAATCGTCGCCTTCGCGCAAACGCAAAAGGCATTCGTATTTGACCACCTGATGGGTTTTGGCATCGACAATCGGCTGATAAAACGGCACAAATCGCCCTTCTTCCAGCCCTCGATTCAAGCGCTCAATCCAATTCAGATTCTGCTGGTAGGTTTTTTTGATTTTCAGCGTCGGATCAAACGCCAGAAAGGTCTGACGCCGGGCCTTGGCCCGCTTGAGGGCCATGTCGGCTCCCGAAAGCACTTCCCGGCCTTCGGGGCCAGCCGTATCGGTGGTGGCCCAGCCTGCGGTCACCGAAACATTGACCTGCTGACCGTCCAGCTGAAAACGCTGATGCGGCAAATGTTGCAGAAACCCCGCCACTTGCCTTTCAAACCCCGCCTCCACGGCGTCCAGCTCCAGCAACAACGCAAATTCGTCCACCGGCAGCTTGTAGAGACTGACCACGCCTTCGGTGGATGAAAACGCTTCCTGAAGCGTCTGGCCCAGCGCTTTGAGCAAGGAATCTCCCGCATTGTGGCCAAAACAGGCATTGAGCTCGCTGAAGCAGTCCACATTGAACAGCACAAGCCCGATCCGGTCGGATTGCCCCTCATCGTGCAAAGCTTCCATCAGACTCAGGCGATTGGGCAGATGGGTCAAACCATCAAAATGCAGCCGCCTGACCATGGCCTGCGTCGATTCAATCAACGCGGTCACGTCGTAACCGATGCAGACGTATTTTGCCTCAGAGGCCCCCTGATCAAAAATCTTGGCCAGCGTGGTATCCAGATAGAATGTTTGACCGGATTTGGTGTGATAACTGACCACCCCTTTCCAGGCGCTGTGCCTGGCCAGGGTATCAAACAGACTGGATTTCAAGTTGTCTGACTCGCCGTCCCACAAATCAAAAAAATCGCGGTCCAGCAATTCTCTCAGCTCGTAGCCGGTTCGCCGCAACAGCTGGCCGTTGGCGTCCAGCACATTCATGTCCCCATCCAGCATCCATGTCAGAGCACTGG
The DNA here is from genome assembly GCF_000384235.1 of Hydrogenovibrio halophilus DSM 15072. GTDB lineage: Bacteria > Pseudomonadota > Gammaproteobacteria > Thiomicrospirales > Thiomicrospiraceae > Hydrogenovibrio > Hydrogenovibrio halophilus. The sequence goes on along the minus strand of NZ_KB913033.1, from coordinate 1,714,715 downwards.
TATCCACCGCTTTTTTGAATGCCCGCAGATACGCCATTTGTTTTTGCAGGCGTTCCGTCCCCTCGCTCACTTGCTGGGCCAGTGCTTCGTTACTGGCTTCCAATTCGGTGGCGTTCACCTTCAATGCCTGGCCGAGCTGCTGCGTCGATGCGTCATCGCGCGCGCAAACCATCAGCATCGACAGACCCTGCTCATCCTCAATGCGCTGGACACTCTTGGTGATGCGCACCGCATGGCCGTGGCGGTGGACAAAATCGGATTGTTGCTCAACGCAATGGCCTGTTTTTGCTACTTGGGCCTGACAGGCTTCCATGATCGACATGTCGTTCAGATATTGTCCGACAGCCGAGCCAATCAATTCTTCCGGGTCATAACCCAGCAATTGGGAAAACGCCTGATTGGCGTAGGTAATGACCCACTCATGGTTCAGGGTGAACACCCCTTCTGGAAAATGGGACAGAACCCGAACCACCTGCTCAGACGATAAATTCATACAATGCATGACCTGTTGGAATACAATGATTGGACCGTTATTAACGCAAGATTCGAAGCGAAGGCAAGCGGTCGCAGCCGCTTTCCCACACTTGCTTGATGAAAACGTTCCATGACCATTTTGGTATTAGTGTAGTGTTCTACACTAGCACATTAACTTATTTCCATAAAATTTATGCGTTTACAGTCGAACAGATTCTTTTTATGCGCCCCAAACTTCTATTTTTCCTGATCGCGCTGACCGGCAGCCTGCTTTTTGCCTGTCAGGCGCCGACCCAAACCCATCAGACACGTTTTCCCGTGTTCGGGACCGTCGTCAGCCTGACCGCAAACGAAACAGACCGGCAGACAGCCCAGTCGGTGTTTTCCCAAATCGAACAACGGTTTCACGCCCTGCACAAAGACTGGCATGCCTGGAACCAGAGCGGTCAGCTCCATCGCATCAATCAGGCCATTGCCCGGGGCGAACCGATTGAGGTGCCGCCTTTGTTCAAGCGTTTCATCCTGAAAACCCAGGCGCTGTCCAAAGCCAGCGATGCCCTGTTTGACCCGGCAATCGGCAGTTTGATTGCGCTGTGGGGCTTTCACAGTGAACACTGGGAAGGACCGCCGCCTTCCAAAGCCGAGCGCCAGGCCTGGTTAAAAACCCGTCCCAGAATCACCGACCTCTGGTTTGAAGGTCTGACACTCCACAGCCGTAACCCGGCCGTTCAACTCGATTTCGGCGGCAACGCCAAAGGCCTGGCACTGGACCTGGCTGCCGAACGCTTTAAGGCCGCCGGGATTGACAATGCGGTGATCAACATCGGCGGCGATTTGCGCATTCTGGGCCAGCGCGACCCCAAAACTTACCAGGCCTGGTCCATTGGGGTTCAAGACCCGGCCGATCCCGCTCAGGCACTGGCGTCCATTACCGTAGAGGGCGATGAAAGTCTGGTCACGTCCGGCACCTATCAGCGCGCCTATCAATGGCAGGGCCAGACCTTCAGCCACATCCTCAACCCCAATACCGCCGCCCCCACCGACTATTTTGCCTCAGTGACCGTCGCCCACCCGGATGCCACCACCGCCGACAGTGCCGCCACCGCGTTGATGGTGGCCGGGCCCAGCCAATGGCAGCGCATTGCCGACAGAATGGGCATCAAACAGGCGTTCGTTGTGGCCCCGGATGGGCGCTGTTTTGCCACCCCGGCCATGGCCGAACGCCTGCACAGAGTGCAATGCGATTTGCAGCCTCCCAATTCAGAGTCCAATGCCAGCCTGAACATGTAACCCTGACTCAAAACCAAGCCCACCCAAATCAACGCCCGAATCGGTATAATGAGTGGCATGCAAACACTCCAGTCGCTAGAGCACCACTTTCTGATCGCCATGCCCAATCTGGCCAACAGCTGGTTTGACAAGGCGCTGATCTATGTTGTCGAAGACAACGACTATGGCTCCATGGGACTGGTGGTCAATTACCCGCACCAACTGGATGTGTCGCAACTGCTGGAACACTTTGACATGCCGATTCCGGCCGACGCCGATTACCTTGACAACACCGTGATGATGGGCGGCCCGGTGGACATGGAACACGGTTTCATTCTGCACCAGCCCACCGGCGACTGGCAGAAATCGCTGCCCCTGCCTGACGATCTGGGCATGACCGTCTCCGAAGACTTTCTCAAAGCCCTTTCCGAACAGCAGGGCCCACAGGATTTTCTGGTGTGTCTGGGGTTTGCCGGTTGGGAAAAAGGCCAGCTCAATGAAGAAATTCAAGGCAACCACTGGCTGACCATTCCCTACAACGCCAGCCTGCTGTTCGACGTGCCCGCCGAAAAAAAATGGGACACCGCGATTCGCACCCTGGGCATTTCCCCGGAATTTCTGAGCATGGACGCCGGGCATGACTGACGCCGCCGTGCCTTCAGGCGAAACGCCGACCGTGCCTCAGGGCCGCGTCATCGGTTTTGATTTCGGCCTGCGCCGGATTGGCGTCGCCATCGGCAACACCCTGACCGCGACCGCCAGCGCGGAAACCATTGTCGACAGCCGCGATGGCCGCCCCGACTGGGACGCGATCAGCGCCCTGTTCGAAAGCTGGCAGCCGGTGGCCATCGTGGTGGGGTTGCCAATGCGCCTCAACGGCGATGCCCAGGCCCTGACCCAACCGGCCCGGAAATTCGGCCAGCGTCTCAGTGGGCGCTACAAACGCCCCGTGTATTTCATCGAAGAACAACTCAGCTCGATCGAAGCCGAAAAACGGACCACCAGCGGCGCCCCCTCGGATCATCTGGCCGCGGAAATCATATTAACGAATTGGTTAGACACCGTGTCAGCCAAACAATAGAATAGTCACTCAAACGACGGATTGATGGGAAAAGAAACCGCATGCGACTGACCACGCCCAATCTGCAGCTCAACCAACAGGGTGAACTGCGTCATTTCCTGACACTGGAAGGCCTCAAGCCCCGCCATCTGAACCAGATTCTGGATGTTGCCGACGGCTTTATTGACGAGCATGGCGAGATCGGCAAGGTGCCCAATCTGCATGGCAAGACCATCATGAATCTGTTTTTCGAGCCCAGCACCCGGACGCTGACCACCTTTGAAATTGCGGAAAAACGGCTCTCGGCCGATGTGGTCAACCTCAACATCGCCACCTCCTCCACCAAAAAAGGCGAAACCCTGCTCGACACCCTGTGGAATCTGCAGGCGATGCTGGCCGACATTTTTGTGGTGCGCCACAGCGAAAGCGGCGCGGCGCATTTTATCGCCCGCCATGTGGCCCCGCACATTCATGTGATCAATGCCGGCGACGGTCAGCATGCCCACCCCACGCAGGCCATGCTCGACATGCTCACCATCCGCCGCCACAAAGGCGACATTTACGACCTCAAGGTCGCAATCATCGGCGACATTCAGCATTCGCGGGTGGTGCGCTCACAGATTCAGGCGCTGAGCCTGCTCGAAGCCCGCGAAATCCGGGTGATTGGCCCCAAAACCCTGATGCCGCCCGACCCATCTGCGCTGGGCGTGCATGTGTTTGACAACATCGAAGACGGGCTGGACGACGTGGATGTGATCATCAATGTGCGGCTGCAGAGCGAACGCATGAAAAGCGCCCTCCTGCCCAGTGAAAAAGAATTTTTCAACCTCTACGGCCTGACCAAATCGCGCCTGGCCTTCGCCAAACCCGATGCCATTGTCATGCATCCGGGGCCGGTCAACCGCGGGGTCGAAATCGATTCAGAAGTGGTCGATGGCGAACAGTCGGTGATTCTGGATCAGGTCACCAACGGCATTGCGGTGCGGATGGCGGTGATGTCGATCATCACCGAAAACGCCCAGGCCCTGAAAGAGACCACCCAATCGATGCAGGAGGACCGCGCATGAGATTGCTGATTGAAAACGCCCGCATCATTGACCCCAGTCAGAATCTCGACCGGGTCAGCAATCTGTACATCGCCCGCGGCCGCATTCAGGCCATCAGCGACACCGCACCGGAAGGCTTCAGTCCCGACCAGACCATTGACGGTTCTGGCAAGTGGCTGATACCAGGCCTGGTGGATTTGCAGGCGCGTCTGGGCGAACCCGGCAGCCACTACGAAGGCAGCATTGCCTCCGAAACCAAAGCCGCCGTGGCCAGCGGCATCACCACCATCTGCTGCCCACCCGACACCCAGCCGGTCAACGACACCCAGGCGGTGACCGAACTGATTCAACGCCGCGCCCGTCAGGCCGCCACCGCGTTTGTGCTGCCCATTGGCGCCATGACCCAGAATCTGGACGGCAAAATGCTCAGCAACATGGCCGCGCTCAAAAACGCCGGTTGCATTGCGTTGAGCCAGGCCGACCAACCGATTCAAAACCCGCTGACGCTGCGCAACGCCATGAGCTACGCCGCCAGCAACGACATTCTGCTGATGCTGCGTTGCGAAGATCAGACCATGAAAAACGGCGGCGTGGCCCACAGTGGCGCGGTCAGCAGTCGACTGGGCCTGAATGGGATTCCCTACAGCGCCGAAACCGCCGCGCTGGCGCAAACCCTGATTCTGGCCGAAGAAGCCGGGGTACGGGTGCATATTTCGCAGGTATCCTGCGCCAAATCGGTGGAAATGATCGCTCAGGCCAAAAAAGCCGGTTTGCCGGTAACCTGCGATGTGGCCATTCACCAACTGCATCTGACCGACTACGATCTGCTGGAGTTCAACAGCCTGTTTCACGTCACTCCGCCATTGCGCACCCACAACGATCAGGCCGCACTGCGCATGGGCGTCAAAACCGGCGTGATCGATGCCATTGTCAGCGACCATACCCCGCTGGACCGCGACGTCAAACTCCTGCCTTACGGCGAAAGCGCACCCGGCATCAGTGGTCTGGAAACCCTGCTGCCACTGACCCTGCGTCTGGTCGAGGACAACACCCTGACGCTCAACCAGGCCATTGCCGCACTCAGTCAGCGTCCGGCGGAAATCATCGGCATTCAGAACGGCAGCCTCAGCCAAGGGCTTTCCGCCGATTTCTGTCTGTTCAACCCCGAAGCACACTGGGAACTGGATCGGTTTGCACTGATCAGTCAGGGCGACAACAGTCCTTTTCACGGCTGGGAATTTCAGGGACAGGTGGAAGCCACCTACTTTCAGGGACGGCCGGTGTATCGCAACAATGCGGTCTGACAACGCCGAGCCGATGTGGCCCGCGCTGATCTGGCAGCAGAGCCTGCCGCAAATCGGGGAGTATTGGGTACACGAATACCGCTGTGACCCACCGATGCCAGCCGACCGCTGGCCGGTCAATCTGCAACTGAATGATCAAACCCTTCTGCTCAGCATCAAGGATCAGGGCCAACGGATTCAGTTTCTCAGCCGTCAGGAAAACGCACCGGATGCCGGACAGAGTGTTCACAAGAATCCAAACCATCAAAACCACCAGGCCTGGTGGTTTTTGCAGGACATTGTGCCCGCTGCGGGGCAACGCGGTGACTCGGAGAGCGAATCGGGGGAGGGACCGAATGGTAGGGACCACCCGCTTTGCCTGCTGGCAGACGGCTTGAGTCTGGCCACCGCCCTGCATCTGTGCGAACAGCTTAAAACGCGTTATGCCTTAACCGTGATTGCCCACAGCGATCAGGGATTTCCGTTTCCGGTCAAACCGGCGCGCTTTCTGTTGCCGGGCTTTCCGCCCGAGGCCATGGGCGCCGCCACCCTGCTCGAAGACTGGGGCATCCCCAACCGTCTCTGCGCCCGACAAGGCCAACCTGGCTGCTTTGAAGGCAATCTGAACGAACTGATGACCCAGTGGACCCCGCCTTCGCACTCGCGGCTATTCGACGTGACCCGCCTCCTTGCGTAAGTCGTGCGCCAGGGATTCCAGTGACTTGGCGGCTTTGTGCGCCATATTGGAATGCACCACTTCCACCGACGCCAGCACCAGCGTTTCCAGCTCTGAAAACTGCTCATCTGTGATCTCGCGTAAAGCCTTGTCAGAAAGCAGACTTTTGAATTCCTTGACCACTTCCTTGGCGTGCTTATCAAACTGAATAATCATAATCGGTTCCTCATCGTCATTCGGGTTGTTTAATCTTCCTTGAACACTTCGTCGCCGGTGCTGATGATCAGCGGATCGTTTTCCAGCAGGTCCGGGTCCTTGTCGTCATACGGAAAGCTGTTGAGCACATAGCGCATCGCTTCCAGTCGCGCCCGTTTTTTGTCATTGGACTTGATCACCGTCCAGGGGCATTCCGAGGTATTGGTGTAAAAAAACATGTCCTCTTTGGCTTTGGTGTATTCGTCCCACAAATCCAATGAGGCCATGTCCATCGGGCTGAGTTTCCATTGTTTCAGGGGATCGTTTTTGCGGGCATCGAAACGGCGCAGCTGCTCATTGCGACTCACCGAAAACCAGAATTTCATCAAATGAATCCCGCTGGCGCTCAACATGCGCTCGAATTCCGGGGCCTGATGCACGAACTGATTGTACTCTTGAGGGGTACAGAATCCCATCACCCGCTCCACGCCAGCGCGGTTGTACCAGGAACGGTCAAACAAAGTAATTTCTCCCTCCGTGGGAAGGTGCTGCACATAACGCTGAAAATACCACTGCCCTTTTTCGGTTTCCGTGGGCTTGTCCAGCGCCACCACCCGCGCACCACGCGGGTTCATGTGTTCCATCATGCGTTTGATGGTACCGCCTTTTCCGGCCGCATCCCGCCCTTCAAACAAGATCACCAGTCGTTCGCCATTGTCCTTGATCCAACGCTGCAGTTTCAGCAACTCAATTTGCAATTTCTCTTTGGTTTTTTCATACTCCTTGCGCTTCAATTTCGTATCATACGGATAAGCGATGTTACTGGATTTGATTTTCTTCATGCGTTCTCCCGGTTATGAAAACTTCTTATAATGATTGCATTCATTCTACGCCCCGAACCAGACAAAATAAACAAACAAAAAGTAAACAAGAGGCTGAACATGACCACCCACGCCATGCCCGATGCAGACACACAAGCCACACTGAAACAAAACTTTGACACTGTCAGACAGCGCTTACACGCCGCCGCCGAACAGGCTGGACGCTCTGTGGACGCCATTCAACTGCTGGCCGTGAGCAAGACCAAACCCATTGAATACGTCAACGCCATCGCCGAACAGGGCCAGACCTGTTTTGGCGAAAACTACCTGCAGGAAGCACTGGAAAAAATCGAACAGCGCCCGGATCTGACCTGGCACTTTATCGGCCCGATTCAGTCCAACAAAACCAAGCCCATTGCCGAACAGTTTGACTGGGTCGAAAGCGTGGACCGCCTCAAAATCGCCCGCCGCCTGTCCAGCCAACGCCCGCCGGAAAAAGACCCCTTGAACATCCTGCTGGAAGTGAACATCAGCGACCAGGAAAGCAAAGCCGGCTTCTCGCCAAAAGAAGTACTGGAAGCGGCCAAAGAAGTGCAGACACTGCGCAACCTGAGCCTGCGCGGCCTGATGACCATTCCCGCCCCCAGCGACACCTTGGACGCCCAAAGACAGCCGCTGGCCAAAATGCGCGAACTGTTGACACAACTGCAACAACAACTGCCCGAGGCACCACTGGACACCCTGTCCATGGGCATGAGTGGCGACCTGGAAGCTGCGGTCCTTGAAGGCAGCACCGAAGTCCGAATCGGCACCGACCTGTTCGGCGCCCGAAACTGACCAGGTCTGGTCAAAAACACCATTTGTGTATCAGCAAAAACACAAAAGCTGACACACAAACCGGTTTGTGTGTCAGCCATGAAAGACAAAGCGTATGGATTGAAAGCCATTCGCTGCAGACGACCGTTGGCCGAAGCAGGCCTGGTTAAAACCGATAACCGATCCGACCCCAGATACGTGGTGCGTCGTCTTCGGTGTCTGACTGGGGCTCTCCACCCTGTCCGCGCCAGGCCGCTGAGAGGTCCGCCGACCAGGCCTTATGGTTGACTCTGACGCCCAGACCGGCTCCGGCCAGATCCCGGGTGTTGTCACTGTCGTCCCAGCGATCCACATTGGTGATCACATGCCCTTTGTCGGCAAAGACGTAAGGGGTCAGACTTTGCCAGCGATAACGAACCTCAATTTGCGCCAGCCAGCCCATGTCGCCAGAGGCTTCGCCCTGCGGATAGGCGCGTACGCCTCGGGGGCCGCCCAGTGACAGGCCTTCGGAGCTGTCCAGATTGCTGTTGGCCCACTGACCCACACCACGAATATAAGCCGTGAAGCCCTGGCCGATGTTTTGAATGCGGGCGGCATCCAAATGCAGTTTGCCATAGCGGCCGTGGGTGTCGGCGGTGGCAGCGTCCTGTGTTTTCTGGTCGTCGTCTTCCAGCGTCAGGTCACCGACGGTGGCGGTCAGCGCACCGTAAGTCACACCGCCGCCACCCAGGCCATCGCGGTGGTCAAACTGCAGACTGACCGGCAGGGCTTTGATGTTTTTGGTGTTCTTGATGTCTGTCTGGCCGTTTTCATCGGTGATGTTTTTATGATCCAGTTGAGCACTGAGTTTCAGGTTGCTGGTCTGTGACCGAATGATCGGGTAGGACACGCCCGCCGAAACAATGTCCACCAGCCCTGTGATCTCGGCGTCTTCGAATTCGCTGGTGCCCAGTTCATAGTCTGTTCGCACATAGCTGGCAAACCCACGCAGGCCACTGTAGCCCAACGGCATGTCATAGCGGGCAGACCCGAACCACATGCCTTCATTGGTGCGCATGGCCGTCAGGCTGGCCTGGTCACCGAGGGTGATCAGTCGATTGGCGCTGACATTGACCATCGCACGGTAAGCGCCGGTGTAACGGTTGCCGTGGTTGTCCAGACTGACGTTGGCCTGATAACGCTGATCGGTCTCCGATTGCATGTCGAGGTTGCCTTCGCCAGTGTTGTCCCCAGGTCGCATGACAGGGCTGACGCGCACCCCGGGCAGATCGCCGATGATCAGGGTGGTGCGTTCCAGTTGGTCGGATTCGATCAGGTCGCCTTGGCTCAGGCTGTGATCAAGAAAGGGTTGGATGCCTTGGGCCAGTTGGCCGTCGGCTTTGACTTGGCCGTAGCGCCCTTCGAGGATGCCGATGGTCAGTTGACCGTCGCTCAGTTTTTGTTGAGGCAGATAGGCCCGGGCAAAGGGGTAGCCGTTGTTGCGGTAGTATTGGCTGATCTGGTTGGCCAGAGAGCGCAATCCGGCGAGGTCTTTGGGCTGGTCGAACGGGGTGTCGAGTTGGGCGAGCAGTTGCTCGTGATCAAAAACGCTGTTGCCTTGAAACTGGATGCGTGTGAGTTCTATGGCTTCGCCGCCTGGCTGGGTTTCCAATAAAGGTTGCTCTGGCACTTCGATCTCGGCCGAGGGCTTTTGCGGTTCGATGTCTCTGGGCTGGGTGTCCTGGATGACTTGCCCTGCATCCGGAGCAGTTTGAGCCTGAACGGTAACACTGGTCAGTAGCAGCAGCGCACAGGCAAAAGGAATGGGTTTCAGAGTGCAAACGTGCATAAAAAATCCTTCAAATTTGAATTTGGGTGATGACGCTCAAAGGCGTGCTATGTATTTAAAGAGGAAAGGCCCCGATGTGATATCGGGGCGCTTTAGGTCACAGTCACTCTCGGTTCACTACGGCTGGTCAGCTGGTGCTGCCGCCTCCGCTGGTGCTTGATCGGCTTCACCTTCCGCTTCATCAGGTGCGGTTGCTTCTGCGCCTGGCCCCGGTAGACCACCTGCCCCAGCGGGCGCGCCAGTTCCACCAGATACTCCTGTTCCACCTGATGCACCTGCGCCAGCTGATGTTCCTGCCCCGGCTGCTGCTTCACCAGGCAGGCGAATGCCGCCATCGACCACAAACACAGTTTGTGTCCCGGCCTGACCACCGCCAGCAGGGGCTTGTGTCAAACCAGAGGTCTCAGGCGCGGAATCATCGGCATTCGCATTGCCGGTATCTCCGCCGCCCTGATTGCCCCCACTGGAGACGCTGACCACCTGCAAACCGCCAATCTGTGTGGGCGCGGCGTCAGGCACACCGCCCTGAGGGGGCTGTGGCATTTGTGGTGCGGCCACTTCAACTGCTGGCTCGGTTTGCGCCAGTTGCCCCGCTTGCGCTGCAGACCTTTGTGCATCACCGGTCGCCGTTTCCTGTGGTTCCGGTTCCGGCGTTGGTTCCGGCGTTGGCTCCGGTGCTGGTTCCGGCGTTGGTTCTGGCGTTGGTTCTGGCGTCGGTTCTGGCGTTGGTTCTGGCGTTGGTTCTGGCGTTGGTTCTGGCGTTGGTTCTGGCGTTGGTTCCGGCGTTGGTGCCGGGGTTGGTGCCGGTTCAGCTTCCCCGTAGATTTTCCAAACGCTATCTCCTGGGTTTTGTGTTGTAAAACTCAAAACAGGGTATTTGTAGTCGGAAGGAACGTCTGGATCTTCGACTATATCCCATCCATAGTTTTCGTAGGTTTTAAGCGTATCCATTCCAACAGAGCCACTGGTAGGATGGCCAAACCCTTTCCCTTGACCCAGGTCACTGCTGTTGCCACTGGTGTCTGTATCCCACAAGCTATTTTCTACCAGCACGATATTTGTGTCAGAGTTATAAACAGTTCCTATGAGTCCGCCTACTTTATCCAATTCTTCATCATCCAGCCCAATCACTTGGCCTATCGAATAAGACCGAATAATTCTATCATTCGAAGTCTTACCAACTAATCCGCCTACGTGATTGGTACCGCTGACACTTCCTGTTGCATAGCTGTTAAGTATAGTCGCTGCCTGACCCTGTGAGTTTTCAGCGAGCCCAACCAGGCCGCCCACAAACCAATCCCCTTCAACTTCATATGTCGAATACGTTTGCTCAATGGTGGAGAAGGCACTTGTGCCTACCAGACCACCAACAAAGTTTTCTCCGTCAACAAAACCTGGACCACCTTGGGCATAAGAGGTTTTAAGTGTTGAACCATCCATATGTCCAACCATGCCACCAGCATTAGACCCATTCGTCACGGTTACTTTGTTACCCCAAACCCAACTGCCTGATATCTCTGCATTGCTATCTACATGCCCAACCAGGCCGCCGACGGCGCCAGGGGTTGGTTGATCAACACTTTGGGCAATAGACGTTTCAACTGTCACATCGGTCAGTTGAGAGGTGCCACCCGTTAGGGTGCCTCCTCTTTGCTGACCCACAAGGGCTCCGGCAGCAAACACTTCTTTCGCAATAACTTTTGAAGAGTTTAACGAACTGTTATCTATGTCCCCGTGATTATCCAGTGCTACCAGCCCACCTATGCGATAGACATCGAGCGAACCATTGCCGACGATGGAATCTGAGCCAACAATGACATTTTCAATCTTCCCTGCATTTTCAGCAGCCAGTATCGCAACATTAGTCACTTCACTTAGGCCACTGGTATCCTGGGCAAGGATGCTGGCATTTTTAAATTGCAAATACTTAACCACCCCGTTTTGGCCAATGCTCTCAAAAAAAGCGGCATTACCATTCGCGGTTACGTCATCAACGGTAAGGTTTTCTACAGGTTGTGTTCCTCCATCTAACGTACCGTTGAAGTTTGCAATCGGTGTCCAGGTAACACCTTCAAGGTCTATGGGTCTGTAAATTGCGTAATTCCCGTTTACAGCGGTATTGATCCATTGAAGCTGGTCAGAGTTAATGGCAACGACCAATCCGTCTTCACCGAAAACAACCGCATCATGGTTGTTTTTTGCATCAAATTTAACACCGCCTCCGTAAACATTACCGTCAACGACTGTTTTTCTGATGAGCGCATTGACATTGATATTGTTCTCCGCTTCCAAAGTGAGTGTGGTGTCAGGAGACCATTGGACATCCTTGCTGACAGTGATGTCACCCTGGTCATCCCCGGCGGCAGAGGCTTTCAGATAGGCATCGGTTTCTGACAAAATATTTGACAGTGCATTGGAAGACAGGCCGGACGTGTTTTCTGCTGGTGCGGCGTCTGAAACGGAGAGGTCAGATGCGGCGGCGAGGGTGACGCCCCCGTCCCCCAGGGTCCAGTTTGCCGTGTCTTCAATCGACACCTGCGCGGCTTGAGTAGGGGCTGTAAAATTGATGTTGCCTGCTTCAAAGTCTGTGTTGGCGATATCTAGATTGGAAGCGACCAAACCACCGACATCAACCTGAGCACCCTGGCTAAACAGAATGCCGTTGGGGTTAATCAAATAGACATGGCCATCGGCTGTGAGGTTGCCCATGATATTGCTGGGGTCAGAGCTGGTGACGCGGTTCAGAGCGCTCCAATCCGCATTGCCTTGTTGGTCGAAATGAACGGTGTTGCCTGCGTCAATATCAAAGTGTTCCCAGTCAATGGTCAGTTTGGCATCGGTTTGGTTGATGGTCAGATTATTGTCAACAATCTCCCCAATGGAACCATTGCCGTTCACTACCGTGCCACATGAGGGCATGCCTGCAGTGACAGTGCAGGGTGGCGTCGCTGGTTCCGGCTCACTCACTTCAGCCAACGCTAACGGCAGGTAGGGGGCACCGTCATTGATGTTTTCATCCTGCTGCCATTCATCGCTCCAGGCGGTGTAGAGGTCTGAATTCTGAAGCTCTTCGGTGGTTTTACCGACAGCGCCATCAACATTCCCGGCTGTATCCAGTCCGGTCAGGTCAGTATCCCAGTAGCTGTTTTCAGCGGTTGCATTGTTTTCAAACATGGTTCCAACCAAAGCCCCGATGTTTGGGTCAACGGCATTGGTGGTATTAATGTTGACGGCGCTTTTACTGTAAACATTGGTTAAGACATTGCCGTCTTCCGGCAAACTTTCGTCATTGTAGTAACCGATCAGCCCACCCACATTAATATCAGGTGATACCGTAGAACCATTGACCGTAACACTCCCCGTTGAATACGAGTTGGCGACGCGCCCACCGGACAGATTGCCAACCAAACCACCCAGCCAGATATCGACTTCGGGATCAGCGCCTGCATTGGCGGTCACATTACCCGTAGCAACAGCATGATCTATAGCCAGTCCTTCGTTGTAAGCAGCTCCGACAAGCCCACCAATACTGTTACTTACACCCGTCACATTTCCCAAAGCAGCAACATGGCTGACCTTTGCACCCATCTGCATATTACCGATCAAGCCACCAACATCTGTTCCAACCGTATTCACCTGACCGGAGGCAATACTGTGCGTCACTGATGAACGCGAGACACCGACCAAGCCACCAATATTTCTTGTGCCACCCTCGATGTTGACTTGGGCATTAGAGCGACTTACCAATGAAACGCCGCTAGGTTGTTGGCCAAAAACCCCATCAAAAAACCCTTCAATTGTTGAATCCCGAATATCTCCCACCAGACCACCGATATTTTCAGAGTTTTCTATGTCTTCCGGTAAAACAATCTGCCCCTGTACGTAGTTGCCATCTAGCTTTGCATCTCTTGCAAAGCCCACAAGACCGCCTACATTGGATACAAGATTATTGCTGCTGATTGTGGGAGTAATGGACAGGTTGGTCAGCATGGTATGGCGAATCTCTGGGGGAGTATGAGTATACTCTGCGTCAACAGCGCCAAAGAGCCCGATACCACTGTCGCGGCGAGAGGAGTTAACCGTTAAACCGGAAATTGTGTGGCCCAATCCGTCAAATTTCCCTTGGAACATGGTGCGACTCTTATCTCCAATAGGAATAAATCCTTCACCATTATTCCAGCTGGCCGTATCGCTGGCATCTATATCATTGGCGAGAACAAAGTTTCCTTTCGCCAGTTTGACTGTTAAGCCATCATGCTCTGGGTGGGGGATATCTCTGCTTGTATTGGCTAGGCCTTGAAGAGTAAGAGCATCATTAACTTCGTCTCCTGCACTGCCTAGGGAAGTAATGATTGTCCATTCAACAACCTTGTTGTATGAAACATTTCTCGATTGAGTAGAAAAGCTCGAGTTGGCACCAAGTGAAATTTTGCCGTTGTAATCCCGACTTGAATCAATGGTGTCCTTATAGCCGTTTTGGGCATTAATGATATAGTTACCATCCCAATTTTCGTTTTCAGGATTATAAACGGTTTGAGCGTATTTCAAAAAAACCTCACCCCCGCCAGAGGCATCCAGATGGTCATTGATGATGATATTTCGATCGGCATCCAGCGTTAGGGTGTTGGCAGCCCAGGTAATCGGGGCATCCACGGTGATATCGCCATTTCCAGTTCCCTCATCTGGTGTTTGAATGGTGACATCAGTACTGGTCAGGGCTTGTTGAATGGTGGCGTTGTGGATTTTGGTGACGTCATCAGCATTCGTTGCCGGGTCTGATCCTGTGAGGTTGGATTCATCCGCGCCGTCAATAATCTGCACATCAATGGGATCAATCAGCCACTCCCCAGTCTGGCCATTATCGGCCTGAGTGGTGACCTGAATATCGGGTTGAATGTCCACTTTGGCCGCACTGGTTTCAATGAAACCGCCATCGCCGCCATTGGGTGCGCTGGCATCCAGGGTGCCGCCGACCTGGATCTGGTCGTTGTCCATGTCGCCCATTAGGTAGATTTCGCCGCTTTCACCACTCTCTAAGGTTTGTGCTTCAATAATGCCGTCGTTGTTGATGACGCTGCTGGCGAGATCGCCTGCGGCCTGGGCGGTGAGGTAGACCAGGCCGCCGTCGGCTTTGATGGCGCCGCCGTTTTGAATGTGGGCGTTGAGGGCTTTTTCTTGGATTTCGATTTTGACGGGGCCGCCCATGTCGAGGGTGACTTTTTGTCCGGCACCCATGACGACGGAGCCGTTGTTGGCCTGGATGTTTCCGCTGTTTTCAATTTGGGCGGCGATCATGGCGACATAGCCATCCTGGCTTTGGATGTTGCCTTGGTTGACGATGGCGCTGCTGCTGTCGCCCTGGAAGGTGTAGTTACCATTTAGGAAGTCGTCGGTGTCGATGTCGAGGGTGGAGGCGACGATGCCGCCGACATTGACTTGGGCGTCCTGGGTAAAGGTGATGCCGTTGGGGTTGACCAGAAAGACTTGGCCGTTGGCGTTGAGTGCGCCTTGGATTTTGGAGGGGTCGGAGCCGGTGACGCGGTTAAGCGCCACGGCGCTGGCGTCGGGTTGTTGAAAGGTGACGGAATTGTGTTTGCCGATGTCGAAGCTGTCCCAGTCGATGGCGGCTTTGTCGGTGGATTGCTTAACGGTCATGTCTTGGCCGTTGCTGTCAATCTGGGCTTGACCGCCGACGACTTGGCCGTTTTGCGGCAGTTCGGCGGCGAGTGCGGAGGCGGAGACAAAAAACAAGGAGCCGATCAGGGCTTTGGGGGTCAGTTGTTGTGCCAGTGCGACCAGGGTTTTGACCAGGCCTGGTGCTTTTTGGCGGGGAGAGGCCGTTTTGCAGGCGCTTTTGCCGATTTCGGCGACGGCTTGCCAGACGCCTTTGCTTCGGTTAAAGACGACGCGGTACACTCGGTTCAGGCTTGCGTGGCGGCTCATGTGATTGCTCCTCAGGTTTCATTGCTATGTTCTGGTTTTTTCGCATCTTATTAAAAAACGCCCTGTCATAGCTGACACAAACCGACACTTTCTGACAAAACCTGACATTGCTGGGGTTTTTCGCCGAGTTCTGATACATTTGTTTTTTTGAAAAAATCCGTATTGCCATGCATGTATTGTTGATTGAAGACGAAACCGAGACACTGGAGGCACTGGCCAGTTATTTGCGTTTGCACAATCTGGTGGTGTATGAGGCGACCACACTGAAAGAGGCCAGCCGTCTTTTGCAGTCAAACCCGGTTGAGATTATGGTGCTCGATATTGAGTTGCCCGATGGCTGTGGGCTGGAGTGGCTGCAACACAACGCCAGTGCCTGCCAGCGCCTAGGGCTGATCATTGTGTCGGCGCATCATCAGGAAGCCACCCGTCTGAAAGGACTGGCGCTGGGGGCAGATGTGTTTTTGCGCAAACCGCTGGCGGCCAGAGAGCTGTATCTGCAACTGGAAAATCTGGCCGCTCGTTTGCCAGAGGCCAGGCCTTATCCAGAACGTGACTCAGCGCGCAGTCGTGGATGGCATTTGGATCTGCCTCAATGGCAACTGATCAGCCCTGTCGGTGATCAAATTCCTTTGACGCTGTCGGAAATACGGTTGTTGCAGACGATGGCGCGTTGGTGTGGCCAACCGGTTTCCAGGCAGACGATTATTCTGGGGTTGCAGGCTGATCCGGCCAGTTATGACGAACGGCGGCTGGAAACGCTGGTGCGTCGATTGCGACAGAAAGTGCGCACCGAAACGGGGGCATTGTCCCTGCCTCTGATTACTGTGCGGGGCGTGGGCTATGCATTCAAATCTGATTTACAGGTCTCTTCCGATGCATAGCGGGGGGCGTTTTTTGATTCGTTTTGGCTGGATCGGCTTGCTCATTTTGTGGATGACGCCTGGCCTGGCGCAACCCTTGCAAATCAAAAACACCGATCAGGTGTACACGCTCAATGCACAACTGACTTATTTACTGACGCCGAATGAGATGTCATTGAAGGAAGTGTTGGCGTCTGAACAGGCATTTTACCCTCATCAAAAGTCTTCGGTCCTCAATCTTGGCTACAGCAACCAGACCCTTTGGCTGAAGTTTGACATTGACAACCAGAGTGCGCTGGATCAGTGGATTCTGGAGTTTGGATATTACCCGCCCCTGGCGTTTGATCTGTACTTGAAAAACCACCAGGGGGCATTTCACAGGATTGACACCGACAAAAACCAGTGGCCCAGCCGTTATCTGGCCTATGATCTGCCTTTGGCAAATGGCCTGAACCAGGTGCTGATCAAAATGGAAACCAGCGCCTCTCTGACCGTGCCTTTGACCATCAGTTCCCATAAAACCTTTGCTGAAGAAAAACAGGGGTTCTACTTTACCCAGGCTTTGTATTTTGGCTGGGTCGCCAGTCTGATTCTGTACAATCTGTTTTTGTTCCTCTCTCTTCGAGACGGGCGATTTGGTTACTATGTGTTGTTTGCCACGGCGTTGGCTTCAGCGCTTGCTTTTTACTATGGGTTTCCTCAGCAATGGCTGGGCATGCCTTATGACCAGACCACGACCATCATCGGCACGGTGCTGTTCAATCTGGCGTCCCTGCTCGCCATTGTTTTTGCGCGAAGGTTTTTGAATACCCCGCTGTACAGCCCGGTCGGGGACAATCTGTTGTTGCTGACTTCTCTGACTTTTTTCGGGTCGATCGTCACCGTACTGATCTGGCCTGCATCCACCACACCTTCCTGGCTGTTGAGCCTGGGCGCACCGATTGGGGCCATCATTGCCATGATCGTTGCGTTTATTTGCCTGATACGCGGTTACAAACAGGCCCGTTTTTTTCTGATCGCCTGGTCGACCCTATTGGTGGCTACCATTATTGCAACGCTTCGTAATTTTGGGTGGGTCGAAACAAGCCCGTTGACGGCGCACAGTATCCAGATTGGGTCGGCACTGGAAATGCTGTTACTTGCCATTGCTCTGGCCGATTCCATGCGCATTGAGCGCATTGAGCATGATCGCCTGCAACAGGCCTCGCTTGAAGACAGCCTGGAAAATCAAAAAATATTGACCAGCAACCAGTCCAGACTGGAGCGCAAGGTGTTCAAACGGACTCAGAATATTCAGGCCTCTCTGTATAAAGTGCAAAGTGCGTTCAAGACCTATATGCGCTTTGGTGCCATGATTTCGCATGAATTCAAGAACCCTTTGAACGCGATGCTCAACCAGATTGAAACGCTCAATATGGAACGCCAGCATGGCATTGACCACTCAGAGAAACGCCTGGCCTCGATTGAAGGCCAGGCCAAGCGCCTGAAAACCCTGTTTGAGCACTGGCTTTCCACCGATCAGCTGATCAGTGGCCAGCTTTCGACCGATGTGAAAACGGTTTTATTACAGCCCTGGTTGCAGGAGGCCATCGAACTGGTCGAAAGTATTCATTCGGATCGTCATTTTGAATTTCATGTTGAAGTCAATCCCACCACCCGAGTCAAAATGGATGCCACGCTTGTGCAAATTGGTCTATTCAACTTGGTGGACAACGCCTGTCGTTATTCACCGGAAGCTTCACGAATCACCTTGGTGGCCATTGTCTCGGATCAAACCCTCGCCCTCGGCGTGGTCAATCAACCTGACACACCCATGACAGAAGAAAGACTGAAAGACAGCCTGGAGACCTACTGCACCCTTTCATCCAAACAACAGGAGAGCACTGGTCTGGGACTGTCACTGGTGAAATTGATCGCCGAAACCCACAAAGGGTCTCTGGCGGCCAATCTGGTGGAACAGGACAAGGTCCAGTTTGTGATGCGTTTGCCCGTTGTTTTTGCTCAGTGACACCTGACCATAATGGATTGACCACAATCATCATTTACCAGGCCTGGTCAAAAATACCATTATCAGGTTTCTGTCAGGCATAGAAAAACCGGAGGCGGTCTGTGACCACTTCCGGTTTTGGTTCTCTCCTTTTTGCCCTGCAGAGTGTCTGGATGCACTCTGTCAGGTTGGGCCTTTTTTGGCCTCTGTTATCATGGTTTATCGGCGGATCCGGTCGTTTCTTGAGCCGAAGTTTCCGCATTTTCACCCGTCTCACCCTCTGCATTGGCACTGGTGTCAGCGTCTGTCTGTGCATCGGCCTGTGGACGCATCAGATCACGCAAGCCAAAGGCTTCGGCCAGACGGTCGTGAAAACCCTGAACCCGCTCCAGCCAGTTGGCTGGTGATGCCTTCGATGCGCCGTCTTCGCCTTCTTCGGTCGCGACCTCTTCACGTTGGCCCATGATCGACGCCATCATTTTGTCCACGCTTTCACGGGCCTGGGCAAAGTGTTCGTCCATGCGCTCAATCACGCCCTGCCACTCCTGCAGATATTCCGGCAGTTTGCCCACATCACTGGCTTCGCCTTTTTCATTCGCTTTGGGGGCTTCGCCCTGTTGATAGGCCTGGGTTTGCTGGTAACGCTGGGCCATGGTCTGGGTTTTTTCCAGATTCAAATCCATGCTTTTGAGCTGACCAAAATCGATCTCCAGGCTCTGGGCCTGTTCGAAAGCTTTTTCGACGTCACCGTTGAAAAACTCATCCGCCAACTTGCCCACCCGTTCGAACACGTCAAAAATGGCGTCCAATTCGTCGTCATTGAGGTCGCCCTGCACCGAAAAGCCAAACCGTTCTTCGAACGCGGTGGCTTCCATGGCCTCGCGGCTTTCAAACAGACGCGCGCCTTGCGGGCCGGATTCGGCAGACTGATTCGCCTGATAGGATTGATACTGGGCATAAAGCTGACGAAAATCGACCTGAACGCTGTCGCCTTCACGCGTCTGCAGGTTCAGGGTCATGGTATGGCTGTAAGACAGCGATTGCTCAAAGGAACTGCTTTTGGCCATGGCCTGCAAACCCTGAGCACTGGGCGAAAACCCCGGCGACTGTGAACGCGCCGGATTCTGTGCCTCAGCAGCAGGAGGGCGGACCTGATTGGCACGGTCCTGCCCGGTCAGTTTCTCGTCCTGATCCGCTCGCCGATGATTTGAGAGCAGGCTTTGCAAGGGTGAATGATTGGATTGAATCGGTGAGGCCATAATCGTTCCTTTTTCTGGTCAGAGTGCGCTTGAATCGTCTTTGCGACACATTATTTTTGTTCTCGTAAGAATTAACGGCCAAATTCGGGGAAACTTAAACTGGTCAATCGGTTTTTAAGGCGGCATAATGGGCCTTATCGCGTAAGCCCCACCACCAGACGATCAGGAGCGTGTATGTTCGAAATCGCAAAGCAGCGACTCAGCGAAGTCTTCAAACACATCGACGTCGACGAGGAAGTGATCACCCGACTTTCGGTGCCCAAACGTTCGATCAAAGCCAGCATTCCCGTGCGCATGGACGACGGCACCTTGCAGATGTTCACCGGCTATCGGGTGCAATACGACGACACACGCGGACCGACCAAAGGCGGGATACGCTATCACCCGCGAGTCAACATGGATGAGGTGACCTCGCTGAGCTTCTGGATGACGGTCAAGTGCGCCATCGCCGGTCTGCCTTTCGGCGGGGCCAAAGGCGGGATCACGGTGCACCCCAAAGATCTGTCTCAGCTGGAACTGGAACGGCTCTCACGTGGCTATATTCGCGCGTTTGCCGACGTCATCGGTGAAACCCGCGACATTCCGGCACCGGACATGTACACCAACGCCACCATTATGGGCTGGATGGCCGATGAATATTCGGTGTTGTCACGGCGTCAGGTGCCGGGCATCATCACCGGCAAACCCATCTATCTGAATGGTTCCCAGGGCCGTACTCAGGCCACGGGTCAGGGCGCTTTGTTCTGTCTGGACGAATACGCACGTCGCAACGGCTGGGACCGGAACAAGACCACTCTGGCGGTCCAGGGGTTCGGCAACGCCGGTTACCACTTTGCCCGGCTGGCGCAGGCCGAAGGCTACAAAGTGGTCGCCGTGTCCGATTCGGTGGGGGCCATACACGACCCCAACGGCCTGCAGGTGGATCATGTCAAATACTACAAGGAAGAGACCAATACCCTGCATTCGGTTTACTGCGATGGCACCGTCTGCAACGAGGTCGTCCATGAGGTCATCAGCAATCAGGAATTGCTGTCTCTGGACGTGGATGTGCTGGTGCTTGCAGCCATGGAAAACCAGATCACTCAGGAAAACGCCGAAGACGTTCACGCGAACACGGTACTCGAAATCGCCAACGGGCCGATTTCTCCCCAGGCCGATGAAATTCTGCAGCACAATGGCATTGCCGTGATCCCGGATGTGTTGGCCAATGCCGGCGGGGTCACCGTGAGTTATTTTGAATGGGTGCAAAACCGGGCCGGGTTTTACTGGGAAGAAGCCGAAGTCCAGCAACGCCTGTCCAAGATCATGCGCCGCGAAGCCAATCTGGTGTACGATCTGGCGGAAAAATTCGATTGCAGCCTGCGCACCAGCGCTTACATTCACGGGGTGGAGCGATTGGCCGGTGCCATTGGCCAACGCGGCAATCACAAGTTATTCAAAAAATAACGCCGAATCCGATCGCCCGGGTCTCCTGCCCTTTTTACGCCCTGTGTTGCTTTGCATTCGGGCTCAGGCTGTTGGGAAACCGGCAGGATCGGTTATAATGTGAGCAACTGTTTTGAACCAGATATAAGGAGTGGCCATGAGTGCGACACTGGCGTTTATCGGCGCGGGCAATATGAGCATCAGCCTGATTGGCGGTTTGATTGCCAGCGGCTATGACAAAGCCAAACTGATTGCCACCGACCGGGATGAGGCACGTTGCCGCGATCTGTCGCAACGTTACGGCATCGAATGCCTGACCGACAATGCCGAAGCGGTCAAACGGGCCGATGTGGTGGTGCTGGCGGTCAAACCGCAGCAACTGGCGGATGTGTGCCAGTCACTGCAGTCATCGGTCCAGGCCTCGGCCCCTCTGATGGTCTCGATTGCGGCGGGTGTGCGCACCACCGACATTGACCGCTGGCTGGGCGGACACACGGCGATCGTGCGCACCATGCCCAACACGCCGTCGCTGATTCAAAGCGGTGCCGCCGGGCTCTTTGCCAATGCCCGGGTCAGCCAGGGCCAGAAAGACGAAGCCGAACACCTGATGCGCGCCGCTGGCATGGCCGTCTGGGTCGATCATGAAGACGATTTGGACGTGATCACGGCGGTTTCCGGCAGTGGTCCGGCCTATTATTTTCTGTTGATGGAAACCATGGAAAACGTGGCCCGAAAAATGGGAATGGATGCCAAAACCGCCCGTTTGCTCACGATTCAAACCGCTTTCGGCGCGTCCAAAATGGCGCTGGAAAGCCATGATGACTGTCAGACGCTGCGCGAAAAAGTGACCTCGCCCAACGGCACCACGGAAAAAGCGCTGGACGTGTTTGCCCGCCACGATCTGGAAGCCATCGTGACCGAGGCCATGGAAGCCTCCCGCGACCGGGCCAAAACCCTGGCCGACGAACTGGGTAAACAATAGAGGTTCCCAGTAACCACAACACCAACATTCACAAGAACAAGGACAACACATGCATTCGCCAATCGGACAAGGGGGTCTGTTTCTGATCCAGTTTATCGCAGGCCTGGTCATTTTTGCCCTGATGCTGCGGTTTTTAATGCGGGCCACCCGTGTGGACTGGCACAATCCGATTGTGCATTTCATTGCCAAGGTCACCAACCCGCTGTGCGCTCCGGCCAACAAGCTTCTGCCCCACCCAAACCGTTGGGACTGGCCGGCCATTGTCACCGCCCTGATCATTCAGGCGCTGACGGTGGTGCTGATCGGCTATCTGGCTGGCAAAAATTTCGGCGTGGGCGTGATAGCCATTTCATCGATCACAGAGGTGCTGAACCAACTGTTGGACATGATGTTCTGGCTGATCATCATTCAGGTCATTCTGAGCTGGGTTTCTCAGGGCACCAACCCCAATACAGCGATTTTTGACCAATTGACCCAACCGATTCTGGCACCGTTCCAACGCCTGATCCCGCCCATGGGTGGCCTGGACCTGTCACCGATTGTGGCCATTCTGGCGATCAAACTGACACAGATCGTGGTGGTGGGCAGCATTGCTCAGATCGGCACCCAGCTGGCACTGTCGGCATGAATTGTGCGCCCTTATCCGTTAGAATGTCTGCATGTCTGAATCCATAGGTCTCGTCGCCCCAGAAACACTGCATGTCACCACGCCGCTCGATATGGTGTGCGGGGCGCGCCTGCCCCAATACGACCTCACATACGAAACCTATGGCCAGTTGAACGCCGATGCCAGCAATGCGGTTCTGATCTGCCATGCACTGAGCGGCAATCACCACGTGGCCGGGCATTACGACGAGGAAAAATCCCAGGGCTGGTGGGACCAGTACATCGGTCCGGGCAAACCCATTGATACCAACCGCTTTTTTGTGGTCTGTTCCAACAACTTGGGCGGCTGCCACGGATCAAGTGGCCCGGCCAGCATCAACCCCGAAACCGGCGACGTCTTCGGCCCCGATTTCCCGATTGTGACCTGCAAAGACTGGGTCAACAGCCAGAATGTGCTGCGCGACTACCTCGGCATCGATGCCTGGGCGGCGGTGATTGGCGGTTCCATGGGGGGGATGCAAGTGATGCAATGGGCCATGGATTACCCCGATCGCTTGCGCCACGCGTTGGTCATCGCCGCCGCACCCAAGCTTTCCGCCCAGAACATCGCCTTCAACGAAGTCGCTCGCCGCGCGATCATGACCGATCCCGAATTTCACCACGGGCGCTTCATCGAAGCGGGCACCACACCCAAGCGCGGGTTGGCACTGGCTCGAATGCTGGGGCATCTGACCTATTTGTCGGATGACATGATGGGGTCCAAATTCGGGCGCGAACTGCGCGAAGGCAAACTGAAATACAATTTTGATGTGGAATTTCAGGTGGAAAGCTATCTGCGTTATCAGGGTGAAAAATTCGCCACCAAACAGAACTTCGACGCCAACACCTATCTGCTGATGACCAAAGCACTGGATTATTTTGACCCGGCCGCGGAGTTTGATAACAGTCTGGCCAAGGCACTGGCACAGACCACCGCCAAATTTCTGGTGATCTCGTTCACGTCCGACTGGCGCTTTTCGCCCAAACGTTCGCAGGAAATCGTCAAAGCCCTGCTCGACAACGACGCCGACGTCACCTATGCCGAAATCAACTCCAAACACGGTCACGATGCCTTTCTGCTGCCCAACGCGCACTACGAAGGCGTGTTCCGGGCCTATATGCAGCGCATTGCCGCCGAACATGAGGAGGTCGCCTGATGGATCGCCTCACGTCCGACCTCACCCCGGAATTTGAACTGATTGCCGACTGGATTGCCCCGAACGCACGGGTGCTGGACCTGGGGTGTGGCGACGGCAAGTTGCTGGCGCACCTGCAACGCACCCGCCAGACCACCGGTTACGGTATGGAACTGGACCCCAAAAAAGTGGTGGGCGCGGTTGAGCGCGGCATCAATGTGATCCAGAGCAATCTCAACAGTCACGACATCTGCCACTACTTCGACCAGGATTCCTTTGACTATGTGATCATGACCCAGGCATTGCAGGTGGTCAGCCGACCGGACCGGATGCTGGACGAAATGCTGAGTGTGGGCAAACAGAGCATCATCACCTTCCCCAACTTTGCCCACTGGCGCAATCGGGCGCAGTTGTTTTTTGGCGGCAAAATGCCGCAGAACACCAGCCTGCCCAACCCCTGGTACAACACCCCCAATATCCACCTGTGCACCTTTTCCGATTTTGAAAATCTGTGTGAGGAAAAAGACATTGAAGTGGTGGCGCGCACGGTCGTCAACAGCAAGCATCAGCCGACCTTTGCAATGCGGTTTGCCCCCAACTGGCTGGGGGAAATCGCGCTGTATCAGGTGCAACGCAAGCCCGAGAAAATCTAGGAGCTCACAGTGAATCGCTGGTTTCAAAAAGGCAATGCCCGACGTTTTTATCGGATCGACATGCCGGTCAAGACCTTCGTCACACCGGCTTCACCGATCCGTGATCGTGAAATTTACGCCTCCGGGCTGGATTACTTCCCTCCAACACTGCGTCGGTACATCGAAAACGAAAAAAACGAAACCCTTTACTGGGTGAACAAAGTTCAGGATCAGAAGGTCGTGGTCACCAAGATGTTCAAGGAGGTCATTGACTACATTGAATTTTTTGGTGATGCGACACAAATGATGGCCAAAGGCCTTAATCCGGCAAAAGACCCACAGTATCTGTTTCGCCTGCAATCCGACATAGAAGGGTTTTCCGCAATTGAGGAATTGCTGCCTTCCTCGCCCAAAACCTACCGTTACTTCAAAATGCTTGAAGAAAAATTTCTGGCGTACCTGAAATCGATGTTCAACTCGGCCAGGCATTCCAAACCCGATTACTTTGAGGCCAATCGCCATCTGCCCCTCGGCTACAAAATCGATGAAACGCTGGAAATGCTGACATCCAAAAGCAATTTCGACAAAATTCCCTTGATCCAGGCCATTGTTCATCTGGTTCAGTTTGTCAATGCACACCTGAATGCCTACCGGCAACTCAACGATGACAACATCTTGCGCCATTACCCGGACGAGTGGCCACGGATGAAGGTAAACATCAGCGCTTCGGGCATTGCCATCCGTTACAAAAAGCGGTTTACCCAATTTGAGAAGGTGGATGTGTTTCTGTATTTTCCAGACCAGGACAAGGTTCTGGAATTCGAAGGCACGGTGGTAGACACCCGCAGCATTGACAGCCATCACGAAGAACGCGTGGCCATCAACTTCGATTTTCCAAACGGTCAGAAGCAGGACTTTCTACAGAATCAGATCCAACGCTACGAAATCGAAGAATGCATGGATTTTCAATTATAAAAACAGGGAGAAGCCATGCCGGGAATGAACCATGAATTCGAAGCCAATTTTCTGGATGAACTGCCTCCCGTTACCCGTGAAGCAGCCGCCAGCCTTTTGCAGTTTTACCGTTTGCGGCAATTGATGGACATGCGCCAATTCGGTCCGGACAAGCGCATGAGTGAAGATTTCGATCTCACGCCCAGTCAATGGAATCAGGTTCTGGATGCGGTGATTCTGACGAAGGTCAGTTACTTTGTCATTGATACGTCCATGCCGCCCAAATACATCAAAAAACTTTTGGATATCGCTGGATGGGCGCTTGAGGAGCCCGAAACCAATCTTCAGCAAATGAAGCGTCTCACCCAGCGGAATTACCCTTTTTTCTATGACTGGCTCAAGAAGGTAGAAAGCGTTCAGCACGAGTATTTGAGAATGGCACGCAAAAGAGGCATGATTTAAAATCAGCGATATTTATCCCAGCGCCTTGTTCAAAAACGCGCGGATGTCCCCGACCTCTTCGGCACAGACTTCGTGCTGCATCGGATAGGTGTGATAAAGCGGATCAAACCCGGCCTCAAGGCAGCGCTGACGGGTTTGCTCGGACAAAGTGCAGGGGCAAATCGGATCATAGAGGCCATGCGCGATCATCACGGGCGTGGTCAGCGGCTGCACCCCAGTCTGCGGATTCGGGCGTTGCGGCCAATAGGTGGACAATGCCAGAATCCCGGCCAACGACGACTCAAACGACATGGCCGCTTCCAACGCCACCAGTCCGCCTTGCGAAAACCCGGCGATCAGCAGACGTTCGGCGGGAATGCCCGCCTGAACCTGCTCGGACATGAGTTGCTGAACCCGTGCCACGCTGGTGTCCACGCCCGGCCAGTCCACGTCGGCCTGCAAATCCATGGAACGAATGTCGTACCAGGCCCGCATCGATTCGCCCAGGTTGATGGTCACCGGCTGAACCGGCGCATGCGGAAACACAAAACGCACCGAATGCGCTGCCGGCAATCCCAGCTGCGGCACCAGCCCTTCAAAATCGTGGCCGTCGGCTCCCAGGCCGTGCAACCAGATCACACAGGCGCTGGCTTCACAAGACGGTTCCAGAATCACGGCGGTTGGGGTCTGCGTTTTATGCATCCATATTTCCTTTCATTCTGAGCGAATTTCGATAAAATAACGGGCTTCACGACGCTTTTCAGGAAACGCCATGAAATCCATATCCATTGCCCTGATTGTCATGCTGGGGCTGAGCGCCTGCGGTCGCAAAGGCCCACTTCAGCCGCCACCTGAGAATAGCGCAAAGCCTGCGGACACGCAACCGGCTGACGTCAGCCACTCATCCGAATAATCCGCCACAGGAGCCTTATGAGCGTTCAACCCACCGCCTTTGAATCTTTTGCCTATCACGACCAGCGCCTGAGCGTGGAACAGGTCGATCTGGCCAGACTGGCCGATCAGTACGGCACGCCATTGTATGTGTATTCCAGGTCGGCGCTGGTCGCCAACTGGCAACGCTTTGACCGCGCTTTCGGCCATCAGCCGCATCTGGTCTGTTATGCGGTCAAGGCCAATTCCAACATTGCGGTGCTCAACCAGCTGGCCCGACTGGGTTCCGGCTTTGACATTGTCTCTCAGGGCGAACTGGAACGGGTGCTCAAGGCCGGGGGCGACCCCAAAAAAATCGTGTTTTCGGGCGTGGCCAAAACCGCCAACGAAATGGCCCGGGCGCTGGAAGTGGGCATCCGCTGTTTCAACATTGAATCCCACAGCGAACTCGAACGTCTGCAGATGGTGGCGCAGGAAATGGACTGCATCGCCCCCATCTCCATTCGGGTCAACCCGGATGTGGACGCCAAAACCCATCCTTACATTTCCACCGGACTCAAAGACAACAAATTCGGAGTCGACATCAACGAAGCCCCCGCGCTTTATGCACGCGCTGCGGAGATGTCACAGATCAAAGTGACCGGCATCGATTGCCACATCGGCTCCCAACTGACCGAAATCGCGCCCTTTGTCGACGCACTGGAACGGGTCTTGGCCCTGAAAGCGCAATTGGCCGATCAGGGCATTGTGATTCAGCATCTGGATCTGGGCGGCGGACTGGGCATTCATTATCACGACGAACAGCCACCGGAAATCGGTGTCTACATCGACGCGCTGCTGCGGACCCTCAACGACCCGGACTGCGAAGTGCTGATTGAGCCGGGACGCGCCATTGCCGGCAATGCCGGTGCCTTGCTGACCCAGGTCACTTACCTCAAGCCGACCGAACACAAACATTTCGCCATCATTGATGCGGCCATGAACGACCTGATTCGCCCGGCGTTGTACGACGCCTGGCAGGCGATTCTGCCGGTGGTGGAACACCAAGACGGCCTCAAGGCCGAATGGGATCTGGTAGGCCCGGTATGCGAAACCGGCGATTTTCTGGGCAAACAACGTCCGCTGACGCTCAAGGCCAATGACTATCTGGCGGTGATGTCGGCGGGCGCTTACGGTTTTACCATGAGTTCCAATTACAACACCCGTCCACGGGCGGTGGAAATCATGGTCGATGGCGACCAGGCCCATGTGATCCGGCCCAGAGAAACGTATGAAGAACTGATGGGCCGCGAACGCTGCCTGCCCGAAGACTGAAATTCAGTCTTCTTTCGGTGATTGCCCCGCCAGCCACAGATGCCATTTTGACCAGGCCTGGGCCTCTGGCAGCGCATTGTCGTTCTGACGCAGCTTTTTCAGCGCTTTGGCCGGCGCGCTCAGGCGCTTTTCCGGGTCAATCCGCGCGGCCTGCACCACGCCCTGCTGCACAAACGCATACAGTTGGTCGCCCTGCTCGCTGGCCTGACCCCAATCCACCCACCATGCATGCTGTTGCAGGCGACCCAGCGCTTCCCACTCGGATTTGGTTTCCAGCAAACGCGGTCGCTCGGTCAGTTGCAACTGCGAAACGGTTTGGTCAAATTCGGTGTCGACCAGAAGCGGCAAATCGGCCCAAAGTCGATACAGCTGTTCGACTTCCACCAGATAACGGCACTGAGTGACTTTTTCTCGCTCCGAGTCAGGCAGATCCAACGCCGCCATCAAATCGGTCATGTCCTGCAGCAAGGCCAGCAAACTCTGACATTGCATGGGCCGACAAGGCTGTTGTGCCAGGCTTAAGTGCAGACGGGTACCGATCCACTGCGGAAAGCGCGCGGCCAGCGCCAGCGCCATGGAATTGACCCTGGGCAGAGCCTGCAGGGCCTGCAACCGACTGTCGTCCAGCAGACAGGTTTCGACACTGTTGGCCAGCTCGTCATTGACAAACCGCAGACGCAGCTTGCGCAAAAAGGCCAGCGCTTCGCGTTTGCCCGGCCAGCCCAGTTCGGCCATCAGGTCGGTCTGTTTGCCCTGCAGCAGTGCCACCACGTCGCTTTCACTCAAATCCGAGCCGACCAGTTGCCAGGCCAGAACCGGGCTGTGGTCCAGCAGCTCCAGCAATTGCGGATAACGGCCCACAAAATGCAGCAACCGCAGCTGATGACTGGGAAACATGGCGCAACTCTGCCACACCCAGGCCGGAATCGGTTTTCGCCAGTCTTTCAGAGCGCCGTGATCCGGCCAGGCCAGAACCTTGAGCTGTTCCGGGTAGCGCGGGATCGGCGCTTTCGACAGCATCATCGCATCCCAGCCGGGCACGGTGATCACACCGTCCACCACCCCCGGCTGGTCCTTGAGCCAGCCGCGCGCATCCACCAACAGGGTCTGGGTGGCCGCATCCCAATAGGTCTGCCTGGCCAGATGACGCTCCAGTGGCGTCACCTGCCAGGCGGTGGTTGTCGTGGGCTGGGTAAAGGTCGGCGTCATTTTGGGCATCAAGTGGTTGCGGTCACCCGAAAAAAGAAACTTTTCAGGTAATCGGTTTCACGAATGGCCGGATGCACGGGGTGATCCGGGCTCTGGTGGCCCTGCACCAGCAGTTGCAACTGACGATCGTGCTGACGCGCCGCCTGCTGGGTCAGCTTCAGCAACGCATCGCCAGAAAGATGAAAAGAGCAACTGGCCGACACCAGCACACCGCCCGGCTGCACCAGACGGATCGCCAGCTCATTCAGGCGCTGATAGGCACGACTGCCTTCACGCATGTCCTTTTTGCGCTTGATGAAGGCCGGCGGGTCCACCACCACCACATCGTATTTGTGGCCTTCGGCGGCCAGCGATTTTAACGCCTCAAACGCATTGCCTTCAATCCCGGTCAGGCGCTCGCCCACCTGGTTGAGTTGCGCATGCTGGTCGACCCAATCCAGCGCCTTGGCTGACGCGTCCACACAGGTCACTTCCGTGGCCCCGGCCACCGCGGCTTCAATCCCCCAGGCACCGGCATAGCTGAACACGTCCAGCACGCGTTTGCCGCGGACCCACTGCTGCAATTGCGCGCGGGCACTGCGGTGATCGTAAAACCAGCCGGTTTTCTGTCCGGCCACAATCGGCACCTCAAATTTCGCGCCGTTTTCGATCATTGGCACCGTGTCCGGGCGCTCGGAACCGGGCGCCCAATCGTTTTCCAGAGCCAGGCCTTCCTGCTCGCGCGACGCCAAATCATTGCGAAACAGCATCACCCGCGGGTGGTACAGGTTTTCCAGCACCTGCATCAGCATGGGTTTCAATGCTTCCATCCCGGCCGTCGTGATCTGCACCACCAGGGCGTCATCAAAGCGGTCAATCACCAGGCCTGGTAAAAAATCCGATTCGGCAAACACCAGACGGTAAAACGGCTGCTCATAGATGGCATCGCGCAGGGCCTGCGCCGCTTGAAGCCGCTTTTTGAAAAAGGTTTCATTGATCTGAACCTTGTCATTGCGCGTCAGCATGCGCGCACAGATCAACTGATTGGGGTTGATGTAGGCCGTGCCCAGCGCCTTACCCTGCTGCGTGACCACCTTGACCAGCTGGCCAAGTTCAAAGCTTTTCAGCGGGCTTTTTTCAATGTCGATTTCATTGCTGTAAACCCACAGATGTCCCTGTTTCAGACGTTTGTCTTCCCGGTTTTTCAGCACCAGTTGCGGCATGGTGTTTGCAGTCATAATGTTCCTTAAACGGTATTGAGTCCCAGGGATCATGTTTTCACACTTTCAAAGGACCCTTCAATCAAAAACGCCCCAATGATCGGGGCGATAAAAATGGGGTAATGGGAGGTCTGGCACAAAACGGAAGCGGGGTAAAAAGACCGTTCGTTTCAGCCGTTTTCAGCCGCTTCTGACCTCAGACGATGGACGGGGCAATCACTGTTCGATCATACGCTCATACTCACTGGCGTCCATCAGTTCAGACAATTCTTCGGTGTCACTGGGTGTCAGCTTGAACAGCCAACCACCGTCATAGGGTTCGTCATTGATCAATTCGGGCTCGTCTTCCAGCGCGTCGTTGACCTCGGTGATTTCACCGCTCAGAGGCGCATAAATGTCCGAAGCGACCTTGACCGATTCCAGCGACATCACGTCATCGCCTTGCGCCACGATCGCACCGATTTCAGGCAGACTGACGTCCATCAGATCGCCCAGCGAACCCTGCGCAAAGTCGGTAATGCCCACAACGGCCTGACCATCCTGATCCAGATACACCCATTCATGGGATTCGGCGTACTTCAAATGTTCGGGTAAAGGACTCATCCGCGCCTCCAGCATTCTCCAAAACCGCGATGATACCAAATTCTGGTCAGAGCGGTCATCGTTTTATGGTTTTCACCAGGCCTGGTTATCTCAGCTCCACCAACTGCGACAGCGGCTGCGGACGCTGAAAATAAAACCCTTGCATGTAGTCCGTGCCCTGTTCTATCAACCAGTCCGCCTGCTGACGAGTTTCAACCCCCTCACAGATGGTTTTCATCCCCAGTGCCCGGGCCATGGAAATCATGGCCACAATCAGACCGTTATCGACTTTGGAATGACCGATGTCGTCAACAAAACTCTTGTCGATTTTCAGAATGTCCACCGGCAGATTGCGCAACATTGACAGGGACGCGTAACCGGTTCCAAAATCGTCCAACAACACCTGACACTGTTTCTGACGCAACTCGGTCAGACCCGACGCCACCAGAGACAGATTTTCCATGGTCGCGGTTTCGGTCACCTCAAAATTAAAGCGCTTGAGGTCGACCCCATACTTCTGACAACAGGCTTCCAGCCAGTCAATCAGATCTCCGTCGGCAAACTGCATCACCGACAGATTGACCGCGACCCGGGTCGTATCCGGCAAAGTGTGTTCGGCCAGATCGGCACAGATGCGTTCAAACAGCGCCAGCCCCAGAGGCTGAATCAAACCGTGATGCTCGGCCAATTCAATGAACGCCCCCGGCATCACCAGTCCCTGCTCGTTTTTCAGACGCACCAATGCTTCCACTTCCTGCCACTGATGACCTTTGCAGAAAATGGGCTGGTAATGCATTTCGATCACGTTTAATGGCTGTTCAATGGCCGTACGCAACAACTGAAGCATGTCGTGATTGGACGCGGTTTTTTCTTCCAGCGCCATATCAAACCAATGATAGCGATTGCGCCCGAGGGACTTGGCCCCATACATGGCCGCATCGGCCCGGCGCAGCAGATCTTCGGTTTCAAAGCCGTGTTCCGGGTAACACGCAATGCCGATGGAAGCGCTCAGAAAGTGCTGTCGTGGACCGATGTTGAACGGCGCATTCAAAGCCGTAATCAGCCGCTGACAAAGCTCCGGTACATCGACCCCTTCCAGATCGGTCAATACCACCACAAACTCATCGCCGCCAATACGCGCCGCGTAATCGTCGTCCCGTAAATTGACGGTGATCCGCTGTGTCGCCTCAATCAGAACCCGGTCGCCCTCGCTGTGACCATAGGCATCGTTGACCTCCTTGAACTTGTCCAGGTCCAGAAACAACACGGCAAAAGCCCGCTCGGAGTCTTTCTGACGCTTGCGCAGCAAAAGGTTGTCGAGATGATTGTGCAGCGAATAACGGTTGGGCAGATTGGTCAGGCTGTCAAAAAAGGCCAGACGGTCCAGGCGTTTCTGCGTTTCCACTCTGGGTGAAATGTCCGAAAACGTGGCCACATAATAGGTCTGGTTGGAATAACTGTCCCAAAGCTTGGTGATTTGCAGCCATTCGGGAAACACATCGCCGTTTTTGCGTTTGTTCCAGATTTCACCATGCCACCAGCCGTGCTCCTGCAGATGCTGCCACAAATCCTGATAAAAATGGTCTGACTGACGCCCGGATTTCAAAACAGACGGGTTGTGCCCCAGCACCTCTTCACTCTCATAACCGGTGATTTCACAAAAGGCCTGATTGACACTGATGATGCGGCTTTGGCTGTCGGTGATCATCACCGCTTCGCGCAACTGTTGCAATGCCAGTTGCGACAGGCGCATCGTCTGGTCGGTAATGCGGGTGAAATCCACCGGATACAACACCATGAACACAGGAGATTTCGTGGTCTCAAACACATTGTCCAATGATTGAATTTCCACGGTAAACGACTGACCGCTTTTGAGGGTAAACACCTGCTCGGGCGGAAAGCGCTCAGACAACTGCCAATGGCGAAACGCCTTGATGAACGCCACACTGTCGTCCTTGAGCAAATATTTGCGAAAGGATTTGACCGATTCGTCGATTTCCCGGTTCAGAAACTTTCTCGCCGCGGGATTGGCCACCATGATGTCCATATTGGGCGTGAGCAGGAGTTTGGGCACCGGACTGATGTCAAACATCTTCTGATACAGATCCGAGTTGTGCAGCGAAGCACGGTGTTCGCGCTCGATCAATTCAAATTCGTTTTCCAGTTCACTGACCTGCTGCCCCAACAGGCTGCGCTCGCTTTCACAGGCATTGAGCGCATCCACCAGACGCGTGTTTTCATCACGAAAGGCTTCGATGTCATTCAGAATCCAGCTGACACGACGGGAATCATTCATGTGCGCCCTCCGTCGGTTTCAAAAAGCCGAGATAATAGCACTCGTTATGCAGGCGGATTTCTTCGGTTCTCAGTTTCAGCAAGCGGCGGCGACCGTCCTTTTTCTGGGCGGTCACATCCCGCCACTGGCCAATCAGCCCCTGATTCTCGCCTTTCTGGTAATCTTCCAGGTAACTGTCATGGTGACTGCGATAGGGGTCCGGCATCAGCATCTTCACATTCTGAAGCGCCATGTCGTCCCAGTCATACCCCAGATACGTCCTGATCTGTTGATTGGCATAGGTCATGACCCCATTCTGGTCAATCACCACCAGACCACACCCCAGCTGTTCTCCCAAAAGCCGCAGCATCTGTTCGGCCTGATCGCCATTCTGATCCATTGACTGCCCGGGACGGTCAAAGAACATCAGTACCCCTCTGGTGCCTCGCTCCGGCGACTGATGCGGCACCAGACGCAAACAGAACACATCGCTCAGCACGCGCACTCGAAGCTGGTTTGTTCGGTCGTTTTCCAGCACACTCAGCAGCTCCTGACGCAGATTGGGCACATCCAACTCCAGCCCCAATGTGGTCACAGTCTGATGCAGATGGGACGAATCCAGCGAAAACAGTTCGCTCGCCGGTCGGGTGAACCGCAACAGACGCAAACGGCTGTCAAGCAACAGAATGTGTTCGCTCATATTCTCAAGCATGCTTTGCAGATCGGTATTGACCTGCTCAAGCTCGTGGGTTTTGACTTCGAGTTCTTCGTTGACCGTGGAAAGCTCTTCGTTGGTCGACTGCAATTCTTCGTTCGCGGTTTGCAACTCCTCGTTCGAAGACTGGAGCTCTTCGTTGGAGGATTGCAGTTCTTCATTGGTGGACTGCAGTTCTTCGTTGGTGGTCTCCAGGTCTTCCACCGAAGCCTGCAAGCGTTCCTTGAACACAGCCACTTCTTTCTGCAACTGTTTTTTGGAAGCATGTTGCTCCGACGTCAGCCCCCCACCCGGTTCCACAAAGGGCAAACTCAGTTCGGTAGGAATAAACGCCACCACATAAAGATTGTTGTGCGACTCGGAAAAACGCATGCGCTTGATAGACAGGAACAAGACCATGTCCTGATCAGAATCCTTGTAAAACAACGCTTGTGAGGAGGCTTCACCGTCTTTTT
Source organism: Hydrogenovibrio halophilus DSM 15072 (assembly GCF_000384235.1). GTDB lineage: Bacteria > Pseudomonadota > Gammaproteobacteria > Thiomicrospirales > Thiomicrospiraceae > Hydrogenovibrio > Hydrogenovibrio halophilus. The sequence goes on along the minus strand of NZ_KB913033.1, from coordinate 1,680,343 downwards.
TGGCTTTTTCCATCAGCGCACGCAAATCCACCTTGATGTCATCCCGGGCCAGGGTCAGCATATTGGTATCGATCCGACCCTGAGGAAAATTCAAATATCGGTTCACATCGCCCCGAATGTGCAGAATCTGACCCGACTTGTCCACCACAATTGCCACCGGCACCATGTCATTGAGCAGGGTCTGCTCCAGTTTGTGGGCAATGGTCTGTTTTTCCTCCGGGTCGGTATCGGTCACGGCCGTGGGGCGTTCCTGACGCTTGATCGCATTGGCGCTCTGAATGCGGTCACTGCGCTGGGAAAGGTTGGTCGCTTTGCGCTGATACAACTGGGCTTTTTTGTCCAGGGTTTCAAACAGTTGCGGAGCCGTGCTGGACGCTGATTCGGATTTGCCCATAAACAGCAATCCCTGCGGATTGAGAGCAAAATGAAACGTTTGCAGCACCTGACGTTGCAATTCGGTGGAAAAATAAATCATCAGATTGCGACAACTGATCAGGTCGAGACGGGAAAAAGGCGGTTCCATAATCAGGTTCTGCCGGGCAAACACCACCCGATCCCGCACTTTTTTGGAAAGCTGATAGGTGCGGTCGCGCCGAATAAAATAATTATCCAGAACTTCCGGATCCATATCCATGACCTGTGCTTCGGAGAACACCCCTTTTCGGGCTTGAGACAGGGCGTACTCGTCAATGTCGGAAGCAAAAATCTGGTATTCGATATCGCGGTTGAGGCGGGTCTTGATCCGATGCATCACAATCGCAATCGAATACGGCTCTTCACCATTGGCACACCCCGGCACCCAGATTCGCCAGGGACGGTCTTCCTCCTGCTCACGGATGGCGTTTTCCAGCAGGGTCTCCAATGCCTGGAAGGCCTCCCGGTCCCGGAAAAACGCAGTCACCGAAATCATCATGTCTTTGAACAGGTGCTGCACTTCGTCTTCCGACGTTTCAATCAGGTGCACATACTCCTTTACCGCGCTCAATTGATTGACCGCCATGCGTCTGGCCAGCCTCCGGCGAATGGTCTTGAGCTTGTAGCCACTGAAATCATGACCGGTGACGTCATAAATACGCTGAAAAATCTTCTCCAGATCGGTTTTCGGATCGGGACGTACCGATTGATAATCCTTGTGGCCCGTTTCCAGAAACGCGGCAATGTCCTCCGCCAATTCCTGCGGGGAGCCGGTTTTATCGACAGCACCGGCTTCCACTGCCGCCAGAGGCATACCGGCGTATCTGGCCGTGCTTTCATTCTGGGCAAACACCAGGCCGTTATTGGATTTGATCGCCATGGCTCCACGTGCACCATCCGACCCAGTGCCGGACAGAATGCCCACGACGGCCTGCTCCTGCAAGGCTTCAGCGGCCGAGTGCAACAACACATCAATGGAAGGTTTGGGGCCCACAGCAGCGGCGGGGGTCAGTTCAATGGTGTGATCGTGTACTTGTGCATTGAACCCGGGAGAAATGATATACACCCGCCCTGCCTGGGGACGAACCGGCTTGTCGACCATTTCAATCGGCGTTTCGGTCACCCGCTCCAACAGATCCTTGAGAATGGTCGGGTGCTTGGGGTCCAGATGCTGGGCGATGACCACACAACAGCGGTCATACGCGCGAAAGTGCAATAAAAACTGTTTGAGCGCTTCCAGCCCACCGGCTGACGCCCCCAAAAATAACCAATACGGTTGTTCTGTCATTTCTAATCCTTCAAACGATCCCAGTCACACTGGCGATCCCGACAAACCTTCAATCATTACAACATCTGTACAAATGCCATACACACAACCCCATCGTAACGTCTTTTTCAATCGCTACCAAATTTTTTACCCGCCTTGGCCCGCCTTAGCTCGCCTTAACCCACGCGTTCGGAAAGCACATGAATAAACCGCCTGGCTGTCAGCGCATCGAAATCCTCAAAAGGCGCACTGTGATCCCGGCGGGTTTCCACCCATCGGTCAAATGACCGTCGGGGAGACAAAGAGGCCACGTCTGCGTTTTCCATGATCGGTTTGTCCGGATTTCCCGCCCAGACCAGATCACGCACGACTTCTTCCTTAAACCAGTAACAACGCTGCCATTGATGCTGCTTCCATACCCGCACTGCGAGCATCCCGGCCACATCCTTAAGGCCTGTGTCTTCGAAAGCATCGCGTTTCAGGCTGTCGCTCACAAACACATCCGAATCATCACAGCCCTGCTGAAACCATTCATCCAGTTTTTTCAATGCCGAGGCGTCGGGCACAATGCCCGCTGTCAGCATTGCACCGTCATCCACCCAGGCAAACCCCTGCGCATGCAACAGCCCCAGTACTTCCGGTGCCGACTGGTCAAGCAGTGCCTGGCGGTCGGACAGACGGCCCAGACGATTGGCCAATTGATTGAGAACCGCCTCACGCTGATCATAATGCTGCATTTTGCGTTTGGCCAGATAACCGTGCAGTGCCCTGCGGAATCGGTCTACCTGGGTGACCGCCTGTTTTTTGACCTGGGGCAACAGATGCTTGGGGGTGTAATGATGGCAGGCCACCAGCCCCCAGAGGGATTGATGGATCACAATCGGCAGGGAAAAGGAAGCCGAGACCCCCATATTCTGAAGGTACTGCAAATGCACAGGAGACACACTGCGGGTATCGGAATGGGTCAGGTCAATGGGTTGTTGCGTGGCCGACAAGATCGGAACCGGGTCCATTTTTGCATCGCAAATGGTGCGTGAGGCATTTTTCACATACAGATCCCGGGCAATTCTGGGGATGTCCGAGGCTGGAAAGCGCAAATCCAGGTAACTGCCAAGCCGCGAGCGTCGGATTTCCGCCACCACCTGACCGCTCCAATCCGGTTGAAACTGATACAACATCACCCGGTCATAACCGGTCAATTGCCGAACCAGCGTTACCAGTGCATCGAACAGGGATTGCGCGCCTTCTTCGGTATCGGGAGAATAGGCCAGCTTTTGTGTGAGTTCCGGCGAAGCGCCTGCCACCTGAACGGATTTGTCGTAGGATTGAATGTCGATGACGTAATGACGGGCATCCTGGCTGATCCGCAACCAGTAAGGATGGGCATCCAGGGCCACCTGGCGTTCAAACACCTGATCGGTGGGTTCAAATGCCATCTCCTCCAGAATCACAGCCAGCTGGGATGACAGGGCCTCCACCGACAGGCCAAACAGTGTTTCGGGAGCCCGACCCAACACCTCTGCCGTATTGGCACTGGCATGGGTCACGCTCAAGGTGGTTTTGTCCACCCCGATCAAGGCACCGAATGGCTGAATCTGGCCTGACCAAGGCAATTTTTCTTTTTCACAAGGATGCAATCCGGAAGGATCGGACACAGCGTTGTCTTTCATACTCGTATGCTCATCACGGTTTGCAACCATTATAAGCATATTACACAACGGGACAATTGCCTAAATCAAAACGAGTTGTGCAACTCATAGAAAGCAAAAAGCCTCTCAGAGAATGCCATAGAAGAAATTCTCTGAGAGGCTGAATGGAAACGGATCATGGGCTGGCATCGGCCAGCCGTGTCCATTCGTTCCCTTTTATTGCAGACTTATTTGCAGAAGGATCAGCTGGAAATCGCAGCACGACCTCGTTTGCGGACAATGCCGTGTTTTTGCGACAGATCGCGCAAATAGTTTGACAGAGCGGCGACCACATATTTGCCGTCTTTTTTCTTGAAAGGCACTTTTTCGACCTCGTTCAGATACTGCGCCACTTTTTGCGTGGTGTAACCGGCTTTCAACAGCGCAACCAATTCGTCTTCAAACTCGGTAAAACGGCTTTTTCGGCCACGGCCCATGGATTTCTCCGGATTTTGCTGCATCCATTTTTCGAGTGCTTTTTTCATAACCATCCTTTTAATATTCTTAAATACCCTATTATCCACCAAACAACCATGAACAAAAAACACAAGTATTCACCAGACAGGACCTATTTTTCAGATTCGGCAATGTATGAACAACCTTGCGCTTTATCAAAACGAAAAAATCAAAACGGAAAAGGTCTTCCTGAGACAGATTTTGTTCAACTTTGGGACGAACAATCTCTTCTCGTAATAATGCTCATGGTATCGGCAGTCATTCAAAAATTGAAAAAACAAGGAAAATACATAATAAATTTTAATCTCAATAACCGCAACAAGTCAATCATAAAAAGGCGATACCTCATAAGCTAAATACCCTGTTTTTAAAAAACAGGCATTCAGGTTCTGCAAATACAAATTCTTTGACTCATTATCCCGATAAAGGAAAGGATGGAAAAATCGGATCTGCCCGGCTGAGTTATGCATCTGTCTGGTACGCCCTTCACTCGATAAGACACAAACATCAGTGAACACTAAAATGAATTTTTTTTATTGGAGGGAAAAAAGATCGGATTTGTTTTTTTGAATCAATCGAACATAATGCCCTTCAGTTCGTATCGAAAAGGTAGAACGAACGAAAGCCCAGGGTTGCACTCCTTACAATTGGGCCATATCAAGCAGGCGTTCTTTGCTCATGACACGAAGAACGCTCAAAAAATAGCTCTCGGGAATCGGTGCCCCGGAGACAAATACAAAAGGAACCGATCACGTGTCACAAATCAACCAACATCCCCTCTGCCAGGCCTGCAAAATCGGCAGGCTTATCCCGAAACCCTCAGAAGCCGATTGCTTTTATCTGCAGTGTTCTCACTGCCGCATCAATATGGCCACGCCGGATCGCGCGACCAGACAGTTCCGTCGCTTTTTGGAACGGAAGGGACGTCAAATCGCCTAACCTGAATGTTGACTGTCGTTTCTTCGATTCATGAATTTGTGCAGAGGTCGCGCAGGAACCTGTTTTCTCGATGTGCTTCTTCGGACGTCGAGTATTTCGCTTCCCGGCTCCGAGTGCTTCGTTTCGTCCAGGGAACCCGTGCAATGATGGCTCAGTCAGACTGACTTAATCGCCTTTTCATAACGCACAAACTGGCCGATGACATCCAGCGCCAGCGGCTTGGTCAGCACCACTTTTTCATCACCCAACCGATCCATATCCACGTCTTTGCGCTCATCGGCGGTGATGACCACGATGGTGGTATGCTGAGTGGTGTCCAGAGATTGCAGTGCATCAATGGCGGCATAGCCGTCCATTTTCGGCATGTGCAGATCCACCAGAATCAGATCAAAATTGCCCTGACCGGCTTTGATCAGCCCTTCATACCCATCCATGGCCTGTTCGTAATCCACGTCAGCAAAAAACCGATCCAGATAGTTGGCAATGATGGACTGGGTCACGGGATCGTCATCCAGAATCATCACGCGAACCGTGTGATCCGCCGGGACCACCGTGTTGGAAGTCCCGCGGATGGCTTCCAGATGCGCCATCACCGACGCTTTGCTCAAACGCCTGTGGCCACCTGTGGTTCGCCATGAATCAATCTCTCCCTGATCCACCATCCGTTTGATCACGGTTTTGGACACACCCAGTAGCTCGCAGGCTTTGGTGGTTGTGATAAAGTCGTCCGAAGTCATTCTGGTTGTTTCCGTCATAATGCGTTTATTCACCTTGGCCATTTACCATGATTCGTTTTGGTCTATTTTACGACAAAAGAACGCAACAAAAGAAACCAAACGCATAAAAGTAACAGAAAAAGCGCATCCATCACCCTATTCGTCATGACTGTCGCATGGCATCCAAAAGCGCTTTCGGGGTCAGACGGCTCAGTCCGTTTTGTTCGCAGTCCACTTCGGCATCGTCGTTGTCCGACATCAGAATCAGCCAATCGATCCGGGGATGACGTTCTCGCAACAGCAGAATCTCCTGTTCCGGTATCGGGTCGACGATCGCGACCAGGTGAATGTTGGCTTCTTTGTCGAGAAGTGCTTTCACCTTTTGGCGATCGGGGGCCACATACACGCGCGAATGCGCTTTGAACCGATGCAACCAGGGTTTGAGCCAGTTCGGATCGGCGGCCCAGAGCAACAACCCTTTCTGACCCACCTGACCCGCTTCGTTCTGACAAGGCAGGTACTGACTCAGACAGTGCGACAGACTGGGAAAATCAATGGGTTTGGGCAAATGCTCATTCATCCCGGCTTCCAGTGCTTTGTCGCGGTCTTCGATCAGTGCCGCTGCCGTCAGCGCAATGATCGGGACCGCCGGATGTCTCTGACGAATGCGGCGCGTGGTTTCATAGCCGTCCATGCCCGGCATCTGAATGTCCATTAAAATCAGATCAAACGACTGCTTCTGACACACCTCAACCGCTTCGGCCCCACGACTGACCACCACTGGCGACAATCCCAACGCCTTGAGCATGGCTTTGGCCACTTCCTGATTGATCAGATTGTCCTCCACCAGCAGCACCTGCCCCTGAAAGCGCTGTTGTTCCGGTTCAATGCTCTTCGAAGGCGATGTGTCTGAGTCCGTATCGAGTGTTTCGGATTCCGAACAGGCCGCATAAGGCAGAGCAAACGAAAACCGTGAGCCTTTTCCGGGCTGGCTGTCCAGGGCAATCGCATCGCCCCCCATCAGTCGCACCAGTTTCTGGCTGATCACCAATCCCAGACCCGTGCCGCCATATTCACGGGTGATGCTCGTATCCGCCTGACTGAACGCCTGAAACAGCTGTGTCTGTTGCGCTTCGGTCATGCCGATGCCTGTGTCTGCGACCTCAAAAAACAACCAGGCCTGGTGATCATCGGCTTTGTGCCCTCGCACTGTGATCGCAATGCCACCCTGCTCGGTAAACTTAATCGCATTATTGATCAGATTGCTCAACACCTGCTTCAAACGCATGGCGTCCAGGGTCACACACGGTGAAAGCGGTTCTTCCAGCTCCACTTTCAGCGCCAGCCCCTTGCTCTGCGCCAATGTCTCAAACAAACCCGACAAGTCCTTTACCAACGCTTTCAAATCGGTCGGTTGCGGCGACACCGTCATCTTGCCCGCTTCGATTTTGGAAAAATCCAGAATGTCATTGATGATGGTCAACAGCAGCTGACCGGAAGCACAGACCTTTTCCAGTCGACCGGCCATTTCCTCTCTTGAAACCGATTGTTTGGGCAACTGGCTCAAGCCGATAATGCCGTTCAATGGCGTGCGGATTTCATGGCTCATATTGGCCACAAACTCGGATTTGGCCCGATTCGCCGCTTCCGCCGAACTTTGCGCTTGCTGCAGCTTTTGCGTGCGCTCGGCAATTTGGTCGGCCATGATTTTCATGGCCTCGGAAAGCTGTCCGATTTCATCATTGCTTCTGGGAAAATCGCTTTCGCTCAGATCGTGATGCCGGGACACCTTCATCGCCGTACCGGTCAACGTGCTCAGGGAACGGGTGATCCGCCACCCAAGCCACAACGCCACAATGGTGGCCAACAGCATTTCAATCGCAAACACACTCAGCGTCCAGTTGCGGTTGCGTTCGGTAATGGCCACCAGTGAGGAGGCATCGTACACAAAGCGAACCTGCCCCAACCGGTGTTCTTCCATGGTCACATCCACCTGGTGTCCCAGCAGCGATTGCGATGCCTGCATGTCAGGCGCAGACAGCGCCAGCCAGGTTTTTTCCCGATTCAGGTTGTGTGAACGCATCAGGGTGGAGAACTGATCAAGCAATGCCTTGTTGCCTTTTATCGACAACGGTCGCCCTTCCTCATCCCAAACCCCGGCGGCGACAATGTTTTTCAGTCCGATGAAGGTTTCAAGGGCGTTGTCCAATGTGGCCAGATCCCTGACCAGCAACGGCACCTTGGCCGACTCGGCCATCAATTGACCGGAAGAGGTCAACTGGTCTGAAACCAGTTTGCCTGAGGTCTCTTTCAGGGCCGCAAAATTCAAAGCCACGATGGCGGACACAAACAGCACTTCGGCGAGAATGAACGTCAGCAGGAATTTGTAACGAAACGACATTACTTTCCTTCGCTCACAGGTTTCACCGACAGACGCGCCCGCAAGGCACGAATCGGCGCATAATCGTCATCCTCCACTGGCATCAGACGCGCAAACCCCAATGGATCCATCACCTTCTGCGGCAGGGTTTGCCAGGCCTGCGTCAACTGGCTGGCCGTGGCAGGCGTCAGGCGGGGATGAAACGCAATCGGATGGCTGGGATAAGGGGCCGTGCGATACACCACCTGCAGTTTGCCTTTGTCTTCGTCCGCATCAAAAGCACGAAACGTTCGTTCCACGCCCCCGCCATAGTCGCCCACGCCTCTGGCCACGCCTTTGTAAACCGAGTCATGCGAATTCACATAACGGACCAGCCCTTTGGCCTCAATCGCCAGATCAAAGTTTTCCAGCATTTCGTATTTGATCACCAGAGTCGCGGCAAACGCATTGGGCGAAGGAAACAGCACCGGTCTGGCCAGAAGTTTCTGCGGTTCAAACGTGGAATGGGTTGACACCAGTATGCCCCGAATATCGCCTTCCCGGCGGAACCTGGCCAGATACCCCTGTTGTTGGTGCGCCACGACATAATGATAAGGGTTCATGTAAGCCATATCGTAGCGCCCCTTGGCCAACTGGGTTTCGAACTCGGCAATCGACTTTTCGGTTTCAAACACCACTTCCCGACCGGTCACGCCTGACAGATGCGCCGCGACCGGTTGCCAGTTCTGATAAAGCTTTAACGGGCTTTGTTGCGGCACCACACCCAGTATCAGGCGGTCTTGCGCCCAGACCTGACCGGCCAGAAGCCACCCCATTCCTATAACCATCATCCAACGCACGATTTTCACTCCACCATCAGATGTCATTCAACAAATGAGCCTGCCAGAATTCGCTCACCGCCTCGGCTTCAAACTCCCGACACGCCCAGGCGGGCTGATACGACAACCAGGCCTGGCAAAAATCGGCCTGTTCCCGGGTTTGATACAGAAACAGCACCGGTTGCGTCGTCAAGCGCTCGTTCAACTGAGTCAAAAAATGCTGAGCATCCGGCTGAGCCAGCACAAAAGCCACATCCAGCATCACCGCATCAGGCGGACGCTGAGCCAGCTGATCCAGAAGATTGTTCCGGGTCGGGGCAATGCGCAACGCCAGCTGCGCGCCAGCGGTTTCGGCCCATTGCGACACCGCCTGCAGAGCCTGAGGGTCGGTTGCGGCATAAACACAACTGGCCATCGACTCCTGAGCGGAGGCTTCAGTGGACGCATCACAGGACCCGGTCCGGGCCGTTTCCCGGGCCAGTGGAAACGCAATGGAAAATGTCGTCCCAACGCCCACTTGGCTTTCGACCTCAATCGAGCCTTCCATGGTTTCCACCAGATCTTTGGTAATGCTCAACCCAATGCCGGTGCCCTCAATGTCCGAATTTTCATATCCCAGCCGGTTGAAGGGTTCAAACAACTGCTCCAGTTTGTCCGGCGCAATGCCTTCTCCCGTATCCGCGATGGTCATCGCCCAGTAGGGTCGACCCTCTTGCGTCAGCGTTCGACAACTCAATCGAATCTGCCCGCCTTCGCGGTTGTATTTGATCGCGTTGCTCATCAGGTTCAGGACCACCTGTTTCAATCGCAGGCGATCCACATTCAGATATTCTTCGGACCGGACCGGTTCAAATACCAGTTCGATCCCCCTCGCATCACGCTCCTGCTGCGTCAGGGTCAGCACCTCTTGAATCACGGACTTGACGTTGACTTCTTCGATCTGGATTCGAAGCTGACCGCTTTCCAGTTTGGCGAACGCCAGCACATCGTCAATCAGTTGCAGCAAATGCTTGCCACTGCCATGAATGATGCCGATCTGGTTTTTCTGATCCGCGCTCAGATCTTCCAGTTCCAGCAACTGCGAAAAGCCGATGATCGAATTCAGTGGGGTGCGCAACTCATGGCTCATGGCCGAAAGAAAATCGGATTTGGCCTGGTTGGCCCTTTCGGCTTCATCCCGCGCTTGCGACAAGGCTTTCTGTTGCTGGCGCGATGTGGCCAGGGCCTGTTTCATCCGTCGCAGCACCAGAGACAGAATCAGTGTGGCCGTCAGCGCCATCAGCAACATGGCCCCAAAGGTGACCCAGGCCGACTGATTGCTCACCGCCTGCAGAGACGACACCGGACGCTGCACTTCCAGCACCCCGCGCACATCGCCCAGCACCCAATCGGTTCTGGGGGTGCCCGGATAGCTGTTGTGACAGCTGACACAGGCCTGGTCTTTAAACACATCGGCCACCGCAAACCGCAGCACCTTCTGCTCGTCGATCACTTCATAGCGGCTGTAGCTTTCAGCCGGGTGGTCGCGCAGATAGTCCATCGCGTCTTTTTGAAACGCATCCCGAATGCCCCCGTTTTCCCGCCAGGCAAAAGGTTGGTCGCTGTAGAGACGGACCCTGTACTGCGATTCTTCCGACAGCTTGTCACCAAAATCAATGGCAAAGGTGGCCGGCAGCGGAATGCTGCCGTCTTCGATCGCATAATCGTGCGTGACCGGCACGTCATACTGATCCAGAGCCGGAATGATCTGGGTGGCGTAAAAATTGCGGTACTGAGCAACCGAATGGGAAAAATTGGACGCGTCTTCCACGGCAATGCGATGCGAACGTTGCTCCGTCTGCACATAATGCAGCCAGAAAACCACGGAAATCCCCAGAATCAGAAACACCGCAATCAAGGGCGACAACCGCTCTACCCAGCGGATCATGGCATCAGCTTTCATTGTCATTCTCACTTTCAATCAATTGTTGTTGTCGTTGCTCAATCAGAGCCTGCAAAACCGATGCGTCACCAGGCCTGGTCAAAACACCATCAAACCCGGCCTGTTCAAGCTGTTCAATCTGTTGTCCGGTGACCTCCTCGGTCATGGCGTAAACCGGCACGGGGCGGCCTTTCAGCTGATCCCGCAACGCCGTCAGCGCCTGGCCGTCCTGCTTTTCGGCCAGGGGCACATCCAGCAGAATCATATCGGGCAGCCAGGCGGAAATCTGCTCCAGACCGTTTTTCAGCGACGGCGCAATTTTCAGCGTCACCTGCGGCATGGGTTCCACCACAGAGGCGGTCAGCGCCATGGCCTGGGGACGGTCCACAATGTCCAGCAGTTTTATTTCGCGGCTGGCAAGCGGGTTCGATTTCGCCGAAGCGTCGATGTCGGTGTTTATACCCGTTGACGCCTGGGTTGCATCGTTTTCCGCCAGAGGCAGGCACAGGCAAAACTCACTGCCTTCATCCGGCACGCTTTCCACCTCAAGCCAGCCTCCCATCAGCTCAACCAGATCCTTGCTGATGCTCAGACCAATGCCGCTGCCCTCAATCTCGGATGTTTCATACCCCAGCCGGTCAAAGGGTTCAAACAATCGTGCCAACTGGTTTTGGGTCATGCCCACGCCGGTATCGGCGATGTTCAGACACCAGCAAGGGATGTCTTCGCGATGACTTTGATGCCAGTCCAACGACACCCTGCCTCCCTGGCGGTTGTATTTGATCGCATTGGACATCAGATTCAACAGCACCTGTTTCAGTCTGAGAGGGTCGGCCAGAATGACCGGCGCAGAGGCCATATCCGCCATCTCCAGTCGAATCTCATGGTGCATGGCATCCGATTCCACAATGGCCATGATTTCCGACAGAATTGGCGCCACCGAAACCGGTTGCCGCTGGCATTCGGCCTTGCCGCTTTCCAGTTTGGCAAAGGCTAGCACATCATTGATCAACTGCAGCAGATGGTTGGCACTGCGCTCAATCGTCCGCACCTGCGCCGGGACTGGCGCAGGCAACTTCTGTGAGGCCAGCAACTGGGCAAACCCGATGATCGCATTCAGCGGCGTGCGCAATTCATGGCTCATGGACGACAAAAATTCCGACTTGGCCTGGTTGGCCTCTTCCGCCTGCAATTTGGTCTGCAGCAACCGGATCTGATCCTCCCGCCGTCCCAGAGCCAGACTGACCTGCAGCGCAATCTGTGACAACAACGTTTCTTCTTCCGCCAAAAAACGGGCACTGGAATCGCACGCTTCATCGTCTTGAGCCTGCACACATACCTGCAAATGGCCCTCGCGTTCGCCCACCGACAAGGTGGCCTCCCGGCAACCGTCGGTTTCAACAAAGTCGTGGCTCTGCCAGATGCGGTCCCCAAGCGTCAACCTGACCTGAGTCAACTCGGGAAAGCGCCATCCTGCTGGCATTTGCGCCACAACCTGCTGCAGCATCGTCGATTCTTCCAGGGTGTCATCGGCCAACGTCTGCATCACTTGGTTCAGACAACGGTTTTCTTTGACCCGCTCGTTCAATTCCCAGACCCGGTTTTGCAGCTCCTGCTCAATCGCCTTGACATGGGTCATGTCGGTTCGGATCGACACATACTGATAAATTTTGCCCGTCTCATCCAGAAACGGGGTGATGGTAGAATAAACCCAGTATTCCTCCCCCCTTTTGCTCAGATTGCAGACTTCGCCCTGCCAGACTTTTCCCGAAGCGATGGTGCGCCAGAGTGTCCTGAAAAATTCGGGCGGGTGGCGGTCGGATTTGATCAGTCGATGGGTATGCCCCAGCAATTCTTCACGGCGATAACCGCTGATCTGACAGAAACGGTCATTGACCTGGGTGATGCGTCCGGCCCGATCGGCCACACTGACAATGGCATGATGGTCCAGCGCATCATTGAGGCGTTGCTGTTCATAAAGCCGATGGCGAATGTTTTCCGACAGATAGCGATACTGGCGGGCCCGATGCGCGCGCAGGCGCACGGTTTCCACAAATGCGTGCGGATTGACCGGCTTGACCAGAAAATCGTCCCCACCCTGCTGTAACGCGGACAACTGATGCGAAAACGCGTCTTCCCCAGACACAAACACAATGGGCAATTCGGCGTCGGTACGACCCTGCCTGACCGCCCAGGCAAACGCCTGACCGGAAACGTCGGGCATGTACAAATCCAGTACCAGCACATCCGGTTCAAACCCGCTCAGTTCCGCAAACGCCTGATGCGGATCGCTGTGGCCCACCACCACAAACCCGGCCTCTTCCAACAACGCCGTCTGAATCTGCAACGCCACATCACTGTCGTCCAGTAGCAAGGCCCGGTAAGGGTCCGTCTGTTGCAACATCAGCCTTTCTGCCAGCTTTTCCACCAGCCATTGCACGGGTTGACCGGGGTCGAGCACCTCGCACACCCCCTGCTGGTACAGTTCCAGACGCGCATCAAGTCGATCAATCGTTTCCATCCACACCAGAGAGGTACGCTGAGACAATGTGTCCGAAACCTGAGTCAACCAGTCATACAAACGCCACCGTGTATCCTCGCAGGCATCAAACACCAGCATGGCCGGCGGCTCCGATTGGTGCCAGATGGCCGCCAGTTCATCAAAACGCGTGATCACCACCGGTTCAATCTGTCTGGCCGCCAAGGCATGACACAGAGACCGCAAGCGTTCTGTGTGCAACAGATCCGAGCCGGTACAATCCGGGCTGAGCAAATACAGTTTCTGCCCCTCCAGAGTCAGATCGGGCCGTTTGACTGACTGATTCACAGACCCAACCTCACTGCGGTCAGACGTGCGTGCAGATGCGCCTGATCAATCGGCAGGGGCAGCAAGGCATCAAACAGCGTCTGATGACACAACGCCACGGCCTGATCGGTTTTTTCCACCATCCCGTATAATTGCAGAGCGTGTCCGGCTTCCTCGTATTCGGCCTTCAGGGTCGCCACCCGCTCTGGCACCTCCGAGTCACAGGCATTCAACACCACCACATGAGGCCAACTGTGCCGCCACTGGTCCTGCGCATTGTCCCAGGTGGGCGCGATTGTCAGGGTCACCCGGTCAAACGGTTCCACCGCCTCGGACAGGGCCGCCATACGCCCCGGATCGGAATCCACACACAACACCATCACCGTCTGGCCGCTGGCTTTTCTTGCAGCCGGATCAGGCACTGGCCTGTCACTGTCAGGATCAACGCTCTCCCCGGCTTCCACCAATGGGAAGTAAACCAGAAAGGCTGTGCCCTGATCCGGCTGGCTGCGCACCTCGATTCGGCCATGCATCTGTTCAATCAAATCGCGGGTAATACTCAGGCCAATGCCGGTGCCCTCCACCCCGGAAGATTCCTGGCCCAGACGGTTGAATGGCTCAAACAGCTGCGACAATTGTTCCGGTGACATGCCAATGCCGGTATCGGCCACCTGCAATTGCCAGGCCTGGCCGTCTACTGTGTCAACCTGTCTGGAGGTGACCGATACCCGACCCTCTGGACGGTTGTACTTGATCGCGTTGCTGAGCAGATTGATCATCACCTGCCTCGCACGCAAAGCATCCACATAAGCGAAAGCTGCACCGGACTGATGCTCGCTTTCCAGCCGAATGCCCTGCGCTTTGGCGTCGGCGGCGATCAGCTGGGTGGCCTCATCGGTCAGTGCCACCATGTCGGTCACCGCAAACTGCATCGGCAACTGCCCCACTTCCAGTTTGGCAAACTCCAGAATGTCATTGATCAACTGCAGCAGATGTTTGCCGCTGGCCTGAATGGTCTGAAGCTGCTGCGTCTGCTGCGCCTCCATTTCCGACAGTTCCATCAACTGTGAAAACCCGATGATCGCATTCAAAGGCGTGCGCAACTCGTGGCTCATGGACGACAGAAACTGGGATTTGGCTTGGTTGGCTTCCTGAGCGAGGGCTTTTTCCTTCTGCGCTTCTTCGACCGAAGCCTGCAGACTTTCCCGTAGCGACACAATCAATGAAATGTCCTGGCGGATTGACAGGTATTCCACCAATCGGCCTTCCGCGTCCAGGATCGGGATAATGTGCGACATCACATGGTAGCTGCTGCCGTCTTTGCGCCGATTCTGAATCTCACCCGACCAGATCCGATGACGCTGAATGGTGGCCCACAAATCGCGAAACGTCTCCGACGGCGTGTCGGGGTGGCGAATAATACTGTGCGGCTGTCCGATCAGTTCTTCACGCGCATAACCACTGATCTGACAGAAATTGTCGTTCACGTCGGTAATGGTGCCGGTGGGGGCCGCCCGGGAAACGATCAGCGTCTGGTCGATCGCGATTTTCAGGTATTTCAGATCGAACAACACGCGATTGGTTTTTTGCAACAACTGATTGAACGCCTGCGACACCTCCCCGATTTCATCGTCCTTGTCGATCCAGACCGGCTGGTCATAACGCTGGGTATCGACGATGTTGCGCATGGTCTGAGTCAATCCGCGCAGAGGTTTCAGCACATTAAAATGCAACAGGCCCAACTGCATGAGCCCGCCCAGAACCAGAGCGATCAGTGCCGCAATCAGCACCCAGATCACCTGAAAGGTTTTTTCCCAGGCCTGGTCCAGCAAACGTTCCCTGGGCGTGGCAACCAGATGGTAGGCCTCCGGCGCGTCTCCGGACGCATCAAAATTCAATGGCTGGACAAAATAGAACCACTGACCTTTTTCGTGAAGCTCACCGGCACGCATGGATTGCGCATTCAAACGCCAATCGGACACAGCCTGCCCGGAAAAATAAGCCGCGTTATCCACCCCCCAGCTTGATGCACTGTCAGAATCGGCCACGCGCCCTTTTCGAAACACCGCGTACGCATGTCCCTGATCGGAAAATTCATTCAGAACCTGTTTCAACCCCTGTGAAACCGTAATAAACCCCACCAGTTCCTGCGGGTCGTCAACGGCAAACACGGGCTGAATACTAACCACTCGATAGGCGTCACCAAATCCGCTCAATTCCAGTCGCGTCACCGCCTCTGTCAGATCGGTCATGGCTTGCTGAAGCATCGGATGGGTGCTGACATCCTGACCGAAGGAATCCAGATCGTAAGAACGATAGAGCGAACGGCCATCAAAAGTAATGGCATGAAAACCATAATTGTCAAACCCGGTCCAGGTCGAAAAGGTATCACGCAAGTGCCCCAATTCCCGATCCAGCGCATCACGGTCTTCGTACGCCAGGGCCTTCTGAATCGCCGAATTCTGGGACAGGGCCAGCATAACCCCATGCAGAATTTTCTCTTTTTTGTCGATGCGTTCCTTGAGCAAAGCCGTCTGGGTGGCGACATGATCGGATTGGGTTTTGGCAAGAAAATGCTGGTGAGCGCCCCAGGTGGCCAAGGCCCCCAGAAGCAGCAGCAGAATCAGACTGAAAATAATCAGCTGGCGATTATGTCGCAAAAGGGACGTTTTTAGCATGATCAGTCCTGATAATCGGCACTGATCTCGCGTATGCGAGGCAATACCTGAAGAAACGCGTCCACCAGCTGTGGGTCGAAGTGCTCGCCTTTTTCTCGCTCAATCAACCCCACTGCTTTTTCACTGGGCCAGGCTTCTTTGTAGGGGCGGGTGGAGGTCAGCGCGTCATACACGTCCGCAATGGCGACAATGCGTCCAGACAAGGGAATGGCCTCGCCTTTCAGGCCATGGGGATAGCCTTTGCCATTGTATTTTTCATGGTGGGTCAAGGCAATTTCAGCGGCCAGCTGCAAAAGCTCGGATTGGCCATTTGACAGAATTTCGCCGCCAATGGTCACATGCTCTTTCATCACGAGATACTCGTCGTCTGTCAGCTTGCCCGGCTTCAGCAAAATGGTGTCCGACACGCCGATTTTGCCCACATCGTGCATGGGGGAAGCAATGCCGATCAGATCACAGAAGTGCTTGTCCATGCCGTACTCTTCGGCAATGGCCTGAGCAAACAGACTGACCCGTTTGACATGATTGCCGGTTTCATTGTCCCGGTATTCCGCCGCGCGACCCAGGCGATAAATCATTTCCAGCTGCGCGGTTTCCAGTGCCTGGGTGCGTTCCTGCACCTTGACTTCAAGCGTCTGGTTTTCTTCGCGCAAACGACGCTTGAAATGCCAGTTTTCCAGATGAATGTTCACCCGTTTCAAAAGTTCGGTGCGGTTAAAAGGTTTGGTAATGTAATCGCTGGCACCGTTGTCCAGCGCTTTGATCCGACTGTCTTCGTCGGCTTGGGCGGTGAGCATGACCACAGGGGGAAACCGATCCCTGTCGAGCATCTGGCTCATCAGCGACAACACCGCAAACCCATCCATCAACGGCATATTGATGTCCAGCAGCACCAAGTCGTATTGGCTCTGAACAAAATGCTGCGTCAGTTCCAACGGCTTGGTCACAGAGGTAATACGTTCATACCCGGCGGACTTCAGCGTCGCCTCAATCACCTGAATATTGGTCGCATTGTCATCCACCACCAGAATGCTGGACGCTTCCAATGCCTTCGCCATTTCGGGCATGCCTCACCTCATTATTATCCATCAAAAAACAGTTTATCAAAAAAACGACCTTTTCGCTAAAAAACGAACTAAAAGAGCGAAAAAGGCAAACTCCGTCATCATTGTCTGAATGGTCTTGACTTCATGAGTCCTTTTCACGAAACGAAACACGCTTAATGCTGGTTAGTGCCTGCTCAAACGCCTGTTGCGTCTCCATCGATCGAATCACCATCGACCCCGTTTCTGGGGACTGCCAGGCGCATTCGCCTTTCACCCAGAATTCACCCTGCATGGCCTCGGTTTCCTGCTTGAGCGCGTCACAGAAATCGGTCGACACCACGACCATCCGAGGGGCACCCCCCTCCTTCAGAAAGGTTTTCAGCGTCGGCACATCCCGAATCACCTTGACCCGAAAATCCGACTTGGCCAGTTTCATCCAATCTTTGAACTCTTCCGGTTGCGCGGACGCAAACACCGCCCATTCCCGACCCGATGCGGACGATGTCGACGTCCCTGACACTGGCAGCCAGCGTGCCAGCGCCTGCGACAAGGCAGACTGGTCAATCGGTTTGCCCAAATGGTCATTCATCCCTGCCTGCAAGGCTTTTTCACGATCCTCAACCATGGCCGCTGCTGTCAAGGCAATGACCGGGATATTGCTGTCCTGCTCGCGAATGTGACGAGTGGCCTCATAGCCGTTCATACCCGGCATTTGAATGTCCATCAGAACCAGATCATACGCCTGTTGAGTCACCATTTGCAGCCCCTGTTCGCCTTGTGCGGCCACATCGACGACCAGCCCCAGCTGCTGAAGATGCTCGGCGACCACCTCCTGGTTAATGGGGTTGTCTTCCACCAGTAGCACCCGACCCGAAAGATGCGCCAACGCTTGAGAAGACGTGTCCTGTTGCGCCTTCCAGTCCCGAATCGCTTCTGCCGGGGGACGTGCCAGTGGCAGACGGAAACGGAAGGTCGAACCCTGTCCCGGCGAGCTTTCCAGCTCGATCAACTCCCCGCCCATCGCCTGTACCAGTTGCTGACTGATCACCAGCCCCAACCCGGTACCACCGAATTCACGGCTGATGGAGGTGTCGGCCTGACTGAATGCCTGAAACAGCCGTTGTTGCTGTTGTGCGTCCATGCCAATTCCGGTGTCCGAAACCTCGAAGATTAACCAGGCCTGGTCAGAAGCGCTTTGCCCGGCCGTGATTGTCAATCGAACGGCCCCCTGAGGGGTGAACTTGAAGGCGTTACCCAGCAGATTGGTCAGGATCTGGCGCAATCGCATGCTGTCGCCGCGATAATAAGACGCCGCTCCGGGGTCAAGCTGAACCGAGAAGTCCAGCCCCTTTTCTTCAGCCAGAGGCAAAAACACGTCCTTGAGTTGGTCAATGTCGGTCTGCAAGTCAAACAGGCGAGACTCCAGAGCCATTTTGCCTGCTTCGATTTTGGAGAAATCCAGAATGTCATTGATGATGCCCAGCAACAGCCGGGCGGCCTGATCAATCTTTTTCAGACGGACTCGCAATGCTTTGACGGTGGTGTCATTTTGTCCCAGTTCGCTCATCCCCAGAATCGCGTTCATCGGCGTGCGTATTTCATGGCTCATATTGGCCAGAAACTCGGACTTGGCCTGATTGGCTTTCTGGGCCTCCACCTGCGCGGCCCGCATCTGAGCCTGACTCTGTCGCAACCGCCGGTTCAACCAGCCCAGAATGAAATACCCAACCAGCAGCAAACCGATCAAACTGCCCACCGACACCAGGGTCCAGCGGTATTGATGCCAGATTTCGGTCCAACTGACCTGTCGCTTGAGATCGAACGGAGGCAAGCCCATGTCTCGCAGCATGCGTTCCAGCCCCAAGTAGTCCTGAGGTGGCACAAACCCGGCAAAATTCAAAGCCTTCATGCCGGGGTCCGATGCCTGCAAACCAAACAATGCCACTGTCATCTTTTTCACTGTCTCGGTGTCCACATGCGCCAACGCAAAAAACGGCCATTCCGGCACCAACGTTGAAGACACCACAAACGGGTAAGCACTCAAAGGACGGAGATGAATCACCTTAAAATCGCTCATCTGATGGCCTTTTTCAGCGACCATATATTCCAGAATACTGGTGCGAACAAACCCGGCATCTGCCTGCCCACTCAATACCGCCTCTACGACTGCTTCATGCTCACCTACTTCTTTGAATGCCAATTGTTCAACATTGATCCCGGCTTTGAAAAACTCATAAGCAGGTACCCGAAAGCCGCCCGCATGGTGTTTGGAAGGCACCGCAATGGTGGCGTCGGTCAGATCACTCAGATTCTGGTAATTTTCACCAGGCCTGGTAAAAATCACCCCGCCCAGACTGCTGACCTTCTGGCCCTGATGAAGGCGCTCCACCGTTGCAATGGGGGACGCCAACGCATTCTGATGACGAATGATCTGATAGAGACTGGGGTTGGTAAACAGCAGATCCAGCTGATTCAGGCGAATCGCTTCCAGCATTTCCGGCTCGGTCAGCAGACGGTATTCCAGCCGATAGCCCGGCAGCTGCTGCTCCAGATGTGCGATCAAAGGCCGGTATTTTTCTTTCAGCATGGCCTTGTCCTGATGCTGAAAAATGCCGATATGGTACACGTCTTCATCCGCAAACGCCGTCGGCATAGCAAGCAACCCCACACTGACCAGTATGGCACTGAGCATGGAGGAAAACACGGCGGTTGGCCCCAGCTTTCGCCCCAGACGATGATGGCGTCTGTCGTTAAACATCGTTTTGACTTTCCTCTGTGTAAACGACCATCCGGTTACGACCGAGATGCTTGGCTTCGTAGAGTGCCCGATCCGCCTGCTCCAGCCAGTCCTGTCTGGTGCGTTGACCGTTCACCACTTCGCAGAAACCGCCCAGACTGATGGTGACGTGATTGGCCACGGACGAATAATCGTGACGCAGATTGGCCGCTGCCACCGCCGCCCGCAGGGCTTCGCCCACTTTGCGGGTGCCCTCGGCGTCGGTTTCGGGCAGGAGCACCACAAATTCCTCACCGCCATAGCGGGCCAGAAAGTCACCAGGGCGCTTGAGCGTGCTCTGCATCAGACCGGCGACCTTTTCCAGACATTCATCGCCGCGACCGTGCCCGTAATGGTCGTTGTAGGGCTTGAAGTGATCGATGTCGATCATAATCACGCCCAGCGGACTCTGTTCCCGATGCAGGCGGCCCATTTCCTTTTTCAGTGTCTCGTCCAGCTGGCGACGATTGGGCACCTGGGTCAGCCCATCGATGTGCGACATCATTTCCAGCATGTCGGTGCGTTGCTTGAGTTTCAGATGGTTCCGCACCCGAGCCAATACCACCGGCACCTTGAACGGTTTCACAATAAAGTCCACACCACCGGCCTCAAACCCTTTGGACTCGTCCGTTTCTGAATCCAACGCAGTCACAAAAATCACTGGAATATCTTGGGTTTGCGGATCATTTTTCAGCACGCGACATACCTCAAAACCGTCCATCTCAGGCATCATAATGTCCAGCAGAATCAAATCCGGCGCAGGACCATGATGCACCACCTTCAACGCCGCTTCGCCCGAATCGGCAACCTGCACCGCATAATCGGGTTTCAACGCATTGGCCAGTACCTTGAGGTTGGTTTTTGCATCGTCCACCACCAGTATCCGTGAACGTCTCGATTCGGTGTCACTTTGCTGCGCCTGCACCGTGATTTCTGCGTCAACGGGTTGTTCAGACAGATCGGATTGAGAATTGGCCGAAGCCTGTTCGGCTGACAAATCCAGCCACTTGCTCACGGCCCGGGTAAAAGACGCCCACATAATAGGTTTGCTTAAATGTTCGTTCATGCCTGCGGCCTGAGACTTTTCCCGGTCTTCGATCATGGCAGCGGCGGTGACCGCAATCACGGGCACATCCGGCTGGTACTGACGAATTTTGCGGGTGGCCTCATACCCATCCATGCCCGGCATCTGAATGTCCATCAACACCAGATCAAAATGCTTGACCCGGCTCAAATCCACCGCCTGCTCGCCATTGTCGGCGGTCAAATAATCCAGTCCCATACGGGTCACAAAGGCGGCCACCACCTTCTGGTTGACCGCATTGTCCTCCACAATCAGCACGCGCTGTCTGCCACCGGTCATCGGCTGGCTCGTCGTTTCAATCAGGCTCGCTTCCTCGGATTTGTCACAGGGTTTGGCCGGCAACACAACCCGAACCCTGGTGCCGTGTCCCTCTTTGGATTCGATGTCAATGTCACCGCCCATACGCCGAATCAGTTTCTGCGACATCACCAACCCGATGCCGATGCCCGACTGATGGCGGGTATTGCTGGCGTCGCCCATTTCAAACATTTCAAACAAATGTTCCTGTTGTGCCTCACTGATGCCCGTGCCAGTGTCTTCCACCTCAAACACCAGCGTTTGTGAATCAGCGTGGGCCTGATGCGTCACCGACAGTACCATATGCCCCTGAAACGTAAACTTGAGCGCATTGCTGAGCAGGTGACTCAGGACCTGTGCCAACCGATCGGCATCGGCCACGTAACAGTCATGGCCCAAACCGTCATTGACCACCTGAAAACGCAGATGCCGGGCTTTGGCCTGATGCTGAAACAGACTTTCCAGATTCTGCAGCAACTGACTCAGGTAAAACGGTCTGGCCTGAATGGGCAGTTCGTCCGAGTCCAGACTGACCAGATCCAGCACATCGTCCAACTGACGCAGCAGCAATCTGGCGGAATGATTGATCTGGCGGACCATGGACCCCACCTGATCGGGATCGTTTTCATGCGGCACCAGCTCGCTCAGACCGATGATGCCGTTCATGGGCGTGCGCAGTTCGTGGCTCATATTGGCCAGAAATTGCGATTTGGCCTTATTGGCGGCCTCGGCTTTGTCCTTGGCCTGTTTCAACGCCGATTCCATTTCGATCCGGGCGGTGATGTCGCGGTTAATGCCAAACAACCCCGTCACCGTGTGACCGTCTTCGGCAAAGACCGGCCACTTGCTGGCCTGAACCCAGCCTTTTTCGCCATATTTGTTCAGATAAGGGACCTCCTTGTCCAGCAATGGCCGACCATGACTTAACACCCATTGTTCGTCCCTGTGGTAACGTGATCCCAGGGCTTCCGGAAACACCTCCAGCGAGGTTTTGCCAATCAGTTCACGCCAGGACGCATAACCATTGATGTCGGCCACCGTCTGCGAACTGAATTCAAACCGATGCTGCGCGTCTTTGAAGAAAATAAAGTCGGACGTGTTTTCCAGCAGCACCACAAACTTTTTATTGAGTTCGTCCAATTGCGTCTGAGCGTGTTTGAGCACCGTAATGTCCACCGCCGTGGCAACGACGCGAGGCTGCCCTTCCAGGGTGGCTTTGGTCAACTGCACCCACTCCCACCGTTCTTCGCCCGAGGCGGTCCGCGTCTTCCATTCGAATTGTTGCGGACCGCGATGCGCGGCCCGGTGGATCCAGTTGAGTGCGTCTGTTTCCGAGAACGGCGGATCACCAAACAACTTGGCCTGCTTCAGATGCTGAAGTGATTCACAACCATAAAAGTGCAAAGTCTGCTGATTGGCCCGCAAAAGCTCCCCCGTACTGGGGTCATGCACCATAATGGCGGCTGGGGATTGTTCAAAATACGTCTGCAACAGTTCCTGATTGTGCTGGCGTTCCCGCTTTTCACGTCGCCAGGCCACCGATTGCGCCAGCCAGGCAAGCAACAGCACGACGGCCAAAGCCGAAAACCACCAGGCCTGGTAAGTTTTGCTTTGCTGCAACGCCTGCATCTGCTCATCCACCTGTGCTTCCAGATTGGCCTGATAGCGGGCCAGTGAGTCGTCGCCCAGCGCCAGTTCTTTCAGAGGCATGATCATCGACAGCAGCAGAGACCGCTGACCGATTTCATAAGGATAGGAATACACCTGCACCCGTCGCGTTTCCCCTGACGCTAGACGATGACGGAAGATGAAAAAATGACGATTCTCTTCGGCTGCGGCCTGACGCTCGACCGCCACCTGTTCCGGCGTAAAGGTATTGATCTGCTGGATCGTCATCTCGGTCAGGACATCATTGGAATAGCCATAAAAATCCACCGCCTGGGCGTTGACCTCTACAATCTGCCCTTTGCCGGGATCGATCAGCAGCATCGGCAAAGGATGGTTTTCAAACACCCGCTCAAACGTGGGCACAGCGGCGTGAAGAGAGCTTGCCGCCAGAATCAGGCAGATGCCCGCCAAAAGATTGTAAAACCGTTTCATTATGTCAAGTCTCCGCCTGTGAGGTCTTCTCGGCCTCCAGAAAAGCCTTGAGTGCCCGTGCAGCCCGCCCAAAATCCAAATCATCCAGCCAGCTCACCAGATCCACTTTCAGAGATTCGACTTCGAGACCGGAGCTCCCTTCAAAAAACGTTTCGATGTCCGCCTCTTCCAGAAATTCATTTTGCTCAATCTGAGCCAACAGGGTTTGCAGTTTCTGGCGCGCGGATTGACTCAAAAACGGAGAGGTCTCTGACGGTTCTGATATGACGGAGGCTTTCGATGTCTCGTTCTGACCTTCTCCGGTTTCTGCTTCCGCCGGATGCGACACCGCGCGATCCTGAAGCGCCTGCTCGGTGGCTGCGAACGCAGAGGCCAGCCATGCCATTTCCTGCGCCGTTGGTACCTGTGCGCTTTTCAGTCTCTGGTCCACGGGTTTGCTGGCTTCAAACAACCTTGTCAAAGCCAGATTGCCCGCCACGCCCTTGAGACTGTGGTTCAACTGCTGCGCAGCGTCTATGGCCGTGCGGTCTTGGGGGGCCATCGCCTTCAAATCGGCCACCAGTGTATGGTAGTTCTGCTGGAACTGCAAAGCCACTTCCTG
The DNA here is from genome assembly GCF_000384235.1 of Hydrogenovibrio halophilus DSM 15072. Taxonomy (GTDB): domain Bacteria; phylum Pseudomonadota; class Gammaproteobacteria; order Thiomicrospirales; family Thiomicrospiraceae; genus Hydrogenovibrio; species Hydrogenovibrio halophilus. The sequence continues at coordinate 1,656,356 of NZ_KB913033.1, read as the reverse complement.
CAGCAATTTCTCGTACAGCTGGCGATTGCCATTCAAATTCGCCAGACCTCTGGCCTCGTCCACAACCGGCATGGAGTCGAATTCAGACTGTGCCATTGTGGGGGCCTCCTCTGGTTTCGTCATGTCTCTCTCGCTCTCGTCTGATGCCGTGGCCATTTCCGCATCCGGGTCGTCTGTAGCGGGCAAAAACGCCGAAAGACTGTCGTAAAGGCTGTTCAACTGCAACGGCTTGCCCACATGATCGTTCATGCCATGATTGAGTGCCTTTTGGCGGTCTTCTACCATGGCCGCGGCGGTCAGAGCCACAATCGGCAGAGTCTGGGCATCAAAGCCCAGTTCCCGCAAACGTCGTGTGGCCTCATAGCCATCCATTTCCGGCATCTGAATGTCCATCAGCACCAGATCAAAGCGGCCCGATCGTCCTTTTTCCACGGCTTCGCGTCCGTTTTCAGCCAACTCACAGGTCAGGCCCAAGCGCATCAACTGGGCCTGCGCCACCTGCTGATTGATGACATTGTCTTCCACCAGAAGCACATGCCCCTGCAGCGTGGTAACATGCTGGGCATCCTGACTGCGCTCGGCTTCCAGCAGATCCGCGCCACAGGGGGTCATCGGCAGCGAAAACCCGACCTGTGAGCCCTCGCCATACACACTGTGCACCTCTATGCCCTCCCCTCCCAGCGCCTGCACCAGACGCTGACTGATCACCAGCCCCAGACCGGTGCCACCGTGCGAACGCGTGGTGGAGACATCGGCCTGCTGGAATGGCTGGAACAGGATGCCTTTCTGGCTTTCGGTCAAGCCAATGCCGGTGTCTTCAATCCAAAACCGGACCAACGGGGTTTCTTCGGTTTGTGGCACCTGACGGGTCTCGGGTTCGATCGTCAATGTCACCCGCCCCGAAGCCGTAAACTTGATCGCATTGCCAATCAGATTGGTCAGAATCTGACGCAGGCGCATGCAGTCCGAATCGTAGGCACCTGCCAGCTGATCACTGACCCGAACATCCAGTTCCAGACCTTTGTCGATTGCCATGGGCGCAAACAAACTGCGCAGATTGGCTGCCAGTTCTCTCAAGCAGAAAGGCGCGGGATCGATCAGCAGCTTGCCCGCCTCAATTTTGGAAAAATCCAGAATGTCATTGATGATGCCCAGCAACTGCCGCCCGGAATGATTGACCTGGTGCAGATACCCTTTGAGCTTGCCGGTATCCTCTGTGGCCTCGCCCAGTTCGCTCATGCCGATGATGCCGTTCATGGGCGTGCGGATTTCATGGCTCATATTGGCCAGAAAATCGGACTTGGCCTGGTTGGCGCTTTCAGCGGCTTTTTTGGCGGCTTCCAGTTCGGCCTGATAGGTTTTGATCTGAGTGATGTCCCGAAACACCGACAAAAGGTGGGCGTCACCTTGAATATCAATCAACTTGACGGTGACATGTATGTCCAATAGATCACCATTTTTACATCGGTGTTGGGTCTCAAAATCATCGTAGCCATTCTCTCTGATCGCTTTGACGTGCCCGGCCACCTCTTCCGGCGTTTCCATCACCTCAAAATCCGAAATGGTCAACTGCTCAAATTCGTCGGCACTGTACCCCAACTGCTCGTAGGCACGACGATTGAAGCGGACCGGGCGATGGGTCTCGGTGTCAAACAACACCGTGGCATCCGGGTACATTTCAAACAGGGTCCGAAAATGGGCTTCGCTTTCTTCCAGCGCTTGCTGTGTCCGCTTTTGCTCATCAATCTGGGTGTGCGTACCCATCATTTTTATGGGCTGGCCACTGTCGTCAAACTCGGTATTGCGTCCGCGCCCTTCAATCCAGACCCAACCGCCAGACTGATGCTGTACCCGAAACTGCTGAGTAAAACTGCCAAGCTGCTCAATCTGTTGCTGTACCTGAGCAAACATCCGATCCCGGTCTTCGGGATGCACCATGCCGGCAAAACGGTCCAGAGTCACGGCAAACGCCTGAGGCGCATAACCCAGCTGGGTGAACATTTCGTCGGTCCAGACAATGTTGTCGGTCAGCAGATCCCAACTCCAAAGTCCGGTCTGCGCGGCCTCCATGGTCAATCGGTAACGATTCTGCGCTTCTTCCAGCGCCAACTGCTCCCGCTTGCGCCCGGTGATGTCAAAAATATAGCCATGCCACAAAATCGAACCGTCATCCAGTTTTTGCGGCACCGCCTGACCGATTACCCAAATGATGTCACCGGACGGCAGGCGCACTCGATATTCCTGTTGCCACTCGGTCAGGGTTTCTGCGGAATGACGGATGCTTTGTTCAACACTGCCTCGGTCATCCGAATGAATGGCCTGAAATACCGCATCTGCGGATTCTTTCGCCTGCTGGGCGGTGACGCCGTAAATGCTCTCAATGCCAGTGGTTGCAAACGGAAAGTGGCTGCCACCATCCGGATACAGCCGAAACTGATACAGGACGCCGGGGACATTTTCGGCCAGACGAAACAGACGTTCTTCGGCTTCGTGCTCACGGTCCACGTCTGTGTGCGTGCCCACGACTCTGAGAGGCTTGCCTTCGGCATCGCGCTCCATGACCCGACCGCGGTCCAATACCCAGATATAGCGCCCGCTTTTGGTCCGGACGCGATGAGTGTTTTCGTAAAATTCGGTTTCACCGGCAAAGTGCCGATTCAGATCCGAGTAAACCTGTGCCTTGTCATCCGGGTGTACGCGCTTGTCCCATTCTTCCAGACTGGAATCGATTTCGTCTTCTTCATACCCCAACATCTGTTTCCATCTGGGTGAGAAAAAAAACCGATCAGTACGAGCGTCCCAATCCCAGACGCCCTGACGAGTCCCTTCCAGAACCGCCCGCCAACGGGCTTCCGCGTTTTTTAGATCCGATTGTGCATCAATCAGATCTGTCTGATCCAGCAAATAGCCATAAATTTCCTTGACCTCACCCGCCTGGTCATACACAGGGCGCGTGTAATCAAAAAACCAACGTGCGCGTCCGGTCTTGTCGATCAAACGGTAATGCTGCTCCCAGTGAGGTTTTTGCTGTTGCAGAAACTGAATCACCTCCGTTTCCACGTCGGCATAATCGTCAGGGTGCACCAGCTCGGAATAAGGCCGTTTTTCAGACACCAGTTCATTCGAAGAGTAACCCAGCACGGCCTCCACATTGGGCGTCACAAAGCGAACCGGCCAACCGTCTTCGGCGGCCCAGACAAACACCACCACCGGCCCGGCAGCAAACATGTCCACTTCGGTTCTCAGACGCAGTGCTTCCTGATGCAGGCGTTCGTGCCAGCTTTCAAACACGGTACTGACAATGTCGCTTTGATGCAGCACGCCCTGTACCTTATCGCCATTCGTCACGACCAGGTGTTTGATGCGATGTTGACGGGCAAAGTTCAGCGCGTCTTTGACAGACGTGTCACCGGGCAGGGTTTTCAAAGGCCGGGTCATAAACTCGGACACCGGCTGACGCCAGTGGGTGTCTTCTTCCAGCAGTGCCACAATTTCACTTTGGGTGATGATCCCCAGCGGCGTCTTTGCCGTGCCGACAATCGCGGCAGAGTCGTGATGTCGATGCAGTCGCGCAAACACCTCTTCTATCGGCAGATCCACAGGCACGAATTCGGCAGATTGCGCCTGGAGAAACTGCGCAATCGTACGGGTTCGCGCCAGTGTTTCCGGGTCCAGATTGGCCAGCAAATCCGAGTAACTGACGATGCCCGTCAGCTTCCCAGCCTCATCCAACAGACACACATGCTTATCCGGATGGTTTTTCAGGACGGTCAGAGCATCGTTGACATGGTCCTGTGGCGACATCACCGGCACATCATTCAGGTAAATCTCGTTCAGTGGCGTCGCGAAGTCCATGCCCTTGAGCTTGAGGTCGATCAGTTCACGCGGGGTGATGATGGTGTGACGATCGCCATCGATGACAATCACATCACGGATATTGTGCGCATACATCTGATGCACGGCATCCTGAATGGTACGACTGGCGTCGATGGTGACCACTTGCCGGGTGGCAATGGCCTCAAGCTTGGGAAAATAATTCATAGGCAAGACCGGGCAAAACGCTTCTTAAAATTTGGATGGGCTTGGCGTTGCATTGACAGACAGAACTCAACTGTAACAACCCGGTGCATACTAGGGGTTCTTTTGTGAAGCTGTCAACCAATAATCATGCTCGCTCAAATGACGCACAACGCAAACCGACTACTAAGTACCCATCTTACAGAAAATACCGAACAAAACGAATCAATTGCTTAAATAGGTTTTTTATGCCAGTTAAAATAATTTTATGCATTAACTTCTTGGCATAAACACTGCTTTCAACTAGACTACCAACTAGACAGAATTCATACAGGCTAACACAGTCTGTATAAGTTTTTCACAAAGGCGATCATGTTATGCGCAACAACCAACCTGTCAACGACCACGAATACCAGGTCAAAGAAGGCCAGATACTGGTATCCAAAACCGATCTGGCCGGCACCATACTGGAATGCAACGACGCCTTTGAGGCCGCCAGTGGCTTTACCCGGGCGGAATTAATCGGCCAACCGCACAACATCATCCGCCACCCGGATGTGCCGTCGGCCGTTTTTGCCGACATGTGGCAGGACCTGAAGCACGGTCGTCCCTGGACCCAGTTTGTGAAAAACCGACGCAAGGACGGGGGCTACTATTGGGTCAAGGCCCAGGCCACACCTTTGTTTGAAAACGGTCGGGTCACCGGCTATATGTCGATTCGCAGTTGCGCCACCGAGGCGGAAAAACAGGCCGCCGCTCAGGCGTATCAGGCCATTGCCGCCGGCAAAGCCGGAATCCGCCATGGTCAGATCACCACCGGGCCGTCGATGCCAAACCTGAACCCTTTCACCCGCTTGTCGCCCGTCTGGCTGCTGGCGGTGATCGGCGTGATCTTTTCGGTGATCCCCACCGCTCTGGCCACAGCAGGCCTGGTCAATTTTGCCGCCGAAGCCTCTCTGGTGATGTCGCTGATCCTGCTGGGGGCCATGGTGGGATATGGCCGTTTTGTGACCCACACAATCGACAACGCAATCGGCAATTTGCGCCGGATTGCCAGCAAGCAGAATTTGCCGGAAAAAAACTACGACCCAACCACCTTCTTTGGAAAATTGCGCAATGCAGAAGTGTCTTTGAACCTGGCCTTTCTGGAAAGCCGGGAAGAAAGTGCCTATCAACTGGATCAGGCGCAGCAGATCAAGCTGGCCATGGATAAGATGCAAACCAACGTGATGATGGTCGACCATGATTACAACATCATGTACCTGAACGATAGCATGAAAGCGTTTTTTGCAGCGGGTGAAGATAAAATCAAGGAAGTGGTCCCGGCGTTCGATATGGCGACCATAGAGGGCGCGAACATTGATCTGTTTCATTCGACGCCCTCACACCAGCGAAAAATGCTGGATGCCATGAAAGAACCGGACAGCATTACTTTAACGCTTGCCGGCATTCACTTGAAGCTGAATATGATCCCGATCCACAACCGTTCAGGCGTTCGCACCGCCATGTTGGTGGAGTGGATTGATCGCACACAGGAAGCCCAACTGCTGGACAGTGTGCATCAGGTTGTCGGCCAGGCTCAAAAGGGACATCTGGGCAGACGCATAGACTTGAGCGATGTCGAAGGGGTCGCACACGATTTGAGCCACTCCATCAACGATCTGCTGGACGCCATACAGGATGCAATGAACGAAGTGGTTCGGGTGACGACCGGCATGGCAGAAGGCGACCTGACACAGGTGATCGACAAACCTTATGAAGGCGAACTGGGCGAACTGAAAGAAGCCGTCAACAGCTCCATTTCACGTCTGGACGGCATTGTCTCCGTGGCCGTGGAAGCGGCCAAAGTGGTGGATTCGGCTTCACGCGAAGTGTCGCAGGGCTCCACAGACTTGAGCGACCGAGTGCAACAGCAGGCGGCGGCGATTGAGCAGACCTCGGCCACCATGGACGAGATGAACGCGGCCATCAAAAACAACACCGACAACGCCAATCAGGCTTCCAGCGTGGCCACAGACGTTCAATCCAAAGCCAGAGAAGGCTCGGAAGTGATGACCGAAACCATTGAAGCCATGGGACAGATTCAGGACTCCAGTCACAAAATTTCGGAAATCGTCACCATGATTGACAGCATCGCGTTCCAGACCAATCTGCTGGCTCTGAACGCCGCGGTCGAAGCCGCTCGTGCCGGTGAGCACGGGCGCGGCTTTGCCGTGGTCGCGGGGGAAGTCCGTTCCCTGTCGCAAAAATCGGCCGAGGCCGCCAAAGACATCACCGCGCTGATTGATGAAAGCACCAAGCGCATTGATCACGGCACCAAACTGGCGTCCAGATCAGGCGAGTTCCTGAACACCATTGTCGGCTCGGTGGACGAAATCACATCCATGATCAAAGACATTGCCAAAGCCTCCAATGAACAGGCCACGGGCATTCATCAGGTTCACGATGCCATTACCGACATCGATCAGGTTACTCAGCAGAACGCGGCACTGGTGGACGAAACCACAGCCGCTTCCAAAAGCATGAGCGAACAGGCTAAAATCTTGTCTGACGACATGGCCTATTTCAAAACGACCGGCAATGCCACTTCCGCGCCCGGACTCACCTACCGGAAACGGGATTGAACCCCGGCCCTGGTTTTCGTGAGTTTGGCGTCAGCCCCGTCAAACCATTATTTCAGATTCAGAGAGACAACTTTATGACACAGGTTCGAGCAGACAAATCCGGCGATACGCTCACCCTCCACCTGCCGAAAACGTTCAATATGACGACGTATCATGATTTCAATGATGCCTACAAGGATCACATTGAGTCCACGGCGCTCTACATACTGGATTTTTCCATGACCGACCATCTGGACAGTGCCGCTTTGGGCCTGCTTTTGTTGCTGCGGCAACGGGTCGGACAGAGCGGCAGGATTCAACTGGTTCACTTATCCGACTCGGTACAGAATGCCCTGGAAATCGCCCAGTTCCAGAAACTGTTTGAGATCCCGGAAATACGATAACCAAAGCCAGGCTGAAACGACGTCACCATTCCGGTTGCACTGAGCGGGAATTAGCCCTGTTAATTGAGCAGGGAAAACCTTATAATGTGCGTCGATGTCACGCGCCCATAGCTCAGCTGGATAGAGCGTTGCCCTCCGGAGGCAAAGGTCGGGGGTTCAAATCCTCCTGGGCGCGCCATTTCCTTTTCCCGGTTTTTCCTTCATACTCCGATACAATCCCTTTCCCGTTCAAATAATGACCAGGCCTGGTTAACCCGAATATTTCATGAATTTGCACCGACCTCGCTTGCCCCTTGATTCCACAAGCAATATTTTCTCAGTCGGTCGTAATCATGGATACGACGCTTCTTCGAAAATTTCCTTGTGAAAACAAGTTCCTGTGCGACCTCAGCACAAATTCATGAAACATCCGGGTTAAAACACCTTTATACAAAGCAAATCCCTTTATTTTTGCCGCGTTTTTCGGTATGGTTGGTGCCTCTGGATAGGGCTGGCAAACGGCCTGTCACTGCCAGTCATTCACCGCCAAAAAAGGCGCGATTATTGCATGATGCATCGAATCATCCACTCAGGTTTTGTCCACGCCATCGGTTTGCTGGCGCTGTTGACCGTGACCTCGCCGGTTTTGGCGGAAGCCGTCAAGGTCGTGGCCTTCTCACAGGACGACATGACCAATGACTGGCGCCATCAGCAGGTGATGGACGTCCGCAAACATCTGGCCCACCGTGAAGACATCCAGTTCATCCATCGCGATGCGGGCGGCAATACCGCCGTGCAAATGCAGCAGATCAAGCAATTGATTGCGGACAAGGTGGATGTGCTGATTGCCAGTCCCCGTGAATCACGTGGCCTTTCCGAAGTGATCAGAGAAGCCCATCAGGCCGGCATCCCGGTGGTGCTTCAGGGGCGCAAAATCGACTACGACGCCTATACCACGTTCATCAGCCCTGATAACCAAGCCATTGCCAAAGAGGCCGCCGGTTACCTTAACCAGACCCTGCCAGAGGGCGCAAAAATATTCATGCTGTCCGGTGTGGCAGGCAATTCGGTCACCCGCGCCCGCACACGTGCTTTTCTGGACACGCTGAACCCTGATTTCAAAGTGATTGAGCGTCGGGGCGATTTTATCCGTTCCCGGGCATTGGTGGCCACTGACCAGTTGCTTGAATCCGGTGAGCGCTTTGCCGCCATTTACGCGCACAGCGACAGCATGGCGATTGGCGCACGTCTGGCCCTGCAAAAGCATGGCATTGATCCGGCCGACCTGGTGATCGTGGGCATTGATTACATTCAACCCGCCAGAGAGGCCTTGCTTGCGGGGCAACAGAGCGTCAGCTACACTTATCCCACCGGCGGCAAACAGGGCGCGGCCATTGTGGAAAAAATTCTCGACGGTCAGCCCGTCCCCAAGCAGGTGACCATTGAACACCAAATGGTCACGCCCGAACTGGCCAATCAAGTGGAGCCGATCTTTTGATGCCTTTGCACTCTCTTCGCACACAGTTCAGTCTGTTCGTGGTTTTGATCACCCTCGCTTCATTACTGGGGCTCGGCGCGTTGTTTTACCACTCGCTGAAAACCTACCACCATGATCAGGCACAGGCGCAGATGAATTCCGGTTTTTATGCGTTTGAAGAAACCCTGTCCAAACTCAAGGCCAACCTGATCGTGGCCAAGACCGGGCTTTACCAGCACCAGAGTTTTCTGCCCAGCGTGCGCGTGATTGAGGAATACGAAACCCCGCAAAACGCACAGGCCTATCTGTTTGACCACGAAAAAGAAGAGCTGACCCAAAACCTGAATGAGGGCTTTTTACTGGGGCGCTACCAGCAGGCTTATCTGTTCAAGCCCAATGGCGATCTGATCAGTTTCTTTCAGAACCACAGGGCGCAAACCCTGTATGGCTATCAGCCCGGCGGCCATCAGACGCAGACGCTGCGCTTCAAAAGCCGGAATGAACGCCCCACTTCCGAGGTGTTCCAGGACGCTGAACGGATTTGGGCGCAATCGGAAGACGTCCTGATCTCCGCACAAACCCCCGCCAGCAGCCAGGCCTTTTTTCTGACGGAATCGCCCTTTCAACCGGATGACTGGCTGATGGCTTCGGTCAGCCGCATTCAAACCCTGTCGGGTGAACCCGCCGGTCGACTGGTGCTGATGGCGTCCCTGGCACCTTTGACCGATGACAAGCTGTTTGACGACCTGAAACTGGCGGTCTTTGACCAGAAAACCGGCCAGCCGATCGTTCACACCGACACCAGACTGCCCTTTCAGTGGGAAGAGGTGGCCAAATTGCCGCATGACGGTCGCCTGATCGAAACCCAGTACGGCCTGATTCAGCATTTCGAAGCCGCATTCGGCCAGCGCCAGCTGGAAGCGGTGTTTCTGTACCCCACCGACCTTTTCAATCAGGAGCTGCAACAGGCCTATTCGGCTCTGTGGTGGTCGCTGATCGCATTGATTCTGCTGGTTTTGCCGCTCAACTACGCGGTCTTTCACCACACGCTGCATCGCCCCCTGTCCAAACTCATGCGCGGCATTGGCCGAATCCAGCAAGGCGATTACCGGCACAAAATCGATGTTCGCAGCAAAAACGAAATGGGGCAGCTGGCCAATGCCTACAACAGCATGGTCGATGAAATTCAGGCTCGGGAAGAAGACCTGAAAATCTCGGCCAAAATGTTTGAATCCAATGTGGGCATGGTGATCACCGACCCCCACAACATCATCATTCAAGCCAACAAAGCCTATGCCGCCATGGCCGGCTGGTCGGTTCGGGAGCTGATTGGGCAAAAACCCAACCTGTTCAAATCCGGTCGTCATGATGCGGCCTTTTACCGGCAGATGTGGCAGCAACTGACCCAGGATGGCCATTGGTCGGGCGAAATCTGGAACCGGCGCAAGAACGGCGACATTTACCCTCAGTGGCTGACCATCACCGCCGTCAAAAACGATCAGGGCGAGGCCACCCATTATCTGGCAACGGCTCAGGACATTACCGACAAAAAGGCCGCCGAAGAACAGATCACCCAGCTGGCGTTTTACGACCCCCTGACCCATCTGGCCAACCGGCGCAAGTTGTTTTCGCAGCTGGACGCACTGCTCAAGCAGCTGAAAGCCGAAAACCGCCATGCGGCCGTCTTCTTTATTGATCTGGACGATTTCAAGGACCTCAACGACAGCCGGGGGCATGAAATCGGCGATCTGTTTCTGTTCAAAGTGGCCGAGCAGTTGCGTACCGTGATGCCGGAAGAAGACCGCCTGCTGGCCCGTCTGGGTGGGGACGAATTCGTGGCCGTCTCGCTCAAGGACCTGCCGGAACAAGCCTATCAGGCCCAGGGACTGGCGATCCGCCGCGCCCTGAACAGCCCGATGGAGCTGGAGGGCAAAACCTACCGTTCCAGTCCCAGCATTGGCATGGTGGTGATCACGCCCGAGACCGAGGACGTGACCGAAATCATGAAGAAAGCCGACCAGGCCATGTATTACGCCAAACGTTCGGGCAAAAACCAACTGCAGATCTATACCGACGACATTGATCTGGCCGTACAGAAGAAAAAGCAACTCCAACGCGACATCGATCTGGCGCTGGAACAGGATCAGTTTGTGCTTTACTACCAACCTCAAATCGGGCCGGAAAGCGCTCTGGTCGGGGCCGAAGCCCTGATCCGCTGGCACCACCCTGAGCGCGGGATGGTGCCACCATTTGACTTCATCCCCTTTGCCGAAGAAACCGGGCAGATTGTGGCCATCGGCGACTGGGTGATTCAATCGGCCTGCCGCCAGCTCCAGGCCTGGTCAAAACAGCCCGAAACCGCGCATCTGACTATTGCGGTGAATGTCAGCATCGACCAGTTCATGCAGGACAGTTTTGTTAGCAAAACACTCAAGGCATTGCATCAGGCCAATGCCAATCCGCATCAGCTGGAACTGGAACTGACCGAAAACGTGTTCATCACCCAGCCCGACCTGATCGGCCAGAAAATGGCCGAGTTGCAGGCCGTGGGCATCCGCTTTGCGCTGGACGATTTCGGTACGGGTTATTCGTCCCTGTCGTACCTGAAATCCCTGCCGCTGGACCAGCTGAAAATCGACCAGACCTTTGTGCGCGACCTGCTGGACGACGAAAACGACGAAGCCATTGTCACCACGGTGATTTCACTGGCCAAAACCCTGAAACTGGACGTGATCGCCGAAGGCGTGGAAACCGAGGCCCACCAACAGCGGCTGGCCGAACTCGGGTGCCACGCGTATCAGGGCTTCTACTACAGCAAGCCGGTACCCGCCGACGACATGATTCAGAACCTGACCTGAAACGCTCGAATCGGTGCCTGTTCCAAACGTCCAGAACACCCGGCTCCAGAAAAACACACACTGGCACCGTGCGTTTGAGTCGCCGATGCGTTTGCGTTAATTTGAGGATAGCTGGAAAAGGGATCGGGGAAAGCCGTCGGTGTTCAAACCGACGGACGGACAACACGGCGATGACCGATGGCCATACGACGCAATGCTGAACAACGGAATGTCAGCGACGTCAGTCGCTTCTGAGCTCGTGCCAAAGGCTTATTGAATCAAGTCCTTGATCTGGCGGGCGATTTGCGGTTGGTCAAAGTCACGACCGCCAATGGCACGATAACGGACCTTGCCTTCGCCATCCATCACATACGTGGTCGGCAGACCTCTGACCCGCCAGGCGTCAACGGCCTCACTGTTCTGATCAAGCAGAATCGCAAAATCCGGCATGGGATCGATTTCCCCCAAAAACGAAAACACGGTGTTTTCGTCCTCCCCCACATTGATGGCCACCACGCGCGCCAGGGGCTGACCATCACGGTCTCCGGCTTTGCGTAACGTCTGCTCCAGCCGTGCCAGTGACGCCATTTCTTCGCGACAAGGCGGACACCAGCTGGCCCAGAAATTGACCACAACCACACCGCCTTTGGCCACCAACTGGCTCAATGACTGAGCGGTGCCGTCCAAATCCGGCAAGGTCGTGTCCGGAGCTTGCCAGGGGTTCGCCACCGCATTCATTGGCTTGTCATGGTCCTTACCGGCGGCCTGAGCATGGCCAAACGCTGCCAGCAAAAACAATCCGATGAAAGCACTGAGCCATGGCCGGCTGGTCAAATCGGATTTTAACCAGGCCTGGTCAAAAATGGTTTTGTCGTCGATCATACAAACGTCCTTTGTGGCTCTGTTCAGGGAGCACAGGTCAGTGAATGGCGGGTCAGAGTCTGGGGCTGTCCAGACCTTTGCCAGCGCAGAGTCACCGACAATTCGGTGCCCGATGCCACTGGCAGAGCCAGCATGCCCTGATTCCAGTCCTTGGGATGATAGGTCTGTTCCGCCGGAAACTGGGCCCAGCGAAACGCCACCCTTGGCCCTTTGGCAATACCGGCTTCACGCATCTCTGCCAGCCATTGATCGGTGGGTTTCGGTTTGACGGACTGGCCATCGGCCTGCTGCCATTGCCAGTCAGACTGGTCCAATGTCAGCGGGGCCGTTTCGTGCGTATTGCGCAGAATCACAGAAAACACACAGGCCGACCGATACGCCTCAATCTCCGATTCACTGAAACCGCGGTTAAGATAAAACGCCGTCACCTGTTCCGAAGGCAGCGGCGTGATCTCAACCGACACTCCCTGCTGTGATGCCGACTGTGCCAAGGCAGGCGGTGCCAGCGCACACAGCACTGTCAGTCCCAGTGATTGCCACCATTCAGTCGGCCAGCATTTAGTCGGCAATGAATTGCTCCGTCTCAATCGCGATGTCCTCGTTGAAGAAATCCCGGAAGAAGTGATCGGCGCCGTCAAGTGTCACAGTGGTCACCAGATCCTGCTGTTCGGCGACGGGGGCGATTTTTTCGGGCAAATCCGCCACGACATTGTCTTCCGTACCCATGATCACCAGCGTGGGCACAACCGGGTTCTGCAGCAACGTCGGCGTGTCAAACTGTGGACGCTGGGCGTAGTAATCCACAAAGGCTTCTGCGGTCACATTGGTGTCTTCACAATAAATGAAGTCCTCGCCTTTCATCACTTCGTCGCCCTTGCCTTGTTTCACTAACGCTTCGGCCTTGTCCAGCACGGATTCCAGCGCCACACCGTATTTCTTTTTGTAGTCGGCAGGCGACTGCTGCTCGCCGGTGGCCGGAGCAACCAACACCAGGTGTTTCAAACTGGGGCGCTGCGCTTCCGAAGCATACCAAGCGGCCTGGTTGCCACCGCGGGAATGGCCCATCAACGTAATGTTCTCCGCGCCTTTGTTTTCGAGCCAGCCCATCCACAGGCCCAGTTCTTTCAGAGCATCGGTGTGTTTGTGGGTATGGGTGGTCGCACAGTCATACTCGCCGTGACGGTCGTCCACCCCCAGCGACAGATTGATCGCCAGAGACGTCATGCCGTAGGCCTTCAGATTATTCTGCAGTTGCGCATAGGTGGAACGTTCGTTATGGGTCAAGGTGCCGTGCAACAAAAGCACCACATCGCCCTGATAGCCGTCATCGGAAAGCGTCAGATTGGCATTGAGCGTCTGCCCGTCCAGGGTCTGTTTCACTTCTTTTTCTTCCGCCTGAACCGCCCAGGTCGACAAAGACAAAACACTGCCCAGCGCCAATGCGGCCAGACGTCGAGTATATTTCAATGATTGCATCGTAATCCTCCTTAAGGAATCAACGTCCTTTGCACAAGGTCAAAGAACTCTTCAAGCGTCCCTAGCATCCCGTGCAAAGGGCTATTGATCGTACTTGTTATTTTTTACCGGCTTCCATGGCTTTGGGCGACAAGGCCACCCACACCCAAAGGCCGGACAGGAACATCATACCCCCGACAAAGTAAAACGGCCAGACCACAGATTCGGAATAAAACGCCAGCAACCCCATTAAAAAGGCCCCGGCCGCATAACCGAAATCACGCCAGAAACGGTAAATCCCCAGCACACTGGCACGCACCCGTGGTTCACTGACGTCGGCCACAGCCGCCCCCAGCGTGGGATAAAGCATGGCCATGCCAAAGCCCATCAAGCCCGCCAGCACAGACCAGACCCAGGCACTGTCGGTCATCACAAAGCCGAAACTGGTGATCGCACACAGCCAGAAGCCACCGACGATCAGCCCGCGACGTCCCCATTTGTCGGACAAAGGGCCGGTGATCAACTGGGAACCGCCCCAGACCACGCCATAAATAGCAATGATCGCACTGGCCTGCACCAGCGTTTGCGACTGCGAAATCAGGAACACCGGCATAAACACCCACACCAGTGCATCAATGAACTTTTCGACCAGGCCTGCCTGGTTGAGCGCCATCAATTGCGGCTGTTTGAACGTGGCGTACACCATCATCGCACCCAAAGTGGCTTTTTGGGTCGGCTCGACCGCCTGACCATTTTCCGCCGCCTTTTCGGCCTGTGCTTCCTGATGCTTCTGCTGGTGCAGTTGCGACCAGGGATGGGTATCGATCACTTTGACAATCGCCAGAAACAGCCCCAGCGCAATGACCACCAGACCAAACACCAACAAGGCCTCACGTGCGCCCATCTGTTCGGCCATCCAAGCCGTAATCCAGCCGGCCAGCCCCACGGCGGCATAGCCTGAAAACTCATTAAAGCCATTGACCAACCCTTTTTGACTGGCCTTGGCCAGGTCCAGCTTGGAATTGAGCGCCATTGACCAGCACAGCCCCTGGTTCAGCCCCAAAAACACCATGGCCGCAATGATCCACCACCAGTTTTGCGCATAGAAAATCAAAAACGGCACCGGAATCGCCAACAACCAGCCCGCAACCAGCAGACGCCGACGCCCGAACTGATCACTCAGATGCCCCGCCAGCAGGTTCATACTGGCTTTCACCAACCCAAACACCACCACAAACAGGGCCAGACTCATAAACGCCTGCTCGGCCAGCCCAAACTCGGTTTCTGCCAGGCCTGGTACCACCGTACGGGTCATCCCGATGGCCAACCCCACCAGAAACACCTGAATGAGTTGCTGGATAATCTGATCCAGATTGGCTTTGATCCCATGTTGGATCGGATCGGTTTGCTGTTGCATTTGCTCGCTCATCGTTGCGTCCCTTATTCAACCATTTAGTTGAACACTAAGTGAGGCGCGCGCAAATTGCAAACATTCCTGTGCCAAATTTTTTTATCTGCTTTAAAAAAATTAAATCAACTAATCCGTTGAATATAATCGCGGAAACCGCTAAAGTGACATCATTCAACTACCTGGTTGAATATAGAGTTCTTCTCCAGACCAAACGTTGAACTTTTCTCAATCACGATCAGGAGTACGTTATGTTTTTGTTTCAACACACGCCAGAATCCGAACCCGGCTCCCTTTCTTACCTGCTGGGCTGCGTCGGCCAGGGCCTGGGCATTGTCGTTGACGTGCATCAGGACGAAGTCGATCTTTACATGAAGATTGCGGCACAAAAGGGCATTAAAATCGCCTATGTGATTGACACCCACGTTCACGCCGACCATTACACAGGCGGCTATGAGCTGGCTCAGCGTTCAGGCGGACAGTACGCACTGCACAAGGATTCGCCTGCGACCTGTGAGTTCCTGCCATTGGAGGACAATCAGGAACTGACCGCAGGCAATGTGGCGGTCGAAGTGCTCTACACACCGGGCCACACAGAAGACAGCATCACGCTGATGGTCACGGACCGCTCCCGTACCGACGAACCCTGGTTTCTGGTCACCGGTCACACCCTGTTTGTCGGCAGCGTCGGCCGTCCCGACCTGAAAGGCCGCGCGGAGGAAATGGCCAACAAGCTGTATGACTCCATTCACAACCGTCTGCTGCCTTTGCCCGACACCATGGAAATTCTTCCTGGTGCCCAGGCTGGCAGCGTCTGCGGGGCCGGCATCAGCGGCAAGCCGTTTTCCACCATCGGCTTTGAGAAAAAGCACAATGCCAGCCTGAGTATGAGCAAAGACGATTTTGTCAAAGAGGTGTTGGGCGCCATTCTGCCGCAACCGCCTGAAATGCAGGACATCATCGGCTTTAACGTCAACCCGGCCAAGGCCAGCTAGCAGACCATTGACCTTGCCCGATTTGCGGGCAAGGCCTTGCAGACAAAGGAGTCTTAAAAATGGAATCATTGCTTTCGGTTTTTTGGCCGTACTTTTTAATGGTGCTGGCGCTGGCATTGATCTTTGGGTTCGCCGCACAGCGCAGCGCTTTCTGCCCCGTCGGCGGCATCAGAGAGTGGGTGAAAGAGCGCAATCCGGTGCGACTGGCCACCTATTTTGGTGCCATCGGTGTGGTCATTGCGATCACCGCCTGGCTGGAAGCGGCCGGACTGGTCAGTCTCAACACAACCACGCCGCCTTATCGCAGTGGCGACCTGGCCTGGGGCCGTTATTTGATCGGCGGGTTTGTCTTTGGGTTCGGCATGGTACTGGCTGCCGGTTGCAGTATGCGCAATCTGATCCGGGTGGGCGAAGGCAGTTTCAAAGCCCTGTGGCTGGTCGCCGTCATGTCCGTGGTCGCCTACATCATGACCCGCACCGAATTTTTTGCCAGCTGGGTCCTGCCTGTGGTCGCCCCCATGACCACCACCCTGTCTGCCGGACAGCAGGACCTGGGCACACTTCTGGCCAGCAGCGATTCCGTCGAATCCGCCAGACTCTGGCTGGGCAGCGTGATCGGGTTGGCTCTATTGGCGTTTTTGCTGTGGCGCTTTTCCGCCTTTCGCCGACCCGGTCCTGTCCTCACGTCTCTGGTCATCGGCGGCGTGGTCGCAGCGGCCTTTGTCCTGACCGGTGGTGACTATGGCCAATACCTGCAGGAAGAGGCCATGTTTATGGAAACCCCACCAAACGGTCTGGCCACCCAGTCGTTCACCTTTGCCGCCCCCATGGGCGATGTGGTGTATTATTTCAGTGACCCGCAATGGGCATTGGTCACCTTTGGCGTGATTGCGGTGTTCGGGCTGGCCATCGGCTCCCTGATCAGCGCATTGATGCAGGGAACATTCCAGTGGAAAGGGTTTGCCTCGATCAAAGACGCATGGCTTTCGACAGTAGGCGCGGTCATGGTCGGATTTGGGGCCGTACTGGCCATGGGCTGTTCCATCGGGCATGGCCTCACCGGCACAGCCACACTGGCACTCGGATCCTTTATGGCGCTGGCCGCCATCCTTGCGGGTGCCTGGGTCGGCGTCAAACTGGAAAAACACTGGCAATAACAGGGATCGGTTGAATGAAAATACCCGAAAGCGACATGCCTGAAACCGAACTTTGGGCCAGTTTTTTTGATCCGGAAACGTTGCTGGAAACACTGGTGCCAGACGCGCCAATTGCTGGCGATGCACTCGAACTGGGTGCAGGCTATGGCACCTTCACACCCGCCATTCACGACTCCGTTACTGGCAACGTTCATGCCTGGGAGATTGAATCGGCGCTGTGTACGCAACTGCGGACGCTCAAACGCACGTCCGATTTGTCACGTTTGCGAGTTCATTGCGGTGATTTTCTGGAACAGGGGTTTGGGCTGCCACGTGCATCACAATCACTGGTTGTGGTGTTTAATCTGCTGCACCTGCCCCATCCAGTGCTATTGCTGGCCGAAGCCTTTCGGGTGCTCACCCCTGGCGGGCGACTGCTGATGCTTCACTGGCGCAGCGATCAACCCACGCCCAGAGGCCCGTCGCTTGATATCCGTCCCAAACCGCAGGAATGCAAACACTGGGCCCATCGGGCCGGGTTTGCCCAGATCGAACAACCCGACATTTCCGCCAGCTGTCCCCACCATTTCGCACTGATTGCACACAAGCACTGACCCTCTCCTGACCTGAAAACCCGATTCATCACAAAAAAGGTTCGTTCGGTGGCGCTGACTAGCAACAGTGACAAGCCGTTCGCTTGAATTTGACCTGGGTTTCCTGACTTGACAGTTTGTCAGACCCCAGAGCCATCATGGGCAGAGCTTCCTCTGTGATGTCATCGAACCCGAGTTCCCGTGCGTATTCACGACTGAGTTGCTTGATCAGCGTGTAGGCATGAAGCCCGGCATACTGCTCGCCGAGTTCCCACGAATCAGTGGGCACCCTGTCGAGAAAGTAGAATTCAAAGGCCGCAATGCGCTTGACCTCGCTTTGAGCCAAAAGCAAACTCTCTTCATCCTCCCCTGCATCCCAGTAGACACCGTCGTCCTGACCCAGAGCGATGGCGATGATTTCCTGTTGATCGGTGATTTCAACCCGAATCGGGGCGCGGCACAGACGGCAAACCCAGTCATTGACGCTGCGCTGTTGGAGTTCCGGTTGATCCGGGTCGCCGGGATGGGCGTGAGCGTTGCATGAAAACGCAATCAACTGATCGTTTGTGAAGGCGGATTGGCAGTTGTTGAGTGTGGGTGACAGATTGACCGATCCGATCTGGTGACAGATGTGACTGGATGTCAGTCTGGAACAATGGTGAACGTTCAGGTTGATTCCCATGCTGTGACCCCTCGCCGTTTCGGATGATTTCAGTGCAACCGACCGAATAAACCATAACAAACTTAGGGTATTTTGGCAAACGGCCACAACCGGGCGGAAAGGCAAAATCAGAAAAACAGAGCCGCGCTTGTTTGATTCGTTTGAAAGGAAAAAATGCACGAGCGGGCCGAAAAGCCAGACTCAAACTCAAAAGGAATTGAAACAGAAAGAAAATGGGGCGAATGACGGGGATCGAACCCGCGACAACAGGAATCACAATCCTGGGCTCTACCAACTGAGCTACATCCGCCATAGATGAAAAGGGGCGTGCCAATAAATGGCGCGCCCAGCAGGACTCGAACCTGCAACCCTCGCCTTAGAAGGGCGATGCTCTATCCAGTTGAGCTATGGGCGCTCGCTTACGAACTTCTTATAGCCTGCTGAGGCGCGCTCAACATACCAAACCCTTGCGCGATGCGAAGGACTCATACTGAAAACTGGTCGGAGTAGAGGGATTTGAACCCCCGACCACCTGTACCCAAAACAGGTGCGCTACCAGACTGCGCTATACTCCGAAATAAGATGCGGCGTATTGTATAGAGCGCCGGGGAAACTGTCAATATGTTCCTTTGATAATTTTCACGCCCCCGCCATCCTTTGCGATGCATGGACCAAATGCGGTATCATTGTGAGCGTTGTCACCCAGTCAGATACGCCATCGATGCGGGTTTGTCTGCGCTGACCCGCCGATTCTCAACACCAAGGAACCCAATTCATGTCCGCACAGATTCTTGATGGCAAAGCCATTGCGCTGGCATTGCGCGAATCCATTCGTCAAACCGTTGAACAGAAAGTCGCCGAAGGGCAACGACCGCCGGGACTGGCGGTGATCATGGTGGGCGAAGACCCGGCTTCGGCGGTGTATGTGCGCAACAAAAAACTGGCCTGTGAAAAAGCCGGTTTTCTGGATGTCTCGGAAGTGTTGGCGGAAGACACCACCCAAGAAGCCTTGCTGTCACGCATCGATGAACTCAATGCCCGGGACGATGTGCATGGCATCATTGTGCAACTGCCGGTACCGGATCACATCGACCCGGAAACCATTATCGAGCGCATTGCCCCGCACAAGGACGTGGATGGGTTTCACCCCTACAACATGGGCCGCCTGGCGACCCGTATGCCGGTGCTGGCGCCCTGCACGCCCCACGGCGTGATGACCATGCTGGAAAAGACCGGATTGCCGCTGCGTGGGTTGAATGCGGTGATCGTGGGCGCGTCCAACATTGTCGGCGTGCCCATGGCACTGGAACTTCTGAACGCGCGCGCCACAGTCACGGTCTGCCACAGTGCCACCAAGGACCTGGAACAGAAAGTGCGTGATGCGGAATTGGTGGTGGTCGGCGTCGGACGTCCGAATATGATTCCAGGGCACTGGATCAAATCCGGTGCGATTGTCATCGATGTCGGCATCAACCGACTGGACGATGGGTCGCTTTGCGGTGACGTAGAGTTTGAGACCGCCAAAGCCAACGCCAGCTGGATTACGCCGGTACCGGGCGGCGTCGGCCCCATGACCATCGCCACCCTGCTGCAAAACACGCTCAAAGCGGCTTATGGTGACTGACCCGACTTGGCAGCCGATTGGCTTAAGCCGACAAGCTGCTAGATCGAAGATTTCAATTCGACGCTGACCAGGCCTGGTCAAAAACCCCTTTCCAGCCTCTGCTGACATCCACCAGAGGCGGTTTACGACTTGTCACCGGACGACACTTCTGGCGCAGCCGCTTCAGCATTTTCTGCGGACGCATCCTGCGCCGGCGCTGTTTCATCTTTCAGTGGCGGCAGGCCCAACTGCTCGCGACGGAAGTTTTCCATACTCTTGAACACCCGGTCCATGGTTTCCTGAAAAGAATCGGCAATGTTGCCTTCAAACAATTTCATCTCGCCGAGAATGCCTTTGGCTTCGTCAAAGCCTTTCTGCAGACCTCCGCCCACCACATTCATGTACTTGTCCATCAGCGCTTCGCCCTCCAGATCGGGGTTGGCGCGCTGAAACGCTGGCAGGAAACCGGACGCTCCCTGAAAAATCCGGTCAGCGGTGTTTTCCGGGTTCCAATACTCGATCCCGGTTTCCTGCAGACGTGCCTGACTGATCGCCTCTGGCCCCAGGTCCGGTTCCAATGCCTGGTTCAACTGCTCCATGGTCGCCTGAAAGGTCATTTTCATGGCCCCTTCCAGCGCACGTTTGCCGTCGCCAAACAAGTGCGACACCAGACTGGCCTGGTTCTGTTGACGCACTTCAGAACTGTTTACGGACTGGTTTGAACCTTGCCCGGATTTGTCGGCCGCAGGCGTCTGATTCGAGACCTGTGTAGCGGGCATTTCTGAGTGCTTACTGTATGCCGCCGCCCCGGCGGGAATATTGGATATTGCCATAACATTAACCTCCCGGTTCGCGCCCGGTTATTGTTTTTATTGCGCCACCTTTAAAAATAGAGCTTTACGTAGATGTTAACGACCTTCTTCATGGAACTTTAATCTTTTTTTGCATATTTTCTTCTTTTTTTCGCGTGGACACAAAAAAAGCGCCTGAAAAGGCGCTTTGTTAAAACAAAATCAAGGACCTGTCTGCGGTTACAACTTACAGGCACCCCCGGCACAGCCGTCGTCGTCGTTGCCGTCCGAGGCCCCATCACGGGTATTGTGGTAATAAAGGGTCTTGAGCCCCATTTTGTAGGCATAAAGCAGATCCTGCAAAATCAGCTTGATCGGCACACGCCCGTCTTCGAACTTGGCGGGATCGTAGTTGGTATTGGCTGAAATGGCCTGATCCACAAACTTCTGCATGATGCCCACCAGCTGCAGATAGCCTTTGTTGTCCGGAATCTGCCACAACAACTCATAGTCGTCTTTGTGTTCTTTGAAACCGGGCACCACCTGTTTGAGAATGCCATCCTTGGAGGCTTTCACCGACACATACCCACGCGGTGGCTCAATCCCGTTGGTCGAATTGGTGATCTGCGATGAGGTTTCGCATGGCATCAATGCGGTCATGGTCGAGTTGCGCAGACCGTGCGTCTGAATCTCGGAACGCAGCGTTTCCCAGTCCAGGTGCAACGGCTCCTGACAGACGTCATCCAGTTCGTTTTTGTAGGTGTCGATCGGCAAAATGCCCTGAGCGTATTTGGTCTGATCGAACAGTTCACAGGCTCCGTGATCCTTGGCCAGATTGACCGACGCTTTGAGCAGGTAATACTGGATCGCTTCAAAAGTTCGGTGGACCAGCCCATTGGCCGAACCGTCCGAATATTTTGTGTGGTTTTTGGCCAGATAATACGCCAGGTTGGTGACACCAACGCCCAGAGTGCGTCGCCCCATGCTGGCCCGTCGCGCGGCCTCGACCGGATAGTCCTGATAATCCAGCAGACTGTCCAGTGCGCGCACAATCAGATCGGACAGGTCTTCCAGTTCGTCCAGATTGTCCAACGCCCCCAGATTGAACGCCGAGAGGGTACACAAAGCGATTTCACCGTCCGGGTCATCCAGCGTTTCCAGCGAATGCGTCGGCAGAGTGATTTCCAGACACAGGTTGGACTGATGAATCGGTGCCTGCTTGGGGTCAAACGAACTGTGGGTGTTGGAGTGGTCCACATTCTGTACATAGATGCGTCCCGTCTGCGCACGTTCCTGCGCAATCTGGGTAAACAGATCAATGGCCTTGAGGGTTTTCTTGCGAATGCTGTCGTCAGCTTCGTAAATTTTGTACAGCCGTTCAAACTCTTCCTGATCTTCGAAAAAGGCGTCATACAGCCCCGGCACATCGGACGGGCTGAACAGAGAAATGGTGCCGCCTTCGATCATGCGCTGATACATCAATTTGTTGATCTGGACGCCGTAATCCAGATGACGGGCCCGGTTTTCTTCCACGCCGCGGTTGTTTTTGAGCACCACCAGCGATTCCACTTCCAGATGCCAGATCGGGAAAAACAGGGTAGCCGCCCCGCCGCGCACCCCGCCCTGAGAGCAGGATTTGACCGCGGTCTGAAAATGTTTGATAAACGGAATCATCCCGGTGTGATAGGCCTCGCCCCCGCGAATCTCGGACCCCTGTGCCCGAATGCGCCCGACATTGACCCCGATCCCGGCACGTTGCGATACGTATTTGACGATGGAAGACGAGGTGGCATTGATCGAATCCAGTGAATCCCCACACTCGATCAGCACACAGGAACTGAATTGACGAGTCGGCGTGCGCACGCCCGACATGATCGGGGTCGGCAGCGACAATTTGAACTGAGACACTGCATCGTAAAAACGCTTGATGGTGTCCAGCCGGGTGGTGCCAGGCGCACCTTCATTGGGGTAATGCGAAAACAGCGCCATCGGAATCAGCATGTAAATGAACTGCGGACTCTCATAGATCTTTCCGGTCACCCGGTTCTGGACCAGATACTTGCCTTCCAGCTGTTTGACCGCCGCATAACTGAAATTCATGTCCCGATTATGGTCGATGTAATCGTTCAGTTCTTCGAATTCGATCTTGCTGTAGGCTTCCAGCAACTCCGGGTCATACAGTTTGGCCCGCACCATTTTATTGACGTGTTCAAACAGTTCCGGGGGCGAAAAACGCCCAAACGCTTTTTTGCGCAAATGGAAAATCGCCAGACGCGCCGCCAGATGCTGGTAATCCGGTGAGTTTTCCGAAATCAGATCCGCCGCCGATTTGATGATCGTCTCGTGAATGTCGGCGGTCTTCATGCCATCGTAAAACTGGATGTGAGAGCGCAATTCGACTTCGGAGACCGACACATTTTCCAGCCCTTCGGCCGCCCAGGAAATCACCCGGTGAATTTTTTCCAAATCCAGCGGTTCGGTTTTGCCATGGCGTTTGGTCACGTTCATGTTTTCTGTAGACATAGGTCGCTTCTTTTCCGATTCGTTTTCGGGGCTGTCCAAATGCAAAAGAAACCGCAAAAGAAACTTGTTGCGCAATCAGACAGTTAGAAAAATCTAGGGGTATACCGCATTAAAACCCGACGCCAGCCACAAACCAGCTGTCGTGGTTTATTCGCCCATAAACACAATATATTGATGAGCGGGCGATGAGATAGACCAAATATAGTGCAAATAATGGAAACTATCAAGTCGTCACATCAGACTTTTTTTGTCAAAATTTTTTGTCGGTTTTCGCACCGATTTCCGCCAACAGGCCAGTGCCGGGATCGCCCCCGTTTCAGGCCCGATCTTTGCGCGTTTGAACCCATTGATACAAGGCTTTTTTCTTGTGCTCCGTGGCCAGCGTCAGGATTTCCGCAATCTGTTTGACCGGCAATCCCTGGGCCAGCATCGCATCGATCAGGGCTTCCAGATCACAGCCATCTTCGGCTTCCGAGCGCTTACTGTCGGCCCCGCTCAGCATCAGCACAAATTCGCCCCGTACCGTCTCCGGATGGTCGCAGAACCATTGATGAACCTCCGGGCTCAAACCGGACACAAACGCTTCAAAGCGTTTGGTCAATTCTTTGGCCACCACCAGTTCACGCTCCGGAAAGCATTCGGCCATGGCCTGCAAGCTGGCCAGCAGCCGATGCGGGCTTTCGTAAAACACCAAGGTGCGAGTCTCACGAAGCAAAGCCTTCAGTGCCTGCTGACGCTTGCCAGCCTTGGCGGGCAAAAAGCCTTCGTAAGCAAAGCGATCCGTGGGCAGCCCGGCCGCGCTCAATGCCGCAATCACCGCGCTCGGCCCCGGCACCGGTACCACCGGCACATTGGCCTGTCGCAGGCTGCGCACCAGCGTGTACCCCGGGTCATTGATCAAAGGCGTTCCGGCATCGGAAATCAGGGCGCCGACCTCGCCCGCCTGCAAACGCGGCAGCAGAGTCTGGGTGCGT
Source organism: Hydrogenovibrio halophilus DSM 15072 (assembly GCF_000384235.1). Taxonomy (GTDB): domain Bacteria; phylum Pseudomonadota; class Gammaproteobacteria; order Thiomicrospirales; family Thiomicrospiraceae; genus Hydrogenovibrio; species Hydrogenovibrio halophilus. The sequence goes on along the minus strand of NZ_KB913033.1, from coordinate 1,632,018 downwards.
GCCGCTTCGTTGTGCTCATGCAGGCTGATCAAGGGCGTTTTCAGGCCCAAAGCCTGCAACAGGGTCTGACTGTGACGCGTGTCTTCGGCCGCAATCCAGTCCACCTCGTCCAGCAAGCGGGTCGCGCGCGCAGACAAATCTTCCAGGTGACCGATGGGGGTCGCAATCACATACAGACACCCGCTTTCGGTCGGATTGTCCGGCCCCTGGACCCGCAATGACACCGTCAGATCAGGGTCGGACAAAATGTTGGATGACATAAAACAACTCCAAAAGAGATCACGCCCAACACCCTCACTCACGGACTGTGATCAGAGCCTCGACGAACCGCAAGGTGGCAGTGCGAATTCAGGGATAAGCGCTGGCTGAAATTCGTTATAATGCCGGTATTGTAAAGAATTTCTGCATTGATTATGACACCTTCTCATCCATCGTTTCTGTTCCACCTGACTGGCCGTCGTTTTCAACCGGGACGCCTGCCGGGATTGGCGGCGGCGTTACTGACAGCACTGCTGACGGCCCTGCTATTGACGGCTTGCAGTCCGACCCCGCCAACGCCGTCCGACACCGAATCGCCGGCGGATGACCCCGCCGACGAACCCCTGCGCGGACTCTCCACGCTGGAAACCTATCAGAGAGCCGCTTCCCAGGCCAAAAACAACCAGGCCTGGTTAAAATACCTTCGTTACCAAAAGGCGGTATGGCAAAATCAGGAAGAGACAGAGAAACGTCTGGAAACGGCGCAGGCCACCCTCAGCACGCTGGAAGCCCTGCCCGAAACCACCCGAAACGCCCTGGCCGACAAGCACCCGGAAGCGGAATCCCTGCAGGCCTGGCTGGCACTGGCGGACTTGCGTCAGGGTTCCGGCAGCTTGCATCGTCTGGGCCTGCAGGATTTTTCGCTGTTTTATTCCGACCAGTGGTTTGCCCCGCAATTGCTGCCCTACCTGCAGGAACAGCTTGAGCGCCCCCGGCATTATGCGGTGTTTCTGCCCTTGTCAGGAGACTACCAGAGCGTGGCCGAGCAAATCCGCAACGGTCTGCTCAAATACCAGTTTCAGGCCGAGCCGCCGATCCGGTTGCGTTTTTACAACACCAGTGACCGTCAGGCGCTGCCATCTCAGTTACAGGCCGCCAGCGAACAAAACGTCGATGCGATTCTGGGACCTGTGCAATCGGACCGGATTGAAGCCGTGCTGAGCCACTGGCAACAGCACCCCGAATTGGCACGGCCGTTACTGGCACTCAATGAATTGCCGGTGGAATGGCCGACAGACTCACCACTGGCGGATTCTGACGATTCTGAGGTGCCTCTTGCCATCAAGCCCTTTTTGTTTCCCACAAAAAGCGAGGCCCAACAGGTGGCCAAGCGCTTGCTGAGCGCTCAGCACCGGCGCATTGGCATTCTGACCAATGCCGAAAATCGCTATGCACAGAAAGCCTCGGCCATTGCCGGTGCCTTCAAAGTTCAGGCCCGCCAGAACGTGGAAGCCTTGCAGGCTGAACGCAGAGAGGCCAGCGTCTCCGCAGAAACCCACACTTCTCAGGGTAGCACGGAAGCCGAAGTCAGAACCTCGTCGGAGCCGTCCGCCGAAAACCTCGATTCGCCTTATCTCGATCTGACCGAAACGGTCGCAGCCAACGACAGGACGCCAGCAGAAACCGGATCGCACCATTCTCCGAACCTTCTTTCGAACCTTTCGGCGGACGCCACGGAAACGCCCGCCAAAACGGTTCTGCGCACCTTCCCGGAGCGCAATCCCAATCTGCGTGAGGCCCTTGGGGCCCTCATCAACGAAACCGAAAGTCAGGCCCGGAAAAACAATCTGCGCTGGCTGCTGAAACAGCCCATTGATTTCACACCGCGCCCACGCCAGGACCTGGACGCCATCGTGCTGGTCACCCATCGCACCCAGCTGGCCGTTTTTCTGCCTCAGTTTGATTTTTTTGATCTGACCCTGCCGGTTTACAGCACCTCCGAAGCCATGCCCAGCCCGTTCCAGCCTTTTGAACCGGCTCCAGATCTGGCGGGCATGCGCTTTCCTGCCATGACCGCAGCATTTGGCCAGCATGACGCCCATACCGCCTTTGAAGCCTACGGCTGGGATGCGCTGACGCTTCTGCATCATGGTGACTGGCTGCAACCGGATCGCTGTTTCCATCAGACCGCTACCGGCCGGATTGGCTGGGACAATGACCATTACCAGCGGCATCTGCGCTGGGCCAGCTATGACGCATCCGGGCTAATTCAACCGGCTCAAACGCCCGCAGCATCCGCCACGCCTGACCAACCCGGCCAATCTTCTGAAGAAACGCGCTGATGGGCTGGCTGAGCCAGCGAATCGGTCAGCGCAAGGAAAACCAGGCCGCTGTCTGGTTGAAACAACAGGGTATCGCCCTGGTGATGAGCAATTACCGCTGCAAAGGCGGTGAAATCGATCTGATCGGCCAAACCTCCGACGGCCTTCTGGTCTTTTTTGAGGTCAAGCACCGTCAGACCACGTTTCACGGTCACCCGGCCGAAGCCCTGACCGCCAAAAAACAACAGCGGCTTTACCACGCCGCACAATGGTTTTTGCAGCAGCACCCCGCCTACCAATCCTGCCCCATGCGTTTTGATCTGCTGACCTTTGTCGGCAACCAGACCCAGCCGCAATGGCTGCCCAACGCTTTTGGCGGCTGGTAGCGTTGCCCAAACCGCCTCATGCCTTGCGATAAATAAAACTTATTTACCAATTACTGAAGTTTATGGATAATAACCTAGCCCGAATGTTTCATGAATTTGTGCTGAGGTCGCGCAGGAACTTGTTTTCACAAGGAAATTTTCGAAGGCGCGTCGTATCCTTGATTACGATAAACTGAGAAAATATTTCTTGTGGAATCAAGGGGCAAGCGAGATCGGTGCAAATGTGTGAAATATTCGGGCTAGATCACGATTTTTTCAGGAGAGATTCATGAGCGCACTGCAACGCAAAACCTTCAAAGACACCTATCCGATTTACGAACTGACTCTGGCCAAAACGCAGACCCGTTTTGACAGCGTGGATCAGATACTGGAGAGATTGAGTCAGGCCATCGCCGACCACCCCAAAGCCACAGAAATCGCCCATTTTGATCATTATGCCCACACAGAAAGCGTGGACGGCAGCATTGCCGAAGACATTCTCGCAGTCAAAAACCTGATTTTCTGTTTTGGCTGGGAACTGCCTTCGCCCGATCCGGTGGCCGTGCGTCCGCGTTCCATTGGCATCACCGAACGCCAGGACGATTTTGTGGTCAACTTTATGCACGCCCCCAATCCGGTGGCGCAACAAAACATGGAAGACTGGGTCACGGCGCTGGCCAATCATTAATCCGGCCACCACGCGGATGTCAGAAAGGCAAAAACCACCAGGCCTGGTGGTTTTTTGCTTTGCGGCAACCAGCAAAAAGCCGGTGCCGTTCAACCGGACTTTCGATCAGGTTTTGAAGTGACTGACCTGCTCCTGCAGGGCTTCGGCTTCTTCTTTCATGCTTTCGGAGGCCGCCGAGGTCTGTTCCACCAGCGCGGCGTTTTGCTGAGTCACCTCGTCGATCTCCGAAACCGCCTGACTGATCTGCTGAATCGAACGGGTCTGCTCATCGGATGCGGCACTGATTTCGGCCACACTGTCGCTGACCTGGCGGATCACATCGGTAATGCCCTGAAGCGCCTTGTCCGAGGCTTCGGCTTTCTGAGTGCCTTCGTCCACGGCCGCAACCGCGTTTTCAATCAGGGCCTTGATGTCTTTGGCCGCGTCCGCCGATTTGCCGGCCAGTGACCGGACTTCGCCCGCCACCACCGCAAATCCGCGCCCGTGCTCACCAGCCCGCGCCGCTTCCACCGCGGCGTTCAATGCCAGCAGGTTGGTCTGAAAGGCAATGCTGTCAATCAGGGTAATGATCTCTTCGATTTTGTGTGACGCTTCACGGATGTCGCCCATGGAATGCACCGTGGCCCGCATCACTTCGGCCCCGTTTTCAGCCTGGTTGCGTGCCGACGTCGATTGCTGATTGGCCGACTGGGCGTGTTCGGTGGTCTGGGTGACCGCATCGGTGATCTTCTGCATCATCGACGTGGTCTGTTCCAGCGACGCGGCCTGTCGCTGCGTCCGGTCGTTCAGATCGCGCGCGCCCTGATAAATCTGGCCGACGTTGCTGATCAGGGTTTGCGCGGTGGAGCGGGTTCGCGCCAGCAGTTCGGACAGGTTCTGGGCCGAACGGTCCAGCAGATCGGACACTTCGCCGAATTTGCCGGCGTAATCGCCCTGAACGCGTTGCGTCAAATCGCCATTGGACATGGCTTCCACTACTTTGGCAATGTCTTCCAGCGCGTCGTGGGTCTGCTTGACCCGGTTATTCACGTGCCCGGCCAACTGCTTGAAATCGCCCTGCGCTTCCACCGTCACCTGACGAGTAAAGTCGCCCTGCGCCATGTGTTCCAGCACCATGACAATGTCGGCGATGACTTTTTGCATGCTCTGCATGGCCGTGTCCACATGGCGTCGAATCTCACCTTTCACCTGAGCGTCCATGCGCAGACCCAGGTCGCCTTTTTCCAGGCCGATTACCACTTTTTCCAGTTCGCTCATGGTAAACGACAGACTCTGGGTGGAGGCATTGATGTTCTGGGTCAGTCGGGCAAAGTCGCCGGCAAACCGATCCGTGCGAATCGATTGACTGAAATCGCCTTCGCTCACCGCCTGCATCACCCGATTGCTGTCGGAGAACACCGAATCCAGCGTGTCGAGCATACGGTTGATCGCCTCTGCGGCCTGACCGACCTCATTCTGATTTTCCACTGGCACCCGCGTACTCAAATCGCCCTTCTGCTGAATGATCGCCACGGTTTGCTGCATGGCTTCCAGCGGTTTGAACGCCCGAACCAGAATCCACTTGATCGCCAGAAAAGCCACCAAAGCCCACAGGATCACCGCGGCCAGACCGCCATAAAAGGCCAGATTCTGTGCCGCGGTCAGATCGGTGGTGTCATCGGCCGCCACCAGATACGCCACCGTCTTGCCCTGCGCGGTGGTCAAAGGCAAAGACGACAGGGTGAAGGCACTCTGATCCGTTTCCACCTGACCCAGTGCCTGCCCCGTCACCTCAAACGCACTTTGTTCAATTTGAGCCAGCAGGGATTTGTCCGAAGCCGTCAGCGGCTGACCCGCATGGTCAAACAGGGCCAGTGGCGTCCCGCTCACCTTAGCAGAAGGGCCGACCAGCGACTGATAATCCAGCGCCATGTCCACCACCGCCAGCAACTGACCCTTGGGCGCAATCGGCAACACAAAATGCACCTGCAGAGGCGCGGAACCGATTTTTTCCAGCCCCCGGACCAGATTCAGTTCCGTGGCGGCCTGCTCGACCAGACGGGAGGACAGTTTTTTGCCCACCTCCTCGGCATTGCGGGTGAACAACACCTGCCCCTGTGGCGACAACACACGAATATTGGAAATGATTCCCGTGGCTTCCAACAGATTGGCGGTGGTATTGGCGCGCGAGGCAATGGCGTCCAGATCGTTATCGCGCACTCCATCGAGCAAAATGCTGTCGCGGGTAAACGAGAAGATTGCCTTTTCCATCTTTTCCTGGGCCGAGGTCACCATCATGTCCGAGACCGAGGCCATTTTGCTCGACAGCGCCTGCTGCAAATGCTTCTGGGACTGAGCATGATTGAAATAAAAAATGGTCATCAGAATGGCAATGGTGACAACCACCACCGCAATGGTAAACAGTTCCAGCTCTTTTCGAAGTGACGAATGTTTGGCCACAGACATAAACATTATTCCTGTTTTTTTTGGCCCAAAAACCTGTTTTCAGAGGGTCCGAGGGCATCGAATCGGGGGAGCGTCAAGCGTTCAGCAAAAAACCTGCCAGCCGTGATTGGTGTTTTTGCTTCATATCATTCATAAGGGTAGCCGGCGTTTTTCCAGGCCGGAAAACCGCCGCGAAAATAATGCACCTGGGTGTAGCCGAATGACACCAGTTTTTTGGCCGCATTGGCGGCGCGATGGCATTTCTTGGCATTGCAGTAGGTCACCACCGGTTCGTTCTTGCCGACAAACCGGCCAATGCGCTCGGGGTTGAATTCGGGTTTCTTGATGTTGACGTGGTAGGCACCGGGAATGCGCCCGGCTTCCCAATCCTCGTCCTTGCGAGTGTCAATGATGGCCACACCCTGGCGCCAGAGTTTTTTCACATCCGCCGCCTGAACGGTCGTGGCCCCATCAATGTTTTTGGGCGAATCCTCTTTGGCCTGGGCATTCCAGGCCAACCCCGACAGCAACACCAGACTGGCCAAACGATAGACACCTTTCATACACCACACCCCATTCCATTGATAAATCAGTACGCTATTATAACCAGAGACAACCGGATCATGAACAAGGTTTTTTATGACCGTTAAAAAGGGTTTATTGACCAGGCCTGGTCAAAAAGGGGTTAAAACAACAGGCGCTAACGATACAAACGCTGGTAGGTGCCGCCGGCTTCGACCAGGTCTTCGTGACTGCCCGACTCAATAATGTGCCCGTCTTCGAACACCAGAATCCGGTCGGCCTGCTTGATCGAGCTCAAACGATGGGCCACAATCAAGGTGGTGCGCCCGGCCAGAAACGGGGCCAGCGCTTCGTACAGATGCCGTTCGGTGGCCATGTCCAGAGCGGAAGTGGCCTCGTCCATGATCACCACTTTGGGGTCCTGCAGAATCATGCGCGCAATCGCCAATCGCTGGCGCTGACCACCGGAAAGTTTGATTCCGTTGCGCCCGACCACCGTTTCCAGGCCATCGGGCAAGGCGACGATGGTGTCCTTCAATTGCGCCATTTCCAGTGCTTGCCAGAGTCGATCTTCGTCGATCGGCTGCCCCAGGGTCAGATTGAAGCGCACGTTCTGCTGAAACATCACCGGCTGCTGCAACACCGTCGCCACCTGTTCCCGAATGCGGGCCTGACCGATCTGTTCAATCGGGACATGGTGATAGCAGATCTGCCCGCCATCCGGCTGGTAGAACCCCAGCAGCAGTTGCACCAGTGTGGTTTTGCCGCCACCGCTGGCACCGACAAAGGCCAGCTTTTCCCCGGCCTGCAATTCAAACGTCAGATCGCGCAGCACTGGCTTTTCATGACCAGGATAGTGAAAGTTCACCCCCTTGACCTGCACACTGACGCGCTCGGCGGTAAACGGGTTTTGCAGGGCCGGGTATTGCGGTTCCTGCTCCAGATCCAGCACCTGATTGATCCGTGACAGAGCACCACTGCCCGCATTGTAGGCATACTGAATCGCCAGAATTTCCTGCACCGGGCCCATCATAAACCACAGGTAACCGAACACCGCCATCATCTGCCCGATGCTCAGGTCGGAAAACACCACCATCAGAAAACTGACGCCCCGAAACAGGTCAAAGCCCAGCAGGAAAATCAGAAACGACACGCGACTGGCGGCTTCGGACTTCCAGCCAAACGCCTGGGAGCGTTCCTTGATCGATTGGGCCGAGGTGCGGATGCGCTGAAAAAACGCCCGGTCCTGATTGGCGGCCCGCACCTGTTGCAACGCATCCAGGGTTTCACCCAGCGATTGCTGAAACGCGTCCACCGCCGTGTTCTCGTCCCGTTTCAACGTCTTGACGTGACGCCCCATGCGCAGGGTGAAGTAAATCACCAGCGGGTTCATCAGCAGAATAAACAGGGCCAATTGCCAGTGCAGCCACAACAGGACCGCGGTGACCCCCACCAGCGAAAACAACGCCAGGACCAGCTTGCCGACGGTGGTACCGAGAAAGGTGTCGAGCGTGTCCACGTCATTGACCATGGTGGCGGTCACACTGCCGCTGCCCATGGACTCGTACCGGCTCATGGCCACACCCTGTACCCGAGCCAGCAGATCACGGCGTATGCCGAAAGTGACGTCCTTGGCGATGTAGGTGAATTGCTGCACCTGCCAGACGCCCAGGCCGGTGCCGATGACGCGCAGCAACATGGTGATGACGGTGATCGTCACAATGTAACCCACCGCGCCCTGCCAGTTTTGCGGCATCCAACTGTCCAGAAACGCCACAATCGCCCCTGGCTGTGCCAGCAGCACTTCATCCACCATCAGCGGCAGCAGCAGCGGCAAAGGCACGGTGGCCAACATCGCCAGCAGCGCGATCAGATGGGCCTTGATCAGTGCCGGTTTGTGCTCGATCACCCGCTCGAAAATACGCCGCCAGGTGTATTCACCGGGATGGGTCACGATCTCATTGGGCCTGTCGTCTCGGCCTTGTGCGGTCTCTGCGGCGTGGTCGGTCATCAGAAGGACCGTGGATCCAGCTTGCCCATCAGCCGTTCAAAATTGGCACTGGTGGCGTCGGCCACTTCGTCCAGCGACAGGCCACGCAATTGGGCAATCTCTTCGGCCACATAGCGGGTGTAAGCGGGTTGATTGGGCTTGCCGCGATAGGGTACCGGCGCCAGATAAGGCGCGTCCGTCTCCACCAGAATCCGATCCAGCGGCACCTGTTGCGCCACGGCCTTGACCGATTTGGCGTTTTTGAAGGTCACGATGCCGGAAAAGGAAATGTAAAAATTCAACTCCAGCGCTGCTTTGGCGATGGCCCAATCCTCGACAAAACAATGCATGATCCCGCCGACTTCGTCCGCCCCTTCCTCTTTCAGAATCCGCAGACAGTCGGGCGTGGAATGCCGGGTGTGAATCACAATCGGCTTTTTCAATTGTTTGGCCACCCGGATCATCTGACGAAAGCGGTCGGCCTGCCAGGTCATGTCTTCGGCTTCGGCATCGAAATGATGGTAATCCAGTCCGGTCTCGCCAATGGCCAGCACCCTGGGATGACTGGCCGCTTCGATCAGTTGCGCATCGGTCACCGTCACCGTTTTGGGTTCACAGGGATGAATGCCGATGGCGGCATAGACTTCGGGATGTTGGTCGCACAATTCCAGAATCTCCGACCAGCCATCCGGGCCGATGGCCACACACATCATCCGATCCACGCCGGTTTGATGCGCGTTGGCAATCACCTGGGCCGGGCCGCCGAAATCCTCGGGCAGAATATTCAAATGACAGTGCGAGTCAATCAGGGTCATAGACACTCCTGTTGGTCGTAACGTTGCAGAAAAATAATTAAATGCCCCGACCGCGAATCAAATGGCCTTGAAGGGCCGCCGACGGCACATAATCAGGTTGCTGGTGGGCCAGCCATTCCTGGGTCAGGGCTTCCAGCAACAACGTCTGGTTGACGTTGCTGTGCCAATAGGTCCGGGCCTGAAGCACCGATTTTTGAAAAGACAGCCAGTTAGGATCCAGCGGCAATTTCTGTTGATAGAGCGCGGCGCGGATACGCTGAACCGTCCACAGGTAAAAATAATCCAGCACTCTTTGTGGCTCGGCCTGTTTCAGCCAGTTTTCCACCCGCTGAGTCACGGTCTGCTGGTTCTGTTGCAGCGCTTTCAGATCGGCCTGCCATTGGGCTTCGAACTCAAAGCCTTTCTCGTCGATCCAGCGCCGGGCTTCCAGCGGTGCGCCCCAATTGACCGACAGGGCTTTTTTCAGCAAGGGTGCATCGGCCTCGGGACAGGCCGACTGCAACCATTCCAGAGCCTGCTGACGCGTGGGCGAAGGCACCGACCAGAGCCGACAGCGGCTGATGATGGTGGCGGGCAAGCGGCTGGGGGCATGGGTCAGCAGAATCAGCACCGTGCCCGCAGGCGGCTCTTCCAGGGTTTTCAGCAGCGCATTGAAGGCCGATTCGCTCAGCGCTTCGGCGGGCGCAATCAGGCCGACTTTGCGTCCGCCCTGATGCGAGGTGGTAAACACCTTTTCATTGAACGCCCGCACCGCATCAATCGGGATCACCGTTTTGTCTTCCGGCGGCCGCAAAAACAGCGCATCCGGGTGAGTCTGGTTGGCAAACGAGCGGCAGGCCGGGCATTCGCCGCAAGGAGGCAGTGTCGCTGTGGCCTGACACAAAAGACTCTGCATCTGACCGTGCACCAATCCTTCCAGCCCGGTACCGGCCTGACCCGCCAGCAGATACGCCTGCCCGACCTGACCCAGTTGCGACTGCCATTGCTCCCAGACCGTCTGCTGCCAGGGATACACCTTGATAAACGCCGTGGTGCTCATCCTTGCCAGACCTCCAGTGCCTTTTCCAGAACCGCCTGGGTCTGGGTTTGCACCGATTCCAGTGACCGACTGGCATCGATCACGGCGTAACGGTCGGGTTCGGCTTCTGCCCGGAGCAGATAGGCACCGCGCACCGCTTCGAAAAAGGCTGTGCGTTCCTGCTCAAATCGGTCGACTTCCGGGCCTCCGGCCGCGCTGCGGGCGTTCACCCGCGCCTGACCTGTGGCGACTGGCAGATCCATGATCAGCGTCAGATCCGGACGAAAATCATCTTGAACCAGAGTTTCGAGTTGCGCGATCACTTCCGGGTTCATGCCGCGCCCGGCGCCCTGATAGGCATAGGTGGCATCGGTAAAGCGATCACACACCACCCAGGTGCCCGCTTCCAGTGCCGGCAGAATTTTGCGGTGCAGGTGCTGATGCCGGGCTGCAAACATCAATAGCAGTTCGGTCAGATCGGTCATGTCGCTGTAGTGTTTGTCCAGCAGCAGTCCGCGGATGGCTTCGCTGAGTTCGGTGCCACCGGGTTCCCGCGTCACCAGCAAAGGCACACCTCTCTGCGACAGCCACTGCTCGATGAAAGCCAGATTGGTGGATTTGCCTGCCCCTTCGGTGCCTTCCAAAGTAATGAATTGACCAGGCCTGGTAGCGTTTGTCATGCGTTGCCTTTTTTCTAACCCGAATATTTCATGAAACATTCGGGCCTGAGAGCCTCACGGGATTCAGGGTACGATATTGAGAATGTATTTTCGCACTGCGCGGTTGTGTTCGGCCAGTGTTTTGGAAAAATAATGCTCGCCATTGCCTTTGGACACGAAATACAGCGCCTCGGTTTCTTCCGGTTGCATCACCGCATCAATCGCATCGGCACTGGGCAACGCAATCGGTGTCGGTGGCAGGCCGTTGATCCGGTAGGTATTCCAGGGGGTTTTGGTCTGCAGGTCTTTTTTGCGGATGTTGCCATCGTACCGTTCTTGCATCCCATAAATCACGGTCGGGTCCGATTGCAGGCGCATGCCCAGACGCAACCGATTGACAAACACCCCGGCGATTTTGCTGCGTTCGGCCGCATAACCGCTTTCTTTTTCCACAATCGAAGCCAGAATCAAGGCCTCATAAGGCGTCTGATAGGGCAGATTATCATCTCGCTGTGACCAGGCCTGGTCAAGTCGACGTTGCAGCGCTTGATAGGCCCGTTTCAGTAAGGTCACATCGGCCTCTTCGGCGGCATAAAAATAGGTTTCAGGCAAAAACTGTCCTTCCAGTGGGGGTTCCTGACCCAACGCGTCGGCCAGCGTCTGCTCGTTGAGCGGGGTCAGCGTTTGCCTGACCTTGTCCAGTTTCTGGACGCGCTCGAGCGCCTGTGCCAGGGTTTCGCCCGCAATCAGGGTAAAGGGATAAGTCACGGTTTTGCCCTGCACCAGCGCATCCATCAGCGTCGTCAGGTCCCATTGCGGCTGGATTTCCATTTCACCGGCTTTGATCTGTCCGTCCAGCCCCTGCCATTTCATCACCCAGACAAACCATTCGGGATGACGCAGCAATTGCGCCTGATGCAGTCTTTGGGCGGCCTGACGGGTGGTGGTGCCCTGAGGGATGCTGACCACTTTGGGTTCGGACAGCGATGAAATCGGTTGGGTCAGAAACTGGCGAAAGGCCCAGCCTTCGACCGAGAGCCAGATCACCAGGCCGCTCGAAACCAACGTCAGGGTCAACAGTTTCCATTTGCTTGTATTCATGCGTTTGGGGTCTCGATGTTTGGGTGTTCAATATGTGGGTTTTCGAATTCGACGAACGAAAGCGCCGTGTCCGCCTGCCATTTTAACCAGGCCTGGTGAATCGGCAAGACCGGTGCCGGGCTTTTTTTGTGCTCCGCCGCCGATGTGCGCACAAAGCGTACCGGCATCACTCCGCGCACGGCGTTGGTGGCAAAAACCGCTTCGGCTTCGATCATATCGTTCCAGCTCAGTCGGGTCGCGCTCAGGGCAAAATGGGCAGTAACCGGGTCAGCGGCCAACGCCTGAGGCAGTTGACTCAGACAGGTGCCGGCCACGCCGCAGTGATCCAGTTTCGGGGTCAGCAACTGATCGCCCTTCACCAGCACCAGATTGGCCTGGGTGGTCGAAATCACCTGTTCCCGGTCATCGGTCATGACCGCATCGGCCAGCGTGCCCGGCCGTGCCGTCATCTGCTGGGACACGTGCTGTTGCGCCAGCACATTCTCCAGTCGATTCAGGTGTTTGAGTCCGGCCAGCAAGGGCTGCCGTCCCCATTGCACCGGACTGGCAGACAAACTCAAATCCCATCTGGGCGCGTCCACCTCCCCGGAAAATTCTCCGGAAACCGCTTCTGGATACGGCAAACGGTAAATCCGCCTGAAAGGTGTCGGCTCGGATGGTGGCGCATAGCCGCGCCCGCCCTGACCGCGCGTGATCACGATCTTCACCACTTCACGCGTTTGAGGCAACGGGCCTGCCTGATAACAGCGGACCAGATCCCGGCGCAACGTGGCTTCATCCAGGGCCGGAAAACCCAGACGCCGGGCGCTCTCGGCCAGACGCTGCCAATGCGCCGGCCAGTTCAGCACCTTGCCCTGCCAGACCAGCAGAGTGGTAAAAAACCCGTCGCCATACAACCCGCCGCGGTCGAAATAACAGGCTTCCCATGCCTGCGTCGCTTCGGTCGATGACCATACGTAAGGCAATGACCCCGCCGTCATCGCATTTCCCGACGCAGGGCTTTCAACAGGCCTTTGGCTTTGTGCCGGGTTTCGGCCAGTTCCTTTTCCGGGTCGGAGTCCGCCACAATCCCGGCCCCGGCACGAAATCTCAGGCGTTCACCCTGCTGAACAAAGGTTCGAATCAGAATGTTGCTGTCCAGACGGCCATCGCGATTGATGTAGCCCAGAGACCCGGTATAGGCTTCTCTGGGCGTTTGTTCCAATTCGGCAATGATTTCCATGCAGCGGATTTTGGGGCAGCCGGTGATGGTCCCGCCCGGAAAGGTGGCCGCAAAAATGTCCAAAGGCGACGTGCCCGGCTGCAAGCGTCCCTGAATATTGGACACAATGTGATGCACATACTGATAGGTCTCAATCGCCATCAGTTCATCCACCGCAACGCTGCCGGGCTGGGACAAACGGCCCAGATCATTACGCTCCAGATCGATCAGCATAATGTGTTCGGCCACTTCCTTGGGGTGCGCCTGCAGCTCCCGAATCAGCGCCAGATCCTTTTCCGTGTCCGAGCTGCGTCGGCGGGTCCCGGCGATGGGCCGGGTGGCCACATGTTCCCCATCCGAAGTCACCAGTCGCTCGGGGGACGAACTCAGCACCTGCCAGTCACCGAAGTCGGCGTAGGCCGCAAACGGCGCCGGATTGGCCTGTCTGAGTGCACGATAGACATTCGGGGCCGAGGCGTTTTTCACATCCACTTCCCACTGACGCGACAGGTTCACCTGAAACACATCCCCCGCCAGAATGTAGTCCTTGATCCGGTCCACGCCCTGGGTAAACCGCTGCGGCGGATCTTGGTGAATCTCTGCCACCGCGATTTCCGGGACAGACGTCTCAACGCGGCCAACTTGCTGCAAATCCTGATAGAGGGTGTGCAAACGGTGTTCAAACCCCGGCTCAGCGACCAGATAACCGTGCCCGGTCTGATGGTCGATCAGAATCGCGGACGGAATCCGTACCCATTTAGCCAGGGGCAGGTTGGATGCCGGCAAGGACAAACTGGGTTCCAGCACCTGCGCGAATTCGTAACCGAAATACACAAACCAGCCGCCGGTAAAAGGCAAAGACAGGGTTTTTGTTTCCGCCACCCCCGTGTCATCCGCCAATGCAGAGTCGGAAGGCGTCAACCCGTTTTCAACCAGGGATTGCTCAAAGCCACGCACAAAATCCTGACCCGCTTCGGGCGTCAGGCAGGCATCGGACGTTTGAGGAAACGCCATCAGAATATCAAAACGGCCCAGCGATTCCGCCGTCGTGCCCACAGGCTGACCATCCAACCCCACACCCGGCTGTTTTTGTCCCGAGGCCACGCTTTCCAGCAGAAACGGATAGCGTTCCGGCCAACGCTCGCACAAAGCAAGCAGATTCAGGTCGCGAACGTCAGGCAGCTCGCTGACCCAGACCGGCACCGGCTGCGCCACCCATTGGGGCGCAGGCATGGCGTCAGGTAAGTGTGGCGTCATAAACGGATCGTGACTTCATCAGAGAAACGCAAGGTCAAACACGGGCAAACACCAGGGAGGCATTGGTGCCGCCAAACCCGAGTGAATTCGACAAAGCATAACGAACCTTGACATCGCGCGCCGTATGCGGCACAAAATCCAGATCACAGCCTTCGGCCGGTTGATCCAGATTGATGGTCGGCGGGACCACTTGCTGCTGCATGATTTTGGCGGTAAAGACCGCTTCCATGGCTCCGGCCGCGCCCAGCGAATGCCCGGTCATGGACTTGGTGGAACTGACCAGGGTGTCGTAGGCCGCCGACCCCAGAGCGGTTTTGATCGCCTGGGCTTCGCAGACATCGCCTGCCGGAGTCGAGGTGCCGTGGGCATTGATGTAGTCCACCTGATCCGGGTTCAGACCGGCGTTTTTCAATGCCTGCTTGAGACAGCGGGCTCCGCCCTCGCCCCCTTCGGCGGGTTTGGTCATGTGGTAAGCGTCGCCGCTCATGCCGAACCCAATCACCTCGCAGTAAATGGTCGCACCACGCGCCTTCGCCAGATCGTAATCCTCCAAGACCACCGCACCGGCACCGTCACTGAGCACAAAGCCATCTCGACCCTGATCCCAGGGACGGGAAGCGGCCTGTGGATCGTCATTGCGGGTCGACAGAGCCTTGGCGGCCGCAAACCCGGCCACACCCAATGGCGTGGTCGCATGCTCGGCCCCACCGGCCACCATCACATCGGCATCGCCGTGCAATATCATCCGATAGGCATCGCCAATGCTGTGGGTACCGCTGGCACAGGCCGTGCCAATCGCCATGTTCGGCCCCTTCAGGCCGTGCATGATCGATAGATTACCGGAAATCATATTGATGATCGATCCCGGCACAAAAAACGGAGACACCCGTCTGGGCCCCTTTTCCTGAAGGGTCTGATGCTGGGTTTCAATGGTTTGAATGCCGCCGATGCCGGAACCGATGGAAACCCCCACCCGTTCGGCGTTGGCCTCGGTGACCTCAAGTCCCGAATCCAACAACGCCTGGGAACCGGCGATGATGCCATAATGGATAAACGGATCCATTTTTCTGGCCTCTTTGGGCGACAGCCAGTCGTTCAGCGCCAGGTTTTTGATCTGGCCGCCGAAACGCACCGAAAAGGCGTCGGTATCGAACCCCTGCAAGGGGGCAATGCCAGACTCACCCGCAAGCAGTGCCTGCCAGGTTGTGTCTACCGAATTGCCCAGAGGTGTCACACACCCCACCCCCGTAATAACCACTCGTTTTGTTTTCATACATGTCTCGATCAGAAGCTGCGCGGCCTTTTCCGGCCCCGGCCAAAAACAAAAAAAGCCGTGAGATCACGGCTTTTTCAGCAATTCAGAAACGTCGGTTGGACCGATTATTCCAGATTGTTTTCAACGTAAGCAGTGGCCTGGGCCAAAGTCGCGATTTTCTCGGCTTCTTCGTCCGGAATTTCGCAGTCGAATTCTTCTTCCAGTGCCATTACCAGTTCCACTGTGTCCAGTGAATCGGCACCCAAATCATCAATAAAAGACGCATCAGGTGTGACCTGATCTTCTTCCACACCCAATTGCTCTACCACAATTTTTTTGACGCGTTCTTCGATACTGCTCATGGAACAATCTCCAATTTCGTTAACAAATAAAAAACAGGTTTTTTGCCAAAAGACAGGGCCACCCAGATCAATGTAAAATTTCGCCCATTTTCGCCCTATTCAGACGAATTTTCAAGCCATTTTTACACCATTACCATCCCACCGTTGACATTCAGGGTCTGACCGGTGATGTACTGCCCACCTTCAGAGGCCAAAAACGTCACAGCCCGGGCGATGTCTTCCGGCGCACCCAGCCGTTTGAGTGGAATCTGATCCAGCAAGGCTTCGCGCTGAGCATCCGGCAATGCCTGGGTCATGTCGGTGTCAATGAAGCCCGGCGCCACCGTGTTCACCGTCACGTTTTTGGTGCCGACTTCACGAGCCAGGGATTTGGTAAACCCGATCATACCGGCTTTGGCGGCCGCATAATTGGTCTGACCGGCATTGCCCATCACCCCCACCACGGAGGCAATGTTGATGATGGCACCGGATTTGGCTTTCATCATGCCGCGCAAGCAGGCTTTGGAGACCCGATACACCGACGTCAGATTGGTGTCGAGGATGTCGTCCCATTGCTCGTCTTTCATGCGCATCAACAAACTGTCTCGGGTAATGCCGGCATTGTTCACCACAATGGTGGGCGCGCCATGCGACTGACCGATCTGGGCGATCACCTCGGACACCTGGTCCGAGTCGGTCACATTCAGACACATCCCTTCGCCTTTGACGCCGGCCGCCTGCAGATAATCCGTGATCGCCTGAGCCCCTTTTTCGGAGGTGGCTGTGCCGATGACTATGGCACCTTGCCTGGCCAGATCCAGAGCAATGGCCTGACCGATTCCACGACTGGCACCGGTGACCAGGGCAATTTTTCCCGCTAACATCATAGTGTTCCTCAGAGTGTTTCCAATGCTTTGCTAAGTGTAGCCGAATCATAAACGGCTTGCATCCCCATTTTCCGGTCGATGCGACGGTTCAATCCCATCAATACCTTGCCCGGTCCCAGCTCATACAACTGGCTCACGCCCTGGGCTTTCAGGTATTCGATCGTTCTGACCCACTGAACCGGGCGGTAGAGTTGTTCCACCAGTGCCGACTTGATCGCATCCGGGTCGGCAAACGTCTGTACCGACGCATTGTGGACCACGGGTACCGTTGGCGTCTGCAGAGACATGCCCGCCAGCTTTTCCGCCAGCGCTTCGGCGGCCGGTTTCATCAACACACAATGGGATGGCACACTGACCGGCAACGGCACCACACGCTTGGCACCCGCCGCTTCAAACGCTGGCAAAGCCTGATCCACCGCGGTTTTTTCGCCCGCAATGACCACCTGGCCCGGCGCATTGAAATTCACCGCTTCCAGCACGCCGTCCGCCTCGGCACACAGCGCTGTGATCTGTTCGTCTTCCAGCCCCAGCACGGCGGCCATGGCGCCGGTCCCGGCCGGGACCGCGTCCTGCATCAGACGCCCGCGGGCTTCCACCAACTCGACGCCCTGCGCCAGCGACAAGGCACCAGATGCGACCAGCGCCGTATACTCACCCAGAGAATGGCCGGCCATATAGGCCGGACTGGGCGAAGTGGCTTCGACCAGTGCCCGGTAGACGGCCACGCCAGCCGTCAGCATGGCGGGCTGCGTCACTTCGGTTTGATTGAGTCTGGCCTCCGGGCCTTCCTGGGTCAGCGCCCAGAGATCGTAGCCCAACGTTTCAGAGGCTTGGTCGAACGTTTGGCCGATCACGGGGGCCGTTTCCGCCAGTTCGGCCAGCATGCCGACTGATTGAGAGCCCTGACCGGGAAAGACAAAAGCATAAGACATGATCAAATTCCTTTTTTCATCGATGGGTCTGTTCCGACTGACCTCGAGCTAGAAACGCAACAGCGCCGCGCCCCAGGTAAACCCGCCACCAAAGGCTTCCAGCAAAATCAACTCGCCTTTCTGAATGCGCCCGTCTCGCACGGCTTCATTCAGAGCCAGTGGAATCGACGCACTGGAGGTATTGGCATGACGATCCACGGTCACCACTGTCTGATCGGGCGACAGTTTCAATTTGCGTGCGGTGGCATTGATGATGCGCAGATTGGCCTGGTGTGGTACCAGCCAGTCCAACTGATCGGGTGAAATCCGGTTGTCACTGAGAATGTCGGCGGCAATCTGACTGAGCGTATTGACGGCCACCTTAAACACTTCATTGCCTTTCATACACATGGTGCGCTCCGCCACATCGTCTGTGGCAGGCAGTCTGGATGGCCCGGAGGGCACGTGCAGAAGGGTTTCATACTGGCCGTCGGCGTGAATGCGGGTTGAGAGAATGCCCGGGGACTCACTGGCCTGAAGCACCACCGCTCCGGCCCCGTCACCAAACAGCACACAGGTATTGCGATCTTCCCAGTTGGTGATCCGCGACAGTGTTTCCGCTCCCACGACCAGCACAGTTTTGGCCATGCCGGTTTTGATAAACTGGTCGGCCACGCTCAAAGCATAGACAAAGCCAGTGCAGACCGCTTGCAGATCAAAGGCCGGTGCGCCGTGGTTGCCCAGGCGAGCCTGAAGCAATGTGGCCGTACTGGGAAAGATTTTGTCCGGCGTGGTGGTGGCCACCAGTATCAGATCCAACTCCTGGGGCGTCACGCCTGCCGCGTCCATCGCCTGACGTGAGGCGACCTCGGCCAGATCACACGTGGTTTCACCGTCTGCGGCAATGCGCCGCTGTTCAATGCCGGTGCGCTCACGAATCCAGGCATCCGAGGTGTCGACCACGGCCTCAAGCTCGGCATTGGTCATAATGCGCTCGGGCAGGTAACCGCCCGTGCCGGTAATTCGACTGTAAGGTGCGTCTGTCATGAAACCTTCTTTGGTCACTGTGTTGCCGACTCAGGTCGGCAGAATGTATTCAGGCGTCTTGGTCGCTGGTCGCGCCCAGCAGGTGGTGCACTTCTTCCGCGATCAGATCGGGCACGTTTTTCTGCACTTCCAGACGGGCCTCGGCAATGGCGTGATAAAACGAAAACACGTCCGCACCACCGTGGCTTTTGATGACGATTTTGCGCAAACCGAGGAAGGACGCACCGTTGTATTGACGCGGATCGACTTTTGCCTTGAACGCTTTCAACACCGGCCAGGCCACCAGACCGGCCAGACGGGTCAGCCAGTTTTTATTGAATGCCTCACGCAGGTAAAACGCAATCATTTTGGCCACGCCTTCGCTGGATTTGAGGGCCACATTGCCATCAAAGCCGTCGCAAGAAACCACATCGACGTTGCCCTGGTATATTTCATCGCCTTCGACGTATCCGATGTAATTGATCTGGGTGCGCTTCAGAATTTCATTGGCATCTTTGATCCGCTGATGCCCTTTGATTTCTTCTTCGCCAATATTGAGCAGCCCCACTTTGGGTTTGGGGTTATTGTCCACAGCTCTGGCCAACACCGAGCCCATTACCGCAAACTGAGCCAGACTGTTGCCATCGGCATTGATGTTGGCCCCCAGATCCAGCACATGCACATGCCCGGTCATGCTGGGCATGGAGGTGCAAATCGCCGGTCGGTCCACACCGGGCAGGGTTTTGAGCACAAACTTGGACACCGCCATCAAGGCCCCGGTGTTGCCGGCACTGACACAGGCCTGAGCCTGGTCGTCCTTGACCAGATTCAGGGCCAGCCGCATGGACGACTGTTTTTTCTGACGCAAGGCCTTGGAAGGCAGGTCGTCCATGGTCACAACCTGTTCGGCCGGTTCGATGCTCAAGCGTTCAGGGTCATAATCTGTCCCTGCCAGGGCTTGCTCAATCTCATCCGGGCGACCGACCAGAACGATCGAAATGTCATCAAATGCTTTCAGCGCTTTGAGCGCGGCCGGCACTGTAACCGCTAGGCCGTAATCGCCACCCATCGCATCAATTGCAATTCGCATACTCAAAACAAGGATCCTGTTCCATTAAATCGGAAAAAAGAAAAGCGCGCTCAGCACAAAAAACGCCTGCAAAAGTGCAGGCGTGAGAGCAGGGTTCCTGAACAATTACTTGTCCTGAATCACCTTTTTGCCTTTGTAATAACCGTCGGCGGTGACATGATGACGACGGTGCAGTTCACCAGTGGTTTCGTCCACAGTGATGGCGGCTGGCGTCAACGCATCGTGAGAACGACGCATACCACGACGGGAAGGGGTTTTTCTACTTTTCTGAACAGCCATAATCAATCTCCTGAATTCAGTGGTGGCAAATTCATGACCCTCTCGGGTCATCGTGACAACCAGGCCTGGTCAAAAACCAGTCTGGCGGTTTAGTGATTCTTCGGTTTCAATGTTTCGGTTTCAGTGTTTTCAGGGCCGCAAACGGGTTGGTTTCCCCATCGCTGTCTGCTTGCTGCTGCGCCAGATCCCATTCCGGCACGGCCGGTTCGTAGTCCGGCAACGAGGCCGCCGGGTCCATCGGCGACAACGGCACCTGCAACAGCAATTCGTCTTCGATCAGCGCACTCAGAGACACTTTTTCAGCAGGCAGCTCAAACACCGCCATGTCTTCCGGCAAATCGTCGGCCAACGCCAGACTTTCGACGTACGCGCCCGACAGCTCAACGTCCACGGGGTAGCCAAAGGGCTGTAATGACCGCTGACACGTCAACCGCAAACAGGTTTGCAAATGCAGATCAAACGCATACGCCGCCAGACCCGGATAAGGGTAAAATTTGATTGAAACTTTGACCCATTCATCGGCCTGAACCAATTGATCCGTCAATCGTGGGTAACACGTCTGTTTGACTTGGGCCGCATACGCTTTATGATGTTGCGCGCAATAAACCGGATCAATCAACTCGGGTAGCTTTTCTGACATAGCGGGGCATAATAACCGCAAACCCCGACAATGTCAAAAACAAATCCGACCGACGAAAACCAGTGAAAACAAGAGGCTAGCATGACTCACACCCACTATTCGCAAGGCCCGGAACGGCCTCAACTGATTCTGGCCTCCGGCTCACCTTATCGACGGGAGTGCTTGCAAAAACTGCGCCTGCCTTTTACCTGCCAAAGCCCGGACATCGATGAAACCCCACAGACCGACGAATCGGTCGAAGCCATGACCCGACGCCTGGCCACACAAAAGGCTGAGGCCATCGCTCTGAGCCACCCTCAGACCTGGGTCATCGGCTCCGATCAAAGCGCCAGCTTTCAGGGTACCCCCCTGGGCAAACCGCACACCTACGATCGGGCACTGGAACAGTTGCGCCACTTCAGCGGGCAAACGGTCACGTTTTTCACCGCCCTGACCCTGATCACACCTCAGGGCCGCTGGGAAGGACTGGACCAGACTCAGGTCCGGTTTCGCCATCTGGATGATCGCAGTCTGCGTGCCTATCTGTTATCGGAAGAACCTTATGACTGTGCCGGCAGCTTCAAATCGGAGGGATTGGGCATTACCCTGTTTGAATCGATTCAGACCAGCGACCCGAACGCCCTGATCGGCCTGCCGCTGATCCAGCTGACCGGCTTTTTGAGAGAGGCCGGACTCGCCCTGCCGCTTGATCCGGACTAAAGCTTGGTCACAGACCAAAAACGATCAAGCGTGCACTCGGAGACGGTCTTTTAACCAGGCCTGCAAGGATGGCAAATCATCATGATGGGCCACCGGCTCATAGGCCAGCAACCTTTCCAGTTCATGCACGCCATGACTCATGGCGATCCGATCCATCCCCAGTGCATGCGCCATCTGCATGTCAAACTCGGTGTCTCCCACCATCACCGCCTCATCCGGCGACAACGCGTATTTTTCCAGAATTTGCTCCAGCATCATCGGATCGGGCTTCGACGCCGATTCCACCGGGGTACGGGTCCAGTCAAAATGCCGCCCCAGGCCGGTTTCTGCCAGCACCTGATCCAACCCCCGACGACTTTTCCCGGTGGCAATCACGGTTTTCGCTCCCTGCTGACGAATCCCGGAAAGCAACGGTTCCAACCCATCAAACGGCAACATCGGCACATCCGATTCGTTCAGAAAACATTCGGTATAGCCGTGGGAAATCGCATCAATCCCGGCCTGATCCGCTTGCGGGTACAGTGTCTGGACCGCATTGGCCAGACTCAAGCCAATGATCTGCTTGCTTTCCTCGGCCGGCAACACTGGGAAGCCGGCCCGCTCGGCCGCCACCTGAATCGCGTGCACAATCCGAGCCTCGGAATTCATCAGCGTGCCGTCCCAGTCAAAAATCACACATTGATACTGTTTCAATGTTCACCTCGCATTCGCACCAACAACGCGGAAAAATCGTCATGCAATGGCGCTTCCAATTCGCACCACTGCCCGGTCACCGGATGGGTAAACCCCAATCGTCGTGCATGCAGCGCCAAGCGCTTCATACCCTGTTTTCGAAAACGCTGATTCACGGCCTGATCACCGTACTTCTCATCGCCCACCACCGGTGCCCCGCTTGCCTGGGCGTGTACGCGGATCTGATGGGTACGACCGGTGCGGAGCGTCACTTCAACCAAATCCGCATCTTCAAACGTTTCCAGACACCGGAAATCACTGACCGAAGGCTTGCCCTCGGCCGACACCTTGACCAGTCGCTCACCCGATTGCAGCGTGTTTTTCAACAACGGCAAATCCACGCGCGACACCGATTTCGGCCAGTGTGGCGCCACCAACGCCCAATACTGTTTCAGCAATTGATCTTCTCGTATCTGCGCATGCAGCGCTTTCAGCACGGAAGCTTTTTTGGCCACCAGCAGACAGCCGGACGTGTCACGGTCCAGCCGGTGCGCAAGCTCCATACGCTTGGCATAGGGTCGCAGGCGACGCAGCACTTCCACCACGCCCCAGCTCAGTCCGCTGCCGCCATGCACAGCCACCCCGGAAGGTTTGTTGAGCACCAGCAGATCGGCGTCCTCATACACAATGCTGCGTTCGATCCGGTCCAGCTGAGCCTGGGCAATCACAGCCGCCTCCGGCGAATCCGGCTGACGGATCGGCGGCACCCGCACCACCTCACCGGCCTGCAGCTTGCGATGCGGCTTGACCCGGCCTTTGTCCACCCGCACCTCGCCTTTGCGAATCACGCGGTAAATCAGGGTCTTGGGCACCTTGCGGTAACAGCGCATCAGAAAATTGTCCAGGCGCTGACCGGCGTCGTCGGCACTGACTTCGATCCAGCGAACCTGGGTGCCGGAACCAGGCTGGGGCACTTTGTCGGATGTGGTTGTTTTTGCATTCATTGCGCGCATTTTACTGAAATCGCAACGCCAATGTGGACCAATCAACGAATTTCAATTGCATGGTCGCAAACAGCGTGCTATATTGATACAGCTCTAAGAAAGAACATTTATCTCATCTTGTCAGGCATTCTGACAGGGTGGAACGCATGAATTTTAACCCTGGCCGAATGACCAGTGGAAGAGAATAAACACCCCGCAGCGCAACGGCCCGAAAGGCGATGAACATAAGACGCTGGCGGCGTGGTACGAGACCTCACCGACCCTGGTGAAACAAATAAATTAGATTACCGCCCTATAGACTGACGCGAACATCTGATTGGCTAAGAGCTTGGACTGCACAAAAACACCAAGCTCGACAAAAACATTACAGTCACAACCACTCGAAGCGGTGCCCAACGTCTTTGCCTGCAAAACAGGGAAGCCGAACTGAATCGATTTCAGTTCGAACGGATGAATCACACGAACGCACACACCGTCTGACTGTCTTAAAGACGCCTTCTCGCCTTATTCTCTTTGACTGAGCCATCCCCGGCCCCAGAAAAACGAAAGAGAATCGCATGAAACGAATGCTGATTAATGCCATCCAATCCGAAGAGGTGCGCATCGCCCTGGTCGACGGGCAGAAACTGTACGATCTTGACGTCGAAACCCCCCATCACCAGAAGAAAAAAGCCAACATCTACAAAGGCACGGTCACCCGTATCGAACCCAGCCTGGAAGCGGCGTTTGTCGACTACGGCTCCGAGCGTCACGGCTTTTTGCCGTTCAAGGAAGTCGCCGAAGAATACTACCCGGACAAACAGGACGGACGCCTTTCGATCAAGGATGTGCTCAAAGAAGGCCAGGAAATCATTGTCCAGGTCCAAAAAGAAGAACGCGGCAACAAAGGCGCGGCCCTGACCACTCAGATCACCCTCGCCGGTCCCTACGTGGTCATGATGCCCAACAACCCCAAAGCGGGCGGCATTTCCCGTCGCATCGAAGGCGACGACCGTTCTGAAACGCGCACCGCTCTGCAGGATCTGGACATGCCCGAAGGCATGGGCATGATCATCCGCACCGCAGGAGTGGGCAAATCCACCGAAGAACTGCAATGGGGCGTCAACTACCTGGTTCAGCTCTGGGAAGCGATCAAGGAAGCGTCCACCTCAAAGCAGGCACCTTTCCTGATCCATCAGGAATCCGACATTGTCATCCTGGCCATTCGCGACTACCTGCGCCAGGACATCGGTGAAATCATCATTGACGACATGGAAACCTTTCACAAGGCACGCGATTTCATTCAGCACGTCATGCCGCACCAGGTCTACAAGGTCAAACCTTATCAGGACAAAGTGCCGCTGTTTACCCGCTTCCAAGTCGAATCCCAAATCGAAACCGCCTACAGCCGCGAAGTCATTCTGCCTTCCGGCGGCGCGATTGTGATTGACAACACCGAAGCACTGACGTCCATCGACATCAACTCCAGCCGCTCCACCAAAGGCGGCGACATCGAAGAAACGGCCTATCACACCAACCTGGAAGCCGCCTACGAAATTGCCCGTCAGCTGAGACTGCGTGACATTGGCGGTCTGGTCGTGATCGACTTCATCGACATGCACTCCAATCGCCACCAGCGCGACGTGGAAAACAAAATGCGCGAAGCGGTCAAGTCCGATCGGGCCAGAGTTCAGATCGGACGAATCTCCCGTTTCGGCCTGCTGGAAATGTCACGCCAGCGCCTACGCCCGTCCATCGAAGAATCCACGCAAATGGTCTGCCCGCGCTGCAAAGGCGTCGGCGTGATCCGCGGGGTTCAGTCGCTGGCTCTGTCCACGCTGCGCCTGCTGGAAGAAGAAGCCATGAAGGAAAACACCCGTCGGGTGATGGTGCAATTGCCGGTGGATGTGGCCACCTTCCTGCTGAATGAAAAGCGTCACCAGATCTCGCACCTCGAGGATCGCTACAAACTGCACCTGATGATCATCCCCAATGAGCATCTGGACACGCCCGATTTCCTGATCGAGCGCACCCGCCACGGCGAAGAAGTGCCCAGTGACTCCAGCTACAAAATCAAAGAGACGGTGAACAAAGACAACCCGGAGCAGCGCGCACTGCCCAAGGTGGTCAAGGAAGAACCGGCCATTAAAAACATGCAGCCCGGTACTCCGGCTCCGACCCCCAAAGCGCCGGAACAACCCAGAAAACCGGGACTGTTCAAACGCTTGTGGCAAACCCTGTTCGCCGACGACGAAGACCGGGCAGAAACCACAGACAAACCGCGCAAAACGGCTTCTGAGTCCGGTCGCCAGAATCGCAATGGCGGCAACAGAAACCCGCGCGGGCGCAATCAAAACGGCAACAATGGCCGCAAACGCTCAGAAAAGTCGGAAAAACCTGGTAAAAACGAAGGCAAGGCCAAGGACTCGGCCCCTCAGAAAAAGGCTTCGGGCAAGAAACCCACGACCGATGCCCAGGGCAAGGAAGGCAACCCGGAGTCCAGACCAAACAGCAACGGCGGCAACAAACGCCGTCGCAGCCCGCGTCAGAACAAGGAAGCCAACCAAACGCCTCAGGCGGAAAACGCCAATCAGACCAATGCGTCTGAAAAGCCGGCCTCCAAAGCCTCAACGTCTGACAAACCGGCTCCCAGAGGGGAGAAAGGCGGAGACAAAAACGATCAGAACAAACCGCCGCGTCGACGCAGCCGCTACAACAGTCGCAGCTACAACAGCCGTCGACGCAAACCGGCTGGGGCGGAAACCATGTCGATCCATGCCGTACCTCCACAGGACACGGCGGGGGTCACCGTCAACCCGGACAACGCCCCGGAGTCAACAACGGCTCAGCCGACGGCTTCCAAGCCTGCGTCAAAGCCGGCTTCAGCCAACGCAGAGACGCGTCCAAACGCCGACAACCCGGTGAAAAACGACGCCGCCCCTCAGGCTGAAACCACGTCCGAGCAGGCCACTCCGAAACCGGATCAGCGTGAACAGGCGCCGAATACGGATTCCGAGACCCATGCCAATACCGAGGCGGAACAGAAAAGCGCGGATCGTTAAACCGCGCACGTCTTCAGCCACACGCTGACGCATGAAAAAGGCCCGGCCTGAGATATTCAGACCGGGCCTTTTTTATTGAGCGTGGCTTATCATGTCGCGGTTTCCAATCATAAAATGACCAGGCCTGGTCATTTTTGCCATCGGGCCGCCAGATCCTTCAGCAGCCCTTCCGATGCCGCATCCACCAGTTCAAACACGTGATCAAAACCGTCCGGGCCACCGTAATAGGGATCTGGCACCTCGGTTTCATCAAATTCCGGGGCAAAGTCCAGAAAACGGTGAATCTTTTCCCGGTGTTCCGGCAAGGCCATGGCCAGCAAATCGTGATAATTGGCGTCATCCATGGCCAACACATAATCAAACTCGATCAGATCGCCCAGATCCACCTGACGCGCCCGCAAATCGGCCATGGGAATGCCTCGATCATGGGCGACGGCACTGGCACGCTGATCCGCCGGTTTGCCCACATGCCAGCCGCCGGTGCCGGCCGAATCAATGCGGACACGGTCTTGCCATCCGCGGTCGGCGACCTTCTTGCGAAACACGGCATGCGCCGTGGGCGAACGGCAAATATTGCCCAAACAGACAAAAATCACGGAAACGGTGTGTGACATCTTTTTTTCCTTGGAATAAGTTTGCTTTAGAATAATGAGCATATTCTAACCCGAATGTTTCATGAATTTGTGCTGAGATTGCGCCGCACATTGTTTTCACAAGGAAATTTCCGAAGAAGTACCGTATCAGGGATTACGGTCGACTGAGGAAATATTTCTTGTGGAATCAAGGGGCAAGCAAGGTCGGTGCAAATTTGTGAAATATTCGGGCTAACAAATTCGCGCAAACAAGAGGCACGAGGCCATCATTCCATCCATCCAGTCCACACAGCTGCCCCCGCAGCACCATTACGCGCCTGACTGGCTGGTGCATGACGATCCCTGGCTGCTGGTGGTCAACAAACCATCCGGGCTGCTGTCGGTACCGGGACGTCAACGTCCGGCGGAACACAGCCTGATCGGACAGGTTCAGCGACACTGGCCAAGTGCGCGCATTGTTCACCGACTGGACATGGACACCTCTGGACTAATGGTACTGGCCAGGGATGCCGACACCCATCGCCAGCTCAGCCGGGCCTTTGAGCAGCGTCATGTGGATAAAACCTACCAAGCCTGGTGTTTTGGCCGTCCCAGCCAGTCACAGGGCACACTGTGCCTGCCCCAGATCTGTGACTGGCCCAATCGGCCCCGCCAGAAAATTGACATGCGCCATGGCAAACCGACCCGGACCCAGTGGCAACTAACCACAGAGCCAACGCCCCTCTCCCCCCGCCATCAGGCGTTTCAGGTTGACCTGAACCCCATCACCGGGCGCTCGCATCAACTGCGCCTGCAAATGGCCTCTCTGGGACACCCGATACTGGGCGACAACCTCTATGCCCCGGCCATGATTCAAGGCCTCAGCACCCGACTGATGCTGCATGCCCGTTACCTGGGATTTGTCCACCCGCACAGCGGCCAGTCCATGCAGTTTGATTTGACCCTCACGGACTGGCACAAAACCTGCTTGGGTGAGCGCAATAACCATGACCGTTCTTGAAACCGACAGGGGACGCCAAGATGACCATTGATGCCGAAAAAGACGATCAAGCCACCCAGGAAATGATGAAAATGCTGGGCGAAGACGCCGAAAACGAAACCTCGACCGATTCCGACGCGGAAAGCACCGGCAGCACTCAGGCCGACGAACTGCTCGATGCGCTGGACGAAGTGGAAACGGACGAACCTGAAACCACGGCCGAAACCGATCAGACCGTATCGACCGAGGACCCAGCGCAAGCGGACGAACCGGCAGACATGCCTGACGCCGAGCCGCAGGATCAGGACGCAGAAGCAGCGTCGGAAGACGAAACAAGCAGCGGCGCTGACGAGGCGGTTGAACTCGAAGACAGCCCAGCCGAGAACGACGAAGCCACAAACGTCGAAGACGAACCTGAACAGACCGAGGCTGCCGCCGACGCCGATCAGGATTCCGAAGAGGCAGTGGACAAGGAAGAACCGGAAGAAGCGGCGGAAACGGTTACGACCGAAGCCAGTGACGACTTGCCCCAGGAAGCGGAAATGGAAGCGGAAACGGCCTCCGAGTCAGCTGAGACGCCAGCCGAGGAAACGCCATCGGTCGAAGACACCGATGAGCTGGATGCAACCGAAGCCGAAGCTGCGCCCGAACAGGACGCCCCTGCAGAGGACACAGAAGCCTCTGAAGCCGAAGAGCAGGAAGCGCCTTCCGAAGCGGAACCGGCTGCCGAATCCGCGCCGGAACCGACGGCGGATGGCGACAATGTCGTTGCGCTGGCAGGCGAGGCCATTGATGAAATGCAGAACGCGATTCGCACCAGTCAGGATACGGATGCGATGAACGAAGAAGTCGGCGACACCGCACGCGAAGCCACGCGCCTGGCACTGAGCATTTCGCAGAAAGCGCAGGACGCCACCGATGCCGCACAAAAAGCGATTGAATCCACCTTTGAGGCCACCGAGCGGGCATTTGCCGCGGCCAAGGAAGCCGGCTACGACATCGAACCGCATGAACTGAGTGCCGCCCGGGAGCCCGCTGAAATGCGTGCCGAACTGGATCGAATTCGTGAAAAGAACCAGCAGCTCAAAGCCGCCAACGACGCTTTGAAAAACAAAATAGCCCAAATGAGCCAATCCACCGACTAGCCGAGAAAGACGAAGGGTCCGCCATGAGCGATAACGCAGACGATCTATTGGACGAACTGGAACAGCTGGAGCACGCCTCTGAAAAGATGGCCGACGACGTGCAACAGGCCAAAGACAAGCGAGACGAACTCAAGACGGCGGAAACCGTCAGCGAGCTTGATGCCGCTGCCTTGTCTCTGGAATCTTCCAAAACCGCACAAATGGCCGCCGAACAAAGTCAGAAAGCGGCGGAAGCGGCGGTCAAGATGTCGCATGAGCAGAAAGCGCAATTAATGGAGCTGGGCGATGCCAATGTGGCCTGGCGCCAGGCGCTCCGTACCGCTTCGCGTGACCTGAAATCTTCCAAAAACGCCGTCTCGATTATGATGGGGGTCTCAGTCACCGTCAGTCTATCGGCCGCCGGCGCCATCGGTTGGATGCTGTATCACCAAAACCAGCAACAGGAAGCCTTTGAAAACGAAGTGGCCGACATTCTGACCACCGAAACCCGACTCTTTCAAAAGGACATGACGCTGAAGGTGGACCAACTGGCCAGCCTGATCGAATCCATGTCCGCCGACATCCAGCGCCTGACAAAAAGCAATGCCGCCGAACCTGTGACCGACGCCAATGGGGGTTCAGCACCAGCCGACGGTCAGGAAGCCCCAAACCCTCAGACTGCGCCTGAACAGGAAGCGCCGGCAGAAGAAGAGAGTCTTGACCAATCGTCAAATTCCACTGAATCCACCGAACCAAGCAAACCAGCCAAGACCGCGCCCGAAACGGAATCGGCGGAAACCACTGACATGACTCCGTCACAACCGGCCTCAAACACCGCAATGGACCTGACGCCTCTGCAGGACGCCTTGGCGTCGCTGGACGGTCAGAACGATCAGCAACAGCAAGCGCTGACCCAGATTCAGGAAAAACTCGGGCGAATTCTGACCCTTCAGTCACAACTGGAAGCCAAAACCCTGGCCGAACTGGCCAAGGTCAACAAAGCTCAGTCACAGTCCAGCGCACAAGCGTCGAACAACGACAGTCAAAACACAGAACAGTCAGACGCAAGCACCGCTTCCAGCCTGACGGACGAGCAGGCCGAACGCCTGAAGGCGATTGCCTGGTCGGCGTTCCAGGAGCGCAAAATGCTCAAAAACATCGAAGCCAGTCTGAAGGAGCTGATGCAGCAGCTTTCGGCCTCGCCGTCCGCCTCGGCACCCGATACCACAACCGGACCGGCACTGAACAAAATCACCCACCAGCTGGACGCTCTGGGTCAGAGCGTGGATGCCCTGCAAACGCAGCAGTCGCAAATCGAACAGAAAGTGGAAAAACTCGATGCCCTGACCCAGAAACTGGCCGCCAAACCCGATCCTTACCGCTACAGCGCACCGGATCGGCAGTCAGAATAATCACCAGGCCTGGTCAAAAGTACCTTTCCAGGCGCTGAATCCGTTTATTCCGAAGCGGACAATCCCAGCATTGGCAACAGTTCCCCGGCGGGCACATAGCCAGGAAGGCGACGGCCGTCTTCAAGAATGATCGTCGGTGTGCCCTGCACCCCAAACGACTGAGATTGCTGCATGTGCTGGCGCACAGGCGACTGGCAACCCGGCTTGGCGGTCACATTTTCCAGACTTTCCCCGCTCATGGCCTGATCCATGACCTCAGCAGAAGATTGGGCGCACCAGATCTTTTCGGATTTGGCAAACGCCTTGGACTGAACCCCTTCACGGGCATAAGCCAGATAACGCACGGTCACACCGGCCTCATTCAACTCGGGAATTTCACGATGCAGTTTGCGGCAATAAGGGCAATCCACATCGGTAAACACCGTGACCGTCTGTTGGGATTCGCCTTCGGCCGGATACACAATCATGGAGGCTTCGTCCAACTGGGTCAGCGCCTGTTTGCGTTGAGCATTCAATGCCTTTTCGGTCAGATTTTCGCGGGTCGCCAATGAAATCAGATTGCCATTAAAAAAATACTCTGCGTCCGCACTCATATAAATGATCTGCGAACCGATCAGCACCTGCCAGACCCCGTCAACCGGGGTAGACGTAATCTCCGCCTGAGGCGCATCCGGGACCATTTTCTCCAGAGTCTGTTGAATGCGTTGCTTGGTGTCGGCCTCGGTCTCAGCCGAGACTGGCTGCAGAGCCAATCCCAGACACAGCCCCAAAATTGACAGTGAGCGGCGACCAAAAAAAGAGGGAGTCATCGTCATTTTCATTCCTTTGTTCACGTTCATAAATCGGTTTATTATCCACGATTGTGACCCGGATTTGCAGCCAGGTGGCGCAGACAGCCCTTTCAGCCAAAGTTTCAGCCACGCGGGTGATGCTGGCGATGCAAATTCTGCAAACGCGCCTGGGCCACATGCGTGTAAATTTGCGTGGTTGACAGATCCGAGTGTCCCAGAAACGCCTGCACCGAACGCAGGTCCGCGCCATGATTGATCAGATGAGTGGCAAAGGCATGGCGCAGACTGTGGGGGGACAATTTGCCGGGCAACCCCGCCTGAGCGGCCAGATTCTTGATCCGGTGCCAGAGTGTCTGCCGGGTCATCGGCCGCCCCAAACGGGACACAAACACCGTCTCGACCTGTTTCTGTCCCACCAGCGCCGAGCGCGCCTGATCCAGATACCTCTGCAGCGCGGCCTGGGCCCACTCGCCCATCGGCACCAGTCGTTCCTTGCGCCCTTTGCCCACGACCTGCACCCATCCGGCACTCAGATTGATCTGCATGAAATTCAACGCCACCATCTCACTGACACGCAGTCCGGTGGCGTACATCAATTCCAGCATGGCCGCATCCCGTTTGCCCAATGGGGTCTGAAGGTCCGGCGCATTCAGCAACCGAGTGACCTGGGCTTCCGACAGAATCGATGGCAAGCTGCGGGCGGACACTGGCGACACCAATCTCAGGCTGGGGTTTTCCTGCACCCTCTTTTCAAGACAGGCGAAACGGTAAAAGCGCTTGAGCGCCGAAATCAACCGGGCCAGCGACCTGGCACCCAAAACAGAGGAAAGGCGCAGCAATACTTCGTCCAGATCATCGGCACCGGCGTGCTGCAACGACGTTGGCCTAAGCGCTTGTGCCACCTTGATCAAATCGCGTTGATAGGCCGAAACGGTGTGCGCAGACAAACCTTCCTCAAACCGAAGGCGGTCCAGAAACTGGCGGATCAGATCCGTGTCAGGCGAATCCTGAGGCAAGCGAGCGGCGGGATCGGTCATGAGAACAAAACAATCATAAGAGCCAGAAACAAAAAACGCCCCGGTGGGGCGTTTTTAAAAAGCTTACTTGACCTTTTCTTTGATCCGGGCCGATTTGCCGGAACGGTCACGCAAGTAATAAAGTTTGGCTCGGCGTACATCACCGCGGCGCTTGACTTCGATCGAATCGACCAGCGGACTGTACAACTGGAAGGTCCGCTCAACGCCCACACCGTGCGAAACCTTGCGCACAATAAAGGAGCTGTTCAAACCGCGATTGCGCTTGGCAATCACCACACCTTCAAAGGCCTGCAGACGCTCGGAAGATCCTTCCTTGACGCGCACCTGCACCACCACTGTGTCACCGGGACCAAATTCCGGAATTTCCTTGGTCATCTGTTCTGCTTCAATCTGCTTGATGATTTCGCTCATCGTTCAGCACTCCATCGTTTTCAGTGTGTCACTGAAATGAATTTTACCCAACATTCGCAAAACTAACTGCCAGAGGTTGAATCCAAATTGTCACGCGCTTTCAGGTCGGCCTGGTAGCGCGCATATAAATCAGGTCGCTTTTGCTGCGTCCTGACAAGTTTTTGTTGTTGGCGCCACTGCGCAATCCGGGCATGATCCCCGCTTTGCAAAACCGGGGGCACGGTCTGCCCATCCACTTCCGCAGGTCGGGTGTAATGTGGGCAGTCCAGCAACCCATCGCTGAATGAATCCTGTTCGGCCGACTGATTGTGCCCCAGAGCACCGGGCAACAACCGTATCAACCCATCCATCAGCATCATGGCCGGCAGTTCCCCACCGCTGACAACGAAATCGCCAATGGCGATTTCCTCATCCACATATTCTTCCAATACCCGCTCATCCACGCCTTCGTAACGACCGCACAGCAATGTCAACTGAGGGCGTTCGGCCAGAGCCTGCAACCGTGCCTGAGTCAGTGGCTGCCCCTGAGGCGACAAATACACCGTGTAAGGCGTTGCCCCGCTCTCGGGTTGCGCCTCGGCAATGGCCTCAAACGCGGCCTTGAGTGGCGGATACATCATCACCATGCCCGGTCCGCCACCATAGGGTCGATCATCGACAGTCCGGTGGCGATCCTGGGTATATGTCCGAGGGTTCCAGTGATGCAAGGCGCAAAGCGCTCGATCAAACGCCCGACCGGAAACGCCGGATTCGGTCAACGCCCGGAACATCTCCGGAAACAGCGAGACCACATCAAAGCGCATCGGTGGTTTCGTCGTCCTGCGTCCAATTGACCTCAATGCGCCCGGCTTCGGGATTCACCTCGGTGACAAACCGGCCTTCCACAAAAGGAATCAGAGCCACGGTCTGTTTTTTGGCATCCACCACGCGCATCACATCATGCGCTCCGGTTTCAATCATTTCCGCCAGCTGTCCAAGCTCGGTGCCCGTCTGATCCACCACGACCGAATCGAGCAGATCGCACCAGTAATAGCCTTTTTCCAGATCAGGCAGTTGATGCGGGTACACCGCAATCTCAGCGCCCATTAAGGTACGGGCCTGATCCCGATCGTCGATGCCTTCCAGATGCGCCACCAGCGACTTACCGCCACCGAGCACCTTCTGGTCCTGAACCGTCCAGGCCCGCCATTGTCCTTCTATCCGGACCAGCCAGGGCGTATAGCTCAGGATGTTTTCCCGTGGATCGGTATGTGAAAACACCTTGACCCAGCCTTTGACCCCATAGATACCATGGATGCGACCGACCACCAATGGCGTCGCCTGGGTCGCGGTTTGCGTCGCCGATTGGGCCTGAGTCATGGCAATCAGGCTGAAGGGGCTTCAGCCGTTTGCATCAATTTTTTCACGCGAGGGCTCATTTGTGCGCCCTTGTTGACCCAGTGTTCGACACGCGCCGAATCAAGACGAAGGGTTTCTTCCTGACCACGAGCCGTCGGGTTGTAAAAGCCCAACTGTTCAATAAAGCGTCCACGGGGTGCCTGGCGCTGATCGGCCACAACCACACGATAAAACGGATTCTTTTTGGCGCCACCACGGGCAAGACGAATTACGACCATTAGATATACTCCTTGTCTTGATCGGCGATAACAGGCAAGCCTGCTAACAATGTCTTCTACTAAGTCCGGCCATCTGGCCTTTGGGACTTGTTTTTGCTCTGCAACCGGTGGGCACCACGACTGTGCGACGACGGCCACCATTGAGAAAAATGAGATTATACGCGAACGCGCAGGGCTTTTCAAACACTTTCAGTGACTTAGCACAGCCATGACCTTTCCCTGCTTTCCCCGCCCAGTTGGGGCTTGGTGGTGGTCGCAAAAACCACTATACTGTAATGACTCTTTCAATTGCACTGATGAATAATTTATATGACTGACAACGCAACCATACGCGTGCTGGCCGTGGACGATTCGCCCATGATCCTGAAGCTGGTCAAGATGACACTGGAGTCGCAGGATCACTGGCAGGTGGACACAGCCGAATCGCCCGGCCGCGCTCAGGAAAAATGGACGCAGGCACACTATGATCTGCTGATTGTGGATTTCAATATGCCGGACGCCACCGGACTGGAACTGATCGAACAACTGCAGCCGCCGGCTTCACCGACCCTGCCGATCATCATGCTCAGTGCGGACAATGGAGACGACCTGAAGCAACAGGCCAGACGCCTGAACGTCACCGGCTGGATGCACAAACCTTTTCAGCCACAGAGCCTGATCAAAGTCGCACAAACCACCCTCAAAGCCGAACACCCGGAATTGATCACCGAGGATTCGGTTCATTTAATATAGCCCTGCCTTCCGCTTCCTCCAGCAAATGTTCGGGCATTTCTTTGCGGGTTTTGCCCGCCAGTTCCTTGAGCATTTCTGCCTGACGCACCAGATTGCCCTGTCCGGCCATCATCTGCCGTCGGGCCGTGTCGTAACTGCTGTTGAGCGTATTCAGCTGCTTGCCGATTTTTTCAAAATGGGTCACAAACCCGACAAACTTGTCGTGCACATCCGCCGCGCGCTTGATCAGCTTCATGGTGTGTTCGGACTGACGCTCGTATCGCCACAACTGTTCGATCGTTTTCAAAGTGGTAAAGAGCGTGGTCGGGGTGACCACGGCCACTTTCTGTTCAAACGCGGCTTCAAACAGCGCCGGATCCTTTTCAACCGCCAGAAGGTACGCTCCTTCAATGGGCACAAACATCAGCACAAAGTCGGGTGGGTGCAAGCGTTCAATGTGGTCATAGCGTTTTTTCGACAAGGCATGAATGTGCTTTCTCAGACTGCCCAGATGCGCCTTGATCGCCTGTTCTCTTTCAGCGGGCGTGGGCGCGTTCAAGGCTTTTTCGTACTCCAGCAGTGACACCTTGGCGTCAATGATCACATGCTTGCGATCCGGCAGATTGACGATCACATCCGGTCGCAGGCGTGAGCCATCCTCCTGAGTAAAGCTTTTTTCCGATTCAAATTCCTGGCCTTCGCGCAATCCACTCCGTTCAAGCAAGCGCTTGAGAATCTGTTCGCCCCAATTGCCCTGAAGCTTCTGATCGCCCTTGAGCGCATGGGTCAGATTGTGGGCTTCCTCGCTGATCTGCTGGTTCAGCGACTGCAATTGCTCCAACTGGGTTTTGAGTGAGGCCCGACCTTCCAGGTTTTCCTTGTGCACCGTCTCCATGCGCGCCTTGAATTGCTCCATCGAAGCATGCATCGGCTCCATAAGATGGCGCAGACTTTTCTGACTTTGTGCTTCCAGCTCGGATTGCTTTCGCTTGAGAATGTCGTTCGACAGGGCTTCAAACGCCTCGGTCATACGCTGTTTGGCTTCTTCCAGCAAAACCATTTTTTCTTCGTAGGCCTGCTCCTGGCTTTTCATTCTGGTTTCAAGTGTGGCCTTTTGCGTGGCCTCAGCCTGGTACTGCTCCGTGATGCGGTGCAATTCGGAACGGGCCTGAGCCAAATCCGCTTCCAGCTGTGCCACCTGCCGAGTCTGGGCCTCATGCTCCCCCTGCAGTCGGTGCCAGGCGCTCTGCTGTTGTTGCAAACGTGCGTTTTCGGCCTGCAAATCCACCAGGCCTGGTGGATTTTGCAATACCCGGGTCAATCGCTGCTGCAAACGCCAACCCCAAACCAGCGCCAGAAGCACCCCCAACAGGGCCAGAAAGGCCCAACCGCTCGCCAGCGGTGTCTGCCACCAATCACTCATCATCGCTCAGTCTGTCTCCTCGGTTTTTCGCGCGCCCTTTGGCAACAAAAGATCGCTGGCCCCCGGAAGCTGGGTCTGAATCTGCCGGGTTAAATCCACCTCATCCGTCGTGGCTGTGCCTTCCATCTGTGCCGCCTCCTCTGCAAGACGGTGCAAGGGGACCACTTGGCCCGATTCCGGGTCATAAGCCTCGCCGACTCTCAGACGGACATTCGGGGCCAGCTCTACCTGCATGGGCCGTTTTGACTGACCGTTTGAATCCATCAGTTGGTAAGTGTCATTGCGACGTGCCCATTTACGCCCATCCGGGGTAATAATGATGGCGCTGATGCGCACCGGCTCCGCCCTGGACCGGGCCGAAGGGGCGTCCGAATCGGTTGTCTCTGTTGAGGCGGCTTCCGGCGTCGTATCCACCGTCTGACGCCCCCGCTCAATGCTGTCGCGCTGCTCGGGCGACAAAAACAGACGCGGGGCCTCGGCCCAAACCGGTTGGATCACACACAGCCCTATCCCGCCAATGCAGCCTGCCAGCCAGCGTCGAATCATTTGAGCGCTCCTGTTTCAAAAGGCGGCAATTCCGCTTCAAAAAGCAACAGCGTGCATTGCGCAATCAGAGCCGATCGGTTGGGAGAAAAGCGAACCGGCTGTTCCGGTGTCAGAACTTTCGATACCCGTTGAGACAGGTTGCAGCCTTCCACCAGAAACAAAGGGGTCAAGGCGCTGGCCACCTGATCAAAAAGGGCCTGCAAATCCGATTCAGTGTGCACGCCAGCCTCAATGTGCACACGGGTAAAGCGAAACAGATCCTTCTCCCAGGGAAACGGCCCGGCCAACGATTTTGTCAGAGCCTGACGCGGCTCATACTGGACCACAAAAGGCGATAATTGCCAGCGTTTTTGCACCTGCAACAGATCATCGGTCCAATTCACCCGGTCCTGGCGCTGAACCAGCCCCTCATTGAGCAACTGCTGATAAGCGGGGCCATACCGCTGAACCAAACGCTGCTGTTCCTGCAGAAAACGCACCGATTTCAACACGTCCGTCAGTTGCCGCTCCTGAGTCTTCACCGTCTGTTCAGCGTCGCTCAACCAGGCACCACCGGCTTGCCAGCCAAGCAGCACCAGTATCAGCACCCCGCTCAGCAACAGCCCCGGCACCAACAACATCCGTCTGGCGAAGGCTTTGTGGTCCTGTGAGGTCAAGTGGCCCCGATAAACCGATGGCTTCATGTCCCCTCCTCAGGCGTCAGAACAAACACCACTCGCATTTGAAAAGGCAGGGCCGCCTGAGTTTGCAAAGCCGATTGATTCAAGTTCAAAGCCTGTTCCGGAGAAGCCGCCAACGGCGGCTGAGTCAGCGTCACCGTTTTGACCTCCGGTCGTTTGCCCAAATCTTCTGTGAACGCGTTTACCCATTCGGTAGGCGGCGAAAACGACTGGGCAAACGGGTAAACCCATCCCTCAATGGTCAGTTCGAGTGTATCGGGGTTCACCGGCAGAGCCTGATCCCAGCGCAGCCGCTGCAACGCAATGTGCCGATGCCGATTCAATACCTGACCCAACGATTGCCACAAACGCTCAAACGAGCCTTGCATCCGATGCCCGACCACCGCCTTGGCAAATTCGACGGTCGTCTGAATGTCACGAGCGTCATAAGGCAAGTCCAGACGCGACTGTAGTGTCTGCTTTTGCTCTTGCAACCGTGTTTCCTGATGGGCCATTTCCTTGATTTGGGCGTTTAGGTGCCAAGCGTCGATGGCCCCTTGCAGCCCCAGCACCAGACCACCAATGGCAAGGATCAGTCCCAGAGCCCAGGCGGCCTTGCGCCCCCGCCAATACCCTTTCACTGCCTGAACGTACTGGTTTTGATAAAAGGTTTTCGGCTTGGCCTGAGCAATAAAACGTGACAGAGCCAAAATGGCTGTCGAGGCCTGGGTTTGTCTGGTCGGAATCTTCAACAACTCCCCCAGCTCGCCCCCGACCATAAAGGTTTTGGACGCATCCCAATTCCGTTGGACCACATTTTCCTGGTAAAGCTGCACGATGTCGCTTTCGTCGTGATGGGCCACATTCACATACACAAACCCGACTTCGCTGTTGAGGTCCAACAGTTTTTGATTGTAAACGTATTTGACCGCGCGCCGGGTTTCCTCGATCAAGGCATGATTGATCGCATCCTCTTCCAGCTCCGGATCCAGATCCACCTGCCGGGCAATCCGCAAATGACCGTGCTGAAAAAAAATCTGACGAAACTGGTGTTCGGTTTCCCGAAACACCAGCATAAAAGGCTGTTTGGTCTGTTTGCGCGACAAACGCAACCGACGGGCCAGCCTCTGAAAAAACAGGGTCTCAATCAGAAACGCAAAGGAGTAAACATGCGTGAGCGGCAAATGCGCCGCATGCAACTGTTTGAAAAAGGTTTCCAGCATGGGCGACTGCAGAATGCTGGCCACCATGGTCAATTGCTGGGTCAGTCCCTGCGCCGTCTTTCGGGTCAGTGGCAACCAGCTGAAATGCACATAGAGACCGCCTTCGCCCTTGGCCTTGTCGGTCAAACGTTTCTGCAAGCCCGGTTTTTCCCAGGGCAGTAATTTGGGCACCCACTCGAAATGCAGGGTTTCATCAATAAAGTCGATGACCAGTGCCACTTCAGACGCACC
This sequence comes from Hydrogenovibrio halophilus DSM 15072, assembly GCF_000384235.1. Classification (GTDB taxonomy): domain Bacteria; phylum Pseudomonadota; class Gammaproteobacteria; order Thiomicrospirales; family Thiomicrospiraceae; genus Hydrogenovibrio; species Hydrogenovibrio halophilus. The sequence goes on along the minus strand of NZ_KB913033.1, from coordinate 1,593,077 downwards.
GGCAAGACGCTTCAGTACCTCATCCAGAGCAGCGGTGTCGTCCCACTCAATGTTTTGCTCGAAAAAGCCCTGCTTGCCCGTCGTTTCGATCACGGTAATGGCTTTGTCTCTGAGATATAAAACTGCGTCCATCCCGACTCCTACTGCGTCCATCCCGACTCCTACTGCACCTGAGAAATGGTGTCATACACCGGTCCAAGCACGGCCATCATCACCCAGCCCACGATCACCGCCATCACCACAGTCAGAATGGGTTCGACCGCCGGCTCGATTTTTTCAATCATTTCCTTGGCGGCGTTGTCATAATATTCGCTGACGTGATGCAACGCATCGTCCATATTACCGCTTTGCTCGCCAATGCGAACCATTCGAATCGCCATCGGCGGAAAAATGTCCGATTCTTCAAAGGCCCGGTAAATCATTTCCCCTTCTTCAATCAGGCGAATGGCATTGCGCACCGTCTGTTCCATGTAAGCATTGCTGGTGACTTCGCCCGACAACGCCAGACTGTCACGAAAATTCACCCCCGAGGCGTACATGACCGCCAGGGTTCCCGCGAGGCGTGCGACTTTGATCTTATACAACACCCCGCCAATCAAGGGCAGTTTGAACAGATGGCGATCATACCAGAGCCGAAACTGTTGCGAACGCTTCAACCAGGCCTTGACCAAGGCGGTGATCACAAACGGCAGCGCCATCAGAATCAAAATATTGTTTTGGATGAATTCCGAGGTCGCAATCAGGGACGCGGTGGCAAACCCGAGTTCTCCCCCCATCTGCTGAATAAAGGTCAACAATTCCGGCACCACAAACAGCATCATCAGCATCACCACAGACAACACCACCAACCCCACAATGCTCGGGTAAATCATCACTTTTTTGGCTTTTGAGGCCAGGGATTCTTCCCACTGCAGGGCCGATTCCAACTTTTCAAGCACGTTCTCCAGCTGGCCGGTCCGCTCACCCACCGCCACCAGACTCAGATACACCCGTCCGAATGTGCTCTCATAAGGCCGCAATGCACTGGAGAAGGTCTCGCCCCCTTCCATGGATTCGTAAATCACGGTCAGCATTTCGCGTACCTGGTCATTTTCATAGGTTCGCCTGAGGTCATCGATGATCTCCATCAGCGACACCCCGGCTTTGAGCAGTTGACGAAACTGATTGGTCATCACAATCACATCGCGGCGGGTGACACGGCTGCGGCTCAGTGACTGCCACCAAGCGTTGGTTTTGACCTTGGCCGTCAGTAACTCGATGTGTGTATCACGAAGACGTCGCTCCAGATCTTTTTCATTACTGGCCAGCATTTCGCCACGAACGCGTTTGCCAAAGCGGTTAATCCCCTGAAAACGATAAGTCTGCATAAGGCCTACACCAGCTCCGTCAGATCGACAATCCGGCTGATTTCATCCAGCGTGGTTTCGCCCTGACGCACCCACTTCAATGCGTTGTTCAGCATCGGCGAGAACCCTTGCTCCACCGCCTTCTGCAATATCTGATATTGCGATCCGCCCTCCAGCAGCAGCGCATCCATTTCATCGGTGAATCGCAAGGTTTCCAGAATCGCCAGTCGTCCTCGATAACCGGTATGATTGCAGGCTTCGCAACCGACTGCACGATACTGGATAATTTCCTCCTCGGGCTTGAATCCCAGCACCTCTTTTTCAAAGGGTTCCGGCTCATAGGCTTCTTTGCATTCAGAGCACAGACGTCTGGCCAGACGTTGCGCCACGACCCCGATCAGATTGCCCGAAAGAATGGAACGGGACATGCCAATGTCCAGAAGACGCGGAATCGCGCCAATGGCCGAGTTGGTGTGCAAGGTGGCGTACACCTGATGCCCGGTCATGGAAGCACGCAAGGCCATTTCGGCGGTTTCACCGTCACGGATCTCACCTACCAGAATGATGTCAGGGTCCTGTCGCATCAGCGCACGGATCCCGGCGGCGAACGTCATGCCGATTTCTTCATTGACCTGGGTCTGGCGAATCCGCTGCATCGGGTATTCCACCGGGTCTTCCAGCGTCATAATGTTGACCCCTTCCTGATCCATTTCCCGCAACACCGAATACAGGGTGGTGGTTTTCCCGGAACCGGTCGGCCCCGTCACCAGCAGAATACCGGTTGGGCGCGACATCATGATTCTGAGTTCCTGATAACTGTCCGGATCCAGCCCCAGCTCGTCCAGAGGGATGATGCCACGGTGGCGATCCAGAATCCGCAACACAAAGTTTTCGCCGTGCGTGCCCGGCAGGGAAGAGACACGAAAGTCGATCTGACGACCGTGCACCACCAGATCCATGTGCCCATCCTGAGGCAAGCGCTGATCGGTCAGATCCAGATCGGCCATGACCTTCAGTCGCACCACCATGGCCGACCAGAAACTTTTGTGTAACAGGCGAACCTGTTGCAATACCCCGTCCAGGCGGTAACGGATGCGAATAAAAAACGCTTCGGGTTCAAAGTGAATGTCCGAAGCCTCTTTCTTGACCGCATCGGTCAGAATGTTGTCGATCAGGCGCACCATGGGCTGAGAGTATTCATCGTCCTCGGCCAGCGAAGTCAAATCAGCCTGACCGGTCTCCAGCTCACGAATGATGCCGTCGATGGACAATTCGTAACCGTAAAAGTGATCAATGGCGCTCTGAATTTCGTTTTCCACAACCAGAACCGGTTCCAGTTGAACCTCTTCTTCGCGGATGTGGCGTTTGATCTTGTCGAGCAGCAGAATGTCGTCCGGATTGGCCATGGCCACCTGCAGACGTTTGCCGCTCAAACTGACTGGCATGACCATGTTGGCGCGGGCAAAAGGCTCTGTCAGCAGATTCAGGGCTTCCGAATCGGGGACCACGCCTTCCAGACTCATGGAGGTATAGCCGACCGCATCGCCCACCATTTCCCGCGAGGCATTTTCCGACAGGAAACCCAGACGCACCAGCACCTCGCCCAGCTTTTTGCCGGAGAGTTTCTGTTCGGTCAGCGCAATGCGCAGTTGATCGGGCGTGATGTAGCCTTCATTGACCAGTTTGTCGCCAAGTCGAACCGGTTGTGCCACTCAGGACTCCTCTGACAAGAATTGATTCAGAACGTCGATCCGTGCCCGAATGCTTGCCTGCTGGGGGGCTGAAAGCGCCGATTCGGAAAGCGTCAACGCCTTGCGGTAATAGTCTCTGGCGAGGCGGTATTTCCCCAGCTGATCCAGGCTTACCGCCAGATTATGCGCATAATCGGCTTTTTTCGGCACCAACTCAAACGCCTTGAAAAAATGCGATTGGGCCTGAAGCCAGTCCCGATTCTGCGCATAGTATCGTCCCAGAGCGGCCTGAAGCTGAGGCTGGTCCGGCCATTTTTGTGCCCAGTTTTTCAGTTGCCGGATATTGTCCGGGTTCTGAGCAAACACCCCTGCCAAAGCGGCTTGTGCGGCCAGCGCGTTTTCATTACCAGGGTGCAACCGCAGAATTTTCTGATAGCTTTGCATGGCTTTGGAGTAGGCCTGCTCTTTCACATGAACGGCAGCGATTCCCATCATCGCCGCCAGATTTTCCGGCTCTTGACGCAACAACGTCTGATAATGCGATTTGGCCTCTTGCCACTGCCCTCGCTGATAGGCCGCATAGGCCGATTTCAGGGTTTGTGACGCACCGTCCGAACGAATGCTTAAGCGTTGAGACGGCCGGGCGGCATCTTGAGTCTCCTCGGTGCGGGACGGGCGCTCGGAAGACGAGTCAGGTGCTTGAGAAGGCGGTTCAGCGGTCGATTCTGAAGGGGCATCCATCTCTTGCGATGCCGAGGGTTTGGCCTCTGTCGCCGTCGGAGCGGATGTCTGCTTCTGCTCCGCTGTTTCGCTGACACCGTTTGCTTCCGAAGCCTCTGATGTTCGCTCTGACAATCGTTCTGTCGATGGCTCAGCCGCCGGTTCCTGGCGCGCCTCCCTGGCTTGCTCTGCAGAATCGGTCGCCGAGTCCGGTGAAGCATCCACTACCTCCTCCGGCAGAGTGACGGAAGTCGGTTGATCGGCTTGATTGGAATTTTCTGGCAGTGGCAATTGGTAACGCGCCAGCGACTGATCCAGTTGCGACTGAGATTGATAAAAATAGAGAAAGCCAAAAACCAACAACCCTGTGGCGACCAGCAGGGCGATCAACAGACCCAAAACCCAGCGATAACGTCGGCTCGGCTGGCGCTGCCCCGATTGCATCACCTGCAGCCATTGCCGACTTTTTTTCTCGGAGACCGGTTTTCTGGGCGCCTCGTTATTGGCGTAACCGGGAATCTTGGACAGGCTCCACTCATTCTGGGCATCGGAATCCGCGGCTTTCTCAACCGGCTCAGACGCACGTGATTGCGAAGAATCCGCCGTCGCCATGTCGACTTTGTCCGCTTCGTCAACCTCCGTGGTTTCCGACCCTTGCGCCGGAAGTGGGTTGTCGGACCTCTGGGCCCCGGTTTCTTCCACCGTTTCGTCGGAAAACGCAGAAGACGACTCCGGTTCCGGTGTCTGATCTGATCCGGAATCTGGTTCAGATTCAGACTCGCCTGTCTCGGAAAACGCGCCTCTCTCCGCTTCAAAGGAAGACGCATCATCACTGGCCAGGGCCAGCCGGGTTTCCAGGTCAAGCGCCTGCGAGCTCCCATCGCCCGGTGAGGCCGAATCATTCTGCTCCCGTAATGTAAAACCGGTTTCTTCAGACGCAGCAGGCGCGCTTTTCACAGACGCTTCGTCTTCCGTCGCGGCAAGAGCCGCCTGTTGATGTGAATCTTGTGACACGTCCGGTTCGTCTGCGCCGGACGGCTCCGACAATGGGGATTCCGGGGCTGCGTCTTCGGTACGCAGGGTCAACGCTCCTTCAGTGGCGCCCGGGGAAACGGCCGGTTCTGGTCCAGATTCTGATTCAGGCTCTGGGGGAGAAGCTAGCTCAGGGTCAGACGTGGCTTCCGCTGGGGTTTCGTCCAGCAACTCAGCCGGAGCGGAGTCCAATGCGGAGGCGGAAACCTCGCTTTGACTGACGGTCCCTTCGTTTGATGGTTTCTCAGTTGGGTTTCGGGAAGATGGCTGGACTCTGGGCGGTTTGCGATCCCTGGCAAGAGTCTGATTCATGGCCTCACGGCTCGGACGGGACGTATGGGCTTCCTCAGGCTCATGTTGCGAAACGGCAGGATCGGTTCGCTTTTTTTCGTTGGCGGCTTTTTTGAGCGCTTCCAACAGCACACTCATTGGCTTGACTCCTTGTCCGCAGCCTCGGGTTTGGCTTCACGAACGGAATTCGTGCGCATCATTGGACGAAAAGCCTGCAAATCGCCGTTTTCAATGTCCGGGTTTTTGACAATGGTGGGGCGGATAAAAATGATCAGCTCGGTTTTCTTTTGCACTTTTTCCTGATAATCAAACGCCGGGCCGATAAACGGCAAATCCTTCAGGCCCGGCACCCCCGAATCGACATCGTTCATGGAGTCCTGAATCAAACCGCCGATCACCGCTGTCTGCTGATTCAACAAACGCAAAACCGAATCCATTTCCCGTTCTCGGATAATCGGTACTTTGCTTTCCACCCCGGCATTGGCCAGTTCGGGATTGGGATCATCCTTGAAGTCAATGATGCTGGTCAGCGTTGGACGCACATTCAATGTCACCCGGTCTTCATTCACAAACGGGGTGACGTGCATCATAAAGCCCACGGGCACACTGTGCAGGTTGGTTTCAAAGGTGGTGACCCCGGCACTGTTGGTGGTGGCCGCCTCGCGATTGACTTCCAGGGTGAAATACACCTCGTTTTTCACCACTTTCAGCAAGGCGGTTTGATTGTTCATGGCCATGATTTTGGGGCTGGAGAGTACTTTGGCGTCGCCAAAACGTTGCAGAAACCGGACTCCCAAATCAAAATCCCAGTTGAAACGCATGAAATTCAGATTCAGATTGGGATCCACGCTATTGTTATTGCCCACAATCGAATTGCCGACAAGAGAGGAGGTATTGGACGACTCATTGAACACGGACCAATCCACCCCGGCCTGATACTCATCGCTCAGTTCAACCTCAACCACCGTGGCCTCAATCAATACCTGACGATTGGTGCGTTCCGCTAGGTTGGTCAGGAACCCCGCCACCTGCTGATGCGATTTGTTCGTTGCGTAGGCACTAATCAAGCCGCTTTCCTTGTGTACCACCACCCGCTGCCGGGCGGATGCCTGAGTAGAGTTGTCTGATTGAGCGTTTGATCCAGTGCTTTCCCGACCGGCATCCGAATCGGTATCCGACGGCGGGGAAGGAGCTTGCCTCACCGCCTCTTCCGGCGCCACCATCGCACGGACACTGGCCTCCAGGCTTTCCCAAAAGCCATGATTGGCCGAGGTTTCCATACGAAATTCGCTGTTGCCGCTCTGCTCACCACCGCCGCCATTGTCGGCCACATTCCCCACCGACATATTCATGACGGTGGTATCCCGAATGTTTTTGACGATATTGACATAATCCACATCATAACTGTGCCAGTAGGGCTTGTCGGGCCGAATCACAATGGCGTTGTTCTGCAGGGTATATACCGCATCCACCTGTGAGACGATCCGCTTCAAAATGCGATCCAGTGGCTGCTCAATCGCATTGATACTGACCTTGCCCGCGACGGCCTCGTGAATGTCAAACTCTTTGCCTGCGTCTTCCGCCAGTTGTAATAGAAGCTCGTCAACGGGCACATTCAGTGCCGACACACTGTAGCGATCGCTCACGGCCAATGCTTCCGGGGTCGGATTCACGGGGTCAAAATCGGAGAGGGACGGGATCGGAGCAGACGGTGCTTCAGGCAACTTCGGCGCTTTTTCCAAATGGCCACTGGGCTGAAAACGCTCGGCTTTTTCTGAGTCACTCGGTCGCTCGGCTGTGCTCTGACAGCCAACCTGAAAGCCTAACAAAACACTGATCACCAGTGCCGGAAACATGCGTTGAAACATAAAATGCGTCTTTTATTGATTGAGAGTCCTTTGCACGAAACGAAGAACTCATTGAAACAGAGTGCTGTGTGCAGTCCAAAAACCAGCCGGCGCTGACTTTATGTCGATGGATTCAAGCAACATTCAAGCCAGGCAGAAGAGCCATATTTGACACGCTCTGCCATTACCCGAGTCCGTTTTGTATGACTGCAGATGTTATTTTTCTGAGATTATAGCACGCAAGCTTTGCACCGTAACGGTTTGCGCTTGAGGGGCATTGCTCAACGCTTTTATCTGAGCGGCTTTGCGTTGAAGTGATGCCTTCCCGCTCGTGCGGGGGTCATAAACCAACTGGTAGGTCACATCGGTCCCATCCGTGTCGTCCGTTTTCATCAGAGCATACACATGCTCCCGGTTCTCCCAGCTCAGGCGGTCCATCATGCGCGCATAAACCCCCGGAAAATCGGCCACTGGCGCAGGTGCAATCAAAATCAACGGGGTCTGAGCCGACGCGATTGAAATGTGATTGCGCAATCGCTCATGCAACGTCAACAGGGTCAGCAATTTTGACGATTCGATGCCCAGTGTTTTTGACCAGGCCTGGTAGTTTTCGCCCATATTGCTGGGCGACAGGGACGGCTCTGGAGCGCCTGAAGCATCGGAGTCCGATGATTTTTCTGTGTCTGAACCGGTTCGTTCTGTGGCACGCGCCTGCCTTTCGGCGGCCGGTTTTGGCGTTTCAGCTTCAGCCCCAAGTTCGGCTTCCGCCTCAGTCTGAAGTTCCGGTTCAGGCTCTACCCCTGAAACCGGGGATTCTGTTGCGTTAGTGACTCGACTCCCGGCATCGGCCACCTCCGTCTCTTTATTGCCTGACGGCTCTTCACCACGGGATGGCACACCTGTGCCAGCCACATCGGTTTCGGTTCTGTCTGTGGATGCGGGGGAAGAAACGGGCGATCCGGTCGTTTCCGGTTTGTCTGAAACCGACGACGGTGTGTGGGCTGGTGACGCTGTGTCCGTGATCTCAGAAGGTCTTTCCGCAACCTTCTCTGGGGCCTCCTCCTGTTGTCCGTACAGTAAGTCGGCCACCGGAACGGTGGTCACAAAATAGGCAGAAGCCATCACCCCCAGCCCGGCCAGCAAACTGATCGCCAGGACTTTTGCGCCCTGTTTGACCGGCGCTCCCGCCTGACGGAAATGTTTGTTTTTCAGACGCTTATCACCATTGGCGCTCGCTGCCATCAACAGTTTGTCTGCAAGAATATTAATCGACCGGGGCAACCCCCCCGTAACCCGGTGAATTTTCCTTGCGGCCTGGTCACTGAAAAAATCCGTCTCCAGATACCCGGCAATGCGCATCCGGTAATTCAGATACTCTTTGACTTCTTTGGGGGTAAATGGTGACAAGGTCACGTTGCAGGCCAATCGGTCCTTAAGCGGCCGGATGCGAGGGTCTTCCAGTGTTTTATCCAGCTCTGGCTGCCCGAAGAGCACCACTTGCAGCAACTTGTCCCATTCGGTTTCCAGATTGCCCAACAGGCGGATTTCTTCCAGGGCATCCGGAGTCAGCGCCTGAGCTTCGTCCACCAACATCACCACGCGCTGACCGTCCTGATAGCGTTCAATCAGAGCTTTCTGAATCCGGCTCAACAGGTCGGCCTTGTTTTCCTGGCCCATCAGATTCACGGAAAGTTCCGCACAGATCACCCGCAAAATATCGATGGGGCTCAGGTTCGGTGCCGACAGATAGACAATCTGGTAATCGCCCGACAAACGCTGAGTCAGCAGACGCAACAGCATGGTTTTGCCCACGCCCACGGCACCGGAAACCTTGACCACGGCATCGCCGCGGGCAATGGCGTATTGCACCGCTTCCACCACCGCCTCACGAGAGGCCTGACGGAAAAAGAAACTCAAATCCGGCGTTAACTTAAAAGGCCATTTGTGCAAGCCAAAATGCGATAAATACATTGCCCATCCTGATATACGTGTCAATCACGATTTAATCGATTTTTGTCATTCTACCTGTAAAATTCCGTAAACTCATCTCAAAACTTGATCTGAAACAGGGAAAACCACCAGGCCTGGTAAAAAAGGCTTTTTTTTGACAAAAAAAAACCTGCACAAGGCAGGTTTTTTGATGGCATCTCTGACAGACGCGGATCAGTTCTTTTCCTGATCGACGATCTTGTTGTCCGAGATCCAGGGCATCATGCCGCGCAACTTGCGACCGACCACCTCAATCGGGTGTTCTTCGTTCAGGCGACGCTGAGCGGTCATGGACGGATAGTTGGTCTGCCCTTCCAGAATGAAACGCTTGGCGTATTCGCCGGTCTGGATGTTTTTCAGCGCTTCGCGCATGGCCTGACGGGACTCGTCATTGATCACGCGTGGGCCGGTCACATACTCGCCATACTCGGCATTGTTGGAAATGGAGTAGTTCATATTGGCGATGCCGCCTTCGTACATCAGATCCACGATCAACTTCAATTCGTGCAGACATTCGAAGTACGCCATTTCCGGCTCATAACCCGCTTCGGTCAGCGTTTCGAACCCGGCCTTGACCAGTTCAACCGCCCCGCCACACAACACCGCCTGCTCACCGAACAGATCGGTTTCACACTCATCACGGAAAGTGGTTTCAATGATGCCGGTACGACCGCCGCCAATCGCCGAGGCATACGACAGTGCAATCTCTTTGGCCTGGCCGGAAGCGTCCTGTTCAATCGCAATCAGATCCGGAATCCCGCCACCACGGACAAACTCGGTGCGAACCGTGTGCCCGGGTGCCTTGGGCGCGATCATGATCACATCCAGATCCTTGCGTGGTTCGATCTGGTTGTAGATGATGGCAAAGCCGTGTGCAAACGCGAGCACCGCACCCTGCTTGATATTGGGTTCGATGTCGTTCTTGTACAGATCGGATTGAAACTCATCCGGGGTCAGAATCATCACCACATCGCTGGCAGCGACCGCTTCTGGCACAGAGGCGGTTTTCAGGCCATAGCCTTCCGCCTTCTTGACCGAAGACGAACCGGGACGAAGGCCCACAACCACGTCCACACCCGAATCCTGAAGGTTGGTGGCGTGCGCATGGCCTTGCGAACCAAATCCGATGATCGCCACTTTTTTGCTTTTGATGATGGACTGATCGCAATCCTTGTCGTAATACACTTGCATACTCGTTTCCTTTGTATTGGCAAACCTGCCGGTTCATTTTTGAAAAACAGTGACATCCGTTTGGTGAATCGATGGGATCACAAATGCAGGGATTTTTCCCCACGCATCAGGCCCACGGCACCGGAACGGACAATCTCAATAATCTGACCCTTGTCCACGGCCTCGATAAAGGCGTCCAACTTCTGGCTTTCGCCCGCCAGCTGCACGGTATAGACCTGTTGGGTGACGTCCACAATCGTGCCACGGAAAATATCGCTCAAACGCTTGATTTCTTCACGCATGGCACCGGTGGCGCGCAACTTGACCATCATCAATTCACGCTCAATGTGGTCGCCTTCGGTGATGTCCACCACCTTGATCACATCAATCAGCCGGTTCAGATGTTTCACGATCTGCTCAACCTGCTGCTCGTTGCCGCTGGTCACCAGCGTCAACCGCGAAATGCTGCCGTCATCGGTGGGGGCAACGGTCAGGGCATGAATGTTGTAGCCTCTGGCAGAAAAGAGACCGGAGACACGGGACAGAGCCCCAGACTCATTTTCAATCAACATGGAAATTATGTGTCGCATGAGTTACCTGCTTTAGTCATTTGATCGTGATTCGCGCGCTTCCATCCGCTCAGACCAGAATCATTTCGTCCATACCGGCACCCGCCGGAATCATCGGGTAGACGTTTTCCTGTTGATCGGTGATCACATCAATAAACACAAAACGGTCTTTGTATTTGTCTGAAAACGCCTCTTCCAGCTGTGCCTGCATGGTTTCCGGGTCGTCAATGCGAATCCCCACATGCCCATAAGCTTCGACCAGTTTGGTAAAGTCCGGCAATGAATCCATGTAAGACATGGAGTAGCGGCGATCATAGAAAAACTCCTGCCATTGACGCACCATGCCCAAAAAGCCGTTATTCAGACACAGCACCTTGATCGGCAGCCCATACTGCAAACAGGTGGAAAGCTCCTGAATGTTCATCTGGATTGAGCCTTCCCCGGTCACACACACCACCGTCGCATCGGGAAACGCCGCCTGAACCCCCATGGCGGCCGGAAGACCGAAGCCCATGGTGCCCAGACCACCGGAATTGATCCAGCGCCGCGGCTTGTTGAACTTGTAATACTGAGCGGCGAACATCTGATGCTGGCCCACGTCAGAGGTCACGTACGCATCGCCTTCGGTGATGCGCCAGACCGCTTCCATCGCCGTCTGAGGCTTGATTTTGTGCCCAATCTGTTCATAGCGCAGGCAGTTGGTCGAGCGCCAGTCTTCGATCTGTTTCCACCAATCGGCCAAAGCGTCCGCGTCCGGCGTCATCTTGTGCTTTTTCAGCAACGACAGCATTTTTTCCAGCACCTGCTTGACCGGTCCGACAATCGGAATGTCCACCACCACATTTTTGGAAATGGAGGCCGGATCGATGTCCACATGCACCACTTGCGCATCCGGACAGAACTTTTCCAGATTGCCGGTCACCCGGTCATCAAAACGCGCGCCGATGGCAATGATCAGATCCGAATTGTGCATGCTCAGATTGGCTTCATAGGTGCCATGCATGCCGAGCATGCCCACAAACTGTTTGTCTTCGGCCGGATAACCACCCAATCCCATCAGGGTATTGGTGACCGGATAGCCCAGCAGGCGTGCCAGCTCGGTCAGGGCCTCGGACGCACCGCCCAGCACCACACCGCCACCGGTATAAATAATCGGACGTTTGGCCGACACCATCATGTCAATGGCTTTTTTGATCTGACCGGTGTGGCCCTTGGTAATCGGCTCATAGGAACGCAAACTGACCGACTCCGGGTACTGGTAATCGGCTTTGGCATTCTGAATGTCTTTTGGGATGTCCACCACCACCGGACCGGGACGCCCTGTGGTGGCAATGTAAAACGCCTTTTTCAGCGTCATCGTCAGATCCTTGACGTCCTTGACCAGAAAATTGTGCTTCACGATCGGACGGGTGATGCCCACCGTATCGATTTCCTGAAACGCGTCCAGACCGATCATGTTTGACGCCACCTGACCGGTGATCACCACCAGAGGAATCGAATCCATATAGGCCGTCGCAATCCCGGTCACCGTATTGGTTGCACCCGGACCGGAGGTCACCATGGACACACCCGGCCGACCGGTCGCACGGGCGTAGCCGTCGGCGGCATGCACCGCCGCCTGCTCATGGCGAACCAGGGTGTGTTTGAGTTTTTTGGCGTCGGTATCCAGAGCATCGTAAATCGGCAGGGCCGCCCCGCCGGGATAACCCCAGACCAGCTCAACGCCCTCGTCTTCCAGAAAATGGACCAGAATCTGGGCACCGGTTAATTCCACACCAACGTCCTCCGTCATCGTGTACCGATCAAACCCATGAATTGATCGCTGGATTTGACCACAAAAAGAGGCCTGCCCGCTTCGGGCAAACCCAAGATATTGAGCGTAAAGGCGAAATTATAACCAAATAACGCCGCGCAGGGAACCCACCGCATGACTTGCGGCAATTCCTGAGTGAAATACTAGGGAATTTGCGTCGAAAACGCAAGTTCAAAGCTTGAACAGATGGGTACGGTAATGCCGGAGCTCGGCAATGGATTCGTAAATGTCTTCCAGCGCCAGATGGGCGCCCTTCTTTTCAAACGACTGATACACCGAAGGCTGCCAGCGCCTGGCCAGTTCCTTGAGCGAGGACACATCCAGATTGCGATAATGAAAAAACGCTTCCAGCGCCGGCATCTGTTCAATCATAAAGCGCCGGTCCTGACAAATGCTGTTGCCACACATCGGCGACTTGCCTTTGGGCACCCAATCGCGCAAAAAAGCCAGGGTGGCCTGCTCGGCCTGTGCCAGGGTGACCTCACTGTCAAGCACGCGTTGGGTCAGGCCCGAAGCCCCGTGATGACGGGTACACCAGTCGCCCATCGCATCCAACGCGGCTTTGGGCGTCTGGATCGCCAGCACCGGGCCTTCGGCCAGTACCGTCAGGTCAGCGTCCGTCACCACCGACGCAATTTCAATGATCCGATCCGCCCGATGATCCAACCCGGTCATCTCCAAATCCAGCCAAATCAAATGATTGTCCGACTTCGCCAGTGGCTTAAACGCCCGCCCTGCCAACGATTGATCCATGCCATTCCTCTGATTGTCATAAATGATATTCGGGGTATCTTACCCGCATACGGCAAACGGCTCAAACAGGACGGGGCCGGCAGCCGTTGACAGACTTCAGCGCCGACTAACGGCCAGCAATTGCGTTTGCGCCAGCGCCCACGTAAAATCGTGTGGTTCCATGAGTCCTTTGAATGACACAAAGGACTCTGACCCTCACACGACCCTCAACCACCTCAAGGGAAGCAACACATGGCTCAACCGGATTTGCACAACTGGCTTACCACCTTGTTTCTGCTGGCACTGGCCGCGCACCTGATGATCGAAGTCTGGCTCAACATCAAAAACCAGTTTCACATCGGTCAGCATCGCAACCTTGTACCTGACGACTTTGCCCAGACCGTGTCGCTGGCCGACCATGAAAAGGCGGCGGACTACACCCGCGCCAAACTGCAACTCAATCGCTATGTGCTGTTTTACGATGTGGCCATTCTGGTGTTCATGACGCTGGGTGGCGGATTTCAGCAACTTTACGACTACTGGGCAGGCACGCAACTGCCCATGATCTGGCGCGAGGTCGGGTTTTTGCTGTCGACCTTCTGGCTGCTGTCGCTTCTCAACCTGCCGTTCAGCTATCTGCGCACCTTCAAAATCGAAGAGGCCTTTGGCTTTAACCGCATGACCCTGGGCCAGTTCGCTTCGGACCTGTTGAAACAATGGGCGCTGGGCCTGGGCCTGGGCCTGCCGGTACTCTGGGCCATTCTCAGCGTGATGCATGCCTATTTTGACCAGGCCTGGTGGTTGTACACCTGGCTGATCTGGATCGGATTCAACCTGTTTCTGCTCTGGGCCTATCCCAAGTGGATCGCCCCGCTTTTCAACCGCTTTTCACCACTGGAAGACGGCGAAATGAAACAACGCATCGAAGCCCTGTTGCAACGCACCGGTTTTGAATCCAACGGCATTTTTGTCATGGACGGCTCTTCGCGCAGTGGTCACGGCAACGCCTATTTCACTGGTTTCGGCAAAAACAAACGCATTGTGTTTTTTGACACCTTGCTGGAAAAACTCACGCCCGAGGAAGTGGAAGCGGTTCTGGCCCACGAGCTGGGGCATTACAAGCGCGGACACATCAAAAAGCGCATGATCTGGTCGTTCGGACTGAGTCTGATCGGGCTGGCATTGCTGGGCTGGCTGGCACAAACCCCGGATTTTTATCACGGACTGGGCATGACCAGCCAGACCCCGGCCACGGCATTGCTGTTGTTTGCGACAGTAATGCCGGTACTGTTCTTTTTCCTGGGCCCTCTGAGCGCGCTCAAAAGCCGCCAGCACGAATTCGAAGCCGATGCCTTTGCCGCCGAACAGGTCGGGCCCAACGCCTTGATCCAGGCACTGGTCAAACTCTATCGCGACAATGCCAGCAGCCTGACGCCGGACCCGGCTTATTCGGCCTGGCACGACAGCCACCCACCGGCCAAAATCCGCATTGATCACCTCAAACGTTTTCAATCCGCCGACACAACGGACCCATCCCACAAGGAGCCTGACGCATGAGCACGTTTCAAACTTTGGCCCAAAGCCACTGCGAACCCGTCACCCCTGAGACCAAGGGCGTGATCATTCCCACCGTCGAAAGCTACCTGTCACAAATGGATGGCTGGGAAGCGCCTTTGAACTACAAAAGCCTGCACAAAACCTTTCGCTTCAAAAACTACCTGCAGACCGTGCATTTCGTCAATGCGGTCACCTGGATTGCGCAAAAGGAAGACCATCACCCCACCCTGTGCTTTGGCTACAACACCTGCAAAATCGAATTGAGCACCCATGCGATCAAAGGTCTGAGTCAGAATGACTTTGTTCTGGCCGCCAAAATCGAGGCGTTGTTCGACTGATATGACCCAGCGCAAACTCAGCAAACAGCAGAAACGGCGTCTGGACCAGCGACGCCTCAAAACGTCTGAAAACCGGCCGGAAGACGATCCGGATGCGAAAGAAGAAAATGGCGTGGTGGTCACCCATCACGGCCGGAGCGTCCTGATTGAAAATGCCCGGCAGCAATTGATCCTCTGCGCCGTGCGCCAGAACCTGGGCAAACTGGTGGCCGGAGACCGGGTTTGCTGGCAAGCTGAGATCGAGTCGGGGACGGGCGTGGTCACGGCGCTGCAACCTCGCACCAGCCTGATGACCCGCCCCGGATTTCGCGGACAGACCCGCATGATTGCCGCCAACATTGACCGCCTGATCATCACTCTGGGCGTCGAACCCGGCGTGCACCCGGACGCGATTGACCGCTATCTGGTGGCCGCTTCGCAGCAGAAGCTGCCCTGCCTGCTGGTGATCAACAAAATGGACCTGGTCGACAGCCCCGAACTTCAGGAACTGATTCTGGAACGCCTGGCGCCTTACCCGCCGCTGATTCAACATGACCGCATCCAAGGGTTGCTGGGCATCCACTTTACGTCCACCGAGGACAACACCGGTCTCGAAGCGCTGCGTGACGACCTGGCGGGTCACACCAGCGTCATTGTCGGCCCTTCCGGCGCCGGCAAGTCTTCGCTGATCAAGGCGCTGATTCCCGACCTGTCGATTCGCGTTCAAAGCCTTTCCGATGCCACTGGCCTGGGCAAACACACCACCAGCAACAGCGTGCTCTACCACCTGCCAGACCAGAGCGGTCAGTTGATCGACTCCCCCGGAGTACGCCAGTTTGACCCGGAACCCATGCCTTTGCACGAACTGGAGCAGGCCTATCCGGACTTCTTCCCATTTCTGGGCCAATGCCGATTTGATGACTGCACCCACCAGCACGAGCCTCAGTGCGCCATTCGCGACGCTGTGGAAAACGACGAGATTGCTTTCAGCCGCTACCAAAGCTTTCAGCGACTGCTCGCGTCCTTCTCATAGCGTTCTTTGTGCGAGGGCAAGCGCTTTTTTCAGGCGGTGACAATCAAAGACAGGCCATACAGAACGGCCGCCGCGGCCAGCAACGTTGCCACCCAGAACAAAAACACCCAGCCGATGTGCAATGGGCGGCCGGCCAG
Organism: Hydrogenovibrio halophilus DSM 15072; assembly: GCF_000384235.1. Lineage (GTDB taxonomy): Bacteria > Pseudomonadota > Gammaproteobacteria > Thiomicrospirales > Thiomicrospiraceae > Hydrogenovibrio > Hydrogenovibrio halophilus. Next base: position 1,576,833 of record NZ_KB913033.1, on the reverse strand, counting down.
TTTCAACAGATACCAGCTGCCCGCGGTGAGCAACAGAATCAACAACCAGAACTTGATAATCGTGAGCATGCCTCGTCTCCTGTCGGTTTGTGCCCATTCTACTCCACTTCCCCGCATGGGCGAACACGGCAGAGTCACACTTTGGTCAAACTCCCTTCAAAGTTCCAACTTGACTAATTCTGGCGTTTGCATTGTAATAAGCACAGGTTTAAACCTGAATTGTGACATGGTGCTTAGGAGAGTACAAAAATGAAAAAACTATTATTGGCTATCACAGCAACTTCTTTGATGACTCTGGGTTCTGCACAGGCAGCAAGCGCAGAAGCTGGCAAATCCGCTTATTCAACCTGTGTTGGGTGCCACGGTGCTGCCGGTGAAGGTGGAGTCGGTCCTGCTCTGGCCGGACGTGACACAGCGGAAATCGCTGACCTGCTGAAAAAATACCGTGCCGGTGAGCAAGTTGGTCCAATGACGTCCATGATGGCGCCAATGGCTGCTAACCTGTCTGACGCCGACATTGAAAACATTGCTGCTTACACAGCATCGCTGTAATCGTTGCAGCTGGCTCTAGAGCTAAGCTAGGCAATAAATCAAAGCCGCCATAGTGCGGCTTTTTTTATGCCCGTTGTCGCTTGACCCGGGGACCCGAATCCGCTTAAATATTAACTCCAATTTCGTGAGTCCTGTGCAAACATTTTAAAAATGGCGACAAATGGCCAGAATGCACCGCTTCTGATCAGCAAAAAGGACTCTGGAGCCTGTAACCACCTTGTGTAACCCTAAGGGATCTGTGTTTATGAATCTTCGAACTGCCTCGGCTGTGGTCGGCCTGATGACCGCATTCAGTTTTGCCCCCCTGACGCTGGCGGCTGACAAACCCGCAAAGGCGCAGACGTGTGTTGGCTGCCATGGCCCCAATGGCAACAGTCTGGTTCCGACTTATCCCAAACTGGCCGGCCAGCATGCCGCCTATCTGGAACAATCCTTGAAGGACTTTCGTGATGGCCACCGCAAAAACGCCACCATGGAACCCTTTGCCAAAGGGCTGACGGATGAGGAAATCAAGGCACTGGCAGAATATTACGCCGCACAATCGCAGTCGTAAACACCCAAGGGCACATCCTTGCCCGCTTTCAGACCGGTCTGCATCGGTTAACACCGAGAGGCCGGTCGTTTTCTTTTTATTGAGTTCCCGAGTGAGACCTGATGAGAAATTCCCTGGCGAAAGACAAAATCAAAATCCTTCTGTTGGAAGGCCCGCATCAAAGCGCGGTCGATGTGCTGAATGCCAATGGTTATCACAACATCGAGTACCACAAAGGGTCGCTTTCGGAAGAAGACCTGCTGGATAAAATCCAGGACGCGCATTTTATCGGCATTCGTTCCCGTACCCAGTTGACCGAAGACGTCTTCGCAGCGGCCAAAAAACTGGTCGGTGTCGGCTGTTTCTGCATCGGCACCAATCAGGTCGATCTGAATGCGGCCAGACGCCGTGGCATCCCGGTTTTCAATGCCCCCTTTTCCAACACCCGTTCCGTGGCCGAGCTGGTTCTGGGCGAGATTCTGCTGCTGTTGCGCGACATTCCGGCCAAAAACACCAAGGCCCACCAGGGCATCTGGGACAAATCTGCGACCGGTGCCGTCGAAGCACGCGGCAAAACCCTGGGCATTGTCGGCTACGGTCACATCGGCATCCAGCTGGGCATCATGGCCGAAAACATCGGCATGACCGTCAAATACTATGACATTGAAACCAAGCTCTCACTCAGCAATGCCGAACAGGTGGGCACACTGGAAGAACTGCTTCAGACCTCGGACGTGGTGTCGTTGCACGTGCCCGAAACCGAGAGCACCCAGAACATGATGGGGGCCGAACAATTTCAGTTGATGCGCCCGGGCGCGATTTTCATCAATGCCGCCCGCGGCACCGTGGTCGACATCGACGCCCTGGCCGAAGCCATTGAGTCCGGTCATCTGTCCGGTGCGGCGATTGACGTCTTCCCGGTGGAACCCAAAACCAATGACGAAACCTTTCACTCCCCGTTACGGGGCTTGAGCAACGTGATTCTGACCCCGCACATTGGCGGCAGCACCCTGGAAGCGCAGAAAAACATCGGCGAAGAGGTCGCCAGCAAGCTGGTCAAATACTCCGACACCGGCACCACCGTCATGGCCAAGAACTTCCCCGAAGTCTCTCTGCCGGAACAGGTCGGCCGCAGTCGTCTGTTGCACATTCACCAGAACATCCCGGGGGTCATGACCCAGATCAACAATGCGTTTGCGCATCAGGGCGTCAACATTCTGGCGCAATACCTGCAAACCATGGACGACATTGGCTATGTGGTGATCGACATCGACGCCAAGGACCGGGATACCGCGCTGAAAGAACTCAAGGCGATCAAAGAAACCCTGCGCGTGCGCGTGCTGCATTGATCCTTTCGGCCCCAAAACACAGAGGAAGTCCGGCATGATCACCACCGATGCGTCCGTTTTTGAAATCCAGCCAGCGGCCTTTACCTACCCCAAAAACCAGGCCGACTTGCTGAGCCGGGTCCGTCAGGCACTGGGCGAAAAGCAACCCATCACCCCGCGCGCCGGCGGTACGTCCCTGGGTGGTCAGGCCATTGGTTCGGGCCTGTTGCTGGACATTTCCAAACACTTCACCCGCATTCTCGATTTTCGTCCCGAAGACAGGGAAGTGGTGGTGGAACCGGGCGTGATTCAGGACGATCTGAACGACTACGTCCGATCCGCTGGCCTGCGTTTTGCCCCCGACACCTCCACGTCCAACCGCGCCATGATCGGTGGCATGATCGGCAACAACTCCTGTGGGGCCTATTCGGTTTATTACGGCACCACCCGCGATCACGTCAAAAGCGTGAACATGATTCTGGCCGATGGCCATGAGGTCACCTTTCGCGATCTGACCGCCGAGGAACTCCAGCAGAAACAGGCGCTGGACACGCTTGAAGGCGAAATTTACCGCGAGGTGCTGGCGCTGCTGACACAACACGGCGCGGCCATTGTCGATGCCTTTCCCGATGCCTCGATCATCCGCCGCACCACCGGCTACGCGCTGGACGTGCTCTACCGTGATCACCAGCCCTTCAACCCCAATGGCAAACCGTTTAACCTGACCCCACTGATCTGCGGCAGCGAGGGCACACTGGGATTCATCACCCAGGCCACCCTGAATCTGGTGGACCTGCCCCAGCACAGCCAGGTGTTCTGCGCCCATTTCGACTGCATGGACACCGCCATGCGTTCGGTGCCCGACTTTTTGCCACGCAACCCGGCGGCGATTGAGCTGATCGACAAACCCACGCTGGACGGCACCCGCAACAACCGCGACCAGACCCGCAACCGTTTCTGGGTGCAGGGCGATCCCGAGGCCGTTCTGGTGGTGGAACTGTTTGATGACAACCCCGAGCGGTTGCGCCAGCGTTTACACGACGGGGCCGACTGGATGCGCGAACAGGGCGCTTACGCCTGTCCGATCATCGAAACCGCTGATACCGCCAAAGTCTGGAATCTGCGCAAAGCCGGGCTGGGATTACTGATGGGCAAACCCACCCGCAAAAAAGCCGTGGCCGTGATCGAAGACGCCGCGGTGCCGGTGGCGTCCCTGCCCGACTTTTACCGCGAAACCCAGGCGATTATGTCGGATCTGGGACTGGGTTGCGTCTATTACGGTCACGCGTCGGTGGGCCTGATTCATGTGCGCCCGGAAATGGACCTGGCGACCGAAGAAGGCCGTAAACACTTTCAGACCGTGGCCGAACGCAGCAGCCAGCTGGTCAAGAAATACCGCGGGGCGATTTCGGGCGAACACGGCGATGGCCGCATTCGTGCGCCCTTTATCCGTGAACAGCTCGGCGACGCGGTGTATCAGCACCTGGTCGACCTGAAGGCCATATTTGACCCCAACTTCTTGTTCAATCCCGGCGTCATCATTGGCGAAGCCCCGATCACAGCGAATCTGCGCGCCGACCGACAGCCGATCGTGGACCTCACGCCCGGTTATGACTGGCAGGCCGATTTGAGCCTGATGGACGCAGTGGAAAAGTGCAATGGCGCGGGCGCCTGTCGCAAATCCGCCGGGCGCGGCACCATGTGTCCGTCGTATCAGGCCACGCGCGAAGAAAATTATTCCACCCGCGGCCGCGCCAATCTGCTGCGCCGCGCTCTGACCGAACCCAACCCGATTCAGGCATTGAAAGCGCCCGAACTGCGTGATGCGCTGGAACTGTGTCTGGGCTGCAAAGCCTGTCAGTCCGAATGCCCCGCCAGCGTGGACATGGCGCGACTCAAATCCGAAATGCTCTATCAGACCCGGCTTTTCAGCCTCAGCCGCCTGTCGATCCGTTACTACGGCTTGTTGATGCAAGCGGGCGCGTTGCTGCCGGGCCTTTACAACTGGGTACAGGATCGCTCTCTGGTCAAAAAACTGATGGGTGTGGACACACGCCGTCCCCTGCCCCGTCTGCAGGCTCAGCCGCTCTCACGCTGGTGGCAGAAACAGGCTCGGAAAACGAGCACCGCCTCCGATGACCGCCCCGTAATCTGGGTACTGGTGGACCTCTACAGCCATTATCAGGAACCGGCCATCGGCCAGGCCGCACTGAGCTTTCTGAGCCAATCCGGCTATCAGGTCAAACCCGTCTTTTTAAAGCACTCGCCCAGAGCACTGTTAAGCCAGGGGCTGATTCCGGCGGCCAAAACCGCTTTGAAAGACACCTGCCAGGCGCTGGCCGATGTGCGAAAAGAAGACCGAATTGTGGGACTGGAACCTTCGGATACGTTGGTCTGGCGCGACGAAGCCAAAGACCTGATTGCCCCGGCAAATGACCAGGCCTGGTCGTTTTCACAGGTACAATTGTTTGAAGAGCTGGTTCTGGATCTGCATCAGCAGTGGCCGTTTGCGTTCCAACCTTTGCCGCGCAAAGTCTGGCTGCATGTGCATTGTCATCAGAAATCGATCAGTGATGCCGCCGATGCTCAGTCCGCGCTGTCATTAATCCCCGAGCTGGAACTGAAGGTGATTGCATCCGGCTGTTGTGGCATGTCAGGCGAGTTTGGCTACAAACACTACGATGTGTCACACAAGATTGCCAACCAGGCCATTCTTCCGGCGCTGGAAAGCGCTGACAGCGAAGACTGGGTGGTGGCCACCGGCACCAGTTGTCGTCACCAGATGGCCGACTTCGCCCAGCGCAACGCCTTGCATTCCGCACAGGTGTTTCTCAGTGCCTTAAACCCACCGCATTAAAATGTCACAGTTCCCTTTTTGACCAGGCCTGCTCAAAAAGGCGGTCATCCCGACCGGAGAGAAACCTTTTCAACCCTGCACACCGTCAAAAGACCCTTCGGCTTCGCTCAGGGTGACATACTTCCTGTTTTAAACAGGCCAAGCAGAAAAGTGACTGTCATCCCGACCGAAGTGGAGGGATCTTTTCCGATCCTGCACTCTCCCTTCAAAGGCCCGTTTGGCTTCGCTCAGGATGAGAGTGAGCCTTCAATAAACGTCGTATTGCACCCGCTTGATCTGACGCCAATGCTTCCAGGTAGCCTGAGCCTGATCCGGCGTCTGGCCGCCTTCCTGCTGCAAAATCTCGATCAGACATTGCGCCACCTGGGTGGCCATTTGCGCCTGATCGCCGCACAGATACAGGTACGCGCCCTGGTCAAGCCAGGCCATGACCTCGGAGCGGGCTTGCCACAGCCGTTGCTGCACGTAAATTTTTTCTGCCTGATCGCGCGAAAACGCGGTGGTGACCTGCAAGCCCTGCTGTTGCCAGGCCGTTAAAATCGGTTCCGGCAAGACCGCACGCAACAAATCGGTTTTCCCGGCATGGGCTTCCCCAAAAAACAACCAGGCCTGGTTGTTTTGGTGGTTCTGATGACTTGCATGCTCGGCAAAACGACGCTGAAGAAAGCCGAAATACGGTGCCAAACCGGTTCCGGCACCAATCAAAATGAGCGGTGCGCGCGCATCGGCCTCGGAATCGGGTTGATCTTCGGGCAACTTGAAATGCGGATTGGGGTTATGGTCTACGTCCAGCAAGTCCCCCGGCTGACTGCCGCTGAGCACATTGCTGGCGGCCCCATAACGCATTCGACGCGCCCGCTCATACACCACCTGCCGGTAAAGCAAATCCACCTGCGTCTCCCCCAGCGCATCCGGGGCGGAAGCAATGGAATAAAACCGGGGCGATAAAGGGGCCAGTAACTGACAGAAAGCCAGCGCCTTTTCCGGTTGCGTCAGTTCCGGGTGTGCCGTTTTCAGAAATTCGATCAGATCCAGCAGATCCCGGTTTTCGGCAAAGGCCATCATCGCCTGACGATCGGGCCAGAGCGACCAGCCAAACCGGCGCTGCAGCTTGTTAAGAACCGCCGGCTGCAACTGGGTCAGTTCCAGATGCGCATGCAGCGCCTGGCCCAACGGCATCTCATCGTGTTTTGGCAAGGCAATCAGGGTCTGTTCAGACAAGCCCAGTGCTTCCAGACAGGCCTGCACCAGTTGGGGCGGGTTATGAGGGGTGACCATCAGCCAGTCGCCCGGCTGGTAATTCAGCGGCGATGGCAAAGACAAACGCAAATGGTAAATGGCCTTGTCGGCCTCGGGGGTCAGCAGTCGGTTAAACACCACTTCGGCTTGCATCGCAGGCTCCTGATTCGGGTCAAACCAGAATTATAAGCCTGAAAATCGAGTCTGCCAAAGCATTCTGAGCAGATGATCAGGCCGCACGCACCATATCAATCAGGACCGTCAGCCAGGGCGCGGTCACCAGAATGGTCACCGCCGACATCAGACCGGCAATCAAACCAATACCCACCTGCGGGATCAGATTGTTGTTTTTGATTTCGATCTCTTCGGCCTGGTGTTCCACCGAACTGAAAATGTCCACCTGACGTTTCATCAAACCGTTCAAAGTACGAATCTGTTTATAGAGCAACTGCTGTTCTTTTTCCAACTTGGACCGGCTGCGCTCAGTGCGGTTTTCCAATTCGTGCATTTGTTTCGACAACTGACCGATGGACGCATCCATTTGTTTGACCAGCCCCTGAATGGCGGTTTTGTCTTCTTTCAACCATTCGTAGTCGGGCGCGACCATGTCGGACATGTCGTAATCGTCGTAGTCAATTTCCTGACGACTCCGCTGGCGGCGCAAGGCCTGTTCCAGCAAAAGGCTTTTGGATCCCAAGGGTTCTACCTGGCGTAAATCAATGGACATAACGGGTGCCTCGCAAATGTTGATACTGTCAATTTATTGTCAGTCGTGCCTGCTTTGACGAACATAACGCGAGAAGCGTGCCAACTCCATTCGCACCCCATAAAATTCCGAAAATGGTAAAATGGTTTTCTTTGATCACAAACCAAGATTGTATGACTGACAACACTTCGCTCAACAAAAGCCCGCTGACCCCCTCACAAAAAACCGCCTTCATCGAACTGGTTCTGCAGACGGGCGTGCTCAAGCTGGGGCAATTCACCCTCAAATCGGGTCGCCAAAGCCCTTACTTTTTCAATGCCGGTCTGTTCAACACCGGTGGCCAGTTGGCGAAACTGTCTGACATCTATGCCCAGGCGATTGCCAAAAGCGCACTGGATTTCGATGTCCTGTTCGGTCCCGCTTACAAAGGCATCCCCCTGGCCGCGGCCACCAGTACCGCGCTGGCCACTCGCCACGACATGGATGTGCCTTACGCCTTCAACCGCAAGGAAGCCAAGGATCATGGTGAGGGCGGAAACATTGTGGGCCACCCTCTGCAGGGGCGGGTTCTGATCATTGATGACGTGATCACCGCCGGCACCGCCATTCGCGAAGCGATTGACCTGATTCAGGCCCAGAACGCCCAACCGGCTGGCGTGGTCATTGCTCTGGATCGCATGGAAAAAGGCCAAAGCGAACAATCGGCCATCGAAGAAGTGGAAACCACCTTCAATCTGCCGGTGATCCGGCTGATCTGTCTGCAGGATCTGATCGATTACCTGACCGAACAAACGCTGCCTGCGGAACTGGGTCTGGATCAGACCGCGATTCTCAAGGCCATGCAGACTTATCAGGCCCAATACGGTATTTGATACCAACGGAGGATTCAACGCCATGGCCGATCCGTTCAAAGAACTGCTACTGCTGCGTCATGCCAAATCGGACTGGAAAGACCCGGAACTGCCGGACCGGGAAAGACCCATCTCCGACAAGGGCAAAAAATCGGTCTGCAAAATCGCGGCCTGGCTGGATCAGCAGCAATTATGGCCCGATGCGGTCTGGGTGTCGTCAGCCAAACGCGCGCAACAGACATTAAAACGCCTGCAACTGCCCAAAACCATTCCGGTTGAGACGGTGGACGCGCTGTATCTGGCTGACACCGAAAGGCTGGAAAGCCTGCTGGCCAACTTTCCTGCCCAGACACAGCGCCTGTTGTGGGTGGGGCACAACCCCGGTTTTGAGCAGTTTCTGGCCCGCCTGATCGGGTCTGACGCAGCGGCTTTGGGGCACAACAAACCTTTTCCAACCGCCACACTGGCGCACTTGTTATTGCCGGAAAAGGCTCTCCAAGCGCCTCAGGCTTCGGCCCGATTGCTGCATTATGTTCGCCCCAAGGACCTGAAAAAAACCGATCACGCCTGAATCCTAAAACCAACAAAACAGGCACGGTCTGTGCTTATGAGCACTCAGACAGAACCGAGCAGGCAAAAAACGCCGCCAGTTTGTGACACAGGAGTCACATTTCAAGCATTAAAACCCTTTGACATCAAAGATTTGTTGAAAAAAAAGCGTATCAGGGTTACATTTTTAGCAATCAAACTGAAGTGACCCTTGCAAAAAATCATCAAAAGGCACGGACTTATGAACCCAAATGACCGCCCGTTAATCAATGAAGAAATCCGCGTTCCCGATCATTATCGTTTGATCTCCCGGACGGATCTGAAGGGAACCATACTCGAAGCCAACTCCGAATTCATCGAAGTGAGTGGATATGAGCACGATGAAATCATTGGCCAGCCGCACAACATTCTGCGTCACCCCGATGTGCCCAAAGCCGTGTTCAAGGATTTCTGGGACACTTTGCAGGCGGGTCAAGGCTGGACCCAACTTGTCAAGAACCGCGCCAAGGACGGGCGCTATTACTGGGTGATTGCCAATGCCGCCCCCGTAGTGGAAAACGGTCAGGTCACTGGCTACATTTCCGTGCGCACCCCGCCACCAGAAAGCGACAAAACCGCCGCTGCACAGGCCTACAAAGACATCAGTGCCGGCAAAAAAATCATTCACCACGGGCACATTGACACCCCGGGAAGAGAGAGACGGAACCGGCTCAACCCGTTTTACCGCCTCAAAATCATGCCCAAACTGGCGGCCATTGGCACCACGCTGGTCGTCATCGGCATTGCGATCACGGCACTGTTGTCACAAATGAATTACCAAAAGGTCGTTGAAACCAACAGTGAAGAACGGTTTGACCAGATCAATGAGCGCATGGACGCGCTGGTGGCCAATGTCAGAGCCGGAGACATCAGCATGGCGCTTGGGTTTGCCAACCATCCTGACATTCAGGCCGCACTGGAATCCGACTACGGCTACCTGGCCAAACAGACCGTGGATCAGAAGATCCAGACCGTGGAAAGCGCGCATGGCATCAAGCCCAAAGTGCATGTCCACGATGCCAGAGGGCACTCTTTCTATCGTTCCTGGACCGACAAAACCGGTGACGACATTTCCACTTTCCGCTATACCGTCAATCAGGTGCGTGAACAGAAGCAGACCGTCGGCGGCATGGAACTTGGCCGCGCCGGCATTGCCATCCGCAGTGTGGCGCCCGTTTACCATTCTGATAACGGTGAGGTTGTGGGCTCGGTCGAGGTCGTCACCGGCATTGACAACCTCCGCAATCGTTTCAAGGACCGCGACATTCATTATGCATCGATCCTGACCGATGACGCGCTCGACATTGCGCAAAAAGCGCAAGGCAATCCCAAAGTCGGACCTTACACCCTGTCGAGCACCGAACTGTTCAACCCGGAAACCGTGTCCCGCATTCAAAACGTGGACATCAATCGCTTGATCGACCAAGGGTATCTGGTGACAGAGGACCGTTTCATCGTTGCCCTGCCGATCACCGACACCAACAACGATCTGATCGGTTATCACCTGTTGGATGAAAACCTGCAGAAACTCAACACTCTCAATGCCCACAGCTTTGATGCCGCGGTCGACACCGTGATCAAAGTCGCAGTGTCCATGATTCTGCTGATTCTGATCTTTTTGCTGATCATCCGCAGCAACATGGTCAAACCAATCAAGCGCATTGCCAGAACCATGGATCACGCGCGTGACACCGGCAACCTGAGCGAACGGGCGGATGCGCGCATCCCCAATGAAATGGGCATGTTGGCCGAAGCCTACAACGGCCAGATGCAGATGACCCAGGTTGCGATGGGTGAAGCCGGGCGAATGATGAAAGACATTTCTGAAGGCCGCCTCAAAACCTCGACAGTCATTCCGATGACCGGGGATTTTGAAGTGCTTAAGCGGAACCTGAACTCCGCCTCAGAGCAGCTTTCCGGCACTTTTGACGAAATCCGCCATGTGTTGCAGGAAATCCATGCCGGTAACTTCAGCTACCAGACCTCCGGCACGGCTCTGGGCGAATTCAAGAACGCACTGCATGACGCCCAGGCCTCCATGTCGGTGCTCAAAGGCGTGTTCTACGAAGTCAACGAACTGATGAGCCAGGTGGCCCAGGGCTTCTTCGGCAAACGCATCACCGCCAAAGCCGAAGGCGAAATGCAGGTGCTGAAAGACAACATCAACGAATCGTTGGATTCGCTGGAAGCCATCATTGAGAATGCCACCAAGGTAATGGTGGCTCAGGGCAGTGGCGACCTGAAGCAACGCATCAACATGGAGACGGACGGGACCCTGGCGGTTCTGCGCGAAGGCATCAACAACTCAGTCAGCAATGTCAGCAGCCTGATGGCGCAAACCACCTACTCCGTCAACCGTCTGGCCAATGGCACCATGGACATATCCACTGATGTGATTGATCTGTCATCCCGCACTCAGCAGCAGGCGGCGTCCCTACAGGAAACGGCCGCGAGCATGGAGCAGATTACCTCCACCATTCAACAAACCGCCAACAACGCCAGTGACGCCAATGAAGCGGCCACCCTGTCGCTGAAAGAGGCGCAGGATGCCAACAAAGTGGTCCACCGCACCATCGAATCCATTAATGAAATCAACGAAGCCAGCACCAAGATTTCCGAGATCACGTCGTTGATTGACAGCATTGCCTTCCAGACCAATCTGCTGGCTCTGAATGCGGCGGTGGAAGCGGCCCGAGCGGGTGAACACGGACGCGGCTTTGCGGTCGTCGCCGGCGAAGTACGCTCTCTGGCCGGCAAATCCAGCGATGCCGCCAAGGACATCCGCGGCCTGATTGACAACACCGTGGAAAAAGTCCAGGAAGGGGCCAAGCTGGCCGACGAATCCGGCAAGGCGCTGGAGCTGATCAACGGCTCGATTGAAAAAATCGGCAATTACGTCAAGGAAATTTCCGATACCACGGCCGAGCAGGCCAAAGGCGTGGAACAGGTCAATACCGCCATCAGCAGCATTGACCAGGTCACCCAGCAAAACTCGGCACTGGTGGAAAAAACCGCGGACCGTACGGCGGACATGAGCCGTCTGGCCGAAGAAGTGCAAAAAGTCATCGGCACCTTCAAAATCGATCTGAGACAGATTGGCTTTGAAACGGCGATGCAGACCGGCAAGTTTGTCTTCGCCCACGCCCGTCGCGCTCACCGTCAGTGGAAAGGCCTGGTTCTGGCGTATGTTGAAGGCATTGATGCTGAGTTTAACCGCGAGACAGCCACCGACCACACCAAGTGCGCACTGGGTCAGTGGATGTACGGTGAAGAAGGCCAGGAATACATGCGCATGCCGGAAATGCAGGAAGTGGAAAAATGGCATACCGAACTTCATGCCACCATCAAACGCATTCTGGAAGCGCATGAAAACGAAGACATTGAGACAGTGAAGCGCGAGTTTGACAAGCTGGACGAAGCCAGCGAAAAAGTCATCAGCGGCCTGACTCAGGCAGAAGAAGCCGTGGCGCGCAAACACCAGAACGAGGAACGCCAACAGGCCAAACGCTCTGAAGAACGCAAGGCCCTGTCATCCAAGCCGGCCGAACAAAAACAGAGCGGCAGAGCGACTTCGACCGGGTCGAACCAACAACGTTCGACACCACAGCGTTCATCCCAGAGCCCGTCTCAACAGTCTGGTCAGGCACATAAGGCCACGACGCACCGAGCCGCACCTGCCCGTGATGCCGGCACCCAAACGCCGCCGCCACCGCAACCGGCACACACCAAAGACGAGGACGAGTGGAGCGAATTCTGATACCACCCAGCCCTTCTGACCAATAAAAAGCCCGCTGACTCAAACTGAGTCAGCGGGCTTTTTTATTGAACTTTGACGCAAGGGCCTATTTCCCCGCGTTTTTACCCCGCGCAGGGTTGTTACCAGAGTTTGCGACCAGCAGCCTGCTGCTGCATCACCCATTGCTGAAACGCCGGGGGGCCATAAGCCAGCGTCAGCGGATTTTTCTCCAGCTCTTTGGCTTCCGGGTCCTGCATCTGATAAATCAACGGGCGCATGTGCTTTTCGGCCGCTTGCATCAGCCATTGCAGGGTTGCCTCAGGAATTTCCCGGCCTACTGGCACAGCCAGATCCACCACCAAACCTTCCCAGGTCAAAATGTGGTCAATCACCAGCGCCCCGCACTCATCCGGACGAAAATCATCGGGCAGACGACTGCCGGTCTGAACCCAGGCGCAATCAAAATTGCGACAGGGATTCACCGGTCGGTTTTCATAATCATCACAGCCCTGACCCGTACTGTGGGGACAGGGATGACCGGGATAAGCCTCACAGCCTTTGACCGTAATTTGTACCCAACCGTCGCAGCAGGCGGTACAGGGCTGACATTGGCGCATCATGCAGCACTCCTCTTTTCATGCTTTTTTTGCGCAAAGTGTAACACACCTGTCATAAAGCCGCGCGCGCCTGTTTTAACCAGGCCTGGTGAAAAATGGCTGTCACCACGCCCATCCTCCTTGTCATCCTAACCTGCGCCCTGTGATTCCTACCACGTTCCTGTCATCCCGACCATCCCCATGTCATCCCGACCGAAGCGGAGGGATCTTCAAAGATTCGCACTACCTTACAAAGATGCTTCGGCTGCGCTCAGCATGACAACCTGTTTTCATCTGACTTCGCTCAGGGTGACAGTGTTTTTTAGAAAAACCGTATTTTCGGACACAAAAAAAGCCATGCTGCGTTCACGCAGCATGGCTTTCCTATTTCGGATGGAACAGGCTTTTTTCAAGCCCTTTCCAAACTGTCCTAGGCAGTCGGCTTGCTCTGCCCGCCTTCGGTGTATTTGACCCCACTGTGCCATTGCCAGATAAAGTAGAGCAATGGAATCACCAGCAACGTCAGCACCGTGGACGACAGAGTCCCGAAGATCAGGGAAATGGCCAGGCCACCGAACACCGGATCGGTGATCATGATCATGGAACCGAACATGATCGCTAGCGCCGTCAGCAGGATCGGCCGGAAACGGACCTTGCCTGCCTCGATCACGGAATCTTTCAGTGTTCGGCCTTCAGCGCGGTACTCCAGAATAAAGTCAATCAACAACAGGGAATTCCGCACCACGATCCCCGCCAAGGCAATCACCCCGATCATGGAGGTCGCAGTAAAGGCCTGCCCCATCAGCCAGTGACCGGGGAAGACCCCGATCATGGTCAGCGGAATCGCCCCCATCACTATCAACGGCATCATAAAGGAGCGGTAATAGCCCACCAGCACCAGATAGATAAAGATGATGGCGACAATGAACGCACTGCCCATATCCCGGAACACGTCCAGCGTCAGGCGCATTTCGCCGCCCCACAGCAGTGAGTATTCCATCACGTCCTGAGGTTCGGCTTCGACGAAGCCAAGGTTGGCGGTGTGAAAGGTCACCTCGGATTCGGGCAGCTTCACACCGTCGAGCATGCCATCCAGCGTCAACACCGCATACACCGGGCTGGAGCGCAACAGCTCACCGCCGACCATCACCATCTGGTGCTGATCGCGCCCAATCATCGGCTTGGCCTTGGCGACTTCCTTGATGTCGGCAAACGACGCCACCGGCACCGAGGCCCCGGAACGTGACTGCACATTCAGCGTCATCAGCTGCTCGGGCACTGTCCGTTCCGAACGCGGTAAACGCACCACAATATTGACCGGTTCCCGCACATTGTCCAGGTGCATGTAGCCCAGTTCATAGCCGTTGATGTAATCGCGCAACATCTTGGCCACTTCGGCCGGCACCACGCCCAGCAAGTTGGCCTGGGTCCGGTCGATATTGATCTGATAACTCACACTGTCGGCGGTGACACTGTTATCAATGTTGGTCAGCCCGTACACATTGTGCATCTTGTCGGTGATTTCCAACGCCGCCTCACGCAACTTGTCGTAATCCGGCCCATAGAGTTCGGCCAGAATCTGCGTGGTCACTGGCGGCCCCGGCGGGGTTTCATACAGTTTGACATTGGCCCCGGGGAACACCTTTTTCACCGACGTCAGACGTTCGTCCAGCATTTGCACCAGTTCGTGCGACGACAGATCCCGGTCGTGCTTGTCGGTCAGATTGACCCGGATCTGGGCAAAATTCACCCCTTCCTTGATCAAATCGCCCCGCACCAATGCCGCAAAATCGATCGGTGCCGGTTTGCCCAGAAAGACACTGTAATCGGTCACATGCGGCAGGTCGGCAATGACTTCATTGACCCGACGCACCACAATGTCGGTGGTTTCCATTGCCGTGCCTTCCGGCATATCAACCTGCACCAGGAAGCTTCCGGTGTTGTCATACGGCAACATCTTCACTTCCACCCCGGCCGGGTGCAGCGGGTTGTTCATGCCATCGTCGCGCATGAACTGCAATGCCGGTTGCACCATCGCCGCAAACAGCGCAACCAAAACCACAAACAGAAACACATTGCGTTTGGTCCGGCTTTCCAGCATCGGAACAATCGATTTTTCATACAGCTTCTGCATCCAGTCCGGCTTGGTCACCTGATGCGTTTCCAGGCTTTCGCGTTCCTGCATTTCTGCGATCGCCTTTTTGCCCAGCAGACGATAAGACAGATACGGCACCAGAATGTACGCAATCAACAGAGAGGCAATCATCGCCACCGGCACATTAAACGGAATCGGAGCCATAAACGGCCCCATCATCCCGGTGACAAACAGCATCGGAATGAACGCCAAAATGACCGCAAACGTCGCCACGTTGGTCGGATTGCCGATTTCATTGGTGGCCTTGATCAGCACCTCATCAAAGTTTTTGGGGTCAAAGCCGTCATGAATGTGCCTGTGTATGTTCTCTATCACCACAATCGCGGCATCCACCAACAACCCCAGTGACAGAATCAGGGCAAACAGCGTGATCCGGTTGATGCTCTGTCCGGACAGATACCCCACAAACAGCACCACAAACAGAATCAACGGCACCGTGACGGTCACAATGCCGGCTTCACGCCACCCCAGAAACAGTACCAGAATCACAATCACCGAGCCCACGGCGATGCCCAGATGCTCCATCAGCACATTGACTGCGGCGTTGGCTTTTTTGCCGTCATCGCGCGTGACCACCACGTCCACATCGGCCGGGATCACGCTCTTTTTGAGCCCTTCCATCTTGTCCAGCACCGCATTGGCCACGGTCACCGCATTGGTTCCGGGTTTTTTGGCCAGAGAAATGGTCACCGCTGGCTGTTCACCGCGAATGCTCTGGCCTGAGGCCGCGCCGAAGCCAATGCGAGTGCTCACATCTTCTTCCATCGGCCCGTCTTCAATCCGGGCGATGTCTTTCAGGTAAATCGGCCGCCCCTGATTGGTCGCAATGATGATTTCACCCACTTCCTCGGCGTTGCCAAGATACCCGTTCAAGCGCACCGGATACTGCTTGTTTTGCTCCACAAGGCTGCCAGCCGGCAACGAGACATTGTTCCCCTTGAGCATGTCGCTGATGGTTTGCAGCGACAGACCCACGGAAGAAATTTTGCGCGCATCCAGCCACACATTGACAGCACGCTGCTTTCCTCCGGTCACCTCGGTAAAACTGACTCCCGGTACCTTTCGAATTTCTTCCACCACCTTGAGCGACACGTCACGCAGGTCAAACCCGGACAGTTCGGTGGAAGTCAGCGCCAGCGTCATAATCGGCACATCGTCCACATTCACCGGTTTGACAATGGGATCCTGGGTATCCGGTGGCATCCGGTCCATGTTCTGCATCAGCTGGTTGTAGAGTTTGACCAGGCTGTCTTCCTGATTTTCGCCAACATCAAACTGAACCGTGACCACGCCAAAGTCGTTACTGGCATAACCAAAGGTGTGCTTGACCCCGGACACGGAATTCATAATGCTTTCCAGAGGCTTGACCACCATGTTCTGGACTTCTTCCGGACTGGCACCCGCCTTGGGCACCATAATATTGGCCGCTGGCACCACGATCTGTGGATTGTATTCGCGCGGGGTCACCATCAGCGCCAGCACACCGGCCAGCGTCACGGCGATCATGATCATCATGGTGATTTTGGAATGAATAAAGGCTTTGGCCAGTTTCCCGGCTGAATTAAGCTTTTCCGACGTCATTTACGCCCCCTCGCCTTGTGCGGCACCGGTTTGAATGCGATCACCATTGAGAATGCTCATATTGTCGTCCACCACGATGGTATCGCCCAATTGCAGGCCGGCTTTGATTTCCACCTTGTCGTCAATCTCTTCACCGAGACGTACCATGTGAAAACGGGCCTTGCCTTCAGATACCACAAACACCCCTTCGATCCCGGAGCGATTGACCACTGCGGTCTGGGGCACCATAATCGCCTGACGATCACCGTGGGTGAAACCGACCCGGGCGAAGGTGCCGCTGTTGACGGTGCCGATGTTCTTCGGCAGGCTCAACTTCACCGTGTGGGTACGCGTTCTGGGGTCGGCCGCACTCACCAGGGTGTAGACTTCACCGTAAAAAGGCGAGACCTTACCATCCAGCTTGATTTCCGCCTTGTCCCCCTGTCTCAGAACCGCAAAAATATCCTCCGACACCTGAGTCTGCACACTCAGCGACTGAAGGTTTTCCAGCACCAACACCGGGTTGCCCGGAGCCGCCATATCTCCCGCCACGGCCATTTTTTCAACCACAACCCCATCAAACGGAGCTTTGACATTAACGTAATTCAACTGAGATTGCGCCTGATTGTAGGCCGAACGGGCCGCAGCCAGATTTTCCTGTGCCACCCGATACTGCAGACTGATTTTGTCAAACTGCTGCTTGGACACGGAATCCTGAGCATACAGTTTCTTGAAGCGGTCGTAATCCAGTTTGGCGTCTTCCAATGCGGCCTGAGCCTGCTGATAACCGGACTCGGCCTGAGTAATCTGTGCACTCACGTCATTGGAATCAATCGAGAACAACAGATCCCCGGCATCAACACGATCTCCGACCTTCACTTCCAAATCCTTGATGTAGCCCATCAAACGGGAAGATATCCGACCTTTCTGGTCCGGCACCACCGACCCAGGCACCACCGACTGCAAAGGAATCGAACCCAGTTTCACCGTGGCCACGGGCGCCTGAATGGTCTGAACGGTTTCGTTTGCGGTCTCAGAGGCTGATTCACCGCCGCAACCTGCCAGTCCCAGTGTCAATAATGCAACCAGCAAAGGGGTTTTCAAAGAATAAGCATGGGTTTTCATCCGACTCACCTGATTTGTTCCGTTAAATTAATGGGGTTGGGTCTGCGGGGTATGTCACATCCGGGCCAGTGTCATGGCCCCGGTTTCCAATCGCAGTGTCGCCTTTTGAATGTTTTTTTCGTATTGGGATTTGACCAGATCCGCACGGGCCTTATCCAACTGGGCCTGATTGGCCAGCACCTCGGTCATGGTGGCAATGCCACCCTTATAGCGTTTCATGATCAGTCGTTGCGCTTCTTCGGCCTGGGCCACGGCTAATTCATTGGAGACCACGCGCTTTTCTGCGACCTGCAACATACGCCAGGCTTTTTTGACCGCCAGACGGGTCTGGTTCATTTTGGACTGCAGCGATGCCTTGGCCTCGGACGCTTCTGCCCGTGCCCGACTGATGCGATTATTGGTGACCCCAAAATCGGTCAATTTCCAGGAAAAAACTCCGGCAATGGTATAGGAGGTGCTGTCAAAGCCCAGATTTTCATCGTTGGCATCGCCGCGAGCCATCAGATTGAAACTGGGATACTTGTCGGCCTTACTGGCTGCAATGGCGGCCTGTTTGGCTTTGGTCTGCGCACGCAACGCTTCCAGTTGCGGATTGACGCTGATGGCTTCCTGACTCATTGAAGCCGCCGTATGTTCGGGCAGGGTAATGTCCTGACGCGCCCCGATTTCAATTTCGGCGTCTTCGTCCATGGCCATCAACATTTTCAAGTTGTCCAAAGCGATCTGCTCTTCCATCAGGGCTTGCTCGTATTGGGTCTGCGCTTCCGACAGATGCACATTGGCACTCAGCAGTTCCGAACGCACCACCACGCCTTGTGCCACCAGGTTTTCCGTGGTTTCGACATAAGCCTGAGCCGCTTCCACCGCCTGTTGCGCCACCTCAATAAACGCCCGCGCTGTGTGAACGCCCTCATAAGCCTGATACACATTAAAAGTCAGGTACTGCTGAGTGGCTTCATCGCCCTGACGCGCCGCCGCAATCATCGCCTGAGCCTGATCTTCGTAGCTGCCGATCCGACCGCCGTTCCAGACCGGCACCTTGACTTCCAGACGGCTGTTGAAATTATTATGCGCGCCGGGATGGTTGAGATCACGAGGTTCAACACCAAAATTAGTAGATGTGGCGCTGGGATCACCAAAGCCTGTTTTACCAATGTCAGCAAAACCAAAATCACCAAAGGTCGCCTGACGCTGCCCCAGTTTCATCCCAAACACATTCATCGCATCATTGGAACGGGTACCGGTCAGCGACGCGGTGATCTGGGGCATGCGGCTGGCTTCGGCTTCCGACAGAGCGGCTTCGGCCTGGACAATTCGCTGTTCACTGACCGTCATCTCCGGATTCTGACCCAGTGCGGTTTCCACACAAGCTTTGAAATCCAGTGTGACCGCGCTGGCAGAGGCAATACTCTGTGTGCCCAGCAATCCCAACGCCATTGCCAGCGGTGACAAACGGCGCATATATCGATGTAATCCAATCGGTGCTGTCATGACCCTGTCCTTTTTGCCTGGTTCGCCACATTTCCAATCACACATAACAGAAACATTAGTTGATCCGATCCGGAAATGACAAACACATTAGCATATAAGCATTTTCTAATAGAGCGGAATTATAAATAAGTTTTTTCTAATATACCAGTCACTGGCCATATAAAATCAGGGCTGGCCATAGTGCCCCAGCAGAATCTGTTTGAGCCACACCAGCTGGCGATGAAAAAAATGACCGGCCTGCGCCCGCCAGAGTAGATCCGGCACCGTTTCGCGCGTCAGGGCCCAATCCAAAACCTCTTTGGGCTCCACCACCTCATCCCGACCACCTTGAATCAACAGCCAGTCGGCCTGTGGGTGCAAACCACTCAAATCGTACAGACTGACCGGTGGGGCCACCGTGCAAAGCCGTTTTGCGCCCAGTTCATCGGCCTGGGCCAGGCTGACATAACTGCCGAACGAAAACCCGGCCAGCGTCAGTTCTTCAACCGACTGCTCGCGCCTTAACCAGTCCACAACCGCTTTCAGATCGTATTGTTCGCCCATGCCCTCATCGTAATCGCCAGTGGACTCCTGCACGCCGCGAAAATTGTAGGCCAGCGTGCCATACCCCAGTTGCTGAAACGTCCGTTCCAGCGTGGTCACCACCTTGTTGTCCATGGTACCGCCGTATTGCGGATGCGGATGGCTCAGTACCACCCAGGCAGTTTCATGCACCGGATCATCCGCCCGGTTCAAGCGGGAAGCGCCGGGCCGGGTCAGACGGGCCTGCAGTTGACCGACTTCGCCGGGAATCAGCAGGCTCTGGGTGCGTGGCTTGTTTTGCTGGGATGCGGACATGGTTTTTTCATGGTTATGACATTTGTGCGCTCATTCTACCCAATCAAACCCGCAACTGCGCGCTTGTGCGGCTACAATAATTTCATCAGATTTTGCAACAAGGAGAACCGAATGCCCCAACGCACGCTGGTAATTGACGACGCCATTCCCTATGCCGATGCGCTTTTCAGCCATCTGGGCCAAATAAAACGGCTGCCCGGCAAAGCGATCAGCCCCAAAGACGTGGCCAAAGCCGACGCATTGATTGTGCGATCACGCACCCAGGTCAATGCCGACCTGCTGGCCGACAGCCAGGTGAGCTTTGTCGGCTCCACCGTGGTGGGTCTGGACCATATTGACCAGGCCTGGTTAAAAACACAGGGCATCCACTTTTATTCTGCCCAGGGCTGCAATGCCAACTCCGTTGCCGAATACGTGATCACCAATATTGTGCGGCTGGCATCGCAAAACCAATGGCGTCTGTCGGATCTCAGTCTGGGCATTGTCGGCGTCGGCCATGTGGGCAGCCGGCTGCAGACACTGGCTGAAGCCGTCGGTCTCACCTGTCTGTTGAATGACCCGCCTCGTGCAGAAGCCGAAAAATCCGAAGGGACAGAGAACTTCTGCGACCTGGACACCGCGCTACAAGCCGACATCATTTCTCTGCACACGCCTTTGACCGACGACGGTGACTGGCCCACCCGACATCTGCTTGACCGGCAGCGACTGGCAGGTTTGCGCCCAGAACAGGTCCTGATCAACGCCGCGCGCGGCGGCATTGTCGACGAAAGCGCCTGGGTTGATGCCCCGCCTCAGTTCAACCTGATCGACTGCTGGGAAAACGAACCCAACATTCGCGCCGACCTTTACCGCAAAGCCACCCTGGCCACACCGCACATAGCCGGGCACGCACTGGATGCCAAAATCAAAGGCAGCCTGATGGTGTACGAACAACTCTGCCAACAATGGCAAATCCCCACACAAGACGACTGGCGTCAACAGTTGCCGACCTCGCCCCAACCGATGGCTGTCACCGCCAAAGCCCTGCTCGCCGACACCCTCTGGTCGCTGTTGCAGTCGTGTTATGACCCGCAAGAGGACGATGCTGCCATCCGAGCCAAGGATATTCAGGGCACCCATAAAAAATATGAATATTACCGTAGACACTACCCGGTTCGGCGCGAATGGTCGCAACACCGCGTGCAAAAAACGCCCGACCAGAAACTCAACAACCTGTTGATTCAATTAGGATTCCAATTAGTTTAGAGGATGCTTATTTCAGGGTTTCGTTATCTTTTAATATTAGCGTCTCGTAATGTCCATAAAAGAAAGTTATTTTGCCGACAAAAAAATTGATTTTCACCCGGTTGTGCAGCCGAGTAATCTTGTTTCTGAAAATTGACATACATCAATAAACCTTCCACGGCATCAGCCACTCAGTGCGCCTGACAGCCAAAGGCAGGAACGAACGCAACCAATGGAGATTGACCGAATGAAACTGATGACCCTTTTCAAAACCGCTTTTGTCGCCGGCAGCATCGCCCTGCTTTCCGGGTGTGGCACCATCAACGCCATGGGCAACCTGGAAGAAGGCGCGGGCGGCACCTTTATGGACGTCTGGGACAAGTGGGTGGAAGCCGAAGGTGACATCGCCGACGCCACCATGTGGGAGATGAAAGTCGAAGAAGGCGTTGAATTTCAAGACGTAACCGACGCCATCGAAAATGCCGCCATGGGCACCGGCCTGATGAACGTGGGCGAATTGCCGCTGTCGGAAGAGCTGAAAGCTCGTGGCATCGAATCCAAGCGCATTCACGTAATGTCATTCTGTAACCCGGAAACGGCGCGCAAAATGATCGACTTCTCTCCTGCAATGGGCGGCTTCCTGCCCTGTCGAATCACCATCATTGAAGAAGAAGACGGCCTGCACCTGTACAGCATGAACATGGACATGATGGTCAAAATGGGCAAAAAGATGCCAGAAGAACTGAAAAAAGAAACCATGCACGTTCGTGATACCGTCTGGACCATGATGGAGAAAGGGGCCTCCGGCGCCTGGTAAACCTGTACCAAAATCCTCGGCTTGGCCGGGGATGGCACATTATCCTCCGACTGGAACCCGCCTCAGCGCGGGTTTTTTCTTATCCGAACATCATCATCTTCTTTGATCTCATAACGTTGCCTTAAAACGCCTTGAACCCATTCTGTCATCCCGACCGAAGCGGAGGGATCTTTTCAACCCTGCACACCTTCAAAAGACCCTTCGGCTTCGCTCAGGGTGACAAAACGCTTGTTTTGACCTCGTTCCTACTGAGAGCTATGGGAACAAGTCAACGTTCATGACAAAGGTTTTAAACTAGCCCGGAAATTTCATGAATTTGCGCCAATATCGCGCAGGAACTTGTTTTCACAAGGAAATTTCTGAAGGAGTGTCGTATCAACGATTACGGCCGACTGAAGAAATATTTCTTGTGGAATCAAGGGGCAAGCGAGATGCTGCATCATTTATGAAATTTCCGGGCTAGGCCTAGTCAATTTTGACCTATTCAGACACCACACCAAGCACACATCACTACAGAATTTCATAATATTAGAATGTCTTAATAAAAATTGCCTGTTTGGTTATAAAAAAAATTTGAGATGCGCTTCCATAATCCCTTATTTAAGAAAACACTTATATTAGACAATTCTTATAATATTGTTTTTCAATGACTTAGTGTGCATTTTGACTCAGATCAAGTTTTCAAGCGCCCTTTCAACTGGTACGAATTAATCACACTAATCAAACATAAAATTTTTTTGATTATTAAATCAGAAAACGCTTATGCATAGTGTTTCTGACACGGTTGATCTCGGGCGTCACACCCGCAACCCAGGACTGTAAACTTTGATCACAACAACAAGAGAGAACGAACGCATGAAACTAACCAAAATCGCACTCGCAGTGGCGGCCACCGCCATGGTTTCCACTCCCGTCCTCGCTACCAATGGCGACAATCTGATCGGTCTGGGCGCACAATCCCGCGCACTGGGCGGCACCGGCACCGCCGCCTACTTCGGCTCAGAAAACGCCCTGATCAACCCATCACTGATCGGCAAAGGTCAAGGCACGGAATTTGTTATTGGCGGCACTTTGTTCAAGCCGGATGTTAAGGCAGATACCAATGTTTCAGACATGACCGGACAAAGAACTTACTTTTCACAGACAAGTGATGCAGACACCAATATCATCCCTGAAGTCTCTCTATCAACCCGCTTAAGCGATCACTGGACATTTGGCCTTGGTATTTTCGGTTCCGCTGGTATGGGGACTGACTACCGTGACAATGCTGGTTATGACGACGTAGATGCCTCTGCCGGCGTAAACGGTAATGGTTCAGCGCTTTTTAATGGGTACAGTAATCTTCAATTAATGAAATTTGCACCTTCACTGGCTTATAACAATGATCGTTGGGGCGTTGGTTTTGCGCCCGTAATTCAGTACGGTGCCCTTGATATAAACTACAAATCCTATAGTGCAGCCACAACAGACGTAAGCAATGTCGGTAACGGCATGTCTTCAGACATCGGCTTCGGATTTAACCTAGGTGGCCATTTCGACATTACCCCAGATTTCACGGTTGCCTTGGCTTATCAATCTGCCATTGACATGGAATATAAAGATCAAATTAGTGTTGCAGCAGGAGGCTTTGGCTTGAACTTTGATGACAACCTGGAACAACCCGCAGAAATCAAAGTAGGTGCCGCTTATACTATTGGTAATTTGATGCTTACTGCCGATGCTAAACAAATAAGATGGGGGCAAGCAAACGGCTACAAAGACTTTAACTGGGATGATCAGAACGTCTTCGGCATTGGTGCCAAATACACTCGCAGCAACTACTGGGTAGGCGTTGGCTACAATTACGGTGAAGACCCAATTGACAAAGCCGGAACAGGTTCAACCGGTGATACTCCAGCTACCGGCGGAATGGCGGGGTATCAAGCCCAAGCCGTTGACTTGTTCAACAACCATTTTTTCCCAGCAATGGTTGAACAACATTTCACTTTTGGTGGCGGTTATCAGCTTACTAAAAACTTAGCACTTGACGGTGCAATTGTATACGCCCCAGAAAGAAGTAAAACAGTCGACACTGGTGTAGTTAGCTCTGCATTGGGTTCCAGCTTTGCTAGTACAGCCGATGCCGGAACCGAACACGAAGTCACCCACTCTCAAATCGGGTACACCGTGTCTCTGCGCATGAACTTCTAAGCTTTAACTTAGAACGCCAAAGACAAACCGTCATCCGCTTATGCGGCTGGCGGTTTTTTTATGCCTTTTTGACCAGGCCTGGTCAAAAACCACTTTACCCTCCCCTATTCATAACATTTTCATACCTTGTACACTTACTATCCAATATTTTCTTAATCCGTGCAATTTGTTTGTGATAGGATGCGAATAAACTGACCGATTTGAGGAGTAACTGGGTCTATGGCACGTATTCTTATCGCCGGTTGCGGCGACATTGGCTGTCGTCTGGGCAAACAACTGACCAAACAGGGTCACGAGGTTTTCGGCATCCGCCGCTCTGACGACAAAATGCCCACTTCCATCAATCCGATCAAAGCCGACCTGTTCGCGCCTTTGCCGGAACTGCCCGGGCCATTTGATTACGTCTATTACATTGTCTCTGCCAGCGCCTTTAACGACATTGGCTACTACCGCGCTTATGTGCTGGGGCTGCGCAATGTGATCAAGGCATTGGATGAACAGGGTTTCAGCGAAGGCATTCGGCGTCTGTTTTTCATTTCCAGTTCGTCGGTCTTCACCCAGAACAACGGGGAAACGGTCACCGAGGACAGTCCAACCGAAGGCAAAAACTTCGCCAGCCGTCGCTTGCTGGAAGCCGAAGACTTGGCATTGAACGCCCCTTTTCCGGGCACAGTGGTTCGGTTTGGCGGCATTTACGGTCCGGGACGCACCTACTTGATTGACATGGTGCTCAAAGGCCAGGCCCACTGCATGGAAGACGTCTACAGCAACCGCATCCATACCGACGATGCGGTGGGCGTGCTGGCACACCTGCTGACGGTCAAACCTCTGGAGCCGGTTTACATCGGTGTGGACAACGAACCCACGCTGATCTGTGATGTGTATGAATGGCTGGCGGAACAACTGTCCGCTTCGGTGGTCGAACACAACGAACCCACCGAAAACAGTCGCGCCCAGCGCGGCAACAAGCGTCTGTCCAACGCCAGAATCCGTGCCAGCGGCTACGAATTCAAATACCCGAGTTTCAGGGAAGGTTATACGGCACTGCTGGAAGAAGTCAACGAAGACACGGACGGTCATCTGATTGACTGATGTGAACGGATTCCAGCAGCCTGTCGGACTCGAAATGCCCGGTTTCAAACCTGCCAGCATGAAATCTGGCCGGAAAGGGCGATCGTCTCAGCGATGTTTCAGCGATCTTTGGGTTCGGTGTTTTGGTCGGGCTTTTCGCTGGTGACTTCGCCGTCAATCACATCGTTATCCTGTTCCGGCCGATGGCCGCGAAGGGTCCGAACGTGCAGGATTTCCGAGCCGTTTTCCGATTTCTGGGTCCATTCGGTTTCATAGACACCGCCTCGCTGGCGAGCGTAATGGCTGCGACGTTGGTCGATGATCTTTCTGGCCATCGCCGCCCGCAAAGGCGGCACCAACAGAACAAACCCGAGAAAATCGGTGATCAACCCCGGTATCAGCAGGAACAAGCCGCCCAGAAACAACAGAACCTCTTCCATCATTTCTGCCGCCGGTGGCTGCCCCTGCGCCATATTCGCCTGCGCCCGCTGCATGGTGCTGACGCCCTGTTGGCGCATCAACGCCACACCGGCGACGGCGGTGAAAACGGTCAGCAGAATGGTGGGCAGCGCGCCGATGATGCCACCGACTTCGATCAGCACATACAGCTCAATCAGCGGCACCAGAATAAACAGTAATACGGTCAAATTAAACATACAGCCTCGTGAAAGTTCTTGTTCGTCTGCTCAGGCTTATGACAACATTCCAGCCTTACACAAACTTTGCACACCATGGAACCATGCATTTACGTTAAAATCGTCGATCATCATCGAATCAATGCTTGCCATCATATCAATCATGGCTTCATAACAACAGAATTCAACCGGTAAGGACACCTTTATGTTGCGCCGTTTTTTAGATTCCGCTGCCTTGTCAGCCAAAAAAGGCCTGATCACGCTGATCACGGCCTGGTCTCTGCTGTTTACCCCTTGGGCCCTGTCTGCCGACGATCTGCTGCCGGTGGATGACGCGTTTGTGCTGCAACCGGTCAAGGCGGAAAACGGTCAGATCAAAATCAGCTGGACCATTGCCGACGGCTACTACCTCTATCAGAAGCGCATCAAAGTCTCCTCACCCGATGCGGAACTGGGACCGATCAACTTTCCCAAGGCCGTGATCAAAAACGATCCCGCTTTCGGCGAATCCAAAGTCTTTGAAGACGACCTGACCGTCACGCTTTCCATCCCGCAAACCGATGCCAAACGCCTGAAGCTGGAAATCGGCTACCAGGGCTGCGCGGAGGAACAGGGGGTCTGCTACCCGCCTCAGACCAAGAAAACGCTGGTTTCTCTGCCCGACAATGACCAGGCTGCTTCTCCCGGTGCCATCGCCAGTGCTGAAAACCTGCAGGCCCTGAACGATCTGATTGTCCCCGACAGCGGCACCGACCTGCTGCCGGAAGAAGAGGCGTTTCAGTTTGATTATCAGGCAGGAACCGGCGACAACGCCGGTCATCTGATGCTGACGTTTGCGGTGGCTGAGGGCTACCACCTGTATCAGGACAAATTCAAAGTCACGGTCAAAAACGGCGAAGCCACTCTGGGCACTCTGCAGTTGCCTGACGCGACCATGACCGACGACCCGGTGTTCGGGCGCGTGGCCGTGTTTCACGACGACTTCAGCGCCAGACTGCCGGTCGGCAATGTGCTCGACAGCGCCCAGATTGAACTGACCTACCAGGGCTGCTCGGTGGATTCGGGCGTTTGCTACCCGCCCACCAGAAAAACCCTGTCGGTATCCGAACAGGACTTTGGCGGGCCTTTGCCTGACAGCACGACCAGCGAATCGCAAGCCGCGTCTCAGGCAACCGGTGCCAACGACCTGTCGGAATCCGACCGCATCACCCAGACCCTTCAGGACAGTTCGGTCTGGCTGGTGATCGGCACCTTCTTCCTGTTTGGTCTGCTGCTGTCGCTGACGCCCTGTGTTTTCCCGATGATTCCAATTCTGTCGAGCATCATTGTCGGACAGGGCGAACAGATCACCACACGCCGGGCTTTTGTGATGTCTCTGGTGTACGTTCTGGCCATGTCGGTGACCTACACGGTGGCGGGCGTACTGGCAGGCGTCTTCGGTGAAAACCTGCAGGTCATGTTCCAGAACCCCTGGATCATCGGGACCTTTGCCCTGGTGTTTGTGGCACTGGCGTTTTCCATGTTCGGTTTTTACGAACTTCAGTTACCGTCTTCGGTGCAGAACAAAATCACACAGGTTTCCAACAAGCAGAAAGGCGGCACACTGACGGGCGTTGCCATCATGGGCTTTTTGTCCGCACTGATCGTCGGTCCCTGCGTGGCGCCGCCTCTGGCTGGCGCACTGATTTACATCGGTCAGACCGGCGATGCGTTGCTTGGCGGCACCGCCCTCTTTGCCATGAGTCTGGGCATGGGCGTGCCATTGCTGTTGCTTGGTACTTCCGCAGGCAAACTGCTGCCTCGAGCCGGTGCCTGGATGGACAATGTCAAAGCCGTTTTCGGGGTTCTGATGCTGGCTCTGGCCATCTGGATGGCCGAACGGATCATCCCGGACTGGGCCACACTGATGCTTTCCGGCATGCTGCTGATTGGTTCCGGAGTCTATCTGGGTGCACTGGAACCGATTGGCGAAAAATCCGGCTGGCACAAACTGTTCAAGTCCATTGGCGTGATCTCACTGGTTTACGGTGTGGTTCTGTTCATTGGTCTGGCCAGCGGTGGCAGCAACCTGATGCAACCTCTGAAAGGTCTTTCCGGCGGCGGCACGGCGCAGTCGCAACAACAAGGACTTACTTTCAAGAAAATCGGCTCGTTGCAGGAACTGGAAACCGAACTGGCCAAAGGCGAGCCGATCATGCTCGACTTTTACGCCGACTGGTGCATCAGCTGCAAGGAAATGGAAGCCCGGACCTTTACCGATCCCGGCGTTCAACAGGCACTGGATGGCGTCACACTGCTGAAGGCCGATGTCACCGACAACACCGATGTGCATAAAGCTCTGATGAAGCACTTCAACATTGTCGGACCGCCGGCGATTCTGTTCTTTCAAAACGGACAGGAACAAAAGGCACAGCGTGTGGTCGGTTTTCAGAACGCCGAAAAGTTCACCGGCAACATTCAACAGGCTCTGGGTAAATAGCCCTTTCCCGACAGTCTTTTGATTGCGGTCGCTGAATGCGGCCTCAACGGGCCAATCTCTACGAACAAATACGAGCAAGACACATTTCCATTCTCAAGCCCGGCATGCGTTATAATGCCGGAATGCTTATCCGGTTTCACAAGGGCGGTTTTTTATGCGCTGGCTGACCACTGCCCAATTCAACTTTCTGTGGCTGTTTCTGCTTTTGGTTTCCGTGTGGCTGGGGGGCATGAGCTTTCTCAATCACCAGAGCGACCAACAGAAACAGCAATACATTGACAAAAAACTCTCCGACCTGACGCTGGCCTGGCGCTCGGTCCAGCATTTGCAGAAAAAAAGCAAGCGCGCATTTCTGAACACCTACATCATGCAGCCGGATGTGCTGGCCCTGTTGCACCAGGCCCAGGACCCGGCCAAACGCAATCAGGCGCGCAAGCGGCTTGAGCGCAAAATGAATCCGGTTTACGCTCAGCTCAAGGCGTCCGACATCTATCAGTTTCAGTTTACCCTGCCGGACAATACCAGCCTGCTGCGCATGCATCGACCGGATTTTTATGGCGATGACCTGTCCGGTCTGCGCGATTCCTTTCGCATTGCCAATGAAACGCTCAAACCGGTTTCCGGTTTCGGTCTGGGCCGGGTATTGCCCGGTTTTCGCAATGTGTTTCCGATCATTGACGAGGGCGAGCACCTGGGTGCCGTTGAGTTCAGTCACGCCTTTGAAGCCCTGCGCCAAGACATGGCCTTTATCGATTCCAGCCGGGAATACAGCCTGATCCTGCACCCGCGGGTAAAACATGCCCTGTTTCAGCATTTCAAAAACTATTACACCCAGAGCCGCTTCAACCCGGACTGGATTGAAACCGACACCAGCAAGGACCTGCCAAACTCACCGCCGAGAGCCTCCAGTTTTTCCGACCGAAGCGGCCAGATTCTGAGCCAGATGCCGGTCGTGACCAAAAACATGCGTCAGGGAGACTCCTTTGCCATCGGTTACAAGTTAAACGGCCAACCGTACCTGGCCAGTTTTTTAAGCATTCGCGACCTGGAAAACAAACCTGCGGCTTATATGATAGCGTTGGCCGAAGCACCCTTCCTTGGTCAGCTGGACGACCGCTTAAGCGCCAGCCTGATTTTCATCACTCTGCTGGTAGTGTTGCTCGGCGCGGCCATACACCTGATCAACCAAAACCGTCAGGAACTCAAAATTGCCGCCACCGCGTTCAATGTGCAGGAAGGCATCGTGATCACCGATCCCGACGGCCACATTCTCAAGGTCAATCACTCTTTCACCCGCCTGACCGGCTATGCGCCGCATGAAGTCATCGGCAAAACCCCGGCGGTGCTCAGCTCCGGTCAGCAGAGCTCAAAATTTTACGAAACCATGTGGCGCGATCTGAAAAAACAGGGCCGCTGGCAGGGCGAGATCTGGAACCGACGCAAGAACGGCGAGGTCTATGCCGAATACCTGACCATCACCGCCGTCTATAATGACCGAGGCAAAATCTCGCATTACATCGGCGCCTTTGTCGACATCACCCAACGCAAGGAAGATGAAGAACAAATTCGCAAACTCGCCTTTTATGACCCACTGACCGGCCTGCCGAATCGGCGCTTGATGATTGAACGCCTGGAACACGCGATCGCCATGAGCGAACGCCACCACACCTATGGGGCCGTGCTGTTTATTGATCTGGACAATTTCAAGCACCTCAACGACACCCGTGGGCACGATGTCGGCGACCAGTTGTTGATCGAGGTGTCGGAACGGCTGAAGGACGTGTCACGGGACGCCGACACCATCGTGCGCCTGGGAGGGGATGAATTTGTGGTGATCTGCGAAGCCATGAGCAATGACGAACGCCTGGCCGCCCGAGACGCCGAAAAGATTGCCGAAAAGATCCGTGACTCCCTGACCCAACCCTATCATCTGGACACCATCGAGCATTACAACAGCCCCAGTATCGGCATCGCTCTGTTCCGTGATGGGTTGAACGATCTGGACGAACTGCTCAAGCAGGCCGATAACGCCATGTACCAGGCCAAAAATGCCGGGCGCAATACCATTCGACTGTTCAATCCCACCATGCAGAAAGAGCTGGAAGACCGCCTGCTATTGGAAAAGGACCTGCGGCGGGCGCTGGAAAAAGACGAACTGCAACTGCATTTTCAGCCTCAGGTGGACCAACAGGGCCATTTGCTGGGTGCCGAGGCATTGATACGCTGGCAGCATCCGCAGAGAGGCATGGTGTCCCCGGTTGACTTCATCCCCTTGGCCGAAGAAAGCCATCTGATCATCCAGATTGGGCACTGGGTATTGCAACAGGCCTGCGAAATGCTTTGTGCCTGGCAGAAAACCCCGGTTCTGAGTCACCTCACTTTGTCGGTCAATGTCAGCGGCCGTCAGATCCGCCAGCAGAATTTTGTGCGCGAAGTGCTCGACATTGTGCACCATTATCAGATTCCGCCTGAACGCCTGAAACTGGAAATCACCGAATCGGTCGCGCTGGACAACATGCTGGACACTCTGGAAAAAATGCAGGCCTTGCGCGAAGCGGGGATCATCTTTTCCATGGACGATTTCGGTACCGGCTATTCCTCTCTGTCCAGCATCAAGCAGCTGCCGATCAGTCAGGTCAAAATCGACAAAAGCTTTATCACCGACCTGGAAAGCAACCAGAATGACAAGGTGCTGACGGAAACCATTATTGCCATGGGCCGTGCGCTCAAGCTGGAAGTGCTGGCCGAAGGGGTCGAAACCGAAGCCCAGAAAGACAAACTGATCCGGCTGGGCTGCTTCCATTATCAGGGCTATTATTTCTCCCGCCCTCTGGACAGAAAAGCCTTTGACCACTATCTTCTGCAAACCCAGCAGGCAGGCCAAGTTTAAAAGCTTACTCTCCGAAGTATTTACGAAACACAGCTTTTCAGGACCGTTCATAACAATTCGTGAATGTTTTTGTTTTGCCTGCGTATTCAAGCCGGTTCTAATCGGGTATAATTTTCATTATTTTCACGCAATGGGTGAAGGCGGTACGTCATGGCAAACATTCTGGTCATCAACGGTCCCAACCTGAACATGCTGGGCAAACGTGAACCCGAAATTTACGGGCGCCAGACACTGGCCAATGTGATTGAAGACCTTGAAGCACTGGCCGACGACTACGAAGTACGCTTGCTGCATTTTCAGAGCAACAGCGAAACCGAGATCATCGAACGCATTCACGATGCCATGGACGAGGCGGCCTTTATCATCATCAATCCGGCGGCCTTCACCCACACCAGCGTGGCCATTCGCGATGCGCTGGCCACGGTCAAAATCCCGTTTATCGAAGTGCATTTATCCAATATTCATCGGCGTGAACCTTTTCGCGCCCACTCGTATTTTTCCGACCTGGCCGAAGGCGTCATTGCCGGGCTGGGTACCATCGGCTATCAGCTGGCCCTGACCGCCGCTGTCGAAAAACTCAAATAGACGTATATTTCACCCGCAAAGGACTTTTTTATTATGGACATTCGCTCAATTCGCAAACTGATCGAAATCGTGGAACACTCCGACATTGCCGAAATCGAAATCAAGGAAGGCGAGCATAATATTCGCATCACCCGCTCCAAAGAGCCGGTGATGATGCAGGCCCCACAACACATGGCCGCGCCGGTCAACACCATGCCCGCCCAGAATGCCGAACCAGCGCCTCAGGCCGCACCGGAACAGAGCGCGCCTCAGGCCGACGCCGAACCCAGCGGTCAAAAAATCCCTTCACCGATGGTCGGAACCTTTTACGAAGCCTCTTCGCCGGACGCGGCGCCGTTCGTACAGGTCGGCGACAAGGTCAACCCAGGCGACACGCTGTGCATCATCGAAGCGATGAAAATCATGAACCCGATCGAAGCGGAAGTGTCCGGCACCGTCAAGAAAATTCTGGCACAGAACGCCGAACCGGTCGAGTACGGCCAGACTCTGTTTATCATTGAATAAACCGGAACAAGCCCGCCCCCAAAGGGGCGAAACCGATTTTCTGCCAACAGCCAGTCACACATGAGACAACCCATGATTGAAAAAATCCTTATTGCCAACCGCGGCGAAATCGCGCTAAGAATTCTGCGCGCCTGCCGGGAACAGGGCATCAAAACCGTGGCCGTGCATTCCGCCGCCGATGCCAACCTCAAACACGTCCTGCTGGCCGATGAGTCCGTCTGCATTGGCCCGGCCTCTTCCAGCGAGAGTTACCTGCACATTCCGAGCATCATTTCGGCGGCCGAAATCACCGACGCCGAAGCCATTCATCCGGGATACGGCTTTTTGTCCGAGAACGCCGACTTTGCCGAGCGCGTGGAAGAAAGCGGCTTCATTTTTATGGGCCCCAAAGCCGAAACCATCCGCATTATGGGCGACAAGGTCTCGGCCATCCGCGCTATGAAAGCGGCGGGCGTGCCCACCGTGCCGGGTTCCGGCGGCCCCCTGGGCGAGGACGAAGAGGAAAACAAACGGATGGCGCGTGAAATCGGCTATCCGATCATCATCAAAGCCTCCGGTGGCGGTGGCGGACGCGGCATGCGCGTGGTCCACACCGAATCCAACCTGATCAAATCGATCCAACTGACCAAATCCGAAGCCGGCAATTTTTTCGGCAACCCGGAAGTCTACATGGAAAAATTCCTGGAAACCCCGCGTCACGTCGAGGTACAAGTGCTCTCAGACGGTCAGGGCAACGCCATTCATCTGGGTGAACGCGACTGCTCGATGCAGCGCCGCCACCAGAAAGTGATTGAAGAAGCGCCTGCGCCCGGCATCACCCAGGAAGAGCGTGATCGCATCGGCCAGGCCTGCGTCAATGCCTGTCTGGAAATCAATTACCGTGGGGCCGGCACCTTTGAATTCCTGTATGAGAACGGCGAATTTTATTTCATCGAAATGAACACCCGCCTGCAGGTAGAGCATCCGGTCACCGAACAGGTCACCGGCATCGATCTGGTCGCGGCGCAAATTGAAATCGCCACCGGCCATCCTCTGAGCATCAAGCAGGAAGACGTCAAAATCCAGGGCCATGCGATCGAATGCCGCATCAACGCCGAAAACCCGTCCAAAAACTTTGTGCCTTCGCCCGGCAAAATCGAGCGTCTGCACCTGCCCGGCGGCCCCGGCGTGCGCTGGGATTCACACATTTACACCGGCTATACCGTGCCGCCCTATTACGACTCCATGATCGGCAAGCTGATCTGCACTGGGGCCACGCGTGAATCGGCGATTGCCCGCATGGAAACCGCCCTGCACGAATTGATCATTCAAGGCATTGACACCAATGTCGCCATGCAGGAAGAAATCATGAGCGATCTCGGTTTCCGCGAAGGCGGCCCCAATATCCATTATCTGGAGCACCGGCTGGAACACCTGATCTGACATGGCCTGGATTCAGATCAAAACCACGGTTCAAGAGAGCCTGGCCGAACCCCTGTCCGACGCCTTTTCCGAAGCGGGTGCGGCCTCGGTTACCTTTGCCGATGCCGCCGACCAGCCCATTTTCGAACCCGAACTCGGTACCACACCCATTTGGGCCAATACCGAAGTGGTCGCCTTGTTTGACGCCGATGTGATCCCAGAGGCGATTCTGGATCAGGTTCTGGCCGATCCGGCCCTGCCGGAATCACCAGGCCTGGTCAAAAACGGGTTTTCGATTGAACCTCTGGAAGACAAGGACTGGGTTCGGGCCTGGATGGACGCGTTTGAACCCATGCGTTTCGGTGAGCGTCTGTGGATCGTGCCCAGCTGGCACCAGCCACCCCAGCCCGACGCGGTGAACTTGATGCTGGATCCGGGCATGGCGTTTGGCACCGGCACCCATCCGACCACCGCGCTGTGTCTGCAGTGGCTGGACGCCCAGCCACCCCAAAACCTGACCGTGATCGACTACGGCTGTGGCTCGGGCGTGCTGGCATTGGCCGCCAAAAAACTGGGGGCCAAACAGGTTTCCGGTACCGACATTGATCCCCAGGCCATTCGCGCCAGTCGCGACAATGCCGAGCGCAATCAGGCCGACATCGCATTTGATCTGGTGGCCGATTTCGAAGCCCGCCAACCGGCTCGCGCCGATCTGGTGATCGCCAACATCCTCGCCGGCCCGCTAAAAAGCCTGCTGCCCAATTTCCGCGCCTTGCTCCAACCGGGAGCCACTCTGGTGCTTTCCGGCCTGTTGACCACTCAGGCCGATGACCTGATTGCGCACTATGCACAGCAGGGCTTTGTCTGCCGCGAACATCGCAGCCTTGAGGACTGGTCGCAACTGACACTGCTTGCCCCGGCATGAGCTGGCCTTTTGCCCAAACCGGCCCCATTCTGGCCCTGGCCCCCATGGCCGGGGTGACCGATCGGGCCATGCGCGATCTGTGCCGATCGGAAGGCGCCGACTACACAGTGTCGGAGATGGTCGCGTCCAAACCCGGTCTGGAAGCCTCACGCAAATCCCAGACCCGTCATGCTCAGGCCGATGAAACCGAGCCGCGCATCGTCCAGCTACTGGGCACCGAGCCGGAAGACCTGGCCCGGGCCGCCCGTTTCCAGGTGGCCCGCGGGGCGCAAGTCATTGACCTGAACATGGGCTGCCCCGCGAAAAAGGTCTGTGCCGTCGCCGCCGGCTCGGCTTTGATGGCCGACCCCGGACGCGTGGCCGCCATTTTCGATGCGCTGGTGGCCGCCGTTTCGGTGCCGGTGACGGTCAAACTGCGCACCGGCGTCCGGACCGATCAGCGCAATGCCGTCGAAATCGCCCAACTGGCGGAAGCCTGCGGTCTTCAGGCCGTGGCCGTTCATGGCCGCACCCGGGCCGACCGATTTCAGGGACAGGCCGAATACGACACCATCCGTCAGGTCAAACAGGCGATCACTTTGCCAGTGATGGCCAACGGCGATATTTGCACCCCAAAACAGGCGCAGGATGTATTAAAATACACCGACGCCGATGGCCTGTTGATTGGCCGGGCGGCCCAGGGATACCCCTGGATTTTCCGGGAAATCCGACACTTTCTGAACACCGGTGAAACCCTGCCCCCACCCGGGACCGAGACGTTTCGCCAGGTCATGCGTCGCCACATTCAGGCCCTGATCCCGCTTTACGGCGAGCTTCAGGCGGCCAGAATCGCGCGCAAACACATTGGCTGGTACAGCCGGCATCTGCCCCGGGGCACCCAATTGCGGCAAGCCTTTAACCGACTGGACCAGACGGACCAGCAACTGGAACTGATCGACCGTTTTTTGACATGAACCATTCACACAACACCCAAATGACGGACATGCCTGTCACCGACTCGCCCAATCAGGCCCAGCAGACACCGGCGCCTTTGAACGAGCACGTCACCCAGACACTGGCGCACTACTTTCAGACACTGGAGCAGGAAACCCCGACCGATGTCTACCAGATGGTGATCAGCCAAGTGGAAAAGCCTCTGCTGGAGTATGTGCTGGCGCGAACCGAATTCAATCAAAGCCGCGCCGCCGCCATCCTGGGCATCAACCGCAACACCCTGCGCAAGAAAATGCAGCATTACCAGATTACCCAACCGTCTTAAACCACCTTTTGGAGAAGCTTTATGAAACCCGTTCGTCGCGCACTGCTCAGTGTTTCCGATAAATCCGGCATTGTCGATTTTGCCAAATCCCTGGCCGAGATGGACGTGGCCCTGTTGTCCACGGGCGGCACTTACAAAGCGCTGACGCAGGCCGGGCTGGATGTGACCGAAGTGTCGGAACACACCGGTTTTCCGGAAATGATGGCCGGACGGGTCAAAACCCTGCACCCGAAAATTCACGGCGGCCTGCTGGGACGCCGCGGTACCGACGACGCGGTCATGGCCGAACACGGCATTGATCCGATCGACATGGTCGTGGTCAATCTCTACCCGTTTGAAGCCACGGTGGCCAACCCCGATTGCACGCTGGAAGACGCGATCGAAAACATCGACATTGGCGGTCCCACCATGCTGCGCTCCGCGGCCAAAAACCACGCCGATGTGGCCGTGGTGACCGACCCGGACGACTATGTGCGTGTGCTCAAGGAAATGCAAGCCAGTCAGGGGGCGCTGTCCGATGCCACCCGTTTTGATCTGTCGATCAAAACCTTTGAACTGACCGCCCGCTATGACGGCGCGATTGCCAATTATTTCGGCCAGCGCTTCAGCGAAGACGCCAGCGACACCTTCCCGCGCACCTACAACACCCAGTTTGTGAAAAAACAAAGCATGCGCTATGGCGAAAACCCGCACCAGAAAGCCGCGTTTTACACCGAGCGCAATGCGACCGAAGCCAGTGTGTCCACGGCCAGACAGCTTCAGGGCAAGGCACTGTCGTTCAATAACATTGCCGACACCGATGCCGCGCTGGAACTGGTCAAGACCTTTAATGAAACCGCCTGTGTGATCGTCAAACACGCCAACCCGTGTGGCGTGGCCATGGGCACCGACTTGCAGGACGCTTATCAGCGCGCTTTCGAAACCGATCCAACCTCGGCCTTTGGCGGCATCATCGCTTTCAACCGCGCTCTGGACGGCAAAACCGCGCAAGCCATTGTCGACCAGCAGTTTGTGGAAGTGATCATCGCCCCCACGGTCACCGCCGAAGCCGAACAGGCCGTAGCCGCCAAGAAAAACGTGCGCCTGCTGACCTGTGGCGAACTGGCGGAAGCCCAGCCGGGACACGACTTCAAACGGGTCACCGGCGGATTGCTGGTCCAGGACCGGGATCTGGGCATGATCACCGCCGCCGACCTGAGCGTGGTCACCGAACGGACTCCGACCGACAAGGAAATGGCCGATCTGCTGTTTGCCTGGAAGGTGGGCAAATTTGTCAAATCCAACGCCATTGTCTACGTCAAAGACGGCCAGACCATTGGCGTGGGCGCCGGGCAAATGAGCCGGGTCTATTCCGCCAAAATTGCCGGGATCAAAGCCGCCGACGAAGGACTGGAAGTGCCCGGATCGGTCATGGCTTCGGACGCGTTTTTCCCTTTCCGGGATGGCATTGACGCGGCCGCCGAAGCCGGCATTACCGCGGTGATTCATCCCGGCGGTTCCATGCGCGATCAGGAAGTGATCGATGCGGCCAACGAACATGGGATTGCGATGGTGTTCACCGGCATGCGCCATTTCCGCCATTAAAAATGAAAAAATAGCTTGTTTGCTCAATCTCTGCGTTGGGAAATTTGGCCATAGCGTTGCTATGGCCTGCATTACCCGCCTTGACCTTGAGCAAAACGCTTATTTTTTATCCGGCAGCCTGTCGGACTTAGCAGAACGGACGAACTTACAAAATTGAATGGATTTGATATGAACGTATTAGTGATTGGAAGCGGCGGACGCGAACACGCTCTGGCCTGGCAATGTGCGCAGGACAAGGATGTCCAAACCACCTTTGTGGCGCCCGGCAATGCCGGCACCGCGCTGGAACCCGGCCTGACCAATGTCGACATTGCGGTGGACAATTTACCAGGCCTGGTCAAATTTGCTCAGGACGAACGGATCGACATCACCATTGTCGGCCCCGAAGCCCCATTGGTCGAGGGCGTGGTGGATGCCTTTGCCGAGGCCAGTCTCAAGTGCTTCGGGCCGAGCAAGGCCGCCGCCCAGCTGGAAGGCTCCAAGGCCTTTTCCAAGGACTTTCTGGCGCGGCACCGGATTCCCACTGCTGACTATCAGGTGTTTACCGAAGTGGCCCCGGCCCACGCCTATCTGGACAAGGTCGGCGCGCCCATTGTGGTCAAGGCCGACGGTCTGGCCGCGGGCAAGGGCGTGATTCTGGCTGAAACGCTGGAACAGGCCAAAGCGGCCGTGGACGACATGCTCTCGGGCAACAAGTTCGGCGAAGCCGGTGCCCGCGTGGTGATCGAGGAATTCCTGCAGGGCGAGGAAGCCAGCTTCATTGTCATGGCCGACGGCGAACACATTCTGTCGATGGCCACCTCTCAGGACCACAAAGCCCGTGACAATGGCGACACCGGCCCCAATACCGGCGGCATGGGCGCTTACACCCCGGCTCCGGTGGTCACCCGCGAGATTTACAAGCGGATTATGAGCGAAGTGATCCAGCCGACCATTGACGGCATGGCCGCAGACGGCCATCCCTACACCGGTTTTCTGTATGCCGGGATCATGATTACCGAGGACGGCACGCCCAAGGTATTGGAATACAATTGCCGTTTTGGCGACCCGGAAACCCAGCCGATTATGATGCGACTGCAATCCAGCCTGCCCAAAATGTGTCTGGCCGCGGTCGAACAACGTTTGCACCAGGTGGATGCCCAATGGGATGACCGTGCGGCGCTGGGCGTGGTCATGGCCGCAGGCGGCTACCCGGAAAGCTATCACAAGGGCGATGTGATTCAGGGCATTGACCGGGCCAACTCGGCCAACACCAAAGTGTTCCATGCCGGAACCGCCACCAATGACAAGGGGGATCTGGTCACCGCCGGCGGCCGGGTGCTTTGTGTGACCGCCCTGGGCGAGAACGTCACCGATGCCCAGGCGCGGGCGTATCAGGCGGTCAAACAGATTCAATGGGACAATGCCTATTACCGCACCGACATCGGTCACCGCGCCCTGGCCCGCGAAAGCAATAAACCGACGTAAAAACTACCAGGCCTAACCCGAATGTTTCATGAATTTGTGCTGAGATTGCGCAGGAACTTATTTTCACAAGGAAATTTCTCGACTTACCCCTTCGGGCGTCGAGTTCTTCGTTTCCGAAGAAGCGTCGTATCCATGATTACGACCGACTGAGGAAATATTGCTTGTGGAATCAAGGGGCAAGCAAGGTCGGTGCAAATTTGTGAAATATTCGGGTTAATAAAAAAGCGGTTTTTTTCTGTGTGCGAATCGGCTATATTGAT
Organism: Hydrogenovibrio halophilus DSM 15072; assembly: GCF_000384235.1. GTDB lineage: Bacteria > Pseudomonadota > Gammaproteobacteria > Thiomicrospirales > Thiomicrospiraceae > Hydrogenovibrio > Hydrogenovibrio halophilus. Next base: position 1,537,390 of record NZ_KB913033.1, on the reverse strand, counting down.
GGTTTGACACGCGCAAACAGGAGCCGGTTATGTCCACATTAGAGTCCGTTCATAATTATTATGAACGCAGGGTTTTCGATCACATCAATGAAAACTACCTCCAAAGCGGTCTGAACGAAGAGCAACTGGCCGATTTGGCCTGTATGGCGCTCAACCGCATTCCTCCCCGTTACATCCGCTACGACATTGACATGTCGTTTTACATGTCCGGGCAGGAACACATCGAAGTGGATGACACCGTGGCCAAAGCGGTCAAGAAGGCGTTCAAAAAGATCCGGAAACTGGACGAGGTTTGATTCGGTCAGAGATGCCAGAGAAGCTGACTTGCAGCCTCTCTGATCTGTCGGAGACTATTCGATGCAGCTGAAACGGCACACATTGACGCTGATGTAGTCCTCGTAAGCCCCACCGGACTGGACCCAGTTTTTGACCTTATTGCGAATCGCCAGTGCCGGCATCGCTTCTTCCAGCGTCAGATTCAGACCATACTCAAAACGCGTGCTGCTGGCGTCTTCACACACCATTTCGCCCTTTTCCGCAAACACCGCCACCGTGGCCGTCTTGCCCGGCATGGACACAAAAGCCTCCGGGCCGTGCTCCTGAACAAAAGCCTGCAACGCACGGTTAAAGTAAGCCTTGCTGACCGGGTTGTACTGGTAATATTCCTGAATCAACCCTTCTGCGCGCGACATTAATGACGCTTTCAAGGCCTCGGTCGAATCAAACGATTCGTCGCCCATTTCAAAAATCACAAAGGCCTGATCCGGTCGACCAATGACCAAGGTTTCGTCGTTTTCGATTACCAGACCCGCGCCGTCCACAATGGCCTGATAATCCTGATCGGTCAACTGCTCTAAAGCCTGCTTCATTTCGGTTGCGTTCATGTCGTTGCTATCCTTGTTCAAATTCTCTAGAAAATCGGTGTTTTGAGCCAAACGCGGGCTAGCAGCCTGTCGGACTTAAGCCAATCGGCTGCTAGGGTTCATTTCGGTCTGGGCAAGGGTAATCGCGGCTTTCAAACTCCAGCGTCGCGTGCTTGATCCCGAGCTTGTCGGACAGAGCCTGCTTTAATGGCGATTTGATCTGTTCCATTTGCTCAAGATCGTCCAGCACAATATGCGCTTCCATCGCAATCTGATGCTCATCAATCTGCCACAGGTGCAGGTGATGCACATTGACCACACCGGGACTCTCGGCGAGCAAACCCCGTACCCTGGCCAGACTGATCTGACTGGGCGCACCGTCCATCAACAGATGCGCGACCTTGGGCAATTGCACCACCGCCTGCCAGAGAATGTACCCGGCAATGGCCAGGGTAATCAGGGCATCCACCCAGACCCAGCCATACAGCAGAATCAAGGTACCGGAAATCATCACCCCGACCGAGGCCAGTGAGTCCCCCAGATTGTGCAGGAACGCCGCTTTCATATTCATGCTGTTTTTGGACGGTCCCCAGGTCAGGAGTACGGTAAACACGTCCACTATCAGGGCGATCCCGGCCACCACCACCACAATCCAACCCGTAATCGGCTCGGGCGCATAAAACCGTTTGAACGCTTCGACCATCAGATAAAAGCCGATCATCAACAACAGCAACAGATTGACAAACGCCGCCAGGGTCTCAGTACGCTTGTAGCCAAACGTCTTCTGAGCATCGGCCGGACGCCGCCCCAAACGGATCGCCACCAAAGCGATCAGCAGAGACGCCGCGTCGCTGAAATTGTGCAGCGCATCCGCCATCAGCGACAGACTGCCGGAAATCAGCCCACCAATCACTTGCGCCAGCGTCAGCAGCATATTGGCGGCCACCGCCCAGATCAGACGCACTTCGCCGATTTTGGACGGATCGCCATGGGCATGAATATGATTATGGGACATAAAAACTCCAGCCAGTCCTGTGTATGATCAGGGAATAAAAAAACCGACTCTGAGCATAGCTTACTCAGGTCGGTTTCTCAACGATGCCATCGTTATTCTGCCTTGCGTTTGCCCGCCATGCAGTCTGCCAGAACGGACAAAACCACCATCAGCTGGTCAAATTGGCAAACAACGCCGGCAGTTTTTCCGGCAGGCGCATCACATTATCGACAATGGCATAACGGTTGTGCCCGAAGATGTGCTGCACGTACTTGTCGGCAAACTGGTCGATGGTCAGGCAGTAGGAATAGATGCCGCGTGCGCCCAGTTCATCCACCGCTTTTTTGGCATCCTGCTTCAGGTATTGCGTGTCCTGCTCATCGATGTCCGACGGCTCGCCATCGGTGATGGTCAGCAGCAACTTCTGTTTGCTCGGCTGTTGGTCCAGATAATGTCCGGCGTGGCGCATGGCCGCGCCCATCCGTGTGGACAGGCCGCCCTGCATGCCCGCCAGTTTGGCCTTCACATCCGCATCAAAGGGTTCTTCAAACTGCTTGAAGCGGGTGTATTGCACGTCATGACGCCCGTCCGAGGCAAAACCGTGCACCGCAAACTGATCACCAATGCCATTGATCGCATGCGATACCAGAATCGCCGCCTCACGGGTCACATCGAGTACGGTCTTGTCTTCCCCGGCCACGTATTCATTGGTGGATTCCGACAGATCCAGCAGAATCACCACCGAGACTTCACGCGAACGGATCACGTTTTTCATGGTGATCCGCGGGTCCGGTTCCTGTCCCATGCGCAAGGAGGTGATCGCTTCCACACAGGCATTCAGATCCAGCTCGTCCCCGTCTTCGATCCGGCGAATTCGTTGCAACCCGACCGACTGAAGCTTGTCCACGATCTGGCGGATGCGATGGGCAATGCCTTTGTTCTTGTCCAGAATTTCGTCGTACAGCATCGGATCGCCTTTTTGAGCCCGATGCTCATACAGCGTCACCCAGCTGGGCCGCGCCAACTGAACCCGGTAATCCCATTCGTGGTAATGGTATGGGTCGGAAACAGGCTCCACCCCTTCCAACTCATTGTAGGACTGACCGTGGTCTTCGTAAGGGAACAGTTCCGTGCCCAGCACCCAGACTTCATCGTGGTCCACGTCTTCCAGTTCGGAATCGATTTCGTTGACCATTTCCATCAGGGACACATGCTTGCGGACGGTTTCCTGCTGGGCGGCGCCCATGCCGGCCATTTCGCCCCACTCTTCACTGGCCCAGACCAGACGATTGTCATCGCGGTAGCCAAAACGGGTTCGGCTGATGTCGGTCAGGGATTCCCACTTGGTCACCGCCTGATTCAGGGCGTTGTAGAGCGTCAGCCCCATGTCCCAGGACCATTTTTCGTCTTCCAGATGGTCATCGATCTCGTTGTAAAAACGCTCGTGCACCAGATTCAGGGCATTGTCATTCAAGGCGGAAAGGTCGTAATCCGGGTCCATCAGCGACAAGGCCAGTTGCTCCAGACGCCAGGCGGTGGAGCCTTCCGGCAATTCAACCGCTTCTCGGTTGGCGTCAAACACCTTCAGCCACAGCTTTTTGAGTCCGGGGAATTTTTTGATCGCGTTGTATTCCACCCGCGCGTCTTCGATCAGTTCAATAAAGAACATCTGTTGCGGGTTGAGCTGTTCCATCGAGATCGCCTGACTGCTGTACATCAGGTGCGCGGCCTGGTGCGCGGCCATGGCCCGATAGATTTCCAGGCCTTTGATCCCACCCAAATCGTCCAACGCATCCGGCAGATGCATGGCCATGTTTTCAAAATAGGGTTTGAAGTCTTCGAAGTCGGCCGCAGCCGGACGGATAAAGAAATCCCGCCCCCAGAAAGCGCGCAGAAAGAAGTTGAGCGACCGGTGATGGTCGATGAACAAGGTGCCTTTGCGTTGCTGCTGGAACACCGCTTTGGAATCGGCCGCTTCCAGTGAGAAATAAGCAATCTGGGCCTTGAAATCGCGGGCATGGGCTTGCGCGCCCCACTGGGCCCAGCGACGCAGTCCGGAGACAGTCAGCTTGGACAGCAATTCGTCGATGTTCTGCAACATCGGACGCAATCCGCGAGGCGACTTGGACCCGATCTGGTAGACCAGCGACAGATAGGTGCGCAGCAGGGTAATGTCACCGGTGCGCTCTGCCGCCAACGGCAGAGAATCCAGCATCAACCCCACCACTTCGCCTGACGTCACCGACGACAGTTTCATGGTGGTTTCAACGATGTCGCCCAGGATTTCATCTTCGACCCGGGCGACCACCTGAGGCACCGCTTCCAGAAAGCTGACGACCACATCCTTGCCTTTGCCCAGATAAGCAATGCCCTGAGCATTCTGCAGCCAGGTTTTGCGTGTGGCCTCATTCATGGAATGGGCCGCCTCATGCATCAATGAATCCAGCATTTCCTCCAGCTGAGGTACGGATTCAATCAACGAGGCTTTGATTTCTTCGATTTCCGAACTCATAGCGACATACCCTGTTTCGAATAACACACACGCAGCAAGCAAAGTCCAAAACAACCAGGCCTGGTTGTTTTTTGGTGTTTGCCTGCCTTGAAAAGGACTTTACGAACGCCTTACTCGAAGAAGGTGTCGACCGTTGTCAACAAGGTATCCAGAATGTCGTCATCGTCGGTCAGCGGAGTGATCAACGCCACGGTACAGGCCTGTTTGGCCGGAACGCCCTTGTTGATCAACTGCGCCGCATACACCAGCAAACGGGTGGAAATCCCCTCATCCAGGCCGTGCCCTTTCAGGTTACGCGAACGCTGTGCGATCTGCACCAGCTTCTCCGCCGTCGCCTTATCAATGCCCGCTTCTTTGGACACGATTTCGGCTTCCACCGCTTCTTCCGGGTAATCGAATTTGAAACCGCCAAAACGCTGTTTGGTCGATTGCTTCAAATCTTTCATCATCGACTGATAACCGGGGTTGTAGGAAATCACCAGCTGGAAATCGGGATGCGCTTCCACCAGCTCCCCTTTTTTGTCCAGCGGCAACACCCGACGGTGGTCGGTCAAAGGGTGAATCACAACCGTGGTGTCCTGACGCGCTTCCACCACTTCGTCCAGATAACAGATGGCGCCGATGCGCGCCGCCACAGTCAAAGGACCGTCCTGCCAACGGGTACCATTGACGTCAATCAGGTAGCGCCCGACCAGGTCGGAGGCGGTCATGTCTTCGTTACAGGACACGGTAATCAGCGGCTTGTTCAGCTTGTGCGCCATGTATTCCACAAATCGCGACTTACCACAACCGGTCGGCCCTTTCAGCATGATCGGCATGCGCGTGGCATAGGCCGATTCAAACACGTCCACTTCGTCCGCAACCGACTGATAGAAAGGTTCTTCTTTAATCAGATATTGAGATGGGTCCAACGCATTGACTTCAGACATAATCGACTCCCTGGTTGTTTGCCTGCAACAGGCTTGAGATAGGCATTTCAGATTGATAAGCGGTCGCCATTCAAAGACAACGGCTTACGAATCGGAAATGACGGTCGGCCTTGTGGACCGACCGCTCCGCCGGAAAACCGGCGGAAGCATGAAAGCGGATCGCTTACATGTCACCACGCTTGATCAGCATGTTCGCACCTTGCGACTGGGTATAGTTGTTATACCCGATCAGGCGAACGTGGTTGTTTGGATTGGCTTTGATGCAGGCATCCAGCTCTTCCATCACACGATCCACCGAAGTTTCACCAAACATTGGCAGTTTCCACATATACCAGAAGTACTGGAAAGCGTGCTCTGGCTCAGTGTGTTCGATCGCTGGGTTCCAGCCTTGATCGATGATGTACTGAACCTGCTTGCGAAGCTGCTCTTCGTTCATCTTTGGCAGGTAAGAAAACGTTTCTGCCTTACGCGACTTCGGGTCGGACAGACGCGAAGGATAATCTTGTACTTCACTCATGATTTAAACTCCTAATAAACTGGTTTCGATTACTTGTGGCTGACGTCAAGCTTGTCAACAGTGTCGAATTCAAACTTGATTTCTTTCCAAGTTTCCATCGCCACTTTCAACTCAGGGCTGTGCTTGGCCGCTTCGGTCAGCACTTCTTTACCAATCTTCTCGACTTCTTTGCCTTCGTTACGAGCTTGCACACAAGCTTCCAGTGCGACGCGGTTTGCCGCTGCACCCGCTGCGTTGCCCCATGGGTGACCCAAAGTACCACCACCGAACTGCAGAACGGAGTCGTCACCGAAGATCGCAACCAACGCAGGCATGTGCCAAACGTGGATACCACCGGAAGCTACGGGCAGAACACCAGGCATCGCGCCAAAGTCCTGATCAAACATGATGCCACGTGAACGGTCTTCTTCGATGAAGCTGTCACGCATCAGATCGATCCAGCCCAGAGTCGCGTCACGATCGCCTTCCAGCTTACCAACAACGGTACCGGAGTGCAGGTGATCACCACCAGACAAACGCAGCGCTTTGGCCAGAACACGGAAGTGGATACCGTGGTGTGGGTTACGGTCGATCACACCGTGCATGGCGCGGTGAATGTGCAGCAGAACGCCGTTTTCACGACACCAGTTCGCCAGACCTGTGTTGGCCGTGAAGCCACCAGTCAGGTAATCGTGCATGATGATCGGTGAACCCAGTTCTTTTGCGAACTCGGCACGCTTATACATTTCTTCAGGCGTCGGAGCCGTCACGTTCAGGTAGTGACCTTTGCGCTCACCGGTTTCCGCTTCGGACTTTTCAATCGCATCCTGACAGAACAGGAAGCGGTCACGCCAGCGCATGAACGGCTGAGAGTTGACGTTTTCGTCATCCTTGGTGAAGTCCAGACCGCCGCGCAGACATTCGTACACAGCACGACCATAGTTCTTCGCAGACAGACCCAGCTTCGGCTTGATGGTACAACCCAGCATCGGACGACCATACTTGTCCATCTTGTCACGCTCAACATGGATACCGTGTGGTGGCCCACCACAGGTCATCACGTAAGCCAGCGGAATGCGAACGTCTTCCAGGCGCAGGGAACGCAGCGCCTTAAAGCCGAATACGTTACCAACCAAAGACGTAAAGACGTTGACCACAGACCCTTCTTCGAACAGATCGATCGGGTAAGCGATGAACGCGTAGAACGCTTCGTCGTCACCTGGCACGTCTTCGATTTTGTAAGCACGGCCTTTGTAGTAGTCCAGATCGGTCAAAAGATCGGTCCAAACGGTGGTCCAGGTACCGGTGGAAGATTCGGCTGCTACCGCAGCGGCGATCTCTTCACGTGGTACGCCTGGCTGAGGAACCACTTTAAAACACGCCAAAAAGTCCGATTCTTTCGGCTGATATTCTGGCATCCAATACGTTTCGCGGTATTCTTTTACACCCGCGTTATAAGTCTTAGCCATCTTTTACCTCTTCGTTGTCGTTGGATAGTAAAAATGAGTCTGAAACGAAAATCCGTCACCGGCACAATTCTGATGTGGAATCGTCGCCTGCTGATTTCGTCTGCAGTGGTGCTATCTTATTGGAATCAACCCGAATGAAAATAAGGTGTTTGTTATAATGTGCATTACATTTTGTTATGTTTATGGATAAAATAGAGTTTTATCAATAGGTTAATTTTTTCAGATGAACGAACACGCCTTACCTTTTCACGTCACGGCCCAACAAATTCGCATCTTCAATGCGGTCTGTCGCCATAAAAGCTACACCAATGCCGCTGAAGAATTGGACCTGTCACAACCAGCGGTCTCGGTGCAAGTCAAACGCATTGAGGACAATAACGAGATCAAACTGGTCGAATTCATAGGCAAAAAATTGTTCCTGACTCCGGCCGGGGAAAAAATGTGCCAGGTCTGTGACAACATTCTGCAGCAGCTTCAGGACTTGAACGAAAACATCAAATCAGAACAGACTGTGGTCAAAGGCGAGCTTAAAATTGCCATGGTCACCCCGGCCAAATACTTCATTCCTTATGTGCTCAAAGCGTTTTTAAACAAATACCCCGAAGTGCATCCCAATATCACCGTGGTCAATCGCCGCCGCATTCTGGGCGAACTCAAAAACAACCAATACCATCTGTCGATCATGGGCCGCGTGCCGCCGGAACTGCAGATGGATGCCTACCCCTTTTTCAAAAACGAGCTGGTCGTGGTCGCACCGCCGACCTACAAACCACCAATCAAAGGCCAAATCCCGATTGTCGAGCTGGCCGATGAAAAATTCATGACCCGGGAAGTCGGTTCCGGCATTCGCATCGCCGCCGAAGAACTGTTTTCGCAAAAAGGCATTCGCCTCCAGCCTTATATGGAACTGGGCAGCACTGAGGCCACCAAGCAGGCAGTCATGGCCGGTCTGGGTCTGGCCGTGGTACCCAGACAGGCGGTGCGGATTGAAGCCAAATACGACCATCTGAAAATACTAGATGTGGAAGGCTTTCCATTGAACCGCGACTGGTACGTGGCCAAACCCAAAGACAAAGTCATGCTGCCACCGGCACAGGCGTTTATGGATTTCCTCAAAGAGGTGGACATCAACCGGCTGCTGGCCATGTCCGACACCCGTTAACAGGACCCCATCATGCCGGAAAAAATCTCACTCCTCGCCAGAAGCGCCACCCTCAGACAACTTCAGGTGTTTGAGTGCATCGCCCGTGTGAACAGTTTTTCCAAAGCGGCAGAAGAGCTGCACCTGACACAACCCACTGTCTCCATGCAGGTCAAGAAGCTGTCAGACGTACTGGAAACCCCTCTGTTTGAACAGATCGGGCGCAAGGTCTACCTCACCAGCACCGGAGAAAAACTCTACGAAGCCGCAAGGAACATTCTGGATCAGCTTTCGATTGCGGAACAAAAGATCAACCACCTCAAGGGCTTTTCCGGCGGCAACGTCAAGTTCACGGTCATTTCCACGGCCCAATACTTTGTTCCCAAAGTGATTGACCGGTTCACTCGTGCCCACCCCGACATTTCCGTGATCATGCGCGTCGGCAACCGCGAAACCCTTCTGGAACGGATTCAGCAAAACAAGGACGATTTTTATCTGCTCGGCCAGCCACCGGAAGGATTGAATCTCGATTCGTCTCAACTGGCCATCAACCCGCTGGCCTTTGTCGCCAACAGCGCCCACCCACTGGTGGGGAAAAAGCTCACCACGGACGACCTGGCCAATGAAGCCTTTTTGATGCGGGAAACCGGCTCCGGCATCCGTGCCCAGATCGAGAAGGTGTTTCACGAATTCGACTTTACCCCGCAGATCAAAATGGTGTTGGGCGGCAACGAAGCCATCCGCCTGGGGCTGCTGCAAAATCTGGGCATTACCGTCGCCTCCGTGGCCACCCTGATGGATGAAATCAACCAGGGACGGATTTGTGTGTTGGACGTCGAAGGCTTCCCCATTAACCGACACTGGTATCTGGCCTACCCAAAGGGCAAGATTCTGTCGATTGCCGCCGAAGAGCTGATTCAGCTGCTACAGGCCGAAGGCAAAAAGCTCAGCCAGGACGTTTTCCGAAAGCTGAACCCCTAAACCCTGCCCCTGCTTTAGTATCGATTTAAAGCTATACTAAATATCAAAATGATTGATTTTCATCAATCTATCTTTGCCTCTACAATGCCCTTTCAAGTTTCGGGGTTGAACCCGTTCGAGCTCACAGCTCGCTCGGCATCGTTCAACAAAGAGGCATGCGCTCCAGCGCACGCCATCACCTGACAAGACGCATTTCTTGTCCGATCAACAGAGGTAAAACCATGGATCAGTCCAATCGTTATGCTGACTTATCATTGAAAGAAGAAGACCTGATTGCCGGTCAGAATCACATTCTGGTGGCTTACACAATGGAACCGGCCGCCGGTTACGGCTATCTGGAAGTGGCCGCGCACATCGCTGCGGAATCGTCCACCGGGACCAACGTCGAAGTCAGCACCACGGACGACTTCACCAAAGGCGTTGACGCTTTGGTCTATCACATTGACGAAGCCAATCACGAAATCCGCATTGCCTACCCTTTTGACCTGTTCGACCGCAATGGCACAGACGGCAAAACCATGCTGGTGTCTTTCCTGACTCTGGCGATCGGCAACAACCAGGGCATGGGCGACGTCAAAAACCTGCAGATGTATGACTTCTGGGTACCGGAATCCAAGCTTTACCTGTTTGACGGACCTGCGACCGACATTTCCGACATGTGGCGCATGCTGGGTCGTCCGGTTGAAAACGGCGGTTATGTGGCCGGCACCATCATCAAGCCAAAACTGGGTCTGCGTCCGGAACCGTTTGCGGATGCGGCCTACCAGTTCTGGTTGGGCGGCGACTTCATCAAAAACGATGAGCCACAAGGCAACCAGACTTTCTGCCCAATGAAAAAAGTGATCCCGCTGGTGGCCGATGCCATGAAGCGTGCGCAGGATGAAACCGGTGAAGCGAAATTGTTCTCCGCCAACATCACCGCCGACGACCACCACGAAATGTGCTACCGCGCAGACTACATCCTGGAAACCTTTGGTGAAGACGCTCCCAAGGTCGCGTTCCTGGTAGACGGCTACGTAGGTGGACCAGGCATGGTCACCACTGCTCGTCGCAACTATGCATCACAGTACCTGCACTATCACCGTGCCGGTCACGGTGCCGTGACTTCACCGTCGGCCAAGCGTGGTTACACCGCGTTTGTTCTGGCCAAGATGTCTCGTCTGCAAGGGGCGTCAGGTATCCACGTCGGCACAATGGGTTACGGCAAAATGGAAGGCGACGCGTCTGACAAAATCATTGCTTACATGATCGAGCGTGATGAGTGTCAAGGACCGGCGTTCTACCAGAAGTGGAATGGCATGAAGCCAACCACGCCAATCATCTCCGGTGGTATGAACGCACTGCGTCTGCCAGGCTTCTTTGAGAACCTGGGTCACGGTAACGTCATCAACACCTCTGGTGGTGGTTCTTACGGTCACATCGACTCTCCAGCGGCCGGTGCCACGTCACTGCGTCAATCTTACGAGTGCTGGAAATCCGGTGCAGATCCAATCGAATTCGCGAAAGAGCACAAAGAATTCGCTCGCGCGTTCGAATCCTTCCCGGGTGATGCAGACAAAATCTTCCCAGAGTGGAGAGAAAAACTGGGCGTGCATAAATAAGCGTTCATTTTCAGCAAAAACCCCGGCAAACGCTGGGGTTTTTTCTTTCTCAATTCATCATTGAGAGTGCTGATCTTTGAGCTTTATGGCCCCGCCATTCGGAGTTTAAAACTGAGCACTTTGATGCAGGCAAAGTAACGCCAAAACACAGGCAGGAGACACGACACCATGGACATTTCGCAATACAAAATCGACCGGGAACCGTTTTATGATGCCCAATCCAACGAGATTGAACTGTACGAAGCCGCCTATGCCGCGCGTTTGCCGGTCATGGTCAAAGGCCCGACCGGTTGCGGCAAATCGCGATTCATTGAACACATGGCCTGGAAATTGGACAAGCCCATTATTACCGTTTCCTGCAACGAAGACATTACCGCCGCGGATTTGGTCGGCCGCTATCTGCTGGATGCACAAGGTACGCGCTGGGTCGACGGCCCTCTGACATTGGCCGCCCGCTATGGCGCCATCTGTTATCTGGATGAAATCGTGGAAGCGCGCCAGGACACCATGGTCGTCATTCACGCCTTGACCGATCACCGCCGCGAACTGTCCCTGGACAAAAAGGGCGAACTGATCAAGGCCCACCCGGATTTCCAGCTGGTCATCTCCTACAACCCCGGTTATCAGTCACTGATGAAAGACCTGAAACAATCGACCAAACAACGCTTCTGCGCCATGGATTTTGACTATGCGTCAGCCGAGATCGAAGCCCACATCCTGCAACAGGAAGGTTCTGTGGATGCCGACACCGCTGCCAAACTGGTGCAGATCGGTGAAACCGCGCGCAACCTCAAGGGCCACGGTCTGGACGAAGGCATTTCCACGCGCCTGATGGTCTATGCAGCGGTATTGATCAACCAGGGCATTACCCCGGTGGAAGCGTGCAAAATGGCGCTGGTACGCCCGATCACCGATGACTTGGACATTCGCAAAACGCTGGACAACGCCATTGAAATGGTTTTCGGTTAATCCGGCGCTCATGCTCTGATACCCACCCTTTCACCCTTTAGGTCGTTAACGTATGAATGACGCATTATTGGCCGAATACGAAGCCAAGTTTACCTGCAACTTCCCCCAGGCCAGGGAAGTGTTCCCGCATTGCCTGGCCGATGCCGTCAACAAGCTGTCGCCGCAAGGGGTCAATGCGTATCTGGACGGGGCCAACTTTCTGTGCATGATTGGTCAGGGCATGGAGCCGGTTCTGGTGTTTATGGAAGTGATGCCGGACATCGCCTCACACTTTGGTCAGGGCACCAACAAACTGGTCGCCGATTACGCCTACAAACTGGCGCGCAGCCCCAACAAAAAGGCCCTGATCCCGTTTTTATCTTCCCTGAGCAGCGTCTGCCGCCGGATTGATACGTTTGACGATTTGCAACACTATCTCGACATCATCGATGAATTCGTCGATAAAACCCAGACGGTGATTCACGGCCATCAATCCATGTACGAAAGCCCGGGCATGGTGCCATTACTGGAAAGCATGCCGCAGTTGATTTCCCGACTGTGCCTGAACGGCATTCGCAACTTCATTGATTACGGGGCGCGTAACTACGTCAATGCGCCGGATGAGCAGATTGCCTATTTCAAGCTGAGCTCCAACGATGCCAAGAGCATCATCACCCGCGAGCGCCATGGCACCACCTTCAAGGACGTCGAGCGTCACATGGACATGCTCAAATCCTGCCTGTGGGGATGCGACCTGCCGTTTTCGGTGTTTGCCACCGCCTTTGACCAACTGCGCAAGCCGATTCCCTATCTGGACGAAGAGCTGATTGCGGTACCGGATGTGTACGATCAGGAACACGGTGTCAGCGGCCTGGACCGTTACCGGGCCATGTTGGCCCATATGATGGCGCACAAACGCTGGTCCACCAAGTTGATGGCGGACAACTTTGCGCCTCACATGCAATTGTTTGTGTCGGTGTTTGAAGACGCTCGGGTCGAATATCTGGCAATGCAAAAATACCCCGGTCTGAAACGTCTGTTTCTGGCCCTGCACCCTTACCCGGAAAAAGGGGCCTGTGACGATGCCAAACAGTCCTGTCTGCGCTATCGGGCCACGCGCTTGTCCCGTGCACTACTGGATCAGGACTTCGATCCCGAAAACCCGCTGCTGGAAAATTTTCGTGAGCGTTTTCAGGCCGTGATGTCGGAAAAGGGGGAACACTCCACCACCCAGGACATGGCCAAACTCGGCATTGATTTTTATGTCAAAACCCGCAAGCAATCCTCGGACAGTTTGCCCGACATCTTCTTTGACAACACCGAAGTTTCCTATCGCGACGACAACCGATACATCTGGTTTCACCACGAAGAAAACGATGAATCAGAAGATTTTCATCAAAACGAATACGAAGCCGAAGAAAAAATCGTGGACGACGCCAACAGTCTGCCGCCCCGCCATTACGACGAATGGGATTACATATCCGAATCCTACCGTCCCGACTGGGCCACTGTGTACGAGCGCCTTCATCCCAGCACGGACGCAAGCAAGGTCGATCGTTTGATGGACAAGCACAACGATCTGGCCAAGCGATTGAAAAAAATGATCGAAATGCTCAAGCCACAGAACAAAAAGCGGATTCGTTTCCAGGAAGAAGGCGAAGAACTGGATCTGGATGTGGCGATCCGATCCCTGATCGACTTCCGAAGCGGTCACGCCCCGGACCCGCGGATCAATTACAGTCACACCACCGACAGCCGCAATATTGCGGTCATGTTACTGGTCGACATGTCGCAATCGTTGAACGAACGCAATCCGGAAACCGGCCAGACCCTGCTGTCGTTGTCACAGGAGGCCCTGGCCATCACCGCCTGGACGGTGGAACAGCTGGGCGACAAATTCGCCATTGCCGGGTTCAGTTCCGACACCCGCCACGAAGTGCGCTACCAGCACATCAAGGGGTTCAGCGAACACTACGGCGACGAGGTCAAGGCACGCATCAGCGCAATGGAGGCGTCCTATTCCACCCGAATGGGCGCGGCCATGCGTCACGCGGCCCATTATCTGGCATCCCAGGAAGCGGAAAAGAAATTGATGCTGGTTTTGACCGATGGCGAACCGGCCGACATCGACACCAAGGACCCACAAGTGTTGATTCGGGACACCCATAAAGCGGTGGAAGAATTGCACAGCCAGGGCATGTATTCCTACTGCATTACCCTTGACCCCAAAGCGGACGATTATGTGGCAGACATTTTTGATAACCATTACACTGTAGTGGATCATGTTGAAAAACTGCCCGAGCAATTGCCTCAGGTTTTTATGAAACTGACCCGGTAACCCAACCCCCTATGAGCATGGACGATTTCATCGAAAACCGCATTACCCTGCGCATGCTGGTGCCCTTTCAGGGGCAGAACCACCGCTTTGAAGCGGAAGTAAAAATGCCCCCGCCTTATCTGGACCTGCAGGACTTTGTGGCCTCTCTGCCGCGCAAGCTGGCGGAACGCAATCAGGTCGATCCCTATTCGTACCTGTTTGAAATGATGGAAACCGCCGAGATCGAAGTGATCGGCGCACGCGGGTTTGTGTCCCAATGGCTGAACGATGCCCCGGTTTCCCTGTCGGCTTTTGTGGAAACTTGCCGAACCATCACCCGTCAGGACCTGCTGGACGCCATAGTGGCACAGCATGTCGAATCGCCGTCCCCGGCCCTGCTTGCGGCCATGCGCCAGGCCTATGAAGCCGGTCGGATCGAAGGTTCTCACCAGGCCTGAAGCGCTTGAACCGTTTCCCTCTCAATCCATCAACACGGTCCATTTGAGCCTCCGCCATTTTGGGGTTTGACCCGATCATTTCACCACGTTTTAAAAGATGCCTGCTTTCGCAGCAATGACCGGAAGGCGAATGCCTTACGCTTTCAATCCATTGCCTTTCTCCCGGATTATTGCTGAAATCCATTGTTAACTCGCTATAATACAGTCAAATTTGAACCGCAACTGTGTGAGAAGGCAGAGCAACACCAGCTTTTTCAGGGGGATTGAACATGTGTCAGAACTGCGACTGCCAGAAGGAAATGGATCAGTTATTCGAAAATAACCAGGCCTGGGTGAACGAAATCAACGCCGAGCGCCCCGATTTTTTTCAGAGTCTGGCCAACCAGCAGAAACCGGAATTCCTGTGGATCGGTTGCTCTGACAGTCGTGTCCCGGCCAATGAGCTGGTGAAAATGGACCCGGGCACCATCTTTGTCCACCGCAACATCGCCAACCTGGTCAATTCCTCCGACATGAATGTGCTCACCGTCATTCAATACGCGGTGGAAGTATTGAAAGTCAAACACATCATCGTCAATGGGCATTACCGCTGTGGCGGGGTGATGGCGGCGCTGGAAAAAGACAATCTGGACCTGGTCGAACACTGGATTCGTCCGATTCGCAAATTTTACCGCCGCAACCAGGTGGAACTGGATGCGCTGGACTATGAAGCCCGCGTGAACCGGTTATGCGAAATCAACGTGCAGGAACAGGTGCGCAATGTCTGCCATGTGCCCGCCGTGCGCAAAGCCTGGGACAAGGGGCAGCCACTGTCAATTCACGGCACCATTTACGACATCTGCGACGGCCGGTTGCACGACCTCAAAGTCACCGTTGACAATGCCGAGCAGGCTGAGAAAGCCATTTTGCGCAGCCAGGACGGCTAGCAGCCGATTGGCTTAAGTCCGACAGGCTGCCAGCAGGCCCAGTTTCCGCGAGCACCGTCGTCCGATGGGGCTCATAACATCCTCTCATACCCAAATCAGCGGCTTTCATTTCACAGCGCAAGGGCCTTGCTCTACACTAGTAATAAGTTTTGTTAATCCTAAGGCATAAACAGAAATGCAAGACCCTCGTCGATCCCTTTCTCTGACCACCCGGGTGACCTTATGGCTGTTTCTGGCTCTGGTCGCACTGAGCCTCGGCCTGCATTTATCGCAATTATTACCAGGCCTGGTCACTTTTGTCACCGGCGTGTTGCTGGGCATGACCCTGCATGCCATGCACTATGGGTTTCGCAGCTGCTCCCACGCCTTGCTTCAGGGCGGTCACACCCTGGGATTGCGCACCCTGCTCTGGATGCTGGCGCTGGCCAGTGTCTTGTTTTTTGGGCTGCTGGCCTGGCAACCAGGCCCCGAGCCCATGACAGGCATGATCCAGCCACTGAGTCTGGCCGTGGTGATCGGTGCTTTTGCCTTTGGTATCGGCATGCAACTGGGACACGGCTGTACCTCAGGCACACTGAACAAGCTGGGGCAATTTCAGCCGTTGTCGATGTGGAGCTTTCTCGGTCTGCTGATCGGTGGCACCCTTGCCGCCTGGCAGATCGACTTCTGGCGCAGCCTGCCGGCACTGGCCCCCATCACCCTGTTCCGGGCCGACGCGCCGATAGGGAGTCTGCTCACACAGCTGACTTTGCTGGCACTGCTTTATGCCTGGGTTACCCGGCTGGAACGCCGCCGAAGCGGGCAAGTGCAACCCTTGATCCACCGGCGCATCTGGCAGGTCACGCACTGGCATCCCTGGCTTTTGGCCGCCGTGAGCCTGGCCTGCCTCAACGCCTGGATTCTGTACACCACGGGACGCCCCTGGACGCTGGCCAATGTGTTTCCCTACTGGGGACTGTCCATCGCCGACGCCAGCGGGCTGGCAAGCTGGCTGCAATGGGACTGGCCATTCTGGTCGTACGCCATCGCTCACCAACAGCGCTTGTCGCAACCGATTCTGAGCGATGACGTCAGTCTGGTCGCCCTGGGCCTGATTGCCGGGGCGCTATTGGTCAGCCTGATTCACGCGCCCGGCAAACGGTTTTCAGCGCACCCTTTCAAATGGCGTTTGGCGCATGGTCTGGCATTGATCGGCGGCGTGCTGATGGGGTACGGCGCGTTGATTGCCTATGGCTGCAACATCGGCGCGTTTTTCAGCGGCATTGCGTCCGGCAGCTTGCACGGCTGGCTCTGGGCGGTGGCCGCGCTGGGCGGCAGTCGAATCGGATTGGGTCTTCTGCGGGCGAGTGGTCAGCGCTGAATCAGAGTCAAAACAGCGCATTTCGGGCGTGTCAGGCAATCGGCATTTTGTCAGGCAAAGGCCAGTCCACCTGATGTGTGGGGCACACATCCACATGCTCACACTGCTCGCACATCTTCTGCTGACAGCTTTGCAAACAGGCCTGATGCACCAGTGCACGGGTTTTGGGGTCCGAAGCATGCAAATCGGCCCCACACAGATACCCCGCACGCATCAACGCCACAATTTTTTCCAGCGAAAGGCTCACCGTCACTGGCTCATCCATTGAAATGGACAGCGGATTGTTCGTGGCCTCGTCCCTGCTTGCCTGCATAAATGTTCCTGATCAAGTTCCATAACTGAATTTTAATGATAATGCTTCTTATTTTAGCAGCCAGTCGGTTTGAAATACAACAAAGCCTTTGCGCAAAAACAAAAACACCCGCTTTCGCGGGTGTCTCAATGCATCATGCAGTTTAGGACACGACACAGATCCAGACCTTACCAGGCCTGGTCAAAATGTCAGTGAAAGTCGATTTCACCATCCGTGAGCCCGACATGAACGGTGTCACCGGCCTTGAAGTCGCCACGAAGCAGTCTCTGCGCCAGTGGGTTTTCCACCAGTTGCTGCACTGCCCGCTTCAGAGGCCGTGCGCCATAGACCGGATCAAACCCGGCTTCACCGATTTTATCCAGCACCGCTTCGCTCAACTCAAACGTCAACTCATGATCGGCCAGACGCTTGCGCAAATGGTTGAGCTGAATGTCGGCAATCGCTCGAATCTGCTCACGATCCAACGGATGAAACACCACCATGTCATCAATCCGGTTGATGAACTCAGGCCGGAAATGGCCGCTGACCACTTCCATCACATCCTTTTTCATTTCATCGTAATCGGCCTGACCGGCTTTCTCCTGAATCAGTTGCGAGCCCAGATTGGAGGTCATCACAATCACGGTGTTTTTGAAATCGACCGTGCGTCCCTGGCCGTCGGTCAGACGTCCATCATCGAGCACCTGCAACAGAATGTTGAACACTTCCGGGTGCGCCTTTTCCACCTCATCCAGCAAAATCACCGAATAAGGCTTGCGCCGCACCGCTTCGGTCAGGTAACCGCCCTGCTCATAACCGACATAGCCCGGAGGCGCGCCAATCAAGCGTGCGACCGAATGTTTTTCCATAAACTCGGACATGTCCAGACGCACAATCGCATCGGTGGTATCAAATAAAAAGTCCGCCAGTGCTTTGGTCAGCTCGGTTTTGCCCACCCCGGTCGGCCCCAGAAACAGGAATGAACCATTGGGGCGATTGGGATCGGACAGCCCGGCCCGCGAACGTCGAATCGCATCGGACACGGCGGTCACGGCTTCTTTTTGCCCGATCACCTGCTTGCCCAGCGCCTCTTCCATGCGCAACAACTTGTCGCGTTCGCCTTCCAGCATTTTGGCCACCGGAATCCCGGTCCAGCGCGCCACCACTTCGGCGATTTCTTCTTCGCTGACTTTGTTACGCAACAGGTGCATGGTCCCATCATCTTCGCCTTCGGCGGCTTCGGCCTCGGCGATTTTGCGCTCCAGTTCCGGAATCACACCGTATTGCAACTCCGACATCCGCCCAAGATTGCCTTCACGGTGTGCGGCCTCCATTTCCACGCGTGCCTTGTCGAGTTCTTCCTTGTGCTGTTTCGCGCCCTGGAGTGCGGCCTTGTCTTTTTTCCAGATTTCTTCCAGATCGGCGTATTCCTTCTCCAGTTCATCAATGGACGTCTGCAGGATTTCCAGACGTTTTTTGGTCGCTTCGTCCTTTTCCTTTTTCAGGGCTTCACGCTCAATTTTCAGCTGAATCAAACGCCGTTCCAGCTTGTCCATTTCTTCCGGTTTGGAATCGATTTCCATGCGAATGCGCGACGCGGCTTCGTCGATCAGGTCAATCGCCTTGTCCGGCAACTGACGGTCGGTGATGTAACGCTGCGACAAATGCGCCGCCGCAATGATCGCCGGATCGGAAATCGCCACCCCGTGGTGCACTTCGTAACGTTCCTTCAGCCCGCGCAGAATGGCGATGGTGTCTTCCTCGGAAGGCTCGTCCACAATCACTTTTTGGAAACGGCGTTCCAGCGCCGCATCCTTTTCGATGTTTTCACGGTATTCATTGAGCGTGGTCGCGCCAATGCAGTGCAGTTCACCACGCGCCAGCGCCGGTTTGAGCATATTGCCCGCGTCCATCGAACCTTCGGTTTTGCCCGCGCCGACCATGGTGTGGATTTCGTCGATAAACAGAATGACCTGGCCTTCCTGCTTTTCCAGGTCTTTTAACAGCGCTTTCAGACGCTCCTCGAATTCGCCCCGGTATTTGGCCCCGGCCAGAAGACCGGCCAGATCCAGCGACAACAGGCGTTTGTTCTTCAGTCCTTCGGGTACTTCGCCATTGACAATACGCTGCGCCAACCCCTCCACAATCGCGGTTTTGCCCACACCCGGTTCGCCGATCAGCACCGGGTTGTTTTTGGTGCGTCGCTGCAAAACCTGCACCGCACGACGAATTTCATCGTCCCGCCCAATAACCGGATCCAACTTGCCATTGCGCGCACGCTCGGTCAGGTCCATCGTGTACTTGTCCAGCGCTTCTCGGTTTTCTTCGGCGTTTTGATCCTGCACGGTTTCCCCTCCTCGCACTTGCTCAATCGCGGCTTCAATCGCTTTCTCAGACGCACCGGCATTTTTCAAAAGGTCCTTCACCGGGTCATTGGACTGCAACGCGGCCAGGTAAAACAACTCGCTGGCAATGTAGGCGTCTCCGCGTTTTTGTGCCAGTTGATTCATCACATTCAACAATTTTCCGGCGTTCTGCGACAACTGCACATCCCCGCCAGTGCCCGACACCTTGGGCAAAGTGGTCAGTTTTTCATTGACCGATTTTTTCAGTTGCGGTACTTGCACGCCTGCCAACTGCAACAGCGAACTCTGATCCGCCAACAGCGCGGCCAGAATATGCAGCGGTTCAATAAACTGGTTGTCCTGCCCCAACGCAATGGATTGGGCTTCCGACAACGCCGTCTGAAACTGAGTGGTAAATTTATCCATCATACTTAACAATCTCCTTTAAAACTGTCTGCCGAGCTTCTTGACAGAGCAGAGTGTTTTCTATTAAAGAGTTAATAAGGGGAAACGCATTTTTTTCAAGGTTTCGGCCAGAACGTTTGCAACATCCCATCAAAATCTCAATGCTTGCGCACCGGAAAAAAACCGGGTTTTTTACGAAAAAAAGACTAGAAAATCAGATCACTATTCGGTAATATCATTCAATTAAATTTGCCGAACGCCCTTCTGTCTTTATGCCTCTACCGTCAATCCATCAAATCATCGAACACTTTCAAGACAGTGTGTATGTGATTGACCCTGACACCTCTCGCATTTTGTGGTGCAACCAGGCCGGTTACGCATCACTGGGCTATCAAAAAGACGAAATCATCAATCACTCGGTCTTGAGCCTGCAAAAAGACATGGCCGGTCTGCCACAATGGGACGACATTGCCCAGGTGATCCACAACAGCCCGGACGGCTACACCTTCGTGGGTCGCCATCAACACAAAAACGGCGACGAAACCGCAGTCGAAGTGGTGACCACCGTGCTGACCGAGAACGACCAGACCTATTTCCTGTCGGTCGCGCGCGACATCACCAGACGCATGGCCTATGAGCAGTCTCTGCACACACGGGAAGACAGTGTCTGGTTTGCCATCAATGAAGCATCAGACGGCATTTGGGAATGGGAGCTGGACACAGACTATGTGTTTTTCAGCCCGCAATTGAAAAAAATGCTGGGTTACGGCCCGGACGAGATGGCACCGCACGTAGACACCTGGGTTCGCAATGTCCACCCAGAGGATCTCGACTATGTCTGGAGCGTGCTCGACAATCATTTAAAAGGCCATCGCAGCCGATACGAAGCCCAGTATCGCCTGCGCAACCGCAACGGCCACTATCTGTGGGTGCATGACCGGGGCAAAGTCTCCTCTCGCGACGACAACGGCCGGCCAACGCGTGTGGTCGGCATGGTGCATGACATCACCGACCACAAAACCATGCAGGCCCAGCTGGAACAACTGGCGCACTACGACATTCTCACCGGCGTGGCCAACCGACGTGAAGGCATGCGCCAGGTTCAGGCGCAACTCCAGGCCGCCAAATTCAACCAAACCGGCGCCTGCCTACTGGTGGTGGATTTTGACAATTTCAAACGCATCAATGATCTGCATGGGCACCAAACCGGCGACGATGTTCTCAAGCAAGGCGCTCAGTTACTGGCAAAAGGTCTGAATCAAAATGACTGCATCTACCGCTGGGGCGGCGAAGAATTTGTGATTCTGCTGAACGGGCTGTCAGAAAGTGCCGCAGAAAAACGTGCCGAAATCCTTCACCAGCGCTTTGCCGAAACAGACTGGCAGGCACATGGCATTGATGCCTTGACCCTGAGCATCGGCATCAGCATCCTGGGGCCACACGGACACAAGCTTGACGAGCTGCTCAAACACGCCGACAACGCAGCCTATCAGGCCAAAGACAAAGGTCGGAACCAAACCGTGATCGCGCCAACACCCAGCAAAGACGACCCAACGCCAGCCCGCTAACCCCAGCAGGAAGACGCCACATGGACCAAAGCTTTTTTACCCTCTCCAAACTGGCCTGGATACTCCTGACCCCCGGCAATCTGTTTGTGCTGCTGTTGGCTCTGGCCACCCTGCTGCTGTGGCTGGGCAAACGCGGCTTTGCCAAAACGCTGCTCACCCTGCTCAGTGTCAGCGCCCTGACCGTGTTCATTTATCCGGTGGGCGACTGGCTGATCTCCCCGCTGGAAAAACGCTTTGAACGCCCCGCCACTCTGCCTGAAGACATAGACGGCATCATTATTCTGGGCGGAGGCGAAGACCTGCGCGTCAGCCTGAGTTGGCAAACCCCGCAGCTTGGCGCTGGAGGCGATCGTTACACCGATGCGCGTTATCTGGCTGGCCAATACCCCAACACACCGGTGATTTTCACCGGGGGCAGCGGCTCGCTGCAACTGCAAGGCACGGAGGGCGAAGGGCATTTTGCCAAAACCCTGCTCACCCGCCTCGGGCTGGATCCCAGCCGCCTGATCATTGAATCCGAATCCCGCAACACCTATGAAAACTTCGTCGCTTTGCGTTCGATCTTACCGAAACCCAAAGGACGCTACCTGCTGGTCACATCCGCATTTCACATGCCCAGATCGGTCGGCATTGCCCGCCAAACCGGGGTCAAAGTCGTTCCCTGGCCCACCGATTATCGCAGCGGACAACCGCCATACCGCTATGCAGATTATCAATTCAACAGCCATCTCAGCACCCTGGAAACCGGCTGGCGGGAATGGTTGGGTCTGACCGCGTACGCCCTCACCGGGCGCTCAAAAAGCTGGTTTCCAGCCCCTGAGTAAGGTCATTTTGACCAGGCCTGGTTAAATAGTCATTTTCAGCTTTGCGGCCAGTCACTGAAATCCATGGTGACCTCATCAATGGACTCTTTTGGCAAATAACGTTCGGCGTATTCTTTATACAACCCGGACTCATAAAAGAAACGCACCAGTGAGGGGTCCAGCTCGCCATCTTTGACCATAAAACTCATGATTTTCATTGCCATGGACAACGGGTTGGCTTTTTTGTAAGGCCGATCAAATGCCGTCAGCGCTTCAAATATATCGGCGACCGCCAGAATACGTGCATCAAATGAAATCTCATCGCCTTTCAAGCCCAGCGGATAGCCCTGGCCATTGAGTTTTTCATGATGCGCACCGGCGACATGGGGGATGTCTTTGTATTTTTCCGGGAAAGGCAACTGTTCCAGCACGTCGAGACCAATCTGCGCATGTTCCATAATGATCTGGCGTTCTTCTTCGGTCAGTGTGCCTTTTTGCACTTTCAGGTAGTCCGCTTCTTCCTGGGTCAGAAGCGTTGTCGGCCCCTCACGAACAGGAAAAGGTTCATCGGCCAGGCGCTGAATGGCTTGCGCCTGTTCTGTGGGCAAAAATTCGCCACCCACATTGCTTTTTTGCACCAGTGCCAACCCTTCATCCAACCGAGCCAGCGCCGCCTCAAAACCTTCTTTATCCAACAGGTTTTCAACAGCGTCTGACTCTCCTGCAACCCTTGCCAGCTTCTGAGCCAAATGGGCATTTTTCAGTTCGGCACGGATGGTTTGCGCCCGTTGCGCCACCAGTTCAATGCGATCAAAATGCCCGTCCAGTTTGGTGGCCTTGTCCATCACAGTTTCAGGTGTGGCCAGCTTGCCGATATCGTGCATCAAGGCAGCAATGCGAATCGCCTGGGATTCCTCTGGGGAATACGCCTTCTCGGGGAAAAACGTTTGGTCTTCATGCACCGCCGCCGCCATCATTTCACTGAGCGCCACCATGCGATTGATATGGCCGGCGGTATAAGCCGACTTACGTCCCATGGTGTAAATGATGCTGTTCAAAAACGACTCCAGCAAATTCTCCAAGTCGTCAATCAAACGGGCGTTGGTCAAGGCCACAGCCGCCTGAGAAGCCAGGGACAGAGTGATCTGTTCATCTTCCTGACCAAACGCCACGGTTTGCCCTGTCGCGTCGCGCCGATTCAGCAATTGCAGTACACCGATGACGCGCTCCTCATAATTTCGAAGCGGAATCACCAGCATCGATTGCGAGCGGTAATTCATGGCATCGTCGAATTTTTTTGCGCCTTCAAACGAAAAACCTTTCGCCTGATACACGTCTTCGATATTGACCACACGGTCTTCCAGAGCGCAGGTGGCCGCCACCATTTTTTTGTTGGGCGAACCGTCATCCAGAGTCAGAGGCAAAGGGGGCCAACTGATGGGTTCGCTGGTGCCACCCATCCGAATGCCCAGGGAATCGGTTTGCGCGACCGTAAAGTGCAATGCGTCCTCTTTCAGCAAATACAATGTCCCCCCATCGGCCTCGGTCAGGCTTTTGGCTTCGGTCACAATTTTTTCCAGCAACACATCCAGATCTTTTTCTGCCGACAAGGCCACACCGATCTGATTGAGGCGTTCGACCCGATCCATGTGATCGTCTGAACTGGCATCAACACTGGAGAGCGACGACGTCTTTTCGCCTGTCGCCAAATCCAGTTCATCGCCTTCGGTCAAAATCTGTGAGAGGGACAGACCCAGTCCAATCCATTCTTGGAAGATTTCATCGGAAAACGCCGGCTTGATGTGCCAGGCGTATACGGCCACATCGGAACGGGTCAACGCCTGCATTTCTTCGGCCAGAAGTGTCGGCGTCAAGTGACGGCTTTGTTCTGCCACAAAACGCAACCGATCTGGAAAAGACACGTCCATGACCACCGATTTGATGTTGGCATTGGCATTCACCCTTTCCCAGAGTTCGGGGTTTTTCCAGCCATCGCCACCAAACGCCACCCCTCCTTGGTCATTCTCAATCAAATAACCACAGCAGGCCACCGTATGGTGGCTTAGAATCGGCGTCAATGTCATGCCCTGATCAATTCCAATCGGCAAGTCAGGGGTCAGTTCAATCAGTTCAATCGCACGGTGGGCCTGACCGGGCAGTGCAATCAGGGTGAAATCGGGCCAAATGGCTTCATTGAACAAATGATCTTTGAGCGCCTGCAAGGTTTCAGGCAACCCATAAATCTTTAAAGGGGTTTGACGCCTAGCAAAAAAATGATCAATGTAAAAAGCGATATCCAGAATATGGTCCAGATGCGCATGGGTCAGAAACACGCGCTCAATCGCCAGTGCCTCGTCTTCGGTCAGGCCGCCCAGAATGTGCCCTGCATCAATCAGGGTCGTGGGCGTCACCTGTAAGCAAGTGGTTTTCGCTGATTGCGCGCGTCCGCCATGGGCACCCAAAAATCGAATCCGACTCATGCGCGTTTCTCCTGCTGATTATTTGCTTTCAAGCGTAAAGACCCCATCAAACGACTCGGGTGGATGCGCGACATAATGTTCACACCGGGATTGATACATGTCATACAAAGGCTGTGGCCAGCGTGTCTGTAACTGTCGAAACGCCTCTAGCGCTTGTGAAAAGCGTCCCTGATGGTAGTCCGTTTGCGCCTGGTCAAACAGTTTGTTTTCTTCTGTACTCATTGTATACCAGGCCTGGTCATTTTGAGCAAAGCCCAAACATTCATAAATCGATACCGGTTGGCTTTTGCCTTTGACCCGAACCTTGTCCAGAAAACGCATCTGAAAACGATCAGGATGCGCCAGAGCCGATACCGTGAATTCGGTCAAAACAATTTTGGCGCTGTAGGGTTTGCACAAACCTTCGGCCCGGGACGCCAGATTCACCGGATCGCCAATACAGGTATAATCCGAACGACCCACAGACCCCATTTCACCCACCACCGCCACGCCGGTGTTCAACCCAATACCAATGTCAATCCGAGGCAAGTCGTCCCGAGCAAGCGTCTGGTTCAAATCTTCAAGCGCCAGAATCTGCTCGACCGAAGCGGTCAGTGCTTCATCGGCATGCTGATCAATCTCCACCGGCGCATTCCAATAAGCCATGATGGCATCGCCAATGAACTTGTCCACTGTGCCTTGATGCTTTGTGATAATGTCCACCATCGGTGTCATGTACCGGTTCAGCAAGTCAATTAACGCACGTGCCGAGCCCATTTTTTCAGACAAAGTGGTAAAGCCCCGAATGTCGCTGAAAAAGAGGGTCACTTCCTGCTCTTTTCCTTCCAGCGACACATCGTCGGCGTGATTGATCAGCTCATCGACCACCGCAGACGAGACTTTCTGCGCAAACCGTTTTCGAATCCGTGCTTTTTGCCGACTCTCAAAAAAGTAATTGAGCACCGTGCCCAATCCGAACAGCATCACAAAACTCACCCACGGCACCACGGTATTCAAGATCAGTCCTTGCGTGATCAGCAAATAATAATGCCCGACCATCAACCCGACAATCAACGTAAAAGCCGCGGCAAAACTGACCACCGAGCCGGTGAACATCAACGCAAGCCCAATCAACACCAACCCGACCAGCAAGGTCAACACATCCGCGCCCAATGTCCACATCGGTTGAGCCAGAAAATCCTGATTAAGCATGTTGTCAATCGCGGTGGCATGCACTTCAACGCCCGGATAAACACTGTCAAACGGCGTCGCCCGCAAATCCATCAGACCTGATGCAGATGTGCCCAGCAACACAATTTTTCCGGCCAGTGTCCCCTCTGCAACGTCGCCGTTTAAAATATCTGCGGCCGAAATGTATGGGTAAGAAAACGCCGGTCCACGAAAGTTGATCAGCATCTGGCCATTGGCATCGGTGGGAATCGCCAAACCACCCAATGAAACATGGCTGACACCATTGTTTTCATAGTTGACTTCAATGCGGCGGCTTTCGGTCATGACCCGCATCATCTCCAGGCTCAACGCCGGAAACAGCATCTGCTCATATTGCATCACCAACGGCACACTGCGTACCACGCCATCGGCGTCCGGCACCGAGTTGAAATAACCGCTGGCGTAGGCATTGTCTTGGATCACGGGTAAATTGAGAACGGCCCGATAAGGTTGAAACAGGTAACTTTGCTCAGGCTTGTTGCGTTCCAGAATCGTGGCCCGACTGGTCGGCAAGCGCCCGGGATTTATCCCATCCGGGTTTTGAATAAACACATAACCGGTAATCGTCGGGGTACGGGCAATGGTCTCGGCCAGCATCCGATCAAAATCGGGCAGATCGTCTGCATCCCGGCCCAGTCGTTCAAACACCCGTTTGGGCGAACTGTTGTCCGGTTCGGCAAAGACCACATCCAGCCCGATCATGCCTGCGCCCATCTGGGTCAGGGCATCCAGCAGCTGGGCCACCTGATCACGTGGCCAGGGCCATTGCCCCAGTTCGCTCAGGCTTTTTTCATCGATATCGACAATGACAATATTGGGATCGACCGGCTGCTCACCACGAAACACCAACATCTGGTCATTGAGCTTGTATTCAAACGGCTGATACCAGTCCTGCTGGGTCAATAAAACGACGCCACTGGTGAGAAGCAAAACAATCAACAGGATGATCTGTAGGAAAATACGTGACACAGATGCGCTCTAGAACTGCAGGATGTAACGCAGGGCCGCACGGTCTTTATCATAATGATAAATGCCCTGATTGGAATCGTGAATCGCACGCGAGGCGGTCAGTGACAACAGTGATGACGCATTGACCTTATAACTCACCCCCAGACTGAAACGGTTGATCCGGTCCGAACGCTGGTTTTCAAACAAAGCGCTCTCATAATCATAATCGCTCCAGCGGCGCATCAGGCCACTGTCGACTCGCCAGTGGTCATCTATCACTTTTGACAGCGACGCGCGCAACGTATATTCCTTCATTGAGGCCGGATCGGTCGGATGCGTTTCTCTCTGAGTGCGTGATTCGCCTCTGGCTTCCACCCCTAAAGCCCACGGTGTTTCATCGCCCCAGAATTTCTTTGCTGACAGATCAACAATATGCGAGCGTGCGTTGCGAGCCTCGTTATCCGATTCGTACTCACTGATGCGCCCCGTGTAGCCAGCGGTCAACAGGACTTTTGATTCCAGCGAGTGTTCGTACTCCACTCCCAAAGACAGATTGGAAACATAGGTTTCTCCATCCAGATACACACGGTCAACCGTCAACGGAAACGACCAGCGTCCCCTGGCCTGCCGCAATCCTGGCCCGGTTTCCAACGACACATACTGCAAATCGTTTTCCGGTGCTTCGCGGTGGTTTTTATTCAACCCCAGGGCCGTTGTTTGCCAGTGCCAGCCGCCACGACCGCCTAGATCGTAATCATGCTCATACAACAGGGTCTGGCTCAGCGCATAATCCTCAACCTCGTCACGCTTATCCAGTGTCACTCCGTCCAGGCCTGGTAATTCAAAGCTGCCGGACCCGCCCAAATCGTTATTGACGTTGCTGTCGTATTCGCCTCCCAGCACCAACGTGAATTGGTGCGAATGAGGACTGTAATTCATTTCGGCTTGAATGCGTTGAGCAAACCTTTCAGCATTCTGTTTGACCGCTGGCGGCAAATCCTCTGATGAGGCCAAAACCGCCTGCACTTCCATGGCCGCCATATCAAATTGTTTGAGTGCAAAATAGACTCGGGCCATCTCCAAACGCGTCCGCAGATGGTTGGGCTCAAGCATCAATACCCGATCAAACGCCGCCATCGCCGCATCAAAACGCTGTGTTTCAAAGGCCGAACGCCCCAGATAAAAGTTAAAGGTTCTGCTTTGCGGGGCCTTTTGCACCAGTTGATCAAACAACGGATAAGCCTGCTCAAAGGCCTTTTGATCGTACAGGGCTTTGGCATTTTGAAACAATGTCTTAAGCGCGACCGGTTCGGTGTGCTGTTGCGAATAGGTCGCGGCCTGAGTATCCGCATTGGGCGTTTGCGCCTGCACGGTCGTGACAGACAAAGCGGCGCACAACAGAGACCCGCCCCAATGAAATGGCGCTTTCACCAGGCCTGGTGCATGGTTTGGTTTGTATTTGATCATGACCCGCTCCTGTTAGCGCTTGCCTTCGAAAACGCCCATCGCCCCTAACTCATCGGCAATGGCCTCAAAGCGACCCCCAATGGCCTGGGCTTCATCGCCATAAAACAACCCCTCAAACGCGCCGCTGTCAATGGCCTGACCGCCAACGGTGCCTTCAAGGTCACCACCAAAACGTGCATCCGTGTCCAGTGACACTTGTCCGGTCCCCGACCCCAAATTCAATGCCCATGACTGACCATTGGAATCAAATTCAATGCTGGCTGCATCCAGAGAATCGGAAGCGCCGCCAAAAGTGAAATCCATAGTCACCACCCCATTCTCAATCGGATACACCGCATTGGACGCATCCGTGGTCATGCCCATCAGTGTGCCCGTATAGCTATATGCAACCGTGTCAGACAGGCTATTTAAATGATCAAGCGCCTCGCTCACCTGCTTGCCCGCCACCCATGGGCTTGGGGGGACAGGGTCACGACTTCCATTTGTCGTCGTCGCTTGAGACGCTCCCCAGTAGCCCCAAGAAACATACTCGTTATCTAAAATACTTTCATCATCCAAAGCAGCAATCCAGCCATCAAAATCATAAGTAGCAGGGTCTATCGAGTTGGATTTTGATGTCGTAACAAACCGATCATCATGAATATAGGCACCGTTTGCATAGTCCCCCTCATCATGAAACTGATAGTCCATCGGTTCATTAATCGTGTCCGAAATAGCCACCTCTGTGTTTTCAACTCGCCCATTGGATTTGGTCATATTGATCGTGATTTCACCATAGTCATCACCCCCAAGACGGCTGTTTGCCAGCCCCGAGAGTGTCAGCACTGAACTGTTGTCATCGGTGCCGACTGGCGGAGCATCCGTCGCCTTAAACCCTAAAAACAGATTGCGTTCTGGCGCAGAACCCATCAGGGAATAATCCATTTCTGATGCCGTCACAATCACCAAACCCTGAGCTTCCTGCCCGTACAGGCCATGGTTGACACCCTCGACCATAGATGTGGACGCATTAGTATTTGAAAACTCAGGGCTGTAATCATACTCAGCCTCTCCGACCACCAGTGCAAGGCCTTCTTCTATTGAACCATAACGAATGCTCACCTCTTGCATGCCTGACGCTTGATCCATCGAAAAACTCATCAGCTGATCACGATCAAAATTCACAGTCACTTGTTCATCACTCACAGGCGACTGATAACGCACAATGCCAGAAGCAGGCTTCTGACCGATCTCTGTGGGCACGCCAAAGGCTTCGGCATAGTGGATGTCGCCTGACTCGTAATAGGTTATAAAAAATTCCTGCATTGAATCTACATACACATCGACATCGGCGGTGGCGACTTGTTCACCGTTATAGTCCCAAAAGGTTTTTGACTGAGTAAAGTCACTGAAACCGGTGTAGCTATTCGAGGCTTCCGGCAAAGAAAATACCCACTCACGCGCCAGTGTTTGTGGATTTTCAATTGGCTCCTGACACCCAAAACAATCCTGACTGTGCACTAATTCTGTGCCCGTACCATCAAGCCCGTCTTTTAAAGTATTATCAGAAAGCAAATATGCCTTGTTCCAGTTCACCGTCCGCGTCCCATCGTCTATTATCGGCTCAAAGGTTTTCACGTACACCCCTCGCATGGTTTGCTCACGCAATGCATTGGCAATGGCCTCCCATTCATAAACCCATTGCGTTTCGTTAAACACCCATGCCCCTTGACTGGCTGTGTAGCCCTCAGCGGGTTCTGATGGCATTTCAGGTTGGTCGTAAGCAACCCATTCGTACTCAAACTGGTCTTGGTTAAACTGCCACTCACCTTGGTTAAAGTTGTACCCGTCCGCCGGGTCGGTAGGTGCCGCCGGTTGGTCATACGCTAACCATTCGTATTCAAACTGGTCTTGGTTAAACTGCCACTCACCCTGGTTAAAGTTGTAACCTTCTGCGGGTTCGGAGGGAGGTTCAGGCTGTGGTTCTGGTTCAGGCTGTGGCTCTGGTTCAGGCTGTGGCTCTGGTTCAGGCTGTGGCTCTGGTTCAGGCTCAGGCTGTTTTAATTCATTTGCACTTGATCGCTGAGCATCATTTACCGATTCTGGCTCCACGGCTTCCACTGGTAATGCGTTTTCTTGCAGATTTTGTGCTGTTGCTGGAGAAGGTAGATCGCTGGATTCTGCCATAGTGTCACTAGGCTCACCAACAGGCTCATTACCACCAACTGCATTGTCTTCAGGCACAGTATTAGACTCTGTCGAGTCAGTCTCATTATTTTGATCACCAGCGGTCTCATCATCGCCTGCCGGAGGTGGATCTTCTGAATTGATGTCATCCAGCACCGCATCATCAAGCGGCTGAGGCGGCTGTGGCGGCTGACCGGGCATGACTTCTACATACTGTCCGGATGGAATTTCTACAATGCCTCCGGTTTGGGTCTCTGTGACAATGATTTGGCCATCCAACGTGGCGATGGTTTCACGCTCGGGCCGAATTTTTGCGGTAAAGATGGTACCGCGAATCCCAATGGTGGCAGTGCGGGTGTTTACCTTAAAACGATCCGGCGACCGCTCGCCGATTTTACCGGTAATCGCCTTGAAAGCCCCTTTCGCAACATTGAATTTCGCATCGTCTTCACGCCCCTCTTCCTCGTACAGAAACGATTCAATGCCAAAGCGGGTCTGGCCGTTCAACGTAATCACTGTGTCGTCTTTAAACCGAATCTGAGCTCGGCCGCCTGATTTTGTCACCACAAAATCCTGCTCTTGCAGTGACATGCCCGTTTCCGCGACTCGCGTGTCCTGCGCTCGTTCAACCGATACCGACCCAGTCACCAACGTCAGTTGACCCACACTGGCCTTAACCAGCCCGGGGACAAGAAACACAAAAATGAGAAAAAATATTCGACCAGACATCACATAAGATCCTTATGGTTTTGTAAACCATCTTATCAAAATCATCTCTTAGGCACCAAAAAACAACAAGTTAATCAGGAACGGCTTATACCCTCAAACACACGAAACTCGAACGATACAAGAAAGTCCTGCATTGAGATCAAAAAATATGCTTTCTTAAGCCGGAAAAACAGGTCAACACCAGTCAGAGCATCCAGCCTTCTCGCCAAAGGTATAAACTAACACATGAAAATCTCAGCAAAATCACAGCCCCCAAAAAAGCCCAAAAAACATCTATGCATCTTATAAAAAAATTCGATTTTTAAAACCGCCCGGCAATCCGTACAAATAAAAGTAACCCCAATGGCCAGTCGGAAATTACCAGGTTGTTTTTCTGAATCATCTGGTCTTTCAACGCCTTAAACAGGCAAGGAGGTTACGATGGCACACACACTTTCTCATCCAAACGTGCATCACCACATTACCGAAAACGGCGAACACCTCGTTTCCAAAGACCGTGAAATGCGCGACATCGGAAGCTGGCTCAAGCAGGGCTGGACGGACATGGCACACGCACCAGTCGCCTCACTGTTTTACGGACTGGTCATGACGCTGGCCGTCATGCTTGTGTACGCAGCTTATCAAGCCGAACCGATCATGATCTTTCAAACGGGTACCTTATTTTTGATGGTTTCACCGTTTTTGGCCACAGGCTTGTATGCCATTTCCCAACAATTACAAGAAGGCCACAAACCCAACCTGCTGAAATCGATGATAGCCTGGCGTCATAACACAGCCAACTTTGTGCTGTTTGCATTATCGCTGGCTGTGCTTGTGGTCGTTTTTATCAACTTCGTTCCCATGATCACCGCCGTTGCCCAATCCGGCAACTTAATGATTGTTGACACCAGCACCGGAATCATGGGCTTCATCGGCTCTGAGGCTGGCATTGCCTTTAGCGGCTATTTTCTGATTCTGGCCCTCATCGCTGCCGCCATTGTCTTTACCATCAGCGTCGTCACCATACCGCTGATGCTCAAAGACTCAAAAGTCAGCGCGATCTCCGCCATGATCCTCAGTTATCAAGTCGTGAAAGAAAACAAAGCCGCTATGGCCGCATGGGCACTGACCATCGGTGTGCTGGTCGCCTTGGGCTTGGCAACAATGGGGTTGCTCATGGTCGTGATCATGCCCCTGCTGGGTTACGCCAGCTGGCACGCCTTCAACGACCTGATCGAATTCGAAAACCAAACAGAGTGACACTCACTCGAAACATTTGATTTCCTCATTCGCCCCGGCAACCCCGGGGTATTTTTTACCAGGCCTGGTGAATTTGATACCGATAAACGATGCCTTTAAACAAGGCATGAAACGGTGATTATTTAAAAATCTCTACGGTTTCTTGTACTGGGTACAAACAATACCAACCGTATTTATTTTTACTCAGCTTTATGCCAAACGCCTTGCCAGCAACGGTAGGCTCAATAAACCCATTGTCCTGCATGGCAATGTAGCCCAAATCGGTCAGTTTCTGGATAAAAGCCTCTTTCGGTAATTTCAGCTCCCTTAATAACTTGGACATGGACAGCCGTTCAACTGATTTGACCGACTCAGATTCGGCCTTCTCAATCTTTGGCTGAGGTTTCAGCATAAAAGACAAATCTTTCACCGTTGTCTTGTGATGTTTTTTTACCATTGCTTCTAATTCTTGCGCAAGCAGCCTGGCTTCTCCTTCAAAAGAAAGTGGCGACACCGTAGATTTCGCCAGGGTTCCAACGCTCTTCATCAAATTCACCAATCCCGTTTTCTGATCGACAAAGAGTTTTTTCAGATCTTCAGCTCGGCAAACATTTTCAAACCCTTTTCTGGGCTTAGACAAATTTGCGCCAAAACCGACCACGACGTAATGATAAAACGCATCCATCTGAATCCCGGCATCGTCCAAAACCGTTCGAAACACTCCCTCATGCCGTTCGGTTTGGGCCAGTGGAGACGGAAAACCTCTCCAAGTCCGTGTCTTTTTATCTTTATAGGAAAAGTGCCCGTCAACGTCCACCTTTACATCATTGGTAAAGTTTTTTGTTTCAATCAAGTAAACTTCTTTTAACGGACTGATAACCACATGATCAATCTGACTTTGGCGACCATCCTCCAAAAACAAACTCAAATTATTGATGCACACCCAACGATCTGAAAATGTGTGCCTGAGGATATACTCCACCTCCTTCTCGCCCTGAAGGCCTTTCTGAAGCATGTATAACTGACGCTTCGCCTTTTCAATGTATTTCGGCGCAATGGCTTTTTCAGCCAGTTTGGTTTCAAGCCAACTTATCTCTTCCTCTCTGGAATCATCGCAGTGAACAAATATCAAACCCATCTCCCCAAAAAATCATGGGTAAACATTATGGCAATTTATACGGACAAAAAACAATACAAACGATCATATCAAAATAAAAGCATTACAAAGGTAACGTCCAATCTTACTACCCCGCGTAGCAATGAACGCATTGCCCGCCCTCAGGCCATTTGCGCTCAAGTTCTATGCCGCCTGCGTGGCGGTTAACATTCTGGAACGCTTTTGCGACTCGGAAGGTCATTTCTAAGCCGCCTGCGTGGCGGTTAACGATGAAATATTTGACTTCCAGCAGCACATCGTTTTCTAAGCCGCCTGCGTGGCGGTTTGTAATGGTCTAATAAAGTTGGAAGTTGTGATAGCCT
The DNA here is from genome assembly GCF_000384235.1 of Hydrogenovibrio halophilus DSM 15072. GTDB lineage: Bacteria > Pseudomonadota > Gammaproteobacteria > Thiomicrospirales > Thiomicrospiraceae > Hydrogenovibrio > Hydrogenovibrio halophilus. The sequence goes on along the minus strand of NZ_KB913033.1, from coordinate 1,503,286 downwards.
TCCCAAACTGTTATTCAGGAGACCACAATGTCAAAAACAGGATCTAAACGCAAAGGACGACTCAACATCAGTCCAAAACAAAAACTGGAATATGCCAAGCTCATGATCGAGGATGGTTATACCAACAAACAGATCATGGAATTGTCCGGTGCCTGTGCCTCGGCGGTGACTCGCTGGAAACGACAATACCGTCAGGAGCTTAACGGCGAGATCCCTGAAGGCAAAACCGCGCTGACCGAAGAGCATCGACGCATTCAGGAGTTGGAACAGCAACTGGCTGACGCCAAGCGGGACAATGCCCTGTTAAAAAAGGCCACCGCCTTTTTCATTCGCGACAATCCAGCATTACAGTGATTGGGCAGATGAAAAAGGCAGACCCAAAACTGACCACTCACCAGCTGTGCAGGCTGTTTGACGTGGCGATCTCGACCTACTATTACCAGATGCAAACGAAACCCGCCAACCGATCAGATCAAGAGGTCATCCAAGCGATGCACAGGCTTCATGAACAGACCCATGGCACCTATGGTCGCCGACGCATGAAAATCGCTCTGGCGCTGGACGGGATGCAGGTGGGGCACTTTAAAATCAGTCGGTTGATGAAAGAACAGGGACTGGTTGCCAAGGCACCTAAAAAGCCCCATTACTACCGCGGCGGCAATGCACACCCGACGACCGCCAACCTTTTAGACCGTCAATTTAATCCCGGCACCGTGAACACCCACTGGGTTGGTGACATCACCTACATTCGAACGCATCAAGGCTGGAGTTACCTGGCTACTGTGATGGATCTGGGCAGCAGAGAAGTTGTCGGTCACGCTCTGTCGACAACGCCAGATGCTCATCTGGCCAAACAGGCATTGACGGATGCCATTACCCGAATACAGCCTAATACCAGAAACCTGATGTTTCACTCAGATCAGGGCGTGCAATACAGCGCCACAATCTTTACCAATGCTTTGGCATGGCACGAAATTACCCCCAGCATGAGCCGACGGGGCAACTGTTGGGATAATGCCGTTCAGGAACGATTCTTTCGCAACCTGAAAACCGAGCGTTTAAACGATCTGAGTTTTATCAACCACCAATCTGTCGTGACGGCTGTTGAGCAATACATTCGATTTTACAACTATCGCAGATTAAATTCCGCCATAGGTTACTTGACGCCAAACATGAAGCGGCAGGAAATGGCCAATGCGGCTTAGAACGCTTCCAAAAAAACTTGACCATTACAGTTAACTTCTTTAAGCCTGACGGCACTAAGATGTATATTTTCTAAGCCGCCTGCGTGGCGGTTAACACCGTTGAAGTTTCGGCGGCGTTGGTGCAGATTTTCTAAGCCGCCTGCGTGGCGGTTAACAAGCTCTTGCATCGCCGTTCGCATATCGCTTTTTTCTAAGCCGCCTGCGTGGCGGTTAACGGCGGGGTCAATGTCTTGCGCTCGTTCCGATTTTTCTAAGCCGCCTGCGTGGCGGTTAACGATCATCAATTGAAAAGGATGGTGAACGCCTTTTTCTAAGCCGCCTGCGTGGCGGTTAACTCATCGTGATGCTTTGCAAGGCTGGACGATTTTTTCTAAGCCGCCTGCGTGACGGTTAACGCGACGATTGCGGCGGTGCTGGTGTTTGTCGTTTTCTAAGCCGCCTGCGTGACGGTTAACCGATTTTTGCCGAGGTGCCAAACGGCTATGATTTTTCTAAGCCGCCTGCGTGACGGTTAACACATTGAAAGCGGTTCAGATCATCGTCGGCATTTTCTAAGCCGCCTGCGTGACGGTTAACCATTTCGTCGGCACTTTTAACCAGGCCTGGTTTTCTAAGCCGCCTGCGTGACGGTTAACACAATGAAGGCTGTACAGATCATCATCGGCATTTTCTAAGCCGCCTGCGTGACGGTTAACGTATCGCCGCCGGTGGAGGTGTCGCCGCCGGTTTTCTAAGCCGCCTGCGTGACGGTTAACGGTTTTTTTCGTTTGCGGTTTCGTCTGCGCATTTTCTAAGCCGCCTGCGTGACGGTTAACGATGCAGGGCAAGAGTGGGCGCGCGCGCAAAATTTCTAAGCCGCCTGCGTGACGGTTAACAAGATAAAAAAGAGGATAAACAGGGCCATACCTTTCTAAGCCGCCTGCGTGACGGTTAACGTTTATCATAAAGGCGGCATTAAAATAACCTTTTTCTAAGCCGCCTGCGTGACGGTTAACAGTTCCTTAGTTTAAACAAAACTTTGATAAAAAAGAAGTTTTGATATCTTTATGGCAAAACACCATCTTCTAGGCATGGAGTCATAAGTTGCTGATTTTTAAAGATCTCAAAAAACCAATATAAAAAGGGTTAGTGCAACACTTTAGCGGAGTCCATCACAAAATCCATCATCAGGTCCATCACTTGATTTTCGTGCATAAACCTCATCAAATCTTCACGAAATTCTTGGTTGCTCGAACCGGCCATGCCATGCTCAAATGACTTTGGTAATACCATTGCGTCTTTGACAAGGTCTGCCACATCAAAAACGAGACCACCTCTTCTTGTTTTTCCGTGCAGAATCGGAAAAGCGAAACTGATTCCAAGTGTGTGCAGCGCGGCTGCAGCAAACCCATAAGCAATGTAGTTTCCTTGGTCAATCATGCCGTTAACCAAAGAAAACTCATCGAAATCATTTTCAGGAAGCCTGGACTTTCTTCTAAATCCGTTCATGCCATGGTGTTGCGAGATGGTTTTATAAAGATTTTTGGCAATTTTTGCTTCGGTCAGCAAAAGCTTTTCATTTGTTTCAGATGCTGAGATTGAGCTTACATATTGCTTGAGCTGTTGGGCCTCACTGTCACTCAAAAAACTCTGCCAATATTGACCGACCAGAGACAAGCGATCTTCAAGCAGCTTTTTGGCCACGGCTAAGCGCCTCTCTTCGTTAAAAAAAATCGTTGCCCAATCCTGCATGTATTTTGTAGGCCTGTATTCACTTGCAGTCGGCATAAAAACAAAATCGGAAAATGTAAACGCCGGACTTCCTCCATTACCAACGAAGCCAAAAATCACATTTGACTCGGAAAGCCTTCTGGCAGCTGAGTTTGTAATGGAGGTGCCGATCCCAAGCAGTAAGAACATGGTATTCCTGTCCGGCAAATTATAATAGTGCTCGACCTCGGCCCCTGTTTCCCCCAGAATGACAAGCCTTTCATCCTTTTGAATGATCTTGCAATGCTCAAGATAAAAAATGTTCGCTCTTTTTGAGAGCAAGATTTCTTTGGGTTTCTGCTGACTTTTCATTCTGCTTCTCCAACACGTCGTCTAAAACAACCAAAGCTTTCGTCAAACACAATTTCATCTGTGGGATTGTATTCAGCAAGCTCGATTGACAGGCCGTATTCAAGCGGGACATCAAGTTCGGCACATAAATCTTTCATTTGTGAAAATGACAAAGAGAGCCAATCATTGCTTGTTTTTTCAATCACTTCTGCCGGCTGAGAGGCCGCATCTTTTTGCCAGCCAAAATATGGCTTGCCAAATTTGTTATCGACAATACGCCATTGCAACCAAACGGCATTCTCATCCAGCCGGTAGCGAACCTTTTCGTTCTGTTCCCTAAGCTTTGCTGCTTTGTAGGCACCCTGTGTCATATAGGGCGTCTTGTCAGAAAACACCCCTTTACTCAAGTGTGGATTCGTTGTTCTTTCAATCGACCAGTCATCATATTTGCTGAATTTATGGCTTTGGTCAAACCGCATTCTGGTTGAGATGCAATCAAGTTTTTTCCAGTTCAATATCTCTAGCAAATCATGATTGGGGTGTGAACCTTCCTGCTCCAGCCCTGGCATGACAAAGACCTCTGACCGATTGACACAAGTGGCATAGTTAAAACGCAAAATACCAATATTTGCCTTTTCCGTTAGCACATTGCGGTGTCGATTTACGCGCCCGGCTGTCTGAATGATCGAGGAAGTGCTGGAAGGCTCGATAACAGCCCAATCAAAGTCATGGTCCCGCCCGATTTCTTCAACAGGCGTGGCCACCACAATAAGCCTTACATGGTCATGTTCTGTCTGCGCCAACAAGCTTTTTATGACAGTGTTTTCATGGAGCTTTTGATTTGGTTCTTTCCCCTTTCGGGTCAAGATTTCATCCAAAACCTGCTCTTTGTGATAACGATTGATCACAAAATCATTTGCGTGATAACAGGCAACCAGACTGTTTTTATTGTTTTTTGCCAGCATTCTGGCTACTTTTATAGCTGGCTTGACATTTGCAATGCGTACTAGCCCCACTGACAATTTTTTACCTGCCACTTCATGACATTGATTGCTATGCAATGCTTCGACAGCCGTATCGATGGCATCCAGAAATCCCTGCGCGGATTTTTTCATATCAACCAGCATGGGTTTCTTGTTCGGGGCCGGTATCTTGGATAGAAAGTGTTTCAAATAATTTTCATACAGATCAGGAAATGCGTCCTTTTTCAATGGAAGCAGTCTCGGTTCCAACCGGTTATCAATCATAGCCACGGTCAAATCAATTTTTTGGCCTGTCATGGCTTGTCGCATTAAAACGCCTTTTTTAAAGGCGGCATAAACCGTATTGGCGACCGGCCTTGAGAGGGTAGCAGATGAACAAACTACGTTGCGTCCCATCAGCGACGCCATCTGGATCACACGACACACGGCGATAAGAGCCTTCGGCTCATAACCATCAATTTCATCCAAGATCAAATCGCTACCAGCAATTCGAATAAATGCACTCACATGCCGCCCTTGCTGATACGGCTCACCAGAAGCCACGAGGTAATCTATGGTTGAAACCAATAACGGTGCGCCATGCAATGAGGCCTGTTTTTTGTCTTTTGCAATAAAGCTCAACCATTCGGGCAAATCAAAGCCTTCGCCCCCACGCACGTCATCAGTCACTTCAACGGGGTTCTCGTCTTCATCATTAAACGTGTCATCGGATTTTTTTTGAAGGTCTGCATAATCATCATCACCAATAATAACGGCCATCTCGCTTTCATTGATGCCCGTCATGCCAGAAATGGCATGACCTGTTTGCAGTGTCAGGCTTCTCAGGTTCAGGCCAATTGAAATTCGACACCCCATGCCTTTGCCTTGGTTCAGGGCACAGAGCGCTTTGACATTACCAAGCGTTTTGCCTGTGCCGGTTTCCGCTGTGTTCATAACAAGTACGGGGGTGTGTTTTTCAATGGCTTGCCCCAGATTTTCCAGAAAATGACTGGCTGGATTTTGCCATGAAAACGCTGTATTCGAAGGTGCAGGTTTCAGGATTTTTGATTGGGCAATCGGGGTTAAGTGATCAAGCTGACTTGATAGTCTGGACAAATGGTAAACATTGTTTGCCGCATTAAATGCCACCTCTTTTAGATGCCAATCAAGAGATTGGATTTGTGGCCCTTTCGACTTTGCCCAAAATTCCTTTTCACTGACCGCCAGCCCGGGCTTTTGCGCAGAAACCTTATGATCAGCGTAAATCAAGGCGACACGACCAATGATCGCAAGCGCCCTGTAATAATGATCGAGGTCTGACACCTTCTTATTTTTTAACCTTTCGGCCAATCTTTGCCTGGTTTTCACAAACCGGCTGATGACGGGCTCAAGCCCAGAATCAGCTGTAAATAAACGTTTATGGGCCTTTTGAGCACGTTCACTGTTTTCGCGTATGTGTGACTCTGAGGCGCTTGGAAATTGAATACCGGGATCAATCGGTGCCAGCAGGCCGTGATGGGTTGCAACAAAAAACTCAATTAATTCATCGGACGATTGAATCCCTTTTTTGAACCATGATGGTTCCTGTCTTTTACCAATCACCGCAGGCAAACGATTGTATGCTTGCTCCAATGTCACTTGATCCGCTATGTTTTGCATCAGCATCAAGCTCATCCATTCATGACGGATCGGATCTTTACTGATCTGGTTTTCTCGAAGCTTGTGCTGAAAGTAACGTGTGGTCTTGCCTAAATCATGCACAAGACCCGCTGACTTTACCGCAAGAGACAAGATGGACACCCACTCAGGCACCTCTTTCTTTGCTTTTTTTGTGCCGATGGCAACCCGGCCATATTGATCAAATACGCCTTTCTTTCCGACTGTCCAAGCCAGCTTCAGCCCCTTGCTTCCTTGGTTAATCAAACAGCTGACCGCCGTGGATTTGCTGGCACTCTTCCTTAGCTGACGGTAAATCTCTTGCAATCCTTTTTCTGTAATCGGTGTCTGCCAAGTAAACTGACCAACCCGAGATGCATAAGCATCCAAAATTTTTCTGGTGCGCTTGATCGATTTTCCTCTGCACTGTGAACTAAAAATTGCAAACATGGGGAAACCTTGCTATTTTCCTGTTGCCTCGGTTAACCGACCATTTTTGAATGATCGGCTTAGAAAATTATTTTTGAGGTTATGGATTAACCACCATGCAGGTGGACGGGCGCTCATTCTGGAGCGCTTATTAAAAATTACACCATTATATTTTAAGTTATTGTATTTTTCATTCTGGTTGTGTTTTAATGGTTTTATCACAGCAACCGAGGACCCTTCCTGTCATGAACAAGCTCAGTGAACAAGAACAGCGTGTCATCAACGAAGTAGTGACCCATTCTTTCAAATACGTAAACTCCAATTGTCAAAAAGGTGGCGTGCGAGTCTGCCCTGACCAGAAACTGAGTGGCCCTTACATTTCTAGCCTGCACTTAATAGGGACTGTACAAATCCTGGCTGACTATCAAACAAACAGTGGCGTCAAGCCAATTACGATCGCGATAAAAGATTTGACCGGAAGGGAAAATTCCACAAACCCGGTTTATAAAGACGCATATTTGCATGCGCTTTCATCGCCCTATGAAAGCGATACACCAAGCCTTGACCCTCGCTTAAGACAATTACTGATGCCTGTGAACTTCGGTCATTGTAATGAGTACATTTCATTAACACCACTCCCGTGCGCAGATTTGTCCAGAAAATTCAATCAGTCGATTCGTAACAACAACAAGAATCGAAACGAAACATCCAACAAATACCTTCGATTGTCAGAGCTTGGTTTCGGAGGGGCAAACAAACAAAACGCGGGCTATCTCATCAGCATCGGGGGGCTGCTTAACCAGCTTTACACCTCGGCCCCGAAAGCCAGTGTTGACAAAAAAAAGCTTTACCGTCTTTTCTACAAAGGGCTGGAACCCTTTATCCCAAACGATGCAGTGAAAGCGTTTGCGGCTTTTCGGGAAAAGAACCCTGGCAACAACCTTGCCTTGAGAGAAAAAGAAAATCGGTTAATCAAAAACATGGTTAGCCCCCTCCTTCAGGAAGCGGACCTTGCCTTGTCTTCGCTGGCAGAACATTCTGACTCGTTGCCTGAGCCAGCTCAGGAGCCAAACGAGCTTCTGCATTCAAACGTAGATGATTTTAAAAGAAAATTAATCGTATCCGAACTTCGAGACAATGCATGGAAATCGCAGTTTGCAAGCACTATGGCCAAAACCATTAATGCAAAATTGCAAATGGTTGAAGCGCCAAGCGTAGCAGGCCTTAAAGAGCGAATAGAGGGGATCGTCACGTTATGAGTTATTTATACATACCAAATATACGCGCTCAACGTGTGAATATGCAAACCAGCTATCTGACCATCAACTCGGCTTTTGTCATGCCTGCCGTGTTATTGGGACAGGCCCTGGCTCACCATTGCGATCTTAATGTTGAGTCGGTCAGTTACATTCATCATGACATTCAACCTTTGGGCGAAATACAGAACTGGAAATTCATGCCCCATCAAAGAAAAGGGGCCGCCTTCATCAACAAGGGAGACTATGCCGCAAACGCAAAAGGCCCTTCCCTGTCAATGCAACCAACCGCAAGTGGGCACTTGAGAGCAAGCCTGATTATTGATATTGGTGACTCTCTGGCCGATTTTGATGAAATTGAATATTTTTTCCGGCAGGGCCGCTTTGCTGGCGGTGAAATTATTTCGCATGGCGAGATACAAAGCGCTGAAACGCTGAAAGAGATTCGTTTTCGTTCTGGATTTTGCCTGATTGATAAGTCTGACATGCTTGGTGACAAGGCATCGATCGACGCGTTTGTTAAAGCTATGGCCGAACCTTTTGACGAAAACAAGGATAACGGATGGCTTACGCCTTTCGTCGCCGGTTACGCCCTCATCAGCGAACCAAACCACAAACCAGGTGCCAGAGATGCCTGCCTGCATGCCTTTTGTGAACCCATGATTTCTCTTGCGCAATACAAGAGTGTCAACAGTGAACTGATTAAAGAAAAAGGCCTGTCTTTTTGGGCCCTCGAAAATCATCAATCGCATTTTTCTCTAACCAACACGTTCAAACAACCATAAAGGATACAGACCATGAAAGAACCAGAAACCTTTAAAAAGCTGCCCGGAGTACTTTCATTTAAACGCGGGACAATTATCACCGATGCGGTCATGCTCAATGAATTTGATGATGGCACCACGTCTCCATTGATGGTGGTCAGACATGGCATTCGCGGAACCCAAAACGTGAATAAAGAGGGCGGAAAAACCAATGCCAAAGGCGAAAGTTCTGATCGCGACCCTTCCAATATCCAGCAAACGGATACCGCTAAAATGCATCCTGATTCGGTTGCCATGCGCGTTAATTTCGATCTTTCTTTCCTGCCACTGAAAGAAACCTTGTTTGCTTCTTCGCCTGGAAAAGAATTAAAGCCTGAAGAGTTCAAGTCGTTCAAGAAAAGCCTGGAAGAATTCATTGAACGTGCCTGTCAATCAAATGGAATGAAGGAAATTGCGAACCGTTTCGCTCGAAACATCCTTAATGGACGCTGGTTGTGGCGCAACCGCACTTTGGCCAGTCACGTTGAAATAACCGTATTAAATGGCTCAGAAAAGCTGTGTTCAGCTGACGCACTGGATATCCCACTAACGTCTTTTGAAAACGTCAATGACGAAGAAAAGGTGCTTGGTCGTGTCATCGAACTTGCGCTGACAGGTAAAAACCATATGCCCAAACTCAGAGTATCGGCACGCGTCACTTTTCCAGTTCAGGGTGCGCTTGAAGTTTACCCTTCCCAAAACTATCTCGAAAACAAGGAGAAAGGCTTTGCCCGCCCACTTTATTATCTCCAAACCGCAGTCGTCACCGACGAACATGGTGTTTCGGAAAAAGGGCAGGCAGCGATCAGAGATCAGAAAATCGGAAACGCGCTCAGAACATTTGACACATGGTATGACGACTTTGATGAAATTGGCCGACCGATTCCGGTTGAACCCAATGGTGCCAGCTTGGATATTCAAGACTTCATGCGCCCCCTTTCGAAAAAAACCTCTGCGTTCAGTTATGCCAAACGCCTGAACGAGATTGACCCGGATTCAAAAGAAGGCATGTTTATGATCGCAAGCCTGATTCGCGGCGGCGTTTACTCAGAAAAATAATGGAGCTGTCCCATGAAACCAAACGTTTATATCGACATTGATGTAAAACCGGGTGACAAAGGCGCAGCAAGCTTTCCTCACCAATCATCAAAAATTTTAACCAAATTGCATTCATGCTTTAAAAAAGAGGCAGGGCGTTATGCCATTGACCTTCCTTTTTCAAGGGCACTCTTTACGTGCATTCGTGTTTTTGGTAACTCCATGGATGACATGATCGCTCTTGGAAGCCAATTGCATGAAATGGAGATCGAAAACCTTGGTCGCCTTTCTTTTCCAAAGAAAGTCCCCGAAAACTTCTTAGGACAAGGGGTCAAAAACAGCCGGTACCGAATCTCATCAAGAAAATCCCGAACACAAAAAACCCGGTTTACCCGCATCAAACAAGCGGAGGAACAACAGCTGCCTTATTTTATGCTCAAGAGTCACTCAACCCACCAGGCTTTTAGCTTGATTGTAAAAAGAGAGGTGATTGAAAACTTTGACTTGATCGATTGCAATCCAAACAGCTATGGGCTTAACTCAGAAAAGCACACATGCGTTTTGCCATTGATGATTGATTAAAAAACTCGCTGATCGACAAATATTGCTCAATAGGTGTCTACGCACACACATCGGTTACATTCCTCCCTTACTTTTCACCAGGCCTGGTGAAAAGTGGGTCGGGTTTTGGGCCTATTTACTGTAGGCTTTCTGCGAGAAGTAGAGGGCCAGTGCGATCAGGACGATGGCCAGTGAGTAGTAGAGCAGTTCCAGCGGTGTGGTGGGTTTCAGGAACAGGGCCTGTTCGAAAAACATCACGATCAGGATCAGCAGAATGACTTTGGCCAGCTTGTTTTTCAGGTCGTCCAGCGTGTTGATGATCAGTATCTGACTGGCGCCCATTTGGCCTTCGGCGGCCTGTATTTTGTTGATAAACAGTTCGTACAGCCCAAGAGAAAAGATCAGCATGATGGTACCGAGCAGAAACCCATCGACCGCGCCGACCACATGCGCCACGGTTTGCGCCTTGAGTTCGGCTCTGTCTGCGCCCGCCAGTTCGTGATAATGGGTCAGGTGCGCCAGAGTGTAATAGACGTCGATGCTGGTCATGTAAAAAATGCCGAACGCCATGATCAAGCTGGCGATCACGGCCAGCAACACCACAAAACGGCTGTTCCACAATACGCCTTCAAAGCCTTTTTCGGCTCGGCTTCGTTTGCGGTCACAGGAACCGGATTCGGTGTCGGTCAGTAAAGGGTTCTCAGATTCGGCACTCATGGCTCACTCATGCGATTCGCCATCGAGCACTTCGATGGTCAGGTTGTGGTTGGTGTAAATGCACAGGTCGCCGGCGATGTTCAGCGCTTTTTCGACCACGTCTCTGGCACACAGTTCGGTGTTGTCCATCAGGGCTTGTGCGGCGGAATGGGCGTAGCTGCCGCCGGAACCGATGGCGATGAAGTCATGCGCCGGTTCGATCACGTCGCCGGTGCCGGAAATCAGCAGCATGTTGTCGTTGTCGGCTACCAGCATCATCGCTTCCAGCTTGCGCAAGGCCCGGTCGGTGCGCCAGTCTTTGGCCATTTCCACCGCCGCGCGCATCAATTGCCCGTTGTGCGATTGCAACTTGCCTTCAAAACGCTCAAACAAGGTAAACGCATCGGCGGTGGCCCCGGCGAAACCGGCCAGAATTTTGCCGTGGTAGAGTCGGCGCACTTTGCGGGCATTGCCTTTCATCACCACATGGCCCAGTGTCACCTGCCCATCGCCGCCGATGACCATCTGGTCTCCGCGTTTGGCGCATAAAATGGTGGTGCCGTAAAAGGTGTTGGCATCGGTGTGTTCGCTCATAATCGCCTCAACTTTCAATCAATTCGGTTTTTTGCTGCGCGGGTGGGCCCGGTCATACACCTTGGTCAGGTGCTGCATGTCCAGCTGGGTATATATCTGAGTGGTGCTCAGATTGGCATGGCCCAACAGGTCCTGCACGGCGCGCAAATCGCCACTGGATTCTAACACATGGGTCGCGCAGGCATGGCGCAATCGGTGGGGCGAAACCGACATCGGCAGCCCCGATTTCTGCGCACGCTGGTTCAGTTGCTGTTGAATCGAGCGCGCGTGCAAACGCCCGCCAAAACGGTTCACAAACAACGCGGTTTCATCCGGTTTGGCGTAATCGGCGCGGATCGCCAGCCATTGGCGGATAGCCTGAATCGCTTTTTCCCCCACCGGCACCAGACGGTCCTTATTGCCTTTGCCTGCGTTCACTTCCAGCAGCCCTTCTTCCAGCCTGTCCAGCACGCCCTGCAAATCCAGCGCCGCGCATTCGGCCAGACGCAAACCCGACGAATACAGCAATTCGAAAATGGCCTGATTGCGCACGTCCTGCCAGGTTTCCAGAGGCTGATCCAGCAGCTGACCGGTGCGATCCACATCCAGACTTTTGGGCAGCGGCTTGGGTTGTTTGGGGGCTTTGACGTCGGCGGCGGGGTTGTGGGTAACAATGGTTTGGTCCAGCAGAAACCGGTAAAAAGCACGCAAGGCCGAAAGCTGCCGCGCCACCGTGCGGGCGCTGATGCCACGGGTCATGCGTTCGGCCACAAAGGCCTGAACGTCGGTGGCCGTCACTTGCGCCCAGTCGCCAAAGGTCTGTAACAACCAGACCTGGTCCATTTTGCCTTGCGCGTCCTGCGCCGGGGCTTGCGGCAAAGGCTGTCCATGATAGGCCAGATAAAAACGCACAAAGGCGGTCAGGTCACGGGCATAGTTCTGGCGCGTTAGGGGCGACTGCCCTTTGCGAATACTGACGGCCGAAAACGCCGACCACGCATCGCCCCGCATCAGGCAAACAGCCTCGCCAGCCGGGCCGAAATCATCTGCCCCATCACATTCAGAAAATAGGTGCCCAATTCGGGATGAAAGCGTTCGTTGCTCGCCCCCAATGCCAGCGCCCCCCAAACCCGCGACTGCCCCAACGGCATAATGCACACCGTCTGCATGGGTAGATCGGTTTGAAACAGGCCTTCCTGCCAGCCGCTTTCCAGAAACCCGCATTTGGGCTCGCCCGGCTGCAACGCGTTTTTCAGGCTCTGTGACCACTGTTGCGACAGGCCCAGCTGATGCAATCCCGGCACCAGCGCTTTGGGCATTTCCCAGCTGACCAGGGTCATGGCTTCCACCTCAAACACCTCTTTCATGGCGGTGTAAATCTCACTGACCGCTTCGGCATCGGTGTTTGCAGCCAGCAAGCGATACGACAATTCGTACACCTTGTGCAATAACTGGCCGTTTTCTCCGGCCACGTCTTTCAGGGTGGCCACTTCGGTCTGCAATTGGTCTCGCTGGTGACGCAGATGATGCACCTGACGTTCCAGCAGGGAAATTTCCTCCCCGGTTTTGGGGTGCGGAATGCTGAGTTCCCCCAACAGACTCGGGAACACATGAAAAAACTGACGGTTGTGATTGAGGTATTCGGCCACGTCCTCAGCGTGCAGATCGTTAATCAGACTCGACATGCGCGCCTCCTGTCTGACGGCGCTGCCGGGGAATCGCACCATCGAACACATTGTCGGCCGGACCGGTCATCCAGACCGGATCACTTTCCTCACCCGACCATTCAATCTGCAAAGGCCCGCCTTTCAGTTGCACCGTTACCTTGGCATCGACCCGATCCCAGCGTTTGAGAATCACCATGGCCGCACAGGCCCCGGTGCCGCACGCCAGCGTTTCGCCGGAGCCACGCTCGTACACACGCAATCGCAGCGTCTGCGCGTCCACCACCTCGGCAAAGCCCACGTTCACTCGCTCGGGAAAGCGCGAATGGCCTTCGATCTGTGGTCCCCATTCGGCCACCAGCGCGGCATCGACGTCTTCCACCAACACCAGCGCATGCGGGTTGCCGATCGATACCGCGCCAATCGTCACATCGGCGTCTTCCAGCGCCAGCTCATACACCGACTGCTCGGCCTCGGCGTCAAACGGCAGGGCCTGAGGGGCAAAACGGGGCTGCCCCATGTTCACCCGCACCCAGCCATCGTCGCGCACCGTGAGCACAATCACCCCCGAGGCGGTTTCCACGGTGATTTCCCGCTTGTCGGTCAGTCCCTGATCCACCACAAAGCGGGCAAAACAGCGCGCGCCATTGCCGCATTGCTGCACTTCTGACCCATCGGCATTGAAAATGCGATAGCGGAAATCCACATTCGGGGTGTCGGTGGTCTCGACCATCAGAAGCTGATCGAACCCCACACCAAAATGCCGGTTTGACCAGGCCTGGATTTCCTCGGTGCGGATCCCGGGATCGGTTTGGGTGGCGTCAATGACCATAAAGTCATTGCCCAACCCTTGCATTTTACGAAACGGCAACGACTCACCGGGCGCGGACGACATTGGCAACTTGGGACTCCTATCCATATTTTTTAAAAGCAAACTCCATTATAATAAACCAAATTCATACTGATAAAAATGGCAAAAGGAACGGCATGAGCAAGTCGATTATGACGCCCAAAGAAATCGTACACGAACTGGACAACTACATTGTCGGCCAGAACGAGGCCAAAAAATCGGTCGCCATTGCCCTGCGCAACCGCTGGCGCCGTTCACAACTGAGCGATGACCTGCGTCCGGAAGTGACGCCCAAAAACATTCTGATGATCGGCCCCACCGGCGTGGGCAAAACCGAAATCGCGCGGCGTCTGGCCAAACTGGCCAATGCCCCGTTCATCAAAGTCGAAGCCACCAAATACACCGAAGTGGGCTATGTCGGCCGCGAAGTCGATTCCATTATCAAGGATCTGGCCGAAAACGCGATCAAGCTGCAACGCGAACAGGCCATGGAATCGGTACAGCGTCAGGCCGAAGACGCCGCCGAAGAAAAAATTCTCGACATTCTGCTGCCACCGGCCCGCGGCTACGAAGATCAGAGTCACGACAACATGTCCGAAACCCGCCAGAAATTCCGCAAACGTCTGCGCGAAGGCGATCTGGACGACAAGGAAATCGAAATCGAAGTGTCGGCCACCCCGCCGAATGTGGAAATCATGGGCGCGCCGGGCATGGAAGAAATGACCAACCAGCTGCAGGACATGTTCGAAGGCCTGAACCGCAGCAAGAAAAACAAGCGCAAACTGCCGATCAAGCTGGCGTTCAAACATCTGATCGAAGACGAAGCCCAGCGCCTGATCGACCAGGAAGACCTCAAAGCCAAAGCGATTGAAAGCGTCGAGCAGAACGGGATCGTCTTCATCGACGAAATCGACAAGGTGGCCAAGCGCCAGGATGCGGGCGGCGGCGATGTCTCACGCGAAGGCGTGCAGCGCGATCTGTTGCCGTTGATCGAAGGCTCCAGCGTTTCCACCAAACACGGCATGATCAAAACCGACCACATCCTGTTTATCGCCTCCGGTGCGTTTCATTTGTCCAAGCCTTCGGATTTGATTCCGGAGTTGCAGGGGCGTCTGCCCATTCGGGTGGAACTGAAATCCCTGGTGGTGGACGATTTTGTGCGCATTCTGACCGAACCCAAGGCCGCTCTGACCAAGCAGGCCGAAGCCCTGCTGGCCACCGAAGGCGTGACCCTGACCTTTGCCGAAGACGGCATCAAGCGTCTGGCCGAAATCGCCTTTGATGTCAACGAAGCCACTGAAAACATCGGCGCTCGCCGCCTGCACACGGTGATGGAGCATCTGCTGGAAGAGATTTCCTACAGCGCCCCGGATCGTCAGGGCGAAACCATCAACATCGACGCCGATTTTGTCAACGAGCGCCTGAGCGATCTGGCGCAGGATCAGGACCTGTCGCAATACATTCTGTAATCGGGTCAAAGACGATGCGATTGAAACCGGAAAAACGGCGGAAGCTGTCACCCTGACCATGAAACTGTCACCCTGAGCGAAGCCGAAGGGTCTCTAAAGACGGAGCAGGATTCCAAAGATCCCTCCGCTTCGGTCGGGATGACAGAGGAAGCGGTCGGGATGACAATGACTGGATCAGAATGACATGGAGTCAAAGAGGTTTTATGCCACAGCCACAACCGACCGACATCAAATTACGCCAGAAATCGCGTTTGCTGGCGATTGCCTTTGACACGGGCGAAACCTTTGAGCTGCCGTGCGAATACCTGCGGGTCTATTCACAATCGGCCGAGGTCACCGGACACGGGCCGGGGCAGGAAGTGTTGCAGATCGGCAAACAGAACGTCAATATCGACGAGATCACACCGGTCGGCAATTACGCGATCAAACTGCATTTCGACGACGGTCACGACACCGGCATCTACACCTGGGAACGGCTCTACGATCTGGGCAAACATTATGATCAATACTGGCAGGAATACCTTGAGCGCCTGCTCAAAGCCGGACACAAACACCCGGACATTCAAACCGATCCGCAACAATACATTTAACCAGGCCTGGTAACTTTTATGAACACAGACAACCGCACCACCGATTTTGGCTTTAACAAAGTGCCGCTTGACGAGAAGGTCAAAAAGGTCAAAGGCGTGTTTGATTCGGTCGCCGACAATTACGACCTGATGAACGATGTGATGTCGCTGGGGGTTCACCGTTTGTGGAAGCGCCATGCGATTGAACTGTCCGGCATTCGCCCCGGTCACAAGGTGCTGGATCTGGCGGGTGGCACCGGCGATCTGACCCGTGCTTTTGCCAAACGCGTGGGGCCAAACGGTCAGGTGGTGCTGGCCGACATCAACGAAAACATGGTGCGCGTCGGGCGCGAACGCCTGACCGATGCGGGCGTGGTCGGCAACGTCGATTACACCCTGGCCAATGCCGAAGCGCTGACGTTTCCCGACAACACCTTTGATCTGGTCACCATGTCGTTTGGGTTGCGCAACGTCACCAACAAAGACCAGGCGCTGGCGGAAATGGCACGCGTACTCAAACCCGGCGGC
The DNA here is from genome assembly GCF_000384235.1 of Hydrogenovibrio halophilus DSM 15072. Taxonomy (GTDB): domain Bacteria; phylum Pseudomonadota; class Gammaproteobacteria; order Thiomicrospirales; family Thiomicrospiraceae; genus Hydrogenovibrio; species Hydrogenovibrio halophilus. The sequence continues at coordinate 1,486,987 of NZ_KB913033.1, read as the reverse complement.
ATGGCGATGATCCTGGAGTTTTCCAAAGTCTCGCAGCCGCTGATGGCGAAAGCCTACGACTTTTATTCGTTCAGCCTGCTGCCGAAAATGGGCAAATGGATCGCCAACGACGAAGACAGCTACCGCTATCTGGCCGAGTCGATTCGGATGCACCCGGATCAGGAAACGCTCAAACAGATGATGCTGGACGCCGGGTTTGACCAGGCCGACTACCTGAACATGTCGCAAGGCATCGTCGCCCTGCACCGCGGCTGGAAGTATTGATGCAACGCCGGAACGGCCTGGAGGCAGAAATGACGGACCACTCAGACACGCACAGAGACACATCCCTCAAAACCCCACCAGGCCTGGTCAAAACGGCCCTGGCCGAGCTGTTGCAAACCCTGATCAATCAGGCGATTGCGATGGACAGCCTTCAGGGCGAAGCGTTTTTGCCTTGCGCCGACAAGGTGGTGCAAACCTCGTTCAAGGACGTGAGCCTGTCGGTGTTCTGGGTGTTTCACCCCAACCCCGATCACCGCGCGGACGAAAACCCGGCGGGCGAATTTGTGGTGCAAACCCATCTGATTGGCGAAGCCGATGCCCACCTGCATGCCAATCTGTTCGACTGGCTGCAACAAGGCCCTTCCGCCGAAAGCGTCAAAGGCGATCAGGCATTGGGCGAGGCGTTTCTGCATGCGCTGAAAACCATCGACATCGACTGGGAAGAGCAGTTGTCCAGACTCACCGGCGACATGGTGGCCTTCCAGACCGGTGAAGCGGTACGCGGCCTGAAACGCGAAGCGCAAAATCTGCAGGAAAAAGCCTGGACCACCTTGCGCGAATACCTGCAATTTGAACTGAAACTGCTGCCGCAGCGCCACGAGATTGCGCGTTTTGAACGCGACGTTGCCGACACCGAAGCACGGGTGGAAGCGCTGACCCACCGCATTGAAAGGCTGATGAGCCAGCAAATGCAACCGCACCTGAACCCCTGATTGCCAACCCCACAAACACCGGTCTTCCATGAACGCACTCAAACAACGCCTGCACCAACTTCTACGCATGATCCGAATCAATCGGGTGCTGACCCATTATCAGATTGATCGGCTGGTGCTCGCACACACCAAATACGCCTGGCTGATATGGCTCAACAAACTCCTGCCCTGGAACTGGCGCACACCCCACTCGGGCGGACGTGGCGTGCGCATCCGTCAGGCGCTCGAAGATTTGGGGCCGATTTTCATCAAAATGGGACAGGCTCTGTCGACGCGCAAGGATCTGCTGCCCGACGACATTGCCACGGAATTACGAAAACTTCAGGACGACTGTCCGCCGTTTGACGAACAGACCTCGCTCAAAATCATCGAAGACGGCCTGAAACAACCGATTTCCGAGGCCTTTGCCAGCTTCAATCCGGTGCCGATGGCGTCGGCCTCCATCGCCCAGGTGCATGCCGCCACCCTGCCGGACGGCTCGGACGTGGTGGTCAAGGTGGTGCGCCCCGACATTCTGCCCGTGATCAAGCAGGACGTGGCGATCATGAAAAGCCTGGCGGCGCTGTTGCAGGCCGCGATCAAAGACAGCCGCCGTCTGCATCCGGTGGAAGTGGTCGAGGAATTTGAAAAAACCATTCTCGACGAACTGGACATGATGCGCGAAGCGGCCAACGCCACCCAGCTCAAACGCAACTTTGACGGCTCGGACTGGCTTTATGTGCCCGAAATTTACTGGTCACACACCCACGACAACATTATGACCATGGAGCGCATCCACGGCACCCGCATCAGCGACATCGAGCAGCTTCAGGCCGACGGCATCGACTTGACGGATCTGTCCGCCAAAGGCGTGAGCATCTTTTTCACCCAGGTGTTCAAACACAACTTTTTCCACGCCGACATGCACCCCGGCAATATTTTCGTGTTGCCGGACGGGCGCTATGCCGCGATTGATTTCGGCATCATGGGCACCCTCACTCCCGAAGACCAGCGCTATCTGGCCGAAAACTTTCTCGCCTTTTTCAATCGCGATTATTTGAAAGTCTCGGAACTGCACATTGAATCCGGCTGGGTGCCCGCCGACACGCGGGTGAACGAACTCGAATCGGCGATCCGCTCTGTGTGCGAACCCATCTGGGACCGCCCCTTGAAAGAGATTTCTTTTGGTTTGTTTCTGATGCGCCTGTTCCAGACCGCCCGACGCTTTGGCATGGAAGTGCAGCCGCAACTGGTGTTGCTGCAGAAAACCCTGCTCAACATCGAAGGTCTGGGCCGACAGCTGGACGACGAACTGGACCTGTGGGACACCGCCAAACCGTTTCTGGAAGACTGGATGCAGGAACGCGTCGGCTTAAAAAGCCTGATCAAAAGCAGTCGCCGCAACCTGCCCTACTGGATCGAACAGGCCCCAAATTTACCAGGCCTGGTCCACAACAGTCTGCAGGCGCTGTCACACGCCGATTTCGCCGGGCAATCCCAGCGGCTTGCCAACCTGGAAAAACAACTGGCCAGACAGGCCCGCCAACAACGCCAGCGCTGGCTTGGCAGCGCCCTGATTCTGGCCGGCCTCGTCCCCGCCCTGTTCGGCCACCAGCTCCAGCCCAACGCCTACACCCAAGCCGAATGGCTGCACTGGGCGCTGATCGCCGCAGGCGCTGTGATCGCCTGGCGGGGGAAGTAAGAAAGTAGTCAAATAATTGTTTATAATCAAACGATCATGGCAAAAAAGCTGAGGTCAATATGCAATCAGAAACCCTATTCAAAGAAGCTTTACAGCTTTCACCGCTGGACAAAGTCAAACTGATGGAACTGCTTTTTGACAGCTTTCATGCCAACCTTGATCAAACCGAACACGAACAACAATGGGCGCACCATGCCGAACAAATCTGTGACCGGATTGATCAAAACAAAATGCCCATGCATACTGTTGAAAGCGTTTTGAGTGAGCTCAATCAGTGAAAACCGTTATTGCCGAAAATGCACGAGTAACGTTGCTTGAGGCGAAACACCATTACAACAACGAGCAACCCGGCTTAGGCTATGACTTCTTGCAAGAATTCACCAAAGCCCTTGAGCGCATTCAAGCACAACCCGAAGCCTGGACTCCGCTTTCAAAGCGCACCCGCCGTTGCTTGATGAAACGTTTTCCGTATTCCGTTATCTTCCGCATCCAAAGAACGAAAAAACAAATCGAAATCATTGACCTGATGCACCAAAAACAAAAGCCCAAGCCCTTCTGACAATTCAAACATTTGCGCGTTCCAGACCTACTCACACTTCTACGAGGTTTGGGTCTATGCTTGCGTCATGCCGACCGAAGCGGAGGCATCTTTTGAAATGTTGCCGGGGTTGAGAGGTCCTTCGGCTTCGATCAGGGCGACAGAAGCCAAAACATAAAAAACCCGGCATTGGCCAACGCGGTTCACTGAAATGTCCGTCATTATCGGGCTTGACCCGATAAGCTCGCAAGTTCTTGAAAGATTCCTGCTTTCGCAGGAATGACGAGACGGTTTAGGCTTTACGTGAACGCTACTGCGACCATGCCGGGTTTGTTTTCAGTGGCTCAGCGCTCTATTGACGAACGCCTTCCAGATGCAGCATCAGTTGCACATGGGTGGACGCCGGACCTAGGTCCTTGGTGATGTCGTAATCGGCCAGTTTCAGCGTGGTGGTGCCTTCAAAACCACTGCGGTAACCGCCCCAGGGATCTTTGCCTTCACCGACCTTCTTCGCGTCAATCACCACCGAACGGGTCACGCCATTCAGGGTCAAATCGCCGGTCACTTTCATCGCCTGATCGTTTCCGCTGATCGAGGTGCTTTCAAACACCGCTTTGGGATGTTCCGACACATTCAGAAACTCTTCGCCACGCAAGTGTTTGTCACGCTCAGCATGGTTGCTGTTGACACTGGCGGTATCGATTTCGACCTTGACGTGACTGTTGGACAGTTTGTCCTTGTCGTAGGTGTAGGTGCCGTCAAAGTCATCGAAACGGCCAGTGAGCCAACTGTAGCCCAGATGCTGGATTTTGAAATTGATGGAGGCGTGCATGCCTTTGGTGTCAATATTGTAAGTCACCGGCTCGGCCTGAACCGTGGCGGTCAGACTCATCCCCAAAAACAGGGCGAAAGATTTCAGAACGTTCATAATACAACTCCTTGGTTATCCATTAATGGCTTGTACAGCGTGATTCATTCGCTTTTAAGCATGCGCCGCAAGGTGCGATCCCTGTCGATAAAGTGGTGTTTCAACGCCGCCGCCGCATGCACAACCACCAAAGCGATCAAGGCGTAAGCCAGCCATTGATGCGCCAGACCGGCCAGGTTCGCCTGCTGCGCAAACTGCCACGGCAGTGCCGGCACCTGAAACCAGTCAAACACGTCCACCGGTTTGCCTTCTGCCGTGGAAATCAAATACCCGCTGAAACCGATCAACACAACCAACGCGTACATCAATTGATGGAAGCCGTGCACCAGCTTTTTGACCAGGCCTGGTGAGATCCTTTCAAAGCGCTTTTCAAACGCCCCTTTTACCGGTCCGTCCATCGGCCTGGGCACGGCAGACACCCGATGCCACAACCAACGCAAAACCATCAGCGACACCACGATAATGCCCACCGATTTATGAATCCAGGGGGCCTGGTGATACCAGTTGGAATAATAATCCAACGTGACCATCCACAGCCCCAGAAAGAACAGTCCCAGCACGCCCAGCGCAATCACCCAGTGCAGGGCAATCGTGAGCCAGCCGTATTGATTTGAATGATTGGTTATCGACATCGTCACCACTTTGGCCATGTTTGACTCCATCTTAACGAAGATGGATCAGAGAAAAAATGCAGCAAAGTGGCAAATCATTGTTGCTGAAACCAGAACAGTCAGCCTGACGGGCGCGCTTTTTCCATCGCGCCTTCCTCGCTTTCTTGGTTCTCAACGTCTTTGTCCTGGGGAGTCAGATCATGACCACACTGGCGACAGAATTTGGCGTCCGGGTCATGCCCGGTCAAGCCACACTGCTGACAGGCGCGCCCGTCTTTTTGACTGCGCAAAGACTGAATAACCTGAGCCGAGTAAATGCCCGTCGGCACGGCAATGATGCCGTAACCGATCAGCACCAGAATGGAGGCAATGAACTGACCGAAAGGCGTCACCGGAGTGATGTCACCATAGCCCACCGTCGACACACTGATCAGCGCCCAGTACATGGAGGTCGGGATGCTGGTAAAACCGTGCTTGGGGCCTTCGATCACAAACAGCAGCGCACCAAAAATCGTGATGATGGTGATCACTCCGATCAGAAACACCAGGATTTTGCGCCAGCTGCTGGCAAAGGCGTCCACCAGAACGCTGCTTTCGCGCTGATAGCGATGCATGTGTAGCACATCGAAAATTCTTAAAATTCGCAGGATTCGAATGATCGCAAGAGACTGGATCGCACTTTCCGGAAACAACAGGGCCAGATAGGTCGGCAAAATCGCCAGTAAATCGATCACCCCATAGAAACTGCGGGCGTAACGCAGCGGGTCACGCACGACCCAAAGGCGAACCCCGTATTCAAGCGTAAACAGCAGCGTAAAAAACCATTCCACCTGAAAAAATGTCTGGCCATGATCGGCATGCAGATCGCTGATCGAATTGGCCATCAAAATGGCCACATTGAGCAAAATGGCCACCACCAGCAGCACATCAAACACAATGGAAGCACGTTGCTGGCAGCCAAACACAATGTGAAAGATTTTGTAGCGAAGGCCTTCGGTGTTGCGACTGTCCGGGTAGTAAAGAGCACGCATGGATCACTTTCCCTTAATGAGGCCAAAGACGTCGTTGTACGACGTCATCGGCAAACAAAAACGGTCCCAATGGTCAGCCATGACGGAAAACGGGGTTACTTTTCCGACGATGTTTCCAGAAAGGGGTAATCGGTATAGCCTTCTGCGCCGCCGCCATAAAAAGTGTCCGGATTGGGCGGGTTCAGTTCGGCGTCTTCCCGGATGCGTTCAACCAGATCCGGGTTGGCAATAAACGCCCGGCCAAACGCAATCGCATCGGCAACGCCGCTGGACAGCGTTTTTTCCGCTTTGTCGGCATCGTAGTTGCCACAGAAAATCAAAGCGCCAGCAAATTGATCGCGCAACGCGGAGCGGAAAGCATCGGTCAAAGGGTCACCACCGGCCCAATCCGGTTCGGCAATGTGCAGGTAAGCAATGCCGCGTTCGCTGAAGGCACGCGCCAGATACAGCGTCATCTCTTCGGATTCGTCATCGCTCATGTCGTGGGCCACAAAATTGGGGGACAAACGCACCCCAACCTTGTCCTTGCCCACCGCCTCAATCACCGCATCCAGCACTTCCAGCACCAGTCGCGCCCGGTTTGGCAGGCTTCCGCCATAGTCATCCGTGCGCTGGTTGGTGTGGGTCGCCAAAAACTGATGCAGCAGATAGCCATTGGCCGAATGCACTTCAAAAAAATCAAACCCCGCATTCAGACCACGGATGGCGGCCTGGCGATACTGTGCCACGATGCCGGGCATTTCATCGATTTTGAGCGCTCGGGGCATGGCACAAGGCACCATTTTCAAGCTGCCACCTTCCACCGGCGCCGAGCATTGGCTGTTTTCCGCCTGAATGGCGGAAGGCGCAACCGGCGCAGCCCCGTTGGCTTGTACTTCTGTGTTGGAAATGCGCCCCACATGCCACAACTGCAATGACAGGTGACCGCCTTTGGCGTGCACACTGTCGACCACTTTTTTCCAACCGGCCTCTTGCGCATCGGTATACATGCCGGGCGTATACGCATATCCCTGACCCTGCTGGGAAACGGGCGTCGCCTCGGTCACAATCAGCCCCGCACTGGCGCGCTGAGTGTAATAGGTCACATTCAAATCCCCCGGCACATTGCCCTGAGGCTGAGCACGACTGCGAGTCAAAGGCGCCATGAAAATGCGATTGGACAAATCCGTGCGCCCTATCTGGATCGGGGAAAGTAACTGTTTCATGAAGCACTCCAAAGTGTTGGTGAATTCGCTCACTCAAATGTCTTTTGAGTCAGGCCGAGTGTAAAAATCTTCTGCCATCACAATAGCATGAATCAAAGCACAAAACGCGCAAGTCCCTTTGTTCAGACACAGAACGCTGAAAGGCAAATCGAGCCCCCCTTAATCCACTTTCAGCTGAACGTCCGATGCGTATCTTGGGTTTTGACTCATCGGTGTTATTTCCGCGATCACGCTGGCAAGCTCCCCTTCGGCTTTTTCTGCGTCGTACTCGACTTGTGCCCGTAGCCAATACCCCTTCGACAAGCCGAAAAAGCGACAAAGCCGTAAATCCGTGTCTGCCGTGATGGCGCGTTTGCCAGCGACAATGTCACCAACCCGTTGCGCCGGCACATGAATTTCTTTTGCCAGACGATATTTTGAAATGCCCATGGGAGTCAAAAATTCTTCCTGAAGAATTTCTCTTGGGCTGACTGGTGTTAATACTTGTTCCATCTTTCCCTCTTCCCGAATGAATGCCTTTAATGATAATCAATAATTTCAACATCTTGAGCCACATTTTCGTGCCAAGAAAAACAAATCCGAAACTGGTCGTTTATGCGAATACTGTAATAGCCCTCTCTGCTGCCTTTGAGTTTCTTTAAACGATTCCCGGGCGGTACACGCAAATCTTCAAGCTGGGCTGCGATCTGTCATTGACGTAATTTTCGGCGAGCCACAGTCTCTATTTGAACAAAACGTTTAACCCGTTGACCATTTGCCAAAGCTTCGGTATCAGAACATCGATAAGAGATAATCATATTACCAACATATTAACCCACCTCGTTAATAACTTTAAGTGTTACCAGTTTTCTTCCAAGTCAGTCGATCAAATCACCAGGCCTGGTGGTTTGATCAGCCGATTCTTGTTAACCAGTATTGGCCGAAACCGGGGACGATGAGGTTGTCGCCGAAGACATCGGGCTGATGGCCGCTGATCTGGTCTTCGATGCGCTGGTAGCCGCTCAATTGCCAGTGGGGGCCAACCTGACTCATGTCGAGGTGTTGCGGTTCGGGATGGAAGTTGGCGACCACCAGCACGCTGTGACGGCTTTGGTGGAGGTCGTAGCGTTCGAACACAAACAGGTGGGGGTTGTCGACTTCGATCAGGGAGCGGTTGTTGAAATCGGCAAACACCTCGATGTCCTTACGCACGGCAATCAGTTGCTGCAAGCCGTGAAAAATCCGGTATTCGACCGTACCGACCTGGTCGCGGCGCTCGAGCTTGTCCCAATCGATGATCGGGCGATGCACCCAGCGATTGTCTTCCATTTTGTAGGGGTCCTGCAGGTAGGCGTCGTCATTGATGGTGCCCACTTCGTCGCCATAATAAAGCAAGGGAATGCCGCCGTAAGACAGGGTTAAGCCGTGCAGCAGCAAAATCTGGGCGATGGCGTGGTCAATTGCCCGCTCATCCTGTTGCTCCATGGCAAATTGCAGCCCGACCAGACTCGCCAATGAGCCGGAAATACGGGTGTCGCCGGTTTTGGCATTCTGCCCGAAAGGCAAACCCCGAGCATGGGAATCCTCAAACTGACCGGTGAAGTAGTCCACCAGAAAGCGGCGGTGCCCGGCCGGATCATAACCCACGGCAGCGATGTCGCTGTCATCAAAGCCCAGGCCGATGTCGTCGTGACAGCGCACGTAATTGAGCCAGGTGGCGCGGTCCAGCTTGGACGGCAGACTTTTGATGCCCTGATTGAGCAGCCGCGCGTTTTTGGTGGCGACCGCGTCCCACATCAGGGCCATAAAGGTGGCGTTGTAGGCAATTTCGCATTCTTTGGCGATCACGGCGTCTTCGCCGAAATATTTGGCGACCTCACTCGGCGCCACTATGGCTTCGGCGATAAAGAGCACGCCCGGTGCGGTGACCTGACAGCAGTCTTTCATCAACTGCAGAATCAAATGCGCTTCGCGTTCGTTTTGCGAGGCGGTGCCGATTTTTTTCCACAGAAAGGCCACCGCATCCAGACGCACAATGTCGGCGCCTTTGTTGGCCCAATACAGAATCACATCCAGCATTTCAATGAACACGGCGGGATTGGCGTAATTCAAATCCCATTGGTAGTCATTGAACACCGTCATCACCCAGCGCTTCATCTCGTCGTCCCAGGTGAAGTTGCCCGGTGCGTTTTCCGGGAAAATCTCGGGCAGACTCTGTTCGAACATGTCGGGCACATTGCGGTTGCTGAAGGTGTAATAGTAATCCTGATAAGCGGGGTCGCCCGCCTTGGCTTTTTGCGCCCACTCGTGTTCGTCCGAGGTGTGATTGAGCACCACATCCAGCACCAGCAGCATGTCATTCTGACGCATGTCGTAGCTCAAATGCGCCAGGTCTTCGAGCGTGCCCACGCGCTCATCGATCTCCCGAAAGTCGCTCACCGCATAGCCGCCATCACTGTGGCCTTTGGGGCATTGCATGATCGGCATCACATGCAGCATGTTCACCCCCAACGATTCCAGATAGGGCAAATGCTCGCGCACCCCGTTCAGGTCATCAGCAAAGCCGTGGGCATAAAGCGCCATGCCCACCCATTTCTGATGCAAAAACCAGTTGTGATTGTCCTGACGCTCAATGTCGCTTTCACGCAAGGGTTCCGGCCGCTCGATGTATTGCATCGCCATGGTCTCGACCAGCTTCTGAGCCTGTTCGTCAAAGTCTTTGCGGTGGCCATACAGCCGGTAAAACAGGGAATGAATCGCATAAAAGTTGGCGCCCAGCCGGGTATAGAAATGGCGCAGATCTTCCTTGTAAATCTCCGGGCGAATGCGATTGAGAATGTCGTTGAGCAATGAGTGTGCAACCGGTTCGTACATAGTCAGTCCGTCTGTTCTTTTTGGAATTTGAAAGGGGTCAGGTGGGTTCGGGTGGCGTCAAAGCGCTTTTAACCAGGCCTGGTAAAAATTGGGGTCCGAGCTTAAGGCCCCGTCCAGTGTCACGATCTGGCTGGCAAAGTTTTGCGCCCGTTGCAATGTCTCCATCCAGCCCCATTCGTGCATCAGCCCCAATAATACCACCGAGGTAAAGGCGTCACCGGCCCCGATGGTGTCTCTGATCCGGTCACTGGGCAGCGGCGGTGGTGTGACCCGGTGCAACTGCCCGGTTTCGTCCATCGCCAGCGCCCCTTTCGCGCCCAGGGTGACAATCAACCTTTGCAGGCCGAAACGCTGTTTGAATTCTTCCAGCGCGCTGGCCGGGTCCGAAGCCAGCTGATCCAGATCGCCTGCCAGTTCGGCAAACTCTTCGTCGTTGAGCTTGGCCCAGTCGGCGTCCTTGAGCCAGCCACGAACCAGCGCCAGATCATACCAGGGTGCACGCAGGTTCACGTCCACAAAAATGGCCAGATCGGCGCTGGATTTTAAACGCTCCAGCGCGTGACGGGAGTGCGCATCGCGCAAGGCCAGGGTGCCATGATACAAAATGCCCTGATGGCCATGATGCATGGGGTCCATGTTTACCTCGGACACATCCACCGGGTCGATACGGTCATACGCCACCGGGTGCGCGATGTCGTAGCTGGGCTGGCCGTTGTCCAGCGACACATTGACCCGCCCGGTTGGCAAGTCATCGTGGGTCTGAACGGTCGTTTGAGCCAGTCCCCACTCATGCATGGCATGGCGCACCTGCTCGCCCATCGCGTCCTGACCAATGGCGCTGACCAGTTTGGGATTGAGTCCCAGCGCCTGGGTATGCCAGGCCACATTAAACGGCGCGCCGCCCAACAACTGCTGCCCATCCGGCAGGCAGTCAAACAGCACTTCACCGAAAATCACCAAGGGTTGAGCGTTTACATCCCCGTGCCACATTGCGCGCCTCCGTTCATTGTGTGTTCCGTGTTTTTCGAATGATTCGTGTGCGTCCTATTCCATCCATGAGAAATCCGCCCCGATCTGCGTCAACAGGGGTCTGGCGGCAGGCACAAACTGCCACACGCCCTGCAAAACCCCATCGGCATAATGGCCGCAACGATGGTCGAGGTCACTTTCACCCAGGTTTTCGCCCCAATTTTCGGCCAGATACAGGCTGGCTTCACGCCCGGTTTTGGCGGCCAGGCGTTTGGCCTCCGCGCGAACCGAATCGGTGGCATTGGCCACCAGCACCGACGCCAGTTCGCTTTCCATCACCGCCAGATCATTGCCGCTGTCGCCGGCAAACACCCGCTCGGAGCGGCCAATGCCCTGACGCTCACACAAAAACAACAACGCATCCAGCTTGTTGGCCTCACGCGCCAGAATGTCCAGCAACCAGACATTTTTGGCGTCGTCAAAGCTCCAGATCACGCTCACCGGCAAACCCAAATGCGCCAGATGGGCCTTGATTTCCTGCACCAGAGGCGGCATGTCGGCGCTCGGTTCAACGTAATAGCTGTGTTTGAAGGTTTTCTGGCGCTCGGCTTCCTGTGGCTGCAACAACTCCCAGGCTTTCAGGTGATGATCAATCCGCGCAAATGCCTCGGGCGGACACCCCTGGGCTAGATGCGCATGCCAGTCTGGCAAAATTTTGGGGCCAGTTTGGGGATCATACGCATACATCTGCGCGCCGACATCGGTGATCACAAACTCAGGCGTCGGCAGATGGTATTCGGCCATGGCTACTTCCACCAGACCGATGTCACGCCCGGTCACATACACCAACTGCACCCTGTCGTCGGCACAGAAATCCCCAAAACGCTGGCGGGCGCCCGGTGCTTCCGGCGCTTTGCCATTGGGAATCACGGTCTGATCCATGTCGCAGGCCAGCAACAGTTCCCACACGCTCATGCCTTGTCCCCGCTGAGGTCATTTTTGGCTTTGTTACTGGCTTCGTTCCCAGCTTCGCTCTCGGCGTCGACCTCTCTCGGATCAACGCATTCGCCAAAAAAGTCGTAATAATCCAGCGCTTCCAGAATCCCTTTTTCAAAGGCCGATTCGGCGTAATAAATCCGGTCAATCTCTGACAGATTCGACAGTTCTTCGTGATGACGATTGGCCACCACCGCCGCCAGCGGATTGCCGCGCATCATGTCCTCATCGGCCCCTGCGCCGCCTGCAACAAAGGTTTTGGCCAACGGCACCTGCCAGCGGTCCATCACATAGCGCAACGCCAGCCCTTTGGACGCACGGATCGGCAGAATGTCGATGTAATGGTCAAACGACAACTGCACATGCACCGACTGTTCGGCTTCGTACAGGGACTTTTTGATCTGGTCGGGCGAAATTTTGTTCAGGTCGATGTAATAACTGAGCTTGAAATCGCTCTGCTCCAGCCTGGGCTGGCGTTTGAGGCCCGGCAGCTCAGCCATGACCTCGCGCACCCGGTGCGGCGTCCACTGGTAGTCAATGTGTTTTAACCAGGCCTGGTCACTGGTCAGGTTGGGCGCATAACGAATGTCGGTGCCGGCACTGCTGATCAGCACATCGGGTTCGCTGATGCCATAGGTTTTCATCAATTGCAGCGCCGAGTCACAGCGACGGCTGGTGGCGATCACAAACAGCGTGCTCTGACGATGCATTTTCAGGCGTTGCATCAGGGTTTTGACCGCCTCTCTGTCGCCCATCAGGTTCTGATCCAGACTGGTCACAAAAGCCCGGTCGTGATACAGGCCTTTGCGGCGCGCCATCGGCGGACGCTCAAGCCGCTGGTTGTTTTTGACCAGCGGCTTGATCAATGCCAGATAGCTTTCGGCATGGGCCTGCCAGGCGTAATGTTTGGTCACGCCCTTGAGGCCGTTTTCGACTTTCTGCGCGTACAGTTCCGGGTCTTTCAACAGCTTTTCAATCGCCCGGGCGATGGTGTCCGGCAGCAGAGGGTTGACCAGATAGCCATTGTGGCAATTGTCCAGAATGTCGCGCGGCCCGCCGTCTTCGGTGGCCACCAGTGGCAGGCCGCTGGCGGCGGCTTCGATTAGGGTCAGGCCAAACGGCTCGGTCAGTGCCGGATTGACAAACACACCGCCGGAGACGGCGGCAATGCGATAAATTTCCGCCACCTGATCACGCTGGTGGTGTTTGGGCAGCGACACCTTGCCATACAGATCGTAACGGTCCATCGCCAGAAACAATTCAACAAACACCTTTTCCGTGGCGTCGTCCATGTCTTCCAGGTCGTCGCGGTTGCCGGCGATAATCACCAGATTGGCGTGGTCCTGCAGCCACTCAGACTGGCCATAGGCTTCCACCAGCGACACAATGTTTTTGCGCCGGTCCGGGCGCGACAAGGCCAGAATCATCGGTTTGTCCGGTTCCACCAGTGGCCGGGCCAGATAATCACGAAAGGCATGATCAATGCCCTCTTTTTCCACCGGATGAAAATTTTCCAGATTGGTGCCGGGCGGCAGCACCCGCATCTGATTGGGCTGGTAATAGTCGTAAAGCGCGTATTGCTCTTCGATTTCCTGACGGGTACTGGTGATCACGCGTTCGGCCACGGCCAGCGTCATTTCTTCGGCCTCAATCCGCCGCGACATATTGTATTCGTCTTCGATCTGCTCGGCGCTGAGGCCACTGGCCAGCAAGCGCGCTCGTTTGACCCGCCCCAGAGAGTGGCCGGTATGAATCAGCGGCACCCCCAATTGACTGGAAAGATGGTCGCCCACGTAACCAGCGTCGGCATAATGCGAATGAATCAGGTGTGGATAAAAACGTTGGTTTTTGAAATGGGAAAAGGCGTTGTCAACAAAGGCATCCAGATGATCCCAGAGCTGTTCCTTGGGCAGGTATTCGTCCGGTCCGGCGTCAATGCGCACGATATGGAAACTGTCTGACACCCGTTCAATCGGCTGGGCGTAGTCGTCGGAGACGTCGTCGTCGACCACCCGCCGGGTCATCAGGTCCACTCTTGCCACTTCGGGGCGTTCCGACAGGGCTTGCGCCAGCTCCAACACATACAGGGTCTGCCCGCCTGTGTCGGCATCACGCCCCAGTTCCAGATCCCGTCCACGGATCAGGCCGTGGACACTCAACAACACCAGATACAACTGCTTCATAGACGATCCAGACAATCCAAATGATTTGCGTCCTTTCACGAAACAAAGAACGCGATGTGTTTTTATCCTACCATGAGTCTTCAGTGTTCAAAAGCCGCTGACCACAGAGGCTGCAATGCGGACGGACGGGCCAGCGTCTCGCGCAAACGCTTTTGCAGGGCGTTGATCGCCTGATGGCGCCCGGCCAGACCGCGACCGCTCAACGTGAGTGTGTGCGTGGCCAGTGTCTGTTGCGCTGTCTGCCAGTTCAGCGTCACAATCAGTTTGTGTATCTCAAAGCCTTGCGCCTGGGTCTGGCTCTGTCGCGTTTCGACCACCAGCCCCGCCAGCGCATCGGAAGACGCTGGAGGATGCACTGGACGATGCTCAAGCCAGCGCGTTTGAATGTTCAGGTTTGACAGCGCACTGTCCAGAGATCGGCGCAAAGTGGACTGCAGTGCCGGGGCGGCTTCCCCCAGGGCCATCACCGGCAAAGGACGCTGCGCCAGCAAGGCCTGGGTGTCGGCCTGCCAGGTCTGCACAAATGCGTGATCCAATGCCGGGTCATGCGCGGGGGAAATCGCGGCCAGGTATTGCGACCGCTGCCACCACTGAGCCAGTTGGGCGCGGACCGAAAGCCGCACCGGAACCTGTTTCATCCATTGTTCCAGGTTGGTGACATCACTGGGCGGGCGGACCTGATTTGACCAGGCCTGCTTCAGGGCCTGATGATCAGAGGAAAGCGACTGGTACCAGTCCCGACGATGAACTTCGACCAGCAAGGCCACGGTGCCATTGGGGCGTGTCTGGGCATCGATCACTTTGTGACCCGTGACCGTCAGGGTGGGAGTTTGCAAATGAAGGGTCTGTTCGCTGTGCTGGCGCTGCCAGTCAAAGGCACCCTGCCAGACTTCCTGACGGGATTCGAATTGGGAGGTGACGGTGACGGCCACTTTGCGCACCACCATTGCCAAAGCCTGTTCCAGAGCCGCTTCCCGTGTTTTGGCCTGGGCCGAAGCATAAAAATGCGTGGGCGTGTCCGCGGGCGGCTGGACCAGCCAATCCGGCGGGGCGGCTTCAGCGGAGGCATTCGGCGATGACTCTGTGGATGAGCCGTCAACCAAAGCAGGCGTCGTTTGGCAGGCGCTCAGCCATCCGCTCAGAATCAAAACCGGGATCAGAAACGGCCTGCCACCTGCCCCGCCAAAAGCGCGACCGGGTCGGTCAGGGCGAATCTTGGTCGCCATTGTGCAACTGCCTTTGCGCCAACGCCTGTTTTTCGATGGCCTGATCGATTCGGATCAAGGCCGCATTGACGGCCTCGACCGGTTCGGCCAAACGCGCATCCGCCATTTCATACAATGCCTGCGCCGCTGTCAGGTCGCCCTGGGCTTCGTGGGCAACGCCCAAATTGTACGCAGCCACATAGGAACGCTGCCCGGTGCTTTGCAGCAACTGGGTCAGCAGCGATTGCGCCCGATCAAAGCGGCCCGCTTCCATAAAGGCCAGTGCGCTGTCGAGCTGAGCCGATTGCTCGCGGGTGTAATCCATGGCGGGATCATCCAGCAGTTCAACCGACTGCTGACGGTAATGCGGGGTCAGATCGCGCACAAACTGCTCGGCCAGTTCATCGGCCAATTGCTGCAGGCCTTGGCCGCGCGTGGGCAGAGTGCTGGCGCTGTCACGGCAATGCTGCCATTTGCGACTGGTCTGATAGGTTTGCGCGTGCAGAATTTCGGCTTTGGCCACGTCCGTGACCCGCAGACTGGCGCTCAGATGCATCTGGCGCGCGGTGCACCAGACCCGGGCCAGATAGGTGTGTTGGCATTTTTCATCGCGGCAACGAATGCGTTCTTCGTAATAACGTTCGTCGTTGCTGTCGGCCTGATTGATGCGGCCCGAAATCAAACCACTGGCCCCGATCAACTCGCCCAGTGCCACCAGTTCGTCCGGTTCCATCAGCCCACTGTGCTGAAAGCGCTGCTCGGCCAGAACCTGATCACGGTCGCGACGGTCCACCAAGGTAAAGTAGCGCTCGCCTTCGACCCGGCTTTGGGCCAGCGCCGCTTCCAGACGTTCGGTCAAGCCGATGCGATCCTGCTTGAGCGGCATGACCGCAATCTGACGAATCTGCCCGGCCTGAGTGACTTTGGCCGGTTCCAGCATCTGAATGCTGACACTGCGGCCACAAGCGGTCAGTAACACCAGCAGAGCCAGCGCCCCGCCCAATCTGAAAAGGCCTTTTTGACCAGGCCTGGTCAAAAAGGCAGAAAGCCCCTCAAACGGCTTGCCCGGCATCACTTTTTCGAGTCCGGTTTCCGCTGATCCGACACGGACAAACGCGTGCCGCGTGTCTGGAAAAAGCTGACCTGCTGTTGCATGTTTTCGGCTTCGTGGCGCAAGGTTTCCGCCGCCTGGGCCGCTTCTTCCACACTGTGCACATTGCGTTCCGTGGTCTGACCCACGCCCTCAATGGTGTGGTTGATCTGCTCCACGCTGGCGGTCTGTTCATGGTTGGCCGTTGCAAAGTCGCGAATAAAGCGATGAACGTCCACAATCACCTTGCGGATGTTTTCAAAGGCTTCTTCGGTCTGTTTGACCAGTTTTTCGCTTTGGGTGACCTGTTCGACACTGGTTTCGATCAACTGGCGAATGTCTTTGGCCGCCTCGCTCGACTTGCCGGCCAGAGAGCGGACTTCGCCCGCCACCACGGCAAAACCGCGTCCGGCTTCGCCGGCACGGGCGGCTTCCACCGCGGCGTTCAGTGCCAGAAGGTTGGTCTGGAACGCAATCGAATCGATCAGCCCGGTGATGTCGGAAATTTTGTGGCTGGATTCCGCCAATTCCTTCACCGCGCCACTGGTCTGGCGCATGATGGCCGCGCCATCGTCCACCTGGGTTTTGGCCGAATCGGCCAGCTCCGAAGCCTGTCCGGCGGTGCCGGCATTGTGTCGCACGGTCTCGGTCACCCGATCCATCGAGGCAACGGTGTCATGCAGGGTTCTGGCCTGCGCCTGCTCCTGCTCGGTCAGAGACTGGCTTTCCTCGGCAATTTTCGACGCGGCCTGATTGACCGTTTCCGATGCCAGCATCAGCTCGTCAATCACGGCGCTCATTTTGTCCAGTGACTGATTCAGTGACGACTGCATGGTCGCCAGCTTGCCTTCGTACTGGCCCTGCATCCGCTGGGTCAGGTCGCCTTTGGACTGAGCCACCAGCACATCCACGGCCGAATTCATTCCGGCTTCAAGCTGACTGAGCGACGCATTCACATTGTCCTTGAGACCCGAAAGCTCGCCCTGCAAATCCATGTTCAAGCGGGCACCGAAATTGCCTTCCGCCAGTTCCCGCATGGTCTGGTTGATGCCGGTCACGGCCTGGTGGGTGCTGCGCATGGCGGTCTGCAGATCGGCCATCATTTCACCGAAATCGCCTTCAAATTCGGCGTCGGAGCGGAAATCATACTGGGCGGCATTCAATGCCTTGATCGCCTTTTCAATTTCTTCGATGATGCCTTGAATGCTGTCGGCCGAGGCATTGACCTGATGCTTGACCGTGCCCAAGTCCCCTTTGGCATCGGCCACAATCCGGTGTTTGAGATTGCCGTGTGACATGCCATCGATCATATCGGAAACCGAAATCATCAAATGCTGCACCGAGGTCAGGTACTTGTTGAAACTCTGCCCCATTTTGCCGATTTCATCGTTGCTGACCACATCCACCCGCGCAGACATGCTGCCTTCGTCCGCGGCAATGCCCAGCTTGCGGGTAAAGGCGCGCAAGGGGTCCAGCACAAACATGTGAGTACGCCAATACACCTGGACCAGCAGCAGGAAAAAGCCGAGCGCCATCGCGCCCTGGGCCACATAAATCATAAAGTAGGTGTCACTGAGCAACTGCTCCAGAATGTCTTTGGGCTCAAAAATGACGTGCAGCCCGCGCACCTGTTCGCCGTCAGAGGCCCGAATCGGCTCGGCCGCCATGATCTGTTCGTCCAGATCCATCAGCCCCGTTTCAACGAGCTTGGACAGATCGACTTTTTTCAGGTAGTCCGACAACATCGGACTGTCGAAACCGGGCATCAGTTCAAAGCCCTGAACGGTTTTTTGCAGCACCGCATAGCCATGA
Organism: Hydrogenovibrio halophilus DSM 15072; assembly: GCF_000384235.1. Taxonomy (GTDB): domain Bacteria; phylum Pseudomonadota; class Gammaproteobacteria; order Thiomicrospirales; family Thiomicrospiraceae; genus Hydrogenovibrio; species Hydrogenovibrio halophilus. The sequence continues at coordinate 1,468,908 of NZ_KB913033.1, read as the reverse complement.
TTGTTTTCTTCCTCGATCTCGGCAATCTGTGTCATCGGCAGGCTCACCACCACCGCACCGATGGTTTTGTCGCCGTAAGGCACCGGCACCACCGCCTGCAGAAAACTGCCTTCGTCCTGAAATTCGATCCGCGTGATCGGCTCATTCGGCATGGTCTCCAGCCCGATCGGCACCCCGCTGGCGGCGACCTGTTTTAACTCGCCATCGAAAATCGCAATGCCGATGCCTTCCATGTCCGCACGCTCAACATACTGCTCGTAGTTGACATTGACAATCTGCCAGAGCACGGTTTCCTGGTTGTCATAGAGCCCGTAAATGACCGCCGAATTCCCGGCGATGCCCACCGCATTGGTCAGGGCAATCTGGCTGCGACCATCCAGCTCCGAATTCAGGTTTTTGATCAGCAGTTCACTGCGGTCCTGCATCGCCCCCTGATACAGATTGTCGGCCACGGTCTGCAGATACATCTGCAAAACCACACTCCAGACAATGGCCATCACAATCAACGGAATGATCATTTTGCCCATAATGGACTTTTGCGGCAACGGACTCCATCTGGCCAGACGAATCGACCAGGGAGAACGCAAGGCCCCGTTTTCTATGATTTTGCGGCCGGAACGAATGTCGGCATAGGCTTTCTCGGCGGCGGCAATTTCTTCCGGGCCAATCGGATTGCGTACCGACTTGAAACCGATGGTCTTGCCGTGATCCACCACCGGGGCCACATTGGCTTCCACCCAGTAATGATCGCCATTGGCACAGCGGTTTTTCACATACTGGTGCCAGGGCCGACCGGCCAGAACGGTTGTCCACAGATCTTTGTAGACCACCGCAGGCACATCCGGGTGGCGCACAATGTTGTGCGGCGCGCCCTTCAACTCTTGCCAAGTTCTTCCACTTGCATCGATAAACGCTTGATTGGCATAGATGATATGCCCTTGCAGATCCGTCTCGGAGACCAGCACGTCCCCTTCGGGGATAGGGTATTGCTTTTGGGTCACATAAGATGAATCCGACATACACGCGTTCCTTTTTCAGCGGGCGAGTTCTAGCCCGGAAATTTCATAAATGATGCAGCATCTCGCTTGCCCCTTGATTCCACAAGAAATATTTCTTCAGTCGGCCGTAATCGTTGATACGACACTCCTTCAGAAATTTCCTTGTGAAAACAATTGCCTGCGCGATATTGGCGCAAATTCATGAAATTTCCGGGCTAGTTTTAAAATTAACGGCCAAACAGGCCTTTGAGTTGATCGCCCACGTTGTCTTCGATTTTGTCCTGGGCGGCTTTCTTTGCTTCGTCTTTCAAGCGGCTTTGCAGTTGTTTTTCCAGATTGGTCTGCATAATCGACTGCACATCGGAAAAGTCACCATTAACCGATGCTTGCGAATCCAGCAAGCCATCCAGTTGCCCTTGCAAAGGTCCCAGCTTGCCTTGCATTTGCGCCTGAATCCGTTCTTTCAACTGGCCTTTGGCCTGTGCCATTTCCTGTTGAAAGACCTGTTTAAAGGCCCCGGACAAGACCTGGTCCAGATCCGAGGTGGCCGACAGGGACGGCGCAAACACACTGCCCTGAATGTCGGTGTCCACCGTAAAGGCCGTCACCTTATCAAACAAAGGCGCAATGTAGCGCGCCACTTGCTTTGACTGAGTCTGGCTCAGATCAAAATCCACCTTGTCATAGGCCAGCGACACATCGGCCGTCACCTCCGTCAGCCCGGTCAGGCTGACTTTGCCCCGAATGGTGCTGGTGGCTTCTTTCATCACCACTGGCAAGGTATCGTCTTTGGCCAGTTGCCAGTCTTTCAGCTGATACCCGGACCAGTCAAAGCTTGCCTGATTCACCGGCGCTTCCGGGTCCACAAAGCTGCTGGTACCTTTGACAATCAGCGCATTCGGCTGAGAGGCCGGCGTGGCCGCCACCTCAAACCGCACCGGCAGTTTGGTGGTCGGGTGATCAAACGTGACCTGATTCACCTGGGCCACCACCCGCCCCCAGTCGATATTGGCCGAGGCGGTAATGCGCTTGATGATAAAGTCCGGCTGCGGGTCCTTCAGTGCAAAATTCACTTCGCGACCCAGCATCCGCTCCGGCCCCTGCTCGGCGGCCTGAGCTTCGCGTTCTTCCAGCATTTTGCTCAACCGGGCAATAAACGGCTGCGCTTTCTGGTACCAGTCCAGCCCCGTCTGGGTGTATTGCCGAATCTGTGGCCCGAACAACAGATAGGTCACATTCGACAAGCCCTGACCGTCCAGCGAATACTTGCTCATCAGACGGTTCAGATCTTGCTGTGGCAAGTCTTTCAGTGAGGCCATATCCGCTTTCAGTTTCGGCAAGCGTTCACCAAGCAAATCGCGTGCCTTTTTCAACGCATCGCGCTTGGCTTCCATTTCTTCCTTGAGCTGCTGAAATTCCGAAACCCGTTTCTGAATGTCCGCCGGGGACGACACTTTGCCGTCAGACAGTTGCTTGAACTGGGCCTGATACTGGGCAAGAGTGTCTTGTGAAGGCAGCTGCTGTTGCACTTCTGACCAGGCCTGCTTCAGGTCGTTGATGTCCTGTTCGATCTCGCGCGCTTTTTCCAGCGTTTGCAGGGATTCGCGTTCCAGAATGGCCTGGGGATCGGGCAAAGCCATGTCCGGCATCGCCAGTCCGCTCTTTTTTTCTGACGCGGCCTCACCCGACGCCTTGCGAATCGCCGTTTCGCTGGAAACCGGTGTCACCTCTTCCAGCGCACCGGAGGTTTGGCGAGGCTGGTGCATGGCCCATTCGGTCAGCACCAGATCTTCGATCACCGTTCGCCCGCCAATGTAGTGAAACAGACTCAACGAGGCGCTGATGCGTTCCAGTTCCAGCAGGTTTTCCATTGGCTTGTCCGGGTCCGTGACCTGAAGGTCGTCCAGCCCCAGTCGAATCGGGGCAATGCCGATGTCAATATTGCCAATTTCGACCTTCGCGCCCCAGGCTTTGGACGCATAATGCTCGAGTTGTTCTTTCAGTGCCCAGGTGCCGACCCAGTAAACCACGGTGAATACCAGAGCAAACACCAGAGCAAACCAGCCCAGCCCGGACCAGCGAACCCAGCCTTTTGGCGGCTTGGTGGGTTTGCCTGATTTGGTCGGTTTTGTTGGCTCGGTTGACATGGTTGGTTGGCCCTGCTCGGAAGGGGTGGTTTGATCCATGTCGGCGTCGGTTTGATTTGTCGTGTCTGGCGTGTGTGTCTGGTTCATTTCAACATCCCTCCGATCACATTGGCCCCTTCGGCCCCCCGCAACATACGCACCAGCTTAAAGCGTTGAACCCATTCCAGAAAACGGCGTCGATATAACCGCACCAGCACCAGAAAGCCGTAAAAGGCCGGCACACTGATCAGAACGGAAAAGACCACGCTGCCGATGACAATGGTGTTGTTGAATGACAGCAACTGCCACAGTGTCTGATTGTACAAATCGGTCCACAACGTTTGCAGGCTTTGCAGATGCAACAGCCAGTAACCGAACCGGTCGAACAGAGGATCAAACAGATAAGCCAGACCGGTAAAGAAGACAAACGCCACCAGCAGCGCCGATAGATTGACCCGTAGCAGAAACACCAACAGCAGAATCAGCAGATTGTGTGGAAACAACAAAGGCGTCAGCCCCAGAATCATGCCCAGCACAAACGAGAGCGCAATCTGTCCCGGGTGCTGATTGGCATTGAGCGCCTTGAAAAACTTGATGAACATGGACATGGTGTTTCTCCTGTATGAAGGGAAGCTGAATGGTTGTCATACCATTTCCTGGGGGTCCACATCAATGGACCAGCGCACCTTGCGCGCCAGCGGATGGGTGTAAAACTGCGACTCCACCTGAGCCAGCCAGCTGTGCAAGCGTCCGCGATGGTCGCCCTGAAGCAATAACTGGTATCGCCAGCGCTTCTGACGGCGCATCATCGGGGCCACCACCGGCCCGGCCGCCCAAAGGCGTTGATCGGGCCATTCGAAAGCGCCGGTTTCACTTGGCTGTTTTGGCATTCTAGCAGAGTTCAGGCCGTTTTTAACCGCCTTTAAAAATGCCTCAGCCGCACCCGCCTCCACCGATTCGGCCCGGATCAGAATCTGATGGGAAAAAGGCGGCAGATCGGCCGCTTCCCGTTCCCGCAGCGCCGCCTCGGCAAACGGGCCGTACCCCCGCTCCACCAGCCGAGTCAGCAATGGGTGCTGAGGGTGATGGGTCTGAATCAGCACTTCGCCTGCCTGTTCGCCGCGTCCGGCCCGTCCGGCCACCTGAATCACCAATTGCGCCATGCGTTCGGCGGCACGATAATCGCAGCTGAACAAACCCTGATCCAGGTCGATCATGCCCACCAGCGTCACTTTGGGAAAATGATGGCCCTTGGCCAGCATTTGCGTGCCGATCAGAATGTCAGCGTCACCGGCCCGTGCCTGATCGGTCAGCTTTTGCATCTGTCCCTTCAGCCGGGTGGTGTCCCGGTCAATCCGCAGCAGACTTTTGTCGGGAAAGCGCTCGCGCATCGCCGCTTCCAACTGCTCGGTGCCCTGCCCGATCTTGGCAAAATGCACGCTGCCGCAATTGGGGCAGGCCGACGGCGGCGGCGACTGGGCATTGCAGTGATGGCATTTCAAAAGGCGACTGGCCGCATGCCAGGTCATATTGGCATCGCAATCGGCACACTGGGCCTGCCAGCCGCAATCGTGGCACATCATCACTGGCGCAAACCCGCGCCGGTTCAAAAACAGCAACACCTGATGCCCGGCGTTCAAATGCGCTTCCATCGCCGTCATCAGCGCATCACTGACCCCGGCGGTTTCTGCGGCCCCGCGCACATCCAGCAACTTCAAAGTGGGCATGCTGGCCCCGGCCGCCCGCTGGGTCAGATGCAATGACTGATAGCGGCCCAAATCGGCATTGCGCAGGCTTTCCAGCGAAGGCGTGGCCGAGCCCAGCACCACCGGCACCTGTTCCAGATGGGCGCGGCGCACCAACGCATCGCGAGCCGAATAACGCACCCCGTCCTGCTGTTTGAAAGACAGATCGTGTTCTTCGTCCAGAATGCACAGGCCCAGATTCTGAAACGGGGTAAACAACGCCGAGCGCGTGCCCAGCAACACCGCCACGTCACCCTGACGCACCGCCGACCAGGCACAATGGCGCTCGCTGTCGTTCAACCCCGAATGCATCACCGCCACCGGCTGCCCCAGATAGGCTTCGAATCGCGCCACCGTCTGCGGCGTCAGCCCGATTTCCGGCACCAGCACCAGCGCCTGTCGGCCCCTCTCAATCACCCGCTCGATCATGCCCAGATAGGCTTCGGTTTTGCCGCTGCCGGTCACCCCTTCCAGCAGAAAGGCGCCAAACTCGCCGCTCTGCGCCACTCTGTCGACCTGATCCACCGCCGCCTGTTGTTCCGGGTTCAGGATCGGATTGGTTTGGTGGGGCTTTGTCGCAGGTCGCTGCCCGGCCAGACAGGACACCTGCACGGTTTCCACCCAGCCCTGTTTTTCAAACCGTTTCAACGCCGGACGCCAGTTGGTCAGAACCTGATTCAATGCCTGCGCAGTCATGGGATCGGATTCGGTTTTTTTCAGCTGTTGCCACAAGGCCGTTTGCTGGTGGGCTCTGGGCGAAATGTCCGCCTCCGCAGCCAGACCGGCCTGAGTCAAGCGCCAGGCCGTGGTACCGGCAGGCGTTGCCGGTTCTCCCTGTCGCAATCGTTTGGGCAAGGCCGTGGCCACCACCTCGCCGATCGGTTGATGATAATAATGACTCAGCCACTGCCAGAATTGTTGATCGGTGGACGACAGCAACGGCTGCTCATCCAAAACCGCTTCCACCGCTTTGCGTTTGTGCTCGGGCACGTCGCTGTGATCGGCCAGCGCCATCACCAGTCCCAGCTGGGATTTGGCCCGAAACGGCACCCGCACCCGCATCCCCGGTTGCAGCGTCTGCGGCGACAGATCCGCCGGCAGGTCATAATCCATCGGGCTTAAAAAGGGGCCAGGCACCGCGACTTTGACGATATTCTGGGTCATTTTTTACCAGGCCTGGTCATTGATTCATTCCATAAGCTCTTTGTATGAGACTCTCCATATCCATGAGGCCCATTTTCTATTAAAATACACCCAATGTCATCGGCCAACACAACCACAGGAGCGAAGATGGGGTATTTAAAAGACTTTCCCAACCAAGAGGGTTACTTCGGTGAGTTCGGCGGCGCGTTTCTGCCACCGGAACTCGAACCGCATTTTGCCGAACTCAACCAAGCCTATCTGACGTTGGGACGCTCCGCCGATTTTATCAACGAACTCAAATACATTCGCAAACACTATCAGGGCCGCCCCACGCCGGTCTATTATGCACACAACCTCAGCCGAGAGGTGGGCGCGCACATTTATATGAAGCGCGAAGACCTCAACCACTCGGGCGCGCATAAGCTCAATCACTGCATGGCCGAAGCGCTGCTGGCCAAACACATGGGCAAAACCAAACTGATCGCCGAAACCGGCGCCGGTCAGCACGGGGTGGCGCTGGCCACGGCGGCGGCCTATTTTGGCATGGAGTGCGAAATCCACATGGGCGAAATCGACATTGCCAAGGAAGCGCCCAATGTCACCCGCATGAAACTGCTCGGCGCGCAGGTGGTACCGGTGAGCTTTGGCGGACGCAGTCTCAAAGAAGCGGTGGATTCGGCTTTTGAATCCTATCTGGGACAGACCGATCAGGCCATTTTTGCCATCGGCTCGGTGGTGGGGCCGCACCCTTTCCCGATGATGGTGCGCAACTTTCAGTCGGTGGTCGGGCACGAATCGCGCGAACAGTTTCTGGACATGGTGGGCGAACTGCCCGATCAGGTGGGTGCCTGTGTCGGCGGTGGCTCCAATGCGCTGGGCATGTTTGCCGGGTTCATGGAAGACGAACACGTCGGACTCAACGGCATCGAACCGCTGGGCAAAGGCACCAAAATCGGCGAACACTCGGCCACCATGACCTATGGCAAACCGGGCATGATTCACGGTTTCAAATGCATGCTGCTGTCCGACGAAGACGGCAATCCGGCCCCGGTGCATTCCATCGCCTCGGGCCTGGATTACCCGGGCGTGGGGCCGGAACACTCGTATCTAAAGACCTCCGGCCGCGTCAACTATCAGGGCGTGACCGACGACGAAACCCTCGCGGCCTTCTACAAACTTTCCAGCGCCGAGGGCATTATCCCGGCGCTGGAAAGCGCGCATGCGGTGGCCTGGGCGATGAAATACGGCCAGGACAACCCCGGCAGCACCATTCTGATCAACCTGTCCGGGCGCGGCGACAAGGACATCGATTACGTCACCGAAACCTTCGGCTTTGGCGAGCATTCCTACCAGGAGCAATAAGCCCGTTGAAAAGGCGCGCCAAAAAATCCCCGGCCCCCGTTGACCAGGCCTGGTTAAAAACACATTGTTACCAGGCCTGGTGCTTTTCGCAATCGTTGATGGACACCCTGCCCGAACCGGCGCAACAACAGGGCTTTCAAATCGACTGGCTGAGTGACACGGATACCCCCGGTTGCGACGACTTGACGCTGGCCGTCACCCCGCCCGAACCGCCTGGCACGCCCCCTTTTCAGATCAATTTTCTGGCGGGTCAGAAAGCCCATCGCCAGCAATTTGGTGGCGGCAAAAACCAACCGCTGGCACGCGCGATTCTGGGCAAACAGCCGGAGGCGTTGCCGCGTGTATTGGACGCCACCGCTGGCCTGGCCAATGATGCCTATGTGATCGCGCAACTGGGATGCGATGTCACTCTGTTGGAACGCTTGCCGGTGATGGCCGCATTGATCGAAGACGGGCTGAAACGCGCAGAAAACGATGAGAACGTGGCCGAGACCACACAACGGATGCACGTGATCCACGCCGATGCGAGCCAGTGGATGAATGAAAGGGTGAACAACCAGAGAACGGAGCAGGCATTTGAGGTGGTCTATCTCGACCCCATGTACCCGCACACCAACAAAACCGCCGCCGCCAAAAAAGGCATGCAGCTGTTGCAGCACCTCGCCGGGGCGGACACCGACAGCGATGCCTTACTGGCCGCCGCGCTCAATACCGCCATTCAGCGCGTCGTGGTCAAACGTCCCAAAGGCGCGCCATCACTGGCAGGCCCCGCCCCCCATGCCGCCATCAAAAGCCCCAACACCCGCTACGACATCTACAGCATCAGAGCACTCAAGAAATGAGTACGCCTTCCAGCGCCTGATAAAGCTTGAATTTTCCATCTGCTGACAAAAGCTCCGCCTGATGCTCAAGCGCTGTGGCTATGATCAACCGATCCTGAGGGTCACTGTGATGCTCTGGAAGCGAAACCGCCGTAATGGCGGCATTAGGTGTGATGGGCAAGAGTTCGATACCAGACGCTTGAAGCGCTTGTTCAAACCACCAATGCAACTCACACCCAAGAGAAATTCGCCCACGATGCTCAAGCCAGGCCACCTCAAACAAGCTGATTGCACTCACACCCACCCTGTCAGCCGATTCAATCTTTTCTTGCCACTCCGGTTTTAAACGTTCGTGTTCAGTCATCCACCACAACCAAATGTGTGTATCCAGAACCAGCATCATGCATTTTCCCAAACTTCGGCTGGCACCGTATCAAACACATCTCCGTAAAACGTTGCGTCTGGTACCCTGGCGGGCTGACGCTGCTTTGACGCAGCGGAAATCGGCGGCTCTTCAGGCAAATCTTCTGACAATACAATCACTTTAACGTGACGGTTTTTCAGTTTTTCAAACTCAGGAATACGAATGTATTCACCAGTCACATCCGTTTCAAATTCAATCGCTTGCATCGCTGCCCCCTGCCTATACAACTTTTTCGATTATACCGTACAACGAACCTTTACGGACAGTCACCTGTCGTTGTCTCACAGTTTACTGGCGTTCGATCAGCGCCATTTTGATGCCGGTGTAGATCAGCAAGCTGCCGGCGGCTTTGTTGATCAGGCTGACCCAACCGGCTTTGAGGCGTTGCCTGGCCAGGTGTGACCCCAGCCAGGCGTACAGGCTGTAGACAATCAAATCCGCGACCACCACCGTCAATCCCATCCACCACAGTTGCGCGATCAAGGGCTGAGTCGGGTCAATAAATTGTGGCAACAGCGCACTGAAATACATCAGCGCCTTGGGATTGGCCAGTTGAATCAGCAGCCCTTGCTGAAACAGTTTGCCGGTGGAGGGCAAGCGTGCCCGTTCAAGCGGCTGGGCATCGATGCGAACCGCACCGTTTTTGCTCAACAGTGCCGACAGTCCCAGATACAACAGAAACCCGACGCCAAGCCATTTAATCACCCCAAAAAGCGTGGCGCTGGCCACAATCAAGGAAGCGATCCCGGTGGCCGACAGCGCAAAAAAGAAGGCATCGGCCGAGGCGATGCCCACCACCCCCAAAAAAGCGCGCGACGATTGATGATGCGCACTGTGGCGGGCGCTTTGTGCGGCCACAACCATGGCCGAAGGCCCGGGCACCATGATCAGCATGACCGTGGTCATAAAAAACAATGTGTAGGCGTCAAATGTCATAAGACTCTTTCATAGATTGGGTAATACCTTTGCTTGATGAATGAACGACAAGGGGCTATGCTTTGCCTTATGCCTTATCCTGCCCGAGATGACCATTTTTCCAGACGCTGGGTGATGTGGATCGCCCTGATCATGGCGGCAATGGCCGGTCTGATCAACAGCGTGATTTTTGTCGCCTTCGGCTTGCCCGTCAGCCAGATGACCGGGGTCGCCACTCATATCAGCGATTCGCTGTACGGCTGGCACTGGGTCGAACTGATTCAGGCCCTTGGCATTCTGTTCGCTTTTGTCACCGGCGCGTTTCTGTCCGGCTGGCTGATTGGTCACGCCCATTATTTTGAAGACAGAAGCTATGGCGTGGCGTTTTCTCTCAATGCGATCATTCTCAGTGTGGCCGCCGCCATGAGTTGGTTTGACCACACCATCGCCGCCGTCTGGATCAGCGCCCTGGCCTGCGGTCTGCAAAATGCCATGGTCGCCAGTTACAAGGGGCTGCAAATCCGCACCACCCATGTCACCGGAATTGTGACCGATATCGGGGTGTTTCTGGCGCAGCGCGTCAAACACAAACAGCGTCTGCCCTGGCAGGCGCGTTTGTTGTTTGCCATTTTAACCGGTTTTATCCTGGGCGGCATCATGGGACTCGCGCTCTGGCCCCATTTCGGCCTTTTTGCACTGGTGGTGCCCGCCCTGTTGAATTTGAGCCTGAGCCTGCATTACTTCTGGTATCTGACCCGCAAAGCACCCACCTGACACGAACGCCCTGCCCAAAAACCCCAGGAAAGCCTACGAACTTTGCAGCAATCATGGAACCCACGAATTTCCAGAGGCAAACGCTTTTCTTTGCGGGCAATGGGGTTACAATAAATGTTACAAATCAGTCACAAACGTTTTGGAGTCGATCATGTGGCGTTATTACCTTAAACATCACCTGCAACACCTGTGGTTCCGGGACAAACACGAAGACATGATCTTCATCAATGGCCGTGCCGTGCAAATGCGGGCCACGCTGTTACTGATGCTTCCGGTGTACATGGTGTATGTGCTCTACACCACCGTATTAAGCCCAAGCTGGCAGGTATGGAGCGGACAGACACCGCAGGAAACCTTTGAAATGACCGAGAATTTCAATGTGCTGTACGAAGTGCTCGCCTATCGCACCGTTTACGATTTCACCATTCCCACCTGGGTATTGTTCTATGGCCTGTTTGAAATGCTGGCGGGGATGTGGGTGCGCACCGCTTACCTGTCACCAACCATTCATCTGACCGCATTTCTGACCCGGCATGACGAGCCCAAATGGGAACCGCTCAAGCCCAAGCGTTTTGCCTGGACCATTGGCGCGATCATGATCACCGCCTGCCTGCTGTTTTTCAACCCGGACAGTTTTGCCCGGTTTGTCAACAACCTGACGGCCACCACATTGCTGCCCACAAATGAAAATTTCATGCCCGGCTGGATTCCGCTGCTGGTGTATGTCTGCCTGCTGTTCATGCTGTCAGAAGCCGCTTTTGGCTTCTGCTGGGGCTGCAAATTCCACTGGCTACTGGCCAAGCTCAAAATTTTCAAAGAAGAATGTTACACCTGCAACAACGTCGACTTCGGCAAAAAGCAGCGCCAACAGACGCACAGAGAAAGCGTGGAGAAACTGGCTGGCAAAAATCAGATCAAATAGCCTGAACAGAGCTGTTTGAAAGATCGCATGGCCATCAGAGAGCGACCGGGGTTAAATCGTCTAACGTCAGCCGCTGCCGCGCCAGAAACAATTCATACTGATCCTGCAAGTTCATCCAGCTTTCAGGGGTTCTCCCCAGCACCCTGGACAAACGCAATGCCATTTCCGGTGAAAGACCGCTTTGACCTTTTAAAATACGGTTCAGAGTTGAAGGTGCTACCGCGAGGCTTTTCGCCAACCCTCTCACCGACAGTCCCAAAGGCTCGAGATAAGTTGACCGGATGAATTCTCCCGGGTGAGGCGGTTTGTGCATTTGCATCAGTGGTAATCCTCGTAATTCAGAATAAAGGCATGGCCATTTTCAAATTCAAACGTGATTCGCCAATTGCCGTTGACCGAAACAGACCATAAATTGGCGCGGGACCCTTTGAGCGAATGCAATTGATAACCGGGCAAGTCAATGTCTTCGATCTGTGAAGCCGTATGAATCGCCGCCAATTGCATGGTCAGTTTTTTGGCATGTCGCGGTTGAATGCCCGACCGGTTTCCAGTCAAAAAGAACCGTTCCAAGCCTTTATGCTTAAAAGATTGAATCATCCCAGTAATTGTAGCGCAACGCGCAACATCATTGCAAAACATCTTTTGGTTGGAAGCCTATCCATGCGCTTAGGCAGACCCTTTTGCATTGGTTACAGATTTTTTCTGAAAGCGCAACGATCCACTCAGGCAAATATGGCCTGGATTTATTGGCTTTTCTCTAGCTCCGGCCGTGGCGGTAACGGGCCGGGACGGCCTGTGAAATACCCTTGGATGATGTGGCAGGATTCGGCCTGGAGAAAATCCAGCTGTTCCTGGGTTTCAACCCCTTCGGAGACCACCGACAACCCCAGTTTCGAGGCCATCGCAATGATGGTTTCGATGATGGCGTTGCCATTGAGATCGCCATCGAGGTCAATGTCCTGCACAAACGACTTGTCGATTTTCAATCGATCCAGCGGCAGCTTTTTGAGATAACTCAACGACGAATAACCGGTGCCGAAATCGTCAATCGCAATCTGAATGCCACGGCGCTTGATCGAATGCAGAACCGGCAGCTTGGAAGCAATGTTGCCGATAAAAATCCCTTCCGTGATTTCCAGCTCCAGTAGCTTGGCCGTTTGAGGAAACGCGTTCAACAATCGGTCCAGATCCTTGAAAAAGTCGTTATGGTTGAGCTGCATGGTGGTCAGGTTTAACGACAGAGTCGGACGCCCCGCCAGTGGCGCGTCATACAACCAATGCTCGAATTTCATCATGGCATTGGTGTACATGACATTGGAAAACTCAACCATCCAGCCATTTTCTTCGATCACCGGCAGAAACTGCGCCGGGCTGATCCACTGACCGCGCTCGTCCTGCATCCGGGCCAGCGCTTCGTAACCGACCACCTCGTTGGTACGTGCATCCACTTGCGGTTGAAACACCGGCGTGACCAGTCCCGATTCAATGGCCTGCTTGATGTAGGTTCGAAAGGCCAGATAGTTGATGCTGTTGTTGTCGAAGGATTCGTGATAGAAACTCCAGCGCAGTGCATCATTCGATTTGACCTGATACATGGCAATGTCGGCGGCCTTGATCAGTTCATGAATGCTTTCCCCATCGCTCGGATACAGCGCGATCCCGATGCTGGAAGAGGTGAACAGTTTCTGCTCCTGAATGACCACCCGTTTGGATAGCACATCGATCAGTGTTTTTGTGGTGGCATGGATCTGATCCTTGCTGGCCGACTCCAGCACCACCAGAAATTCGTCCCCGCCAAAACGGGCGACGATGTCCTCAGCAGACAGCGCTTCCTGCAGCCTCTGGGCAATCACTTTGAGGTACGCATCGCCATTCTGGTGTCCCAGCGTGTCGTTGATGATCTTGAAGCGGTCCAGATCAATGAACAACAAGGCAAAAGGGGTGTCTGGGTCCTGCTCAATGCGTTTTTCCAGCAACTGATACAGCTTGTAGCGATTGGTCAGGCCGGTCAAAAGGTCCCGTTCCGCCAGATAGGTCAATTCACGGGTGTTGGCCTCCAGAGACTCGGCCATCCGATCGATTTCATCGGCAATCTGACCGAATTCATTGGGTTCGTTTAACGCAATGCGATAAGCATAATCGCCTTTGGCGAGTTTGCGGGTGCCGATCAGTATTTTCTGGATGGAATGCTTGATGCCCAGATAGAGCAAGGCAAAACTCAGCCCCAACAGCAACAGCACCGCCAGCCCGATGTACACCAGACTGTTCTGATGATGATAACGCAGCAAGGCAAGATCGCCCGTCAGGTCAAACTCGGCATACAAGTAGGCCTGTTGAAACTGGCGCACATCGGCTGCCTGCGACAAAGGTTCCAGCGGCAAGGCCCCGATCACAGAACGGCCGTCTTTGGCAACGTTCACCTGTACCCGCCCACTGTCATCGCGATCCAGCTGGCGCAAAACCGATTCAATCTGCGGAAAGCGCGTCACTGGCATGTTGCGCATCCCTGCGCGCGAGGCATGGTGTATTTCGCCGTCGGCCCCCACAATCGCCACCCGTTTGAGATGTTTGTTGGAAGTCAAACGAGACACTTCCCGGGTGATGGCGTGGTGATTGTCGCGCCGATTGAAATCATTGACCGTTCCCTGCAGCTCAACCAGCCGTTGCTGGGCGGCTTCCAGACGGGTATCGACCAACAGGGCTCGCTGTTCCAGATAACTCAATCCATAACTCAGTGCCCCGGCCAGCAGCGCTGTGGTCACCATCACCACCAGAAATGCCAGCGCCACCGGCATTTTGGCCAGATTAAGGAGTCGGTAAAAATGCATGGTTTAAATGGCCTTTCAGCAGAGCGGTTTCTTGCAGGGCGGCGTCAACCAGTCCGAGCTTGATCAACGCCTTTTTGAGTTTGGGTTCCAGCGCATGCAAAGGGCTGTCAGACGGCGCGAGCAAACGCCGGTTTTTCGCCAGAGAGGTAAAGCGCAAGCCTGAGAGGGAATCCAGATAGGTTTCCAGGGACACCTTGTATCGCGGCAAAGCGTATCCGGCGGCGTTTTCCGGGTAGCGGCGCTGATAGTCCAATGCCTTGAACCAGCCTGCCACCAAGGTGCGGACCAGCTCGGGAGACTGCTCGATCACATCGGTGCGGACCACCAGCACATCCAGTATTTCATCCGCAATCTGGGTGGAATCAAAAATGGTGTGTTTGCCCGTTTGCAAAAGCTGGGTTCGATACGGATCAAAGCTGACGGCGGCGGCCACCTGGCCATGCTCAAACGCCTGTTTCTGCTCCATGGCATGAGTGGTTTTTACCCGGATGTCGTCCAGTGTCAGACCGTTTAAACCCAGCGCCCGTTGCAACACATACGCCCCCACGGCCGAACTTTCCACCGCCACGGCATGGCCTTTCAGAGCTTTCACACTGGCAATGTCGGGGTTGGCCACAATCACATCGCCCCCATGCGACGTGTCCATGATCAATACTACCTGAACATCGACCCCATCGGCCAGGAGCTGGAGGGTTTCATCCAGAGTAAAGGCTCCGGCTTCCAGGCGGTGGTTTTTGAACGCGGCCATGGCGTCGGTATTGGACAGATAATCCAGAACCCGAATGGGTGCCTCATCAAAATAATTGAGTGTTTCCGCCAAGACCAGCGGTTCATAGCCCGGCCACAGCAGAGAACTGATCCGAAGCTCCTGTGGCGGTTTGGCGCAGGCGCTGAAGAGCGCAACGGCCATTGCCATGACCAGCGCAACGGTCAGCAGGCCAAAGCTCCCCAGGATTTTCTGACGCTCCCTCGACACCATCTCACACCCCAAAACAACAAGAAGTTTTACTGATTTTAAAGATACGATAGCACCCTCGTAACCCTGGCACAACTTTTAAATACCGTCGCAACTCAGGGCGTGACCGCTTTGGCGGTGAGCTTGCGCAGACCCTTTTGCATTTTTTTCAGGACCTGGTCACACCCCTGAATGTTGTGACGTTGCTGCAGATAATCCGGTGCGTTGTAAGCCAGCCAGACCTGTCCGGCCTGATCCTGCCAGGCCAGCGCTTTCATTGGCAGATCAATCGCCACACTGGGCGCGCACTGCATCAGACGGGTACCGGCTTTGGGGTTGCCGAAAATCAGCACCTCGGTGTCGGCAATGGTCAGATCCACTTTTTCGCCACCGGCACGGTGATCGACCCGCGCAAACACGGTGAAGCCTTTTTGCGCCAGAACCGATTGCAACCGATCCAGCGTTTCAGCCACCGAAAACGCGCTTTGCACGCGGATCATGCCTTCGCCCATTGCCCAGACCGGCACACTCAGACTGCATAACAAACCAATCAGCAAAAACCGTTTCATTCTGCCCTCTAAATCATTCATTGCGTCGTTGGTGGTGACAGCGCCTGCAGATGTGCCAACGCACTTTGGCGCAGTGCTTTTAAATCATAACCGCCTTCCAACATGGAAACCACCCGACCTTCTGCCGTTTTATCCGCAAGTGCCACCAGTTGCCCGGTCAACCAGGAAAAATCGTCTTCGCGCAAAGCCAGCCCGCCTAAAGGGTCGGCCAGATGCGCATCAAAACCGGCCGAAACAATCAGTAATTGCGGCTGAAAAGCGGCCAGTGCGGGCAGGCCCTCCTCCAGCCAGGCTTTTCGAAATCCGGTCCCATCGGTTTGGGCAGGCAATGGCATTTTGACCAGGCCTGGTGCATTGTGGGTGTCTGGAAACGGAAACAGGGAATCCTGAAAGCTGGATAGGTAAAGCAGGCCAGAACCCTCTGAGTTCTGACACTGATTGCGCACAAAGGTTTCTGTGCCATTGCCGTGGTGCACATCAAAATCCACCAACGCGACCCGCTTGAGCGCATATTGAGTTTGCGCTTCCGCCGCGACCATGGCGACCGAATTGAGCAGGCAAAAGCCCATCGGCTGGCCGGGTTCGGCATGGTGGCCGGGAGGACGCACATTGCAGAAGGCGCGCGTCACCTTTGCGCTCATCACAGCTTGCAAGGCGGTCAGACCACATCCGGCGGCCATTTTCGCCGCCGCCAGCGAGTCCGGACTCAGCCAAGTATCGGCGTCCAGTTGGATAGGACGATCCAATTCATCGCTGAGCGTTTGCAGTTTGTGAAGGTAAGCACGGGAATGCACCCGTTCGATTTGGGCCTGCGTGGCAGGGGTCGGTGTGATTTCTACCAGGCCTGGTCGATTATGATCTTGAGCAGCGGCCTGCAAAGCCTGCCAGGCCTGATTCACCGCCTGCCAGCGCTCGGCATTTTCCGGGTGGCCCCAGCCGACCCGGTGCTGTTGCATGATCGGGTCGGTGAGATAGGCCAGACGCGTCATAGGCTATTCGCGGATGGTGCCGTCGCCAAACACAATGTATTTCTGCGAGGTCAGGCCTTCGAGTCCGACCGGGCCACGGGCGTGAAATTTGTCGGTGCTGATGCCGATTTCCGCGCCCAAGCCGTACTCAAAGCCATCGGCAAAGCGGGTGGAAGCATTGACCATGACCGAGCTGGAATCGACCTGGGCCAGAAAGCGTCGCGCCGTGGTCAGATTTTCGGTGATGATCGATTCGGTGTGGCCGGAGCTGTACTGGGCAATGTGCGCCATCGCCGCACTGGCATCCGCGACCACTTTGATCGACAGAATCGCATCCAGATACTCGGTGGCCCAATCTTCGTCGGTGGCCGCTTTCATCTCGGCAATGATTTCCCGCGTACGGGCGCAGCCGCGCAGTTCCACCCCTTTCTGTTCAAAAGCCTGTGCCAGCCGCGGCAGGATTTCGGCGGCGCGCGATTCGGCCACCAGCAGGGTTTCCATCGCGTTGCAGACACCATAACGATGGGTTTTGGCATTGAATGCCACCCTGTGCGCTTTTTCCGCGTCGGCGGCATCGTCAATGTAGACATGACAGATTCCATCCAGGTGTTTGATCACCGGCACCCGGGCATCGGCGCTGATGCGTTCGATCAGCCCTTTGCCGCCACGCGGGATGATCACGTCCACAAATTGGGGCATCGCAATCAACTCTCCCACCGCGGCACGATCGGTGGTGGGCACCACTTGCACCGCGGCCTCGGGCAGATCGGCGGCTTTGAGTCCGGCCTGTATGCATTGCGCCAGGGCCTGATTGGAATGTCTGGCTTCCGAGCCCCCCCGCAGAATCGCGGCATTGCCGGACTTCAGACACAGCGCGGCGGCGTCAATGGTGACATTGGGGCGCGATTCGTAAATGATCCCGACCACGCCCAGCGGCACACGCATTTTGCCGACCTCAATCCCCGAAGGCAAAGGCGACAGATCGGAGACTTCGCCAATCGGGTCTTTGAGCGCGGCAATCTGACGCAGGCCGGTGACCATGCCATTCAGGGCCTTGTCGCTCAAGGTCAGTCGATCCAGCATCGCCGCATCCAGACCATTGGCCTTGCCAGCGTCCAAATCCCGGGCGTTTTCCGACTGCAAAAATTCGGCGCGGCGTTCGATTTCGACCGCAATCGCTTCCAGAGCGGCATTTTTCTGTGCGGTATCGGCCACCGACAACTGGGTGGCCGCTGTGCGAGCGGCCTGGCCCAGTTGGTGCATCAATGCATTGATCGAATCTGTTGTGGTCATTTTATCCTCTGTGGTCCAGTTTCCAATAAGTGCTTTGCGACCCTGCCAGTTGCGTCACCAACTGTGACAATCCCAGCCAAGGATCGCTGGCGCTCTGGCCTTTGATGCTCAGATCAATCGCCAGCGCCTGCTGGGTCAGGATCCGCCAGGTCTGGTCCGAATGGCGACTGAGCGCCGCATTGAATTCGGCCTGCCGCGACTGCCAGATTTTCAACTGTTTGAACGCCTGCCCCAGCGACATCCGCGTCTGCAATTGCGATAAAGCGCTGAGCTGGCGCACTTCCTTGGCCAGCAGCCATAACACGATCGGCGCTTCCAGCCCTTCCTGCTGCAGGCGGTGCAGAATCTGCAAGGCGTGGTCCACCTGACCTTTCAAGGCCGCGGTGCTTAAGGCAAACAATTGATAATGGGCCTGATCGGCGACTTTGCTTTCAATGTCGGCCACCGTCAGCCGATGCCCGGCTTCAAAAAACAGGGCAAGCTTTTCCACTTCCTGATCGGCCGCGAGCAGATTGCCTTCCACCCGCTCGGCCAGCATGGCTGCCGCCTCCGGGTCCATTTCCAGACCGGATTCGCGTGCCCGGTCGCCACACCAGCGGGTCAGCGCCTGGCCTTCAATCGGTTTGGATTGCGCCACCAGTCCCTTTTGCTCAATGGTTTGAAACCAATTTGCTTTCTGCTGACGCCAGTCCAGCTTTTCACAGCGTAGCAGCAGACAGATTTCCGGCTGCCCGGTTTGCGGGTCGATCGGAGCCTGCGCAAACCACTGTTGCAAAAACGCGCCGCCTTCCTTGCCGGGCGAGCCTTTGGGCAGGTCCAGTTCGATCAGTCGCTGTTCGGAAAACAGGCTGCCGGCCTGGGTTTCCATCTGCAGTTCCTGCCAGCAGGCGTTGTTGGCATCCATTTCAAAACGTTCGCGCTGCAGATAGCCCAGGCTGCGCATCTGCGCACGCCAGGCATCCTGCACTCGACGCAGATACAAAGGTTCTTCCCCAAAAATCAGAAGCAACGGCACAGGCTGAAAAGCCCCTTGGTCCAATTGCTTCAACAACGCCGGTGCGGTGATCATGGCGTGGCCGGTTCCGTGTCATAGCCGCGCTGCACCCGATCCAGAATCTGCATCGCCAGCTCATTGGCCATCTGGGTGCGCAGGCTTTCCAGCTCCTGTGCTGCGGCGGCCAATCCGCCGGTTTCAATCCGTCGGTCGCGATAACTGGTGGCGTCACCCTCTACCAGAAGCCGTTCGGTGGCCACCCGTTCGGACGCAAACGGCTGAGTCATGGTGATCAATTCCGAACCGGTGTCACCGCGGCCGGTAAGACTGGTGCGCGTGGCCTTGTATTGCGTCGGCCCCAGCCGGATCAGCACTTCGGCATCGGCCAGATTCTCCACCAGGGTCACATCGGAAGCCCGCAACATGGTTCTCAAGGCGCGCCGGATGTCAGACCGTGCGCCGTCATCCTGCAAATACGCGGTCTGAAACGTCACCTCGGCCGTGCCCACGCCCTTAAGCTGAAAGCCGCAACCGGACAACAGCATCGTCGCAAGCAGCAACGCCAGCGACGGCCACACAGAAAACCACCAGGCCTGGTCAATTTTGGGTCGCGCTGTTTGCGCCATCTTAAGCAAAACGGCGCTCCTCACCCTGTCCGTGCACGTTGTCGACACAGCGCTGACACAAGTCCGGGTCCACCTCGTGCGTGCCCACATCCGGGCGGTGATGCCAGCAACGTCCGCACTTGGGGTATTCGGTCGCGGTCGCGTCAATCCACAAGCCCTCGACCTCGCCTTTCCGGGCGCTGTCGGGTTTGTCAGACAGCGGACGCACCGTGGCTTCGGAAGTGATCAATACAAAACGCAATTCGTCTTCCAGCGCCATCAAATCCTGGTAGAGTCGGTCCTCGGCATACAGAGTCACTTCGGCCGTGAGGGAGTTCTTGATCCGACCGTCTTTGCGCAGCGTTTCCAATTGCTTGGCCACGTCCGAACGCACCGCAATCAAGCGCGCCCAATAATCGCTGTTCATCTGTGCCGATTCATCCAGCGGCTGCAAGCCGTCATACCAGGTCTCGGTAAAGACGGTATCGCTGCGTTTGCCTGGAATCGACTGCCAGATTTCTTCGCCGGTAAAACTCAGAATCGGGGCAATCCAGCGGCTCAGGGCTTCCACAATGTGGTACAAGGCCGTTTGCGCCGAGCGACGGGCCTGACTGTCGGCCTGGGTGGTGTACTGGCGATCCTTGATCACATCCAGATAAAACGCGCCCAGCTCAATCGAACAGAAATGGGTTACGGCCTGATAGATGCTGTGAAACTGATATTGGTCATAGGCCTCAATCACCGTGTTCTGCACCTGATCGGCCGCGCCCACGGCCCATTGATCCAGTGGCAGCATCGCTTCGTATGCCAAAGCGTCGGTGGCCGGATCGAAGCCATTGAGGTTGGCCAGCAAAAAGCGGGCGGTGTTGCGAATGCGGCGGTAGGCATCGGCAGTGCGCGCAATGATTTCATCGGACACGGTCATTTCATAACGGTAATCCGACCCGGCAATCCACAGGCGCAGAATGTCGGCACCGTATTTTTTGGCGATGTCCTGCGGCGCGACCACATTGCCTTTGGACTTGGACATTTTCTTGCCGTCCTTGTCCACGGTAAAGCCATGGGTCAGCACCTGTTTGTAGGGCGCCTGACCGTCGGTGGCCAGCGCGGTCAGCAACGACGACTGAAACCAGCCGCGATGCTGATCGGAACCTTCCAGATACAAATCCGCGGGGAAGGTCAGTGCTTCGCGTTTTTTCAACACCGCCTGGTGGGTGATCCCGGAATCGAACCAGACATCCAGAATGTCGGTGACCGGTTCGTATTGATCGGCTTCCTCTCCCAGAACCTCTTTGATGTCCAGATCGTACCAGGCATCGATCGAATGCTTTTCCACGCGCTGGGCGATCTGTTCCATCAATGCCAGCGTATCCGGATGCATCTCGCCAGTGGCGGTGTGCACAAAAATCGGGATCGGTACCCCCCAGAAACGCTGACGGGAAATACACCAGTCCGGGCGGGATTCCAGCATGCCTTCGATCCGTGCCTGTCCCCAGTCGGGGACCCATTGCACCGACGGAATCGCTTTCATCGCCTTGTCACGCAAACCGCCGGTTTCCATGGAAATAAACCACTGGGGAGTGGCGCGGAAAATCAGCGGGGTTTTGGTGCGCCAGCAGTGCGGGTAGCTGTGCTCAATCGCTTCGTGATGCACCAGTGCCTGGTGTTGCTGCAACACCTCAATCACATGGTCATCGGCCTTGAGCACGTTTTCGCCTTCAAAAATCTCGGTACCGGGCACGTAATTGCCGCGCCCGTCCACCGGGCAATCCACCGGCAGATCGTACTGTTTGCCCACTTCAAAATCTTCCTGCCCGTGAGCAGGCGCCGTGTGCACACAGCCGGTCCCGGCCTCAGTGGTCACATGGTCGCCCAGAATCACCGGCACGGTGCGCGCATAAAACGGGTGGCGCAGACGAATGAATTCAAACTGATCACCGCGGCCATAGGCCAGCACCCGGTATTGGTCGAAGCCCCAGCGGTCCATGGTGTCTTTGACCAGCGCTTCGGCCACAAACAGGCGCTCCGGCCCGTTTTCGCCCTCCACCTGCACCATCGCGTATTCCAATTCGGGATGAATCGCCACCGCCTGGTTGGCCGGCAGGGTCCAGGGCGTGGTGGTCCAGATCACCAGCGACAAAGGGCCTTCGCCCTTGTGCTCTTCAATGTGGTGACAGCGTTTGAAAAAGGCGTCTTCGTCCTGCACCGCAAAGCGCACATCGATCGCATGCGAGCGCTTCATTTCGTATTCGACTTCGGCTTCGGCCAGCGCCGAATGCCCGCCCACACTCCAGTACACCGGTTTGGTGCCCTTGACCAGATGCCCGTTTTCGATCATCTTGGCCAGCGCCCGGATTTCATCGGCTTCAAACTGAAAATTCTTGGTCAGATACGGGTTTTCCCAATCGCCCAGCACGCCCAGACGCTGGAAATCGGCCATTTGTTTGTCGACCTGTTTCTGCGCATAGTCCCGGCAGGCCTGGCGAAATTCACGCGCCTGAATTTTCTGCCCCACTTTGCCGTGTTTCTTTTCCACGTTCAGTTCAATCGGCAGACCATGGCAATCCCAGCCCGGCACATAAGGCGCATCAAACCCGCTCAGCCCCTTGGCTTTGACAATCATGTCCTTGAGCACTTTGTTGACCGCGTGACCGATGTGAATGTCGCCATTGGCGTACGGCGGGCCGTCGTGCAACACAAATTTGGGGCAACCGGCTTTGGCCTCGCGCAGACGCTGATACAGATCGTCGCTCTGCCAGCTTTTCACCCGCTCGGGTTCACGATTGGGCAGATTGCCACGCATGGGAAAATCGGTTTTGGGAAGGTTCAGAGTGGGTTTGTAATCTTTGCTCATGCGTTTGTGATCTCAGTTGAAATTCGGGGGTCAGAATAATCGGTTATTTTGACAGACCGTCGGCAAAGAGTAAACACAAAGCCCGTTCACCGACGATTTCAGCTCACAAACCAAGAAGAGAACGCGCCCGGGCGACGTCGCGGGTGATCTGCTGTTTGAGGGCGTCGAGTGAAGCAAAGGCTTGTTCCGGGCGCACAAACCGGTCGACTTCCACCCGCACATGGGCACCATACACCTCCTGGTCCCAGTCAAACAGGTGCACCTCAATCGATGGGCGCTCGCCTTTGACGGTCGGACGCACGCCAATATTGGCAATGCCGGGCTGGGGTGTCTCATCCAACCCATGCACATACACGGTGTAAACCCCTTCCAGTGGCATGCGCAGGCGTTTGGGGTTCAGATTCAGGGTCCGAAACCCCAACTGACGCCCCAGTTTTTTGCCGTGGATCACCCGGCCATGGAAACAAAAAGGCCCGCCCAGCAGATCGCGCGCCTTGGTCAAATCGTTTTGCGCCAGCGCCTGACGCACCTGAGTGCTGCTGACCCGACGCCCGTGCAACTCATAGGTGGTCATTTCCGAAACCGAAAACCCAAGCGCCCGACCCTGCAGGGTCAGAAAGTTGAAATCGCCCTTGCGCTGAGTCCCAAAGCGAAAATCGTCGCCCACCACCAGATGGCGGACCTTGAGTTGCCGGTGCAAAATCGTTTCCACAAAATCCTGGGCACGAATGGCGGCAAAATCGGCATCAAAACGGATCACCAGCACATAATCCACGTCCGTGTGCTGAAAGGCGCGCATTTTTTCGCGCAGATTCATCAGCCGCACTGGCGCGGTCTCGGGCGTAAAAAACTCACTGGGAAGCGGCTCAAACACCATCACCACACTGGGCAGTCCGGAGGAACGCGACAGGGCTGCGACCTGATCCAGAATCGCCTGATGCCCGAGGTGAATGCCATCAAAATTGCCAATGGTCACCACCGACCCGCCCGCCAGTGCCTGTTGCAATTCGGGGGTCGGGTGGCTCAGATTATGACGGCCTAAAATCAGTTGCATGCGTCTCCTGTCGTCCGCTTAATGGTGCGCATTATACCCAAATTAACGCTTCTCTGGCTCTGCAACACGCACAAGATGACGCCAGCGAAATCCGCTCAGGGTCAGCAGCAAGGCATAAGCGGCCAGCACTGCCAGAACGATGGCCAAAAGAGTGCCCACACGTTCCCAGCCACTGAAAATCAACCAGGCCTGGTCATCAGGCGACCAAATCACCACCGCAACCACCCAAACGGTATTGGCCAGCGCGCCCTGCGCCAGCAAACGTCCCCAGCCGGGCAAAGGCCGATAAAAACCGCTGCGCCACAAAAACCAGCCCAGCAGCCCCGCATTCACAAACGCCGACAGACTGGTGGCCAGCGCCAGCCCCACATGCGCCAGCGGACCGATCAACGCCAGATTCAGCACCACATTGGTCAGCAGCGCCACCACCGCCACCTTGACCGGGGTTTTCATGTTCTTGCGGGCATAAAATGCCGGAGCCAGTACCTTGACCAGAATGAACCCCACCAATCCCAGCGAATAGGCCATCAGACTGGCGCCGGCCATGTTCACATCCTGCTGGGTAAAGGCGCCGTAATAAAACAGCGTCGTCACCATCGGCTCGGCCAACAGCAGCAAGCCCAGCATCGCCGGCACCCCGATCAGAAACACCAGTCGCAAGGCAAAATCCAGATCCTGCTGAAATCCGGTCCAGTCGGCATTGGCCGCTTTTTTCGACAGCCCCGGCAACACTACCGTGGCCAGCGCCACCCCGAACACTCCCAATGGAAACTCCATCAGACGATCCGAATAATACAGCCAGGACACCGAGCCGGTCACCAGAAACGACGCCAGAATCGTGTCCACCAACAGATTGATCTGCGCCACCGACACCCCGAACAACGCCGGAAGCATCAGGCGTTTGACTTCGCTGACGCCGGGATCGGACTTCAGGCGCGGCCGGGGCAACAGACCCAACCGAATCAGAAACGGCAGATGAAACAGCAATTGCACCACCCCGGCGGCCAACACGCCCCAGGCCAGCGCCATCACCGGCACCTCCAAATACGGTGACACCCAGATGGCAAAGCCGATCAGCACCGCATTGAGCCACACCGGGGTAAACGCAGGCACCGCAAATTGGTTGTAGGTGTTCATAATCGCCGACGAAAACGCCACCAGCGAAATCAGCAACAGATACGGAAACGTGATCGACAGCATGTCCGACGCCAGCGCAAACTTTTCCGGGTCATCGGCAAAACCGGGCGCAAACACCAGCATCCACAGCCCGGAACCAAACACCCCGAACGCGGTCAGCAGCAATAAAACGCCCCCCAGACGCAAAAACAACGCATCCACCAGTGCTTTGACCGCCGCCTGCCCCCGGTTTTCCCGCGTATCGGCCAGCACCGGCACAAATGCCTGTGAAAACGCGCCCTCGGCAAACAAACGGCGGAAAAAGTTGGGGATTTTAAACGCCACAAAAAACGCATCGGCTCCGGCTGTGGCACCAAACAGGCGCGCAATCACCATGTCGCGCACAAACCCGAGTACGCGCGAAATCATGGTCATCCCACCCACCGTGGCCGTGGCTTTCAAAATCCGTCTCACTCAAACGCTCCGTCGTGACAATACGCCCATTTTACCCCGCTGGCCGACCCACAGGCACAAAAAAACCGGGGCAACCCCGGTCTCATTGACTGGTTAAATCGATTTGATTCAAGCCGTTTTCTGATTCAATGTGGACGTCTGGACTCCCATCAAGAACCCTTTGATACTCAAATCTTCATCCAGCAACGGCCAGTGAATGCCTTCACCGTCACCCAGCAATTCAAAGTTTTGCAATTGTTCGGGCGTCGCAGTGGCTAGACGTTCATACCAAACCAGCGGCACTGTGAGCGTTCGTCCGTCTGTCAGCGAAATCTTCAAGTCGGATTCGGTCACAGTAACTTGGTCAGCCGTGGGTTCATTAATCTGAAAAGTATTCATTCCATGCCTCCAGAAAACTTGATTGGTGGGTCTGAACTAGTGTAGCTTCCTAAACTGCATGGTGCTTTAGAAGCTGCCCAAATTTCTCAAGCCAAGGCGCTGTTTGCAGGCAATGGCCAGCCCTTGGCAAAAACAGCAACGCAGGATTGGGGAATTTGGGCGCTTCCCTTCGGGCGAGTCAGGAAAACGCCCTCTGCGTTGTTACGCCCCTTGTAAAGGGCGCGCCATTCACTGCGGCGCGTGCCTAGCAGAGAACATTTTCCTGATTCGCTAAAGCGCCATGCAGTTTAGGAATCTACACTGGCTTATAGACATCACGAATCTCTTTGGATGAAAAATGCCTAGAACCGGCGTACTGTACCGGATTCAGCCAAAACTTGGCCAAGGCCTTATCTCTCTGCACATGAATATGCGGCGGTTCCGCATTCTCATTACTGTAAAAGAAAAATCGAAACGGACCGATGCGTAAAACCGTTGGCATATACCCTCAAAACTCAACCCCTGTCCCTGCATTCTATTCCTGAATTTCTTGTTTGCCAACACAAAAAAACCGGGCAGTGCCCGGCTTTTTGGAATGCATGCTTTTTTGCCTGGCCGTTATCAGGCCATGGCTTTGACGCGTGCGTTCAGACGGCTTTTGTCACGGGCCGCTTTGTTTTTTGGCACCAGACCTTTGTTGGACAGGTTGTCGATGCTTGACTGAGCGACTTTGAATGCGGCTGTGGCCACGTCTTTATCGCCTGAATCAATGGCTGCGTCCACTTTTTTGATGGTGGTACGCATTGCCGCACGCATGCTGGCATTGTGCTGACGGCTTTTTTCCGCCTGACGTGCGCGCTTGGCTGCTTGTTTCGAATTTGCCATGTTACTTCTCCAAAATTCTTTGTTTTCAAATATTTAAATCGGTACGCACCGAACGCAAACCGAATCGAAAGGGCTAAATCTTTCATTCGGTCGCGATAACTGTTTGAAAGGATTGCCGAATTATCCACAGTTTTGACGCCAAAGTCAAACACCGTTTTTATCTGATATGCGCCTGACACAAACAAAAACAGGCGCCGAAGCGCCTGCGTAAAAAGGGTTTTTAACCAGGCCTGGTCAAAACCGGCCTGACTCATCATAAACGGCGTTGATCAGTAGCTGACGCCGTATTGCTTGAAGTACACTTTGTCCGGATCAATGGCATAGGTCCATTCCGCACCGGAATTTTTCCAGCCGGCCTTGATGCGGAAACCTTTTTTGTCACCGTCTTTGACTTTTCCGCCTTCAAATCCGTCGGTCATGGTGTAGACGTTTTTAAAACCATACTGGTCCAGCATCTTGGCCACCGGAGCCGCACGGGTCGCGCCAGAACGACACATGATGATGTAGGTGTTGTCGCCGTCATAACCTTTGTCAAAAATGATTTCCTCAAACTGGGAAATCCACTTGTTGTTCTGTACCGGCATATAACGCGGCTTGTTTTGTTTGGTGTCCATTTGCGAGTAATCAAACATCACCCCCGGCAGCATGATGTCGGCTTCTTTGGTGTAGCCCACAAACTGCCACTCTTCCGGCGTGCGCACATCCACCAGCACCACAGAATCGTCTTTTTTCATCATTTCCTGCGCTTCCACCGCGGTCACATACAGACCTTGCGGCGTCTGCCGAGACGGATCTTTGGGTTCCGGTGCCGACATCGCGCTGGTGCTCACCGCTGTCAACATGGATGCAGCCAATGCGTGGGTCAAAAATCTATTCATGCAATCACCTCTTGTTCTTTCGAATTACTCTAAACCTCAAAAGCCATATTAGCTTTTTCTTATATTAAGGATTGCTATGAATAAATCAAGGGGGCTTATGATGTTTTTTGGAATTCAGAAAGACCAAAGAGAACGGCTTGGCCCTTCTTTAAGCGGGATTCGAATCAGAAATCAAATGCGCCAACTGTTTGGCCGCCTGATCATAGCCGTGCTGAATCATTTCTTCCGCCCGGTCGAACTCCAACATGCCACAGGCATCACTGGCGATCTCAAGCCGATCATCCGGTGGGTAGGCCGCCAGTTTCTGTCGGGCGATGGTGTTCTGCATGCTGTCAAACGCCAGATCCGCGATTTCATACGGCCCCCACTCCGCCAGGTCCTCGCCCTTATCGGCAAACCAGCCGCGTACTTTGCTGTAGATGGCCGACACCCAGTCTTCCTGTTTTTTGGGCTTGATCGCCTCTTCCACCGGATGATGCCTGGCCTGCGCCCGGGACTCGCCACTCAAGCTGACGGCGACAATCCGCTCACAGCCATCGCCAAACACAGGCGCAATCGGCACCGGGTTCAAAACACCGCCATCGATCAAGGCGACGCCATTCAATGTATAAGGGGTAAAAAACAACGGCAGCGAAATCGAAGCGCGGATGCTCTGAGCCAGCGAGCCTTTGCGCAGCCAGATTTCCTTCTGTTGTTCAATGTCGGTGGCCACGGCAGTGTAAGCAATCGGTAAGTCCTCGATCTGAACGTCGCCCAACAGCTTTTTCAGGGTTTTAAGCAGCTTGTGCCCTTTGACCAGCCCGTTTTTCTGCCAGGAAATGTCCAATAGCCGCAAAAGCGCAAACTTGTCCAAATCGCGCGCCCAGGACTCGAGCCGGTCAAGATGCCCTGCGGCGTGAGCGCCACCCACCAGAGCCCCAATCGAGCTGCCCGCGACCGCGCCAATTTCAATGTCCTGATCTTCCAACCAGCGAATCACGCCAATATGGGCCAATCCCCGCGCGCCACCGCTGCCTAAAACCAAAGCAATACGCATCCACCCTTCCTCTTCGTCCAATCGATTCAAACTGCCCTCGAAATTATAAAGGCATTGATGCGCCACCAGTGAGTTTTCACCTATTAATGAAACGAAGCACCGCAGACAAGGCAAACCGGAAACTTCCAACACAAAAATCACCAGGCCTGGTGATTTTGGCAGCGTTCAGACAATAAAAAACCCCGGAAGGCCAAAGCCAACCGGGGTTTCAGTCTGATCAACTTACGCGTTTATGAGTTAAAATCGCAAAATATGCAAGCTGAGGACGCTTGCGAAAATAAAGAGCAAAAAGCACTTTTCCTGTTCACAAACGTCAGGTGAATCAGTGCCGGTGTTTTTTGGCCAAAAAATAGAATGCAAGCGCCAATACCCCAACTGCGATACTAACGGCTAACACAGTAATGTCCATTGAATTCATGTTTCATCTCCTTCTTTGACCAAACCTAAAATTAACGCTCCAATTGCTGACAAAAGCAGGAAAACAATGCCAGAGGCATAGAAAACGGCATGGTTTGGTGATTCCAAAGATTTGTAGCCAAAGTAACCAAATTGAGCAATGGCAACTAACACACTTTTTACCTGTTAATGCCATTGCACATCCAGCTTTCGATGTGAATTAACACAATCTTTAAGATAAAGATTGATTAAGCTCTGATAAGGAATACCTGAGTCATCGGCCATCTGCTTAAAATAAGCAATCACATCCTCCCCTAATCGGATCGTCACCGGTTTTTTCAGTTTTGATACATAAGGGTTGGGAGTGGCTTTCATCTTTGAAAAATCATATTCCTGTTTCATTTCAGATTTCTCCTGTAATACCTTTGCTCATTTGGCGTAGCCTTTCTTGCTGATATGATACGTAAAACATCTGAATCTGGCCCGCGCTCACAATGTACAACCACCAACAACCTGGATAAATTGCTTTTACCAAGTAAGATAAAACGTTCTTCGCCTTTTGCGTATTCATCCTCAAACAAAGTCGCAAATTCATCGTAAAACACTGTTTTTGCTTCTTCAAACGAGACTGAATGTTTTTTCATGTTGGCGTCAGACTTAGACTCATCCCATTCAAAAATAACCATATTTACATTGTATTTATTTTACAGGAAAAAACAAGACGAACCAACATCTGGTTCTTGCCGTTCCATTTCACATAATCGCCGTTATGGAAACATCGCAGAAAAAAAGATGGGTGTCCTTTTCCCAACCAGGGGGCAGGGAAAACAAAAATTTCAGTAAACCTCGTCGTGAGCGCCAATGTCTATGGGCATGATTTCACGCTCGGTGATCAACAGATCAATCACAACGCGGTACTTCATGTTAATCGAAACACTGTGATATGTGTTCATGCGCCCCTGCAGCTTGTGCAGTCGCAAAGATGGATGGTAGGGATCAAGCGCCATCAACTTCATGGTTTTGGTATAACGCTCAAGGACATCTGGGTGCTTCCTGATAAATTTTTTGAGTCGTTTGAAATAGGCATCCGTTCGAATGATTTTATAACTCATCCATCAACTCTTTGATGTGATCTTCCGCGGTTTGAACTTTGTAGTTTCCAGCCTGTTTATCCTGCATGGCCTGCAGATAGGCCAAGTCCAATTCGTTCTGACGAAAGGCCTGATAACGCTCAATGTCCAACACCACATACTTGTTTTTGCCACGGACATTGATCACAAGCTCATCCGCTTTTTGCAACATCTTCCCAAGAAATGACACGCCTTTGGTCTTCACATCGTTGGCATTCACAATCATAATCGCATCCTTAAGAGTACTTTTAAAAGCATTCTAGCACAAAACAAACCTTAAAATCACCAAGCCTGATAATTTCGGCATGGTTCAAACAATAAAAACCCCCGAAAAGCCAAAGCCAATCGGGGTTTCAGTCTGATCAACTTGCGAGCTTAAACTCAACTGAGCTCAGGTGCAATAAACCTATAAAAAAACCTGTTTTCGACTCTAATTCAAGCCGAATACCATACTATGAACGCCATGGCTGCCAGGAAAACGAGGCCACCAATAATCATAAACTCCATTATAAACTCTCCATTTTTTTAATTCGTTTGAAGGCCTTGATGTGAATAAAAATCAACATCAAAGAGAGCGTCGCGATTGCAAAGGTTGCCATCCACAGTTGTGCGTCAGATGCATCTTCAAACCGGTTGAAAAGCCAAGCAATAACAGACGCATCCGCCGCAAACAAGGCTAAAAAGATCGCTTTATACCAAGAAACTTCTTCTTTCAATTCATCCAGTTGACTCATTTTTTACCCTTTTTGATTTTGACTGTAACACATCTTCATCAAAAGCCAACAAACCGCATTCTAATACATTCTGACAATAAAAAAGAAACCGGCAAAAAAACATGGGGCCCTTTTTCCGCTCTTCCTTGAAGCTTTGGTTCCGACATCAATCATAACAAAATTTACCAGGCCTGGTGATTTTGGCAGGGTTCAGACAATAAAAAACCCCGGTAGGCCAAAGCCAACCGGGGTTCAAGTCTATCAACTTGCGAGCTTAGGCTCGCGATTGATTAGAACTTGTGCAGCAGACCAACAGACCATACTGTTTCTTCAGCATCACTCTTATCGGATACGTCACCCTTATGCTCGATCATAGAGTAATCAACATAAGCGGTGGTTTTCTTGCCTAGTGAGTAGTTCACACCAACAGCGTAGTTTGTGGAATCTTCATAGTCGTTGCCAGCGGCATCTTCTTCTGAACGATCAACCATTGCAACAACAGCTTTTGGCATGAATTTTCCGATTTTGTAGCCAGCACCCACAGTCCATACAGAACCGTTTTGGTCAGAAGTTGTGATCCCGTCATTTCCACCAGAGGAAACATCGTTCAACTCCAAGCCATCACCAGAAAAGTCTTGGTACATGGCATTAGCAACCAGTCCACCCATTGCGTACTGAGCGGCCAAACGGATGTGCGTGACATCAGCATCGTCGTCAGTATAACGCTTAGTTACGTACTGAGAAGAAGCTTTATCCATCGCGGCTGACAGGAATAAACCTTCTTTCTTTGAACCATACATAGCAGCAATGGAGTAGATGTCAGTCAAGCTAGACTTTTCAGTCGCATCTTCGCCATTAAAACCTTCGCCATTGTCGTAATCGCTAGGATCTTGCTCTTGAGGTGACAATGCAGCTACAAACTTCACACCACCAAACGATGGAGATACGTATGCCAGAACGTTGTTGATACGGTTTTCACCACCTTTACCAAACGCACCAAGACCACCGGCAAGTTTACCAAAGTCCGCTGTACCGTCGTTAAACAAGTCTTTAGGTTGTGCCATTTTGAAAGGGGTGTCGTGACGACCCATCAGGACCGTACCGAAACCACCGGCCAGACCAACGTACTGGTTACGATCGCCAACGCCGTTGCCGTTCATACCCAGAGAGAATTCAACCTTGTAAACCGCTTTCATGCCGTTGCCCAGATCAGAAGACCCTTTTACGCCCAGACGTGAAGCGATGTTATTCACTTGCTGACCTGATGATTTGTCAATTGTTTTTCCATCAAAATCTTTGGTGTCTTTAAATTCCAAAGCCTGGTTTACCTGACCATATACAGTCGGCGCATCGGCCATGGCGACTGGCGCTGCGATAGCAGAAGCTACGGCTAGAGCTACGATATTCTTTTTCATGTAGTCGTTCCTTTTATTAAAACGTTGTTGTGATGAAACGTTCACCTGCGTGAACTTGAGAGCAACTATATTTACTTTGAAAAACCGGCGCAAGCCTTTTACTGAAAAAAAGCACAAAAATTTATTGTGTT
Organism: Hydrogenovibrio halophilus DSM 15072; assembly: GCF_000384235.1. Classification (GTDB taxonomy): domain Bacteria; phylum Pseudomonadota; class Gammaproteobacteria; order Thiomicrospirales; family Thiomicrospiraceae; genus Hydrogenovibrio; species Hydrogenovibrio halophilus. The sequence continues at coordinate 1,437,027 of NZ_KB913033.1, read as the reverse complement.
GCAAAAATGCAACACTCGCTTTTGATTCAGGCCGTGATTAGGGTGCTCACAACGGCACATATCGCCCTCATCGGTAAAGACTTCCAGCATGACGGCGTGTTCGACCCGGCCATCGATCATGTGTGCGGCCTGGCAGTTTTTGCCATTTGCGTTACCAACATGGTTGGCTTAAGATTGGGCTATGGCAAAAATTGATGAAATCAAAGAAAAAATCGGTGCCATCAAAACCTACCTTGGTTTTGTGGTGGCGTTTTTAATCACAATTGGTGCAGGCGTTGCAAAGCTGTATTTAAATGACTCTGCTGTTTACCTTCAAGCACTGGGTGCAATTGGATTGGTTTTATTTTCGATCATTTTTGCGTTTCTGGCAAAAACCATGCACAAGAAAATACAGTCATTAAGGAACATTGACTCAAAGGATTCAGAATGACATTTTCAACCATTATCATCACCATTGCTTTCATTTCTGTGCTGGCCGCTGTGGCTTACGGCGCTTATCAGGTTGGACAGGATTAGCCAGGCATTGTGACACTGAAAGAAATGCGACACGATGCATCCCGTGTCAAAAAAGAACACTTCCTGCTTCGCTGGATGCTAGGTTTTAACGTGGCCTTTACAGCCGCTATACTGTGGCGCGTGTTTTTTGGGGCTTAAAAAAGATGGTGTAATGGTCAAGTTTTTTTGGAAGCGTTCTAAGCCGCATTGGCCATTTCCTGCCGCTTCATGTTTGGCGTCAAGTAACCTATGGCGGAATTTAATCTGCGATAGTTGTAAAATCGAATGTATTGCTCAACAGCCGTCACGACAGATTGGTGGTTGATAAAACTCAGATCGTTTAAACGCTCGGTTTTCAGGTTGCGAAAGAATCGTTCCTGAACGGCATTATCCCAACAGTTGCCCCGTCGGCTCATGCTGGGGGTAATTTCGTGCCATGCCAAAGCATTGGTAAAGATTGTGGCGCTGTATTGCACGCCCTGATCTGAGTGAAACATCAGGTTTCTGGTATTAGGCTGTATTCGGGTAATGGCATCCGTCAATGCCTGTTTGGCCAGATGAGCATCTGGCGTTGTCGACAGAGCGTGACCGACAACTTCTCTGCTGCCCAGATCCATCACAGTAGCCAGGTAACTCCAGCCTTGATGCGTTCGAATGTAGGTGATGTCACCAACCCAGTGGGTGTTCACGGTGCCGGGATTAAATTGACGGTCTAAAAGGTTGGCGGTCGTCGGGTGTGCATTGCCGCCGCGGTAGTAATGGGGCTTTTTAGGTGCCTTGGCAACCAGTCCCTGTTCTTTCATCAACCGACTGATTTTAAAGTGCCCCACCTGCATCCCGTCCAGCGCCAGAGCGATTTTCATGCGTCGGCGACCATAGGTGCCATGGGTCTGTTCATGAAGCCTGTGCATCGCTTGGATGACCTCTTGATCTGATCGGTTGGCGGGTTTCGTTTGCATCTGGTAATAGTAGGTCGAGATCGCCACGTCAAACAGCCTGCACAGCTGGTGAGTGGTCAGTTTTGGGTCTGCCTTTTTCATCTGCCCAATCACTGTAATGCTGGATTGTCGCGAATGAAAAAGGCGGTGGCCTTTTTTAACAGGGCATTGTCCCGCTTGGCGTCAGCCAGTTGCTGTTCCAACTCCTGAATGCGTCGATGCTCTTCGGTCAGCGCGGTTTTGCCTTCAGGGATCTCGCCGTTAAGCTCCTGACGGTATTGTCGTTTCCAGCGAGTCACCGCCGAGGCACAGGCACCGGACAATTCCATGATCTGTTTGTTGGTATAACCATCCTCGATCATGAGCTTGGCATATTCCAGTTTTTGTTTTGGACTGATGTTGAGTCGTCCTTTGCGTTTAGATCCTGTTTTTGACATTGTGGTCTCCTGAATAACAGTTTGGGAAGGCTATCACAACTTCCAACTTTATTAGACCATTACATGGATGTCACTCTCGCAGAAATCGCTATTTGGGGCCTTGCCATTGCCACGGCTGTATTGCTCTTTTATATGATCGAGGTACTGTCACAGGACTAGGCTGTTTGAGCCTTTGCCATCCTTTGAAAGATTCCTGCTTTCGCAGGATTGACGTGTGGGGGGTTGGGAGATTCTTGCTTTTGCGGGAATGACTTTGCCACTCTGATCAAGACCCTTCGGCTTCGCTCAGGGTGACAACGCTTCTTTGCTAACTGACGCCTTTTTCAAGCCGTAATCAACGTCCCCACACCCTCATCAGTAAAGACTTCCAGCATGACAGCGTGTTCGACCCGGCCATCGATAATGTGCGCGGCCTGTACGCCATTTTGCACCGCCTCCAGCGCGCACTGGATTTTGGGGAGCATGCCGCCGTAAATGGTGCCGTCCTTGATCAGTTCGTCGACTTTTTTGGCGTCCAGCCCGGTCAGCAATTGATCGTTTTTGTCCAGCAATCCCGGCGTGTTGGTGAGCAGCATCAGTTTTTCCGCATTCAGGGCTTCGGCCACTTTGCCCGCGACCAGATCGGCATTGATGTTGTAGGACTCGCCTTTGGCATCCACGCCGACCGGCGCGATCACGGGGATAAAGTCGTCTTCGAGCAGCATGGCCAGCACGCGGATATTGATGTTGGCGACTTCGCCCACATGCCCCAGGTCAATCAATTCGGGCGCATCCAGATCGGAGGTTTGATCGGTCATTTCCAGTTTGCGCGCTTCGATCAGGTTGCCGTCCTTGCCGGTCAGGCCGACGGCATTGCCGTTGTGCTGGTGAATCAGGTTGACGATCTCCTTGTTGACCAGACCGCCCAGCACCATTTCCACTATGTCCATGGTTTCGGTGTCGGTGACGCGCATCCCTTGAATGAATTCGGATTCCTTGCCCACTTTGTCGAGCAATTTGCCGATTTGAGGGCCGCCGCCGTGGACCACCACCGGGTTCATGCCGACCTGCTTCATCAGCACGATGTCGCGGGCAAAGCCGTTTTTGAGGGATTCTTCGGTCATGGCATTGCCGCCGTATTTGACCACAATGGTTTTGCCGGCAAAACGCTGAATGTAAGGCAGGGATTCGGCCAGGACACTGGCGATGTTCTGAGCTTGTTCTTTATTCAGATTCATGGTGGTTTGAACTCGCATGGGCGCTGTTTCTCAAAGTAAAAATGCTGGGTAAATATTTGCTGAATTTTAGCATGAAGTGGGCGGGAATGCGTTTTGATCCATTGAAACTCTCATTGAGAGATTCCAGCTTTCGCAGAAATGACGGTTCCCTGAGCGAAGCCGAAGGGTATTTTCAAGGTAGCGCCGGGTCGAAAAGATCCCTCCGCTTCGGTCGGGATGACATGGGTGGTTTAGCTGAGCAGAATCAAACTTACCTTGCTGCCTCTATTTTGTTTTACGTTATTTTTGCCTGAATTCAAGTTGGTTGGGTAAAATTTGAAGGATTCCTGCTTTCGCAGGAATGACGACATAAGGAGTTATGACCATGGGTGAAATTTTTCTTATTCTGGCCGCTGGCATCTTTTTTGGCACCTTGGCGCTCATTGCACTCAAAAACACCGACCGCAAAGACTCGAAACACTGACTTTTCACCAGGCCTGGTGAAAACCGCGTCTGACTGACTGGTTGCGAGCCCCCCGCTCAACCGAAGGTGGCCAGTGCATTGCGGACATCATTGATCTGGTCCGAATCAAGCATCAGTTCCTCCCGGCCCTCTTTCAGCTCGTCTTTCGCTTCCTGCGCCATAAAACTGCCAAAAGAGATTTCGTTGACAACCACATTGGCGACTTTGATCATGGCCACCAGGGTTCTGACCTGTTCGTTTCGAATGCTGTCAATGGGATTGTGATGAGTCATGATGGTATTGAGCACGTTCACATTCAACTTCCACTTCTGCCCCATCAAAATGCCAATAAAGGTGTGATTGGCACCGTACGCTTTCAATTCCTTTTCCATGGCCGTCACGGGATGTGTGTTCAACTGGCTGAAAAGTTTTACATAATGCTCCGGGTCTTTGGTTGCCAGCAGCAATGCACCGGCATTGTGAAACAACCCGGTCAGATAGGCCTGATCACGGCTTACACCATGCACATAATCAGAGAGTTCGGCACAGCAGTAGGCCACATCTTTAGAGTGCTCAATGATTTCATTGACCTCGCGCTTGTTGAAAATATTTTTCATGGCCGAGGCCAGCACCAGATTTTTCAGATTGTTGTGCCCCAGAGCATCCACCGCATCGCGAATGGTTTTGACTTCCGCTTTTACCTTGATTACCGGCGAATTGACAATGCGCAGAACTTCGCCGGACAGTTTGGTATTGCTTTTAATGATGTCGGTAATGACCTGATTGTTGGGGAATTTGCTGGAAAGTGCTTCGTCGAGTTCCAGGATTTCCTTGGGCAGATCGGGGATTTTGACGCCTTTGATGGCGTTCAGGGCGGCGCGGAGTTGTTGTTCCATGGTTGCTTGTGCTCACGTTTTTTTGACAATTATATCATTGACGCATCCTGACACAACCGCAGTGAAGGCATTGGGACGTTTTGCCGGATCGCCGGACCATGAAAAGTCAGAAAGGCAGCATCAAGGCGGGATCCACCTGCTGGATCAGGCCGCGAAAACGGGCTTGAATGCGCGCCAGCGCCTGCGGGGTGTCGCCTTCAAAGCGCAGGGTGATCAAAGGCGCGGTGTTGGACGGCCGGATCAGCCCCCAGCCGTCGTCAAAGTCGGCGCGAATGCCATCGAGCGTAAACAGGCTGGCACCGCTCAGCCAGTCGCTGCGCCCGGCGGTCTCGCGAACCTTGTCCATAAAGCTATAATGCTCGCCTTCGGCAAACGGCAGATCGATTTCCGGGGTATTGCAGGCATCGGGCAAGGTGGCAAACAACTCGGCCGCCGTCCGCTTCTGAGCGGCCACAATCTCAGCCATGCGCGCGGCGGTGTAGATGCCGTCGTCAAACCCGTACCAGCGCTCCTTGAAAAACATGTGCCCCGACACCTCGCCGCCCAGCGCCGCGCCACTGGCTTTCATTTTCGCTTTCATATAGGAGTGCCCGGTTTTCCACATGGTGGCCCGGCCGCCGTGGGCTTCGATGTCGCGCGCCACCAGAGCCGAACACTTGATGTCGTATAAAATTTCTGCACCCGGCTGGCGCGTCAGCACATCGCGGGCGTACAACATCAGCTGGCGGTCGGCGTAAAGCGATTGCCCGGTGTCATCGACCACGCCACAACGGTCACCATCGCCATCAAACGCCAGACCCAGATCGGCCTTTTGCGCCACCACGGCCCTGGCCAGATCGGCCAGATTCGCGGCCTTGGCCGGATCGGGGTGATGATTGGGAAAGCGCCCGTCCACGTCACAAAACAGTTCCACGACCTCACAGCCCAATGCCCGAAACACCACAGGCGCAAAGCGCCCGGCCACGCCATTGCCCGCATCCAACACCACTTTCAAAGGCCGGTTCAGCGCCACGTCATCGACAATGCGCTGGCAGTAAGCCGGGAAAATGTCCAGCGACTGCACCGGGCCGGGCGTCATGGCTTTTTGACCAGGCCTGGTGATTTGTGTGGAGTCAGCGGTTTGTGCGTTGGTTTCAATGCGCTGGCGAATGGCCTGAATGTGCTCACCATAAAGCGTGACCCCACCGGCCACCAACTTGATGCCGTTGTAGTCCGGCGGGTTGTGCGAGCCGGTGATCGCGATGCAGGACCGGACGTTGGGCAGGATCTCACGCGCAAAATACACCATGGACGTGGTCACTTCGCCCAGGTCAATCACCGCCAGGCCTTCACCGGAAAGGCCTTCGATCATCAATCGGGCAAAGCGCGGGCCGGACAAACGCCCGTCTCGCCCCACCACCACATGGGTTTCGCCCGACTCGCGCAAAGACTGGGCAAACGCCCGGGCAATGGCCGAAACAGCGGTTTCGGTCAGGGTCTGGTCCACCACGCCGCGAATGTCGTAGGTGCGAAAAATACTGGGATCGATCAATGCTGACATCCGTTCAGTGTAGCCCGGCTTGATGACAGCCGGATGACCATTATGCCTGTCCGGTGTGGCCAAAACCGCCCGCACCGCGCTCGGTGGCTTCGCCAAACTCGTCCACCTGAGTAAACACCGGCTGCATCACCGGCACAATCACCATCTGGGCAATGCGCTCACCCACGTCAATGGTGTAGGCGCTGTCGGAACGGTTCCAGCAGGACACCATCAGCGGCCCCTGATAATCCGAGTCAATCAACCCGACCAGATTGCCCAGCACCAGCCCGTGCTTGTGGCCCAGCCCGGAACGCGGCAACAACATCGCCGCCAGCCCCGGATCGTCCAGATGAATCGCCATGCCGGTCGGGATCAGTTCCGCCTGCCCCGGTTCAATCGTCATCGGCGCATCAATACAAGCACGCAAATCCAGTCCCGCCGACCCTTTGGTGCCGTAATGCGGCAACGGAATCTCATTGCCCAAACGGGCATCCAGAATTTTGTATTCAACCTGTAAACTCATAACAAAGCCGCTCCCATTAAAAAAACACCACGCATTTTACCGCAACCCATCACCAGGCCTGGTGATTTTTTACCTGCTCGAAAAGACCTTTAAAAGCACCATTGAAAACACCTTAAAAAAACTTCATGATAACCAGACAACCTAAACAGAGACAAAAATCATGAACACACACACCGTGCTCACGCCACTCACCACAAGCATTTCCGAGCTGAAAAAAAACCCGATGGGCATTCTGGAAGCCGGACAGGGCCAGCCGGTGGCCGTACTGAACCGAAACCAACCGGCGTTCTACTGCATCCCCAGTGAGTCCTACGAAGCGCTACTGAACAAACTGGAAGACATGGAACTGGCTTTGAAAGTCCACGCCCGTGCAAACGAAGAAGAAATCGATGTCGAACTCGATGACCTCTGAGCCTTATGCCCTTCGGTTCAAAAAATCCGCCCTGAAAGAATGGCGGCGGCTTGATGCCGGGATTCAGGCGCAATTCAAGAAAAAACTCGCCGAACGATTACATCAGCCGGTCGTCCCTGGTGACCAGTTGCGCGGCCTGGCCGATTGTTACAAAATCAAACTGCGCAGCGCAGGCTATCGGCTGGTCTACGAGGTGCATGATGATGTCTGTGTGGTCACGGTCATTGCCATCGGCAAGCGAGACAGACAGACGGTATACAAAAAAAGCCGGAAAACGACTGAAGTAATCCCCAACGAACCCCCATCCCTTGTCACAATGCGCTACGCAGATTGCTATAATTGCTTTCAAAACCTGAAAAAAGTATAATTTCGCACCCTTTTGTCTGGTGACAGGACAAGGTTTTGCCTGACACCGACATCGAACTGGACAACGGACCTTGCCGGAGGTTATGGAAACACACCATATCTCTGACAAACGGAATAACGGTTACTTTACAACGTGACTTAAATAACAGTGACATAAACGGCCTTGCCACGTTGGCATCCCACGTGTTGCGGTCCGAAAACGCAGACAGGAATTCACCATGACTCATTCACTTTCGCGCTTACAAGGTCTCTATTCACCGCAGTTTGAAAAAGAAAACTGTGGGTTTGGGATGATCGCCCAGATGGACGACAAGCCCAGCCATTGGACCGTGCAGACAGCCATCGAATCGTTGGCCAACATGACCCACCGTGGCGGTGTGGCCGCAGACTGCTGCACCGGTGACGGTTGTGGCCTGCTGATCAAAAAGCCCGACGGTTTTCTGCGTGCCAAAGCGCAGGAACAGGGCATCGCCCTGAATGCGCGTTACGCGGTGGGTATGATTTTCCTGAACCCGGACTCAGACAAGGCTGCCACTGCGCGCAAGGCGCTGGAAACAGCCCTGCAAGGCAAAAACCTGAGCGTCGCTGGCTGGCGTGACGTGCCGGTGGACTCCAATGTGCTGGGCGAACAGGCTGCGGGCATGGAGCCGAAAATCGAGCAGATTTTTGTGCATGCGCCCGATGAGATGAGCGATGCCGATGTCAATCGCGCCCTGTTTGTGGCACGTCGCCAGACCGAAATGGCGATTGAGCCGAACGACGAAGATTTTTACATTGCGTCCTTGCACACGCAACTGCTGGCCTACAAAGGGCTGATCATGCCGCGCGAGCTGCCGTTGTACTACTGCGATTTGCAGGAAGAGGGTTTTGAGTCGTCCCTGATTTCCTACCATCAGCGCTTTTCCACCAACACACTGCCCCAGTGGCGTCTGGCACAGCCTTTCCGCTATCTGGCGCACAATGGCGAACTCAACACCATTCAGGGCAACCGCAACTGGGCGCTGGCACGTCAAAGCAAGTTTGAAACGCCGCTGATCCCGGAATTGTCTGAACTCAAGCCACTGGTAGCACAGGAAGGGTCGGATTCCAACTCGCTGGACAATATGCTGGAAGTGCTGGTGATGGGCGACATGCCGGTCTTTCAGGCACTGCGCCTGCTGATTCCGCCCGCCTGGCAGAACATGCCACACATGGACCCGGACCTGAAAGCGTTCCTGGAGTACAACTCCATGCACATGGAACCCTGGGACGGACCGGCCGGCATGGTCATCAACACCGGCAAATACGCCATCTGTGGCGTGGACCGCAACGGCCTGCGCCCGACCCGTTATGTGATCACCAAAGACCGCCACATCACCTTCGCGTCCGAGATCGGGGTTTACCCTTATGATCCGGCCGACGTGGTGGAAAAAGGCCGCCTGAAACCCGGTCAGATCATCGCAGTGGATTTGGAAGCCGGGCAGTTGCTGATGCCGGAAGACATTGATGAGCAGTTGAAATCGGCCAAACCTTATCGCCAGTGGATGGACAAGGGTTACATGCGTCTGGAAGAACGTCTGGACGCGGAAGATGCGATTGATCACTGGAGCGCGGAAGAGTCGGACGTTTATCAGAAATACTTCCAGGTGACCTTTGAAGAAAAAGACCAGATCATTCGCGTTCTGGCCGAAAACGGTCAGGAAGCGACCGGCTCCATGGGCGATGACGCCCCCCTGCCGGTGTTTTCGCACAAGCAGCGCTCGGTGTTTGATTACTTCCGACAGATGTTTGCGCAGGTGACCAACCCGCCGATTGACCCTTTGCGTGAAAACATTGTGATGTCGCTTAACACCTGTTTCGGGCGCGAACTGAACATGTTCGACGAAAGCGAGGCCCATGCGCGTCGTCTGGAAACCCAGTCGCCGGTGCTGTCGCCTTCCATGATGCAACAGCTGATCCAGATTGTGGACGAAGATTACGCTTCCAAACGATTGAGCCTGCATTACAACCCGGAAAGCCAGGGACTGGAAGCGGCAATCAGAGCCTTGTGCGACCAGGCCGTGGCGGCGACCAGAGCGGGCACCACCCTGCTGGTTCTGTCGGACCTGAACATTGAAAAAGGGCTGATTTCGATTCCGGCCGCCATGGCGACCGGGGCGGTGCATCACCGGTTGATCGCCGAAGGGCTGCGTCCCGAAGCCAACTTGATCATTGAAACCGCGACTGCACGCGACCCGCACCATTTCGCGGTACTGTTCGGCTATGGTGCCACCGCGGTCTACCCGTATCTGGCCTATGAAAGCCTGCAGGACATGATTCGCACCAAAGAACTGGATGCCAAGGTCGGTCTGTCCAAATACATCAAAAATTACCGCAAAGGCATCAACAAAGGCCTGTTCAAAATCCTGTCCAAAATGGGGATTTCGACCATCACGTCTTACCGTGGTTCGCAGTTGTTCGAAGCCGTGGGCCTGAGCCATGAGATTGTGGACCTGTGCTTCAAAGGCACGTCCACCCGGATCGAAGGCACCCGCTTTGAGCACTTGCAGGCCGACTTGATCACAGTAGCCAAGGAAGCCTTCAACCCGCGCAAGTTCCTGAAGCCAGGCGGTTTCCTGAAATACATTCACGGCGGCGAATACCACGCTTACAACCCGGATGTGGTCAACTACCTGCGCGATGCGGTACAAACCGGCAACCAGGCGGCGTACGACCATTTTGCCAAACTGGTCAATGAACGTCCGGCCATGACCGTGCGTGACCTGTTGACCTTCAAAAAAGGCATCCAGCCGATTGAACTGGATCAGGTTGAGCCAGTGGAATCGATTTACAAGCGTTTTGATTCGGCGGGGATTTCCCTGGGCGCTTTGTCGCCCGAAGCCCACGAGGCACTGGCCGAAGCCATGAACCGCATCGGCGCACGTTCCAACTCCGGTGAAGGCGCCGAAGATCCGGCCCGTTATGGCACCGAGCGCATGTCCAAGATCAAGCAGATCGCGTCCGGCCGCTTTGGCGTGACCGCGCACTATCTGCGCAATGCCGAAGTGATTCAGATCAAGGTCGCCCAGGGTGCGAAGCCGGGCGAAGGGGGGCAGCTGCCCGGTCACAAAGTGGATGCGACCATTGCCAAATTGCGGCACTCGGTGGAAGGCGTCACCTTGATTTCGCCACCGCCGCATCACGACATTTATTCGATTGAGGATCTGGCGCAGCTGATCTATGACCTGAAACAGGTCAATCCGCATGCACTGGTGTCGGTCAAACTGGTGGCCGAACCCGGTGTGGGCACCATCGCCGCCGGCGTGGCCAAGGCCTATGCCGATCTGATCACCATTTCCGGTTACGACGGTGGCACCGGGGCCAGCCCGTTGACCTCGGTCAAATACGCGGGCAATCCGTTTGAAATGGGTCTGGCCGAAGCGCATCAGGTTTTGCGTGCCAATGACCTGCGCGGTCAGGTAATTCTGCAGGCGGACGGTGGTTTGAAAACCGGCCTGGATGTGATCAAAGCCGCAATTCTGGGCGCAGAATCATTCGGTTTCGGTACCGCTCCGATGGTGGCGCTGGGGTGCAAATACCTGCGCATCTGCCACCTGAACACCTGTGCGGTGGGCGTGGCGACGCAGGATGAGCGTTTGCGCAGAGACCACTTTATCGGCAAGGCCGACATGGTGATCAACTACTTCCGTTTTGTCGCCGAAGAAACGCGTCAGTGGATGGCCAAGCTGGGCGTGACCCACCTGCAGGATTTGGTGGGCCGCACCGATTTGCTGCAAAAAATCGAGCAGCCTTTGACCGACAAGCAACAAAACATCGATTTATCGGCCATACTGTCAGACGGCGGTGCTGGCAAAGACAAACCGCAAACCGTGCAAGTCGAGCGCAACATGCCTTGGGACAAAGGTTCATTGGCCGAAGAAATGGTCGAGACCGTTCTGCCCGAAATTGAAGGCAAAACCGGCGGCGAGCATGATTTCCATCTGGTCAATACCGGCCGCTCCATCGGGGCGCGCATTGCCGGTGAAATCGCGATGCGCTATGGCAACACTGGGATGAAGGACACACCGATCACGCTGAATCTGACCGGCATCGCCGGGCAATCGTTCGGCGTGTTCAACGTCGATGGCTTGAACCTGCACTTAACTGGGGACGCCAACGACTATGTGGGCAAAGGCATGGCTGGCGGCGAAATTGTGATCCGTCCGCCGGAAAACTCGTCCTTTGACCCCCACACCACGCCGATTGTGGGCAATACCTGCCTGTACGGCGCGACCGGCGGCACCCTGTTTGCCCACGGCACCGGCGGTGAGCGTTTTGGGGTGCGTAACTCCGGCGCGGTCGCGGTGGTCGAAGGCCTGGGCGATCACGGTTGTGAATACATGACCGGTGGCACCGTGGTCAGTCTGGGCCCCGTCGGGGTCAACTTCGGGGCGGGCATGTCCGGCGGCATGGCCTTTGTTCTGGACCTGGACCGAACCCTGCCCGACCGCTTGAACAGCGAAATGGTGGAAGCCATTCGGATCGATACCGAATCCACCGAAGCCTATCGCCTGTATTTGAAAGATTTGTTGCAGCGCTATGCAGACAAAACGCAAAGCGCCTATGCCCGCGAAGTGCTGGCCGACTTCAGTCGTGTCATCCACAATTTCTGGCTGGTCAAATCACGCGCCATCGGCGTGGAAACGCTGCTGGATCTGTTTGCCAACAGTCGTGACGGGGAATAAGGAGTCAACCATGGGAAATGTCAGACAATTTTTGGAACTTGACCGCCAGATGCCGGAGAAAAAACCGGCAATGGAGCGCAAGCAACACTTTGAAGAAATCTATCAGGAATTTGACCTGCAGCATGCCATGGCCCAGGCGGACCGTTGTTTGCATTGCGGCAACCCCTACTGTGAATGGGCGTGCCCGGTGCACAACTACATTCCCAACTGGCTGAAGCTGGTGTCAGAGGGCAACATCATGGAAGCGGCGGAAATGTCGCACCAGACCAACTCTCTGCCGGAAATGTGCGGGCGCATCTGCCCACAGGACCGTTTGTGCGAAGAAGCCTGCACACTGGAAGACACCAATTTCGGTTCGGTCACCATCGGTGCGGTGGAAAAGTACATCACCGACACCGCCACAGATATGGGCTGGACCCCGAACCTGGACAACATCGAGATGACCGACAAAACCGTCGCGATCGTAGGCTCGGGTCCGGCGGGTCTGGGCTGTGCCGACATTTTGATCCGAAACGGCGTCAAGCCAGTGGTGTTTGAAAAGCAACAGGAAATCGGCGGCCTGCTCACCTTTGGCATTCCTCAATTCAAGCTGGACAAGGACCTGGTGGTCAAGCGTCGCCAGATCATGGAAGGCATGGGCGTGGAATTCCGTTGCAACACCGAAGTGGGCAAAGACATCGAATTCGATGCCCTGTTGAACGACTACGACGCCGTGTTTGTGGGCATGGGCACCTACAAACCCATGGCAGGCCGCTTTCCGGGCGAAGACCTGCCACAGGTCTACAAAGCGCTGGATTTCCTGATCGGCAACGTCAAAAACGAACTGAAGATGGCACAGCCGGACGACGCCTTCATTTCCGTCAAAGGCAAACGCGTGGTGGTTCTGGGCGGTGGTGACACCACCATGGATTGCACCCGCACCTCTGTCCGTCAGGGGGCCAGCGAGGTCTATTGTGTGTACCGTCGTGACGAGGAGAACATGCCAGGCTCCCGTGCCGAAGTCAAAAACGCCAAAGAAGAAGGCGTCCAGTTCAAATTCAATCTGGCGCCGGTCGAAGTGTTGGAACAAAACGGCCAGGTCAGCGGCATCAAGGTGATTCAGACACGCATGGGCGAACCGGATGAAAATGGACGCCGCCGCGCTGAAATGGTGCCGGGATCGGAAAGGGTCATTGACTGTGATGCCGTGATCGTGGCGTTCGGCTTCCAGCCCAACCCACCGGAATGGCTGAAGCCGCACAATGTCGAATTGACCGACTGGAACACCATTGTGGCCAAAGAGGATTCGGAGTTTCCTTTCCAGACCAGCCACGAAAAAATCTTCGCGGGCGGTGACATGGTGCGGGGCTCAAGTCTGGTGGTGCATGCCATCGCCGAAGGCCGGGCGGCCGCAGAAGGCATTCTGGATTATCTGGACGTGTAATCGCGTCCGACCCACCCCATGAGGTCATGGGTCATGAGTTCAGACCAAAAAAAACGGGCTTCGCCCCGTTTTTTTTGGTTAGGATTTTTTTTGATCTGTCTGATCTACAGAGGGGTTCACTGCCTCTTCTGTGTGCTCGTCCCGTTCGGTCGATTGCGCTTTGTCTGAATCCGGGTTGTGCCGTGAGGCGCCTGGCTCGTCATCGTCGTCGTCCATGAAAATGGAATGCGCCGCACCGTCCAGATCATCAAAATGCCCTTTTTTGGCCATCCAGATGAACACTAGTACCACCAGAAAGCCAAAAAACAGCATCATCGGAATCAACCCATAAACCACATCCATTGCGCTCTCCTAACTTTGATCGGCTTTATTCGGTGCCGGCTTTGATGCTTTGGCCAGCTGGGCCTCGCGTCTGGCGACGGCTTTGGGATGAAAAAAACGGCGAATGCGTGCGGCATTGAGAATGACCACCAGACTGCTCAACGGCATGGTAATGGCCGCCACCAACGGTGTCAGCATGGCCGCCATGGCCAAAGGCACAAACGTCACATTGTACACAATGGAACTGACGATGTTTTCCTTGATGGTTTTGAGGGTACGCTGTGACAGCGCCAGAGCGGTGTCCACCGAAAGCAATTCATTGTTCAGCAAAATGATGTCGGCGCAATCCATGGACACGTCTGTGCCCGACCCCAGGGCCACACTGACCCGGGCACGGGCCAGTGCCGGGGCGTCGTTCACACCGTCACCCACCATGACCACCGATTGTGTTTGCTGCAATCGGGCAATCACATCGTGCTTTTGGTCCGGCAGCACTTCGGCAATGACCTCCATCCCGCCCAGCTCTGAAGCCACCGACTCGGCCACGGCCTGACGGTCACCACTGAGCAGCGTGACCTGTTTGCCCTGTGCTTTCAAGCGGTCAATCAGCGCACGCGCATCGTCACGCAACGGGTCCTGCAAAAACAACACCGCCTGAACCTGCTGATTGCGCACCACCCAAACGCTGGTCTGCCCGGTTTTTCCCCGTTCGGCTTCCATTTTGACCAGGCCTGGTGGAAAATCCACCCCATACTGACTCAGCCAGGTGCGCGTGCCGATCAGATAATGCTGGCCCTGCCATTCGGCTTCCACACCTCGGCCGGGGTGCGCCTGAAAATGCTCCAAGGTCAAACGCTGGTTTTTCAACGCCGGGTATTGATCCTGCAAAGCCGCCACAATCGCCTTGCCCAATGAATGCTCCGAATGAAATTCAATCCGGACAATGGCTTCGATCAGGTGGGCTTTTTCGGCTTCATCGTTTTGAATATGATCCACCCAGACCGTTTCCTGCAACTGCATTCTGCCCTGGGTCAGGGTGCCGGTTTTGTCAAACACAAAGTGGTTCATCTGTTGCAGCACTTCCAGCACCGCACCGTTTTTAATCAGAATCCCGTTCTGAGCCGAAACGCCGGATGCGACTGCCGTGGCCATGGGGGTGGCCAGCCCGAAGGCACAGGGGCAGGTAATAATCAGGACGGCGGTCGCCGCGATCATGGCCGTTTCCAGATCCGCATTGACAATCCAATAGGAAAAACTGAGCACGGCCAGAGCAATGACCACCGTGACAAACCAGGGCATGATCTTTTCAGCCGTGCATTGTATCGGGGCCTTGGCACCTTGCGCATCTTCGACCATGCTGACAATGCGTCCCAGCATGGTGCCCTGAAGGATCGCGCTGACTTCAACGGTCAGAGTCCCGTCCAGATTCAGGGTCCCGGCAGACACATCCATGCCAGTCTGCTTCCAGATTTCGCGGGATTCGCCGCTGAGCATGGATTCATTGACATTGCCGGTGCCCCGCAGCACCTTGCCATCCACTGGGATCTGGTCGCCGGGTTTGACCATGACCTGGTCTCCGGGCTTGAGTTTTCTGACCGGGACAACAGAGACTTCGGACGTTTCCGGATCCACACAACGGGCCACTTTCGGCTGCAAATCCATCAAACGCTTGGTGGAATCCATCGCTTTGTTTTTGGAGATGGCTTCCAGATAACGACCGATCAGCAACAGGAAGATGAAGTCGATCATGGTGTCAAAATACACGTCCCCGGAATGGGAGGGATCGACCGTGACCCAGAACGAATAAAAATAGGTGGTCAATATCCCCAGAGTGATGGACACGTCCATGCCCACACTGCGGGCCTTGAGAGATTTCCAAGCCCCGTGCCAGAAAGGCTTGCCGGAATAAATCAACGTCACGGTGGCGATGGCCCACTGCACCCAATGAAAATAATGACGGAAAGCGGGGTCTTCATCGGCACCCGCGTACAGAGCCACCGCGAACCACATCACATTCATCATCGCAAAACCAGCGAACCCCAGTCGGTAAAGCAAATCGCGATTGGCTTTGCGGTAGGCCTCTTCGCTGGCCGAGGCGTCATAAGGCGTGGCATCGTAGCCGATGCGGTTCAGAGCGTGAATGATCTCGGACAATTGAACGCGGTCATTGTCCCAGCGCAGTTTGATTTGTTTGTTGGTGAAATTGACTTTGGCCATCAGCACGCCGTCAAGCTTGGCCAGAGTGTGCTCGATCAACCAGATGCAGGCAGCGCAATGAATCGCCTCGGACATCAGTGTGATGCTGCGGCGGCTGTCCAGTGATGGAACAAATTGACTTTGTACTTCGTCGTAGTCGTAAAAATCGGCATTGGGCGTTGGCGGCGGCGGCGGAGAAAGCAGCTCGCCTTCGGGCGTACGCCGGTAAAAGGCGTCCATCCCCGCCTCATGAATGGCTTCACAGACTCCGGCGCAGCCATGACAGCAAAAAACCTGAGACTGACCGTTTATCGGATGCGTGACCTGGCTGGCTTTGAGCGCCGGCTGGCCACAATGAAAGCAGCTGTCACCGCTCATCAGGAAGCATTGGACTCAGCGTCTTTGACAAAAACCGTACGCCCAAGATTGAAGGTTTTATCGCCCTTGACCACTTCCATCACAAAGTCGTATTTGCCTTTCAATGGCAAGGTCAGCTCGCCTTTGTACTGACCCGTCTGACCGGTCGGGCTCAGCGTCAACTGTCCATCGTATTCCTTGTTGGAAGGCCGATAATAATAGAGTACCGCCGAATCCACATCAAAAGCCTGCTCGGCTTTATCCAGTACGGTCACGGTCACGGTTTCCGGCTGGCCTGCGGTCAGTTCGGGCATGTCCACCTTCATCTGCCAGCCCATTTTTTCCATTTCATTGCGCTTGGCAATGATCTCACCCATGTTTTTGCCCTTCTCATAGAAGTCGGGCACCGTCAGACCCGGCGCCGTCACAATCGCCATGCTCACCATGAAAAAATTGACGGAAAGCACCAGCACCAGAATCAAAAACCAGCCAATCACAAACGGGTTCTTCCAGGCCACACTCCAATCACGCTGGTCTGTCTTTTGAGATGATGTTTTTTCAGACGATTTGGGTGACGCAGACATTGGGTAACTCCCTTTCAAAAATTGAAGCGCTCCGGGCAATAAAAAAGCCTCAGGCTGACGCCGAAGGCCTATTATACCCAAATCCACACCCTGAAAAAGTCAAGGGCATGGAGAAACTGTGACGCTTTGCATGCTTTTGTTTATGGGCTGATAAACATGCTTTCGTAGGTTTCTTTGACCTGTGGATTGTTCAAGTCCTGAACCTTGATGTCGATCGGCGTATTGGTCTGTTCAATGTCCCCTTTTGGAATCCGGACCAGTAACGTGGCCGTGCCCACAGTCCCGGGCTGAACGTTGATCTTCTCATCCACAATATAGATCAGCGAATCCGGTCCATCCACCGTGATTTCTGCTTCCAGCAACTGATCGGTTTTATTGACAACCTTCGCGTAATATTTGTTCTGAATGGAACCATCGCTCATCTGAACAAACAACGGAGCCCTTTCGTGCAGGACTTTCATGTCTATCGGGGACATGTTAATAAGCCCCCAGATCATGGCGACAGCGGCAAACGTCATGATCCCTGTATACACCAGCACACGAGGGCGTTTGTAAAATGGTGTGAAGGGCTTGCCACCAAACTCGGCCAGAGAGGCGTAACGAATCAGCCCTTTCGGCTTTTTGATTTTTTCCATCACCGAATCACAGGCATCAATACAAAGGCCACAGGTAATGCAACCGAACTGCTGACCTTTGCGGATGTCAACGCCGGTTGGACAAACGGCCACACACAGGTTGCAATCGATGCAGTCCCCCAGTTCCGGTGCCTCCTCTCCGGGCTTTGGACGGCGCATCCGACCCCGGGGTTCACCCCGGTCCACATCGTAAGTGGGCACCACGGTTTCAGTGTCAATCATGGCACCCTGAATCCGGGCATAGGGACAGAAGCCAATGCAAACCTGCTCACGCAGAAAACCGGCAAAGAAAACCGTGGCCGCAGCCAACCCCAAAATAATGATGGTTTCGGTGGAGGTCCATTCCAGCGTAAACAGTCGTGCCCACAGGTCCAGTGCCGGATCGAAATAGGCGACAAAACTGAACCCGGTCATAAAGCCGATAAAAGCCCATGCCAGCCATTTTGGAACTTTCTTTCTGATCTTGTCCAGATTCCAGGGCTGTTGTTCCAGCTTCTGACGCTTGTTGGGATTGCCCTCAAACTTTTCTTCCAGCCAGGTAAACACGTCCATCCAAACGGTCTGAAAACAGGCGTAACCGCACCAAAGACGACCCGCTACCGCCGTGGTGGCGGCCAGAGCCAGTGCAGCAAACAACAGCATCATGGCCAGCACCCAGATGTCCTGCGGCAGGATGGTTAAGCCAAAAATATGAAACTGACGGTTCACCAGATCAAACAAAATGGCCTGTCGCCCGTCCCATTGCAGATAGGGACCGAGAAAAAAGGTCAGCCACATCGCCGCCACAACCCATTTGATCGTGCGAAAACGCCCACTGATGCGTTTGGCATGCACGGTTCCGTCTGTGTGCACAGAGAGCAGCTCCACCCCGATGTTCTGAAGATTCTTGTTCGAAGTTTCCATGCCTTCCAGCTGAGATTTGTGTGTGGCGTCGTAATGCGGATCCTTGTTTTGATCTGACATGACCCATCCTTTTGGTTCTTGAAAATTGCCATCTGATTTTATAAGAAAACACTTATATTAAAATGCGAATTTTCTTATAAAAGCCGATAAAAATTTGCCGATTTTTTGGCTGCGGAAAAGAAAAAGGCCCAAACGTACTGTTCAGGCCTTTTTCTAACCAACGGTGACACGGTCACTCAGGACTGTTTGTCCTCGTCATCTTCTTCCATGCCTTCCATCCCACGAGTGGCTTTCCAGGCAAAGGCAACCAGGGCAACGATCGAAAACACAATGGCTCCAATCGACCCCCAGAGGACCCAGTCGTTGTTCAATTCATTCATGATCTACTCCTTGTTTTGAGCAATAGTGATGGAGGTTAAACAAACCGGGTTTTATTGCCCGCCACCCAACGCGTGGACGTAAACCGCCAATCGTTTCATATTGACTTCGGCATCCGGCAGGCGGTCCGCAAACGATGGCATCACAGCGTTACGCGTGTTTGGTGCCAATTCACCGTCCTTCTTGACCATCACACCGTATTTGATCGTTTTGATCACTTCATCCCGCTCACTGCTGAAGCGCCAGATCTGGTCGGTCAAGTTGGTTGCGCCATTGGCGGCCAAAGGCTTACCTTGCGGGCCATGACAGGCCAGGCACATGCCCTTCTGATACACGGCCTTGCCAGCCGAAACAGACGCGTCATCGCCATTACCATTGGCCAGAGCGATCACATAATCGGCGACCTGTTCCACTTCTTCGTCGTTCAGGTTACCCATCATGCCACGAGCTGGCATGTTACCAATGCGGCCTTTTTCCAACGCTGTGTAGATCTGATCAATCTTTCCGCCCCACAACCAATCGTCGTCGGCCAGAACCGGGAAGTTGGGGTTACCCTGACCACCCGCACCGTGACAACCGGCACAATAATCACCGAACAGCACTTTGGAAGTTTTGACGGCGTAGGTTTTCAGTTCGTCGTTTTCAATGATTTCTTTCAGTGGCAGTGCCGCCAGTTGCTCTTCTTCCTGAGCAAACTTCTGATCACGCCAGTTTTTCAGAACCTGGTAGTCTTCTTTGTACTCTTCCACCTGAGTCCATCCGGTCATCCCTTTATAGTGAGAGTCGGTCCACGGAATGGTGGGGTAATACAGTGCATAGAAAACAATCATGACAAAACCGGCATAAAAGGCCAGCATCCACCAAAGCGGTGGTGGATTGTCCAGCTCACGGATGTCTTCATCCCAAATGTGGCCGGTGTTACCTTCATCTGGCCAAGGGTTATGTTGTGCCATACTTGTGCTCCTCAGAATAATTAATCGTCGTCCAATATTTTATATTTTTCTTCTTCCAGCTCTTTACGCTTACTGGGGCGCAGGGCGCGCCAGAAGGTAATGAGCATTCCGAAGAATACCGCAACAGTGATGATCAACCCGACCCAATCCGAGGTCGTCATGGCTGACCAGTCTGTCTTGAAATAATCAAGCATATATCACTCTCGGTAAGACTTGCTGTCGTCTAGTTTCACCATGGTGCCAAGCACCTGCATATACGCGACGATGGCATCCATTTCGGTATAACCCTCAATGGCGGCATCCGCATTGGCGATTTCTTCATCGGTGTAAGGCACACCCAACGTACGCATAGCCGTCAAACGCTTGGCCATATCACGTTTGGTTCCGAAGAAACTTTTGTTGATCGGGTTTTCAGCCAACCAGGGGTAAGCTGGCATGACGGATTCAGGCACCATATCCTGAGGACGCATCAGGTGCAGAACGTGCCATTCATCGGAGTACTTGCCACCGACTCGAGCCAGATCCGGCCCGGTACGCTTGGACCCCCACTGCATCGGGTGATCGTACATGGATTCGGTCGCCAGTGAGAAATGACCATAACGCTCGCGTTCATCACGGAAAGGACGAATCATCTGAGAGTGACAGATGTAGCAACCTTCTCGCAGATAAATATCACGACCGGCCAGTTCCAAAGGCGTGTAAGGACGAACCCCGTCACCCGCTTTCCAGTCTGCAACCATCCAGTTACCGTTCTTGTCCTGCTCGTAAAGCGCTTTGTCGGACACCAGCTGGCCATCCTCCATCGTGAATTCACGCTCCCAGACCAATTCCGGGAATTTCTCGTTTTTCACGTTCCCGTATTTGTCGGTTTGTTCGGTGTAATCTACGGCTTCCTTGAGATAGAACAACGGGACGATTTCAACAATCCCGGCGATGGAAACCGACAGTGCCGTTACCATGAACAAGCCGAAGATGTTCTGCTCCAGGCGTTCCTGAAAGTTTTTGGGCTTTTGATTCTCTGACATGAGTCTAATGCTCCTCAACTCATCATATGTATTTTGTGGCAAGCCAATCGGCTCACCACCTTTTTGTAGCTGTTATGCGTTGGCAGTCGTGCCCACTTCCTGTCGGGCGTTTGCCGTGCGGATGGTCATAATGACGTTATAAAGCATCACAACCGCGCCTGAGAAGAACAGGACACCACCGACGACACGCATCACATAATATGGGTGCATAGAAGCAACCGATTCGGCAAAGGTGTAAGCCAGTGTGCCGTACTCATCATACGCTCGCCACATCAAGCCCTGCATGATACCGGACACCCACATCGCGACGATGTAGAACACGGTGCCAATGGTCGCCAACCAGAAATGGAAGTTGATCAGCTTCATGGAATACATTTCGGTGTTCCACATTTTCATCACCATGTGGTACAGAGCGCCGATGGAAACCATGGCAACCCAGCCCAGTGCACCGGAGTGAACGTGACCGACTGTCCAGTCTGTGTAGTGAGACAGGGCGTTAACGGTCTTCGCCGCCATAACAGGCCCTTCGAAGGTCGCCATTGCGTAGAACGCCAGGGCGATGATCAGGAAACGCAGAATGTAATCGGTTCTCAAACGGTCCCACGCACCGGAAAGCGTCAGCATCCCGTTCAGCGCACCACCCCATGACGGAATGATCATGGCCAGTGAGATGACCGCACCCAGCGACCCGGTCCAGTCAGGCAGAGCGGTATACTGCAGGTGGTGAGCACCCAGCCAGACATAACCGAACATCAGAGCCCAGAAGTGAATCACCGACAGACGGTAGGAATAGATCGGACGTTGAGCCTGCTTGGGAACAAAGTAGTACATGATCCCCAGGAAACCGGCTGTCAGGAAAAAGCCAACCGCATTATGGCCCCACCACCACTGGATCATGGCATCCTGAACACCACCAAACAGTGAATAGGAACGGAACAGCGAGACAGGGATGGCCAGACCGTTCACCACATACAGATAGGTGATTGCAATCATCATCCCCAGGAAGAACCAGTTGGACACGTACACATTGGGATGCGTTTCTTTATTGCGTGCCGCAATGGTCATCACGAAGTTCAGGGTGTAAAGCGTCCAAACCAACGCAATCGCAATCGCCAGCGGCCATTCCTGCTCGTGGTACTCCTTACCAGTGGTCATGCCCAGTGAGATGGTCACCACCACCAGCAGCAAACCAATCGTAAACAGAATGGCGGTGACCCAAGCCATGCCATTACTCCAGAGCTTGACCCCATTCGTCCGCTGGACGGTATAGAAGGCCGTGGCCATCAAGGTCATGCCGCCGAAGGCAAAAATAACGGTATTGGTGTGCATCACACGCAGACGCGCAAACGTGATTTCAGCGATGTCAAAGTTCAACGCCGGCCAGGCAAGCTGTGAAGCGGCAAAAGTACCCAGAAAGGTACCCAGCACCAAAAACACAATTGCCCCGACCGTCAGGTACTTGACCACACCATCATTGTATTGTGGTTTTACTGTCGTATCCATCGGAAGGATTCCCCCTTATAGTCAAAAATTCAACTTGCCACGAAAGCCTTTGCTTTCAAACAAGCCGGTTTCCTCGTCGGCCATTATAATGACTTCGGCCTTTTCCGGCCGTTTTA
Source organism: Hydrogenovibrio halophilus DSM 15072 (assembly GCF_000384235.1). Lineage (GTDB taxonomy): Bacteria > Pseudomonadota > Gammaproteobacteria > Thiomicrospirales > Thiomicrospiraceae > Hydrogenovibrio > Hydrogenovibrio halophilus. The sequence goes on along the minus strand of NZ_KB913033.1, from coordinate 1,414,685 downwards.
AAACGCGCTAAAACTTAATCCAGATCAAATTTTAAAACGCTCAAAGCCCAGACTTTGGCGAACCAAGTCATAACCCGGAAAATTCATAAAATTATGCACCATCTCGCTTGCCCCTTGATTCCACAAGAAATATTTCTTCAGTCGGTCGTAATCGTGGATACGACACTTCTTCAGAAATTTCCTTGTAAAAACAATCTCCTGCGCGATATTGGCGCAAATTTATGAAATTTCCGGGATAAATCAAAACACGCGACATTATCGCAAAATCCGCCCGCGCTTATCATCACGCTGACGCAAATTTTTTTTATGAGCGCAATTAAAAATATCTAAGCCATTCATAACGCACGAAAACGCCCCTTTACCCCGCACACAACCCCGTCACCTTTTCCACCAGGCCTGGCAAAAAAATTCACACCCGATGGCCAGGCGGCTATAATATTGCCATTTCTCAGTGACCTGTACACAAAACGTTGGCATGGGTCCGCGACCGAATGCGGGAGTCTATTCATGATGCGCCAAGCTTCCATCACGCGTGACACGCTTGAAACCCAGATACGGATCGAACTGAACCTGGACGGAGAAGGCAACGGCCGGTTTGACACTGGCGTGCCTTTTTTTGAGCACATGCTGGATCAGATTGCCCGTCACGGCCTGATCGATCTGAACATTACCGCCAAAGGCGACAACCACATTGACGACCATCACACAGTCGAGGACATTGGCATTGTTCTGGGCATGGCGGTCAAGGAAGCCGTGGGAGACAAAAAAGGCATCCAGCGCTACGGCCATGCCTATGTGCCGCTGGACGAAGCCTTGTCACGCACCGTGATCGACCTTTCCGGGCGCCCCGGACTGATCTTTGCAGCCGACTTCACGCGCGAACAGATCGGACAATTCGAGACTCAGCTGGTTCAGGAATTCTTTCAGGGATTTGTCAATCACGCCCAGGCCACCCTGCACATTGATTGCCTTCGCGGTCACAACGCCCACCATCAGGCAGAAACCATTTTCAAATCCTTCGGACGCGCCTTGCGCATGGCGCTGTCCCCGGACCCCCGCATGGCCGACCAACTTCCTTCGACCAAAGGGGCCCTGTAAATGAAGGAAGTGGAAACGGGCGTCAACCACAAAACCGTGTGCGTGGTCGATTACGGCATGGGCAACCTCAACTCGGTCGCCAAGGCCGCACAAACCGTGGCCCCAAGCCAGACCCGGATTGAAATCACGCATGACCCGGCACGCATTGACCAGGCCGACGCCGTGATTTTTCCGGGACAGGGTGCGGCCCGTGCCTGCATGCAGGCACTGACCGAGGCTGGCCTGCATCAGGCCATTCTCAAGGCATCGAACGAAAAGCCGTTTCTGGGGATCTGCATGGGGTTGCAAGTGCTAATGGGACACAGCGAAGAAAACGCGGGGGTTGACTGCCTCAATCGCCTACCCGGAAACACCCATCGCTTCGACCTGACCCCCTACCCCGGCCTGAAACTGCCGCACATGGGCTGGAACCGCATTCACCAGACACTGGAACACCCGCTCTGGCATGGCATCGAGCAGGACGCCTGGTTTTATTTTGTTCACAGTTATTATGTGCGACCCGAGGCCGCCGACACCATTGCTGGCCAGACCACGCATGGTCAAACATTCTGCTCGGCCATTGCCCAGGACAACATCTTTGCCATTCAGGCCCATCCGGAAAAAAGTGCCGACTCAGGCCTGCATCTGTTGAAAAACTTCATGCACTGGTCAGGAACCTAACGCAAAGGACCGCTATGCTTTTAATTCCCGCAATCGACCTCAAGGATGGACAATGCGTCCGCCTACGTCAGGGCGACATGAACGACGCCACCGTCTTTTCCGGCGACATCGTCGCCATGGCGCAGAAATGGACCGAACAGGGTGCCAGACGCCTGCACATGGTGGATCTGAATGGCGCCTTTGCCGGCAAACCGGTCAATGCCAGTGCCGTGTATCAGGTGCGCGAAGCCTACCCCGACCTCCCCATCCAGATCGGCGGCGGCCTCCGCGACCTCGCCACCATTGAAGCCTATCTGGATGCCGGCGTCAGTTACTGCATCATCGGCACCCAGGCCGTTCACGACCCGGACTTTGTGCGTCAGGCCTGCGAACGCTTCCCCGGCCACATCATTGTCGGCCTGGATGCCAAGGACGGCAAGGTCGCCATCAATGGCTGGGCCGAAATCACCGACCACCATGTCGAGACGCTGGGAAAACGGTTTGAAAACGACGGCGTCGAAGCCATTGTGTATACCGACATTGGCCGTGATGGCATGATGCAGGGCGTCAACATCGAGGCCACCCAGAAACTCGCTCAGGCACTGAACATCCCCATCATCGCTTCCGGCGGCATCACCAATCTGGACGACATCCGGGCGCTGGCTCAAATCGAATCCGACGGCGTGACCGCTGCCATCACCGGGCGCGCCATCTACGAAGGCACACTGGACTTCGGACAGGGACAGACCCTGTCGGATCAGCTGTCGCAACAACTTGCCGGAGCGACCTCATCATGACACTGGCCAAACGCATCATTCCCTGCCTGGACGTTGACAATGGTCGTGTGGTCAAGGGCGTTCAGTTTGTGGACATTCGCGATGCCGGCGACCCGGTGGAAATCGCCAAAAAATACGACCAGCAGGGGGCCGACGAACTGACCTTTCTGGACATCACCGCCACGGCCCATGACCGCGACACCATCATTCACGTGGTCGAAAGCGTGGCCAGTCAGGTGTTCATCCCTCTGACGGTTGGCGGCGGCATTCGCAGCGTTGACAATGTGCGTACCCTGCTCAATGCCGGTGCCGACAAGGTGGCCATCAACTCCGCCGCCATTTTCAACCCCGGCTTTGTGCAGGAAGCCAGTGACAAATTCGGCGCCCAGTGCATTGTGGTCGCCATCGACGCCAAAAAAGTCAGCGCACCCGGCGACCCGGACAAATGGGAAATCTTCACCCATGGCGGGCGCAAGCCCACGGGCATCGACGCACTGGAATGGGCTAGGAAAATGGCCGAACTGGGTGCCGGAGAACTGCTGGTGACCAGCATGGATCAGGACGGCACCAAATCCGGGTTTGATCTGGCGCTGACCCGCGCCATTGCCGACGCAGTGCCGATTCCGGTCATTGCTTCCGGCGGCGTGGGCAATCTGGATCACCTGTGCGCCGGGGTCACAGAAGGCCATGCCGAAGCGGTGCTGGCGGCCAGTATTTTTCATTTTGGGGAATACACCATTGAACAGGCCAAAAACCGAATGCAAAAACAGGGCATAGAGGTGCGTTTATGACCGACAACGACATTCTGACGCAACTGGATCAGGTTCTGCAATCGCGCAAAAATGACTCCCCGGATGACTCTTACGTCGCCAGTTTGTATCATAAGGGACTGGACAAAATTCTGAAAAAAGTGGGCGAAGAAGCCACGGAAACGGTCATGGCTGCCAAGGACCTGGAACACAGCGTCACTCAGCATCAGGACCAAACTCACCTGATCGGCGAAGTGGCCGACCTGTGGTTTCACACACTGGTGCTGTTGCACCATCAGGGACTCAGTGCCCAGGACGTCAGCCGCGAACTGGAACGGCGTTTTGGCCTATCCGGCCACGAAGAAAAAGCCCGGCGCCAATAAAGGCGTCATCAGGGTCACAATAGCGTGATCCAACTATGAGTGTTCACAAGATTCTCATACAACGACGGCCAAATTCAATGGCCTCATCAACAAACAGGAAAAAACTATGACACCTGAAAAAACCCTCTTCAGTCAAATCATCGACCGGGAAATTCCCGCCGACATTGTGCACGAAGACGAAAAGTGCATTGTGATTCACGACATCAACCCCAAGGCACGGGTTCACCTGCTGGTGATCCCCAAAAAGCCGATCCCGACCTTGTTTGACCTGGCCCCCGAAGACAAGGATCTGATGGGTCACATGATGCTGTTGTTGCCGCAACTGGCTCAGGCACAGAGTCTCGACGGGTTTAAAACCCAGATTCACACCGGGGAATCCGGTGGACAGGAAGTGTTCCACATTCACATTCATTTACTGGGCAATTAGCCGCATTTACCATGACGCTGTCATGGTGAAAAACGCACAAAATTGCCATGCGCTTGGCGTTTCTGCTAAGATTAGCGGCTATTCTTTCGACCGATCATAACGGAGATCACACTCATGGGTATTAGCATCTGGCAACTACTGATTATTCTGGCCATTGTCCTGGTTCTGTTCGGCGCCAAGCGCCTGCGCAATGTCGGTTCCGATCTGGGCGGAGCGATCAAAGGCTTCAAAAAAGCCGTCGCCGAAGAAGACAAAAAAGAAGAGAACGACAAGCTGGAAGAAAAAGACAACAATGTGTTTGACGTCCAGGCCGAAGAGAAAAAAGACGCCGACAAAGCCACGTCAGAAACGAAATCAGACGACGAGCCAACGGACAAAACCCCCAAGGCCTGAAATCACTCTGGCCTGACCGGCCATAAGGACGTGTAAGCGATGTTTGATATCGGCATGCTCGAAATCATGATCATTCTGGTGATCGCTCTGCTGGTGATCGGCCCGGAGCGTATGCCCGAAGTCGCACGTAAAATCGGGCAATTCATGGGCAAGACCAAACGTTTTGTGCATTCCGTTCGCGAAAACAGCGAGCTCAATGACACGGTTCGCGAGCTTCAGAGTTCGATGAATCTGGAACAGGAGCGCAAGGAGCTGGAAGACATCTCCCGCTCCATGCACACGGATTTTTCCGAGATCGAAAAAGACCTGCGGGAAAACGAAGGCATCACCCGTCCGTTCGGCGAGCTGGACGAGGTGTCGCCTTCGCAGTTCAACCGTGCTCCGGCCCAGCCCAAACCACCGAACACGCCAGATTCAGAAACCTCGGAATCATCGGACACAACCGGTTCGGAGGCACCACCAACCACCGCCGATGCGACAGACTCAACGCCTGCCAAGCCGGAACCCTCGTCTGACAGCGATACCACAGAAAAACGGACGACCCCATGAGCGACGGCGCCCTGCCACCCCAAGACAAGGAAATGTCACTGGTCCACCACCTGCTGGACCTGCGCAATGCCGTGACCAAAGCCGTACTGGCCATACTGGTGCTGTTTATTGCGCTGTTCCCTTTTGCGAACGACCTCTATATTTACATTTCCGAACCCTTGTCGCGCTTTTTGCCCGAAGGCACCAGCATGATTGCCACGGGCGTGGCTTCCCCGTTTCTGACGCCCTTTAAATTGAGTCTGGTGCTGGCCATTTACCTGGCCATGCCGTATCTGCTGTATCAGATCTGGTGGTTCATTGCTCCCGCCCTGTATCAACACGAAAAACGTCTGATCGGGCCTTTGCTGTTTTTCAGCTCCTTTCTGTTTTATGCCGGTGGGCTGTTTGCCTACTATGTGGTCTTCCCGCTGGTGTTCGGTTTCCTTTCCACCGCCGCCCCGGAAGGCGTCACTGTGGCCACCGACATTGCCCTGTATCTGGACTTTGTCATCAAAATGTTCTTCGCCTTTGGCCTGGCGTTTGAAGTGCCGATTGTGGTGGTGCTGCTGATCATCACCGGCATGACCTCCCCTGAAAAAATGGCGCATGCCCGCCCCTACATTGTGGTCGCAGCGTTTGTGCTGGGCATGCTGCTGACCCCGCCGGACATTGTTTCACAGACACTGCTCGCCATACCGGTCTGGCTGCTGTATGAAGCCGGTGTGATCATCGGCGGCATGATCGTCAAGGCCCGTCGTAAAAACGAGGATGAGGACGAAACCGACGGGAACGACGATCGGTCACAACCAACCTCAGACCAACAGGCCAATACCAAAACAGAACCGGAATTCGATGACCGCTATGCCGATCAGCTTGACGATGACTGGGACGACAGTGAATGGGACGATGCCTTTGAAAAGATTGATGCCGAATTCGATGCACTGGAAAAAGATCAGTCCAAACGCCAGCGCGGGGACTCAGACAAACCCGATGATGACGAGTCGCCCAAAAAATAACCAGGCCTGGTCAAATGGGGCTTTTTTATGGCCGATGTGTTGCTGGATCATTGCTCTGATTGGCATAAGCTGGGGGATTCTTTCTCCGGCTTATGCCGCCAACGCGTTGAAAGACCACCCGTCTGCCTACCTGGCCATGCATGGCGACGACCCGGTCGACTGGCAGCTCTGGACTCCCGCCGTTCTGGATCGGGCCCGCAAAAACGACAAGCTGATTCTGCTTTCCAGTGGCTATTATGCCTGCCACTGGTGCCATGTCATGCAGGCCGACAACTACCAGTCGTCCGACACCGCCGCCTACCTGAACCGGCACTTCATTTCCGTCAAAATCGACCGCGAACTGGATTCGGCGCTGGATCAGACCATGCTCGATACCAGTCGCAAACTGGCCGGTCATGCAGGCTGGCCCCAGCACCTGATTCTGACACCGGAAGGCGACCCGTTTGTCGCCTTTGTCTATCAGCAACCCAATGTCTTCCGTCAGACACTGGAACGCAGCGTCCGGGCCTGGCAAACCCAGCCTCAGCGCATCCGGGAACTGGTGCAGCAGGCCAGACAGCCCGACGCCCCGGAAAAGGACCATCAACCGCCGTCAGAACGCACGCCCGACAACTTTGCCCGTCATCTGAGCCGTGAACTGCTTAAGCAGGCCGACGAACTCAGCGGAGGCCTGAGCGGCACACAGAAATTTCCCCGCGCGCCATTATTGCTGACGGTGCTGTCGATACTGCAACAGCACCCCGACCTGCCTGAGCATGACGCTCTGAACGAGTGGCTGCTCCTGACACTGGAGCAGATGCAGAACCAGCATCTGCAGGACCACATTCACGGCGGCTTTTTCCGCTACAGCGTGGACCCGGACTGGCAGACCCCGCATTTTGAAAAAATGCTTTATACCCAGGCAATGCTGGCCCGCCTGTATTTTCAGGCCAGCACCGAATACGACCGCACCGATTTTTTACAGACCGCCCAGCGAACCCTGCATTATGTGCAAAACGTCCTGTTTGTGGACGCATTGGGACTGGCCATCGGCTCCCAATCGGCTCTGGACGCCAGTGGCAGGGAAGGAGGCAACTATCTGTGGTCACTGGACGCTCTGCAAACCTCGCTGCGCCCGCATCTGTCCAGCGACGCCTGGAAGCAGGTCCACCAGGCCTGGTCATTAAACCAGAGTCCGCCTTTTGCCGACGGCTGGCTGCCCAAACCCAGCGACGCCATTGACGAGCACTGGCCGTTGATTCGGACGCAATTGGGCTGCAGCCGAACTCAGGCCCCCGTCGACAACAAAGCTCTGCTGGGGTGGAATGGGCTGCTACTCTCCGCCTACGCCGCCGCCATCCGTCACCAGCCCACTGTGACCACCCTTCAGATCGGACAAAAACTGGCACAGACACTGTGGCAGCAGCTTCAGTCGGACGCGATGCCCGCTGCGATCGGTGTGGAATCGCCCTTTCCAAACATTGGTCAGGCCGAGTTAGCGGACCTCAGTTTCATGCTGGACGGATTGCAAAACTGGGATCAGGCGACCAAAGACATGGGCCGAACCCGCCTCAACCCCAAAGGCAACGCTCACGCCTGGCGCGAAACGTTGCGCCGGAACTGGCTCCAACGTTACCATCTCGCGGATGGCTGGCGCCTGAGCGACGGTGAGCGAATCGGATTTCAGCCTCCCAGCCCCATTCTGCCGGCACAGGTCTGGCCGAGTCCCTCCTCGCAATTGACCTGCGCCCCCTTATCGGATTCGGCCAGCGCTCTTGCCTGGGCCCACCCCCTTGAGTATGCCGACATCCATCAGCGCCTCAACTGCGTCTCCCGGACCACGGAGCCACGCTGAATGGGCTGGTTGCTGATCGGTCTGGCCGGGCTGTTCGTATTGACCACCCTGCCCAGCCTGTACACCCGCCACATTCTCAACAAACACAGCCAGCCGCATCCCGACATCCCCGGCACCGGTGGCCAGTTCGCCGAACATCTGGCCCGCAAATACGATTTGCCGATCCGGGTGGAAATCACCCCCGAAGGCGATCACTACGATCCCATCGACAAGGTGGTCCGGCTGAGCGAAGCCAACTACCACAGCAACTCTCTGACCGCCATCACCACGGCGGCGCATGAAATCGGTCATGCGATTCAGGACAAAAACGGCTACGAACCGTTTATCCAGCGCACCGTTCTGGTTGAGCGTTCGCTGTGGATGCAGAAATTCAGCGGCATGGCCCTGATGGCGACCCCGTTTCTGATTCCCCTGATGCACACGCCCCTGATCGGGCTGGCCACCTTCGGGGCCGGGTTCATTGCCATGGGCGTGCCAGTGATCATTCACCTGTCGACCCTGCCGGTGGAATTTGATGCCAGCTATCAACGTGCGCTGCCGCTTCTCAAAGACGGGGACTACCTGTCCAGATCGGATTTGAAAAAAGCGCGACGGATTCTCTGGGCCTGTGCCATGACCTATGTGGCCGCGTCCCTGTCGAGCCTGCTCAATCTGTGGAAATGGCTGCGGGCGCTGAAACGCTGACCGGAGCGACGAATCAAGGCGGATTGGCGCGCGCAAACACCCAGCTTTGCAGCGGGATGTCGGCATTGGCCCGACGGCAAACCGACCCCAGATGAAACAAAGTGCTGCCTGTGGTCATCACATCGTCCAGCAACACCACCGTGCCGCTCTCCAACCCGGCCAATTGCCGCTCGCCCGCAGCGGTCAGCGCAAACGCCCGTTTTAAATTGGCTTGCCGCGCTCTGGCCGACAACCCTGCCTGCGAAGGCGTGTCATGCCGCCGCCGAACCCAGTCCCGGCACAAAACAAACGGGGGGTCTTCACCGACCTGACAGAGCAATTTCGCCAGTTCCAGAGACTGATTGAAGCCCCGTTGCTGCAACCGTTGCGGGTGCAACGGCACCGGAATCAGGTAAATGGGACCGGCCGTGCAGGCCTCCGCGTGAGCGGCCATCTCTGTGAGCCGCCGCCGCCATAACTGCGCCATCACCTGCCCATAGCTGAGATCGGGGCCGTATTTCAAAGCCTGGACAAATTCTTTGGCGGTGCCTTCGTAGCGAAACGCCGCCAGCGTTTGCTCAAACGGCGGCGACGTTTGCAGACAGCGACCGCAAATCCGTCCCACCTCGGCGGGCATCGGTGCCAGACATTGTGGACACAGGGATTCGCCTTCGTCCCCGGGCACACTCAAGGCGGCGACTTCCTCCGCCGACAGATCCACCGCGTCGGTCAACACACCTTGACGGGCACAGGTGGGCGGAAACACCCATTCGCTCACGCCGCGCAGACGGGAGGCCAGAGAGGAAAGTCCGTTTTTTTCAGGCGTCAACGGCGTCCAATGGCCCGTTGACGGCTTGTGCGCTTTCGGCATGATGTCCCAGTGCTGATCCGTTATAATGTGAGCTTAACCCGAATATTTCACAAATTTGCACCGATCTCGCTTGCCTCTTGATTCCACAAGGCATATTTCCTCAGTCGACCGTAATCGCTGATACGGCACTTCTTCGGAAATTCCCTTGTGAAAACAAGTTCCTGCGCGACCTCAGCACAAATTCATGATACATTCGGGGTTAATACAAAATCAAAACCACGACAAATGACTGGGTATTCAGCCGTTTTTGATTTCTCGGCCATTCGTCGAGTTCTTCGATTCGTGCAAAAAAAAACTTTATCAGATTTTAACCGAAGGCAGATTCCATTATGGCACTGGGCGACATTCGCAACGACTGGACACTGGAAGAAATCCAGACCCTGATGAACCAACCTTTCAACGACCTGATCTTTCAGGCCCAGACGGTGCATCGCCAGTATTTTGATCCCAATGAAGTGCAGACCAGCACCTTGGTCAACATCAAAACCGGGGGCTGCGCCGAAGATTGCGCCTATTGTTCGCAAAGCGCGCGCAATCGCACCGAGGTGGAAAAAGAGCACATGATGGACGTGCAGGAAGTGATTGAACAGGCCGTCGCCGCCAAAGAAAAAGGCGCGACCCGTCTGTGCATGGGCGCGGCCTGGCGCAACCCCAGCAAAAGAGACTTTCCCAAAGTGCTGGAAATGGTGCGCGTGGTCAAAAACCTGGGACTGGAAACCTGTCTCACTCTGGGCATGCTCAGCGACGATCAGGTGCGCCAACTCAAGGACGCCGGACTGGATTACTACAATCACAACCTCGACACCTCCGAAGCCTTCTATCCCAAAATCATCACCACACGCAATTATCAGGACCGGCTCGACACCATCGACAAGGTCCAGCAGGCGGGGATTCACGTCTGTTCCGGCGGCATCATCGGCATGGGCGAAGCTCATAAAGACCGGGCCGAACTGATCCGCACCTTCGCCACCCTGCGCTATCACCCGGATTCGGTGCCCATCAATCTGCTGGTACCGATTGAAGGCACGCCGCTGGCACACATGAAAGGCAAAACCGATTCCTTTGAATTCATCCGCGTGATCGCCGCGGCACGGATCACCATGCCCAAAACCTATGTGCGCCTGTCTGCCGGGCGCATGGAAATGCCCGACGAAGCCCAGGCTCTGTGCTTCCTGGCCGGAGCCAACTCCATCTTTTATGGCGACAAGCTGCTGACCACTGAAAACCCGGAAGCCGGTCACGACGAGCGTTTGTTTGCCAGACTGGGCATTCACAAGCAGACCGACCGACAAGCGCAGGCTCAGGCCGAAAAACTGGCGGCGCAGATCACCGAACTCACGGCCTGATCCTTAATGACGTCCCCCACTCCCCTGTCACAACGCCTGAGTGAACGCCTGGCCCGGCAGCGTGAACAGGGCCTGTGGCGTCAGCGCCCGCTGACCACCCGGCCCCAAAGTGTCAGCACCCAGATCAACGGGCTGGCCACATTGAATTTCGCTTCCAACGACTATCTGGGGCTGGCCAATCACCCGGCGATCAAGGACGCCGCCCGTCAGGCCTTAAATAACAACAGCAACAGTGTCGGCAGTGGCGCGGCCCATCTGATTAGCGGCCATCATCTGAGTCATCACCTGTTGGAAGACGAACTGGCCGATTGGCTGGGCGTCGAACGCACCCTGCTGTTTTCCACCGGTTACATGGCCAATCTGGCCGTACAACAGGTTCTGACCGAAAAAGGCGATCGGATTGTGGCCGACAAGCTCAACCACGCCTCCCTGCTGGATGGTGCCCGTTTGAGTGCCGCCGAACTCAAGCGCTATGCCCATGCCGACATGACTGCTCTGTCGCGGCGTCTGCAACAGGCGCAGCAGGCCGGACAACAAGCCATGGTGGTCACAGACGGGGTGTTCAGCATGGATGGCGACCTTGCTCCATTGGCCGAAATTCAGGCATTGTGCCAAACTTACCAGGCCTGGTTGTTTGTGGACGATGCCCATGGTTTCGGTGTGCTGGGCGATCAGGGTCGGGGCAGTTTTGACCATTTGGGTCTGACACCCGACGCCAATACGGTGCAGGTGGGCACACTGGGCAAAGCATTCGGCACCGCCGGCGCGTTTGTCGCCGGCAGCAGCCATGTGATCGAAGCCCTGATCCAACTGGCCCGACCTTACATTTACACCACTGCCTCCTCGCCGGTCATCGCCGAAGCGTCACGGGCGGCATTGAAACAGGTACGCAACGACGCAGCGCGCCGCCAACGGCTGCACCACAACATCCGGCATTTTCGCCAACAGGCCCGGGCCATGCAGCTGCCTTTGATGCCTTCGCACACCCCGATTCAACCCCTTCTGATCGGCGACAATGCCCGGACCATGGCGCTGGCCGACTGCCTCAAAGCCGCCGGTTTCTGGGTCGGTGCCATCCGCCCCCCAACCGTACCCAAAGGCTCGGCCCGTCTGCGCATCACCCTCAGTGCCGACCACACCCCGGCACAGATTGACCGGCTGATCGACACCCTGGCCAAAACCTGCACCCTCCAGGAAGCCGCACAGAAAACCGCACAAGGAACCGAATCGTGACCATCCGACTGACCCGACTCGGCAACCCAGATCCTGAGGCCCCGGTCCTGACCCTGATTCATGGCTGGGCGGCGGAAAACGCCATTTGGGAAGACTGGGCCCAGACCCATTTTGGCGACCGATTTCAACTGGTGCTGATGGAGCTGCCCGGTTTCGGTCAATGTCCGGCATTGCCGGAACAGCCCGCCGACCAACAGATGCAAGCCTGGCTGGACAGCTTGTGGCAGGGCTTGCCCGAACAGACGCACCTGTTGGGCTGGTCGCTGGGAGGCATGCTGGCACAAAGGCTGGCCTGGCGCGCCCAACAGCCCGAATCGGCAAAACGCATCCAATCCCTGATCTGTCTGGCCAGCACCCCGCGTTTTGTCCAGAACGATGGTTGGCGCAAAGCGGTCAGCCCCAAACTGATGAGCGACTTCATCCATGCCCTGGCCATCGAAACCAGCCGGGTGGTCAAGCAGTTCTGGAACCTGCAGCTGCAAGGCTCCGACAACGCCCGGCCTTTGGTGAAACAACTCAAAGCCCATCTGGGCAAACGCCATCTGCCCAGTTACCAAGGTCTGATGCAAGGGTTGATACTGCTGCGTGACCTCGACAACCGCGACCTGTTGCCAGCTCTGACCCTGCCGACCCTGTGGCTGTTTGGGGAAAACGACCCGCTGATACCGGTGAGCTTGCGCCAGACCCTGCCCGAACTGCAACCTCACGCGCAGATAGAGATTCTGCCCGGCGCCGGACACATGCCATTTTTCTCTCATCCCGAAGCAACGGCCCGGGCCATCAATGGATTTATACACTAGAATACGCCCATGCTTAAATACCGTCGCGACCACATTCAACACCACTTCAACCAGGCCGCCCGCACCTATGACGAGGCCGCCGTCCTGCAAAAGCGGATTGCCGAAGACATGGACCAGCGTCTGCAACTGGTCACACTGACCCCGGACCGAATGCTGGATCTGGGCGCAGGCACCGGGTTTCTTTCGGCCAAACTGCAACGCCGCTACCCAGGCGCCCAACTGCTGGCGCTGGACCTGTCTCCCCAGATGCTGCAAGCGGCAAACCAGCGGCTGCACGCACAGCGACCACGCTGGTGGCAGGCCCCGTTTGGCAGACGCCCGACGCCCCGTCTGCTCAATGCCGACGCCCACGCCCTGCCGCTGGCAGACCAGAGCGTGGATCTGGTGATGACCAATCTGATGCTGCAATGGTGTGATGACCCGGACCGAGTATTTGCCGAAATCCGCCGAGTGCTGCGACCCGAAGGACTGCTGATGTTCAGCTCTTTCGGCCCCGACACCCTGACCGAACTGCGCCAGGCCTGGTCAAATGTGGATGCCCGCGACCATGTCAGCACCTTTATCGACATGCACGATCTAGGCGATGCGTTGATTCGAAACGGGTTTGGCCAGCCGGTGATGGACACCAGCCATTTCACCCTGACCTACGATCAGCCAATGGGCGTGCTCAAGGATCTGAAAGCCATTGGGGCTACCAATGCCAGTCAGGGACGCGCCCACGGCCTGACCGGTAAAACCCGCTTTCAGAAAATGCTGAGCGCCTACGAAGGCTTTCGTCAGCAAAGCGATGGCCGGATTCCAGCCACCTTTGAGGTGGTGCAAGGCCACGCCTGGGCGGCCGAAGAGGTGACCAAAGGTCCCAACCGGGACAAATCCGGGCACATTGAAATCAGTCTGGACGAATTTTCCCGCCAGACCAAGGCCTGACCTGCTCAGACCTCACGCACCCTCGCCTTAACCCGAATGTTTCATGGATTTGTGCTGAGGTCGCGCAGGAACTTGTTTTCACAAGGTGATTTTTGAAGGAGTGCCGTATCGGCGATTACGGCCGACTGAGGAAATATGCCTTGTGGAATCAAGGGGCAAGCGAGATCGGTGCAAATTTGTGAAATATTCGGGTTAACCCCCTTTTTCACCAGGCCTGGTGAAAAAAGCATCGAACTGGCTGCGAACATCAGGGCTCGGACACAATCGGCACGGCGTATTCGACGTCCTGATCGCGGTCCAGTGTTTCCAGCAAGGCGTCGTACGAGGCCGGTTGCCCCACATCAAACACCGCGGTAAACCGGTTGGGCAAACGCGTGATCAGATTGAAACCGTAACGTCGGCTCAATACTTCCAGATCGCGTTGCTTGCGCACCTTGATCACAAAACGGCTTGTCACCACCGCATTGACCCCGGTTTGCCGGTTCAACACCACCGGCACCCAGTTCACCGTCTGGCCATCGACAGTCTGCTGAAACGGCGCACAGGCGTCACGTTCAAACCAGGGCCGTTCGCTCTGATAAACAAACCAGGCCCCGTTGCGTTGCAGCAAGGCCGGTGCCCGTTGCGGTTGCGCCTGCCACAGATCGGGAGGCTGCAGAGTCGCCATGTGATCAGGCTGCACCTGATACGGCGCCCCGGCCAGCTGCGCCACCAATTCACACGGTTGCGTATAGGCATTCGCCGAAAACGGCCACACCAGCATCCAACCCAGCCAGAGACTGACCGCGCCGCGCCGGGTGATAAAAAAACCTGCTGACCAATAAATAATTCTTTGCGTAACAACGCGCATACAATGTTCACCTACGTCAAAAATCGGTTATACTCACCGAATAAATCATAACAAAGTGACTCACAGCACTCGGGTCCTTTTCGGCACAACCGACAGAATGTTCGTTGCACTCTGAAACAGATCTTCGGTTTTTCATACCGCGAGATATCCATTAATGCAACGAGGAGCAATACCCATGCGCAAAATCACCATACTGATGATCGGCCTGGGCCGCATCGGCGGTAAATTCTATGAACAGTTCAGCAATATGAACCCGGAGCATGTGGAAATCATCGGCGTCAGCGAACCCAACATGAACAACCCACTGCTTAAAAACGTGGAACAGCGCGGCATTCCCAACTTTCCCGACTTTGAAGAAGCGCTCGACAAATACGGCGAAGGCATCGACATCATCATGGACACGTCCAACCGTTCGGAACTGAAGCAAGCCATCCGCCGGAAACTGCAGGACACCGACAACAGACACTCGGTCATGGTGCCCATGGTCGTGGACTATCTGATGTGGTACCTGTTGCCCGGCTCCGAAGCCATTCCGCAATCCCATCATGACGACATCGGCTACTGATTGCCGATCCGTCACCCACAAAAAAGCCCGCATTAAGCGGGCCTGAACTGATTACCGATTCATATCAGTAAATCGTTTACCCTTTCAGCATTGCATACAAATCGTCTTTCAGCGCCAGTCGCTGCTTTTTCAAATCTTCCATGGTTTCATCAGCCACAGGCGATTCTTCTTTTTCCAGCGCTTCGATCTTGGTGGTCACTTCATCATACTGGTCAAACAGTTTATGAAAGTGCGCATCGTTCATTTTCAGTTCATGAATCCGATCTTTCAATTCCGGAAATTCGTGCGCCAGATCGTGGTGTTCCAGGGCCATAATACTTACTCCTTAACTAAACAAATAAACGAAGAGAGTTTACCGACAGCATGGCAAGAGCGTCAAGCAAAAACCCCAAAAGTGTGCGCTTTTCATTGACCGCCACCGTTTTTTTGGTATGTTGGACTGAAAACGGGAAAACCAACGGCAACCAGCACCGCTGAAAAACGCCCGTCCGCCCTGACGGACAAGGCACCATGTTTTCTGCCTGGCCGCCTGTCGGGCTTAAGTCCGACAGGCGGCCAGACCCACAAAGGAGGGAGTATGCACGCTCATTCCGATTCGTCGCATTCGCACCACAATCACGACAGCCATCACAACCACCATGATCACAGCAAACATCACGATCACACCGAACACCACCGGATGATGATTCGCGATTTTCGCCAACGGTTCTGGGTCTCATTGCTGCTGACCCTGCCGGTTCTGTTGCTCTCCCCCATGGTTCAAGGGTTGTTGGGGTTCCAGTTTCAATTTCCTTTTTCCGACTGGGTGCTGTTTGCGCTGGGGGCCGCAGTGTATTTTTACGGCGGCTGGCCCTTTCTAACCGGCCTCAAAAACGAGCTCCAGAACAAAGCCCCGGGCATGATGACGTTGATTGGCGTCGCGATCACGGTGGCTTTCGCCTACAGTGCCGCCACGGTTCTGGGCATGGAAGGCAAGACCTTTTTCTGGGAGTTGGTGACCCTGATCGACATTATGCTGCTGGGCCACTGGATCGAAATGCGGTCCGTGATCAATGCCTCCAAATCGCTGCAAACCTTGGTGGCCATGCTCCCAACCAAGGCCCGAAAACTTGGCCAGGATAGTACCACTGAGGACGTGCCCATCGATGAGCTCAAACCGGGCGATCAGGTACGCGTTCAGCCCGGCGAAAAAATCCCAGTGGATGGCGAAGTGGTGGAAGGAAAAAGCTCGGTCAATGAAGCCATGGTCACCGGCGAATCCAAGCCGACCACCAAAGAGACCGGGCAAAAAGTGATCGGCGGCACCCTCAACGGAAACGGTTCCCTCACAGTGGCGGTACAACAGGTTGGCGAACAGGCGTATCTCAACAAAGTGATTCAAATGGTCCATCAGGCCCAGGAAAAAAAATCCAAGGCCCAGAACCTGGCCGATCGCATCGCTTTCTGGCTGACCATCATTGCCTTGACCACCGGGTTCGCCACCCTGGTTGCCTGGGTGTCACTGGGGCAGACTTTGGTGTTTGCGCTGGAGCGCATGGCCAGCGTCATGGTCATCACCTGCCCGCATGCGCTGGGTCTGGCGGTGCCTCTGGTGGTCGCCAATTCCATCTCCATGTCGGCCCGCAACGGCCTGCTGATCCGCAATCGCACAGCGTTTGAAGACACCCGACGCATCACCACCATCGCCTTTGACAAAACCGGCACTCTGACTAGGGGCACCTTCGGGGTCACCCAATGCCAAAGCGTTACCGATGAATGGTCCGATGACGAGCTCCTCAAGCTGGCCGCCGCGGCCGAAGCCCGTTCCGAACACCCAATTGCGGTGGCCTTGGTGGAAGAGGCGCATCACCAGGAGATGACGCTTCCCGAAGCGAAAGACTTCTCTAGCTCTCCCGGTGAAGGGGTGAAAGCACAAATCGAAGGCAAAAAAGTGCAAGTGGTCGGGCCGGGGTATTTGCAGGCCCATCGGATTCGGTGGCCGCAACCAGACCAGCAAAACACCTCTGAAAACAAGCATGCCACAGAAACGCGCGTCTTTGTTCTGATTGATGACCGACCGGCCGGCCGCATTGCCATGGACGATGAAATTCGCGAAGACGCCTTTGCCGCAGTCAAAGCCCTCAAAGCCATGGGCATCCGGGTCTGCATGATGACCGGCGACAACGAGGAGGTGGCTCGCAAAGTCAGTGAAACTTTGCAGCTGGATGCCTATTACGCCGGGCTGCTGCCGGATCAGAAACTGGAGAAAATCCACGAATTTCAGCAACAGGGCGAGTTCGTCGCCATGACGGGCGATGGCATTAACGACGCCCCCGCTCTGGCGGCCGCCGATGTGGGGATTGCGGTGGGCTCCGGAACCGATGTGGCAGCGGAGACCGCCGACATCATTCTGATCGACAGCAATCCGCTGTCCGTGGTGGGCCTGATTGGTTTTGGCCAGTCCACGCACCAGAAAATGATTCAAAACTTTGTCTGGGCCACCGGTTACAACGTGGTCGCCATTCCGCTCGCGGCCGGTGTGCTTTACCAGCAGGGCATTCTGATCAGCCCGGCACTTGGGGCCATATTGATGAGTTTGAGCACCGTCATCGTCGCCATCAACGCCCAGCTTTTGACCTTCCCCAAAGAAAAGCAAAGCCAGGCCAATTGAGTGCCAGCTTCACGACACCGGCTGGCATTGGAGACCATAGAAAAAAGGACTGGCACAGAGTTGCCAGTCACGGAAAAATTTGTGCGTCAGACGCTCACTTTGCCTCGTTGATCATTTCGATGGTTTTCTGCTCCACCTCGCTTGCGACAGGGGCCAGTTCTGTGTCCTGCGACAACATGCCCAGCATTTTTCCGGGAGAGACCATCCCGATTTTGGTTTGGCCGTTCTCGGTATAGACGGAAATGCGACAGGGCAATGCCATGTTCAAGCGCATATCAATCTTT
This sequence comes from Hydrogenovibrio halophilus DSM 15072, assembly GCF_000384235.1. GTDB lineage: Bacteria > Pseudomonadota > Gammaproteobacteria > Thiomicrospirales > Thiomicrospiraceae > Hydrogenovibrio > Hydrogenovibrio halophilus. Next base: position 1,396,653 of record NZ_KB913033.1, on the reverse strand, counting down.
AGCGCCCGTGCGGCCTGAGCGGGCTGACAGACTTCCAATACTTTGCACTCTTCCTGAAACGCCTGGCCTTTGCTGCGCAGGGTCGATCCCAGATCATGAATGTGCAACACCCCAAACCCATGATTTTTGACCGCGGCTTCCAAATCTGACACGGCTTGTTCAAACGATTTGTCACTGTCCAATTGGTAAAACATGCGTTTTTCTCCTTTGATGATTCCATTGAAAATAAACACTTCAGTCAGCATAACGTTTTTCAGCTCTGAGCAAAGCCCTGTCTTCGACCAGGATCGACAAAACCGGCCAAGACGGCAAAATCACACACGTCTCCCTGTATCTGAAGGGCGACTGAAACGGAAATTGAATGAAAAGCAAAACCCGATGTGGGCAAGCGAAAAAGCAAAGAAGGATCTGAAAGGAAAGAATGGTGGCTACAGGTGGATTTGAACCACCGACCCCATCATTATGAGTGATGTGCTCTGACCAGCTGAGCTATGTAGCCTTGAAAGATCTGGGTATTATAGATTTTATGATTGGCTTGTCAAGCCTCGGCCCGGTTTTTTGTGATTTTCACCAGGCCTGGTAAGATTTACCACGCGAATCAAACATTAAAGCGGAAATGCATCACATCGCCGTCCTGGACAATGTATTCCTTGCCCTCCAGACGCTGTTTGCCGGCCGCCTTGGCTCCCGTATCGCCTTGATGTTCGATGTAATCGTCGTAGGCAGTCACTTCGGCGCGGATAAAGCCTTTTTCGAAGTCGGTGTGAATCACTCCAGCAGCCTGAGGCGCGGTGGCCCCTTTTTTCACGGTCCAGGCCCGCACTTCTTTGACCCCAGCGGTGAAATAGGTTTGCAGCCCCAGCAATTCATAGGCCGCGCGAATCAAACGATCCAGACCCGGTTCGTCCTGACCCATTTCCGCCAGAAATTCCGTTTTGTCCTCGTCGTCCAGCTCGGCAATCTGCTCTTCGATTTCGGCACTGATCGGCACCACCACGGCATCCTGCTCTTCGGCCAAAGCCCGAACCTTTTCCAACGCCGTGTTGTTTTCAAAGCCGTCTTCGTTCACATTGGCCACATACATCATGGGTTTGGTGGTCAACAGGTGCAGATCACTGAGCAGCGCACGTTCGTCGTCGCTTATCTCAATCAAACGCACTAGGGTGCCCTGTTCGACTTCGGCCAGGACTTTTTCATACAGAGTCTGCTTTGCGATGGACGGTTTGTCACCGCTTTTGGCGACTTTCTGTACCTTTTGCAAGGCTTTTTCCAGCGATTCCATGTCCGCCAGCACCAACTCCATATTGATCACTTCGATGTCGTTGATCGGATCGATTTTGCCAGCCACATGCACGATGTCGTCGTTTTCAAAACAGCGCACCACCTGGACAATGGCATCGGTTTCACGGATATTGGCCAGGAACTTATTGCCCAGACCTTCGCCTTTGGACGCCCCTTCGACCAGTCCGGCAATGTCCATGAAGTCCACGGTCGCGGGGATGGTTTTCTCCGGCTTGACGATCTCGGCCAGCGCCTGTTCACGCGGGTCCGGTACCGGCACCACGCCCACATTGGGTTCGATGGTGCAAAACGGGTAGTTTTCGGAATCAATCCCGGCGTTGGTCAAGGCGTTGAACAGGGTGGATTTGCCAACATTGGGCAGTCCGACAATGCCACATTTGATGCCCATAAGCGTGTTGCTCCTTGCGTGAAGATGCGTTGGTAGAATAGATTAAGTATGCGTATGCAGTTGCTGCATGGCCGCATCGCGCTGGCCGTTCACCATGTGCAAAAGAACGCGCGCCGCTTCGTCAATGGCGGTCAAAATCGCCTGTTGATCGACTTTGGAAGCGGATTTGAGCACATACTGCACCACCTGGTCCTTGTGCCCCGGGTGGCCAACCCCTAATCGCAAGCGTTGAAATTCTTTTGTTCCCAACGCCGCAATGGTGTCACGCAGGCCGTTGTGGCCGCCGTGACCGCCACCGGTTTTCAAACGGGCCACGCCCGGGGCAAGATCCAGTTCGTCATGCGCCACCAGAATGTTTTCCGGAGCGATTTTGTAAAAATTCGCCAACGCCTGAATCGACTGACCGCTTCGGTTCATGTAGGTGGTGGGTTTGAGCAGCCACACATCCATGTCCGGTTGCTGAATGCGGGTCACTAGCCCCAGAAACTTGGTCTCTGGACGCCATTGCACCTGATAATTGCGTGCAACCTCGTCCACAAACCAAAAACCCGCATTATGGCGGGTTTGCTCATATTGTGTCCCAGGGTTTCCGAGGCCAACAATAAGCTTTATCCGTGCCATAAGCGGGTCTTTAATTGCTTAACGCGAGTCCGATCAGACTGCGCGTTTGATTTTACCAATACCAACTACGGCCTGGTCATAATCTTTGTTGCCGTGCGTCAAGGCGGTCAAAGTGACGCCTTTTGGCAGAGTCAGTTCAGACAGGCGAATATTCATACCGCCGTCCAGCCCAGACACATCGACATCAATCGAAGTTGGCAGGTCCTTGGTCAAACAACGCACTTCCACGGTGGATTGCATGAACGACATAATGCCGCCTTTTTTCACACCGGGCGAGCCTTCCTGACCATTGAAGTTCAGAGGCACACGCTTGGTGATATAGGTCGCATCAGTGGCACGCTGAAAATCGATGTGTGACACAAACCCGGTGGCCGGGTGACGCTGCAGGTCCTTGATCACACAATTTTCTTTGTCACCGGCGCCTTCCAGCGTCAGTACGGTGTTGTACAAATCCACGTTTTCCAGCGCACGTTCTACTTCACGGCTGGACAGAGCGATGGATTTGGCATCCTTCTCTCCGCCGTAAACGATGGCCGGAACTTTCTTCGCTCGACGAAGGCGGCGGCTCGCACCTTTCCCCTCTTCCGAACGAAGTTCGGCTGTCCATGTCAAATCAGTCATTGGTTTCTCCAGATTTTCATCACAGTGTTCACTGTTGTCAAAGGCCAAACAGGCCCGATAGGTTTCGTCCGCGACCAGACGAAACATTGAAGAGAGGTATTATACGGATTTCAAAGGAAATGAAAAGGTTTGCCGATCTGTGTCAATGCAAAATTGACCAGGCCTGGTGGTTTTGACAGGCGACCACCGCTTCAGGAGCGGATCGGCATGATCTCGGAGACGGATTCTTCCTGGTGAACACGGCGAATGGTTTCGCCCAGCACCGGCGCCACCGACACCTGACGGATTCGCTCTGAATTCAGGGCTTCTTCGGACAATGGAATGGTGTCGGTCACCACCAGCTCGGTCAGCTTGGACCGATTGATGTTTTCCACTGCCGGGCCGGACAGCACCGCGTGCACCACATAAGCGGTCACGCTTTTGGCACCGTGCTCAATCAAGGCGTCGGCGGCTTTGCAAAGGGTGCCGGCCGTATCGACCAGATCGTCAACCAGCACGCAGTCACGCCCGTTTACATCGCCAATGATGTGCATGATCTGCGCCACATTGGCTTTGGGGCGACGTTTGTCGATGATCGCCATTTCGCATCCCAGTGCCTTGGCCACGGCCCGGGCACGCACCACACCGCCCATGTCCGGCGACACCACCATCATATTGTCTTCACCGATGTGGCCGGAAGCGCGCATGTCGTCCACCAGTGTGGGCGACCCGTAGATGTTGTCCACCGGAATATCAAAAAAGCCCTGAATCTGGTCGGCGTGAAGATCGACCGTAATCAGACGATCCGCCCCGGCCACCGTAATCATGTCGGCGGCCAGTCGTGCGGTAATGGGCACTCGGGCGGAATTGGGACGGCGATCCTGGCGGGCAAACCCGTAATAGGGCACCACCGCCGTGATCCGTTTGGCCGATGCCCGCTTGAGGGCATCGATCATGACCAACAGCTCCATCAGATTGACCGCCGGTTCGGGCGTACAAGTCGGCTGCAGCACATACACATCTTTGCCTCGAACCGATTCATTGATCTGAACCATGATTTCACCATCACTGAAGCGACCGACATCGGCTTGACCCAGTGGGATATCAATGGAAGAGGAAATGCTTTCGGCGAGGCTGACATTGGCGTTACCGGCGAACAACCGGACGTTAGCGTATGCGTAGGCCATTCAGGCGCTCCTATGGCGGGAACCAGGAAACTGTTGCTTGAGAATTCGGTAAGGAAAAATGGCTGGGCTAGCAGGATTCGAACCTGCGCATGACGGGATCAAAACCCGTTGCCTTACCGCTTGGCTATAGCCCAACTGTCAGTTTTTTACTGTGTCCTTAAGACAGGTCGGTATTATCCATACTCAGAACACGAAAGCAACCCGAAATTGCGTTTTTCCGGGAAAAAAGCCGGAAGTCGGTCGGACACAAACCCGACAGACGTTCTGTGCGCGGCGGCCTGTAAAGGTCAGGATGACTGCAAACGCTGGATCAGCGTCTGCAAAGGTTCGTGATCGGGAAACGACGATCTGTGTTTCTGCCACAAGGCGCGCGCCTCACGCTTCTGACCATCGACCCAGAGCACCTCAATCAGATGCGCCAGCACTTCCGGATCCATCTGCATGCTCAACGCTTTTCTCAGATAGCGCTCGGCGTCCTTCAGTTCGCCTTTTTTGTAGGCCAGCCAGCCGCGACTGTCGAGAATATGAAATTGACCGGGTGCCAGTGCCACCGCCTTGTCCAGCAACTCGGTCGCCTGCTCCAACTCCCGATTCTGCTCCACATAAAAATACCCCAGCGCATTCAACAGCTCCGCATGCGCCGGTGCCAGATCCAGCGCTTGCTTGAGTGTGGCCTCGTATGCCTCGAACCGCTCGGCTTCAAACTGCAGCATCGCCTGCTTCAGATACAGGCCGACATTGTCCGGAGTCAGAGCAATCGCGTCTTGATACTGGTCGATCGCCTGATCCAACTGACCGGCCTTGCGATAAAACAACGCTCTGGCACGAAGCACTCGGACCTTGTCTTCCACCGACTCAGGCGACAACGCCGACAACTGTTCCAGCGTCGCTTCCAGTCCGAGCTGGTCATAGGTCAGCTCGGCCAGATGCAGGCGGGCATCCAACCCGTATTCGCTGTCAACCACCGATTCATAATAGGCACGCGCCTGTTCCTCCTCGCCCTGCTGCTGGGCAATGCGCCCCAGATAATAACGGGCGGCAGATTCAAAGCTCCGCGTGGCTTTCAGCTGTTCCAAAGGTTCAATCGCGCCCTCATAATCGCCCTGCTCCAGTCTCAGCAGTGCCAGCGCTAGACGGGTCTGATGCGCATCAGGCCGGTGGTTCACCACGGCCTGATAGCGTTGTTCGGCCTGATGATAAAACCCGGCCTTGACCTCCAGACGGGCATAACGTTCCTGCATGGCCCAGTCATCGGGATAGGCTTCCACATAATCGGCCAGTGCGTCCAGACCGGACTGAGGCCGATCCACGCCCAGATAGGACTCGGCCATCAGCAGATGGGCCTGACGGTAAACTTGCAAAAGCCAGGGCTGGGCAAACCCCTCAGGCGCCATCTCGTTTCTAAACTGCTGTGACAGCGAGGCCGGCCAGGCAGGTGTCACATCCGAGAGCATCACCTCAAAACCACCGATGGCCTTATTGAGATAGTCGATGGCGGGAGAGTATTGCTGATAGGCATGCAGGACCAACCCCATCCCATATTGTACCGTGGCCTTTTCCGGGTGCGTTTGCAACAGCCACTGCATGAACGCCAGTCCCGACTCGGCGGGAGCCGTTTGACGCAGGCGCATGGCCGCTTGCACCAGATCCTGATCCAGGGTCTGTTCCGACACGGCCCGATAACGGTCCCAATGCTCTCTGGCTTTGGACTGATCCCCGTCTCGTACCGCCATCAGATAGGACGCCTTCCAGGCGACGGAAGATTCGGGAGAAATCTCACGCCACAGATCGGTCGCGGCCTGAATGGCTTCGAGATCGAAAGTGGCCATAGAAAGCTGAAAGGCTCTTTCTGCCAGGCCTGGGTCACGGGTCTGCTCGGCCAGAGGAAACAAAATACGGAACGCATCATTCTGAGCCCCTTTCAAGGCCAGCATCTCGCCCAGCAACACCTCGTACATCACCTGTGGATCGAGTTCGGTGGCAGAGGGCGGTTTCATCAGGCGTTCTTCGGAGCCGGTTGTGTCGGCCTGCGACGATTGCGTTGACGACGATGTCTGCGGGTCCCTCAACTCGGGACCGGGGACAAATTCGGCCGAACGTTTCAGAGCCGCATCCCGGTCAGCAGACGACAAAGCCGAACAACCACTGACTCCGCCGACCATCAGGCCCAATACCAATAAACGTTTTAACCCCACAAATTCACCTTTTCGCCGTAAACTTAGCCCGAATATTTCACAAATTTGTACCGATCTCGCTTGCCTCTTGATTCCACAAGCAATATTTTCTCAGTCGGCCGAAATCTTGGATACGACGCTTCTTCGAAAATTTCCTTGTGAAAACAATTTGCTGCGCGACCTCAGCACAAACTCATAGAACACAAGGGCTGGAATAAACATTCAAATCATACCACCCTTGGGTCTTTGTGCAAGCCATACGCCAGCGCGCCTCCCGGGCGTTCGGTTTTTGGGAAAACTTGCAATTATGGCAATAATTTAGCAAAATTAACGGTTCACAAGTCCTTTGCACGAGGTCATGAAGGGATAAAAACGGCGGCCGATACGCCATTTATCAACTAAGACGCCGGATGATGCCAGCAGGTTTTCGCGTCGAGCAAGGGACGGCCCATGACGCCGCAGAGGGACGTTCCACATTTTCAGCGCGATTTTGTCAGCGGAATTTGTCACGCAAGGATAACAGGCAGCTCAATACGTATGAAACTACTGGTTTTAGGGGTCAATCATGAAACAGCGCCTGTCGACGTTCGCGAGACTGTCGCCTTTTCGCCCGATCAGGTTCAGGAAGCGCTGACCGAACTGCGTGATCAAGGGCTGGCCAACGAAGCCGTATTGATTTCCACCTGCAACCGCACCGAACTCTACGCCATTCTAAAAAACGCGATCCCGGCGGATCTCCGTCGCTGGCTGCACCAGCGTTTTCAGCTTCAGGAAAACAGCATCGACCCCTTCTTGTATGAGTACGAAGAACTGGCCGCCGTCCGCCACATGATGTGTGTGGCCAGTGGTTTGAACTCGCTGGTTCTGGGCGAGCCGCAGATTCTGGGGCAGATCAAGGACGCCTACCACGCGGCCCGCAAAGCCGACAGCGTCCATCAGATTCTCAACGCCCTGTTTCAACACATTTTCAAAACCGCCAAGCAAGTGCGCACCGACACCGCCATCGGTTCCAGCCCGGTGTCGGTGGCGTTTTCAGCGGTGGCACTGTCCAAGCAGTTTTTCGGTCAACTGTCCGAACAGACCGCCCTGCTGCTTGGCGCGGGCGAGACGTCGGAATTGGTGGCCCGCCATCTGCACGAAAGCGGCATCGGTCACCTGATCATCGCCAACCGCACACTGGAAAAAGCCCACAATCTGGCCGAAGACCTGGGGGGCTACGCCATCAACCTGCAGGAAATTGACGATCACCTGCACGAAGCCGACATGGTCATCGCTTCCACCGGCGCGCCTACGCATCTGCTTTCCAAAGCCCAGGTGGCCGCCGCCCTGAAAAAACGCCGCAACAAGCCCATTTTCATGGTCGACATTGCCGTGCCCCGTGACATTGACCCGGCCGTGGCCCAATTCAACGATACCTATCTCTACACCGTGGACGATTTGCAGGCGATCATTGCGGAAAACAAACGCTCACGTCAGGACGCCGCCCAGGCGGCCGAAGAAATCATCGACCTGCAGGCCAAGGCGTTTCTGAACCAATACCAGGCCACCCGTCAGATCAGCCCGATCATTCAATCGTTCCGCCAACAGGCTCACGAACTGAAAATGCAGGCTTTGGAACAGGCGCGGGCGCAGCTTGAAAATGGCACCGATCCCGAACAGGTGGTCACCAAACTGGCCAACCAGCTGACCAATAAAATCCTGCACGGCCCTACCACCCAGTTGCATCAGGCCGGTCTGGAAGGGGAACAGGCGCTTGTGCATGCCGCCGAACGCCTGCTGACGCCTTCGGAAAACGACAAGGCGGCGCAAACGCCCGAACCCGCAACCGACAGCGCTCCCTCCAACCCTTCGCCTGAACCCAACACCCGGGCCCATCAGGCGAGCGCCCCGCAGAAACGAACGTTGACCCCCAGCCCACGTCCCTCGCCCGGCACCTTTTTTCAGGTCAAGCCTTCCGACGCGCTTTAGCGACTGAGCGCACCACCCCGATTCCCTCGTTTTCATTTTTGATTTGGAGCCATATGAAGCCGTCCATCCGCAGCAAATTACAGCATCTGGCCGAACGTCTGGACGAAGTCGGCCACCTGATTTCCGACCCGGAAATCATTCGGGATCAGAACAGATTTCGCCAGTTGACCAAAGAACATGCGCAACTGACGCCGGTGATCGAGGCCTTTGAAACCTTTGAAGCCAATGAAGCCGCCATGCACGAAGCCAGGGAAATGATCAGCCAGGAAAGCGGTGAGCTCAAGGAAATGGCACAGGAAGAATTCAAGGAACTGGAGGCACAGCAGGTCGAACTCGAAACCCGTCTGCAGACCATGCTGCTGCCCAAAGACCCGAACGATGACGCCAACATCTTTCTGGAAATCCGAGCCGGTACCGGCGGGGACGAAGCCGCCATTTTTGCCGGCGATCTGTTTCGCATGTACAGCCGTTACGCCGAGCTGAAACGCTGGCAGGTTGAGATCATCAGTGCCACCGAAGGCGAACATGGCGGATACAAAGAGCTGATCGCCCGCATTGCCGGGGAAGGGGCCTACTCCCATCTGAAATTCGAATCCGGCGCGCACCGGGTGCAGCGGGTACCAGCGACCGAAACCCAGGGCCGGGTCCATACCTCCGCCGCCACCGTGGTGATCATGCCCGAAGCCGCCGAAGTGGAACAGGTCAACATCAATCCGGCGGATTTGCGGGTCGACACCTTTCGCGCCTCTGGCGCCGGGGGCCAGCACGTCAACAAAACCGACTCGGCCATCCGCATCACCCATCTTCCCACCGGCACAGTGGTGGAATGTCAGGAAGAGCGTTCCCAGCACAAAAACCGCGCCAAAGCCATGGCTCTGCTGGCCGCACGGATCATGGACGAACGCGAACGCGCTCAGGCCAAAGACATTGCTCAGGAACGCAAAAGTCAGGTCGGCAGTGGCGACCGCTCCGAACGCATCCGCACCTACAACTATCCGCAGGGGCGGGTCACCGATCATCGCATCAATCTGACCCTGTACAAACTCGACGACGTGATGCAGGGACAACTGGCTCAGGTGATCGACCCGCTGGTACACGAACATCAGGCCGAGCAACTGGCCGCGCTCAGTCAGGAAAACGCGTGACCCCAGCGCCCACCTACGAACAGGCCCGCCAAACAGCGCGCCAGCGTCTGAAGGAGAAAGGGCTGGAAGAAGCGGCGCTGGAAGCCGATCTGCTGCTGATGGCGGTGATTGAGCAACCGCGCAGCGCCCTGTTTACCTGGCCGGAACGCCCCCTGAGCGCGGAGCAGGCCAACCGACTGGCAGAACTGGTCAACCGTCGCTGTGAGGGCGAGCCCGTGGCCTACATCCTCGGGCAGCGTGAATTCTGGGGGCTGACATTGCGCGTCACCCCCGACACCTTGATTCCGCGCCCGGACACCGAACTCTTGGTAGAAACCGCGTTCACGCTGCAGCGCGAACAAAGCAAAAACAACCAGGCCTGGTCATTTCTGGATCTGGGTACCGGCAGTGGCGCGATCATCTGCGCGCTCAAAAACGCGCTGCCCGAGTCCGATTGCCACGCCGTGGACCGTTCCGAGGCGGCGCTGGCCGTGGCCCGGCAAAACGGCCGTACTCACGGACTCGACATTCACTGGCATTTGGGCAACTGGTTTGCGCCAGTAAACGGTCTGCGATTTGACTGCGTGGTCGCCAATCCGCCCTATGTGGAACCCGATGACCCGCATCTGAGTCAGGGTGACCTGCGCTTTGAACCGCAAACCGCACTGGTGGCCCAACAGCATGGACTGGCCGACCTGCGCCAGATCATTGAACAGGCACCAGCCCATCTGAATCCAGGCGGCTGGCTGCTGCTCGAGCATGGCTATAACCAGGCAGAAGCCGTACAATCCTATTTCAGTGAGCGACTCTGGCATCCTCCCATCACCCACACGGACTTGGGGGGGCAACCGCGCGTGACGATGGCGCAGACAATGGACCCTACGAAAGCACCCTGACGAGGCAGATTATGACCCAATTGAGCGATGACGAACTGATCCGTTACAGCCGCCAGATTCTGCTGCCCGAAATCGGTTATGCCGGGCAGGCCGCGCTCGCCGACGGGCGGATTCTGATTATGGGATTGGGCGGACTGGGTTCGCCGGTGGCATTGTATCTGGCCGCCGCCGGGGTAGGGCAACTGACATTGGTGGACTTTGATGAGGTCGACACCTCCAACCTGCAACGCCAGATCATTCATGAACAGCACAATGTGAATCAGAAAAAGGTGGCGTCTGCCCGCGAACGGATCGCCCGTCTGAATCCGGCCACCAACGTCATCACCCATGAGACCCGGCTGGACGAGGAGCAACTCAGTGACTGTGTGCAGGCCGCCGATGTGGTGGTGGATGCCAGCGACAATTTTGCCACCCGCTTTCAACTCAACCGCCTGTGTCATCGTCACCTAACCCCACTGGTGTCGGGGGCGGCGATTCGCTGGGAAGGCCAGCTGACCACGTTCGATTTTCGCCGCCAAGCCACCCCCTGCTACCAATGCCTGTATCCCGACACCAGTCAGGCCGATGCCAATTGCGCCCAAAACGGGGTCGCCGCCCCCATCGTCGGGGCCGTCGGCAGTTTTCAGGCACTGGAGGCAATCAAGGTATTGGCGGGACTGGAAACCCTTCAAGGGCGTTTGCTGTTGCTGGATGGGCTGAGCATGCAATGTCAGAGTCTGAATCTGACCAGCGACCCGGACTGCCCGATCTGCCAGCCAGGCAAATCGGATTAGACAGGATGATTAAGACTCCGTGCGGTTGCCGCCGGGTTGTTTGTCGATTTTGATCACCACACGCCGATTGAGTGAGCGTCCGTAGGAGGAATCGTTGGAGGCCAGAGGTTCGTTGTCGCCCTTGCCGCGAATGGTCACCAGGTCCTTGTTCACCCCCATATAAATGAAGGTGCGGGCAATCGTGGCCGCACGGGCGGCAGAAAGTTCCCAGTTGGAAGGAAACTGCAAACTGGAGATGGGCAGGCTGTCGGTGTAGCCTGTGATCGTAATCGGCCGGCCGCGACCGGTGAGGGTTTCCCCCAGTTTCTCCAGCTCCTCGCGGGTTTTGTCGGTGATGTTGGCCCGACCACTCTCAAAAAAGCTGTCTGAGTGCAGGGTGATTTTGGTGTATTCGGCGGTCTCTTCAATTTCAACGTCCTTGGGATTCATTTCCGACATTGAATTTTGGATTTGCTCGGCGGACACGGGCGGCTTGAGCTCCTCAATCGGCACAATCTGGTCGGTTGCCGATGACGATTCGGACACACTGATTTTTTCGGCCCCGCCTTTGCCCATCACCGAATCGACAAAACTGTCACGGTCAGAAGGATCGACAATCGAGATCAGCCACATCACCAGAAAAAACACCATCAGCACGGTCATCAAATCCGCGAGCGCAATCTCCCAGGCACCGCCTTCTTCACCGCCTTCCTCGTTTTTTCTGCGTTTTTTGGCCATAAGGTCTGCGTCTTCCACTGATGCAAAAAATCAAACAGCGTCACTAGCTGAATGCCAATGACGCTGAGGGGCTAATCGTTTCTGGGCAGGGCAAATTCGGGCGGCACCCGCTGACGGGCAATTTCCATGGCCATGCTGGGCGAAACGCCATGCGCAAACGCCACAAAAAACGACGCCGTCATTTCAAACAGGGCCCGGTCCTGACGGATCATGATCTCGACCGAGTGGGTAAACGGCGCAAAAACCGCAAACGCAAAGAATATCCCGGTCAGGGTCCCCACCAGCGCGGCCCCGATGGAGGTCCCGATTTCGCCTACATCCATGTCTCCGCCCAACAAGTTCATGGTCAGAATCACCCCCATGACCGCCGCGATGATCCCGTAGCCCGGCATCAACGCCGTCAGTTTGCCCGTGGCCTTGGGGACCTCCATCATGGAATCAATCAGGTCGTCAATCTGGTCATGTAGAAATTCTTCGAAATTCAGGCTCTGCGGCGGATTAAGCAACAGGTAATTGAAATTGTCGATGATAAAGCGACGCAGGTCCTTGTGTTTCAATACGGTTGGGTATTTGGCGAAAATGGAACTGCTGTCGGGGGCCGCAATGTGGTTTTCCAGTGCCAGCAACCCCTGGGAACGCGCCATCCGTGACAGTTCGTCCAGCAGATCCAGCGTTTCCAGATACAGGCGCTGCTTGATCCGTCCGCCAGCGAAAAAGCGACCGGTATACACCAGCGTCCGCTTCCACACATACACGGGCGTTGCCCCCAGAAAGGTTCCCAGCCCCAGCCCCAGAATCACCACCAGCTCCGGTGGGTGCCACAGCGCAATCAGATCGCCGCCGGCCAGCATAAAGCCGCCAAACAGACTGAACAGAATCACCAGAATTGCCAAAGGTTTTGCGAACATAAATTGCGTCTTTTTTAAGCCATTTGAATTACCCGTCCGGCCAGCCGATCCGTTGTGTTTTCACGGCTTCCGAATTTATGACAGACTCCATTGAATCCACCATGACCGGAAAAGCAATAATAATACCAACAGAGAAACAACCAGGCCTGGTAAAAAACCAAATCCAAAACGTCCTTTGCTCGAAACAAAGCACTCACCGCCCAAGGGGCCAGGTGAGAAGCATGGGCGAGCGAGAAAAAGCCTGAAAGGGCATGAGGTTATGGCGCGAGTCGAATCAGATCGGTTTTCTTGAGGGTACGAGGCAGGGTCACACCACGGCTGGCACGCTGGCCCATGGCCGCTTCCAGAGCGGTGGGGCCGAACACCTTGCCATAGTCACCGGCAATGATTTCCAGTTTTTGCCCGGGGGCAAAGGCAAACACAGCGCGGACAGAGACGCCTTTGGGCATTTGAATCAGTTTGTTGCCTTTGCCTTTGGCCAGCACCGGCAATTGCGAGCGCTCAAACACCAACAGACGTGGTTCGTCGGTCACCACCGCAATCCAGTCATCGGCTTTCACCTCGCCTGGGGGCAATAATGCGGCACCCTTGGGCAAGGTCACCGCCGCTTTGCCGGCCTTGGTTTTGGAAATCAGACTGCTTAGCTGGGTAATAAAGCCAAACCCGGCGGAGGAAGCCAACAAGACTTCCTGCGAGGGATCACCCAGCAACACTTCACGGAACTGGGCACCGGCGGCGGGATTCAAGCGCCCGCTCAGGGGTTCGCCGTGACTGCGTGCCGAGGGCAGAGAGTGAGCGGCCACGCAATAGGCGCGTCCGTGGTTGTCCAGAAACACCGCCTGCTGACGGCTCTGACCGGACGCCTGCGCCCGGAAAGCGTCGCCGGATTTGTAGGTCAGTTGGCGGCCATCCACGTCGTGGCCTTTGGCCGCACGCACCCAGCCGTTTTCCGACAGAATCACCGTCACCGGCTCGGATGGCAGCAAATCCTGCTCACTCAGCGCCTGGGCAGGGTTCACGGTTTCAATCGGCGAGCGTCGTTCGTCGCCATATTCCTCGGCATCGGCTTTGAGTTCTTTTTTGACCAGGGTTTTCATCCGTGTCTGGCTGCCCAGCGTTTTTTCCAATCGGTCGCGTTCTTTGGCCAGATCGTCCTGCTCGGCTTTGATCTTGATTTCTTCCAGCCTGGCCAGCTGGCGCAGTTTCAATTCCAGAATCGCCTCGGCCTGGCGTTCGCTCAGGCCGAAACGGCTGATCAGCTCGGGCTTGGGCTTGTCTTCTTCGCGGATAATGGCGATGACTTCGTCAATGTTCAGAAACGCCAGCAACAGCCCTTCCAGCAAATGCAACCGGTCCAGTACCTTGTCCAGACGGTGCTGCAGGCGGCGGCGCACCGTTTCCATGCGGTAACGCAGCCATTCCGAAAGCAGGCTTTGCAAATCCTTGACCTGGGGGCGCCCATTGAGCCCGATCACGTTCAGATTGACCCGGTAACTGCGCTCCAGATCGGTGGTGGCAAACAAATGCCCCATGGTCGCGGCCACATCCACCCGGCGTGAACGCAATTCCAGCACCAGTCGAATCGGGTTTTCATGGTCCGATTCATCCCGCAGATCCACCACCATCGGCAATTTTTTGGCGCGCATCTGGCTGGCAATCTGTTCCAGTACCTTGGTGCTGGAGACCTGAAACGGCAAGGCGTCGATCACCACATTGACCTTGTCTTCGACCAGGTAATGCGCCCGCTGGCGAATGGAACCGTTGCCGGTCTCGTACATGCGCAGGCGTTCAGCTTCGGGGGTGATGATCAATGCATCATTGGGGTAGTCCGGCCCCGGCAGATACTGGCACAGCTCCGCCACCGTCAGTTTGGGGTTGTCCAGTAGCGCCACACAGGCGTCCACGACTTCGCGCAGGTTGTGCGGCGGAATGTCGGTGGCCATGCCCACGGCGATGCCCGACGTGCCGTTGAGCAGGACGTGCGGCACTCTGGCAGGCAGGGCAGACGGTTCGTCCAGTGTGCCGTCAAAATTGGGGACCCAGTCCACCGTGCCCTGAGCGGCTTCTTGCAACAGAAGCTGACTAAATTTTGACAGCTTGGCTTCGGTGTAACGCATCGCGGCAAAGGATTTGGGATCGTCCACCGAACCCCAGTTGCCCTGACCGTCCACTAATGGGTAACGAAAGGAAAAGGATTGCGCCATCAGCACCATGGCTTCGTAACAGGCCGAATCGCCGTGCGGGTGAAATTTGCCCAGCACATCGCCCACGGTTCGGGCCGATTTTTTGTATTTGGCCGACGCTTTCAGCCCCAGTTCGGACATGGCGTACACAATCCGGCGCTGCACCGGCTTGAGTCCATCGCTGATGTGGGGCAATGCCCGATCCAGAATCACATACATGGCATAGTCGAGATAGGCCTTTTCGGTAAAGGCCGCGACCGATTGGGTTTCAATGCCGTCGTAATTAATGGTTTGCTGACTCACGTTTTCAGGGCCTCGTGTCTTTCGCGTTTTGAGTGAAGGTTTTGTTTGACGATTTCGCCAGGCCTGGTCAATTTTGTAGTTTGCTGAGTACCATGCCGGGGTCGTGCGGATCGAATGCGGTTATGGCGTCAATCAGACGATCGGGAGCCGGATTTGCCAATGGCACAGGACACAAACGACTTGGCTTTGGCGCCCAGCGCCGAAAGACCCGAGACACTTCCCGACACCGGATACCCCATCGAAGCTAATTGCGCGCGCGCCGCGTCCAGGCTGTTTTCAGCGGCCTGTTCATCGGTTTGCAGGACCACGAGCCCTTCTTCGACCGAGACCGTGACCGAGGCCACCCCGTCAATCTGACCCAGTTTGCGTTCGATCTGACTGGCGCAGCCGCCACATTTGATGTTGTCGACCGTGAATGTTTCTGTGTGCATGGGGCACTCCTCATGGACTTGTTGCGGCGAATTGTTTTATCATAAAGCTTTTAACGAAACAATCAATCGATTCCCCTTATGCTTGCACCCACCTCCCCAAGCGGTATTGAACGACGCCGGGCCGAACGCGTTGCCACCGAACGCCCGGTTCAGATTCATTTTTCCCAAACCGATCCGGCCGAGGACAGGACGGCTTCCACAGACCTGCGCGGCACCATGCTTGACATCTCCATCATCGGAGCCGGGTTTGTGTCCGAGGCACCGGTGCCGGATGGGGAAACCGTCACGCTGGATTTTCAGTTGCCCAACACCGGTGTAAAACCGCTTCATCTGCGGGCGCAAAGCCGCCGCAGCGTCAAGGTCCGCCAGCAATACCTGACCGGGGTCGAGTTTGTTGACATCCCCCCTCACACCCAAAGTCAGATCCGGGATTTCATTGCCCGCCACCACAGCGTGGACCACTTATGAGACGGCCATTATGACCCTGTTTTATGCGCCCTCGACGCAAACCGACCGCAAAGCCATCATCAAAGGCCAGACGGTGGAAGTGGAAGGCCGTCTGCAGGAAATTTCCACCAAAGGGCTGGCGATTGAAAGCCCCAAAAATGCCGGCATCGGCATCCGTCTGGAAGTGCGTTTTGAACTGCCGGCACTGGGCGAATTCAACCAGATGTGCCTGCATGGCTATGTGCGCCATCGCCACGCCACCGAACACGGTTTTCTGCTCTCGCTGGAGCTTGAAGAACAGGACGAGCATACCCGCGCCATCCTTCAGGACTTTCTGGATTACAAGCAGCGTTTGCACGACTTGAGCGAACGCTACGGCTACAAGGCCAGCAACCCCACTTGATTTTTTACCAGGCCTGGTGATTTATTTGACGCCAGCGGAATCACGCTGAGCCAATCGTTTTTGCAGACTGGCCAGCGCCGGTTTTTTGTCCTCTGCGTCCCTGGGCAGTTTGCGCACCGCTTTCTGCAACACCAGGTTATTGGGATAAGACAACCATTGCCCGTTGCTTTCCTTCAGAATCACATGAAACAGGGTGATTTCCACGATTTCACCCTGAACGGAAGAGGCACCGTCAATGACCTCCATGCGGTCGCCAATCCGAATCGGAAACGCAAAAAAGATCACCACGCCCGCCGTGATATTGCTCAGAATCGACCACTGAGCCACCAGCGCCACCGCCAGCATGGCCAGCACCGATGTGGCCACCACGACCAAGCCCTTGTAATCCACCCCCCAGACCAGCATCAGCGCCACCCCGGCCAGGATGGTCAGAATGGCGCGAAAATATTTGTAAATCTGCTGATAGCGCCCAAAAGGCACCTGTTTGAAATCACTGAGTTTTTTGATCAGGGTTTTCGACAAATGGTTCAACCCCCAGAACCCCAGCAAAATCAAACCACTGGTAATCCATACGCCTTGAGAAACCATATTAAATCACCTCGGCCAGATCGCCTTTCTCTTCCAGCCAGACCCGCCGGTCGGCCGAACGTTTTTTTGCCAGCAGCTTGTCCATCATCGGCTCGGTGTCCTCTTCGCCCAGTGACAACTGAATCAAACGCCGGGTGGCTGGCTGCATGGTGGTTTCACGCAATTGCACCGGGCTCATTTCCCCCAGCCCCTTGAATCGGGTCACCTGCACCTTGCCCGGCAACTTTTCCGTCTGAATGCGGTCCAGCAGACCTTCGCGCTCGGATTCGTCCAGCGCATAAAACACCTGTTTGCCCACATCCACCCGATACAGCGGCGGCATGGCCACATAGACATGGCCGTTTTGAACCAATCGCGGAAAATGCTTCACAAACAGGGCGCAGATCAGGGTGGCAATGTGCGCGCCATCGGAATCGGCGTCGGCCAGAATGCAGACCTTGCCGTAACGCAAGCCGGACAGATCCTCGGAATCCGGGTCCACCCCGATGGCCACGGAAATGTCATGAATTTCATTGGACGCCAACACCTCAGAGGAATCGACCTCCCAGGTGTTCAGAATCTTACCCCGCAGCGGCATGATGGCCTGAAAAATCTTGTCACGCGCCTGTTTGGCCGAGCCGCCAGCCGAATCCCCTTCCACCAGAAACAGCTCGGTCATCTGCAGATCGGATTCGGTGCAGTCGGCCAGCTTGCCCGGCAGCGCCGGACCGGAGGTGATTTTTTTACGCGTGACCTTTTTGGCTTTTTTATTGCGGCTCTGCGCATTGCGGATCACCAGTTCGGCAATCTGCTGCGCGGTTTCGGTGTGCTGGTTCAACCACAGACTCAGACTGTCTTTGACCACGCCGGAAATAAAGGGCACGCATTCCCGCGACGACAAACGCTCCTTGGTCTGTCCGGCAAACTGGGGTTCGCGCAACTTGGCCGACAGCACAAAGGCCACATTCTGCCACACGTCCTCCGGGCTGATTTTGACCCCACGCGGCAGCAGATTGTGAAATTCGCAGAACTCGCGGATCGCATCGGTGGTCCCGGCGCGCAAACCATTGACGTGGGTACCGCCCTGAGGCGTGGGAATCAGGTTGACGTAACTCTCCAACAGGGTTTCGGCCGGTTCGGCCAGCCAGGTCATGGCCCAGTCCACGCCTTCGTGTTCGCCATGGGCTTCGCCCACAAACCCGGCCTCCGGCACCCGTTCCACATCGTCAAGCGCTTGATTCAAGTAATCGCTCAAACCGGACTCGTAATACCAGGTGACGGTTTCATCACTGACTTCGTCGGTAAAGTGGATGGTCAGACCGGAACAAAGCACCGCCTTGGCCCGCATCAAATGCTTGAGTTTGCCCAGCGCAAATTTGGTGGTATCGAAAAACTGCGCCTCCGGCCAGAATCGCAGCCGGGTGCCGGTGTTTTTCTTGCCCACCTTGCCCACCGCCTGCAGCGGTTCCACACATTCACCGGCTTCGAACGCCGTCTGATGGCGCTGGCCGCCCCGCTTGATCTCAATTTCAACCCGCGTCGACAGAGCATTGACCACCGAAACCCCGACCCCGTGAAGGCCGCCGGCAAACTGATAGGATTTATTGGAAAACTTGCCCCCGGCATGCAGGGTGCTCAGAATCACTTCCACCCCCGGTTTTTTCTGTTCCGGGTGTTCGTCCACCGGCATGCCTCGACCGTTATCGGACACCGACATGGAGCCATCGGCGTGATGCACCACCTCAATGGTGTCGGCATGCCCGGCCAGCGCTTCGTCCACGCTGTTATCGATCACCTCTTGCGCAAGATGATTGGGCCTGGCCGTATCGGTGTACATGCCCGGGCGCTTGCGCACCGGGTCCAATCCGGTCAAAACCTCGATTTCTGCGGCGTTGTAATCCTGACTCACCTCGGTCACTCCTTCTGATGGCCTGTCCGTAGATTGGCAAGGCACCGACAATTAGGTTAAGATGCTTACAGAGTCCTTTCCTCAAGCGTTCAAAACAGGCATGGGACTCTGTCTGCTTACCGTTGAGGGATTCCGTTGTTGGATCGCTCCTTTCGGCAAGCGCGAGTTATATTACCCCCTAACCGGGGTGGTTTCAAACCACAGCGACCCGGTAACGACAGGACTCGAACATGGACGATGACAACACGCCGCCATCCGGTAACTTTCATCACGAACGCCGTGACTATCAGCGCGGCTCGCTGGAACGCGGTCAACTGCACCTGGACCCTTTCCAACAGTTTGACGAATGGCTTCAAGCCGCCATCGGCGAAGGGGTCAAAGATCCGACCGCGATGAGCCTGGCCACGGTCGATGCCGAGGGCCAACCGCACAGTCGCATCGTGCTGCTCAAATCGATGGACACCAAAGGGTTCGTGTTCTACACCCATTACAACAGCGACAAAGGACACGAGCTGGCACAGCAACCCAAAGCCGCGCTGCTGTTTTACTGGCCGGAACTGGAACGCCAGATTCGGATTGAAGGCGTGGTTGAAAAAACCGATGCCGCCACCAATCAGGCTTACTTTCAGACCCGTCCGCGCGACAGCCAGCTGGTCGCACTGGTGTCCGAGCAAAGCCAGCCCCTGCCGGGACGCAGAACCCTGGAACAAAACGTTCAAATCGCCGACAGCGAACAGGGGCTGGAGATCGATTGCCCGGAACACTGGGGCGGTTACAACCTGCGCCCGCAGCGATTCGAATTCTGGCAAGGACGTGAAAACCGTCTGCACGACCGTTTTCGGTATGAGTGCACCCAGGATCAGGGAGGCCATTTTAACCAGGCCTGGTCATTAACAAGGTTAAGCCCCTAATCAGTCGAACCCAACCTCAAATAACGTTATGAATCAGGCAAGCATTCAACTTGATCCCAGTTGGTTACAGCGGATAGGCGACCAATTCGATCAACCCTACATGGCCGAGCTCAAGGCCTTTCTGAAGGCGGAAAAACAACACAAACAGATCCTGCCCAAAGGCCATCAATGGTTTCAGGCGCTCAATTCCACCCCCTTTGACCAGGTCAAGGTGGTGATCCTCGGTCAGGACCCCTACCCCACACCCGGCCACGCACACGGGCTGTGTTTTTCGGTTCAGCCCCACGTTCTGCCACTGCCTAAATCACTGCAAAACATCAATAAAGAGTTGTTGCAGGATCTGGGCGTCGACAACCGTCACTGTGGTTATTTGCAACCCTGGGCCGATCAGGGCGTGTTGTTGCTCAACGCCGTTCTGACGGTGGAAGCCGGCAAGCCCGGCTCACACCAAAACAAAGGCTGGGAGCGCTTTACCGACAAGGTGATCGAGACCTTAAACCAAGAACGAAGTGGCCTGGTCTTTTTTCTCTGGGGCGGCTACGCTCAGAAAAAAGGGCGCCTGATTGATGCCAGCCGCCATCTGGTTCTGCAAAGCCCTCACCCGTCGCCGCTTTCCGCCTATCGGGGATTTTTCGGCAGTCGCCCTTTCTCCCAGGCCAACACCTGGCTGCAGCAACAGGGGCAGACGCCGATTGACTGGCAATTGCCGACGTCCACGTCCTGACTCCCTGATACACGTCACTGAGTCCAACATTGTTCACAAAGTTATCCACAGACTGATGAGCACAACTCATCCCGGTAACGCTTCGATTCGCTCTCGACCAACAAAAAGAGAAAATCAAAGCAACCTGAATCAAAAAAAATATTTTTCCTTTACTTTCAAAAGCTTAAAAACTCTTGGACAGACACGGCTTTGCATTAATGGGCGATAATGCGTCCTTCATTCAAGTCAATCACGTATTTTACGCATTGAAACTCTGCCAATAAGACAAAACTTATCCAGAAACTTTTTCAATGGATCTTTCGCGCCAACGAAGGGCCTGTTCAACAGGCGAGGGAAATACTTTTCTCAGTACCGGAAAGAAACCATGCAGGTCGGTACCACTTCCTGACACATTCGGGGGGATTAGTCCGATTCCGGGTTTGGCTCTTTGCCTCTTTCCTTTTCAAACCCGGCTGAAATCGTTAAAGTCACCCGCCGATTAAGCGCTTGAGCTTCCGCGCTTTTCTCAAAACGGATGGGACGCTGGGCACCGTACCCGGAAATGGCCAGCCATGGTGCCAATGTTGAGTTCTCCGCCATGACAGTTCGAACGGACTGCGCTCTCATACTGCTCAGAAACCAGTTATTGCGCAAAGCCGAACGAGGGTCAATACGGCTTTGGTCTGTGTGCCCTTCAATCCGTATGGCTGCAACCCACTTATAATGTTCTTTTTCAACATATCGACGAATGGCCGGAGGCAGATCGTCGTGAGGGGAAGCCAGAACAGGCAGATTTTCCAGAAGTCCTGCCAGTTTTTCAAACCCATCTGCAACCGGTTTTTCAAGGGCATACCCTCCGCGAACAAAAGCTTCAGGATGCCGCAAATCCAGAGTCAAACCCTTTGTCTCGCGTTGAAGCACAAACATGTCATCCAGTGCTGTCGCGTTCAGCTGCTGCGAAAGGTGATCATAAGACCGGTCCAGTTGCACTTCACTCCATTTCTGCAGACGGGTAATCTCTCCCTTATTGAGCACAATCATCATAATAAAAAACGTGATCAGCAAAGTGACCATATCGGCAAACGAAAACAACCAGCCACTGCGCGCTTTCATGGCACTGAGTTGCATCAACGGACCTCTTTCGACGTAGTCGGGACCGGCACATTTTCCGGCTGCAAATAAATTTCCACACGACGGTTAACCGGCGAATATGGATCATTCACCACAGGTTCCTGCGCACCGTAACCGGCAATCACAAACTGACTTTCCGGCAGACGGCTTCGTATGCGAACGTAGTTCATTATGGCCCAGGCACGCACACTGCTCAAGGCGATATTGTCCCGATACATAGCCGTGGGTGCCAGAGGGTGCGCATCGGTATGCCCTTCAACCCGAACACTGATCTGAAAACGCTCGTCTGACCGGTGCTGACTGCTGACCCATTTACGATAGCGATCAGGGACGCCTGGCAGATCGAGTTCAACCAGTAAATCCGAAATACGGTTAAGGTAGGGCAGAAAGCGGGGATTGATTTTGCCTCTTGCCGGTTCAAACAGACTTTTGTTTTCAAAAAGAGAGGGTGACATCGTCAGTTTGATGCCTTTGGAAAAGGTGTTTTCAACGTGCAGCCAGGACAACCCCAAAGACTCTTTCGAGTGCAGCACTTCCTCGGTCAGGGTATGAATCAGGCGCTGATAATCCCGTTCTGGCCGCACACCTTCGATTTCAACCAGTGAGATCAGCAAAACAAAAAACGCCAACAGAGAAGTAAACAGACCGACAAACACGAGTTGCCAGCTTTCTGTCCGTTTCAGTCGGTTCAGAAGCAGTTTTTTTGACGCTTTGTCTACCGAATTTCCCACTGACAGACTCCTGTCCTGATTGGTTCAGCTATCAACCGAACCATTCAGGTCCTGCGCCAATCTGGCTTTATTGCGCTCATTGACAAAGGCAGTCAATGTCTCTTTGAGCATGGCGGGGGACACGTTTTTATGTATTCCCAGCACGCCGTGCATGAGTATTTCATTCTTCAATGCCTCCGCATCCGACAGCACCTTGAGTTTTCCAGCCACCGGCACAAAAACAAAATTGGCAAACAACACACCGTAGAAGGTCGTCACCAATGCCAGCCCCATCCCCTGAAGCAAGCTGTTTAGCATATTCTCTGAATCGGCTCCGACCGCTGTCGCTTCGCCGGTGGCAACTTGCGTCGTCATCATGATAATCAGCCCCATCACCGTTCCCATCATGCCAAAAGCCGGCGCATAAGAGGCCATATTGTGAAACATTTCCTGACAGTTGAGATGACGCAGTCGGATCGTATTGAAGTGATTGTCAAGACTCAGCTTCAGCTGCTCATAGTCGCGATAAACCAGTAATTCATTCAAGGCAAATTGCAGAAAACCGTCTTCAACCAGTTCAATCTCTTTCTCCAACTGCAGAGTTCCATGACGAAATGCAATGTAGCTCAGTTCGTTGATTTCAGTGATGGCGTCCGTGGCTGAAGGCGGTTCAGCAACAAACACCCTTTTCAAACCACTGCCGACGCACCGAAAGTCATTCAGGGGGTAATTGATCAGCGTTGCTGCCAATGTTCCTCCCAGAACCACCAGCAACCCTTGTGGATTCACAAAAGCGCTCAGGAACTGTCCCGTACTGAAATCAAACATATTCAGCACCACGATCAGTAACCCTGTAAGCACACCAACAAGTGTTGCAATTTTGCTCATATTACGTCATGGCACTTCACCCTCTTCGCTGATCAGGTCAATCGCAGAATGCGAGTGAAGCCACTCCTCGGTTAATTGGTTGATTTCACTGACGGACTTGCCCGTCACGTCCATCGGCGGACTGATGTACACATCAATCACACCGGGACGTTTGACAAACCGCCCTTTCGGCCAGCACTGACCGGCATTGTGCCCCACCAGATACACCGGTTTCTGCGCCTTGGTGGCCAGCATGGCCGCGCCGGGCTTGATCTTTCCGGCCTCGCCGGGCGGCATCCGGGTGCCTTCCGGAAACACCACCACCCAGATGCCGCGATCCAGCCGGTCCGTGCCTTTCTCTACCACCTGTTTGATTGCCTGACGCCCCGATCCCCGATCGATCGCAATCGGTTCCAGCAACGACAGTCCCCAGCCAAAAAAAGGCACTTTCAACAGCTCCCGCTTCAGCACAAACGTTTGCTGGGGAAAAATCGCCTGAAACGCAAAGGTTTCCCAGGTAGACTCGTGTCTAGCAAGGATCAGACCAGCCTGTTTCGGATCGATGTGTTCACGCCCATGCACGCGATAATGCACCCCGCAGGTCCAGCGCAGCCAGAGCACGCAAAACCGGGCCCAGTAATGGATAAAACGGTACTTGATGGACGCCGAAAAAGGCTGCAACACCTGCCCGAGCACCGAAAACAGCACCATACTGGTCACCTCGCCCAGGGTGTAGAACACCGAACGCACAAACCAGACGCTGTATTGCCCTTTTAACACAATGTTTGACATGATGTTGTACTCCTAAATTGACCAGGTCTGGTTTATGATTCGGGTTCGGCCAGCAATGCGTCCACGGCCTCAAACAAGTCGGCATAGACCGGCACCGAGGTCAGGGCCGGATCGCCGGTTTTCAGGGTGCGCTCGCCCTTGCCGGTGCGCACCAGAATCGGACGCATGCCAAATCGCTGCGCCGCCTGAATGTCGCCCAGACTGTCGCCGACAAATGCCCGGCCCGCCAATGCACGCCCGGTCGCCAGTTCAATTGCCTGCAACATGCCCACCCCCGGTTTTCGGGCCGGGCTGGCATCCTCGCCCAGATAAGGACTGAAACCGACCCAGTCCACCGAAGCGCCCGAAGCCTGCGCACGCAACAGTCTTTGCAGCTTTTGCTGCATGGCGTAAAAGGTGGCCCGGTCATAATAGCCACGCCGGATGCCGGACTGGTTGGTCGCCAGCGCCACATAGAAACCGGCCTGTTTCAATCGGGCAATGGCTTCCAGGCTGCGGGGAATCGCGCGCCACTCATCCGGGTGTTTGATAAAGGCGTCCGAATCCTCGTTCACCACGCCGTCTCGGTCCAACACAATCATATCGCGAAAACGGGTCATTTAACGACTTTGACACTCCCTGTGAACCAACAAAACCAACCAACAAAAAACGCCCGCAGAGGGGCGCTTGAAACCGAATCGAATTTGCACACCCTTCAGTTCGACAGCCGGGAAATATCGGCCACCTGCCCGAAAAGGTCATAAATCTGACGCAGCAATGCCAGACGGTTCTGTTTGACCGCTTCGTCCTTGGCCATGACCATCACCTGATCAAAAAACGCGTCCACCGGCTGGCGAATCGCCGCCAATCGAATCAGGGCTTCACGGTAATTCTGCGAGGCAATGGACTCGCTGACCGATTCGCGCAAGGCATCCAGCGCATCAAACAGGGCTTTTTCTTCGTTCTGTTCAAAAAGGCGGGTATCAACCTCTTCCGGCAAAGACTGATCCACTTTTTTCAGAATGTTGGCAATGCGCTTGTTGGCCGCCGAAAGTGCCCCCGCCTCGTCCATGTCGGCAAAGTGGCGCACCGCTTCGATCCGGTGATCGAAATCCAGCGGGTGCGCCGGACGGCAAACCCGGACCGCTTCGAACTGTTCCGGGGTCACGCCCTGATCGGCGTAATAAGCTTTGAGGCGACCGATCAGAAAATCGTAAATCGCTTCGACCGTGTCCTCGCTGTCGGTGACTTGCGGGTGCAGCGACAGGCTGGCCCGGATCAAGGCCATCAAATCCAGATCCAGTTGCTTCTCGATCATGATCCGCAACAGGCCCAAGGCCGAACGACGCAGAGCAAACGGATCCTTGTCGCCCTTCGGAATCTGACCGATGCCGTAAATGCCGGTGATGGTGTCCAGCTTGTCGGCAATCGCCAGGGCCTGCCCCACCGGATGATCCGGCAAGGCGTCCCCGGCAAAACGGGGCCGATACTGACTTTCAATCGCATCGGCCACCGCCGGTTCTTCCTGCTGTGCCTGGGCATAATAACGGCCCATCACCCCCTGAAGATCGGGAAATTCGTCCACCATTTCGGTCATCAGATCGCATTTGCTCAGGCGCGCGGCCCGTTCCAGCTGTGCCGCCGACAGGCCTTCGCCCAGCAAAGGACGCCCGATTTTGACCGTCAGCGTTTCCAGACGCTCCACCTTGTCAAACAAAGTGCCCAGCTTCTGCTGAAACACCACGGTTTTGAGACGGGGCAGAAAATCGTCCAGCGGCTGTTTGCGGTCCTGATCCCAGAAAAAACGGGCGTCGCTCAGACGCGGACGAATCACCCGCTCATTGCCTTCCTTAACCGATTCGGGCCGACGGCTTTCAATGTTGGTGATGGTAATGAATTTGGCCATCAACCGGTCGTCGGCGTCGAGCAGGTGAAAGTATTTCTGATGGCCTTTCATCGCCGAAATCAACGCTTCCGGCGGCACCGCCAGAAAGCGTGTGTCAAAGTCGCCGACCACCGCACTGGGCCATTCGTTCAGCGCCGTCACCTCATTCAACAGCGCCGGATCGATTTCAGCGCGACCACCTTCGGTCTCTGCCGCTTCCGTGACCATGGTTTCGATCCGGGCGCGGCGGTGCGCAAAATCCGGTTCCACAAAGCCCTGATGACGCAAAGCCAGCTCGTAATCACGTGGCTGCGGCAAGGCAATCGCCCCCGGCGCATGAAAACGGTGACCATAGGTCTGGTTGCCTGCCTGTTTTCCCAACAGTGTCACCGGCAAGGTCTCGGTGCCCCAGAGCATCACCACCCAGTGCACCGGACGCACAAAACTCACGTCGGAGTCGCCCCAGCGCATCCGCTTGGGAATGGGCAGACGTTGTACGGCCGACTCGATCATCGCCGGCAACAGCGCCGGGGTGTCCTGGCCGGTTTCGGTCAGACGGGCCACCAGCCAAACGCCTTTGGGGGTATCCACTTCCTCAAGCTGATTCACCGACAAGCCGCAACTGCGGGCAAAGCCTTCCGCCGCCTTGGTCGGCTGACCCTGATCGTCAAACGCCGCTTTTTTGGCCGGGCCTTTGCGCTCGACCTGTTTGTCGGCCTGACGCACCTGACACTGATTGATGCGCACGGCCAAGCGTCTGGGACTGGCAAACACCTCGGCCGATTCGTACGCCAGCTCGGCGTCCTGCAACGCCGACTCCAGTCCTTTTCCCAGGGCTTCGGAAAGCGTTTTCAGTGCATTGGGCGGCAGCTCTTCCGTGCCGATTTCCAACAAAAAATCTTCTCGTTTTTCCGTCATCTCACGCGTCCTTGTCCGTGTTTTTTGCCGACTTCACCAATGGGAAGCCCAGAGCCTCGCGACCGTCGTAATAGGCCTGCGCAATCTGCCGGGCCATGTCCCGAACCCGGCCGATAAAGCGGGCCCGCTCGGTCACACTGATCGCATGACGCGCGTCCAGCAGGTTGAACGCATGCGAGGCCTTGAGAACCTGCTCATAGGCCGGCAGCGGCAACCGATCTTCCACCAGCGTGGCAAACACGGCTTCGCACTCGTCAAATTGACGGAAAAGGTGATCGGTATTGGCTTTCTCGAAATTGTAGGTCGACATTTCCACTTCGTTCTGGTGAAACACATCGCCATATGTCACTTTGCTGTCAGGCCCGTCGACCCAGGTCAGGTCGTACACGCTGTTGACCTTCTGCAGATACATGGCAATGCGCTCCAGACCGTAGGTGATCTCGCCGGTGACCGGGCGGCATTCCAGACCGCCGACCTGCTGAAAATAGGTGAACTGCGTGACTTCCATGCCATTCATCCACACTTCCCAGCCCAGACCCCAGGCACCGAGCGTCGGCGATTCCCAGTTGTCTTCGACAAAACGGATGTCGTGCTCCAGCGGGTCAATGCCCAGTGCGCGCAACGAATCCAGATAGAGTTCCTGAATGTTTTCCGGGGAAGGCTTGAGCACCACCTGAAACTGGTAATAATGTTGCAGACGGTTGGGATTGTCGCCGTAACGTCCGTCGGTTGGCCGCCGGCAGGGCTGCACATACGCCGCCCGCCAAGGCTCAGGACCGATGGAACGCAAAAAGGTGGCCGGATGAAAAGTCCCGGCGCCCATTTCATTGTCGTAAGGCTGCATCACCACACACCCGTGCGATGCCCAGAAGGCCTGCAGGGTTTGAATCAGTCCCTGAAACGTGGTCACATCCGTGGCAGCGGAATTGGCTTGATCTGACACAATGGTTTCCTATGTTCGATGGTTGAAAGCAATGGCAAAACCTACCAGGCTTGGCCCGAATATTTCATAAATTTGCGCCGATCTCGCTTGCCCCTTGATTCCACAAGGCATATTTTCTCAGTCGGCCGTAATCGCCGATACGGCACTTCCTCAAAAATTGCCTTGTGGAAACAAGTTCCTGCGTGACCTCTGCACAAATTCATAAAACATTCGGGCTAGTTAAAACAGCATTAAAACCGCGTCAAAACGCTTCCCAGGATTGCCTGTCGCGAAAAATGCCCGTATTATAGCAGACAGGCTGCGCCGTGACACGGCGGCAATTCCCCCTAAGCACCCCCCAACTGGTGCGGCAAGGCAATGGAGACAGACAAAATCGACGCACCTTCTTCTGAAACCATTCCTCTGGATGTCAGCGGCCTAAAGTGCCCAATGCCGGTGATCAAGTTGCAACAAACCATTCGTCAATTGAAAAACGGCACCAACCTTGCTTGTAAAAACACCGATCCAAACGACCAAAGCCACGACCAAAACCGCGTGCAACCAGACTGGGTCATTGAGGTCCAGTCCACGGACCCGGGTGCGCCCAAAGACATGGAAAACTGGTGTCGGGTCAACCGCCACGAATTTCTGGGCTGCGAAGCGCATGACGGGGGTCACACCTGCCGGATTCGAGTGAAAATTTTTGGGGCTTAGTCTGGCGTCATCGCGCCGGTTTCGGCTAGAATGCCAGAAACGGCGCATCAAGGGCCTGCCGATGGTCGGAATCACACCATCGCAAGGCATCGAATAACGATCAACAAGGTGAGAGCACAATTGTGACGGCCACACGAACAATTTTACAATTCACGCTTCTCATGGCGCTGGTGTTCCTGTTTCTGGTCCAGCTGGCCGCCGCTTCGGCCACGGAGCAAGCCACCACTCAGCATGTCGCCAGCTTGCCTTTGCCGCCGCCCAATGCCGCCACAAGCAATGCGTCCGAAGCGTCGCAAACCGATGCCAGCCCCGAACAATGGACCCATCACAGCGTCACCATTCCCGCCAACGGCTCCCTGTCTGAAGCGCTGGATGAACTGGGGCTTTCCTCCCGCCTGAGCTGGCAGATCGGTCAGACCGAAAACAGCGGCTGGCTGACCCGGTTGCGGCAGGGCGACACCTTGCACGTCTGGCTGGACCAGGCCAACCGTGTGCAGAAAATCGAACGCCATCCCAGCAAAGCGATCACCTACCGCCTGACCCGCGCCGACAACAACGCCGACAGCGTTTTTCAGCTGAAAAAGCTCGAGCACCCGGTTGAGATTCGGCTGGCCACGGCTTCCGGCGAAATCAACGATTCGTTTTACCTCAGCGCCGAAGCCCAGGACCTGAGTCCCAGGACCATTATGAATCTGGCGGACGTGTTTGCCTGGGAAATCGATTTTATCCGTCAATTACGCTCTGGGGATCCCTTCCGCGTGATTTACGAGAAACGCTATATTGACGGCGAATACATCGGGGACGGCGACATCATTGCCGCCCAGATCAACACCGGCCGTGACAGCACCCACACCGCCTTTCTGCTAAGGGACGAGGCGGGCAAACAGAACATCGGCTATTACGACATGGACGGTGCCAACCTGCGCAAAGCCTTTCTGCGCAACCCGGTGGACTATGTGCGCATCACCTCGCGCTACAAACCCAAACGCTATCACCCGGTGCTCAAAAAATGGCGCGCCCATCGCGGTGTCGACTACGGTGGACCCACCGGCACGCCGATCCGGGCCACCGGCGACGGCCAGATCGTCAAACGGGAATGGAGCCGCAGTTACGGGCGGGTGATGTACATCAAACACGCCAACCGTTTCACCACCGTTTATGCCCACATGTCCCGGTTTGGCAAATACAAGAAAGGCAGCTGGGTCAAACAGGGCGATGTCATCGGCTACATCGGCCAGTCCGGCCTGGCCACCGGCCCGCACCTGCATTACGAATTCCGAAAAAATGGCCGCCATGTGGACCCGCTGAAAGTGAAACTGCCGGACGCGAATCCGGTGCCGGAAAAACACCGTCACCGCTTTCAGCAACAGGCCGGTCTGATGATGGCGCAACTGGAACGACTCAACCCTCACACCCAGCTGGCCCGTCGCTTCGACTGAAACACAGCCGCACGACGCCATCTATCAATGCGGGGTGACCCAAAGCGAGTGTGACATGAACGACAAACCGCTTTACATCGGCCTGATGACTGGCACCAGCCTGGATGCTACCGATGCGGTGCTGGTCCGTTTTGATGAGCGGCCCCAACTGCTGGCCCACGTCAGCCTGCCCTATCCCCAACCCTTGCGCGACAAACTGATGGCCCTGAACCGCGCCCCGCAACTGGCTCTGTCCGAGTTTGCCGAACTTTCGCGCACTCTGGGAGAACAGCTTGCGGCGGCGGCCAATGCCCTGCTGGCCAACCAGTCCCTTCACCCGGACCGAGTCTCTGCCATCGGCAGTCACGGCCAAACGATTTTTCACGCCCCGGAAGCCGGTATGAGCCTGCAGATCGGTCATCCGGCCATCATTGCCAAACGCACCGGCATTCCCACCGTGGCCGACTTCCGCGTGGACGACATGGCATTGGGTGGCGAGGGCGCGCCACTGGCACCGGCGTTTCATCAAACCTTATTAAGCGAAACCGATTGCGCGGCCGGTTGCGCACTGATCAATATCGGCGGCATTGCCAACATCAGTCTGTTTCGGCCAGGACAGCCGGTTCTGGGCTGGGACACCGGTCCCGGCAATGGCCTGATGGACGAACTCTGCCAGCAGCATTTTCAAAAACCCTACGATGCCGACGGCCAATTGGCTGCCAGTACCTCACCCGACCCGGACCTGCTGGCACATTTTCTGCAGGACCCGTATTTTGCCGGTCCGGCCCCCAAAAGCACGGGGCGCGATGCCTTCCATACCCAGTGGGTGGCCGAACGCCTGAACACCTATTCCCGCCCCGCGCCTTCGCCTTTGACGCTGTTGAGCACCCTCAACCAGCTGACGGTGCAGAGCCTGAGCAACGCCCTGAAACAGGAAAACGGTGGCGCATGGCCGAAGAAAATGTATGTGATGGGCGGCGGCAGCCGCAATGCCACCCTGATGCAGCGATTGCAAAAGGCGGCCGGTGACGGGACGGAGATTGGCACCTCTGAGCAACTGGGCGTACCGCCCGAAGCCGTGGAAGCGACCATGATGGCCTGGCTGGCCCGGGAACGGCTGGCCCAGCGCCCGATTGCGCTGGCCAGTGTCACCGGCGCTCAGCGCAATGCGGTGCTCGGCGGGGTGTGGCTACCCTAAAAGTCCTTTCACTAGAGCAGACGCACTGCCTCAGCGTTGCTCAATGGGCACATAGCAGGCCTCACCGGCCCCGGTGTAAATCTGGGTAGGACGGAAAATCTTGTTGTTCTGCAACTGCTCACGCCAGTGCGCCATCCAGCCAGCGGAACGCGCCACCGCGAAAATCGGCGTAAACAGGCCGGAATCAAAGCCCATTTCCTTGTACAGAATGCCCGAATAAAAATCCACATTGGGGTAGACCCCTTTGTGCCCGAGCAGTTCTTCGCACACCCGCTCGACTTCCATCGCCGTGGCAAACGAATGACTGAGCGAACCTTCGTCGCTTTTCTTTTCCAGCAATTCGGAAGACAGCTTCTGCAGGATCGTGGCGCGCGGGTCCTTGGTTTTGTATTCGCGGTGGCCCATGCCCCAGATCACTTTTTTCTCGCTCAGACGCTTCTCGATGTAGGCGCGCGCGTTTTCGGGATGACCGATTTCCTCCAGCATTTCGATCACTTTCTGATTGGCCCCGCCATGCAGAGGCCCGGACAGGGACGCAATGGCCGAGGAAATCACCGAACAGGGGTTGGCCAGCGTGGAGCCGGTGACCATGGTGGTGAAAGTGGAGGCATTGATGGTGTGCTCGGCGTGCAGAATCAGACAGGCATCCAGCAGACGGGCCCAATCCTTGTCCGGCTCTTCCCCGTTGACCATGTACAGAAAGTTTTCCGCATAAGTCAGATCGGTGCGGGGTTCGACCGGATCAAAGCCGTTGCGCATGTGTTCCCACATCGCCACCAGCGTGCCCATGTGCGAGATGATGTTGACCGTGACCTGGTTGATGTAATCCTGGTTTTCGGTGCCGCCTTTCATGTATTCGGTGCTGGGATAAAAACTGGCCAGACTCGCCACTGCCACCTGCAGCATGTGCATCGGGTGTGTGGTCGGCGGCAGGTTTTTCATGATTTCGCGCAGATTGTATTTGACCCGTCTGGCCTTGCGCAGCTTCACATCAAAATCATACAGTTCCTTGTAGGCAGGCAGCTTGCCGAACAGCAACAACAAAGTGGTCTCTTCAAACGACGAGTGTTCGGCCAGTTCCATGATGTCGTAACCGCGATAGGTCAAAAGCCCTTTTTCGCCGTCGATATATGAAATTTCTGATTCAGTGGCCGGGACGCCGGCCAGACCGGGAATGTAATCCATAGTGGTTTTCCTAACGCGAAAATAAAAACACGGAATCAGGCGTGCCGCGCTGTCCGTGTTGATGGGAAATAGACTGTTTTGCCCGATGAACGGGCCGGTTGGTCACACGCCGAAAGACGACCCGCAACCACAGGTGGTGGAAGCGTTGGGGTTTTCGATCACAAAACGCGCGCCCTGAAGATCCTCCAGATAATCAATGCGCGCGCCCATCAGATACTGGAAACTCATCGGGTCAATCATCAGTTTGACGCCCTCTTTTTCCACCACTGTGTCGTCTTCGGCCTGGGCTTCATCAAAGGTAAACCCATACTGAAAGCCCGAACAGCCGCCACCGGTGATATACACCCGCAGTTTCAACTCCGGGTTGCCTTCATCGGCAATCAGGCCACTGACCTTCTGGGCCGCGGCGTCGGTAAATTTTACAGGTTCCGGCATTGCAGACATATCTGCCTCCTTTGTGATTCGCGCTGGCAAACCCCAGCGTGAGAGACCTTTGCACGAAACAAAGGCCTCTGAATCATTTTATTGTAACAAAACCCTGCAGACGGGTCACTTTTTACCAGGCCTGGTAAGTTCCGGCATGGCAAACGCCCTGCGACACGGCGTTAACCCGGAAAATTCATAAATGATGCAGCATCTCGCTTGCCCCTTGATTCCACAAGAAATATTGCTCGACTTACCCCTTCGGGCGTCGAGTTCTTCGTTTCTTCAGTCGGTCGTAATCGTTGATACGACGCTCCTTCAGAAATTTCCTTGTGAAAACAATTGCCTGCGCGATATTGGCGCAAATTTATGAATCGAAGAAACCGAAGGTAAATTTCCGGGTTAAGGCATCAGCCCGATCTGTTGCAGGCCTTTGTCTTCGGGCCAGCCAAACAGAATGTTCATATTCTGAATCGCCTGCCCGGCCGCGCCCTTGACCAGATTGTCGATCACCGACGTCACCACCAGTGTATTCCCGTTTTGCGGCCGAGACAGACTCAGCCGACACAGATTGGAGCCACGCACGCTGCGGGTTTCCGGCAAAGAGTCCGGCGGCATCACGTCCACAAACGGTTCGTCGGCATAGGTCGCCTCCAGCAGCGACTGCAGCGCAGCCACCTCCGACTGCGGCGAATCGGGGTCGGTCAGCGGCAGATACAGGGTCGTTTCCATGCCCCGTACCATCGGCACCAGATGCGGCACAAAGGTCACAGACACCGGTTTTTCCGCCACCTGCGACGCCTTCTCCTGAATTTCCGGCAGATGACGATGGCCGCTGATGCCATAGGCCTTGAAGCTTTCGCTCATTTCCGCGCCCAGCATCGCCACCTTGGCTCCGCGGCCGCCCCCGCTGACGCCGGATTTGCCATCGGCCACAATGCCGTCGCTTTTGACCAGGCCTGCTTTGAGAAACGGCAGCGCCCCCAGCAGAATGGCGGTGGGATAACAGCCCGGATTGGCGATGACTCTGGCCTGACTGATGGCCTGTCGATACCATTCCGGCAAGCCGTATGCCACCCGTCTCATCAGAATTTCGGCACTGTGTTCCATCCCATACCACTGCGACCAGACGTCCAGATCCTCCAGACGGAAATCCGCGCCCAGATCGATCACGCGCACCCCGGCTTCGACCAGCGCCGGAGCCATCTCCATGGCCACGCCATGCGGCGTTGCAAAAAACACCAGATCACACTGGCTCAGACTTTCCAGCTCGGGTTCACGGAACACCAGATCGGTCACCCCGCGCAGATTGGGAAACATCTCCGCCACCGGCATCCCGGCTTCGGAACGCGCGGTGATCACATCTACCTGCACCTGATCGTGCGTGCTCAACATACGCAGCAATTCAACGCCGGTAAACCCGGTGCCGCCGACAATCCCGATTTTGATTTTTGCCTGTGTCATCCAGCCATCCATATTTCAATTTGTTGGGTAAAACCGCATTTTAGCACGAGCCACCTTACCCATAAATAAACAAAAAAACCCGCGCCAACAACGTTGACGCGGGTTCGGTCTTTCTCAGACGTTTGAGAGCCAGGGCTTACATCATGCCGCCCATGCCGCCCATTCCGCCCATGCCACCGCCTCCGGCAGCATCAGCGCCGTCGTCCTTGGATGGCAGGTCGGCAATCGCCGCGCCTGTGGTCAGCACCAGCCCGGCAATCGAAGCCGCATTCTGCAAGGCAGAACGGGTCACTTTGGCCGGATCGATGATGCCCTGCTTGATCATGTCCACATAGGTTTCAGAAGTGGCATCAAACCCGATTTCAGGCTTGGCTTCCATCACCTTGTTCACAATCACAGAGCCTTCCAGACCACAGTTGGACGCGATCTGACGCATGGGTTCTTCCATGGCGCGCAGCGCGATTTCGATGCCAACCTGCTGGTCGTCGTTGTCGCCTTTGACCGACACATTGGCGCGGGCACGTACCAGCGCGGTACCACCACCGGCCACAATGCCTTCCTGAACCGCCGCACGGGTCGCATGCAACGCATCGTCCACACGGTCTTTACGCTCTTTCATTTCCATTTCAGTGGCCGCACCCATTTTGATGACGGCGACACCGCCAGCCAGCTTGGCCAGACGTTCCTGCAACTTCTCATTGTCGTACTCGGAAGTGGTATTTTCCATCTGAGCTTTGATCTGCGCGCAACGGCCTTCGATGTCGTCCTTGGAACCGGTGCCATCGATCAGCTTGGTGCTGTCTTTGCCCACAACGGCCGACTTGGTTTCGCCCAGCATGTCCAGCTCGACGTTTTCCAGAGTCAGACCCACTTCTTCCGAAATCACGCTGCCGCCTGTCAGCACCGCCATATCCTGCAACATGGCTTTGCGACGCTCACCAAAGCCGGGCGCTTTGACCGCCGCCACTTTCATCACGCCGCGCATGTTGTTGATCACCAGGGTGGCCAGCGCTTCGCCGTCCACGTCTTCCGCCACAATCAGCAACGGACGACCGGTTTTGGACACCGCTTCCAGAGTCGGCAGCAGTTCACGGATGTTGGAGATTTTCTTGTCGAACAACAGGATGTATGGGTTTTCCAGTTCCGCGACCATTTTTTCCTGATCGGTCACAAAGTAAGGCGACAGGTAACCACGGTCGAACTCCATGCCTTCCACGACCACCAGCTCGTCCTGCAGTGAAGACCCTTCTTCCACGGTGATCACACCCTCGGTGCTGACCTTGTCCATCGCGTCGGCGATCATCTTGCCCACAGCAGAATCGGAGTTCGCAGAAATCGTGCCCACCTGAGCAATCGAATCATAGGAATCACACGGCACAGACATTTTCTGAATTTCTTTGACCACGGCTTCCACCGCCTTGTGAATCCCGCGGTTCAAATCCATCGGATTCATGCCTGCGGCCACGGCTTTCATGCCTTCGCGCACAATCGACTGCGCCAGAACGGTCGCGGTCGTGGTGCCATCACCGGCCACATCGTTGGTTTTGGAAGACACTTCCTTCACCATCTGTGCACCCATATTCATGAACTTGTCTTCCAGTTCGATCTCACGGGCTACGGTCACACCATCCTTGGTGATGGTCGGGGCACCGAACGATTTTTCCAGTACCACATTACGGCCTTTTGGCCCCAGCGTGACTTTGACCGCGTCGGCCAGGACATTGATCCCTTCGACCATCTTTTCACGCGATTCCAATCCAAAGCGTACGTCTTTTGCCATCTTAATTCGTCCTCTCTTAAATCTGGTAATTAGTCGATGATTGCGATGATGTCGTCTTCACGCATCACTTTCAGGGGCTGGCCTTCGGCGTCTTTGACTTCCTGACCGGAAAACTGGCCAAACAACACCTGATCGCCGACCTTCACGGTCATTTCCATGCGCGTGCCATTGTCGGCCATTTTGCCAGGCCCCACAGCAACCACTTCGCCCATGTTCTCTTTTTCCTGCGCCGAACCGGGCAGCAAAATGCCTCCAGAAGTTTCTTTCTCTTCTTCTTTCTGGCGTACAACCACACGGTCATGTAATGGTTTGATCTTCATCGATTTATCTCCTGATTTATCACGTTAGGGTCCAGTGTCTGACGTTTGTCAGAATGGCACGGCGGCTGAAAACCAGCCAACCGCGCCATCAAAAATTAGCACTCCACTACTGAGAGTGCTAATCATTTTATGAATTGCTCCAAAGCTGTCAAGCTTTATGGTGTCAGGCGATTTTTTTTCAAGAGAGAGAAGTGTTTTTTACCAGACCTGGTAAAAAACACCCCGGCAGAACGCCGGGGCAGACAAAGGTTAAGCCAAAGAGGAAGGGGGTCTTCTTTTCCGTAGCCCTGTTATTCGTATTGCGTCCACAACCGAATCACTTTGATGATTCTTTCATCGTCCAACACTTGATAGGCGATTCGATGCTGAATGTTGATTCGGCGTGAATAAGCACCCGTCAAATCCCCGACCAGTTTCTCGAATCGAGGCGGCGTGAAAAAAGGATCATCCGTCATCCGCTTTAACAGCTTTTCCGCTTTTGGCTTCAAGCCGCTGGCCGCAAGTTTTTTCGCATCTTTTTGCGCTTGTTTGGTGTAGATGATTTTCCACGTCATTACCAATCCAGTTGTTCCGAACATTCGCTGGATGGCGTTTTGAGTCCCTCGGAAATCGACTCACGCATCCCCGGCACGCTCAACAGAAAAAGGGTTTCATTGATGGACTGCCAATCCGATTCGGAAAGCAAAACCGCATTGCCCTTTTTACCGGTAATGGTGATCGGTTCGTGCGATTCATTCACTTGTGAAATCAAGCCGTACAAGTTAGATCGCGCTTCGGTGCTGTTTAATGTTGTCATGACCTACTCCAAACGTACGTTTTAACGTACCTGATAGTAGTCTACCAAACAGCAAAAAACAAGTATAAGAAACCACCCCGACAGAACGCCGGGGCAGAAAGGAACGTCTGGCTGGCTAGAACTGCAACGCTGCGTTTAACTGA
Source organism: Hydrogenovibrio halophilus DSM 15072 (assembly GCF_000384235.1). Classification (GTDB taxonomy): domain Bacteria; phylum Pseudomonadota; class Gammaproteobacteria; order Thiomicrospirales; family Thiomicrospiraceae; genus Hydrogenovibrio; species Hydrogenovibrio halophilus. Next base: position 1,359,493 of record NZ_KB913033.1, on the reverse strand, counting down.
AAGTTCCGTCCGGGGTTAAGCGAGTAGCCTTTGTAAGTATTCAGGAAGTCCACATAGGCGGTGTCGAACAGGTTTTCGACTTTGGCCCCCAGTTTCAGCGTGCGTTTGTCCCATTTCACATCCGCCTGATACCCCAGATCCCACACACTGTAGGCATCGGTTGAGGCGGTGCCGGTAGCACTGTCGTCAAACTGGGAGAAGGGTTCGTATTGTCCGGCAGCGTCTTTGGCCGCCACCAGTTTCACCCCCAGCGACAAGGTCTGATTTTTCAGCGCATCGCCATCGGCTGGGTGAAACTTCCCGCCCAAACGCAGGTTATTGGCGGGAATAAGAGGCAAGTCACGGCTGTTGTCGGTGTCGCGCCCATCAATGATTTCCAGTGCGGCATCGGCCGACCAGTGCTGGGTGAATTGCTGCTGATAGGCCAACTCCAGCCCTCGGATTTGCGCATCGGTCTGTTGAGCCTGCATTTCATCCAGAGAATTGCCCGATTCGCCGGTCACGGTGTTGCCGGTGCGCTCCAGATAAATGTAATTGTCGACCCAGTTCTGATACACGGTGGCGCTGGCTTGCGCCTGTTCACCCTGCCAACGCAGCGACAAGTCGGTGTTGATGGAGGTTTCTTCCTTCAAATCCGGGTTGCCGATCTGAAACGCCTGCACCCCGCCGTGTTCGCCGCCTGCATAAAGTTCAAAAATGCTCGGTGCGCGATAGCCGCGTGCCAGCGACCCGGCCAGTGCCCAATTGTCCGCCAGCTGATAGGTCGCGCCCACGGAGCCGCTAAAGACCTCAAAGGTGCGCTCGTTATTGCTGTCGTCAAAAAAACCGTCTTCGACAAAATGATGATTGGCCTCATTGATCGGCGCTTTGACCTCGTGGCGATCGTAACGGGCACCGAACTGCACCAGCCAGCGATCGTAGTCGGCCTCTTCAAACAGATACACCGCCTGCTGGCTGACATCGGCACCGGGCGCCAAGTGACCGGATTTCAGCGTCTGCGCCTTTTCGGTCAGACTCACGCCGACTTCGCCTTCAAAATCGCCCAGTTTCGGGTGCGCCAGCGCCAGGGTCACATCGTCGCGTTTGACCCGAAGGTCCAGATAGTCGTCCGTGCCCTTGTCGGCGGCCATGGTTTCATACGGCAGATCGTGTGCCGATTCCCGTCGATTTTGGGTATGACTCCAATCGGCCTTCAAGGTCCAGTCGTCCAGATACAGCCCGGTTTTCAACTGGGTTTCGTCGTTTTGCAAACGCTGCCCTGTGGCCTCGGCATGAAAGTGGTCACCTTCCTTGTGAATGCCCACAAAATTCTGTTTGGCAATCCACTGAGTGTGACGCAACTCGACATAGCCCCAATCGTCGTCATACCCCAGGCCAATATGCGTCGAACGGTTATCGTAGTTGGTATGCGGCACCTCTCCGGTCAACAGCGCGCGGTCTTTTTCATCCGGCACGGTCATATTGTCCGCTTTGCGCTGCACATACCCAGCGGTAATACCAAAGTTGTCGCCCCCAGCGCCGAGCTTGGCCCCGGCCACTTTTTCACGGTTCTGCGAGTTGTATTCACCCATCACTTCGCCGTGGGTATCACGCTCGTACGGAATCGCGGGTGACAGCACATTGACCACACCGCCCAACGCTTCGGAACCATACAACACGCTTTGCGGGCCGCGCACTACCTCCAGACGCTCCGCCAGAAACGGATCGATGTTGGCGGGATGACGCACGCCATAGGTCTGAAAATCGGTGGCCTGACCGTTGGACAGCACTTTCACCCGATTGCCGGACATGCCTCGAATCACCGGTTTGCCGGACTGTGCGCCGGTGCCCAGATTATTGACCCCGGCAATGCCATCCAGCGTGTCGCCCAGAGAGCCGCTTTGCTCGGCGCGTTTGTGATCGCCATCCAGACCGTTGATTTGCGAAGGCACATCAAACGCCTGATGCGGATGAATGGGGGAGGCGGAAACGGTCACAGGGGCCAGTTCCGTCTGGCTGGACGCAACCTGTCCGCTTGGCTCGGCTTGCGCGGCTAATACCGCCGCATTGCTCGCGGCGGCCTGAATCATGACCACAGCAATGGCCTGAGCTAAGACTTTCTTTCTCAATACGCTCATATTATTTTCCTGAACAAAATTGATAACGAGCTCTTGGCGCGAAACGAAGAACTCAATACATGCAAGAACCACCAGGCCTGGTAAAAAACCCATTCGGGTTCAGGCCGGTAGACAATGACAAAAAACACAAAAGAAACAACGTTCAGGAAAACGGCGGCGCACGGCCTTGAAAAACGGGGAGTTCAGAAAACAGACGGGAAAGAACCGGGGTAACGGAGACGGTTTCCGCCCCCAGCAGAGCAAACACCGGCGGCGGACCGATGCCGTCCGTGCTCAGTGGCTGTGACAGGCCTTGATACAGATCGCATTCAACACTGTGCTCATGAAACGGGTGCTCGGTTTCATGCACCAAAGCCAACGTTTGCCCCAGCCAGAACACAGCCAGAATCCCCAGCACCAGCGCAAAGCGCGGTCCGGTCAGAAGAAAGCGGTGATAGCAGCGATCCGTGTTCATACTAAAATCGGGGCAAATTCCTGGCAACCTGTTGAACTTAAGTCAGTCGATTCAAGTGTTATAGTATAACACAAGCAATCACTGATTCAGACGACGGCTTCATCGACTTGTCACCTCCGCTGCCCTTACTCCGCTTAAAATCCCCACAAGAATCCGCTAAGATGAAACCAAACCATTGCACAAAAAAGGACTCACACATGGCGCACTCCGAACTGGCTGGCAAACTGGCCCCGCATTCTCTGCTGGAAAACATCCCCAAACTGGTCAGCGACTACTACACCCTGACCCCGGACGTGAGCCAACCCGATCAGGCGGTCAGTTTCGGCACCTCCGGCCATCGAGGCTGCGCCAGCGCCTGTGCGTTCAACGAAAACCACATCGCCGCCATCGCCCAGGCGATTGTCGAATACCGGGATCAGCAAGGCATCACCGGCCCCATCTACATCGGCATGGACACCCATGCACTCTCCGAAGCGGCACATGCCACCGCCATTGAGGTTTTTGTCGGCAACGGACTGGACGTGATCATTCAGGGCAATGGCCGCTATACGCCCACGCCGGTGATTTCGCACGCCATCCTCACCCACAATGCCGACATCTCGGACAATCTGGCCGATGGCGTGATCATCACCCCGTCCCACAACCCGCCACAGGACGGCGGCTTCAAATACAATCCGCCCAATGGCGGTCCGGCCGACACCGATGCCACCGATGTGATTCAGAATCGCGCCAATGCGATTCTGCAATCCGACATGAACGCGATCAACCGCATGCCACTGAGCGAAGCGATGGCTTGCGCCCATGTCACCGAAGCGGATCTGATCATGCCCTATGTCAAGGATCTGGAAAACGTGATCGACATGGCCGCGATCAAACAGGCCGGGCTTCGCATCGGCGTCGATCCGATGGGCGGTGCCGCCGTGGATTTCTGGCAGCCGATTGCCGAGCATTACGGCCTCAACATCGAGGTGGTCAACGACCGCGTCGATCCCACCTTTGGCTTTATGCACGTCGACAAGGACGGCAAAATCCGCATGGATTGCTCGTCGCCTTTCGCCATGGCTGGGCTGATTGAACTCAAGGACCGTTTTGACATCGCCTTTGGCAATGACCCGGATGTGGACCGCCACGGCATCGTCACCCCGTCAAGCGGCCTGATGAACCCCAACCATTATCTGGCGGTCGCGATTCAATACCTGCTGACCCACCGCAAAGACTGGGCCGCCGATGTCAAAATCGGCAAAACCCTGGTCTCCAGTTCCATGATCGATCGCGTGGTCGCCAGCCTGGGCAAAATCCTGTCCGAAGTCCCGGTCGGCTTCAAATGGTTTGTCGACGGACTGGTCTCGGGCGAATTCGGATTCGGCGGCGAAGAATCCGCCGGGGCGTCCTTTTTGCGACGCGACGGCACCGTCTGGAGCACCGACAAGGACGGCATTATCATGAACCTGCTGGCCGCCGAGATCACCGCGGTCACCGGCAAGGACCCTGGGCAGCTTTATCAGGCGCTGACCGAACAATTCGGCCACCCGGTCTACAGCCGCATTGATGCCCCCGCCAACCGCGAACAGAAAGCCATTCTCAAAAACCTGTCGCCCGGCATGGTCAAGGCCAACACCCTGGCAGGCGAACCGATTGTGGACAAACTGACCCACGCACCGGGCAATGGCGCGGCCATCGGCGGACTCAAGATCACCACCGAAAACGGCTGGTTCGCCGCCCGCCCGTCCGGCACCGAAGACATCTACAAAATCTACGCCGAAAGCTTCAAAGGCCAAGCGCATTTGGATGAAATTCTCAAAGAAGCTCAGGCCATCGTCACGGCGGCGTTATCGGGTTAAAAAAATAGCAAACGCCAGCCTTGGCTTGCTATACTTTGTATAGCAGTTTATCTTCATTACTGAAAAAGGAGGCCCTTATGCTTGCCATTCGCCTGCCTGAAGACATCGAATCACGGTTGGAAACCATGGCCAAACTGACCGGACGAACCAAAACTTTTTATGCACGAGAAGCGTTGACGATGCACCTTGATGTGCTCGAAGCGCACTATCTGCCCAAAAGCGACGATCTGGATGACGACCTGAAAGACGCTCTGCTATCTTGGAAAGCGTTTGAAGAAACCGGTGAGCAGTTTGACTGGGACAACCAGATCAAACCTTGGGTGGAATCCTGGTTCACCGAAGATGAAAAACCGGCCCCAGAATTGAACTCATAAATGGTTCGGATCGTTTTAACAGCCCATGCCCGTGAGGACCTGATACGCTTACGGGGCTTTTTGGCAGAGGAAAGCGAGGTCTACGCCAGCAAAGCCATCCGTACTTTGACGACGTCAATCGATCACCTGGCTTTATTCCCGGAAATGGGCAAAGAGGTGCCGCAACTCAAAGGCATGCGAATCTTACACAAGCCTTTTGGCAAAGCCGGTTACCGGATTTACTACCGCTGGTTACCCCAGTCTGAAAAAATTCTGGTTTTAAAAATCCAGCACCACAAAGAAACCTAGCTCGCCTGACTCACGACGAACAACTGAGCACCATGCTTTTTTGGGCTGGCTTGGGCGGTTGCTGATACTCGGCCAGTTCGGGATGGTCGTCAAACGGGCGTTGCAGCGCCTGGGTCCATTGTGTCAAAGGCGCGTAATCGCCCTTTTCGGCGGCATCAATGATTTCCTGAGCGATGTAGCTGCGCAACACAATCGACGGGTTGGCCGCTCGAATCCGTGCCTGCCAGTCGGTCTGGGACAAACCTGCCTCAGAGATCCGCTGTTGCAGCGATTCAAACCAGTCAGCAAAAGCGTCCGGCTCGGCCAGCAGCGCCATCAATTCCGGTTCGCGTTCGGTGCCCAGCCACGCCAGCCGCCGGAAAAACAGGCTGTGATCCACACGCTGCTGATCCATCATAATAAACACATCGGCCACCAGCGCCCGGTCGCCTTTCTGCACCTCGGCTTCGGGCTGATTGCGCTCTTTTGGTGGCTCCGCCAGTCCCAGTTTGACCAGCATCTGTGCCAGCGCCACGCGGTTGTATTCGTCCACGTAACTCTCCAGCGCTTTTTTCTGCTCGTCCTCACTCAAATACGCGCCCAGAGCATCGGCCAGCAAGGCGCAGTTGAAATGGCCGATGAGCGGCTGTTCGCTGTAAGCATAGCGCCCGTCCGTGTCCGAGTGATTGCACACAAATCCGATCTGAAAATCGTCAAAAAACGCGTAGGGCCCGAAATCGAAAGTCTCACCCAAAATCGACATATTGTCGGAATTCATCACCCCGTGATTGAACCCGACCGCCTGCCAATGCGCGATCAAACGCGCGGTACGCTGACACACTGAATGCAGAAAGTACCAGGCCTGGTGCTTTAAGGACTGCCCCTGCGCCTCAGGAAAATAATGATCGATCACATAGCCCAGCAACGCATCGCGAGCGGTCGCGCTTTGTCGCGCCGCCCATTCAAAATGGCCGAAACGGATGTGCGTAGGCGTCAGCCGCAACAGGGTCGCCCGTGGCTCCAGAATTTCACGTTGCACCATCTCGTCACTGGTCGCAATCGCCAGCGCACGGGTGGTGGGCACGCCCAGACCGTAAAGCGCCTCGGAGGCCAGAAATTCACGGATGCTGGAACGCAGCACCGCCCGGCCATCGCCATTGCGCGAAAACCGGGTGCGTCCTGCCCCCTTGAGATGCAAATCCCATACCTTGCCGTCCGGCGCTTGCCACTCGCCCAGCAGCACCCCGCGCCCATCGCCCAAATGCGGATTGTAGTAGCCAAACTGATGCCCGGTGTATTTCTGTGCCAACGGACGCAATCCCAGCTCGGCCAATTGCGGATGCGTCAGCTGCCCCGAAGTCAGAGCCAGCAACGCTTCATCTTTCAAAGTCAGACCCAGTTGCGTGCGCAGGGCCTCATTGACCGCGACCAGATGCGCATCCTGCATCGGCTCCGGGGCATTGAACTGATAAAAATCCGACGGCAATTGGGTAAAACGCGACTGAAACGGCATGAGGCTCCCGACAATTCCTGAGTAAAACACTCAGGAATTAGTTTACGCCTAACGCGCCCCAGACTCAATCCTGTTGCGTCCTTTGCCAAAGGTCAGATACGGTTGAAATGATTCAGTGATTTTTGACCAGATGCGCCGTCAGCAAGCGTTCACGCGGGTCAAACAGGCGTTTTTGTGCCAGCCAGAGCGCGATCATCACCCCGGTGGCGGTGGACGTGGCCACCAGAAACATGATCATGATCTGGTATTTGACCGCTTCGATCGGGTCCACGCCCGCCAGAATCTGCCCGGTCATCATCCCCGGCAGAGACACCACCCCGGCGGCGGCCAGCATGTTCACCACCGGAATCAAGGCGGTGTGCAGGCTTTGGCGCTTTAAAAACGCCATCGATTCCTTGGCCGATTTGCCCAGCGCCAGCTGGGCTTCAATCGCGTCTTTTTGCTGCACCGCATTCTGGGTCAAAGTATTCAGCCCCAGACCAATCGCGGTCATGCTGTTGCCCAGAATCATCCCCAACAGCGGAATCGCATACTGCGGCTGAAACCAGGGGTCGGGTTCGATGATCAGGGTCAGCGTGCCCAGCGTCAGCACCAGCGCGGTCATCGACAGCGACATCAATCCCACCCAGAAGGAGCCCAGTTTGCGAAAGCGCCAGGTCTGACGCTTCAGAATCTCGTAACCGGCAAACAGCATCATAATGAGTGACACCAGCACCACCAGCAGGAGACTTTCCGAGTAAAACACCCAGCTCAGCCACACGCCCATCAGCAGCAACTGCACCACCATGCGCACCGCGGCCACGGCCAACTGACGCGTGTGGTCAAAGCCGTTTAAAAACAACAAGCCACCGGCCAGCAACGTGATCACCGACAGACCCGCTAAATCCCAATACGTGAGGGTAATCATTTCCATCTATGGGAGTCCTCTTTTCTGATCACATTCATAAAAGTCTCATTGATTCGTCACGCGCCGGTCATGTGCGTGATCCAAAATCATCCAATTGATTGGCAACTACCAGGCCTGGTTATTTTTATGCTCGACATCGAAGCCACCATTCTCGACAAATACCCCGACTTCAAACAAAAGCCCGGTTCGGGTGCCCTGCTGGGGTTTCTGAAAAAACTCACCCACGAAGACCAGATCAATGGCTTCATCGAACAGAACCGGCACCTGCGCGGCTTTGCGTTTTTGGACAAGAGTTTAGAGCATTTTAACTTTTCCTACCAGGTGAACCACCGCCAGCTCGACAACATTCCCTCCGACGGACGTGTGGTCATTGTCGCCAATCACCCCATCGGCTCGCTCGACGGACTGGCGATTCTGAAACTGGTGCGCAGCGTGCGCCCGGACGTGCGCATCGTCGCCAACGAACTGCTTTCCAAAGTCGAACCGTTTGAATCGCTGTTTCTGTCGGTGGACAACCTCTCGGCCAAAGCCAGCTACAAACAGCAATTCAAGGCCATGGTTCAGGCGCTGGAAAACGAAGAAGCGGTGATCATCTTTCCGGCGGGCGAAGTCTCGCGCATCCGACCCAATGGCGTGCGCGACGGCGAATGGAAAAGCGGCTTTCTGAAACTGGCCAAAAAAACCAGCGCCCCGGTTTTGCCCATCAACATCGATGCGCGCAATTCGGCCCTGTTTTACGGCCTTTCCTCCGTCTACAAACCGCTGGGCACCTTGATGCTGGTGCAGGAAATGTTCAATAAAAACGACCAGCAGATTGCGTTTCACATTGGCCGCCTGATTCCGTTCAAATCCATTGCCGCGCTCGACCTGCCCGACAAAAAAATCGCCAAGCTGATGCGCAAGCACGTGTACCGTCTGACCAATCCCAAAAAGGCGGCGGCCAAAACCCCGTTTGAAACCGAAAACACCCTGGCGCATCCAATGGATCGCCGCGCCCTGCGCGAAGACCTGAAAAAAGGCGAATTGCTGGGCGAAACCGCCGATGGCAAAAAAATCGTGTTGTTTGCTTACGAAGCCGATTCCCCGGTGATGCGCGAAATCGGTCGACTGCGCGAACTGACCTTTCGCACCGTCGAGGAAGGCACCGGCGAATCCTACGATCTGGATGCGTTTGATGCCGAATTTCGGCATTTGGTATTGTGGGACGATCAGGAACTGGAAATCGTGGGCGCTTATCGCATTGGCGAATGCGCGCAAATTCTGGAACGCTCGGGCATGGAAGGGCTCTATACCCCCAGCCTGTTTGACTTCAACCCGCCATTGATCGAGCGGCTGCCACAATCACTGGAAATGGGCCGCAGCTTTGTGCAACCCCGCTACTGGGGCAAACGCAGTCTGGATTATCTGTGGTACGGCATCGGCGCCTACATCAAACGCCACCCCGAGATCCGTTACTTTTACGGGCCGGTCACCCTGTCCGACGCCTACCCGCAAGTGGCCAAGGAACTGATCGTCGCCTTTTTCAGCGAACAGTTTGGCGACGATGCCAACATGGCCGTGGGCAAGAGACCGTTCCGTGCCTCCGACGAGGTCAAGCAACTGGCCAAAGAAAACTTTCAGGACGACTACAAAGAGGCCTACAAAAAACTCAACCGGCTGTTGGAACAATACCAGGTCAAAGTACCGACCCTGTTCAAACAATACGCCGAACTGTGCGAACCAGGCGGCATGCGCTTCATCGACTTCAGCGTCGACCCCGACTTCGGCGACTGCATCGACGCCCTGATCCTGGTCGACATCCAACAAATCAAACCCAAAAAGTTCCAGCGCTACATCGGGGAGCTGTCAACCTAACCCACTTTTGACCAGGCCTGGTGGTTTTTAAAGACAAAGGGGAGTAGCAAAGCCTTTTTGTGACATGATCCAACCCCGATTATTATGGCGCGCTTTTGATTTTGCGCTTGTTATGGCTCCGCGAAAATTGTGCCTAGCGAGAACCCACAGTGGGACGACTTCTACCACATGTTCCAGCCGCAGCCAGTGCCCTCTTGTTATTTGAAAGAAATATGGGTGTCCTTTTTCTAGGTAAAAATGATTTTGTAGGATGGAGATGTTTTTGCCGGAGAGGTCTATTTCAGTTCGCATTATTAAGAATGGGAGCCTAGCTACAGAAAGTCAAGCGAAAATGTTATTAACAAGGTTAGGATGAGCAACTTCTAGTGATTCAGGTTGCATTTTTTAACGTTAAGTGATAAGTTTTTAAGTGCTCTTTACGTGTTAAATGAGTTAACGAATTCATTTAGTCAGGTGTTTAGCCAGACTTTAGTTTATTGATTGGCATTAGGCTGCGCTGAAGGCTTTTTAGCCTTCATTACGCTCCTACGTCGCTAGAAGGCTAAAAAGCCTTCAGCGCTGCCGTTGAGGTAAAGTGCATACCATAACCGTGTCAGACGCAAATATAGACCCAAGAAATCAGTTCATCGATTCTCTGAATTTAGATAAATCTCAAGTATTCTTTGAGCCTTATCATATTTTACTTTTTGGCGGTAAAGCTAAAACTCAAACAGATGAAGCTGGCCCTAGAAGTTTTAGAGAAAAGCTTAACGGGGTTTTAACTACTCAAGGGCCTTCTTTTCTTACGATTTACCCTGAATCCTTTCAGGACTGGCTACACGATGCCATATATGACGATTTGATTGAGTTTCAGACAGACTTATCTCTCCTGTCGTCAGTTATCATTGTTATTCTTGAAGGCCCAGGTTCACTAGCAGAGCTGGGGACTTTCGTCATGGATAATTCAATCATTCCAAGGTTCTTTGTTGTTGTTGAAAGTACCCATTGCCCAGAAAATGCCATTTCGTATATCCAGATGGGGCCTCTTAGAAAATTGCAACCAGACAAAGTCCTTGTCTATGATGTTGACTTTAAAGTTTTAGATGACAACACTCAGAACGATTTCGCTTTGGATGATATTTTTTCAACCATTAAAGCCTTTTTGGAGGGGATTAATAAATCAGAAGCTCTGGATAGGAATCATAAGGGGCATGTAGCATTTCTGATTAAAGAGTTAGTAGCTTTGTTTTACGCACTAACGTTTCAAGAAATAGTGGACTACTTGAACGCATTGGAAATTCCTCACAGCCAGAAGAGTTTAAAAAGGTTGTTGTTTGTGATGGAAAAAATAGACTTAATATTTGTTAAGCAAGTTGGTTCTACAAAGTATTACATTAGTAGCGAAATGCAGTCACGCATCAGATTCTCTTTTTTAGATGGGAAGTTTGATAGACCCACTGTTGAAATGGAAGTGATGTCTTTCTACACAGACATAAATGATGGAAAAAGATTATTCGCACTCAAGGGAGAAGGACAGTGAGTTTAATTGATTTTCTTAAAGAGAAAACAGGGGTTCATAAATCAACTCTTAAGAGCTTTGTTCGAAGTGCACCTCATAGGTATAAAACTTTTCCTATTGATAAACGGAATAGTGATAAAAAGCGCCTGATAGCTCAGCCGTCTAGGTTGTTGAAAAAAATTCAAAACCTAGTAGTGTCCGAATATGAATTTTTGATAAATTTACCGATACATCCTTGTGTCATGTCATATGTTAAAGGTAAAAGCATAAGAGACAATGCTTTGGTTCACAAGGATAGTTCTTATTTGTTAAAGATGGATTTTAAAGACTTTTTTCCATCCATTAAGCCGTCAGACCTTATTGAGCATATTGAAAAACATAAAAGGGTTTCTCTTGATGATGATGAAAAAGACTATTTGTCGCGTCTGTTCTTTTACTCACAAAGCAGAAAGGAAGAGATAGTTTTGAGTATCGGAGCTCCTAGTTCTCCATACATTTCTAATACTGTTCTTTATGATTTTGATGTCACGATTGCCGCTGAGTGTGACAGTACCGGCGTTAAGTACACTAGATATGCCGATGACTTAACTTTTTCAAGCAATGACAAGCAAAGTTTGATAAACCTTCATAATGCGATGGAATCCATCTTAAGTAGTCTTCAATACCCTAAACTTGCGTTAAATACTAACAAAACAACTTTCCTGTCGAAGAGAGTAAATAGGCATGTGACTGGCTTAGTTATAAATAATGACGGAGGTGTTGGTATAGGTAGAAAGAAAAAGAGAGAGATTAAGAGTTTAGTGCATCGTTATCTAAACCACTCTCTGGAAGATGAAAGACATCCTTACCTTCGTGGGTATTTGGCTTACATTTGGGGAGTTGATAAACAATTTGTTGCTCAATTAGAGGCTAAATATGAGATTAGTATTTTAGATGTTGTTAAGCAATTGGAAGCTGATTAGCTGTTAGTTGCTAAGAGAAAAGAACTCAGAAAAAGGACACCCATGTTTCTTCTAGGAAGAATGTAAAATAAATCGGCAATATACGCAAATATTTCAGTTCGGCACAAATCAAAAAAGAATCTTCCCAACACCACAACACCAGCACTTTGTCAGCATGACTCACTTTTGACCAGGCCTGGTTAGAAGTGCTCTTTTTGGTAAAAAGCCTCCAGAATATTGGGTCACCGCACTATGCGCGGTTGGGTGATGGCGTAGGCCGCACTTTTCATATTACGGTGCATGAGCCGCCGTTGACACTTTATCGTGTTTATAATGAAGATGTGGCTTTGGCTTCGCTAATGGACGGCGTTTCCTAACTTAATGGCGTCGGGCTTAACTCCTTTCGCGCCGATTAAAGGATGACATGATGGGACAAAAACTTGAGGCATTAAACGACAAGCTGACGGATTTCATCCGACAGCAGAAAGTCTATTTTGTCGGCACGGCGACCCAAGACAGCCGCGTGAACCTTTCGCCCAAAGGCATGGATTCGTTGCGGGTGCTTTCGCCGAATCAGGTGGTTTGGTTGAATGTGACCGGCAGCGGCAATGAAACCGCCGCCCATGTGCAGCAACAGCCGCGTATGACGTTGATGTTCTGTGCGTTCGATGGTGCGCCTTTGATTTTGCGTTTGTATGGCTCCGCCAAAGTTGTGCATCACAAGGACCCGCAGTGGGACGAACTCTACCGTCTGTTTCAGCCGCTGCCGGGCGCGCGCCAGTTGTTTGTGCTGGACATTGACTTGGTGCAGACGTCTTGCGGTATGGGCGTGCCATTTTTCGATTACGTCGATGAGCGCGACCATCTGAACGAATGGGCGCTCAAAAAAGGCGAGGATGGCATTGAGCAATACTGGGAACAGAAAAACCAAACCAGTTTGGACGGCCTGCCCAGCCACATTATGGAGAAGAATGTTTGAGTGCTGACCAACTGCAAGCGGTGATATTCGATATGGACGGTTTGATTGTCGATTCCGAACCGCTTTGGAAACAAGCCGAATTCAACGTGTTTTCCGCATTGGGCTGTGAGGTCACCGAGCAGGATCAGCAGCAGACCGCTTGCTTGACCACTCAAGCCGTGACCGACTATTGGTTTAAGTAAAAGGACACCCAGATTATTTTAGCCTAACCCCCGGCTTGTCCCATCACCTCTGCACTTACCCATAACGCTTTGCGTTATATAACGCGATGCGTTATACTCCAATCATGATCAATACGTTCAAAGACAAAGAAGCCGAAAAGGTGTTTAAAGGGCGGTTTTCTAAAAAACTGCCCCAGACTATTCAGCGCAAAGCGCGAATGAAGTTAAGAATGCTGGATGCGGCTATGTGCCTGGAGGATTTATTGGTGCCTCCGGCCAACCGGCTGGAAGCCTTGAGCGGTGAAAGACAGGGGCAGCACAGCATCCGCATCAATCAGCAATGGCGGTTGTGCTTTGTCTGGAACGATGGCCGTGTCGAAAACATTGAAATTGTGGATTACCACTAGGAGGACAAGATGGATAGAGTCGAAAACATTCACCCGGGTGAAGTTTTGCTGGAAGAGTTTTTGGAGCCTTTGGCGATTTCGCAAAACAAGCTGGCCAAAGCGATGCAGGTGTCGCCACGACGCATTAATGAGATTGTGCATGGCAAACGCTCGGTTACGGCGGATACGGCGATTCGTTTAAGCCTGGCTTTGGGAACCACGCCGCAGTTTTGGACCAACCTGCAAGCGGCTTACGATCTGGAAGCGGCCAGTTTGTCCAGTTCCTCAGAATTTAAGGGGATTGAAAGAATCGCGGCGGCCTAGAGCGCGGGCAGTATTTTCGGGCAGTGGCGGAGTTTATGTTAGAAAAACATTAGAAAAAGGACACCCATGTTTCTTCAGCTGTATCTGCATAAGCGATCTACGCTACAGCGCAGTCCGCTTGAGAGCAAAAGGGGACATTACAGCTTTTGGGCCAACACCCCAAAAACAAAGATTGACAATCTTTATTTTTAATGTGATTCTTTAGCAAAACGCTGCATTTTTGGAGAAGGAATTATGAATATTTCTCTGACACCAGAACTCGAAAACCGCATTAAATCGAAAGTGGAAACCGGTCTATATAACAATGCCAGTGAAGTGGTGCGCGAGGCGCTGCGTTTTGTAGAATTACATGAAGATTGGGTCAACGAAATCAAACTATCCGCCTTACGCCAAAAGCTTAATGTCGGTCTTCAACAACTGGATAACGGGGAAGGAAAAACGATTTCATCCACCCAAGAGCTGGACACTTTTTTCCAAAAAATTAAGCAGATTTAACAGATGGCAAACGCATTGCCCCAACTTGTTGTTTCACCTGAAGCGATACAAGATGTTCTGGTCAACCCTGGCGTTTTCCAATCACAGCGCTCAACAAGTTGAAGGCTGGCTTGCATCAGAGGAAGATGACGTATGGAAGTAGATCAAGTAGATATTGTGCTGAAACCGTGTTATGAAAGGGACAACCGCTCTGCCATAAACGCGGGGGCCATGCTTTCTTGCTGTTGCCGACTGATTTTTAGCTTTTCGGCAATGGTCGGCCACTGATCAACGGCGTCAATAACCTGTCGATAAATGGTTTCTGCCGTTGCCTGGTTCAACTGAAAATAATCAATCACTGAAAAAGCCAGTTCAAAATCCAGGCGATTGTCCACATCATCAATATTCAAATGCAGACCGACCCCTTCGACCACAGGGTTTATGTCGAACGCAGGCGAAAGAATCCAGCCTTTTGGGGTATGGATAAAGCCGTGATTTCTAAGATGGTCGTCCGTGTTGGACACCGCAATATAAAAGACAATCCGCCGCCATAACTGCGCCAAGTCTTCCTTGGTGTTTGCGCCATGCTGTATCAAAAACTCAGCTAATTCCAAATAGCTGGCGCCGGCTTCGCCATCAAAATATCCGAGCTGTGTCATGGCGGATGAAAAATGCAGGCGCTGCCCAGCAACGCGATCAAAACGTTGTGTCAGAAATGTATGCTGTTCGCTGTTCAAACGCGTCATTTTGCAAATCGCCATTTGAACACCGGCAGCCATTGCCAGCTTATACACCAGCATTTCCCACGCCGCGACATCGTGGTCGTCGTAACGACTGGGAAACTTGGCAATCCACAAATCTCTATTATCATCCATCACACTGGCTTTCGGTCTGGCTCCGCCCAATGACGAACCGGGAGAAATCAGCATATTCAGCCATTTTGAATAATCAGGTGATGTATCGATCCCGGGCTTTTCGACTTTTGAGGCCGCATTCTCTAAAGCTTGCAACGATTCCATGGGCGGGGCAGCCAGCTCTCGACTGTCATCCAGAAAAGGGCCAGCCTCGTCCAACTTAAAGCGTAACGCTCCCATTCGATGAACATCATGCACACCAAGCAGGTAATCGGTTTCCATCAGCTTTTTTGGCTTTCTACTTTCCTGACGGGCATGGATGGCCTCTCTGCGTTGCATAATCAAACGCCCCCAGCGATCCGGACACGAGTCCAGAAATGCACGGAAATTTCGATCATTCTGACTGTGCTGCTCCCCATGAAAAAGCTTGAGATCCGGATCAATCTGTTGTGCGTAAGGCGAGGCCAACCAGTCCGGATCATAAGCAAAGCTGAAATGCTCGTCTCCACGCACAAGGTCTGCATGGAGCACACCGACCTTGTGCGGTGCATCCATGCCTTGCCAATGGGCGTAGACAAAAATGTTACGCCTCATGATGACTGACCTTTGAGCAGTTCAATATCCTGTAGTTTTCGTCCCAACTCATCGTCACTCGCCACTTTTGATAGATCGTCCGCCAAGCCCAATACAGCCAAGACCTGAAGATAATGTCCAATGGACACAGAACCTTCACCGCGCTCAATTTTTCTAAGCGTTGGTTTCGACAGGCCGGTCCGTTCGGACATCTGCGTTTGTGTCAATTTTCGACGTTTGGTCGCCAGCCGAATGTTCTCACCCAGTTGCGTCAAAATCGCTTTTTGCTTTGGAAACAAGGTTGCTGATCGCTTATCCACTGTATTGCCAGCCTGCTCATTGAATTGTGGATACGATTTTACAACAACACGACATGGAGTGAAACTATAGATTCACTTTTAATCAATATGTGAAACCATAGTTTTCACATATTGCCTCTACCCCTGACCATCAAGCATTTCACGCCCACTGATTTTTAACCAGGCCTGGTCAAAAACACTTCGCAGGTTTTCGCATGTGATTTTTCTGTGACTTGGCCCGGCCTTTGCTTTGCTTTCAAAAACACCACAAAAGTGTGGTTTTTATGACAATTCCGCGAAGTGGCAGGAACGAAACCATGAGCCAAAGCACAAACGAACACGAATATAAATTAGGCGATCACAAGGCCATTATTACCCGCACAGACAAGGTGGGTACCATCAACCGGGTCAACCCGGATTTTGAGAAAGCCTCCGGCTATGAGTCCGATGAATTGCTGGGCAACCCGCATAATATGGTTCGCCACCCGTTTATGCCCAAAGAGGCGTTTCGTGATTTCTGGACGACACTGAAGGCTGGGAAATTCTGGCGCGGTCTGGTCAAAAATCGTCGAAAGAATGGCGATTACTATTGGGTCAAAGCCACCGCTGTGCCGATCAAAAACGGTTATCTGTCTTTTCGGGTACAACCTTCCGAAGCGGAAATTCGTGCCGCCGAACGTTTGTATGCGCGAATGAATCGAGAAAACGACGTGACTCTGGAGCAGGGACGCGTGGTACCCAATGGTGTCAAAGGTCGGTTCTGGCATTGGGGCCAGAAACTGTCTGCCCTGCCGCTCAAAACCAAAATCTTTTTCCCACTGATTCTCATCTGGCTTCTGGTGCTGGCGTTGCTGTGGCAACAGGGGCTGACGCTGCGTGATCAGGTGATTGTCGAGGCGGGCAAGGCGGCGGCCAAATCCAGTATTCAAAACGCGCAGAACGCGCGCCAGTTTTATTCAGAGCATGTGATTCCGGTGGGCCAGAAAGCGGGCGTTGGCATCAGCCATGAGCAGGACGGCCTGAGCTTGCCGCTGCCCGCCAGCTTTATGCGCGCGCTGGGCAATATGGGCGACAACGGCGGTCAACTGCGCCTGTTCAGCCAGGACCCGTTCAATTTCCGAACCAAAGACGAAACCCGGCTGGATGCGTTTGAGCAGACCGCGCTGGAGGCTTTGAAGGCCGAACCCGAAACCCCGTTTTACCAGATTGAACAACAGCAGGGCGAGCCGGTGTTTCGCTATGCGGTGGCCGACATCATGAGCGATCAGTCGTGTGTCACCTGCCACAACAGCCACCCGGATTCGCCCAAAACCGACTGGCAGCTGGGTGACGTGCGCGGCGCGCTGGAAGTGTCGGTGCCACTGAGCAAAGTGGCCAGCACCATTACCCATCATTTCTGGATCGTTCAGGGCGCAATGCTGGTATTGATCGGCGCGTCACTGATTGCGGTCTGGTTCCTGGCCACGGGTCTGTCCCGACGGCTGGAAAGTTCGGTGGCCGTGGCCGAGCGCATGGCCGAAGGCGATCTGGACTTTGAAACCCCGGTGATGGCGCAGGACGAGTCCGGACGCATGATGAATGCGCTGACCAAGTTGCAGACCCGTTTGCGGGAACTGATTTATGATCTGGGATACGATGCCCAGCATCTGAGCGATGCGGCCCGCAATCTGGATGAGCAAAGCGATACGGTCACCCAGACGGCGGTCAACCAGAAGGCCGCCACCGAAAACGTGGCCGTGGCGGTGGAAGAACTGACCCGGGCCATGGAGCAGATTTCGGATCAATCCGATCAGGTGCATCATCTGGCCGAAGATTCCCGCAACGCGGCCGTGGAAAGCTCACGGACCGTGCACAAGTCGGCCGACAGTTTAAACGAAATGGCCCAGCGCGTGTCCAACGCCACCGAAAACTTTGATCAGCTCAAAACCATGTCGCAGGATGTGGGCGGCATTGTGAACACCATCGAAGACATTGCCGAACAGACCAACCTGCTGGCGTTGAATGCGGCGATCGAAGCGGCCCGCGCCGGCGAACACGGTCGAGGCTTTGCGGTGGTGGCCGACGAAGTGCGTGGCCTGTCGCAGCGTACCTCGCAATCCACCGAAGAAATTTCCAAAGTGATCGGTCACATTCAGACCATGATCGGCAAAGTGGGCGACGACATGCAAACCAGCATTGAGCAGATGCAACAGGGCGTGGATCTGGCTCACACGGCAGGCGATGCGGTCGCGGATCTGGAAAGCAAATCGCAGGATGTGACCCGCGCCATCGAACAGATTCAGAGCTTTTTGAAAGAGCACGAACAGGCGGTCTCCATGATCGGCGACAAGGTCGAACAGATCACACACGAAGCCAATCAGGTGGTCAAAGGCAATGAGTCGGTCAACGAATCGGGCGAGCGCTTGAACCAGATGTCCAAAGACGTGGAAAACTATTCGCGCCAGTTCAAGGTGATCTGACGTTCAAAGACATCACACTTAACCCACGTTCGCATTCCAACGAACGGCAAAAACCGTTAGCATACAGGCTTGAATCACTCATCATTCAGGCCATGCCATGCAAACCCTGTCACAATTTCTGCAAGACGCCGTTGGCTTTATCTGGGGCCCGCCCATGCTGGTGCTGCTGGTCGGTGGTGGCCTCTGGCTGACCTTGCAGGGGCGTTTCTATCCGTTCCGTTATGCGCGCCATTCACTGGCGGTGCTCACCGGGCGCTATGACCGCCCCAATGCCGCGGGGGACATTTCCCATCGTCAGGCCCTGTCAGCGGCTTTGGCCGGGACACTGGGGCTGGGCAATCTGGCCGGGGTCGCTCTGGCTTTGTCGGCCGGCGGCCCGGGCGCGATTTTCTGGATGTGGCTGTCGGCACTGGTGGGCATTTCCACCAAATTCTTTACCGGCTCTCTGGCGGTCATGTACCGCGGTCATGACTCCAATGGGCAACTGCAAGGCGGCCCCATGTACGTCATCGAACAGGGGTTGGGACGCCAATGGAAACCGCTGGCGGTGTTTTTTGCCATCGCCGGTTTGCTCGGCACCCTGCCCGCTTTTCAGATCAATCAGCTGAGCCAGGTCATTACCAGCCAACTCCCGCTCGCACCGTCTTCGCAACCGGACCTGATCTGGCAAAGCCTTCTGGGCCTGATGCTGGTGGGACTGGTCGCCAGCGTGATCTGGGGCGGGCTGCAACGACTGGCCAGAGTGGCGGTCACATTGGTGCCGGCCATGGTGGCGCTGTATCTGCTGATGACGGTCAGTGTGCTGGCGCAATTTGTGGGCGAGTTACCGGGCATTGTCATGACCATTTTTGACCAGGCCTGGTCACCCGATGCGATGTATGGCGGGCTGTTGGGGGTGATGATCGTTGGCATCAGTCGCGGCGCCTTTTCCAATGAAGCCGGGATCGGCACCGAAGTGATGGCGCACGGCGCGGCCAAAACCGACGAACCGATCCGCGAAGGACTGGTCGCCAGCTTGGGGCCGGTGATCGATACCCTGATCATCTGCACCGCCACCGCACTGGTGATCCTGGCCACCGGCGTGCTCACCCCCGACACCGAACTCAGTGGCATTGACCTGACCCTGAGCGCATTTGGCGAAGGCATCGGCGTATTCGGCACCATGGGCGTGTCGCTGATGGTGGTGGTTTTGAGCCTCACCACCGTGTTTACCTTCTGGTACTACGGTCACAAATGTTTTGGTTATCTGTTCGGCGCAGACAAAGCGGCCATTTTTAAATACTTTTACCTGACCACAGTCTTTCTGGGCGCGGTGCTGTCGATTGAAATCGTATTCTACTTCCTCATCGGTTTTTACGGCCTGATGGCCATCCCCACCATGACCGCCACCCTGCTGCTCGCCCCAAGAGTACGAACTGAAGCCAAACGCTACTTCAACGATCGGTCAAATACACCGCCCTGATCTTTTCAATCAAGTCTTGCCAGTCGTCGGGAGCGGTGTCGGGACGCAGGCACCATTGCATTAAATCCTGATCATTGGTTTGCAGCAGTTGTTCGAACTGGGTCAGGGTTTTGTCCAGGGCTGGGTGGCTGAGAGCGCCTGTCTGGGCCTGTTGGCGCAAATCCTGCCAGTAGGCGAGCAACAGGGCTTCGGTCTCGGCATTGCCGCGCCGACAGGCCAGCTTGAGCATTTTGATCCGTTCCAAATGGCTGAGCGCCATCCCTCAGTCCACTTGCTTTTTGAGCATCAGGGATTTGAGCTCGTTGATGGCCTGGCTGGGGTTGAGGCCTTTGGGACAACTGGCGGTGCAGTTCTGGATATTGCGACAGCGGAAGGTTTTGTAAACGTCGTCGAGTTTTTCCAGCCGGTCGCGGGTGGTGATGTCGCGGCTGTCGACCACAAAACGCCGTGCCGCCAACAGAGCCGCCGGGCCGTGAAACTGATCCGGGTTCCACCAGAAAGACGGGCAACTGGTGGCACAACAGCCACACAGGATGCATTCGTAACTGCCGTCCAGACGCTCACGTTCTTCCGGGCTTTGCAGCAACTCGTGATCGAGATCGATGGTCTGATTGGGCTGGGTCGGCTGCAAGTAGGGATCGACCGCTTCGTACTGCTGGTAAAACAAATCCATGTCGATCACCAGATCGCGGATCACCGGCAGACCGGGCATGGGGCGGATCACCACCGGCGCTTTCAGGGTTCTGACCCGGGTGATGCAGCTTAAAACGTTCTGCCCGTTCACATTCATGCCATCGGAACCGCACACGCCTTCTTTGCAGGAGCTGCGGAAAGTCAGGGTCGGGTCCTGTTCGCGCAGCAACTCCAGCGCCCCGAGCAGCATCATGTCGTCGGTGACCTGCGCCTCGTCCAGCTCAAAGGTCTGCATAAAGGGCTCGGCATCCGTCTGGGGCTGGTAACGATAAATGGAAAATTGCATAGGCGATCTCGGTTAATAAACGCGGGCTTTGGGTTCAAACCCGTCCACCGTCAGCGGTGTCAGGTTGACCGGTTTGTAGGTCAGGGCATGGTCTTGCCGAAAATACAGACTGTGTTTTAACCAGGCCTGGTCATTTCGCTCCGGGTAATCCATGCGCGAATGGGCGCCGCGGCTTTCGGTACGGGCTCTGGCCGAATGCGCGGTGGCAAACGCCAGCGTCATCAGGTTTTCCAGTTCCATCGCTTCCAGCCGCTCCAGGTTGAACGCCAGCCCGGCGTCCTGAAGCGTGACCCGGTGCAGACGTTGCTGCAAGTTGTTCAAGGTATCGCACAACTCGGACAAGGTCTGTTCGGTCCGAAACACGCCGCAGTCACGCTGCATCACCGCCTGCAAATCCCGACGAATCGCGGCGATGCTGTCATCATCGGATGGCTCGTTTGCGTCGGGTTTTTCCGCCTGAACCGCTTGCGTCCAATGCGCCAGACGCTGCACCACGGGCGTCAGTTCCAGTTCCGGGTCAAAAAAGTCGCTGGCCTTGTGCTCGGCCAGTGTGGCTTGCAGATGCCGCGCCGCCGCACGACCGAACACCACGATGTCCAGCAATGAATTACCGCCCAGACGATTGGCCCCATGCACCGACACGCAGGCGCATTCGCCAATCGCATAAAGCCCGTCAACCGGCGTGGGTTCGCCCGCCGCCGTCTGGGTCAAAACCTGACCGTGAAAATTGGTAGGGATGCCGCCCATCATATAGTGCGCGGTCGGATACACCGGAATCGGGCTGTCACACATGTCCAGCCCCAGAAAGGTGAGCGCGATGTCACGAATGCCGGGCAGGCGCTTTTTGATCACCTCCTCGTCCAGATGGGTCAGATCCAGCAGCACATGATCTTTTTTCAGCCCGCAGCCACGGCCTTCCTTGACCTCCACCGCAATCGCCCGGGCGACCACGTCACGCGAAGCCAGGTCTTTGACATTGGGCGCATAGTCCACCATAAAGGCTTTGCCATCGCCATTGCGGAGCAAACCGCCCTCGCCCCGCGCGGCTTCGGACAGCAACATGCCTTTGCCCGCCACGCCGGTGGGGTGAAACTGCCAGAACTCCATGTCCTGCAACGGCAACCCGGCACGCAGCACCATGGACAGCCCGTCGCCGGTATTGATTTTGGCATTGGTGTTGGTTTCAAACAACTGACAGGCCCCGCCGGTGGCCAACACCACCGAACGCGCCCGCAACAGTCGGGTCTCTCCGCTGGCAATGTCCAAAATCACCAGGCCTGCTATCTGACCGGTGGTGTCCTTGACCAGATCGATGGCAAAGGCTTCGTTGAAAAAGGTGGTACCAGCGCGCAGGTTCTGCTGATACAGGGTGTGCAAAATGGCGTGGCCGGTGCGGTCGGCGGCGGCGCAGGTGCGCGTGGCCTGAGACGCGCCAAAGTCCTGACTTTGTCCGCCAAAGGGACGTTGGTAGATTTTACCGGCGTCGGTGCGCGAAAACGGCACCCCGAAATGCTCGAGTTCCCGGACGATTTCGGTCGCCTCGCGACACATGAATTCAATCGCGTCCTGGTCGCCCAGATAATCGCTGCCTTTGACGGTGTCGTACATGTGCCAGTGCCAGTTGTCGTCGCTGACATTGCCCAGCGCGGCGTTGATGCCGCCTTGCGCGGCCACAGTGTGCGAACGCGTCGGAAACACCTTGGACACCACCGCCACTTTCTGCTCGCTTTGCGCCAACTGCAGGGCCGAACGCAGCCCGGCGCCGCCAGCGCCCACAATCACCGCATCAAAATGATACAGGTCCCACTGACCCGGGTCACTCAAGCGCGATGATTCATTGTCCGTTTGCGTTGTCATAGCGCTCCCAAATGCCCATTCAAAAGGTTAAGCCTGCACCAATACCGACCAGGCCGTGTAAATCGCAAAACCAAGCCAGACACCCAGCCCGGCTCCCAGCGCCAACAACGCCACGCCCACGCTTGAGCGCGGCAGATAATCCAGCAGAATATCACGCACACCCACCCAGGCATGCACCGCAATCAACCCCAGGGTGATCAGCGTCGCCACCCAAAACAAAGGCTGTGCCAGTACGGCCATCAACTGCGCATGCTGGGTAATCGTTTGATTGGCCAGATACAGTCCGGCCAGTGGAAAATACATCAGCAGCCAGAACGCGCTCAAACGCTGCCACAAATGGGCCTTGAGCCCCGTCAACAATCGGCTCATACCCAGACTCCCCACAGAATCAGCACCGTGCCCACCGCAAATGCGCCCATCGTGCCTACCGCCGAGCGCTGCCCCATTTGCGCGTTGGTTTGCAGGCCAAACGCATTGTGCTCGAGCAATAAATGCCGCAATCCGGTCAGCCAATGCCACCACAGGCTCAATGCCAGCAGGCTCCAGCCGATTTTGGCCAAAGGCGTCGTCGCCAGCGCCATCAACGCCTCAAAACGCGGCGGTTGCAACACCAGCGCCACGCCCCAGACAAAGGCGAGCAACCCAAACACGACCATGGACACACCCGAAATACGGTGCAAAATCGACAGAATCGCATTGAGCGGAAAACGAAACGCCAGCAAATTGCGATTGATCGGGCGCTTGCCCGGAAACTGATACATTCGTTGTCCTTCATTCCATAACAAGGCAGTCAACTTGACCGTCTATGATGAATTTATCTTACGCCAAGCCGAACCGCGTCTCAATCAAAATCGAAAACAACCGCTCCCAAGAAAACCTAAAAAAGCGCACAAAAATGCATATATTCACTTTTTTACGCGCGTAAAAGTGTAAAATGATCGCATTAATCGTTTAAGTCACGGCCAATAAACCATGAAACGACAGCTGCTTGATCAACTGATTGCCTGGAAAGAGCAACCCACTCGCAAACCTTTGCTGATTGATGGCGCTCGCCAAACCGGAAAAACGTATCTGCTCAAGGAATTACTGGGGCGGGAATTTGAAGATGTCCTGCATCTGGATTTTCTGGAAAATCCAGGGCTGGGAGACATCTTTGCCGACTCGTTGGATCCGGAAGACATCATCACAAACATAGAACTGTTTACCGGTCGGTTGTTCAACCCTGAAACCCACCTGTTGATTCTGGATGAAATTGGCGAGTGCCAGAGAGCGGTAACATCGCTGAAATATTTTGCCGAAAAAGCCCCTGGCCTGTTTGTCGCGGCCAGTGGTTCCAATATTGGTTTGCTCAAATCATTCCCAGTGGGAAAGGTGGCACAATACAATTTGCGACCGCTCACCTTTCGAGAATTTTTGTGGGCGTCGGGCGACCCAATGTTAATCAAGGCGTTTGAAACCCAATCGCGCAGCAAAGTGGCTCATAAGGCCCTGCTGGATCAACTCACCGATTATTATTTTACGGGCGGCATGCCGGAAGCCGTTTGCCTATGGTTCCAAAAGGATGCGCATCGCCTGATAGAACGGATAGAAAACGTCACCACTTTTCATGCCAATCTCATCGAAGGCTACCTCCGGGATTTTGGCAAGTATGCTGGCAAAGTGAATGCGCAGTTGATTGAATCGGTGTTTACCAACATCCCCTCTCAGCTTTCTTCCATTGTGGACGGTTCGGTCAAGCGTTTTAAATTCAAAGGGGTGCATCCCAAAAAATCCCGTTATGGGGATTTTGAAAGTGCGATCCACTGGTTGCATCGTACCCGACTGGTGCTTTTGAACTATCCGATCGAAGGCATACCCAGATCGCCCCTGGCCGCCTACAAAAAAGAGAACAAAGTCAAACTGCTCATGCTTGATGTCGGATTGCTCAACCACATGCTGGGCAGTCACTACAAGGAAATCAAGCAACAAAGCTACGAATACAAAGGGTACCTGGCCGAAAACTTTGTACAGCAGGAATTTGCGGCCCAGGGCATTGAACCGAGTTTTTCCTGGCAGGATGCCAGAGCAGAAATCGAATTCATTTTAAGCAACGATCAGGGAGACCTGATCCCTGTGGAAGTGAAAAGTGGTCGACGCACGCGCGCGAAATCGCTGCAATCCTACAAGAACAAATGCCAGCCGAACAAAACCATTAAACTCGCAGCCACACAGGGCTCTTCCCCTGAAGAAACACAGCACATCGTCATGCCCCTGTACTTTGCTGAATTTGTGCCGGAAAAAATTTAAAGAGCGTCCTTTGAATGGCAGACGCCAGCCAAACCTGTTAGGATTTTATTGTAATTTAACGAATGCTCAAAAACCGTTTCAAGGAGCCCTCATGTCATCGCCCAGTCACCCTGCTCTGCAAAAAGCCTCCGACCTGTTTGTGCAAGCGCTGGAAGCCGAAGGCGTTGAATACATCTTTGGCATTCCCGGTGAAGAAAATCTGGACCTGCTCAACTCCCTGAAAGATTCCTCAATCAAGCTGGTCCTGACCCGACACGAACAGGCCGCAGGCTTTATGGCGGCGACCTATGGGCGTTTGACCGGCATGGCCGGCGTGTGCCTGTCGACCCTGGGACCGGGAGCCACCAATCTGGTCACGGCCGCGGCCTATGCCCAACTCGGCGGCATGCCGATGGTGATGATCACTGGGCAAAAGCCGATCAAAACCAGCAAACAGGGACAGTTTCAGATCATCGATGTGGTTGACATGATGCATCCGATCACCAAATACACCTGCCAGATTCACAGTGGCTACAACATTCCCTCACGCGTGCGGGAAGCCTTTCGTTCTGCCATGACCGAACGCCCCGGCGCCACACACATGGAGCTGCCGGAAGACATCGCCGCCGAAATCACCGATTCCCAGGTGATTGAGCAGGGCCTGCACCGCCGCCCGCTGGCCGAGGAAAAAGCCGTACGCACCGCCGTGCAAATGATCGAAAAAGCCAAACGCCCCTTAATTCTGATCGGAGCCGGGGCCAACCGCAAAACCGCCGGCAAGATGCTGCGTCAGTTCATCGACAAAACCGGGATTCCGTTTTTCACCACCCAGATGGGCAAAGGCGTGGTCGATGAGCGCCATCACCTGTATCTGGGCTGTGCCGCTCTGTCTGATCACGATTTCGTGCACTGCGCGCTGCGCGATACCGATCTGATCATCAATGTGGGCCATGACGTGATCGAAAAACCGCCATTTTTCATGCAGCACGGCGGTGCCAAAGTGATTCACATCAACTTTACCAATGCCGAAATCGATCCGGTTTACTTCCCTCAGGCCGAAGTGGTCGGCGACATCGGCAATGCCATCTACCAGATCAAAGAACGGATCGAACGCCAGATGCACTGGGATTTTGACTGCTTTATGCAAGCCAAACGCTACATCGACAAAGACATCGTCAAACACGCCGACGACGACCGTTTTCCCATGCTGCCCCAGCGAGTGGTCGCCGACATCCGCGGCTACATGCCCGACACCGGCATGATCGCCCTCGACAATGGCGTCTACAAAATCTGGTTTGCCCGCAACTATCTGGCCTATCACCACAACACCGTGCTGCTCGACAACGCCTTGGCCTCCATGGGCGCCGGGCTGCCTTCGGCGATTGCCGCCAAACTGGTGCATCCGGACCGCAAAGTCATGGCCATATGCGGCGATGGCGGCTTTATGATGAATTCTCAGGAAATGGAAACCGCCGTGCGCCTGAAACTGGATCTGGTGGTAATTGTGCTGAACGACAACGCCTTTGGCATGATCAAATGGAAACAGGCCAACATGGGCTTTGACGACTTCGGGCTGGATGTGGGCAATGCCAACTTTGTTGAATACGCGCAAAGCTATGGCGCACACGGCCATCGCATCAGCACCGCAGAAGAATTGCAGTCACGCATTGACGCTTGCTATGAAGCCGGTGGCGTCCACCTGATCGAAGTGCCGGTCGATTACAGCGACAACGACCGTATTTTGAATCACGAAATCAAAGAGCAGAGCCAGGCTGCCTGGCAGGCGATGCAGGAAGGCAAATAGACTACGGATCTACCAGAGTCAGGTCCTGCACCACCTCGTTTTCGAAATTGCGCTGATGGTGAAACACCACCGCATGATCCATTTCCAGACGAATGCCGATTTTGGTGCCGATGGGGTGATCGTGATGCGATTGACTCATGCACAGCACCAGTTCTTCATTGGGCAATTTCAAAGTGTAGAGAAAATGCGAGCCGCGAAAGGCTCGATTGACCACTTCCAACTGCCAGTCACTGTCGTCGTCGTGCAGGATGTCGTCCGGACGCACCAGCACCGACACGGCTTCTCCCGGTTGGGACCCCAGCGGCAGATGCGCCTTGAGCAGACCCAGCTCGGTGTGGACCAGATGACAGTCACAGACCGAGCCGGTAATCAGAACGCCTTGACCGATGAAGTCGGCAATGAAGGCATGATGCGGTTCGTGGTATAGATTATAGGGCGTGTCCCATTGCAGCAGACGTCCCTCCTGCATCACCCCGACCCGATCGGCCATGGCAAAGGCTTCGTTCTGGTTGTGAGTGACCATCAGCGCGGTCATGCCCTCTGATTTGAGAATGTGGCGCACTTCGCGCGCCAGGGATTCCCGCAACTCCACGTCCAGACCGGAAAAGGGTTCGTCCAACAGCAGCACAGCGGGTTTGGGGGCCAGCGCCCGAGCCAGTGCCACCCGTTGCTGTTGCCCACCGGAAAGCTGATGCGGATAACGCCGGCCACTGTCCGGCAGCCCGACCAAAGCCAACAGTTCCTGCACTCTCTGGTTGCGTTGATTTCCTTTCAGATCACGCAGGCCATAAGCCACATTGTCGGCCACGCTCAGGTGCGGGAACAGAGCGAAATCCTGAAACACCATGCCGATGTGACGTTTTTCCGGCGGTTTCTGAAAACCTGGGCGGGTCAGTTCTTCGCCCTCCAGCGTCACCGAACCGCTTTGCACCGATTGCAATCCGGCGATGCTGCGCAAGAGTGTGGTTTTGCCGCAACCACTGGGGCCCAGCAGACAGCCGATCTGGCCCGGATCGATGCGCAGATTCACATCTTTCAGAACCTTGTCGTCACCGTGGGCGACCGACAGCTGAGAAATCATCAGTTCATGCATGGGATTTTCCAATCAAGCGACTGAGGTACACCACCGGAATGATCCCGGTGATCACAATCAAAAGTGCTGGCAGTCCGGCATCGGCCAGACGTTCGTCCGCGGCCATTTCATAGGCACGGACCGCCAGCGTATTAAAATCAAAGGGGCGCAGTATCAGGGTCATGGGCAATTCTTTCAAGACCTCGACAAACACCAGAATAAAAGCGGTCAGCAAACTGGTGCGCAATAGCGGCAAGTGAATCCGTCCCAGAATTTCCACCGAACCGGCACCGAGCATGCGCGCCGATTCGTCCATGCTGGGTTTGACCCGGCTGAGTCCCGCATCCATGGTTTGCAGCGCCACCGAGAGAAAGCGGAACGCATAGGCAAACACCAGGGCAAACAACGTGCCCGAAAGCAACAGCCCAACCGACAGACCAAACTGGGCCTGCATCCAGTCATTGATGCGATGGTCCATCCAGGCAAACGGAATCATCACCGCCACCGCCAGCACCGTTCCAGGCACCGCATAACCCAGCATGGCCACCCGCACCGTGCCCCTTACCAGCGGATGCGCAAACAGGCGTTTGGCGTACGCCATCCAGGTCGCCAGCGCCACCACCACCAGACCGGCAATCAGCGCCAGGTAGAAACTGTTCCAGACCAACTGGGCAAACTCGGCGTTGAGTCGGGTTTCGGCCGTGGTCACGGCCCAATAAAGCAATTGCCCCGCCGGCACCAGAAACCCGAACACCACCGGTAACGCACACCAGCCCAGAGCCATCCAGGCCGACTTGCCCTGCAGACGCGGCAGATGCGCCGCCGACTTTGGGGTCGACAAGGAAAAGTAACGGGCCTGACGCCGTGACCAGAGCTCCACCGCCATCAGCGTCAGCACAAAGGCCAGCAACAGCAATGACAGATGCGCGGTGGTCACGGTATCGCCAAACCCGGTCCAGGTGCGGTAAATCCCGGTGGTAAAGGCGGCGACGCCAAAATGCTCCACCGTGCCAAAATCGGCCAGCGTTTCCATCAGCGCCAGCGTCAGCCCGGCAATGATCGCCGGACGTGCCATGGGCAAAGCCACCTGAAAAAAGCTGCGCACCGGCCCCGCCCCCAACAGACGGCTGGCGTCCATCGCCTGCTGACTGTGATTGGCAAAGGCTGCACGGCTGAGCAGGTACACATAAGGGTAAAGCACCAGCGAAAACATCACAATCGCCCCGCCGAGCGAGCGTATTTCCGGAAAAAACGCCCGCATCACTTCCAAGGGCACAAATTCGCGCAGACCGGTTTGCACCGGACCTTCGAACGCCAACAGGCCGGTATAGGTATAGGCAATGATATAAGCGGGCATGGCCATGGGCAACAACAACGCCCATTGCAACACCTGACGCCCGCGAAATTCGTACTGACTGACAAACCAGGCCGTGGGCACACCCAGCAGCAACGTACCGAAGCCCACCCCCAGCATCAGCCAGATGGAATTGCCCACATATTGCGGCAACAGGGTCTCAGACAAATGCGTCCAATTGGCATTTGTGGGCTCAAACACAAAACTGAAAAGCACCCACAGAGGGGTGCTCATCAAAATCACCAGCGCCAGGGTCAGCCAACCCCAGCGATTCAAGCGCAGGAAATGACGCATGGTCAGAAATGACTCATTCGATCAGCGCCATCCGGCCCGGTCCATGATCTGCAGCGCCTGAGTATTGAGTTCGCCCAGACGGCTCAGGTTCAAGGCATCGGACTCGAACTGACCCCAGTCTTTCAGAGTGTCGCTCCATGCGACCCCTTCAACAGCCGGGTATTCATGATTGACTTCGGCATACCAGGCCTGGGCTTCAGGCGACAACATGAAATCGACCAGTTTCAGTGCATTGGCTTTGTTGTCCGCCGCTTTGGTAATGGCAATGCCGCTCACATTCACGTGTGCGCCACGGTCATCCTGATTGGGCCAGAAAATGTCGATCTGAGCCGCCGCCTCTCTTTGGGCCGGGTCGGAACTGTGAATCATCTGACCCAGATAGTAGGTATTGACCACGGCAATGTCGCATTGTCCGGCTGCCACCGCCTTGACCTGATCGCGGTCGCCCCCGGCGGGTTTGCGCGCAAAGTTCTTCACCAGGCCTTTGGCCCATTCTTCCGTGGCTTCCGCCCCCTTGTGCGCGATCATCGACGCCACCAGTGACTGGTTGTAAATGTTATTGGACGAGCGAATGCAAATGCGATTGCGCCATTTGTCATCGGCCAGGGCTTCATAGGTACTCAATTCAGAAGGGCCCACCCGGTCCTCGGCGTACACAATCACACGTGCCCGCGTGGTCAGCCCCAACCAGTAATGATCCTTGTCCTGCAAGTTGGCCGGTACTTGCTTTTGCAAAGCTTCGGTGATGGCTGGCTGCAACACGCCTGCCTGTTTCGCCCGGTGCAAACGTCCGGCATCGGTGGTAATCAGCACGTCCGCCGGGGTATTCTCGCCTTCGGTCTCCAGACGCTTGAGCAACGCATCGGCTTTGGAAGTGATCAGGTTGACTTCGATCCCGGTTGCCCGGCTGAACTCCTCCAGCAACGGCTTGATCAACTGCTCCTTGCGCGCCGAATAGACGTTGACTTCTTCCGCGGACGCGGTGGCCATATTCAGCGGCCAGGCCAACGCCACCCCCAACAACATTGTGACCGTGCGTGAAAATCTCATGGCTATCTCCTGTCGTATTTTCACTGTCTCAACCAGCACAAGACCAATGCCTCATGCGCCAAATCGAACAATGAAAAACATTGTAAATGCTAATTATTGGCATTTACAAGTCTTTTTTTGGGAGAAACTTGCGCAAACGCAAGAAAGGTCAAAATGACACTGGGTGGGGCAGTCGTTGACGGGGGTCCTGACGATAAAACGCGCTTAACTGCGCGTAAACGGCGGGTTCGTGCTGATGCAACGCGTGCGGTTGGCAGAAAAAGAACTCACTGGCCACGGCAAAAAATTCAGCGGGGTTTGTGGCCGCATAGGCATCCAGGGACAGATGCCGGGCGCCGTGTTCGACCCGTGTCTGCAAATTCTCAAACGCGCGTGAAAACGTCTCGGTCCATTCCGGGCGGGATTGGTCCGGGTGCAAAGGCGGCATGCCATTGGCGCGACCATTGCCCATGTCCAGTTTGTGGGCCATTTCATGAATCACCACGCTTCGGTGCGGATGACGGCGTTGCGCTTCGTGCTCAAGCGTCTGCCATTCCAGCACCAGAGGACCGTCCAGCCAGGCCTCGCCATCCAGCACAGCCCGCTCAGCCGTGACCACACCGGCTTCGTCCACCTGTTCGTGTTCGGCCCAGAAAGGCGCCGGATAAAGAATGATGTCGCGCCAGCCCTGCAATCGTTTCTCGTCCAGGTTCAGCCCCGGCAAACAGGCCTGGGCCGCAATCAAGGCCCGGTGCCAGTCGGTCAGAACCAGCGTTTCTTTGGGATGCCATACCTTGTCGTGCACAAACACACTGGCCAGTTCCCGTAATCGGGCCCGCTCGACCGCATCCAAGCCGACAAACATTGGCAAACGCATGATCTGCGCCCACAGACTGTGCCCGATCGCATAACGGCGCAGAAAACGCTGACGCCGCCAATGACGCCACGCCCGCCACGGATTTGAAAACATGCCTTTTTTACCAGGCCTGGTCAAAATCGCATCAACGCAGACCCATCAGGATTTAAACTGCCTGATCAGGTTTTCCATCATGTCCAGCGGAAACACGATGGTGTTGGAGCGGTCATTGGCGATTTCGGTCAGCGTTTGCATATAACGCAACTGCAATGCCTGCGGCTGTTGCGACAGAATTTCAGCCGCTTCCAGCAGTTTTTGCGAGGCCTGCATTTCGCCCTCGGCATGAATCACCTTGGCCCGGCGGGAACGCTCGGCTTCGGCCTGCTTGGCAATCGCGCGGATCATGCTCTCGTCCAAGTCCACATGCTTGATTTCCACATTGCTGACCTTGATCCCCCAGGCATCGGTCTGTTGATCCAGCGATGCCTGAATGTCGGCATTGAGCCGTTCGCGCTCGGACAGCATTTCATCCAACTCATGCTGACCCAACACCGAACGCAAGGTGGTCTGCGCCAACTGACTGATCGCATCGTGAAAAAACTCGACCTGAATGATCGCTTTTTCCGGGTCAATCACCCGAAAATACACCACGGCATTCACATGCACCGACACGTTGTCACGGGAAATCACATCCTGACTGGGCACATCCATCACCACGGTGCGCAGGTCCACTTTTTCCATCTGTTGAATCACTGGAATCAACAGAATCAACCCGGGGCCTTTGACTTTGTAGAACCGCCCCAGCATGAAAATCACCCCACGCTCATACTCGCGCAGAATCCGAATCGCGCTGGCCAAAAACAGCACCACCAGCACAATCAATGCAATCCAACCGTAATCCAACATATCGCCTCCTCATTGACTCTGTTCAAAGCCTATTTGTTTCGGGCCTGCGTTGTCACCTTTAACACTAACCCATCCAGCCCGGTCACGTTCAGTTTTTGGCCTTTTTTGACCGGCGAATCGGATTGCGCCTGCCAATGCTCGCCTTGCGCCAGTACCGAACCAGCCTGTTCAAAATCTTCCAATGCGACCACGGTGTCCCCCAGCAGACCTTCCTTGCCTGACACCTGCTGGCGCTGATAGGCTTTGGCCGCCATCCAGGCCACGCCCACCACCAGCAAAAGCGAAAGCAGGGTCATGGCCGCGATCAGGGAGCCATCAATGCCATAGCCGGGCGCCTGAATGTCCAGCAACAACACGGAACCGGTCGCCAGCGAGGCCACACCGCCCAATCCCAGCAGGCCAAAACTGGGCTGATAGGCTTCGGCCACCATAAACGCCAGTCCCAATGCGATCAACAACAACCCCGCCCAATTGACCGGCAGCCAGTTCAGACCATACAACGCCAACACCAGCGCCACCGCGCCGATGACACCGGAAAACACCACCCCCGGATTCAGAAATTCAAAGACCAGACCATAAAATCCGATCAATAACAGCACATACACCACATTCGGATGCGTGATCACACTCAGAAACTGCTCCTGCCAATCCGGGGTACGCTCAACCACCTGGGCCTGAGCGGTGTGCAGGGTCACGCTGCGACCGTTCACCTCCAGCGTTTGCCCATCCAGTGTTTGCAGCAGTTGCGCGCGTGACGCGGCGGCCAATTCAACCACGCCCTTTTCAAGCGCCTGCTCGGCGGTCAGACTGACGCCGTCGGTGATGGCTTTTTCGGCCCAGTCGGCATTGCGCCCACGCTGCTCGGCCAGCCCCCGAATCAGCGCCGCCGCGTCTTCCATCGCTTTGGTTTGTTTGGCCGAAGGGGTTTCTCCCTCGCCCAGAGACACCGGCGTGGCCGATCCCAAATGCGTGCCCGGTGCCATCGCCGCCAAATGACTGGCATACACCAGAAAGGTGCCGGCACTGGTGGCCCGGGCTCCACTGGGACCGACCCATACCACAACCGGCCGATCGGCGTTGGCAATGCTCTGCACCATGTCGCGCATTGAGGTACTCAATCCCCCGGGCGTATTGAGTTGAATCACACTCACATCAAACGCGTCATTCTGCGCAGTCCCCAGTGCTTCCTGCAGAAACGACTCCGAGCCGGGGTTGATGCTGCCTTCCAGCATGATCCACTGAACCCGCGAGGATTCGGCCAGGGCCAACGTCGTCCCCAATGCCCACAACAGCAAAATGCCCATCCAGCGCTTCATCATAAAATTCCCTTACACCCGTTTAAAGCCCGGTTAAAAATCCAGGCGCTTGCTCTGGCCCATGGCCTGCAGGCCCTGATTGACCATTTTCTTGATCCGATGCGGCACATACTCATAGGCCCCCGCGGTTTCCATGCGCTCACTGACTTCCTCACCGGAGGGGTCCAGCGTGATCAGGGTCGGGTATTTGCTGATGTTGTACCAGTCCGCCAGCGTCTGTTTGCTGACCGGCTCGCCATAAAAATCGATCACCTCTCCCCCGGAGTTGAGGGTGACTTCAAGCATCACTGCGTAGCCGTCCAGCAGGCCGTTTTCCACCACCGGCAAAATCGCTTCCTCTTTCAAGGTGCCGGAGCCGCCGCCGTGCAAACGGGTAAACAGCAGCATGACCGGATGCCCGGTCTGCGCGGCCTGTTGCCCAATGGCCTCAAGGTTCTGCGCTTGCTGCAACTGCCAGGCATCCAGCCTCTGCGTTTCGGATTGCGCCTGCGTACTCACAAAAAACCCCATCAGAGTCAGTCCAATCAAAGCCACCCAGAACCGGCCTGACAGGTTTTGCCAAGTGTTTTTACGATTTTTGCTATAGTGTCCACTTCGATTGTTCAACCGGTTTGACTGTGCCATGCCTGCAACCCCTTCCACTGACCCAGGATTCTCCCAAGGATACTTTCATGGTACGGATTTTCTGCAAGGCTGCCAAACCCTTTTTCAAGGCTTGCACCAGCGGCGTCATCGCGCCCTCATCCGAGTTCAGGGCACGCCCCAATGGCGCTCGGAAGTGATCGATGCTTTGCTCACGCCCTGGCGCGAAGCCGGAGGCAAAGGCCTGCGCATTGGCCCACCCCCTGCGCACGAATCCGAATACCTTACCCACCGATCCGCTTCCCAGCTCAAGCAATCACTGGGGCAGGAAACCGATTTTGCCGTACTGGACCTGCAACACGGGATTGAGGCCGAAGCCCTGGCCATTGTCAGCGGCATGATCCGCGCCGGCGGCGTTTGTCTGCTGGGATTGCCACCTCAGGACTCGAACGAACCCAATCCGGCGATGCGTCCTTTTATCAGTCATGGCCAAGGCCCGGAAAACCATGGTTTTGTGCAATGGCTGCAAACCCCGACAACCAGCGCTTTGACCCTGACCCAGATGCCCGGTCAGAATCGTTTGCCTTCCTGGCCGGACAATTGGCCGCACGACTTGGGATTGTCATCGACCCAAACCGCACCGGCCCGCCAGCCCGCCAAATTCACCGAGCAGGGCTTTACCCCGGAACAGGCCAGGGTGTACCAGACCATTGAAACCGTGGCCACCGGCCACCGCAAACGGCCCTTGATCATCGAAGCGCCCAGAGGACGCGGCAAATCAACTTTGCTGGGGCTGGCCTGCTGGCAATTATGGCAGCGCGGCAAAACCCGACTGGTGATCAGCGCGGCCAGACCGGCCCAGATTCACCAGGCCTGGTCATTTTTGCAACAGCAACCGGGCTGTGCGGAAACGGGTCCGCATACGCTCAGCTGGCCCCACCCGCAAACTGGCCAAACCCATCGGCTGCATTACCAGCCGCCGGATGCGCTGTTGGCAAACACAGACGCTGCCCCGCCGGATCTGCTGCTGATTGACGAAGCCGCGCACCTGTCGCAACCGTTGCTCTGGCGCTTGTTTCAGCGCTACCCCAGAGTGGTCGCGGCCACCACCACCGAAGGCTATGAAGGTTCGGGACGCGGCTTTGTGCTCAAACTGCTGCCGCGTCTTCGACAGACGTTTGACCGAGTATATCACCAGCGCCTGCAAGCCCCGATACGCTGGGCGCCCGGCGACCCGCTGGAACAGACGATCAACGATCTGCTGTGCCTTGGCGACGCAAACGAGCCGGGCGCCCCCGTCAACCCAAGCGACGCACCGTCACACCCAAGCCACCCCAGTCACCAAACCACGGCATGCGAACCCCATTACCAGGCCTGGTCGATTCCGACATTGTTGCAAGCGCCCGACCACTTACGCCAGATCATGGCGCTGCTGGGACAGGCGCATTACCAGCACCGCCCCAATGATTTGATGCGACTGCTGTCGTTGCCCCAGCAAGCGCTCTGGACGCTGGAAATGGATCGGACCGTGCTCGGCGTGCTCTGGGCATTGCCCGAAGGCCAATTGCCGCCACACCAGCCCGGTCGCCGTTTTCAGGGCCATCTGGTCGCGCAAAAACTGGCCCAGATCAACTGGGACGATCACTGGCAAACCGCCGACAGCTGGCGCATTCAGCGATTGGCCATTGCGCCGGACTGGCAAAACCACGGGCTGGGCAGCGCCTTGCTGCAACGGTTTGTGCAAAGCGCTGACGCCCAAAACAAGGCCTATCTGAGCACCAGTTTCGGCGCCACCCCCGAATTGCTGCGATTCTGGAAACGGCATGGGTTTGCGCCCCAGCATCTGGGATTAAAACAGGATCACGCCAGCGGGCGGCACTCGGTGATGATGGTTCGGCCCGTTTCCGACAATGCGACCCCAAGCCACCAAAGCGCGCAAACCCGCTTTTATCGCGAACTCAGCTGGCAATTGGCCGGTCCTTTGAACGATCTGGACCCGGCGTTGCTGCCCGCGCTCTGGGCCGGAAACACACCAGACGCCGCATTCGACCACGACACAGTGATTAAGGCGTATCTGCAAGGCCGACCGTTTGAAAGCTGCGCGCTGGCCCTGCGTGACTGGACACTGGCGCAACTGAGCCTTGGCACCCTGACCGAACTTTCGCCGATGGCGCAGGCCTGGTTAAAAAAGGGGGTGCAACACCAGGCCTGGTCAAAAGTGGTCTCCGCCAGCCCCTGCAATAGCCGCAAAAGTCTGGAGCAACAATGGAAAAACTGGTTCAAAGAACGGTTTTAGGCCATTGGCACATTTAAAACATCACTGGTATTGATTACAATAATCATTCTTAACTAAACGCGAAAAAGCGAACGTCTATGGAACTGCTCAAAACCTACCTTGATCCGGTCGTGTTCAGCCTGTTGGGCCTGATGGCGTTTATCGCCACCTGGTTCACACTGGAACGCATTCTGTTTTACCGCCAGTTGGCGCTGGACACCTACACCCATCCGGCCACCCTGCACGTGGACCTGACCCGCAACCTCACCCTGATTTCAACGGTCGGTGCCAACGCGCCCTATGTCGGGCTGCTGGGAACGGTACTGGGCATTCTGGTCACCTTTTACGATCTGGGCATGTCGCAAAGCATCGACACCGGCCAGATCATGGTGGGGCTGGCGATGGCGCTCAAAGCCACCGCCGGCGGCATTGCCGTCGCCATTCCCAGCATCATGGCCTACAACCTGCTGATGCGTCAGGTGGACGTCAAAATGGGCCATTTCAAGGCCATGACCGCAGAGGAACGGAGTCGGCATGAAACGCTTTGACGACATCAACGTCATTCCCCTGATTGATGTGATGCTGGTGCTGCTGGCCGTGGTCCTGACCACCGCCAGCTTCATTGTCACCGATTCGCTGGACATCACACTGCCCGAAACGGAGCACACCGAAAGTTACACCCCGCCGGAGACCGATCCGGTGCATCTGGCCATTGATGCCCAGGGCGCGCTGTTTTTTGACGAAACGCCTTTGCCATTTGACGATCTCAACGCCCGTCTGCAACCGCTTGATGCCGAGACCCCACTGGTGGTCAAGGTTGACCAAAAAGCCGAATTCGGCCACTTTATCCGCCTGGTGGACCTGCTCAAATCGCACGACCTGTCCAACCTGACATTTTTAACCGAAAACACGCCCTGACGCGTTCACCATGCAGAACCGGACCTTCAAAGCCTTTGTCGGCACAGCCTTACTTTACGCCATGATCACGGCGCTGATCCTGTGGACGACATGGCCACCGCAGACAACCGATCACACAGCCGCACGGGAAGTGCCGGTCGAACTCAGCATGTTTGAAACCCCAACCGACACCGCCGAACCAGAGCCAGAACCAGAGCCAAAGCCGGAACCCAAATCAGAACCCAAATCAGAACCCAAATCAGAGCCCAAATCAGAGCCCAAATCAGAGCCCAAATCAGAGCCCAAACCGGAACCCAAGCCAGAACCCAAGCCAGAGCCCAAACCGGAGCCCAAGCCAGAACCCAAACCGGAACCCAAGCCAGAGCCCAAACCGGAACCCAAGCCGGAGCCCAAACCGGAGCCCAAACCGGAGCCCAACCCAGAACCCAAACCGGAACCCAAGCCAGAGCCCAAACCGGAACCCAAGCCAGAGCCCAAGCCGGAACCCAAGCCAGAGTCCAAGCCGGACACCGCCCCCAAACCTGTGCCCAAAGCCTCGGTGCCCAAACCACCGGCCGTCTCCCAGGCCGACATCGACGCCGCCGAACAGCGTTACCTCAACCAGCTCAACCAGACCCTGGCCAAACTGGCGCAGGACGTATACCCGCGCCGGGCGCAAAGACGCCGAATGCAGGGCGAGGTCATGCTAAGTTTCACCATTCATCGAAACGGCCGCATCAGCGATTTGCAAATCGTGGAAAGCAGCGGTCACCGACCGCTCGACGATGCCGCGCGGGAAATCCTGCAACAGCGCCTGAAAATGCGTTTCAAACCGTTTTTCAAAGACATCCAAAGACAAAGCTGGCGCCTGAGCGTCCCCATCCAGTTCCAGCTGCGCTAAAAAGCCCCGTCGCCACCCGCTGTTGACAGTCCGCATTCACATAGGCTTAATGGAAAGAGAGGATTGCCACTATGTGGCCTTTGGACATCCCAAACCAGGAGAGATGCAATGGACAAGAAAGAAGCCTATGAGCAAAAGCTGCAAGCCCAACTGGATGAGTGGCGCGCAGAAATTGACCAGCTGAAAGCCAAAGCTAAAATGGCCGAAGCGGAGAAAAAAATCGAATACGAGCAAAAAATCGAAGAACTGGAAGCGTCGCAGGAAAAAGCCCGGGAAAAACTGCAGGAAGTGCAAAATTCAAGCTCCGACGCCTGGGAAGACATCAAGGACGGCGCAAACAGCGCATTTGAATCATTGAAAGCCGCCATGCAAAAAGCAAAATCCAGATTCAGTAAAAACAACTAACCCGTCAAAAACAGGAAAGCCGAGAGGGCACCATTGCTCTGAGCGCTTTCCTGTCGT
The DNA here is from genome assembly GCF_000384235.1 of Hydrogenovibrio halophilus DSM 15072. Lineage (GTDB taxonomy): Bacteria > Pseudomonadota > Gammaproteobacteria > Thiomicrospirales > Thiomicrospiraceae > Hydrogenovibrio > Hydrogenovibrio halophilus. Next base: position 1,320,907 of record NZ_KB913033.1, on the reverse strand, counting down.
CCGACTTGGAAGAAGGCGCTTTGCCTTCACTCAAAGCAAGCATTTTTCAACAGGCAAGGCCTGTAAACATAACCAACTCTAACGAGAGTCTGTCAGGCTGCCAGAGGCGTATTTGTGCAAAATACTGGCAATGAGGGTTTGGTAAGGCATCCCTTCTTGCATCGCTTTTCGCTGCAGCGCTTCCAAGTCACGCTGAGCGATACGAATATTAATGCGTTTGTCTTTCTTAACGCTGGCGTTTGCGGATTCAACCAACGTGGATTTTCTTTGTTCCGTTAGAACTGACTCATATTCATTGGCATTGAATGCCTCTAAAACGGCTGTTTCCTCTTCCTCTAACATTTCGCCATTCTCGTGTGTCATGACCTTTCTCCTAAATACCGCTTTCGAGCTTTTCGGCTTGGAATGATGGTTTTGAGAAAGAACTCTTCCTCATTCTCGACATAGGGCACCAGGTAAGCATACCCATCCAATTCAATGACCATGATTCTCTGTTCAGGGTATTTCTGATTATTGGGATGAATCAAGTCATCCAACAATTTTCCTTGCTGAACAGCAAAAACCACATCTTCAAAGCAGATGCGGCGTTCTTGAATTAACCGGCGATTCTTGTCTGGATTCCAGTTAAATTGTTTTGTCATACTTTTGATACTAGCAAAGTGTCTGCCTTTTGTCATCAGAAATAACAAACGCCTGCTTCAAAAAATGAGGCTCATAGTTTACGGACAAGATATCCAGCACGTTACGCAAACACCACCGTTTTATTGCCGTGGATCAGCACCCGGTCTTCCAGATGGTAGCGCAGGCCGCGGGAAAGGACGGTTTTTTCCACATCCCGGCCCTGACGACGCATGTCGTCAATGGTGTGTGAATGCGATACACGGATCACGTCCTGCTCAATAATAGGACCGGCATCCAGCTCTTCGGTCACATAATGGCAGGTGGCGCCGATCAGCTTGACCCCGCGCTCGTACGCCTGATGATAGGGCTTGGCACCGACAAAGGACGGCAAAAAACTGTGGTGGATATTGATCACCCGCCCGGCGTAATCGGCACACATCTGCGGCGGCAGTATCTGCATGTAACGCGCCAGCACAATCACATCCACCTCGTATTCGGCCACCAGCGCTTCGGCCCGGGCAAACGCTTCCGGCTTGGTTTCCGGCGTGACCGGAACGTGATGAAACGGCACCTCGTACCACTGCGCCATCTGCTCCAGATCGGGATGATTGGCGATCACGCAGGCAATGTCGCCGGGCAGGTTTTCGTCATGCCAGCGATAAAGCAGATCCGCCAGGCAATGCGATTCCCTGGACGCAAACAGCGCGATCTTTTTGGGGCGTGCCGAATCGGTGATCTGCCATTGCATTTCAAAATCCCGGGCAATGGCCTCAAAACCCTGCTTGAAGCCGTCCAGATCATTGTTCAACGATTCGGCCAGAATTTCGTGACGCATGAAAAACCAGCGGTTGACCGAATCGGTGTGATGATTGGCCTCGATGATGGAGCCGCCCTGCTCGGCAATGAACCCGGCCACTTTGGCGACGATCCCGACCTGATCGGGGCATGAAATAATCAAACGAAACACACGGCTCATGGCAATTCCTTATTTATGGTTAAAGGCATTTTAGCATTGTGGTTGTGAACCGTCATGTGCCTGAATGTGACAACGGGCTCTGGTATAATCATTTTTTATTTAGCTGAGCCATTTCCTTATGAAAATCGTCTCATTCAATGTCAACAGCGTGCGCATGCGTCTGCATCAGCTGGATGCGCTCAAAGCCGAACTGCATCCGGCCATCATCGGTCTGCAGGAAACCAAGGTCCAGGACCATGAATTTCCGGTTCAGGACCTGGAAAAACTGGGGTATCAGGCTGTGTTTATGGGCCAGAAAACCCATTACGGCGTGGCCCTGCTGTTCGATCCGGATCAGGTGCAGCTGGTCGATTACCAGTACGGCTGGGATCACGACACGGACGAAGCGCAAAAACGCATGATCATCGGTCGCTTTGAAACCCCCGGCGGCGAAACGCTCAAGGTATTGAACGGCTATTTCCCGCAGGGCGAAAACCGCAAACATCCGACCAAATTTCCGGCCAAGGAAAAGTTCTATCAGGACCTGATGGACTATCTCAACCAGGCCTGTTCGCCCGAGGACAATGTGATTGTGATGGGCGACTTCAATATTTCGCCGGAAGACAGAGACATCGGCATTGGCGAACAGAACCGCAAACGCTGGCTGCGCGATGGCAAAGCCAGCTTTTTGCCCGAAGAGCGCGAATGGTGGCAGACGCTGATCGGCTGGGGGCTGAAAGATTCGTTCCGTCAGATTCACCCGGACGAAGACCGCACTTTCAGCTGGTTTGATTACCGCTCCCGTGGTTTTCAGGCCGAGCCCAAGCGCGGCCTGCGCATTGACACCCTGCTGGCGACACCAGGCCTGGTCAAAAAGGCCACCGACAGCGGCGTCTGCTACGACATTCGCGGCATGGAAAAACCGTCCGACCACGCGCCGGTCTGGACCGACTTTGCACTGAAATAAAGGACCAACGCCTCATGGCTTTAAGCACCCCCCATCTGCAGGACATGACACTGGTTCGTCGTCAGTCTTTGACCGACGACACCTGCAAACTGTTTTTGCAGCCATCCGAACCGTTTCACTATCGTGGCGGTCAGTATGTGATGCTGGGATTCAATGACACCGAACTCAAACCCTTTTCCATAGCGGCGGCACATCATCAGGACGACCTGATCGAATTGCACATCCGTGATCACGAACAAAGCGCCTGGATGCAGCAGCTTTTCGCATTGGAACCGGGAGCGGCCTTGCGGGTCAAAGGCCCCAACGACCAGTACCATCTGGACGCCGAAGCGGTCAAGGCGGAGACCTTTTCCCCGATCATTCTGATCGCCGGCGGCACCGGCTTTGCGCCGATGAAAGCGGTGCTGGACGAATTGCTGGCACTGGAAACGCATCCGCCCATTGTCTTTTACTGGGGCGCCCGCACCCGCAAGGATCTGTATGACCACGAACGCATGCTTCAGTTGGCCGACACGCACACCTTGTTGCACTACACCCCAGTGCTATCGGAAGAAAAGGATTCGGATTTTTACACCGGACTGGTGCATCAGCAAGTACTGGCTGACCGGCCCGACCTGAGCGGCTGCCGGGTACTGGTGTGCGGGCCCTGGCCCATGCAGGAAGCGGCCAAAGCCGATTTTGTCGCCGCCGGGCTCGACGAAACCCTGTTTAACTGAGAATTTATTCGTTCTTGGCCAGAATTTTGAGCTGTTCGATCTGTTCATCATCCAGACCGGCTTCGTGTCCCTGTTCGGGGTCTTTCAGCACACTGACCGCCAGCCCGTCCTGCGGCAGCAACGGCAGAGTGTATTCGGTGCATCGGGGCAGATCGTGCTGGTAGACGTACACCCCTTCGCGTGAAGCCACTTCGGCCAAGTCATACACCTGGGAAAACACCGTTTCAGCGTCATCCAGACGCACCACCAGCCGCAGAAAATCCATTTCTTCCCAGCTCTGTCCGGCCATGGTGGACTGGGCATTGCGCACCGACACATATTCCGATGCCATCACCTGGTCGGCAGGCAGCGACTCAAGGATCCGCTTGGATTCGCCCCGCCCCACCACAGCGCCAATCAGCTTGGCATGCAGCAACGGTGGCAAACGCTTTTTGCTTTGTGAAGAGGAATGCGGCTCACTCATAGAATTTCCTGACGCTTGTTTTTGGCGACCACCCGGTCTTTTTCAATCCGTTCCAATACACTGGGCGGAATGTAGGCCGCGGCCTTGTCCAGCGGGGTGACAAACATGATCCCCATGCCCGGTGTGTCCAACTGACCGGCTTCAAACATTTCGGCGAACACCTCTTCTTCCTGCTGTCTGGACACCATGATCTGAATCACTTCCTTTTCCGCTTCCACGGTGATGCTGAGCAGTCCCAGACGCTCGCGCACCCCGGCCCCCCGGCCATAATGAATCGACGCGCCCTGAGCCCCGGCCGAACGCGCGGCGGCCACCACCTCTTCGCCCTTGCCCTTTTGCACCATGCAGGTAATCAGCGACACACCGGTCAGGATGGTCATTTCCTTTTCTGCGCTCATGGCTTCACACTCCCTTGTTGATAGCTTTGTTCCTGCGCCTTTTCCTGTTTCAAGCGCCGACGCTCCCGCAGGAACAGACGCAAACGAATCGCCAGACCGGTCAGCTGCACCGAAATGATCGGCCCGATGGAGGCCATGGCCAAAATCCCAAAGCCTTCGATCGCGCCCACGGCCAAGCCCAGCCCCAGCCCCATGGCCAGCACCAGCGGCACCGTCACCGGCCCGGTCGTCACCCCGGCGCTGTCCCAGGCCACGTTCACGTATTCTTCTGTCGACAGCAGCGTCAGTCCCAGCGCGAACAGATACGTCGGAATCAACAGCCAGGCCAGCGGCCAGTCAAAAATGATTTTGGCCACGCCGACAGCAATGCCAATGCCCACCCCGACGGCCACAGCGGTCATCAGGGTTTTCTTTTTAAACGCGCCATTGGTCAGACTTTCCACCGTCATCCCCAACGCATTCAGCGCCGGTTCGGCCACGGTCGCGCCAAAGCCCAGCAAAAACGCAAACAGCAGCGTGATCGCAATGCCCAGGCTGAACCAGTAAAACGGCGATTCGTCCACGCCGTCCATTTGCGTGAACGCCGCCGGAATCATGGAACCGGCCTGACCACCCAGTTTGGCCAGGCCATAAGTCAGCCCCAGATTGAAAATGATCATGCCCACGATTGCAAAGCCCAGCCCCAGCATCACCACCTTGCTGTCACGCATTTTTTCACGCAGCAAAAACGTCAGTACCAGTCCCAGAAACAGAATCAGCGGCACAATCGCACGCACCCCGCCAAGGATTTCCGCGGTCGGCGTCTTTTGATACCAGCTCGGATCGGCGGTCTGGATGTTTCTGGCCTGTTCCAGAATTTCCGGCACCGTCATCGCCGACTGCACATACAACCCCAGCAGCAACACCGCCATGATCGGAAACAAAGAAGCCAGGGTCACAATCCCGAAGCCGGACAAGGATTGATCGCCACTGCCCGCAGACGAAGCAATGCCGATGCCCAGCGCCAGCACCAACGGCACCGTCACCGGCCCGGTGGTCACCGCGCCACTGTCCCAGGCCAGGCCAATGACCTTGATCAGTTCCGGGTCCAGCGACACATACACGGTCAGCGCCAGCACCGGCAGGACCGTGGCAAAAATCATCGGCTTCAGGCTCCAGTTGTAAAGAAAGCGCAAGGTGCCGAGCAACGCTGCCAGCCCCACACCGGCTCCCACCACCAGTACCAGCCGCTCGGCATAAAAATTGAGCATCGCGTACAAATAGGGCGCGTCCTCCGGGACCACATTGGAACCGGCCTCCTTCAGCGCCCCGATGGCCGGTTCGGCAAAGGTCACCCCAATCCCCAGAATAAAGGCAATGCCCAGCACCACCGGCAGCGTCGATTTCTGCGGCAGCTTGTTACCGATGGTCTCGCCAAACGGCATCAACCCCAGGCGCAGCCCCTCCATAAACAGCATCAGGCCAATCACCACGGCCATCAACCCGGCGGTAATGACCCCGGCATCCACCACATGCTGGCGCAAAATGATCATCTGGAACAGGGCCAGATACAGCGCCAGAGGCAAAACCGCGCGCAACTGATCGCCAATGCGGTCGCTCAAATACGGTTTGAGCAACCGATAAGCGTCCATCGGCGTAATCCGGAATTTGCTGTATGCGGCCTCCGGCGAGCGGGTCAGCTCGCTGTAGGCAATGACCCGGGTATCAAACCGTTCTCGCTGCACCACCTCGTGGTAGGGGATTTTCCTGTTTTCCATAATCAGACCAAATTAAATGTTCGAATCGGTTGTGTCCGGGTGGGAGGCAAGCTGTTTCAGCAGCGCCTGGGTGGCCTGAGCGCGATGACTGAGCCGGTTTTTGCTGGCTTTCGACAATTCCGCCACCGAGCATTGCTGATCGGGCAACCAGATCAAAGGGTCATAGCCAAAACCGCCCTCGCCGCGAGGGTGCGTCAGCACCTCGCCACACCACTGCCCCAGTCCGATGCGCGGCACCGGATCTCTGGCATGACGCACCCAGACCATCGCGCAATAATAGCAAGCCTGGCGTTTTTCCGGTGGCTCCTCAGACAGGGCGTCCAGCAATTTTTCGTTGTTGACCGCATCGCTGGCTGGCTGGCCACGAAAGCCTTCACCGAAGCGAGCCGAAAAAATGCCCGGTTCGCCAGCCAGTGCGGCCACTTCCAGCCCCGAGTCATCGGCCATGGCGGGCAGTCCGGTTTTTTCCGCCGCAAACCGCGCCTTGATCAGCGCATTTTCAATGAACGACAGGCCGGTTTCTTCGGCCTGCTCGCTGAAAAAGTCATTCTGAGGGCGCAACGTCACCCCGAGTGGGGTCAGTAACGACTGCATTTCTGCCAGTTTGCCGGGATTGCCCGTGGCCAGCACCCATTCGCTCACATCGTGTTCCGCCATAAAGAAACGCCCAATTTCAATTTACATCGTTTTACTTAAGCGGCACAATTATAGCAAACCCAACGCAGCAAAAGGTTTCAACCCCATGAAAAGTATGACCGCCTACACCCACCGCACTTTCCAGGACAACTGGGGCGAAATCGTCTGGACCTTGCGCAGCGTCAATCATCGCTACCTCGAAACCCAATACCAGCTGCCGCCCGAAACCGCCTTTGCCGAACCGGCCCTGCGCGACCTGGTCAAACAGCACCTTGCCCGTGGACGGCTCAGCCTCACCCTGCAACTGCAACCCGCCAACCGACAGGACAGCCTGCAACTGGATCGCGGCCTGCTTTCCCAGCTCAGCCACAACCTTGAACAGATTCAACACAGCCTGCGCGACGCCGGTCAGGTTGACCCGGTGGCACTGCTGAAATGGCCAGGCCTGGTCAAAGAATCCGCATTCGGCGACCTCAAGCCCGAACAGTTCAAGCGTCGATTGCAAGACACACTGAAAGAAGCGCTGATCGAGCATGTGCAGACCCGAACACGCGAAGGCGTGGCTCTGAAAAACGGACTGATGCAACGCCTGGACCAGGCTCGGGCCGAGGTCAAACAGGCGCAATCCAAAATGCCCCAGATTCGCCAGCAGAGCCAACAGAAACTCAAACAGAGATTTGAAAGCACGTCTCTGGATGTCAGCGCCGAACGGCTGGCACAGGAGGCCGCACTGCTGATTCAGAAAATGGACATTGATGAAGAAATCGACCGCCTCAACGCGCATCTAACCGAAGTCAAACGAGTCATGGACAGCGACGGCCCGGTGGGACGCCGACTGGACTTTCTGATGCAGGAACTCAACCGCGAAGCCAACACCATTGCCTCCAAATCCCCGGCCACCGAGATCAGCCAGATCAGCATCGAACTCAAAGTGCTGATCGAACAGATGCGCGAGCAGATTCAGAACATTGAGTAAATGCATGTTGCGCCTGCTGACGGGGGCAGGACACAATTACGCCATATTGAGAACCGGTTTATTGATCCGGATCAAGTTTGGTAATTGAATTTTTTCTGAAAGCTGAGTATAGTTTTGACGTGTTGTTATTTTCACAACAAAGTCTGAGGAAAGCACATGAATAATTTTATTAAATTGCTAGGGGTTTTGGTGGTCACTGTGGTGATCCCGTTGGTCATTGTGCTGGGTATCTGGGCAAACATCTTGCCACAGTCCTTGCAGGTTTACATTTCGGTCGCGGCCGTGGTCGCCTCCATTGTGTTCATTGTGGGCGGCAACCTGTATCTGATGTGGAGCGACATCAAAACCGGTCGTTATTCCAAGCGTTCGTAACCCTGCAACGCATCGGCTCAAACAGAACCCGGCACCCGCCGGGTTTTTTGTGTCCGTTCAACAACTGTGATTCTGCCACCAGATTGCATATAATAACGTCTTTGTTTTCACAGGATGAGCTGGCAGCCGTCTCATGAGTCATTCCGACCCCAATCCCGACCCACGCATTGATCTGACCCGACTGGCGGATTCGTCCGCGCCATCCCCTTCGGAAAACACGGGGGCCCCAACGGAGCCGCCGTCTACGCCGCCGGAAAAGGAAGACACGGAGAAAGACCAAAAGCAAGATCAGAAAAAAGATCCCGGGCGTCGTCGCAGACGTCGCCGGATCATCTGGGCCGCGCTGATACTGTGCTTTGTGGTACCACCGCTGGTGGTGGGCGCGTATGTCTGGACACTGCTGCCAACCCTGCCCGATCCGCGTGATCTCAAAGACGTCACCTACAAAGTCCCTTTGCGCATCGAAACCCAGGACGGCCAACTGATCACCGAAATCGGCACCCAGAAACGCCTGCCTCTCGACTACAACGAAATTCCGCCGCTGATGACCCAAGCGATCATTTCCGCCGAAGACGACAACTTTTTCGAGCACGGCGGCGTGGATTACATGGGGATTGCCCGCGCGGTGTTCGAGCTGATCACCACCGGCAGCAAACAGTCCGGCGGCTCTACCATCACCATGCAGGTGGCGCGCAACTTCTTTCTGTCGCGGGAACGCACGTTTTTGCGCAAGTTCAATGAAATCGTGCTGTCCTACAAAATCGAACACTATCTGAGCAAACAGGAAATTCTGGCGCTGTACCTGAACAAGATTTTTCTGGGCTATCGCTCATACGGCGCTGCGGCCGCCGCACAAACCTATTACGGCAAACCCATCGACGAACTCGCCCTGAACGAATACGCGATGATCGCCGGCCTACCCAAAGCCCCTTCGCACTACAATCCCATTTACGACCCGGAAAGGGCCATGATCCGGCGCAATTACGTGCTGCGCCAGATGCACAAGAACGGCTACATCACCGACGAACAGTTTGAGACCGCCAAAGCCACGCCGGTGCACGCCAAACTGACCGGGGCCCGCATTGACATCGAAGCCGGCTACATTGCCGAACTGGCCCGGCGCTTTGCGCTGGAACAATTCGGCGAACAGGCGCTGGAAAACGGCCTGACCATTGTCACCACCGTTGACAGTCAGCTCCAGGGCGTTGCCAACCAGGCATTGCGTCAGGGACTTCAGGCTTATGAACGCCGCCACGGTTATCGCGGCCCCAGCGACCACCTGTCACCCAGCCAGATGAGCGATCAGAATGCCCTGCTGGAACGACTGGATGAGATGCCTGTTTACGGGGACCTGTTGGCCGCCGCCGTCACCGCCACCGGCGAAGACAGCGCCGAATTGCTACTGGAAAACGGCGAGTCCACCACCCTGTCGCTGGAAGACCTGAGCTGGGCCAAACCCTTCATCAGCGTCAACAAAACAGGTTCAAAACCGGAAGCCATGAATGACGTCTTGTCTTCCGGCGATCTGATGTACGTGCATCAACGAGATCAACGCTGGCAGCTGGCGCAAAACCCGAAAGTGGAAGGCGCGCTGATTTCCGTCAACGCCCGTACCGGCGCCATTCAGGCGCTGGTGGGCGGTTACGATTATTTCAAAAGCAAATACAACCGGGTCACTCAGGCCAAGCGTCAGGTCGGCTCCAACATCAAACCCTTTTTGTATTCCAGCGCCCTGGAAGAAGGCATGACGGTCGCCACCGTGATCAACGACGCGCCCGTGGTCTTTCAGGACCGCAACCTGGAAGCCACCTGGAAGCCGGAGAACTATTCCGGTCGTTTTTACGGGCCCACACGCCTGCGCAAGGCGCTGGCCTATTCGCGCAATCTGGTCTCAATCCGGCTGTTGCAGCGCATTGGCGTCAACGCCGCAGCCGATTACTTCCGCCGTTTCGGCTTTCCGGAACCGGCACTGGACGCCAGCCGCAATTTGTCGCTGGCGCTGGGCACCGTTCAACTCACCCCGCAGGAAGTCGTGCGCGGCTATGCCACCTTTGCCAACGGCGGTTACCGGATCGAGCCTTATCTGATCGACCGGGTACGCGACTTCAATGGCGATCTGATCTATCAGGCCAATCCCAAAACCGCTTGCCAATACCAGTGCGAAGACAACGACCCCGCCTATGCACCGCGCACCATCACCCCGCAGAATGCCTATCTGGTCACCTCGATGATGCAGGACGTGATTGCCTATGGCTCCGGGCGCAAGGCCAAGCAGCTGGGACGCGACGACATTGCCGGCAAAACCGGCACCACCAACAATCAGGTGGACGCCTGGTTCTCAGGCTTCAACCCGCACATTGCCACCACCGTGTGGGTCGGATTTGACAGCCCGACCAGTTTGGGTCGCTCGGAAGTCGGCGGGCGCGCGGCGCTGCCGATCTGGATCGACTACATGAAGGCAGCGCTCGAACCTTATGCCAATACGCCGATCCCCACGCCACCAGGCCTGGTCAATATTCCGATTGATCCCAATACCGGACAGGCCGTGCCCGCCGACACGCCAGGGGCCGTGTTTGAAATTTTCCGCGAAGACAACGCGCCCGAAATCCCCAGCGTGGAAGCCACAGAGATGGAAAAGATCACCCAGGAACTGTTTCAATAACCCATAGGCGAAACACGCCCTAACGGAAACAACCGATCGCTGGAATGAGAAAAGGAGCTTTATGGATTGGCAGACACTGAACGCGCCGCTTTCCGAGGCACTGGGCCAATCGGTTCAGATCACTTCCGCCTCGCCGGTGTCCGGCGGCGACATCCATCAGGCCGCCCATCTGCACACGCCGGTCGGCGATTTTTTCGTCAAGCTCAACCACGCCGATCAATTGCCACTGTTTGAAACCGAGGCCGAAAGCCTCAACCGGCTTCAGGCCACCGGCAGCATCCAGACCCCGAAAGTGATCGCCGTCGGCTGCCAAAACAACCAGGCCTGGTTGATTTTGAACTGGCTACCCATGCGCGCACAGGGCGACGATTATCAGCGCGGCAAGGATCTGGCCCTGCTCCACCATCAGGTCAACCCCAGCGGCGATTTCGGCTGGCATCAGGACAATTACATCGGCCACACCCTTCAGCCCAATGGCTGGGACACCGACTGGGTGCGCTTTTATGGCCAGAATCGGCTGCGCCATCAGATCAACCTGGCACTAGAAGCCGGCGGCACCCAACAACTCGACCAGCTGGGACAACGCCTGATCGACCAGCTGGACGGCTTTTTCAGCCACTACCAGCCCGAACCCTCCCCTTTACACGGCGACCTCTGGGCCGGTAACAGCGCCTTTGACCAGGACGGCGACCCGGTGTTTTTTGACCCGGCCAGCTACTACGGCGACCGCGAAGCCGACATCGCCATGACCGAACTCTTTGGCGGCTACAGCGCCGATTTTTACCGTGGCTACAACGAAGTGTTTCCGCTGGACGCCGGTTACCAGCAGCGCAAACCGTTGTACAACCTGTACCATGTGCTCAACCACTTCAACCTGTTCGGCGGGCATTACCAGCGTCAGGCGCTTTCGATGATGCAAACCCTGCTGGATCAGTCGTAGGCTGTCGGCCGCCAGATTTGATACACTTTCACCAAAACGTAAACGAGCTAAAAGGACGAACCATGAAACTGATTCTTTTGGGCGCACCCGGCGCCGGCAAAGGCACTCAAGCCCAATTTCTGACCGATACCTTCGACATCCCGCAGATTTCCACCGGCGACATGCTGCGTGCGGCAATCAAGGCTGGCACCGAACTGGGCAAAAAAGCCAAAGCCTTTATGGACGAAGGCAAACTGGTCACCGACGACATCATCATCGGACTGGTCAAAGACCGCATTGCCGAGCCCGACTGCGAAAACGGCTTTCTGCTCGACGGCTTCCCCCGCACCGTGCCTCAGGCCGACGCCCTCAAGGCCGCTGGCGTCAGCATTGATGCCGTAGTCGAAATCGACGTCCCGGATGAAACCATTGTCGAGCGCATGGCCGGACGCCGCGTTCACCCAAATTCCGGACGTACCTACCACCTGAAATACAACCCGCCCGCAACCGACGGTAAGGACGATCAGACCGGCGAAGAGCTGATCCAGCGCGACGACGACAAACCCGAGGTGGTCAAAGACCGCCTCAGCGTCTATCACGACCAGACCGCGCCATTGGTCGAATACTACCAGAGCGAATCACGCTCCAATGCCGACTTGGTGTACATCCGCGTTGACGGCACCCAGCCGATCGATCAGGTGCAGAAAGACATCCTTGACGGTTTGAAATAAGCCGTCCCGCGCCAGACTGTTGCCCGTGCGGCAACGGTCTTTTCCACATACCCCCCTCGGATTTTCCCCTTCGTTTCGCTACACTGAAAGAGTCTTTCAATAACCGAAGGTGTATCAAATGAAATTACTCCAACTGGATGCCAGCGCTTTAAGCCAAGGCTCGCACACCAAAACCCTGACCCATTATTTTCACCAGGCCTGGTCAAAAGCCGGTTTTGACACCATTGAACAGGTCGATTTCGCCCAAAACCCGCCGCCACACATGACCGAACCCATGATCGGTGCCTATTTCACCCGCCCGGAAAAACGCAGTGACGAACAAAAACAAACGCTGGCGCTGTCCGATCACTACCTGAACCAACTCAAAGCCGCCGACGTACTGCTGATCGGTTCTCCCATGTACAATTTCACGATTGCCTCCACGCTCAAAGCCTGGCTGGATCACATCATGCGCGTGGGCGAAGCCTTTGTCTACACCGAAAACGGTCCTCAGGGTCTGCTGGAAAACAAGCGCGCGGTGGTCATCACCGCCTCCGGCGGTGACTACACCCAGCCGCCCATGGATGCGATGGATTTTAATGGCACTTACCTCAAAACCGCCCTCGCATTCATCGGCATCGAAGACGTCACCGTGATCCAGCTGCCCAGCATGGCCGCAGACGAAGCCACCCAAAACGCAGGCGAAGAAAAAGCCAGAAAACAAGTGGACGAATGGCTGGCCAATTTTGGCTAGCCGTCTTTAAGAGTCCTTTAAAAAAGATTCACCCGGCTTGTACTCAAGCGCCAGCGATCACAACACCAGCTGGCACAAGCTTTGGGTCAGTATCTGGTACTCTTCCTTTGACACTTTTGCCAGAGAAGTTTTGACCCGGTCTTTTGAGAGTGATCGGATCTCATTGATGCACGCATCCGAATCCTGTAGCAGATCCTGCCTTGCGGGAATGCGGAATCGATAAGGCAAAGCGTTGTCTTCCAGGCAGGTGGAAAGCGGCATGACCATAATGGTCGGCAAAATCTCATTATCCAGCTCATCGCTGATCACGACCGCCGGACGATACTTGCCCATTTCTGCCCCTTTTGCCGGGTTAAAGTTGACCAAAACAATCTCACCTCTGGTCAATACCATCCGCCATCCCTCCTTCTTCTATCGGGTCATCCGCTTGAGCCTTGGCAACGCGCTGCAGCAGTTGAGATTTTTTCCGGTTTTCATAGGACTGCAAGAAGGGAAGAAAACTTTCCGCCAAATGCGCCGGAACAAAAAAACCCACCTCGTTTTTTTTGCGTGCGTCCACAAGATGCACCACATCGTCCCATTCCGTTAAGCGATTTGCTTGACGTAAATCTGCCAGAGTCGCTTCAATCATTGCCACACTCCATTTTGACAAACTGTTTTGTCCAATCAACTATACAAGCCAATCCCATAAAAGGCAAAACTCACCAGGCCTGGTCAAAAACAGGGTTCCAGCGGCCTGAATTCAGACCGTTAAACGGTCAGGATCAGCAGGGTTGCGAGGCCGAGGAAGGACATAAACCCTACCACGTCGGTAACGGTGGTCAGGATCACCGCGCCCGACAGCGCGGGGTCAATGCCCATGCGCTTGAGCATGAGCGGCACCGAAATCCCCGCCACATTGGCCACGGTCATATTGATCAATATCGCCAGTCCGATCACCAGCGTGATCATCACGTCTTCAAACCAGAGCTGGGCGACAATGGCGACCACGGAACCCCAGATGAAGCCGCCGATCATGCCGACCCAGAGTTCTTTCTGCATCAACCACCAGCGGTTGTTGCCGCCGATCTGGCCCATGGCCATGCCCCGAATCACCACGGTCAGTGTCTGACTGCCGGCAATGCCGCCCATGCTAGCGACCACGGGCATCAGCACCGCCAGCGCCACCACCTGTGACAACACGGCTTCGAATTGCCCGATCACCCAAGCGGCCAGAAACGCGGTGGCCAGATTGATGCCCAGCCACACGCCACGGCTTTTGGCGCTGGATCGAATCGGCGCGAACAGCTCGTCTTCTTCCTTGACCCCAGACATGCCCAGCAAGGTGGCGTCGGAGTCGTCCCGGGTCAGTTCCATAATCTGCTGACTGTTGAGCTGGCCGACCAGCACCCCGGCTTCGTTGATCACGGGCACAAAGTTCAGTTCCTTGGAACGCAACAGAGTGGCCGCTTCGTGCGTGTCCATGCTGTCGGTCACATAAGTGGGCATGTACATAAACTGATCCACGCTGGCCTCTTGCGGCTGCTTGACCAGATCCACCAGACTCAACGATCCCACCAGATGATTGTCCGCGTCCGTGACCATCAGTTCCTGCGATTGCTCATCCAGCAAATGGTTGATGCGCACAAAGCGCTGAACCGTTTCCAGAGTCACGTCCTGTTTGACATTGGTGGTACCCGGGTCCATATAGCGCCCGACCTGATTGTCCGCATAGCCCTGCAGGGTTTCAACGTGATCGCGCACCTGCTCGTCCAGGCTTTCGATCACCGCCTCTTTGACCTCGGGGGTCACGGTTTCCAACAGTTCGGTGACGTCCTCCGGAGGCAGATCCTGAGCCAGCAGGGTCACATCCTCGGCCGGCATTTCCGCCATCAGATTGGCGCGGGCATCGCCCCCGACTTCGGCCAGCACTTCGCCGCGCAAACTCTGGGGCACACACACCCAGATCCGATCCCGGTCCGCCGCCGGAAACGACTCCAGCAACAACGCAATTTCGGTGTCACTGAGGCCGTCCAGAAACGCGCAAACGTCTTTCTGATTTTCCGGATCGGCCAGTATCTGCTGCAACGACAGCAGCAACGATTGGCTGTCAGCCGACGCCTCGGCGGTGGCGTAATCGACCGACGGCGTCTCCGCATTCTGATCAGAGGTTGGATCAGGGTTTGGGTCGGTTGGCGAGTGGTGATCGGCTGTCATGAGCTTCTCCAGAAATACGGACACAAGTGAACGCCATTTTACTGGGTTCCATTGAATCAGACATGATGTTTTATCGTTTTAACGGACAATGACAGAAAACGCTGAAAAATTTGCTGCGCCAACGATTTTTTCCATGTTCTTGCCTGGGTTTGGCGCTACTATAAACCTGTGTGTTGACACACAATCAGACGTGCTTTATTGCACCCTCATGGATCTGTCATTGCTGGAATTTTATGAACATCGCCATTTTATCGCGCAACGCCGAACTCTACTCAACCCGCCGTTTGATCGAAGCCGCCAAAGAACGCGGTCACGAGGTCAAAGTCGTCGACGCCTTGCGCTGCTACATGAACATCACCGCCAACAGCCCCAAAGTGCATTACAAGGGCGAAGTGCTGGACGGGTTTGATGCAATCATCCCCCGCATCGGCGCTTCCGTCACTTTTTACGGCACCGCCGTGTTGCGTCAGTTTGAAATGATGGGCGTCTACCCGCTGAACGAGTCGGTCGCCATCTCACGCTCGCGCGACAAACTGCGCAGTCTGCAGCTGCTTTCACGACGCGGCGTGGGCTTGCCCGTGACCGGCTTTGCTCACTCGCCCGACGACGTCGACGATCTGCTGCAAACCGTCGGTGGCGCACCGGTCGTGATCAAGCTGCTGGAAGGCACCCAGGGCAAAGGCGTGGTATTGGCCGAAACCCATTCTGCCGCCGAATCGGTGATCGAAGCCTTTCAGGGGTTGAAAGCCAACATTCTGGTGCAGGAATTCATCAAAGAAGCCAAGGGCGCGGATCTGCGCTGCTTTGTCATCGGCGGCAAGGTGGTGGCGAGCATGAAACGTCAGGCTAAGGAAGGCGAATTTCGCTCCAATCTGCATCAGGGCGGTTCGGCCACCCTGATCCGCATCACCCCGGAAGAACGGGCCACTGCAGTGCGCGCCGCCAAAATCATGGGCCTCAATGTCTGCGGCGTGGATCTGTTGCGCTCCAACCACGGCCCGGTGGTGATGGAAGTCAATTCCTCACCGGGCATCGAGGGCATTGAAACTGCGACCGGCAAAGACATTGCTGGCCAGATCATCACCTTCATCGAAAAAAACGCCCGCCCCAATAACACCCGCACCAAGGGGAAAGGCTGAATGCCGGTGAGCAAAAACACGCCGTTTCAGATCGGCGGGGTCAGCGTCGCCCCCGGTGAGCGCCAAACCGTCGATTTGCAAATGGGCAAGCTCTATACCCACACCGAGCTCAACATGCCGGTGCAAGTCATCAATGGCCGCCAGAAAGGCCCGGTACTGCTGGTGAGTGCGGCCATTCACGGCGATGAGCTCAATGGCGTGGAAATCATCCGCCGCCTGTTACAGGTCAAATCGCTCAAACGCCTCAAAGGCACGTTGGTGGCGGTGCCGATCGTGAATCTGTACGGTTTTATCAACCAAAGCCGTTATCTGCCCGACCGGCGCGACCTTAATCGCAGTTTTCCCGGTTCGCCCAAAGGCTCACTGGCCGGTCGCATGGCGCATTTTTTCCTGCAGGAAGTGGTCTGTCAGTGCACCCACGGCATTGACCTGCATACCGGCGCGATCAACCGCACCAACCTGCCACAAATCCGTGCCGATCTGGACGACCCGGAAACGCTGGCATTGGCCGAGGCCTTTGGCGCGCCGCTGATGATGAACATGCCGCAGCGCGATGGTTCGCTGCGTTCCGCCGCGGTGAAAAACGGCATCCCCATTTTATTGTACGAAGCCGGCGAAGCCCTGCGTTTTGATGAAATGTCGATCCGGGCCGGTGTGCGCGGCATTCTGAACGTGATGAAATCGCTGGGCATGATCACGCCGCAACGGCGCAAAAAACCCAGTCACCAACCGGTGGTGGCCCGCAGCAGCAGCTGGGTCCGTGCCCCGCAAAGCGGTATTTTTCGCGCACTGGTCAAAGACGGCGAACGGGTGCAGAAAGGCGTCACCCTGATTGGCGTGGTGTCCGACCCCTTCGGCGAAGATCAGGCCGAAATTGTCTCGCCCTACACCGGCATTGTGATCGGCCAGATGATGAGTCCGCTGGTCAATGAAGGCGAGGCACTGTTTCACATTGCCCGGTTTGCGCGCAGCGACCTGGCCGAAGCCCATGTCGAGCGTTTTGCCGATGACATTCAAACCGACGAACAACTGCCTTACGACACCGACGACATCCCCGATTTCCCGTAATTCACGCGCTGACTACGGGTTAGCACCCATTGCCAATCCTGGCCTGGTGAGGCTATAATTCAAATGCGTTTCACAACGCACAAGCCGAGGGGTGGCCGTAACGGCCTGAGATCCATCATTGAGTGGGAACCCTTTAAACCTGATCCAGTTAATACTGGCGTAGGAACAGGCTGCAGCCCATCTCTGTCTCAGTGGATTTCCAGCTTACACAGACGCAGACTCTGCATTTCCCTGTTCCTTTTTCGTGATCCATCGAAAAAAGGAATACACAATGACCTCAACGCATTTTTTACTCAAACCGCTGACCGCCGCCCTGATTGCTCTGATGCCGGCCAGCATGGCCTTTGCGCAAACGGACCCGGATTCCAGCCAAACCCAGCTAACGCCAGTGACCGTGCAAGCCGATCTGCGCCAAAGCGAAGCGGACGACATGGCCACCAGCCTCCACGTTTATGACAGCGTGGATCTGCAGGATCAGGGCGCAAGCCACACCGATGACATTCTGCTGACCACGCCCAATGTCAATGTCTCCAACCAGAACGCACGCGTTCGCCACATCCAGATTCGCGGCATCGGCGCACGCGACGACTATACCGGCGCCCCCAACAGCAGCGTAGGCCTGGCCATTGACGGCATGGACTTCAGCGGTCTGGGCGGGATCGGCAATCTGTTTGACGTCAAGCAGGTCGAAGTCCTGCGCGGCCCGCAAAACACCCGCTACGGACAAGCGGCCATCGCTGGCCTGGTCAACATCCAGACCAACGAACCCACGCCCTATCGGGAAAGCATGGTGGAAACCAGCCTGGGCGAATACGGTCATACCGAAGTGGGTCTGATGACCTCCGGCCCGGTCAGCGACGCCCCGGACGCCAGCCAATACCGCATTGCCGTGTTCAAGCACAAAAGCGACGGGTTTTATGAAAACGACACCCTCAATCGCAACGACACCAACCAGAAAGACGAACTGACCCTGCGCGGCAAATTGCGCGTGTTTGCCAGTGAGGACACCACCATTGACCTCAGCCTGCTGCACGCCAATTTCGATAACGGCTATGACGCCTGGGCCAAGGACAACACCTTCACCACCCTGTCCAATCAGCCGGGCGAAGACAATCAAAGATCCAACGCCGGATCGGTCAAAGTGACGCACACCGGGGCCGAAGCATTTGACCTGATCTCCACCACCAGCCTGACCAATTCCGACATCGACTATGGCTACGACTACGACTGGGACACGGACGACTTTTTCTTCGACAACCAGAAACACCATCGTCAGTGGACCCAGGACTTGCGACTGGTTTCTTCCAAGCCAGTCACACTTGGGGAGCAATCGTTTGACTGGTTGGCGGGGGTGTATGCCTCGGGCATGGCGGAAAGCAATGACACCCTGAGTGTGTATTACGGCGAAGAACGCGGCCAGTCAGATTACGACCACCAGAAACTGGCGGCCTACACTCAGATCGATCAGGCGTTGACTTCGCGCGACACGCTTTCCTATGCGCTGCGGGTGGAAACCAGTCGTCAGGATTTTACGCTCGACAAGGTGTCTTACGGCACCCCCGTCAGCAACGACTTTGACACAGATGAAACGCTCTGGGGCGGCTCTTTGGCCTATGCCCGCAACCTGACCCAAAGCCTGACCGGTTACGCCTCCGTCACCCGCGGTTTCAAGGCCGGTGGCTTTAACACCGGCAGCAATGTCACTGACCCCGATCAACTATGGTACGACGCCGAAACCCTGTGGAACTATGAAACCGGGATCAAAGCCGACTGGCTGGACAAGGCCCTTCACACTGACGTGACCGCCTTCTATATGGATCGCGACAACCCGCAAATGGACGGCTACACTTACCTGGGCGCAGAATACGTCTTCTACAAGGAAAATCTGGATTCGGCCAAAAACTACGGTCTGGAAGCCCGCTTTGATTGGCAAATGACGCCGCAATGGCAAACCTTCGGCTCGCTGGGGCTGCTCTACACCGACGTCGAAGGCACGCCGCTGAACAGTTCGCTGGAAGTCTCCGGTCGCGATCAGTCGCACGCGCCCAACTACCAGTTTCAGATCGGGGCACAGTACCGTCATGGCAGTGGCTTTTTTGCCCGTGCCGACATGCGTGGCCTGGACAGCTTTTACTTTGACAATGTCCACAATGCCCGTTCCGAGGCTTATCAGTTGTACAATGCCCGCATCGGCTTTGAGGCCAAAGATTGGGAAGTCTATGCCTGGGGCAAAAACCTGACCGACGAGCGTTACGCCACCCGCGGCTTTTACAACGCCTTTTCACAGAATCAGACCTATATTCGCCTGGGCGACCCAAGACAATTCGGCTTGACCGCCCGTGTGTATTTTTAAGGAGAATTTATATGGCCAAGACCCAGGGATTTGACCAGTACACCGAGATGTACGACCAGTGGTTTACCGACAACCCGCATTTGCACAAAGCGGAAATCGCCGCGATTGAAACCCTGATGCCCACCGACGATGCCGGTCGGCGTCTGGAAATCGGCTGCGGCAGCGGGCAGTTCATGGGTCCGCTGAAGATTGACCTGGGCGTGGAACCGTCCAAAGCCATGCGCCAGCGCGCCGAGCAACGCGGACTCACCGTCAAAGCCGGTAGCGCCGAAGCACTGCCGTTGGAAGACGCCAGCTACGACTGGGCGCTGTTCGTCACCTCGCTTTGCTTCGTTGACGACCCGATGAAAGCACTGACCGAAGCCCACCGTGTACTCGGCGAAGACGGTCAGATTGTGATCGCGTTTCTGGAAAAAAACAGCGAACTGGGTCGCCAGTACGAAGCCCACAAGGACCAAAGCCCGTTCTACAAAGACGCGACCTTTATGTGCGCCGACGACGTGCTGGGGCTGCTGGGACAAATCGGTTTCCACCACTTTGACTCAGTGCAAACCCTGACCGCCGACCAGCTCAAGGCACTCAAAGATGAGGCGATCACGCCCAGTGTGATGAATGGGCATGACGAAGGCGCGTTTGTGGTGATCAAAGCGCAGAAATAACCAGGCCTGGTCAAAAAGACTGTCACCCTGAGCGCAGCCGAAGGGTCTTGAAAGACGGAGCCGGACTCCAAAGATCCCTCCGCTTCGGTCGGGATGACAAGCGTTTCATGTTGTCGCCAAGGTTCATGACTGGCTTCAACTTACTGCTTCAGCAAGCCCAGATGTGTTCATTTTTTGCTTGTGCAAAAAACGAACCAAAAAAGCACACCCAGCACACGCTTTCTGTGCATTCTAAGCCCTGCCACAGGGCCCTTGCGAACTCGCTTCGCTCAAACAGGCGCAAGGGACATTTCCTGTGGCAGGACTAAGAAGCACAACGAAATCTTTGTGATGGGGATTGGGCCATGCATTGCTTTTGGCACGATTGGCGATGAACCGTTTTGCTTGTTCTGTTTGAAAACAACCAGGCCTGGTAAAAATACACTGTCACCCTGAGCGAAGCCGAAGGGTCTTTGGAGATGGCGCAGGGATTAAAAGATCCCTCCGCTTCGGTCAGGATGACAGACTTCTGGTCGTGATCACAAGACCCAATACCAGCGGACAAATCGGCGATTAACCGCTGGGGTTGTCAGGGTCCCATCAGAAAATTTCGTCGTGACACTGGGTGAAGGCGCTGGATTACCGCTTGCGCCTGTCTGAGCGAAGCGAGTTCGCAAGCGGCCAGCGACAAGCCCTAGTGGCACAGAAATTTTCTGCTGGGTGTGCTTTTTTGGTTCGTTTTTTACACAAGTAAAAAATGAATATCCCTAGGATCGCACTAACATAAATCAAAAGCACAATAGCAAACTTGATCGAAGCAACAAAACAACTAGGCCTGGTCAAAAAGACTGTCACCCTGAGCGAAGCCGAAGGGTCTTAAAAGACGGAGCCGAACTCCAAAGATCCCTCCGCTTCGGCCCGGGATGACAGGCTTTTGATCGCGACGACAAGACCCAACCAAAAAAAGGAAAAACAAATGGCACTCCAAGTCTCAATCGACATCAGCATGTACCCGCTCAGCGACGATTACCTGCGCCCGATCCAAACCTTCATCGACCGTCTGAAAACCCTCGACGGGGTGCAGGTGGCCTGCAATACCCTCAGCACCCAGGTCTTTGGCGATTACCATACGGTGATGAGCGCCATGACCGCGGAGCTGGAAGCCGTGTTCACGGAAAACCCGCACACCGTTTTTGTGATGAAACTGGTGGGCACCAACCGTTGTGGCTTTGATTCGGACCCGGCCGAATGATCGACACGCTGACACAGGTCTGGCAACAAGTGCAGACGCTTTCCGGCTGGGAAGCGCTGGCGACCCTGCTGGGGCTGGCCTATATCGTGTTGGCGAT
Source organism: Hydrogenovibrio halophilus DSM 15072 (assembly GCF_000384235.1). Taxonomy (GTDB): domain Bacteria; phylum Pseudomonadota; class Gammaproteobacteria; order Thiomicrospirales; family Thiomicrospiraceae; genus Hydrogenovibrio; species Hydrogenovibrio halophilus. Next base: position 1,299,258 of record NZ_KB913033.1, on the reverse strand, counting down.
CCGGGAATCCCTCTGGGCCTGGCCTTGTGCTTTTTTCAGCACCCTGATTTACTCCTGGCTGTTTTGGGACGGGCAGCTGCCGATGCAGGCCCTGCTCAACGCTTATTATCTGGTGATGGCTGTGTACGGTTTCTGGCTCTGGTCGACCAGAACGCCGGAAAAAACGACGGCAACAACGACGGAACAGGGTTGGCCAACCGACAACCCCCCGCTCAGAGTGCATCGACTGACAGGCGGGCAACATGCCTTGTTTTTAGGCGCAGGCGTGGTTTTGACCGCGTTGATGGCCAGCCTGATGCAATACTATGAATGGTCGCGTGCGCCCTGGCTGGATGCGGGAGTCACGGTGTTTTCCATGCTCAACACCTATCTGATGGCGCGCAAGGTGCTGGAAAACTGGCTTTATTGGCTGGTGATCAACTCGGCGGCGATGTGGCTGTATTGGGACAACGGCTTTTACTTTACCGTCGCCATGTTTGCGGTCTATTTCGGGATGGCCATCATTGGCTTTTATCAATGGCGTCAAAGTGCGCGGGACGCTGAAGCCAGTCATGCAGCGAACCCTCACCCAGCACATTCAAGCTGAACAGCAGCAAACGATACACCCAGCGGACCGAGTGCAAATCCGCTGGTAGGTCAGCCCCTGTCAGCCGATATTCTGCGACGAATGCGCGTGCCTGATCAGAACGAAACAGGTATTCCAAGAGGACCCAGTCCAGCACGATCGGCGCGGCCGTCAACGCATCCCAATCCACCAGCGTCAGCACCATGGCCTCGTCGGCGCTCTGGCTCGGGCCCAACAGAAACTGATCCCAGCGCAAATCGGGCAGCGACCAGCCCCAATCCGAAGACGTGTTCTGCAAGACGCGGTGAGCCTGCGTCAGAATGGCCGACAGCTCCTGCCCCAGCCCGTGTTGTGCACCAAAGGCCCGCAACGCCATCAGGTTTTCGGCCTGAGCCGGTTGCTGAAAAAAGCGGCGTAACCAATCACAGACACACTGCGGCCAGTCAGGCATCGCTGCCACACTGGTCTGATGCATGGCCGCAAAATGCCGTGCCAGCTCCGGCAACAAAGCACTGATGGAGACCACATCCGGCTGCTGCCCGGGCACAAAACGGGTCAGCGAGACGCTTTCCCCTTGCGCCGTGGCAAACACCGCTTCCAGCTTGGGCACCGCCAGAGGCGTCAGGGCCTGTGCCCGCTGATACAGCGCTGGCAAATTCCGCGTTTGCTGGGCAAAACCGCTGCCAAAAACCGCCGCAAAGCCCTGCCAGAAATCGGCCTGATCAATCGCGGCCGGATTGGGCCTCTTGAGCACAAAATCGGGAGACTGCATCGAAGACACGCCCTTGCCCAGCCAGACGCGGTAAAGGCTGTGCGAACTGTCTGCAAACGCCTGTGGCAAAGGAGCCAGCCGAACCGGCTGAGCGAAATGATCGCCCAACCGTTTTAACCAGGCCTGATGGTGTTTATCGGTCTGCAAAACGCGTCAACGTCACTGAATAAACGGTCCGGCCGCGCCCAGTACAAAAGCAATCATCCCCAAGGTCAGATTCACCGCAATCACCGGACGAATCCGGGTGTTCAGGGTCTTTCCGGCCTCGGCAAACTCTTCGGCATCCACCTGGCGGGCAAAACGCTTGTAAAGCACAAAGTACAGGGTGGCAAACAGGGCCAGCATCACCCAGCCAATGCCGATCATGGTCAAAAGGTAATGCGGGCCATGGCCGCCAAAGCGCCAGAAAAAATCGGCGTAGCCACTGACAAACAGAAACAGAATGCTCAACCAGACAAAAAAGAAAAATCGCCGGAAAATCTGCCGCCACAAACGCAACCGCTCAGGCGGTTCCAGAGTGGCCGCCGCAGCCGGACGAAACACCCGATAGGCAAAAAACATGCCGCCAACCCAGATCACGGCCGCAATCACATGCAAACTCAACCAAAACGCGCTGATCATTGTATTGTCCTTTTTTTAACGTGAATAAAATCGATTGTCCCCCTGAGCGAAGCCGAAGGGTCTTTGAACATGGCGCCGAATGCCAAAGATCCCTCCGCTTCGGTCGGGATGACAAAATTTCTGATTGCGATACCAAAACCCAATACCAACCGAAAAAACCGGTGATCAACCGCTGGGGTTGTCAGGGTCCCATCACAAAGATTTCGTCGTGCTTCTTGGCCTTGCCACAGGAAATGCCCCTTGCGCTGTCCGAGCGAAGCGAGTTCGCAAGGGCCCTGTGGCAAGGCCTAGAACGCACAGGAAACGTGTGCTGGGTGTGCTTTTTTGGTTCGTTTTTTACACAAGTAAACGAAGAACTCGGCGCCCGCAGGGGTAAGCCGAGAAAAAATGAACACATCTGCTCTTGCGCTGCAAAAAAGAGCGAGCACAACCATTAACTTGGCAGAATCATCAACAAAACCACCAGGCCTGGTCAAAATACACTGTCACCCTGAGCGAAGCGGAAGGGTCTTTAAAGACGGAGCCGGACTCCAAAGATCCCTCCGCTTCGGTCGGGATGACAGGCTTTTGATCGCGACGACAAGACCCAATACCAACCAGAAAATCTGAGATCAACCGCTGAGGTTGTCAGGGTCCCATCAGAAAATTTCGTCGTGACACTGGGTGAAGGCGCTGGATCACCGCTTGCGCCTGTCTGAGCGAAGCGAGTTCGCAAGCGGCCAGCGACAAGCCCTAGTGGCACAGAAATTTTCTGCTGGGTGTGCTTTTTGGTTCGTTTTTTACACAAGTAAAAAATGAACATCTCCGGGATCGCACAGCCATCAACGTTCAAGCACAGCGTAAAACCTAATCAAAGCAATCATCAAAGATCACCAGGCTTGATAATTTTTAAGCCCGTCCAACCAGCTCAAACTGGATTCAGAGCGGCTGAATCACCAGCGCGTCTTTTTGGAACAGGGGAATCAGCAAACGTTGGCGTTTGGTGTCCAGCCCCAAGTCGGCCGGTGAGGTCAAGCCACCGAACAACTCGGTCACGGTGCCTTCTCCGGCATCGATTTCATAAATGGCTTCGCCGGTCCAGCTCGAGACAATAAAGCGCCCCTCGCCCATATTCAACAAGCCATCAAGACGGTTGTGCGGCGGCTTGGGCAGCTCTGTGCGCGTGCCATTGGCATCCAGACGAAAGGCTTCGCCGGAAAAGATGGTGACCACCACCAGACCACCGCCATCGGAGACCACGCCATTGGGCACACCCATCTCACTGTCCTGATAGATCGGCGTGATTTTGCCGTCAAAGGTCAGGTGATACACCGCGTCGGTGCCAGCCGGTTTGAACCCGGGGGCCACGCCACTGTCGGTCACATACAAACCGCCTTCCTCCGCCAGCGCCAGACCATTGAGGAAATTCACTCCGGAAAAGATCATGCTCGCAATCTGCTGACCGGTTTCGATGTCGAACTGATGCACACGGTCAATGTCGGCCACAAACAGGAATTTCTCCGTCGCCACCATGCCTTTGGGCGCATTCAAATGAATCTGGTTGCTGGCCCCATCGATCCATTTCAAATCCAGCACTTTGCCCTCTGGGCTGACTTTGGAAATAAAACCATTGTCGTCTTTGGCAAACGGACTGCCGTTGATATTGGCCACCAGATACACGTCCTGACCGGCGACATACTCCATCGATTCCGGCGTGGCAAACCCGGCGTTTTTGACGTGAATGGCCTCACCTTCTGCGGCAAAGGCCCCCGCACTCAGGGCCATCAGCGCCCCGGTCATCCAGATTTTTAACTGTTTCATCCTCGTCTCCTGTTGAGATGTCCACCTTATTTCATCATGATTTTATGATTATACGATGATCCATTTCAAAGATTGGCGCAATCCCTCCTCAAAATGCGCAAAAAATGGGTAAGATAAATGGATATGACTCCTTTGCCGAGTCAGGGACGAGAAAGATATAAAAGGTTACCGAGTTCACTGAATGAAACGACCCAACCACGCCTCTGCTGCAGCTGAAAAACCGCACAAATGGAAAGCCCTGAGACTCGCTGGCATTTATGCGCTGATCGCCAGCATCTGGATTCTGGTGTCGGACCGGCTGGTGTCAAACCAAATCCTTGACACCGCTTTCGGCGAATGGAGCCAGACCGTGAAGGGCCTGGCGTTTGTGCTGGTCACAGCTGGCCTGCTTTTTCTCCTGCTGACCTACTGGCTGCCACCCACTCAACCGATCAAACAGGATCACAAGCCTCTGAACCGGGGCCTGATTCTAACACTGGCGGGCATTGTCGGGTTTATTCCGCTGATCGCCGGGTTGATTGTGTTTATGCAAACTCCGGTATTGGAGAACAAGGCGCATGACCATTTGCAGATATTGGTGCAAAACAAGGCTCACCAGCTCAACCGCTGGTATCAGGAACGCCAGGCCGATGCCCAGGTACTTCAGAATGACAAACGGTTTGACGCTCACCTGAATCGCTTCCTCTCTCAAACCAACCCCTCCGAACAGTCAAGCGCTCTGATTCGCCAGCGCTTGCAGGATTTGTACCGTTTTTACCACTACGAAGGGGTGGTACTACTCGACCGGAATTTTCAGACACAGATGGCATTCGGTCGCACAAACCAGTCAAGCATCGACGATCTGCCGGAACTCAAACGGGTTCTGAACAAAGCGGCCGCTTCCGGCCAGATACAGACCACCCCATTTTATTTTGAACCCAAAACGAACCACACCCATCTTGACTGGGTCATCCCGATTCAATCCCTGGCCAATGGCGCATCCCACAATCAGGGCTTTATTCTGATTCACGCCGGACCCAAACAATTCATTTACCCATTGTTCGCACAAAAAGAGCACCGCCCACACCCAATGCAGTTGGCATTGATGCACCGTTCCGATGACAAAGACTATTCGCCCCTGTTCCCTGAGCGCAACGACGCCCGCAACTTTTTGCACCATCCCTGCCTGGTAAAGGCACTGCAGCCAGCTCTGCAAGCCATGTCAGCAACCACCTTGCAACCCTCTTTCTGCGACGGCGAAAGAGGTCTTGTTGCACTGCAACCGTTTGACAGCGCCGACTGGATTCTGGTCGCCGGGGTGAAACGCGAATTTCTGGTGCAGAAACTGTACGAGATTGTAATTTGGGTGGCTCTGATCAGCCTGATTATTATGAGTGCGCTGGGTTATGCCATCTGGCTGTTGTGGCGCCAGCAGGAACGGGTCTACCAATTGCAACTGGCGGTATCCAGCAACCGCCTCAACCACTTTTTGAGCATCAGTCCCACTGTGCTCTATGTGTTTACCGGCGCGCCGGACAATCTGCAGGCCGAATACATCAGCCCCAATGCGGAAAGCCTGCTGGGCGAAGCCCCGGACCCGGACAACCTGATCGAATGGTGGAAAAACCGCCTGCACCCGGAAGACCGCATAGAAGTAACGCAATGCTTTCTGGACGTACTTACCCGCACGGACGACCACAAGGACCATGTTCAGGAATACCGTTTCTGGCACCCTGATCATTCCTATATGAACATTCGAGATCAATTTCGGGTTTTCCATCTGCCCAATGGACAAATCGAAATCGTCGGCAGTCTTCAGGACATGACCCTTGAGGTGGAACAAAAAAACCGATTGGAACAGGCTCAGATTGTTTACGATGCCACTCAGGAAGGCATTGTCATCACCGATGACAAACAGCGCATCATTAATGTGAACGCGGCGTTTGAACGCATTACCGGCTATACCCTTGAAGAAATCAAAGGCCAGACCCCGGCCTTTTTGAAATCGGGTGAACACGCCAAGGCTTTTTATGACCGGTTGTGGCATCAACTTACCACCAAAGGTTACTGGCAAGGGGAAATCTGGGATCGACGCAAGAACGGCGAACGTTATCCCGAACTTCTGGGCATCACCCAGGTTCGCAACAAACAGGATGACGTGCGCTATTACGTTGGGGTGTTCAGCGACATTTCTAGCATGAAGAATTCCGAAGCCGCGTTGGATTATCTGTCGCACCACGATGCCCTGACCGGTCTGGCCAACCGAACGTTATTGACCGATCAACTTGACGGCTTGCTGGCCCGGCACAAGACCGAACACAAACACCTGGCCGTTTTGCTGCTGGATCTGGACCGCTTCAAGTACGTCAACGAAAGCTTCGGCCACGACATTGGCGACGAACTGCTGCAAACCGTGACCAAGCGCTTGAAACGTGAGTTGCACAAAGAACAGTTGCTGGCACGGTTTGGTGCCGACGAATTCGTTGTGGTCATGCCGGACCTCAAACACCAGGAAGACGCCGCCCGTCTGGCCGAAGCGTTAATCCAGAGCATCTCGGAAAGCTTCCAGCTCGCCGACCACACCGAAATCACCACCAGCGCCAGCATTGGCATCAGTCTTTACCCGTTTCACGGAAAGACGGCGCAGGCACTGCTTCAGAATGCCGATGCGGCCATGCACAAAATCAAGGGCGACCAACACAATGAACGCTACACCTATTACACCCGCGAACTGACCGACCTGGCGCAGCATCGGATCGGGCTGGAAACCCGCCTGAAGCAGGCGCTGAAAAACGACGAACTGGAAATGATGTACCAACCACAGATTGCGCTCGACACGGGCAAAATCATCGGTGCCGAAGCCCTGCTTCGATGGCAGGACCCGGAACGTGGCACCATCGCCCCCGACCAGTTTATTGGTCTGGCGGAAGAAACCGGCCTGATCATTGACATCGGCGACTGGGTTTTGAAAAACGTTTGCCGGCAAGGACGGCAATGGCTGGACCAGGGCCTGGACATTGGACGTCTGGCCATCAACCTCTCCAGCCGTCAGTTTCAGGATGCCAATGTGGTCAAAACCATTGAAGTCACTCTGGCGCAAACCTTGTTGCCGCCTCACGTGCTCGAAATTGAAATCACCGAAAGCTCGCTCATGCGCTCGCAGGAACGCGCTTCCAGACGTCTGGCGCAACTTCAGGCCATGGGCATTTCCATCGCCATGGACGATTTCGGCACCGGTTACAGCTCGTTGGCCTACTTGCGTAACTTGCCATTGGACATTCTGAAAATCGACAAAACCTTTATTGATGGCATTGGCCAAAACCTGCAAACCGAACAGATCATTGATGCCATCATCGCCATGGGCCATTCGTTGGACATGAAAGTGTTGGCCGAAGGGGTTGAAACCCTGGAGCAGAGAGATTTCCTGGCCGAACACGGCGCCGACTTTTATCAGGGTTATTATTTCGCCCGGCCTCTGTCGGCCGAGGCCTTTGCCGATTTGCTGCGGCGCTGAGCACCCCAAGCAAAATTCGCGCTTGGGATTAGAAACTTTTATTTCTAAAGCCGCCAACAAATCAGTAAAGTGACATCATGGGTTGCCCATAAGCGCCCGTTACACAGGCCAACTATGACTCTACATCGCTTTTTCAACCGAAACTGTACCTTTTCCCGTAATTTCCCCAAAATCAAACCCTACATGCAATGGGCGTTGATCCTCTGCTGGGTCATGGGCATGTTCTGGTTGTTTAACGCGGCCAAGCACGACGCCTACCAGCAAATTCGTGCCGAACTCAGTGAAAAAAGTGCCTCTGCCCAACGTCAAATCGGCTTGAGTTACATGCTGGCTTACAGCATGACCGAGCAGATGCAGAAAAACATCGAACTGGCCCAAAAAGGGTATTTGCAAACCTACTGCTCAGACCGGTTTGTGCAATACAACCAGACCTGGGGTTTGTCGCCCTATGACCTGACCGATCTGGATCACTGCCTGGAAGCCAACATCTCCGGATCAGGCCATTTCGATGCGCTCACACCCGAAATCTGGCAAGAGATTGATGCGGCACTGGCTCTGGACATCGATCTGGACACCGATCCCATCAACCACATTGAATTTGCCTGGTCCTATTACACCTCCAAAAACCACTTCATACTCTACGCACCGGCCATTGATCCCAAAGCGTTCCAGTTTTCCGAATCCCTGTACGAAAAGCCTTTCTGGACCATTGCCACGCCCCAGAACAACCCACAGCGCCAGTTCCGCATTTCGCCCATTTATCTTGATGCGGCGGGCAAGGGCTATATGATTTCGCTTTCGCTGCCGGTGTATGTGAACGATGTCTTCTACGGCGTGGTCTCGCTGGATCACACGCTCACCTCCATCCGAAGAACACTGGAAAACCGGTTGGATGGTGCCACGCTACTGGTCAATAATGAACGTCAGATCGTTTCTGCGCCCTACGATTTCACCCCAGGCGACAAAATCGCGCTGAAAAAACCGTTACATGAGCTGGCCAGACAGCACGACCATGGATTCAACCCCGACAAAATCGTGATGCCGGTGATCGATGACCAAATGTATCTGGTGCATTACCTCTATCCGAACGGGCACGTCAAAACCGTTCTGCAAACCATGCAGCTTCAGGGACTCTTTTTCACCTCCCTGATTCTGGTATTGATGCTGTTGATCTGGCTGTTTGAAATCTTCCTGAAAATCAATCGCATTGCCATCCACGATGAACTGACCCACATTCTGAACCGGCGCGGGGTGGAACAGAAAGCCGAATGGCTGTTTGACCTGGCGGATCGTGAGCAACAACCCGTCAGCGTGCTGTCACTGGATCTGGATCGCTTCAAACAGGTCAACGACACCTATGGTCACAGTTATGGCGACAAAGTGATCGCGGAGTTCGGCCACCACCTGACCGAACACGCACGCAAATCCGATCTGGCCGGGCGCATGGGCGGCGAAGAATTCATTATGTTTCTGCCCAACACCCCTCGCGACCAGGCCGCCATCCTGGCAGAACGTTTACTCGAGACCTTGCGTCACAAGCGCATTTCCGATCAGAACATCCAAATCACCACCAGCATCGGTTGCATCGAACGTCAACCGGAAGAATCCCTCAACAACGTCCTAAAACGCGCCGACCTCGCCCTCTACCAGGCCAAAGACCAGGGCCGAGACCAAATCAGTTTCGGCCCGTCTGAGCCCGACGAGCAGACATAAAAACCCATCCGATTCAAAGTCCAAGCACACGCTCTTTCAAACACAAAACTGAAAACAACGTTTCAGAACGGTTTTATAACCTTTACAATATAACCTATGTACCAAATCAAGATCCGACGCAAAGCGGCCAAGGCACTGAAAGCATTGCAGGCCAGGCAGCGAGAGCGCATTGCAGAGTCGATTCAGCAATTGGGGAACAACCCGAACAATAAAGCGCTGGACGTCAAACCGCTAAAGAATCACCCGGCAGCACAGTACAGGTTGCGAGTAGAGCAATATCGAATTTTATTTGACCGGAAGATCAGCTGAGGGTGATCGCGATTGAGAAAATGGGACACAGAAAGGACAGTTACCAATGAATGCACAAATCATTTTTGACCCGGAAGGCAAAAAACCTGAGTATGCGGTTATTCCGTGGGAAGAATACCAACGACTGGTCACGCAGGATGCCACCCCTGAAGATGAACTGATTGCCTTTGATGTGGCCGACTATATTGATAATCCCATCAAGAGCGCGCGAATCAAGGCCAATCTGACTCAGGTGCAACTGGCAGAACGTTTGGGTGTGTCCCAGGCCTATATAGGCAAAATTGAACGCGCAAGCTACAAACCAACAGACCGGCTTGTTGAGCGCGTCAACAAAGCCGCAAACCAAGCTGGAGCGACTGTTTCCACCGAAGCATGAAAGCCAGAAAGTAAAAAACCCCAGTGACATCCATCACTGGGGTTTGCTGTTGGTGCGGATGGGGAGACTTGAACTCCCACGGGTTTTACCCCACAGAGACCTGAACCCTGCGCGTCTACCAATTCCGCCACATCCGCTTGAATTGGATGCCGCGAATTATCCGTGAACCGCCTTGCCTTGTCAAGCAAAAATTCCAACGATCTCCTGCCAAAAACACATCCAAAACCACCAGGCCTGGTCAAAAAGACTGTCCCCCTGAGCGAAGCCGAAGGGTCTTTAAAGACGGAGCCGGACTCCAAAGATCCCTCCGCTGAGGTCGGGATGACAAAATTTATGATCGCGATACCAAAACCCAATAACAACCGAAAAAACCGGTGATCAACCGCTGGGGTTGTCAGGGTCCCATCACAAAGATTTCGTTGTGCTTCTTGGTCTTGCCACAGGAAATGTCCCTTGCGCTGTCCGAGCGAAGCGAGTTCGCAAGGGCCCTGTGGCAGGGCTTAGAATGCACAGAAAGCGTGTGCTGGGTGTGCTTTTTTGGTTCGTTTTTTGCACAAGCAAACGAAGAACTCGGCGCCCGCAGGGGTAAGCCGAGAAAAAATGAACACATCTGCTCTTGCGCTGTAAAAAAGAGCGAGCACAACCATTAACTTGGATGAATCATCAACAAAACCACCAGGCCTGGTTAAAAATACAGCCCTCAGCTCTGCGCCGGTCCGACCCAAACCTGTTGCACATTCACAAATTCGCGAATGCCATGTGGCCCCAGTTCGCGCCCGTACCCGGAACGCTTGATCCCGCCACTGGGCAGACGCGGATCGGTTTTGACAATGCCGTTGATGGCCACCTGCCCCGCTTCGATCTCACGGCTCATGGCTTCGGCTTTGGCGGTATCGGCGGTCCAGATGGAGGCCGCCAGCCCATAGTCGCTGTCATTGGCCATGGCCAGCGCCTGCTCGGCGTTGTCGGCTTTCATCACCACCGCAATCGGCCCAAAGGTTTCTTCGCAGGAGGCCTGCATGCCCGGCGTCACATCCGCCAGCACCGTCACCGGATAGAAAAAACCGGGGCCGGGCGGCATTTCACCGCCCAGCAGACAGCGCGCGCCCTGATTGACGGTCTCGGTCACCTGACGATGCAACCCTTCGCGCAAATCTTCCCGCGCAATGGGGCCGACCTGAGTGCTTTCCTCACAGGGATCGCCCAGTTTCAATGCCGCCAGCTGGTTGGTCAAATGTTCGACAAATTGATCGTACACCGGCGCTTCCACAATCAAACGCTTGGCTGCGATGCAGGACTGACCGGCATTGATGATGCGCGACAGCGCCAGCACCTCGGCGGCCTTGTTGACATCCGCGTCGGCCAGCACCAGACTCGGGTCGGAGCCGCCAAGTTCCAGCACCGCGGGTTTGATGTGTCGGGCGGCCAGTGACGCCACTTGCGAACCGGCCGAACTGGACCCGGTCAAAGAAACCGCCTGCACAGCCGGGTGCTCAATGATGCGCGCTACCTGTTCGTTGTGTACCCGCATGTTTTGAAACAGGCCTTCTGGCGCCCCCACCTTTTCAAACAGTTCGGCGATGGCTTCCGCGCAGGCAGGTACATGCGAATCGTGTTTCATCAGACAGGTATTGCCCGCCATCAGGGCCGGAGCGCCAAAACGGAAGGCCAGCCAGAAAGGCGCGTTCCAGGGCAGAATCCCCAACAGCGGACCAAGCGGCAGATGCTGCACATAACTGTGACTGGCATCGGACGCCAGCGTGACCGGTGCCAGATAGCCCTCGGCGTGGTCGGCGTAATGGCGTGCGCACCAAATGGCTTTTTGCACCTCGCCGCGGGCTTCTTTGATCGGTTTGCCCATTTCCACCGTCATCAGGCGGGCCAGACGCTCTTCGTCTTCGTTCATTAAATCGGCGACCTGATGGAGCAATGTGGCCCGTTCGGCAAAACCGGTTTTGCGCCAGCCCTGGAACGCCTGCTGACTCAGTTCCACAGCGGCATCGATCTCAGAACCACTCATGGCTGGGTACCCTTCCATGGCCTGCCCGGTCGTGGGGTTGGTGGCGACAAACATAGACGACTCCTTATTTTCCTTTTTTGTGCTTCTTTTTCGCGCTTTTTGCGGGTTGACTGACCCCTTCTACGTCCAACTTCAACGCCGTCGGCGGCAAAACCGGTCGCGGTTGATTGAGCTTTTCGCGGTCGAGCATGCTGTTTGTTTTGATGCTGAAATCCTGTGGCACGTCTTCAAAAAACGATCCGCAGCCGTCTTCGGTAATGTAAAAAGTGTCACTGATGCCGCAGGACTTGTCACCGTCCACCCCCCACATCCAGGGAATCACGTGAAAGGTCATGCCCGGTTCCAGCACCGCACTGTGGCCCTGATACAGACTCAGAATGTAGCCCTCATCCCAACTGGGGGGAAAGGCAATCCCGATCGAATAGCCGGAACGGGTAATCAGTTTGGCCCCCAGTTCGTTGTCGGCAATGATGTTGCGCAGCATGTTGTCGGCATCGGACACGGTCATGCCCGGACGCAATTCCTTGCGCGCATGGGCCAACGCCGTTTTCATGGTTTCCTGGGCTTTGCAAAAGCTGTCGGTGAGCTCACCACAGACCACGGTGCGCATCATCGCGGTGTGATAACGCCGATAGGACCCGGCGATTTCCAGAAACACGTGTTCGTTGGGCTGAACTTCGCGCCCTTCCCAGGACGCGTGCCCGATCATGGTTCGCGGTCCGGAGGTGACATAGGGCATCACCGCCGGAATTTCGCCGCCCGCGGCAAACATGGCGCGACTGATTTCGGCACCGATTTCGTTTTCGGTCACCCCGGGCTGACAGGCGTCAATGCCTGCCTGCATCCCGGCTTTGGTCGCAATCGCCGCTTTCTGCATCACCTCCAGTTCGCAGGCCGATTTACACACACGCCCTTCTTCCACGATTCCGAAACAATCCATCAAACGGCTTTTGGTAAAGCTGGTATGAAAGGTGTCCTGGTGATACGCCGGAAAAAAGTAGGAATTGCGTTCGTAACCGATGGATTTGCCCACCAAATTGAATTCCAGCAAGGACGAAATCAGCATCTGAATCGCATCGCCCGTGTCCGGATAGGGGCGGGTGATTTCCACCCAGGTTCGGGCGTGCACATTGGACTCTTCCAGTTTGCGCGTGATCATAAACGGCTCGTCTTCGAGCGGCACCACCAGCGCCTGAAAAAAGGAATAGCCGGTGGTCTGATAATCGGTCAGATACATCAGGTTTTCCGGGTCGGAAATGATCACCGCATCCAGCAATCGCTTGGCCATGCGCTGGCGCAGGCCGTCAATGCGGCGTTCGTATTCCTCATACGGAAAGGTCATGTCATCGCGCTTTCTCATCGTTTCTTACCCCTTCATGCAAGCGGCCAAGGCCTCAGACAATATTTCCAACCCCGCGACCAGTTCGTCTTCGGGAATGGTCAAAGGCGGAATCAGCTTGATCACCGAACCGCCGACCCCACAGGGGCCAAACAACATGCCCCGCTCAAAACATTCACGCGCCACGGCTTTGGCCAGAGCGCCATCGCCCACGTCCAGCGCCTGCATCATGCCTTTGCCGCGCACACTGAAACCCGCATCCGGGTAGGTTTGCGCCATCTGCTCCAGCGCCCCGACCATGATTTCGCCCTTGTCGTGCACCGCGTTCATCAGCTGGTCGTCTTCAAAATAGCGCAAAGCCTCGCGCCCGGCCACAAACGACAGGTTCTGGCCGCGGAAAGTGCCAGTGTGCTCACCCGGCTGCCAGTGCTGGTCGTGCTCAGGCTTGACCAGGTTCATGGCGATGGGTGTGCCCAGACCACCCAGGCCCTTGGCCAAAGTGATAATGTCCGGATCAATGCCCGCCTCGTCAAAACTGAAATACTGCCCGGTGCGCCCGCAACCGGCCTGAATGTCGTCCACAATCAGCAGTGCTCCCAGATCCTTGGCCAGTTTGTCCAATCCCTGCAACCACTCAGCGGAAGCCACATTGACCCCGCCTTCGGCCTGAATCGGCTCGACCAGAATCGCCGCCGGTTTTTCCGCGCCGCCGGAAGTGTTGTCATAAAGCGCGCGCAAGGTGTCCAGCATCGCCAGTCCGCCGCCGACATTGGTTTCAAACGGGCAGTGCGACACGTGGTTCAGCGGCACCCCGGCCGCCTGACGAAAATAGCCATTGGCGGTGCAGGCCAGCGCCCCCAACGTCATGCCATGAAAGCCCTGGGCAAACGCAATCACATTCTGACGCCCCGTCACCTTGCGCGCCAGTTTGAGCGCCGCTTCCACCGCATTGGTGCCGGTCGGGCCCATAAACTGCAACTTGTAATCCATTTTGCGTGGCTGAAGAATGGTTTCCACAAAGCCCTGAATGAAATCCCGCTTGGCCGCGGTCATCATGTCCAGACTGTGCAGCACACCGTCTTCGGCCAGGTAGTCCATCATCGCGGCTTTGAGCTTGGGGTTGTTGTGGCCGAAATTCAGCACCCCAGCCCCGGCGTAAAAGTCGATGTATTCCTTTCCGGTTTCGTCCCACTGTTTGGCGTTCTGACCTTTGACAAACACCGCAGGGTACGCGCGGCTGTAGGCGCGGATTTCGGATTCATACTGTTCAAACCAATCCATTGTTCTCTCCTTTTACACAAATTCTCACACCACCGGCACCCCGGCCAAACGACAAAAAACACGCATCACCGAATCCAGAACCCGGTCATTGAACTGATACTGCGGACTGTGACAGGGCGCGCTGTACCAGGCCTGGTCATTTTTGGCATTCGTCTGCGCCATGCCCACCAAGGCAAACGCTCCCGGAATCTGATTGAGGTAATAACTGAAATCTTCGGACGCCATCAGCGGCAAACGCAGGTCCACCTGATCCGAATCCGCGCCCAATTCGGCGCGCAGGGCATCACGATAAATCGCCGCCGGTTGCGCATGGTTGAGTGTGGGGTTGTAACGTGGACGGATCTCCACCTCGGCGGTCACGCCATAACTTTGGGCGGTGCCGTGCGCGATGGTGTCAATCGCATCGTTGATCGGGCGCTGAAACGCCGGATCGGCAAAGCGGATGCTGCCTTCCAACAGCACCTTGTCGCCGATCACCGTCAGGGCATTGCGCGCGTCCATGGAGGTGACACTGACCACCGCCGCCACCTGCGGCGGCAAACGGCGGCTGACAATCTGCTGCAAATTCAGGATCAGGGCGCTGGCCGCCAGCAACGCGTCCGAGGTGGACTCGGGCTGCGAAGCATGGCCGCCATGGCCTTTGAGGGTAATGTGAAAGGTGCCGTTGCCCGACATCACCGCCCCAGTGGGACAGACGGCCGTGCCGAGTGGCAGGGCCGGCCAGTTGTGCCAGCCATAAATTTCATCGATGCCTTCCAACGCGCCGTCTTCGATCATGGCTCTGGCACCGTGTCCGCCTTCTTCGGCGGGTTGAAACAGCAATGACACCGGCCCCGGCAAGGCGGATTCATGCGCTTTGAGCCACTTGGCCGCGCCCAGCAAGGCCGCCATGTGCCCATCGTGGCCACAGGCGTGCATCACCCCCGCTTGTTTCGAGGCGAAATCCAACCCCGTCGCTTCCACAATGGGCAGGGCATCCATGTCCGAACGCAAGGCGATATGCCGTCCTGCCGCATGGGGCGCAAGCGTGGCCACGCAGCCATGCTCGGCGCAGGGCCGCCAGGCAATGCCCAACGCATCCAGCTGTGCCCGCACAAACCGAGCGGTTCCGGCTTCCTGCCAGGTCAATTCCGGATGCTGATGCAACCAGTGCCGCGTTGCCCGCGTATCGTTCAGGTGCGTTTGCCAGTCCAGCGTCATACGCCCTCCGTTGGGAGCCTTTCTTCATCTTTGCACAGATCGTGCGCAAAAAAAACACGCCCGCTAAAAATCCGGCATTGATTTTTTTTATCGGGTTCAAAACCATGTCCAGAACCTGAGCAGCCCCCTGGAACAAACCGGGAAGGAGCCGGAACTTTCAGACAGAACACCCGTCCCTTGCGAAGGCCGTTCCCAATCCGAAAACGAATAGAAAAACAAAAGGTTAAAGGCAAAGTTTACCAGGCCTGGTAAAAAGAAAGGCACGCATGGCACCAAAAGTGCGCACGGCTGCGATATTTTGGAACCCATCCGTCAGACTGACACCGACAGGCGGCGGATGTTATTCGTCCAGGGGCAGGCGAATGCCGAAACAGCTTCCCTGAGGGGAATTGGGACGATAAATCAAATCACCGCCCTGCAGGGTGATCAGTTCCTTGGAAATGGCCAGGCCGACACCTGTGCCTTCAATGACCCCGCTGTCGCGCCCCAGACGGTTAAAGGGTTCGAACAATTCGGGCACTTTGTCGGGGTCGATGCCCTCGCCGGTGTCGGTGACCCATAAAGTGACAGAACCGGAAGTGGCCGAATCGGGGGCTTCCGTGTCCAGAGTCAGGCTGACCCGTCCACCGGGATGATTGTACTTGATCGCGTTGGACAGCAGGTTCAGCAACGCCTGTTTGAGGCGCACCCGATCGGCCATCAGAGTCATGTCTTGCATCCCGGTCATTTCCAGCGTCACCTCGGCCGAGTTGGCCAGCGATCGAACCAGCGACAGGCAGTCATCCACGACCCCGGTCAGAGCCACGGGTTCGCGCTTGAGCTGCACCTTTCCGGCCTCGATTTTGGACAGGTCCAACACCACATTGATCAGCTCCAGCAGATGTTCCCCGGCCTGCACGATCTCCTGCACGTTTTCCTGCTGGTCATCGCTCAGGGTGTCCATGTCGAGCAACTGAGCATACCCTAGAATGGAGTTGAGCGGGGTGCGCAGCTCATGGCTCATGCTGGATAGAAATTCGGATTTGGCGCGACTGGCTTTTTCGGCCTGATTGCGTTCGCGCACGATTTCCTGATGCATCTCCTCCTGAATGGTCAGCATCCGGCGCACATAAATCAGGGCCCCGTAATTCTGATTGAATGGCTGCAGCAGTTCCACCAGCGAGTCGTCATAGCCCTCGGGCCGATTAGCCAGACCGATCATACCCACAAGCTGGTTGGCGTAAAAGACCGGAATCCCCAGAAACGCGGTCAGGGGTGGATGCCCTTCCGGCAAGCCTCTGGCGCGGGGATCGTTTTCGGGGTCATTGCTGATGACCACGTATTCGTGCGTCAACACCTCGCCGAACAAGGTGTCCAGATTGCTGAATTCCAGCGCCTGGTCTTCGGCCTCGTGACGTTCGTACAGTTCGCGGGTTTCATCGTTCCAGGCGATGTTGGTCAACGCCAATGTTTTCAGGTAAGGCGCGCCTTCGCGGTCATGACGCACTTCGCCGATGAACCCGTATTCGCTCTGGGTCACATCAATGGCTTTTGCCAATAAAAAATCGGCCACTTTTTTGATGTTGCGGGTAACCATGAACTCGTTGGTCGCCTGCCACAAGGCTTCCAGAATGTCTTTCTGACGGACCAATGTGCGTTCGATTTCGACCGTACGGCTGACGTCTCGAATCAGAACGGTAAAGCCCTGCTGATCACACTGCTTGATTTCACCAATGGCCGCTTCCACTGGAAACACCCGGCCGCTTTTGTGTCGCCCTTCGACACGGCCGTCCCGGCCCATCATATTGCTGTGCTGCAAACGCGCCGAATCAAACTGACGCACCCGCTCGTCGTGCAGATGGCGCGCCTCATCAGGCATCAAAACCTTCACATTCTGCCCAATCAGTTCATCGGGCGCGTAACCGAACAGCGTCTGCACCGCCGGATTGGCCCCGACGATCCTGGCAGACCGGTCGGTTTTGATGATCGCGTCCGGCGCAGAATGAAAAATCGCCTCCTGTTCGGCCAGCGCCCGTTGCAACTCATGGCGGGCCGACTCCAGCTCCCGGGTGCGTGCGGCCACTTGCGATTCCAGTTCTTCGGCATGGCGCCGCTCGCGACATCGGGCCTGAACCACCAGCCAGAACACCAGCCCGCTGACGGTCAACACCCAGACCACCACCCAGAAGATCCACTGGGTCATGTCACGGTTTTTGGTCTGCTGATAACCGATCAAATTGCTTTTGATCCGGTTGAACGTCGCCAACACCTGATCGTTGTAATCGGTCAACAGCATGTCGGCCTGATTCTGAATCGGCAGAATGCGGGTATAGAGCACATTTTTGGCCGCGTCAATCTCGCCAAAGTCATTCACCAGCGACTGAAAATACAGCTGTTCGTCCAGACCGGCATTCAGAAGCTGCAACTGATTCTGCAATATGGCCGTACGCTCCGGATCGTCTTCCAGCGCCCGCAGTTGCTGGCCTTTTTCCACAATGGCCTTGCGGGTGATGTTCAGTTGCTGTTGCAATGCCCGGCGTCTGTCCCTGGCCTTTTGCTGCACCAGCCCTTCAAGCTGGACCTTGAGCTGATTGCGCAACCCGTACATCTGCGAGACGATTTCCAGCTTGCCCTGCTCAATCGCAAACGTATTGATTCGCTGACTCTCCTGATCCGCGTATTCGCGGTGCACCTGGTACAACGCAAACACCGACCCCAGAATCAGCGCAAACCCGATGGCCAACAGCCATTCGTGCCAGCCTTTCTGGTACAGCTTACGAATCATCGGCCAACCGCGCTTCTTCGCTTTGCTCAAAACAACAGGTCACCCTGCGTCCGCCCTGATTGTAAGCCAGTTCGGTGCCGCCCAGTGCATTGGCCATCATAATGCCGCGTCCGTGCGTGTCCATCATCCGCTCGGGCTGAAAGCTCATAAACGGTTCATAATCAAACCCTTCGCCCATGTCGGTGATTTCGACCTTGACCTTGGTGGCCTCGCGCGTCACCACCACCGTGACACAACGTTGTGCATAAACCGGGTCCGTCAGCCGTTTGCGAATTTCGTCTGTCAAAGCGCCGGCCCGAATCAGGTCGGTTTTTTCCTGATAACGGATGCCCAGATTGCCGTGTTCGACCGCATTGACCATCAGTTCGTACAGGGCGATCACACTGGATTTGGGTTGACGGGTAAAGCGCGAGATCACGGCGGCCAACTGACCGGCTTCTTCCAGGGTGCGATACTGAAAGCGGGCTTCGCTGAGCAGCGACAGGGTGTCTTCCAGCCGGGCAAGCCGTTCGATCAGGGCCTGATGGGTCTTGAAATCGGCCACCGCGGCCGCAATGACCTGTTCCACCACTTTCAGGTTCAGCGGTTTGCTCAGGTAATAAAAGGCCCCGGCTTCGATGCCTTCCCGCACCGATTCTTCGGCGCTCAGCGCCGTCTGCAACACCACGGGCAAGTGCTCGCGCCCCGGCAGCTGATGCACCGCCTTGAGCAGCGCCATGCCATCCATCTTCGGCATCATTCGGTCGGTGACCACCACACTGAAATGCCCCGGCGACTGATCCGAGACTTTCTGCAAGGCTTCGCGCCCGTCGGTGGCGGTTTCATAGGGGTAGCCCAGTTTCTCAGCCAGGCGGCTGAGCAGTTTCAGGGCCTGAGGGTGGTCGTCGACCAATAATAATCGATGAAACGCCTTGTCAGACATAATGCATGCGATCCTTAAACATTAACAAAGAGAGTTTAAACAGTCAGATGTTGTTGGGCAAAGGTTTCCGCTGCCACCGGGCGACTCAGGAAAAAGCCCTGACCTTCGTCGCAGCCCAGATCACGCAGCCAATCCAGCTGGGTCTGGGTTTCAATGCCCTCGGCCAGCACCCGCAGGCCCAGACTGTGCCCCATGGTAATAATCGCGGCGACAATGGAGCGCGACTCCGGGTTCTGATCGATGTCCTCCACAAAGCGTTTGTCAATCTTGATCCGGTCGATGTTCAGATGCTTGATGTAGGCCAGCGAAGAATAGCCGGTGCCAAAATCGTCAATCGAAATTTCCACCCCGGCGCCTTGCAGAAGCTGCAGACTGGTGGCTTCTTCATCAAAGCTGTGGTGTTCGATGTTGCGCATCATCACCGACTCGGTCACTTCGATGTCCAGTTGCGATGGCCGCAAGGCATGGTTGTCCAGAACGGCCGTCACCTGCGCATAAAAGTTGGACGACAGCAACTGGGAGCAGGAAGCATTGATCGCCACTTTGGGCAAAACGCAGGCGGTTTTTTGCCAGGCCTGGAGCTGAGCCGAGGCGGTTTCCAGCACAAACTGACCAATGCGGTCAATCAGACCGAATTTTTCGGCCATGGGAATGAACTCGGCAGGCGAAATCATGCCCTCGTCCGTGGACCAGCGGATCAGCGCCTCTGCGCCCGACAGAGACAAATCGTGCAAATGAAACTGGGCCTGATAATGCACGGCAAACGCCTGATCCTTCACCGCCTGATGCAAATTGACCTCCAGCTCGCTCTGGCGCTGCAAGGTCGCTTGCATCTCTTCGTCAAACACGGCGCAATATCCGGTGTCATCGGACGATTTGGCGTGATACATGGCATAATCGGCTTTGGTCAGCAAGGCCTCGGCCGTCTGCCCGTGTTCCGGGTAATGGCTGACCCCAATGCTGCAACCGACGTCGTGGCCGGTGTTCTGTTTCTGGTTGATGGCGGTCATGGTCTCCAGAAACCGTCCGGCCAGACGGTACAAAGCCTCACGATTGAGCGAGCCCGGCACAATCACCGCAAACTCGTCTCCGCCAATGCGCGCAATAAAGGCCTCGCCCGACAAATGCTGTTTAAACGCCTGACCCACCGCTTGCAAAAACGCGTCCCCGGCCGCATGACCCAAATGGTCATTGACCCATTTGAAATCGTTCAGATCCAGATAAAACAGATGGAACGGCACATCCGGTTGCTCGTGAATACGGTGTTCGATCTGGTGATTGAAGTGATGGCGATTGGGCAACTGGGTGATGGCATCGTACTTGGCCGTGAGCGTCAGTTGATTCTGAATCTGTTTGAGTTCGGTGATTTCGGTCAGAATCAGAGAATAATATTCCTGCGGCAGGCTCGGGTCATTCAGCCGCGCCATGTCGATCATGTAATAGCCCCGGGCGCCGGTGACCAATGCCGCCTCGCCCCGCCATTTGTGATGACGCTGAAGTGTCTGGCGCACCTCATCCGGCTCCAGCTCGGCAAACCCCTGCTGCAACATTTCCCAGACCGAATCCGGGTCTTCCAGAGGCAGGGATTGGCGAATCTGGGTCAAAGGTTTGTTGCTGATCTGCAACCGCCCTTCTGCGTCAAAAATGCCGATGGCCTCGTTCAGATTCTGCATCAGATTGCGGTCCAGCATCAGCTCGTGGGTTCGAGTCTGCACCCGTTGTTCCAGCGTGGCCAGCAACTCCTCGCGCGTCCGGGCATAGTGGCGGATACGCAGCACACTCAAACCGCCCACCAGCACCAACACCGCCAGAGCGGGCAAAGCCGTCATCACCGACATCTGACGAAACGCCGCCACCTCGTCGGAAAAATCGTCCTGTGCCTGCTCGGCCTCGTTTTCAAACACCGTCTTAAGCCCATCCAGCTGCGCAAACACTTTATCCTGCGAGGGCAAAGCGTCTTCCACCAGCGTATCAAATGCCCGAATGGGCTGGTCGTCCATCAACTGATGATACACCGACTCCTGAATGTAACGGGTACGGGTCATGACCTCGGCAATGGCATCCAGCTTTTGGGTGGCGGACGGACTGAGCGTGTCTCCGCGCATCGCCATCAGACTCTGAATAATGCGCTGTTCCTGTTCCAGCATGCGCATGTGCAGCTGGTCCACCCGGAAAACGTCCTTCGCATGCACCATTTTTGTCATCAGAACACTGCGCTTTGTGGCCCCGGAAATCAGGTCTTCAATGTGGTTCTGGTTGGTGGTGCTGACAATGTAGGCATCAAAGGCGGTCTGGATTTTTTTCTCAAAATAGAAAAACAGGCCGAACGCCCCGGCCACCAACAACATAATCAGCAGGTAACTGGCAATCAGAAAACGAATGAACACGCGAGGTTGCAGGTTAAAAATCATGGCGGTATTTTATCGACTCTCAGTCTCCATCACAGCATTTTCTCGGTGCAAACGAGATCAAAACCCTTATGGCCTGCCATAACAGATTTAATGGGCAAAGCCCTCGCCAAGCATTCCAACACAACTTGCAGGATTGTTACACAGTTTTTACGCATTTTTCATGCATTTTCAAGAACGGTTTCGCTACAATGTGGAAAAGACAAACAAGAGGATGCAGAGATGGCTCTTTACAACACCGACAGCAAATTCGGACTGGTTACCCGCGCCAACCATTGGCTGACCGCCATATTGGTCATTGGCATGATTGCATTGGGCATTTACATGGCAGGCCTGCCCGACTCTCCCGACAAGTTCGCCCTCTATGACGTCCACAAAAGCGTGGGCATCGGGATTCTGGCTCTGGTCATTCTGCGACTGATCTGGCTGAAAATCTCCCCCAACCCTCCGATCCTGCCGGGCAAACGCTGGGAAGAGATTCTGGCGCACAGTGTGCGCGGGCTCCTGTATCTGTCACTGCTGGCCATGCCCATTGCCGGTTGGGTCATGTCCAGCGCCGGCGGCCATGAGGTCACCTTTTTCGAACTGTTTACCCTGCCCGCTCTGGCACCGGAAAGCGAGGCCATCGGCGACGTCGCCAAAGCCGTGCATGCGTTTGTCGGCAAAATCCTGTTCCCGGCTCTAATCATTCTGCACATCGCCGGAGCGCTGAAACGCCACTTCGTTTACAAGGACAACACCCTGAACCGCATGCTGGGCCGGGACTGATCCGTGTCACAAGTAATGGATTATCTGGCTCTGCTGCAACCGGCACTGGAAGAAGCCGAAATCGGCCTGGCCGAAGGTGGGGTGCCGGTGGGTGCGGCCCTGTTTGACGCCAACGGCTCGGTACTGGGTCGCGGGCGCAATCGACGGGTGCAGGACGACGATCCCAGCGTGCATGGCGAGACCGATGCCTTTCGCAAAGCCGGACGCCAACGCTGCTACCGCGACAAGATTCTGGTCACCACGCTGGCGCCCTGCTGGTATTGCTCCGGCCTGATCCGCCAATTCCATATCGGCACCCTGGTCGTGGGCGAGAATGACACCTTTGAAGGGCATCTGGACTGGCTGCGCGATGCGGGCGTCAAAGTGGTGGTGCTCGACAACGACCGTTGCAAAGCCCTGATGCAACAATTCATCCAGCAATCCCCAGAAATCTGGAACGAAGACATCGGCCAGTGCTGACGCACAGGCCGTGTCCCTGCCTTTTTAACCAGGCCTGGTCAGTTTCAGGATCTCCCCCACTGCCACCACAAGGTCGTCCTGATCGAAGCCGAAGGACCTTTCAAACACCACCCAGAGACCAAGCCCGCAAACAAAGAACCCTCCGGTCGAGATGGCTGCCTGAATCAGCTGTGCATTTTATAACGCCGCTTCCACCTGTCGGAATTCTTTCAGTGCCGCTTCCAGCTGCTCGACGATTTCGGCCGATAACACGTCCGGCGGTGGCAGGTTTTCCGAATCCGTCAATGTCTGATCGCGCAACCAGAAGATGTCCAGATTGGTTTTGTCGCGCGCAATCAGTTCCTCATAGCGGTAAGAACGCCGTCGTCTCGCAACACGTGCGCGTAGTTCCAAACCTTACTGACGATTTCTTGGCTGGTCGCCAAGTTCTTCGTTTCTTGGCTTGTCGCCAAGTATTTCGTGTCCGAAGCGGTGACATTCGACATAATGATTCTTATTTCCCTGAAGCGGATTCGAGGTATCGTAAACCCGCTTCCGTTTTATTGATTAAGCCGTCAAAAATCGGCTGCGAAATGTCTGCCGGAAAACGTTTCGGCAACGTCCGTTGAACGGATTCGACCACCTCATATGCTTTGCCCAACATTTCTTCCAAATGGGCAAAAGCCAATGTTTCGGAATAACCTGCCGCTTTGGCCGTGGAGATAAAATGTCTCGGCATCATCTCATCCCATTTAAAGTGGCGATTCTGACCGTGCAACCACATCGCCATTTTCACTTTCTGTTTTTGCAGCCCCGTTCCCCCCATTAATGGGTAAGCCGAAATAATGTCATACAAAGGCGCTAAGCGATAGCCGTTATTGGGTTCAATAAACAGGCTGAAATTCTTGCCATGCCCGTCGGGTGCGGCCAACAACCAAAACAGAATTTGCGCTTTAAAGAAGGTTGCCCGGTCGGCTTGTGCATTTTTCGAGCCCCTCAAGACCTGCATGATCGATTTAATCCCTGGGCCACCATCACTTTCATATTTCAACGCAGGGGCAACCCCTAAAGCCTGACACATATCTTCTTGAGGCAGGCGAACGCAGCGCTGACCATCCAGCCACTTTCGATCAAAACGCTCGACCGACAACACCTTTTGATCTTCAAACGTCAGCACTTCCGTTTTCGCCACAGGCAGTCCAAATGCCTCGGCGATGTGCATACACAACCATTCATTTTCACAGCTTTGTGACAAATCCAAATTGTGATGGGCCAGCACCCCAATCGGCAATTTCAGAATGTGCGTGGTAGGCGTTGAACCTTGCGGCAAATACCAGTTGCCGTCCATGTTTAGCAGCGCCGTTTTTTCCTGCGCCCCGGCAATGGAAATTCGAAAATCCTCTTCCGCCTCTTGCATTCCCAAAGGACTGCTGGCATAGCCTTTTAACAATTCCGCGACTTGCCCTTCATTTAAAGGCTTTGCTTTAAGTTCAGACAGACCCGGCTCAAACTCGGACGACAGTTGAATGGCCCCGACACAGTCCCGGCCCACAGCCGCCAAAAGATCAAACGGCTGGGTCGTAGAGGTATGAAAACGTGCCTGCATTTTGGCACGGATGGCTTCATTGTCCGGAAGCAGGTTATCCAGAAAGTTATAAACCACATCCCCTTCATAAGGGCGATGCGTCAACGGCAGCGAAAGCGATAATGACCGGGCAGATCGAGAACGCAACCATTCCTCGGCATAGACAAAACGCAAAGCGCCACTTTGCAACTTTGACAAGGTGCCAACCCGCAAGCCGTTCATTGAAACAAATAGCTCATTCATGCGCTTGGACTTCACAGCTCAATCACCAATCCAACTCAGCAGACCCATCTGCCTCGCCTTTGGGGCGCACTTCCAGCTCCAGATCCAAGGCAGACAACAACTTAAACAGTGTCTCCAACTTGGCCGATTCGGGCCTGGATTCAAAAGCGGACACCGTCGCCTGACGGACACTGGCCAAATCCGCCGCCTTTTCCTGCGACATACCGCTCAATCCACGTCGATCCTGAAAATAGACGGCCAACTCCGTCGGCGAATTCACTCTCATCAGCAATCCCTTTATACGCCATACCGTATTAAATCACCATTATACGCCTTACCGTATAATAATCAATATATACGCTGTAGCGTATAGACATCATTTCTTTATAAAAGCACTGTTTAAAAATGACAGACAAGCCGAACACAGACCCAAAAACCACCAGGCCTGGTGATTTTTAGACTGAAAACCCGTCAAAGTAATCGGAATTGAGGGTTTTGACTTGGTAGGTTTAGCTTCGCTGATTTCATAGCTTTGGTGTTGACGCCCAGGTTGGGTTCGATCATCAGTTCGGCGAGTTTCTGGCCATCCACCAACACGACTGACAGATTCAGGCCGTTTTTGAGGTCAATCAACCCGCGCGTTACGCTTTCGTCCATGAGCACTCAAACGGTCATTCTGATAAATAAAAATCAGTATAACGCGCTTGCGCACAAAAATACACGAGTCAAAAACGGGAAAATCAGAATGAAAATAGAGAGAAAAAACAATTGGTGCGGAAGGAGAGACTTGAACTCTCACACCGTAAGGCACCAGAACCTAAATCTGGCGTGTCTACCAATTCCACCACTTCCGCAAGACAGGAGGTTGAAGCGAGGCGCTTCTGATATAGAAAATGGTGGCCTGACGCGGAATCGAACCACGGACACAGGGATTTTCAATCCCTTGCTCTACCAACTGAGCTATCAGGCCAAAATGTGAATGCGCGTATTATAGAGAGGGGCTTAGAGCCTGTCAAATACTTTTCTGATAACAAGCTTCAGTTTTGGCTGTGACAAATATGTGCCAACTGTGTGCCAGACAAACTCCTTCTACCTAGCGATTTGAGCAAATGACTGAAAACAATCATCTTTATACTCAAACAGGTCACCTGGCGTACATTCAAAAAGCTCGCATAGCTTATTCATAGTGTCTAACTCGATTCGCTTTGCTTCTTCTTTGTAAAGTAAGGAAATCGTATTTCTGTGAACATCGATCGCTCTAGCGACATCGATATTATAATGCGCTCGAGGTCAGGATGAGAATTACATCAAGGCGGTAAAAAACGATTTGGCCAGTGACCGCACATCCT
Source organism: Hydrogenovibrio halophilus DSM 15072 (assembly GCF_000384235.1). Classification (GTDB taxonomy): domain Bacteria; phylum Pseudomonadota; class Gammaproteobacteria; order Thiomicrospirales; family Thiomicrospiraceae; genus Hydrogenovibrio; species Hydrogenovibrio halophilus. The sequence continues at coordinate 1,273,313 of NZ_KB913033.1, read as the reverse complement.
GTCACGGCTTTATTGCCAATCACCTGCGTCTGTTTTATGCCTGCGCGGCCTACAGCCTGATTCACAGCTTGCGTGAACAGACGTTGTGTCACACGCCACTGGGCAAGGCGCAACCGATGACGCTGATTTTAAAGCTGTTCAAGCTGGCGGTGAAAGTCGTGCAATACAAGGACAGGATCAAGTTGCATCTGCCGACCAGTTGTCCGGTCAAAGGACTGTTGCACCGGGTCTCGGAACTGTTGTACCTTGCCAGGCCGCCCAACACAGCCTGACGGATCACCGACCAGCGCACTACTCATTCAAACCATAAAAATCAGGCAATGACCTGAGGTCGGGGGGTACGCTGAATCTGGAAATAGCCGATTCAAAGCAGAAAATGCCCGTGATGACACCCATCCAAATCAGTCAGATTGAGGCAAACGCGGTCATTTTTCTTTGCTGTTGATGTTTTGTCCTCACAACCAAGAAAATCATGCGCCGCGCAATGCGCTAAAATTGGGTTTATGAAAAATTTGGGCTAAATGCGATTTCTGCATTTTTTTAAGGTCAATTTCCATCCCCCATTCATCCAATGAATTTTTCAATCACGCGATCCGCCCCGATCATAGGGAGAATACGAACCAGAACCTGATCCATCACCCCATCTTCTGCACTGGTGATAAATTTGGCCTTCCGGTCTTTCCATGACAATGTTTGAATAAGGCTCGAAGCCACCACAGAAGGCTGATCCAACTTTAACACATCAACCTCGGTGGCGTTGCCACGGATGCTTGTACTGACAGGACAGCAAATCAGGAGACCGGTCTGCTTGTTATACTGCTTTGATGACAGCACCAGTGCCGGTCGGTACTTGCCTATTTCCTTGCCTTTGGTGGGTTCAAAATCAAGCCAGATAATGTCATTTCGTTCAGGGACATACTGAGCCATCAATCCCCCATCTCAATGACAGAAGGTTGAGCAATCTCATCAGCATGAGCACCATAAGAATCAAGTCCTTCCAGTAAATCCGCTTCAGAAAAAGGCAGGTTCACTTTACGTGGAGACTTCTGAACAGCTTCGATGACAATTTTTCCGGCCTTTACATTAATGCTTATCGGACTGGACACATCAAGTCTGGCCTGAGCCAGAATCTTACTGGGAAGACGCACAGCAGCACTGTTACCCCAGCGTTTGATCTCATTTTGCATACCAGCCTCCGTTGATTTTGTAGATACAAATGTATCATAATTAATCACCACACCGAATGTCAACATTTGTATATACATGTGTTAGCCCAAAGCTGTAATGTCCCCTTTGTCCAATTCTAAAATGTCCCCTTTTGCTTTCCGGGGGCCGCATGACGAAGGATCACATTACGATGAGCCACAAGGAGATAGACCGTCTTGAAACCATTCAAGCGGTCACGCGCAAGCACCTGACTCAAAAAGAAGCAGCCCGCCGCCTGGAATTGAGTGTGCGCCAGATAAAACGTCTGGTTCGCCGCTACCGTACCGACGGAGCAGTCGGGCTGATTTCACGTCATCGTGGCAGGCCTGCCAACAATGCGATCAAGCAGACGATTCGCGAAGCCGTCATGGCATTGGTTCGCGAACACTACCATGATTTCGGCCCTACCCTGGCCTGCGAGAAGTTAGTCGAACATCATGGTCATGCTCTGTCGCCAGAGACGTTACGCCAGTGGATGATCGCCGAAGGACTGTGGCAGTCCAAAGGGCGCAAGCAGGCGCGGATTCATCAGCGCCGGGCTCGTCGCCCCTGCATGGGGGATCTGGTGCAGATTGATGGTTCGCCCCACGATTGGTTTGAAGGGCGCGGTCCACGCTGCACACTGATTGTCTTTATCGACGATGCGACGTCCAAACTCATGGCCTTGCGTTTTGCCCCAACCGAGACCACTCGAGTCTACATGGAAACGTTGCAGGCATATTTGGCTGAGCACGGTCGTCCAGTGGCCCTGTACTCGGACAAACACAGTATTTTCCGGGTCAATCACCCTGACCGGGAAGGAGAGCTGACTCAGTTCTCTCGTGCGCTTAAAACCCGGTTAAGCAAGTTTTTTTCCGGCATGGGGCACCGGGGTTGAATCGGTTGACGCGTTGGGCGGTCTCGGCCAGTTCCTTTTGCAGGGCTTTGGCCACGGGGTTGGCGGCGACAATGCACCCGTCATTGTTGGAGAGCACCACCACGGGGATTTTGGCCAGATGCGGCTGGAACACCGTCTCGCAGGACGCATAAAACGAATTGCCATCGATCAGTGCAAAACATGTCATCGCAAACACCTGTTACCGTTATCAAAAGCAAAACTGTAACAGGTTTCAATTGAGAAATCTCACTGAGAAATAAAAACACGCTCAGATTCTCATCGAGAGCCAGAATTTGATTTCTGATTCTCAACGAGAATATATAAATAAATCATGAAGTTATTTTTATTTTTCGCTTTACAAACACGCTCTGCTTTCACTATATTGAAAGCGAACAAACTGATGGAGATGGCCTGTGGAGGCAATGGATATTTGGACGCTGATGGCGGTTGAGTTTTTTGTATTGGGTTCGATTATTTTGCTGTTCTCAGCCTTGATGATTTCTCTCAAGATGGAGGAGGATAAAGCAGCACGAGAGGAACGTGAACAAAAACAGGACTGGCCCAGCAAACGCGAAGTGGGTGAGATGCAAATCACCAACCTTTGGCTTCGGTTTGCCCAGGTGGCAGGCCTGGTGGTTTTGATGTTGTTTACAGCCTACCAGATCCATGCCGTGAGCCAATATGAGTACAACACCGGACGGTTTGTCGAGTGGATTGAAACCACCTATGAGGTCTCTGCTCGCACCGATCAAGTCCACCGAGTTGAATGCTATGTTGGGGTCTTGCACTATCCGCAGAAGAATGACTCAGGCTTGCTGCCTTATGCGGGCGACCCCAAGTGTGATGCTGTGGCCTTTGAACAGAAAAAGCGGCAACTGGGAATGGATGGGACCTATGGTCGTCTTTTGCTGTCTGGTTTTTTTCTGGTCATCGGTTGGCTGAGCTGGCTGGTGCTTTTAGGGTATTCGGCCAATGTGTTCATGCCCCAATATCAATGGGCGTTGGGGCAAAAAGGAACTTCCAAAACAGCCCGTAAGGAATGAGATTTGTTTGAAATGGTTGATCGCATTGCTGCGATGGTTACACTTGTACCGAGCATGTCAGGAAATATAGGTTATTGTGTCGGACCCATTCAACAATATCCCGCTCACACTCAGCTTTGATTGCCAAAAAACTGTAATGGTCAAGTTTTTTTGGAAGCGTTCTAAGCCGCATTGGCCATTTCCTGCCGCTTCATGTTTGGCGTCAAGTAACCTATGGCGGAATTTAATCTGCGATAGTTGTAAAATCGAATGTATTGCTCAACAGCCGTCACGACAGATTGGTGGTTGATAAAACTCAGATCGTTTAAACGCTCGGTTTTCAGGTTGCGAAAGAATCGTTCCTGAACGGCATTATCCCAACAGTTGCCCCGTCGGCTCATGCTGGGGGTAATTTCGTGCCATGCCAAAGCATTGGTAAAGATTGTGGCGCTGTATTGCACGCCCTGATCTGAGTGAAACATCAGGTTTCTGGTATTAGGCTGTATTCGGGTAATGGCATCCGTCAATGCCTGTTTGGCCAGATGAGCATCTGGCGTTGTCGACAGAGCGTGACCGACAACTTCTCTGCTGCCCAGATCCATCACAGTAGCCAGGTAACTCCAGCCTTGATGCGTTCGAATGTAGGTGATGTCACCAACCCAGTGGGTGTTCACGGTGCCGGGATTAAATTGACGGTCTAAAAGGTTGGCGGTCGTCGGGTGTGCATTGCCGCCGCGGTAGTAATGGGGCTTTTTAGGTGCCTTGGCAACCAGTCCCTGTTCTTTCATCAACCGACTGATTTTAAAGTGCCCCACCTGCATCCCGTCCAGCGCCAGAGCGATTTTCATGCGTCGGCGACCATAGGTGCCATGGGTCTGTTCATGAAGCCTGTGCATCGCTTGGATGACCTCTTGATCTGATCGGTTGGCGGGTTTCGTTTGCATCTGGTAATAGTAGGTCGAGATCGCCACGTCAAACAGCCTGCACAGCTGGTGAGTGGTCAGTTTTGGGTCTGCCTTTTTCATCTGCCCAATCACTGTAATGCTGGATTGTCGCGAATGAAAAAGGCGGTGGCCTTTTTTAACAGGGCATTGTCCCGCTTGGCGTCAGCCAGTTGCTGTTCCAACTCCTGAATGCGTCGATGCTCTTCGGTCAGCGCGGTTTTGCCTTCAGGGATCTCGCCGTTAAGCTCCTGACGGTATTGTCGTTTCCAGCGAGTCACCGCCGAGGCACAGGCACCGGACAATTCCATGATCTGTTTGTTGGTATAACCATCCTCGATCATGAGCTTGGCATATTCCAGTTTTTGTTTTGGACTGATGTTGAGTCGTCCTTTGCGTTTAGATCCTGTTTTTGACATTGTGGTCTCCTGAATAACAGTTTGGGAAGGCTATCACAACTTCCAACTTTATTAGACCATTACACTGGCTGAAAGCCGGTGCCCGGGTTGTGGGTGGCTGTTGTGAAATCACCCCGGAACACATTCAACGATTGTCAGACGATCTCAGACAGGATGGATACCGTTTGGTTCGTTTTTCGGAGTTGTCTAAATGAAGCATGATAATTGGCTAACTCGAAATACGTTTCTTGAGAGGATTCAACATTGATTTGGGTCTTTGGTGCATCCGGTGCAATCGGTCAAGCCATGCTTGCAAAAGCGGATGCCGAGGGTGTGGAGAGTGTTGGTTTTTTCAGAAAATCGGTTCAAGAATCATCAGCGACTTACACAATCGTTGTCGGCGACCTTCTGGATGAATCAAAGCTGTCATCCGCCATTGAACAGGCATTGGATCATGGCCTTCCAGATCAGATTCTCATTGCAACCGGTCTGCTTCACAATGACGAATTTCAACCAGAAAAAACATTTAAGACGATGACTGAGGCACAACTGCTGGCCTCTTTTCGTGTTAACACCGTTTTACCGAGCCTTATCGTCAAACACTGTATAGCATCCCTACCGAAAAGACATGCTCTGAACATCGGCATTCTTTCGGCCCGAATTGGCAGTATCAGCGACAATCGCATGGGTGGCTGGCACAGTTACCGCGCCAGCAAAGCCGCTTTAAACATGCTCGTGAAAAACTTTGCTTTGGAATTTACAAACAAGTACCCGAATACCTATATCATAGCCCTTCAACCTGGGACAACGGATAGCGCCTTGTCCAAACCGTTTCAATCCCATTTGCCGGATGGTCAATTACAAACCCCACAAGAAACAGCAGAATATCTTTGGAAGCTACTGGCATCCGATTTGAAAGACGTCAGTGGCGAACTCATCGATTTCCAAGGCCAGATTATAGCCCCTTAAACCTCTGCACCGAAGAGCTCGGTTATGTAAAATAAAGATTCTTGTTTATTCGTACAAAATAGTGGGCAACAAGCATTGATCATGACAACGAACTTGACAACTTCCACCACAGATTCAGAAAGCGCCATTATTCAAAAAGGTCTGGATAAAGCGAGCTTTGCTGTCCTGATCACAGATGTCAGCCAAAAAATTATTTACGTCAACCAGGCCTATGAGCGCTTAACAGGTCTTCCAGCATCGGAAGTTCTTGGAAAGACACCAAAAATCAATCAGTCCGGCCGCCATACCGATGCGTTTTACCAAAAAATGTGGCAAATATTGAAAGAACACGGGTACTGGCGAGGAGAAGTATGGGATCGTCGACCAGATGGCAGTTTTTTCCTCAAACAACTTTCTATCGAAGCGATTCGAAACGACCAAAACGAAATCAGCCACTACTTTGCTTTTTTCAGCGACATTAATGAACAGCATCAATCACACGAAGCGTTGGAAAGAATCACCCATTACGACCCCTTAACTGACTTACCCAACCGTATTTTATTTCACAACCGTTTGCGACATGAGTTCAACATTTCCAATCGACACAATGCACGTACCGGCCTGTTGGTGTTAAACATCGACCGTTTTCGGCTAATCAACGATGCATTTGGTTTCTCTTTTGGTGATGAGCTATTGATCCACATTGCCAAGCGACTGAAGACCCGTGTACGTTCAACCGACCTTCTAGCCAGAAAAGAAGAGCGCAATGCTCGTGATGCAGACTTGGTCTCTCGTATCGGTGGTGATGACTTCAGCTTTATCCTGAGTGAATTGCGTTATCCTGAAGATGCCAATGTGGTGGCCAGACGGCTGCTCAGTGTTTTTGAAGAACCTTTTATTATCAATGAAGAAGAAGTTTTTCTGTCTTGCAGCATCGGCATTGCTGTATACCCAGATAATGCAAAGGATGAGGAAATACTTATGGGGTGTGCTGAAACCGCACTGGAAGCGGTCAGCGCTGACGGTAAAGGAGGGTATCGTTTTTTCTCCGATGATATGAACCGAAAAAGCGCAGAACGTGTCAGACTCGAAACCCGCTTACGTCATGCAGTTACCAACCGTGAACTCATGCTCTACTACCAACCCAAAATGGATTTAGAAACCGGACACTATACCGGCATGGAAGCGTTGCTTCGCTGGCCAAACCCTGATGGCGGCATGACGCCCCCTGATGCTTTCATCCCTTTGTCGGAAGACACCGGTTTGATTAACCCAATTGGTCGCTGGATTATTCATCAGGCTTTACATGACACGTGCACACTTAACCAGCAAACGGGCAAAAATTACCAAATCGCGATTAACCTTTCCGCTCGCCAGTTTTTGAACCATGGATTGGTAAGTGTGATCGAAGACGCACTCAAAAAAACCGGCATAAATCCTGAATTGGTCGAGTTTGAGATCACTGAAAGCATGCTGATTGACAAGATTGATGATGCTCAAACCGCCATGAAAAACATTAGGCAGCTGGGGGTCAAGCTAGCAATTGATGACTTTGGGACAGGGTACTCTTCCCTGTCTTACCTGAAAGATTTTCCCGTCAATACCTTAAAAATTGACCGTTCATTCATTGCTGCCATGGTGTGTGGCCAAAAAGAAATGGAAATTGTCCACGCAGTCATCTCGCTTGGTAAGGCCATGGAATTGCAGGTGGTTGCAGAAGGGGTTGAACAGACTCATCAAATAGAACTTCTGAAAAATGCAGGTTGTGATCTGGCCCAAGGTTTCAGAATTGACAGACCCATGCCTTTCAATCTACTATTGGATTCGCTTAAATAAAACTGAATTTAAATAATAAACGCAATACCCAGTCGCCAGCTATCCGCTTCTAGTCCTAAAAAGCTGTACGACATCCAAACCAGCCCCCTTGAACTGGTCGCGCGCTCGGATTCGCGAAACGCCCTTTCCAGCGATTTTCGAAGGACGTTATCGGCCCGGCTGCCTTCTCACATCATTTGGTCGGTTTCGACAACGACTTTTTGTGAGAGTTCCATGTTCAGCGATTCCGATGGAGCCTGATCCATTGCACGCCTTTTGAATAAGGTCAATAACAACAGGTTCTGTCTTAAACCAAACGCCAGGGGTTCAAACATTTCACTCTAAAACGGCACCCGCCCTTTCACACGAACAACAATTGAACAATTTGTGTACAATCAAAAGAAACTTATGGCAGCAGACTCAACCATGCGACGTTTAATCAATCACTTCGATCACCGAGACACCTTAATCTCATTCGTTCAGGAACTGCATCCTGAACGGGCCCATGAACCGGTGAGTGCCATTGAAGGAGGTTTAACGTCAATGACAAACCGATTACATCAAGTGGACATAAAGGGTTATGCACGAACACGCAATGCCTTGAGTGGCGCAGTCACGAAGCTGTCTCCTTATCTTCGACACGGCTTATTGACCGACCGAACATTTTTGGCACAGATAAAAGAGAACAATGACGCCGACCAAGCAGTCCGGTTGATTCAACAACTGAGCTGGCGCAGTTATTTTCATCAGATCCATTCGGCCCAGCCTCACCGGATCTGGCAGGATGCCGAACCCTACAAAACGGGTTGGCAAACCGACGATTATGCCCAGGCGTTACCCGATGACATTGCCCGGGGCCAAACCGGCATTCGCATCATTGATCAACTGATTGACTTGCTTTTAACCGAAGGTTACCTCCATAACCGAGCCCGTTTGTATCTGGCCTCTTACGTCGTCCACTGGCGACAAGTTGCCTGGCAAGCCGGTGCACAATGGTTCTTGCAACACCTGCTGGATGGCGACATCGCTTCCAACAACCATTCCTGGCAGTGGGTCGCTTCGACCTTCAGCAACAAACCTTATATCTTCAATCTGGATAATGTCCGCCAGTTTGCCGACAGCAAGCTTGATGTCGACCATCCATCCAATGCGTGCTTTGACGCCTCGTATGAACAACTGCAATGGAAGTTGTTTCCGAACCTGACACCAGAGGGCACTTGATGAGCACCGTTTATTGGCTACACGACGAATGCCTGAAGAGGCCGGATGCGATCACTGAGAGTGATCGTCTGATCTCTGTCTGGGACCACCAGTACCTTTTTGACCAGGCCTGGTCATTAAAGAGGTTGGTCTTTCTGTACGAAAGTTTGTGCAGTCTGGGTTGTGATATTTATCAGGCCCACATCAACGAAGTGCTCACTCACCTGAGCGCCCGGCCGGAGGTTTCAGAGATAGTTACCTGGGAAGCTCAGGACCCCCGCCTGAACCGGATGATCGAAAATGCCAAATGTTGCCACCCGAACTTGCAGGTACGTCCGCAACCGAACATGGTGGACATGAACATTCGGCCACCCGTGAAACGCTTTTTCCATTACTGGAAGCGAACGGAAGCGACCCTGACAGGCGGCAGAAACCGACAGACAAGTCATCGTGTCAAGTGACAATAATAAGCCATTCGACATATTTTGAATAAAGGAAACAGCGCCGTGATCAAGGTGTTTTACGACGGAAAATGCGGGCTTTGCTCCAAAGAGATTCGCCACTACCAGGCCGTAGCGCCGGAAGGTGTCTTTGAGTGGCAAGACGTCACGGCTCTACCTCAAAGCCAATTAGAAGACGAAGGTCTCGATCTTGTTCAAAGCTTGAAGCATCTGCATGCAAAGGATTCTCAGGGAAACATTCACATTGGCGTCGATGCATTTTTACTGATTTGGCAATCGCTGGCACGCTGGCGCTGGCTTGCGAGACTGGTCGCACTTCCTGGACTCTACGCCCTGGCCGCATTCGCCTACCGGGGCTTTGCCAAATGGCGCTTTCAGCGACTGGGGCACTGTCAAATCGCCAGCCAAAACAACCAGACCTGAAGATACCCCATGACCATGCATGAAAAAAGTACTGGCTTTTGCTGAACACTTCGGGGCTTGCAGGGCTACTTTCTGCAATCAATCTGAGACGGTTTATCCGTTTTCAGGTGCGATAACAAAGGAACGCAACATGCGACACACGATTTTTATGCTTGGCCTTTTGCTCATGATGGCCAGTCAGGTTCACGCCGATGCGCTGACCCTCAAAAAAGGTGTAGACGCTTTTGGCCAAAAGGACTATGCTCAGGCTTCCGTCATTTTTAAACGGTTATCAAACAAGGGCGATCGAATTGCCCAGTTTGGTCTGGCCAAAATGTACCGCTATGGCTTAGGCATGGACCCGAATTACTCAAAAGCATTAAAGTGGTATCTGCAAGCCGCGCAACAGAATTACGCTGTGGCCATGTCGCATTTGGGCGAAATGTACGAGCAGGGTTTGGGCGTAGACGCCAATGCTGACGCGGCTCGCAACTGGTATCGCATGGCTTGCAGCAACCGGTGCTCGGATGGATGCCTGCATCTGAAACGACTCGACAAAGTAGCTACCAAATGACCTTTATCCGCTTGACCGGCACCTCCCTCCCATTCCTGCTGCTTTTGGGGATGGCGCTGTTGTTGACCGGTTGTTCATCCCGGTTTGTATACAACCAACTGGATTGGATGCTGCCCTGGTACATTGATGACTATGTCACAGTGAAAACGCATCAGGAACCAAAACTAGAAAAACAAATAGATCAGCTTCTGTTATGGCATCGCACCCAACAGCTTCCGGAGTATGCCACTTTTGTGGAGGACTTGAAGTCCCTAGTGAACACTCCGCCCTCCAGCAAGAAAGTAGAAACCGCTCTAGATGATCTGGATGCCTTCATCGATGCCATCTATCTGGGGGTTGGCAACCACTTTGTTCTACTGGCAGAAACCCTCAGCAGGGAACAGAAAACCGAGTTCATTGACAATCTGACTGAAAAAAACATCGAATACGCTGCTGAGTATGTCAATATCGGCGAGGCCACCGCACGTGAAAAAGGTGCACAGAAAATGACGGACATTTTCACGGACTGGCTGGGAAACCTGACCGATGACCAGGTTTTCATGATCGAACGGTTTGCCCAATCCACTGAATGGATGTCGCCCGGGCTTCTTCACGCCAGACAACAATGGACTAAAGCATTGAACCAATCGCTTTTACCACCACATTCGAACAACCCTGGCTCAGGGGTTCTGAAACTCTTCGAAAACCGGAAAATGTTCTGGAGCCCACGGCTCAAGGCACAATTCGAGAAAAACCGTGTTTTGCTTGCCACGCTGCTGAATAAAATGATCGGCTCAATGGACGCCGAACAAAAGCAGCATTTACTGGATAAGCTCGATGGCTATCAAACGGATTTTGTGGCACTGTCTCGTCAGTGATCCAGGTAAAGACACTTGGGGTTTCTACCGACTTAATCTCAAGAAATCAATGAATCGCTCAAGATCAGCAAAGTGGATTTGAATGGTTTCAATGCTCGCATGATCGGTCTCGGGCAGAACCAGACAGCGGACATTTTTATTGTCGCTGGCGACTTTGCAAAGCTCTCGATGATCCGACAAAGGAACGATTTGATCCTGATCGCCATGCACCAGCAAAAAAGGGATTGAGATTTTTTTCACAGCGTTTATCGGTGCAATGTCATCCAGTTTATGACCAATAACCCACTGAACGTAATGAATGACCAGCCAGACCAGTCCCGGCACCCACCTTGCCTTTTGAAGTTGCCGCTGCATCACCGCTTTCGGGTGGGCAAAACTGGCCAGACTGATGACGCCCCGGACTGCCAAACCTCTTGATGCAGCCAATAGCGTGGCCGCCGCGCCCACAGAATGCCCCATAACAATGACATCTTCGGCCTCTTTCGGTTTATCGTGTTTCAGCCATGCCAATGCCGATTCCAGGTCTTCCGCAAATTTGGGCATGGTGGAGACCCCGCGATGCTCACTGTCGCCATGATTGTGCGCATCCACCAGCATCACATGCCATCCCAGCCGATGAAACGGTTCGGCCAGTGGCAGCATCAAACTTTTGTTTGCTCCCCACCCGTGCAATAAAACCACCGTGGTCTGTGATGGATGTTTGGCTGGCAACCACCAGGCGGACAATTGGCAACCCTGATGACCTGCGAAGGCGATGTTTTCATAAGACAGACCAAAGTCCTGTGGCGTTTGTCTGTTGGCCAGTCTGGGAGCCCGAAAGCCCAGATGCACAGCCAGCAGAAACGCCAGTGTGAACAAGACAACAACCGCAATAATGGTTAAGAGCATGACTATTCCAAACCCAATGGTGTTTACCGCTCAATGAATCAAAAAAGCTGACGTCCCTTTTTCGACCCTTCTGAACACGATTCTGACTGGCGTCAATTTATCGGATGATAAATCACTGTCTGAGCAAGCCAGTGGCTTTTCCTGCCTGTACAGGCATAGACGACGATGCCCGTTCCCCTCAATCGCTTTGAAATAAATGGCCTGGAAAGCAGAAAAAGAGCCGAGCTTTCTGAGCACTCGATCAGAAAAAACTGCTTCCAATGACTTGGTCTGGACCGATTCAATGACAACGGGGTAACTGAAACCGTATCGTTTGCTCAAACCGCCTTCAGGCAATAGCCAGGCACTGTCGATCTGATCGCCGACCTTTGCCCGGGTAATATAATCATCCTGATACTGGTATGTTTCGGCAAAGCCGACCATTGGCGCCGCCAAAATGAGCAGCCAGTAAAAACGAAAGATCAACTTATTCACAGCCTGGTAACCCTTTTAAACTCAAATTATTATCCACATATTATCCACAGTTTATACAAACATAAAACCCTTGTGAGCACTGCTGCCAGCAGACGCTGATCACACGCAAATTCTTTTTGATTCAGACCTTTTTAATTCCCGTGCAAACGGAGACTTGAAGGTGTAAGGTTGATTGTGAAGTCGTCAACATAAAAACACGCGGCACACCACTGAGGGATCACAACAGGAAGTTGGCCATGGAAACAAACACAAACAGTGCCATGAAAATCATCGGCATCATATTAATGGTCGTCGGTGCCGGGATTGTCGTATACGGTTTTCAATTATCGCAATCCATCGGTTCGGAAGTGACGCAAGCTGTGACCGGTTCGGAGACGGATACGGTCATGGCTTACTACATTAGCGGGGCGGTCAGTTTCGTCATCGGTCTGTTCTTTTTCGCTAAAAAATAACAAACGGAGGCAATCATGGAAATCATGAACTTAATCGTATTTCTGGCGATTGGTGCTCTGGCAGGCTGGCTTGCTGGCCAAATCATGAAAGGTCGTGGCTTTGGTGTCATCGGCAATATGGTCGTCGGGATTGTCGGTGCAGTTTTGGGTGGTTTCCTGTTCGGCTTGCTGGGCATCACAACCGGCGGATTGCTGGGCGCGATCATCATGGCCACCATTGGCGCGGTGATTTTGCTGTTCCTGATCAACCGAATCAACAGAACGTAATTCACCCGAAAAAATTCACTAATTCGACACAACGCGCAAGCTTACAAGTGCCGGGCCAACCGACATCACCCAGTCGCTCTTTCTGGCTGGTCAAGGTGCAACCAGAATAGCGTGATCAGTTTGAGCAAAATCGGAACCAGGGCATAGAAAACCCACAGCGCGGAAACAGCCTCGGGCGTGGCTTGGTCCAATCCCAATGCATCCAGCCAGGGCAGGGCCACCCCGACGGCCACTGCCAGCGCCAGTTTGGTCAGCAGCCCCCAGAGCCCGAACAGACGGCTGGCGGCATCCATGCCCTGTTCGCGCAGGCGTTGCACCACATCGGCTTGCAGAGAAGCCGGAAGCGCCATGTCGGCCCCCAGACTCAGGCCGGTGACCGCGCACACCAGCAGATAGCGCTCATAGTCGCCCGCCTCCACCCAGTAAAGACCACTGAACCCGATCACCGCGGTGATCATGGACCATCGCCAGGCGGCCAATTTGCCCAGTCGTTTCGACAGCCACAACCAGAAGGGCAACGCCAGCAGGCCACAGGCAAAATACACCAGCAGCAACGGCCCCGCTTGAGATTCCAGTGCCAGTGCATGGGTGACAAACAACAGAAACAGGGTGGCGGGAAAGGCATTGGCCAGATTATTGACAAAATATGGCCCCATCAATGCATAGGCCTGACGATGCTGCTGCCACAAGCGCCGGTAGCCGTAAAGCGATTGCCACAGAGACGTCGTTGTTGCAGGCGCAGGATCGAGGCGTTGCACCGTATCAAGCCGGAGCAATCCCGACAGGGAAACCACCAGCCCGCCCAGAACCAGCCACCAGACCCATTCAAACAATTTCGGCGCGGTCGGGGCCAGGGACAGAATGGTGGGCAAGGCCAGTACGACCACCACGCCGAGCAGGCCGAACCCTTCCCGCGAAAGGGTCAGCCGCGTTTTGGCATGATGGTCTGTGGTCAAATCCGCCACCAGCGCCTGATAGGGCACCGACATCAGGGTCCAGCCCAGAAAAGCCACGCTGCTGACCACAAACAGATAAACAAAAGGCATGGTTTGCAGCCAGACCTCAAACGGAAAAAACAGCCCATAAAGCCCCACCAGCAATACCATCGCACCCAGAGCCATCTGACTGCGCCGCCCGATCCGGGCCTGCCATTGGTCCGACCAGACACCGACCAGCGGATCGGTCACCATATCCAGCAAGCGCGTCACCAGCAGAGCGGCCCCAATCACACCCAGACTGACCTGCCAATTGTCGTGAAAATAATTGGGCAGATACACATATAGCGGTACCCCCAGCAGGGTTAACACAAACCCCGGCAGGCCATAGCGCAGCATTTCTGAACGCCGCAGCGGCTCAGCGTTTGCCGGCATGCGGTGTCAGTTTGCGATTGATCCAGCGAATCACCCGCCCCAGCAATGGCACTTTCTGATAGAGATAACGCCCCGTGTCCCAGTAATCGGTGTGCGAAAGTACCTGCCCCTGACGGTCAAAGCCGACTTTAGAGGTGCCCACAATCCGGTGCAATTTCAGCTTTTGATCGTAAAAACTCATTTCCCAACGTAAAAAACCGACCCGGCCATTGATGGCGTAATTCATCACCACAAACCGGGGCGTGATGGTGTGTTCGAACATGTGCTCGAAAATGTCACCGATCGCCTGACGTCCGACCACCTGATTGAACGGGTCTTCAAAGTAAGCGTTGGTCGCAAACAATGGCAGCAGCTGTTCAAACAGGCTGGTCGGGGTCAGGTTTTCAAAGGCATGCACATACATCAGCAACGCCTGACAATACCGATTGTCCGGGTCCAATGGCTGTACAGAAGGTGTACGAGTGTCAGGCGGCTGTCTGTCAGCGGCCTTCCGCAAGGCAAGTGAATCAACGAGGTCCGGGCGGTCAAGCGTGGCATCAGTCATGGGGAAGCATCTTCTTTGTTAGTGCCAGCTGCCAGGCATAAGGCAGGTGGCGCATCAGTTTCAAAAACAACGTCAAACGTTTTGGAAAGTGGGTCTCAAAAGGACCAGGCCTGGTCAAGGGTCGATCAATCAGTTTGAAAATCCGTTCTGCCGCCGTTTCTGGCGTCATCAGCGCGGGCATGGTAAAGGGGTTTTTGGCGGTCAGGCGGGTTTTGACAAAACCGTGATTGACCACCTGCAGGCGCACCCCTAACCCTCGCAGCTCCGGCTGCAGAGCTTCGGCCAGATTCAGCAACGCCGCTTTGGGCGCACTGTAACCGCCGCCATACGGCAAACCAATCTGATTGGCAATGCTAAGGTTCCACACCCAGCGCGCCGGGCCCTCTCCGGCCAATACTTTCGGGCGCAAGGCGTGCATCAGCGCCACACACCCCAGATAATTGCTGGCATTCATGCGCGCGTAATCCTCAAACCGGCTGTCTTTGAAAGAGGCCAGCTCATACACGCCCACGTTGTAAAACCACAGATCCAACCCCTCGAATTTTGACCAGGCCTGGTCCACCGCTTGGGCCAATTCCTCTGAATTCTCTGTGTGGGTCACATCCATGTCCACGCAACGCAAATGCTTGGGGTATTGCGCCCCCAGATCACTCAATGCACTGCTGCCAGTGGCCCGGCGGGCCGAGGCCACCACCCGGTACCCGGCCGAAAGCAGTCGGGCCGCCAAAGCCAACCCGATGCCGGTGCTGGCCCCGACCACCCAGATTCGTTTGCCCCCGGCGCTGGCCTCAGCCCCGGAAGCCATTCGATTCGATTCCGTCATACGCCCCTCGCTTTATTTGAATTGTTATCCCTGCCATCCCGGCTACCCACTGTCATCCCGACCAACCTCATGTCTTCTTGACCACCACCATGCCATCCCGACACACCCACGTCATCCCGACCTCTCCCTCCTTGTCATCCCGACCGAAGCGGAGGGATCTTTCAAAGTTTGGCACCGTCAGCAAATACGGGACGCCCTCAAAGAGCCGCACCGCCGTCCAAAGATCCTTCGGCTTCGCTCAGGATGACAGCCTTTTCTCACCCGACCACCTCTTTGCCATCCCGAGCACCCCCCTGTCATCCCGACCGAAGCGGAGGGATCTCCAAGGCGTCGCACCGCAGAACAAGCGGTTTTGGCTTCGACCAGAATCGCAATTGGCTAAAAAATATTGCATTGCTGTACAACTTATGTATAAATGTTATCAAAGAATGTCGCACAGGCAAAGGAGAATTTGCATGAACCCTGACACAACACAGCCAAAAACGTTTCCCAACAGCGCCCGCCCCCCCTCCACACCTCAGAAAATCGCGGTCATCGGCAGCGGCATCAGCGGCCTGGCCAGCGCCTGGTTTTTGAGCCAGAAGCACGATGTCACCCTGTTTGAAAAGAACGACTACACCGGCGGCCACACGCATACAGTGGAAATGGACCATCCCCAATTCGGTCGCCACGCGGTCGACACCGGGTTCATTGTGTACAACGAACCCAATTACCCTCACCTGACAGCCATGTTGCGCCACCTGGGTGTGGCCACCCAGGCCACCACCATGAGTTTCGGGGTCTCGATCAATCAGGGTCAGATCGAGTATTCCGGCGACAACCTCAACACCCTGTTTGCCCAGCGGCGCAACCTGCTATCGCCCGCACACTGGAACATGCTCACCGAGATCGTGCGCTTCAACCGCATCGCCAAACGCGATTTGAGCCTGAATCGGTCGCAACTGGCGCAATGGACCCTGGGCGAGTATCTGGATCAACACAAGTTTTCACCCAAAATGCGCAATCATTACCTGTTGCCCATGGCCGCCGCCATCTGGTCCTGCCCGACCGGCTCGATGCTCGAATTCCCGGCCAGCAGCTTTCTGCAGTTTTTTGACAATCACGGGCTGCTGAACATCCATGACCGCCCGCAATGGCAGACCGTCTGCGGCGGCAGTTGCCGTTACGTGGAAAAAATCCTGGCCAAACAGGCATTCAAACACCGACTGAACACGCCCATTGCCCGCATTCAACCCAAACCCGAAACCCAGCGCGTGGAGCTGACCACGTTGACAGGCCAGACCGAAACCTTTGATCAGGTGGTCATTGCCTCCCACGCCGATCAGTCCCTGCAGATGATCGAACCGGCCTGGCGGCCGGATTTCAGCTTGCTGAATGCGTTCGAATACCAGACAAACCTGGCTTACCTGCACACAGATCTGGCCCTGATGCCCAAACGGCGACGCACCTGGGCGGCGTGGAATTACCTGCGCCAGGACGGCGCAAACGAGGATCGGGTGGCCGTGACCTACTGGATGAACCGCTTGCAGTCGATTGACAGTGCCCAGCCATTGCTGGTCACCCTCAACCCGACCCAGGCGCCGGATCCGGCCAAAGTGGTTAAATCCATGGAATACGAACATCCGGTGTTCAATCAAGTCGCCATGGCGGCGCAGAAACGTCTGGGAGAGATTCAGGGATTGCACGGTCTCTGGTTTGCCGGAGCCTGGACTGGCTATGGTTTTCACGAAGATGGCCTGCGCAGCGCCGTGCACATTGCGCGTCAGTTTGACTTGAATTTGCCGTGGGAAGCGCCCGATACCGGCTCGGTGACCACATCGCAATCAGGGCCGTTCGCCTCGGCCAATGACCCGGAAAGCCACGCCGACTGGCAGACGCCCAGCGCCGCCATGGTCGGTGCAAACGGACTGAAACCATGAGCAGTCAGATCTATTTCAGCGAGATCATGCACCAGCGCAAGCGGCCCTTCACCTACCGCTTTCGCTATCCGGCGTTGCACTTGAAAGTGGACATCGACCGCATTGATGACGAAGCCGACGCGCTCAAATCGCTGTCGCTCAACCGCTTTGGCCGGATCAGCCTCTACACCAAAGATTTCGGGGCACGCAACCCGGAAGTCAGCTGGCGTGACTGGATCAATGGGATGCTGGAACGTTACGGCCACAGCGAACCGCCAGCCAGAGTGGCACTCGTCTGCGCCCCGCGCATGTTCGGGATCGTATTCAACCCGCTGGCGGCGTGGTATGCCTACGATGCCCAAGGCCAGCTGATTGCGATCATTGCCGAAGTCAGCAACACTTACGGCCAGTTCCATCATTATGTGCTCAGTGACCAGGGACAGCCGTTACTGGGGAAAGACCAAAACACCCTGCAGGCCGAGGCTGACAAGGCCTTTCATGTGTCGCCGTTTCTGGGCATGCAGTGTCGCTACCGTTTTCGGTTTGCGCTGCCCGGCGACACCTACAGACTGGGCATCTACCAATCCGAAAACGGCCAGCCCACACTGGTGGCCACTCAGGTCAGCAAAGCCCGGCCTCTGACCGATGCAATGCTGCAACAGGCCAGCCGTCGTTTTCCGCTGGACTCACTGCGCACGCTCTGGCGCATCCATTGGTGGGCGCTCAAAATCTGGCTCAAGGGCGGACGTTTTCACAAAACACCCAAGTCCCTGATCCACATTGCCTACAGTCATTCGGCCATGCGCCCCTTATTTCACTTCGATTCCCCAACGCATCCGCAAGGAGACGCTTATGTTGATCAAACACCTCACCACGCCCATTGAATGGCTGCTGCCAGCACGCCTGATGGAGAATGCCCTGGCCAAACTGCCTTTTCACCAACTCACCCACGGCACCCTGTCGGTGTCTTATCTGGGGCAGACGCACCGGTTTGAAGGCGACTTTGCCGGGCACAGCGCCGACCTGACCATTCACCGCATGCTCCGGTTTGCCTGGCTGGTCAAAACCCAGGGCGAACTCGGGTTTGCCCAGGCCTATCTGGAACAAAGCATCGACACCCCCTCGCTTTATCACCTGATGCACTTTGCCCACCAGAACCGCGAGGCATTAAGCCACCTGCTCGACAACGACAAACCGGTCGGGCGCTGGCACAAATGGCGTCACCAGCGCCGTCACAACAGCCTGCGCAATGCGCGACGCAATATCGCGGCCCACTATGATCTGGGCAATGACTTTTATCGGTTGTGGCTGGACGACAGCATGAGCTATTCCAGTGCCCTGTTTGACGACACGCAGGATCTGGGCGAAGCGCAGCAAGCCAAATACGGACGTCTTCTGGATCAACTGCAGGTCCAACCGGGCGAATCGATTCTGGAAATCGGATGCGGCTGGGGCGCATTTGCGAGACTGGCCGCCTCCCGCGGTCACAAAGTCAAGGGCCTGACCCTGTCGCACCAGCAGAAACGCTGGGCCGACCAGCGTCTGCAACAGGCAGGCCTGGCAGAAAACACCGACATCGCCCTGCAGGATTACCGCCACGAAACCGGCCAGTATGACCACATTGTCAGCATCGAAATGTTCGAAGCCGTGGGCAAGGAATACTGGCAAACCTACTTCGCCCAACTGCAGAAAAACCTCAAACCTCAGGGCAAGGCCGCCTTGCAGATCATCACCATTGACGACGATCAGGCCGAAAACTACCAGAGCCAGGTGGATTTCATTCAGGCCTATGTGTTTCCGGGCGGCCTTTTGCCCAGTCTCAGTCAATTGCACCATCTGGCGATGGATCACGGGTTTGAGATCACCGATCAATTTTCGTTCGGTCAGGACTATGCCCACACCCTGCACAAATGGCTGATGCGCTTCAACCAGCAAAGCCGCAATCTGGAAGCCCTGGGCTACGACCAGACCTTTCAGCGCCTGTGGCGCTATTACCTCGACTACTGCCGGGTCGGCTTTGAAAGCGAACACATCAATGTCTACCAGATCACCCTCGAGAAACGTCTGTAACGGAGAACCCACCCATGCGCCCAACCCGAATGATCGCCCTGTTATTCTTTCCCTGGCTGCTGCTCAGTTGCTCGGCAGTGCCGGTGGACGACTACGCCGGGCAAACGCCCAAACTCGACATCATGCACTTTTTCCAGGGTCACACCTTCGCCTGGGGTCAGTTTCAGGACCGCAGCGGCAAAGTGATCCGACGCTTTGAGGTCGACATCACCGGCACCGTTTCCAGCCACAACGGTCAACGCCAACTGACCCTGGACGAACGTTTTGTCTATGACGATGGCGAAAAACAGACCCGCGTCTGGGAAATCACCGAAACCGCGCCGGACACCTACATCGGCACGGCAGGCGACGTGATCGGCCAGGCCGAAGGCAAAGCCGCCGGTCCGGCCCTCAACTGGCGCTACACTCTGGACCTGCCATACAAAGACGACAGTATTCACGTGCAGTTTGACGACTGGATGTTCCTGCACAATGACCGCACACTGGTCAACCGGGCCACCGTCAGCAAATGGGGCTTCAAAGTGGGCGAAGTCACGCTGTTTTTCCGCAAACCGACCAGCCAGGTGGCGTCATCCTGATGCGCATGCATTTCTGGCGATGTTTCCCGCTGTTGGCGGTGCTGTTTTTACCAGGCCTGGTGATGGCAGACACCGACTGGCAGCCGCAGGGTAGCGCCACCGCCAAGTGGCTGGGTTGGATCGACATTTACGACGCGCGACTCTGGGTCGGCCCGGAGGTCACCCGCGCCAACCTGCTGGCCGATGACACTCCGGTCAAACTGGAACTGTGCTATCACCGCGCCCTGAGCCCGGACGATTTTGTGACCGCAGCCGAATCCGGACTGCCCAAAACCCTGCCCACGGCGCAGCGTCTGGCGGTGGAACGGCTTCATGCCCGCTACCAGGCGGTCGAAGCCGGTGATTGCTATCAACTGGAGCACCAACCAGGGCAGGGTTTGCAATTGCGCCTCAACGACCGTACAGTCTTTGTCAACGACACCCCCGGTTTCAAAGCCGTGTATTTGGGCCTGTGGCTGGGCGATTCGGCGCTGTCGACCGAGGTCAAACACGCATTGCTCGCCCCGTTGAAATGACGGTTTACACAAAAAAGCCATATAAAAAACAGGGAAAACAAACCCATGACCACGCTTGTCTGGCTGCAACGCGAACTGCGCACCCAACACCATCCGGCTCTGGCATCGGCGCTGGCGCGTGCGCGCAGAAACCGATCAAAGGTCATTGTGGCCTACTTTCACGACCCGGCCCAGATCATCGGTTCGGCCAACAGCGCCTGGCTGGCCCAGGCCCTGCCGCAACTGCAACAGGATTTGCGCGAACGCGGCGGCGATTTGTGGCTGATCGAAGGCGACTTTGCCACCCAGTTGCAAAATCTGATCGAACAGCACGCCATTCAGGAACTGTTCTACACCTATCAACCCGGCTCGCCTTTTGATGCGATGCAACGACAGGCCGAAAGCGTCTGTCGGCGCACCCGGACTGCGCTGACGCCGTTTGAAACCGAAAACTGGCTGCCCTACGCCCGGCTGCATAACCAGAGTCACAAACCCTACAAAGTCTACACCCCGTTTTTCAAATCCCTGCAGAGCCGTTTTGATGAGCTGGAACCGCTGGACTCGCCGGCACCGGAGGATTTTGCTTTTTGTCTGCCCGCACCCAAAGGTCTGGATCAACGACCGGGGTCGCTGGAGACCATTCTGGCGCAACCCTGGACACAAAACATCCTGCGTCACTGGCAGGTGGGTGAAACCGCCGCCTGGCGACAATGGCAGGCGTTTCAGGAACAGGGCTTGCCCCATTACAGTGACCAGCGCGATTTCCCTGCCATACACGGTACCAGCGGATTATCCGCCGCCCTGCACTTCGGCCATCTTCATTCGCGTGCGCTGTTGTTTGCCTTGCTGGAAAGCCAAAAAAGACAGGGAACCAATAAACCCCAACAGAATGCCTCTCAACAGGTCTGGATGAGCCAATTGGCCTGGCGCGAGTTTGCGCGCAGCATTCTCTGGCATTTTCCCGAGAGCGAACACCAAGCCTTCCAGCCCAAATTCGAAGGCTTTTACCCCCGGCTTGAAACCTTGTCGGACGCAGACCACAAAAACTACCAGGCCTGGTGCCAGGGCCAGACCGGGGTGCCCTTGATTGATGCAGGGATGCGCCAGCTCTGGCAGACCGGCTGGATGCACAACCGGGTGCGCATGGTGGCAGCCTCCTGGCTGACCAAAAACGCGCACATTCACTGGCTGGACGGCGCCGCCTGGTTTGCCGACACCCTGGTGGACGCCGACCCGGCCAACAACACCATGGGTTGGCAATGGGTGGCCGGTTCCGGGGTCGATGCCTCGCCCTATTACCGGCTGTTCAACCCGATTCGCCAAAGCGAGCGCTTTGATCCTCAAGGTGACTACATTGCCCGCTGGGTGCCGGAACTGGCCAGCCTGCCGTCCAAACAACGGCTGGCACCCCCCACCGACCAGCCAGACCTGTTGCAGACAGCGCTGGATTATCCGCCGCCGCGCATGGATCTGGTCGCGTCACGCCAACAGCATTTGCATCGAGTGGAACAACTGAAACAAAAGAAACCCATCGCATAACGTCCATGTCTCGCAACGCGCCGGTTCGGCTGTACAAACGCTGCCCCAACCTTCTACAGATTGAATTGACCCCAACAGGGTTATTGACTAAGATACCGCTATGAGTAGCCAACCGATTGATGACAATGCCCTTTTCCCGATTCGCGAAGTCTCCCGCCTAACCGGGGTCAACGCCATCACCCTGCGTGCCTGGGAAAGGCGCTACGGCCTGATTGAACCCATCCGCACCGAATCCGGCCACCGGCTTTACACTCAAGAAAACATCGACACCTTGCAGGAAGTGGTGCGTCTGACCCACCAAGGCATTCCCATCGGTCGGGTCAAAGGCCTGCTGCAATCGCGCCGCCCGGAAACCACCGACCCCAAAACCCCGTCGCAAATGGGAAACCGCTTGCAGGAACTCTGTGCCGGCAAAGACCTGACCGGCCTGTCGCAGCGAATCGACCAGTTGCTGGCCGATTATCCGGAACCCGTGTGGCAGAACACCCTGGCCGAAACCACGCACCAGTTATCCCTGCGCCACGACAACACCGCCGATCAGGCCCAGCGCGTTTTCTGGGAAGCGGCCATACTGCCACGGCTATACAGTCGCCTGTATCTGACCTTGCGCGAAATGACCCAACCCTCTCGTCCGGTGTTGCTGGGCATTCAGCCTGACACCTCGCCCGTCTACGCCCTGATCAGCGCGCTGAAACTGGTGCTGAAAGGCTACTACCCCATTATTCAACACGCCCCGCTCACCCCCGACACCGAACTGGTGAGTCTGTTGCAATCACTGCAATGTCTGGGCGTGAGCGTGGTTGACGCCAGCGGCCAATGCGACATTCACCGCTGGCACGACTGGCACCAACAACACGGCAGTTTCGAACTCTATTTCTTTATGGACCAAAGCCCAGGCTCCGCCAGCCAGGCCCTCCTCGCCCACCACTATCCGCTCAACCCCTAAAACCGACGCCTGCGTCACCAGGTCAAGCTGAAGACGAATATCCGATCAGCCTTTGGAATCCAACTGCGCTTCCAATTCCGCAATCCGGGCTTTGGCCTCGGTCAGTTCGTCCTGCAGACGCACCAGATCGGTCACGTCTTTTTGGATGCCGATGTAATAGGTCAATTGATCCACTTCGTCGTGAAACGGCGTCACACTGAGTTCGTTCCAGAAAGGCGTGCCGTCCTTGCGGTAGTTTTTCAGCACCGTGCGAACCGGTTCACTGCTGTCAATGGCCGAGCGCAACACCCGCACCGCGTCTTTTTCGGTGTCATCCCCCTGCAGGAAACGGCAATCCTGATACAAAATCTCATCCGACGAATACCCGGTCAACTTCTCAAACGCCGGATTCACATAAATCAGAATCGTATCGTGGTCTTCTTTTTCTGCCACCACAATCCCATCCTGGGCTTTTTCAACCAACTGCAATAATGTGGCATAGCGTAGTTTTGTATCTTTCATGACGGCCTTAAATGCTTACGAATGAGTGCATCCATTCTACCCAACTGCGATCCCAAAAAAAAACTTAAAAATCACTAGCAGCCGATTGGCTTAAGTCCGACAGATTGCCAGGCCTGGTCAATTGACACAAAAACGTCCCGCTCGAATCTTCGAACAGGGCGAGAGGAGAAACGATCATTCCAGGCAAAGCCGAAGACCTCCTGCCGCCCCACTGTTATCCTGAGCGTAGCCGAAGGATCTCCCGACCTACCACGCGGACCTTAAAAGATCCCTCCGCTTCGGTCGGGATGACAGAAGGGGACGGTCGGGTAACAAAAGCACTGTCATGCTGAGCGAAGCCGAAGCATCTTTTATCGACAATGCAACACCCGAATCACTCCACCGTGATTTTTTTGCTGGTGTCATCGGCCTGCTTTTTCGGCAACACCACTTCCAGCACACCGTCTTCGCAGCGGGCATTCACGTTTTCTTCGTCCACGTTGTCCGGCAGTGCGAAGCTGCGCTCAAATTTGCCATAACGGCTTTCCACGCGGTAATAATCGTCTTCGTTGACCTCATTCTTGACCTTGCGTTCACCGGAAATGGCCACGCGCCCGTCCTTGACTTCCACCTGTATGTCTTCCTTTTTCACAACGGGCAAATCCGCCTCAATGTGATAGGCGTAATCGCCTTCGCGCGTGTTCACCGTGGGCACAAACCCGGCCACACTAGACTCCCCAGCGTCCGCCTGAGCCGGAAACGCCTGCTGCAAACGCGACTGCATATCACGAATTTCCCTGAATGGATCAAAAGTGGTTAAAAATCGAGCCATCTTGCACCTCTTTGACAGTTCTCATACCAATCAAGCTCAATTTTTATATAACGATCTTTTGTTAATATTCAACACCCTGAAGCCAATTTCACACCTCAAACCTCAACAGGCGCTTCTAAGCAAAATCAAACGCACCAAACGCTTAGGGTCACAATCGAAATGACCATGCCTTATGAATGAAAAAGCTCAATACAGGACCAAAAATAATGACCAACAACAAACCAACCAAATAATGCCATCCCATCCACTCTGCCAAACCGGAAAGCGCAATCGTAAGAGCAAGTGACAAACTTGAAGCGCTCAAAAACCGTTGATAACTCTTAACACTCGGGGTGTGATCAAACGTGTAGCGACAATTCAGAAAGAAAGAGCCTGTATTCGCAACAAAAAAGCCTAATATATTTGCGAATACAGGATTCAAATAGAACGTTTCAATACCCCCGACCACGACTAGAGAGTGAACAGCGGTATTAAAAACACCGATTACACCAAAACGCATTGCCTGTTGATGGGTTTTCAAAATGAATCGGTCTTACTTTCAGGTTTATAAATATCCGCAATAATGTAAGAGGGCCGATTTTTAGACTCTATATAGACGCGGCCCAAATATTCACCGATAATACCAATACTGATCAATTGAATGCCACCCATAAAAAGGACAGCGACCATAATAGAAGGGTAGCCAGGCAAATCGGTTCCATAAATCAACGTGGTCGCAACAAGATAACTGGCATATAAAAACGACAGAAACGCAACAACAACACCAACATAAGTCCATATTTTCAAGGGAGAAATACTAAAGCTTGTGATACCTTCCAATGCCAGATTCCACAGTTTCCAGGTATTAAAACGTGTCTGGCCGTAGCTTCTTGGCTGGACATCATAAATCACCGTCGCTGTCCGAAACCCGACCCAGGCAAACAACCCCTTCATAAAGCGACGATTCTCAGGCAACTGGTTGAGCACACGCACCACTTTTTTATCCATAAGACGAAAATCCCCCACATCAGCCGGGATATTGATATCACTCAACTGATTATGAGCTTTGTAAAAAAGCCTGGCCGTCCATTTTTGCAGCCTGGTATCCGTATCACGGGTATTGCGTTTCGCCAAAACCACATCATACCCTTGCCGCCACAGTGCAACCATCTCGGATATGGTTGCAAAAGGATGCTGACCATCTGCATCAATAGGAATCACGGCATCGCCACCAGCCTCAGACAGTCCCGCAGTCAAAGCGGATTCTTTTCCAAAATTACGAGACAAGTCTATGACGGTCAGATCATCCCGCTCTTTCTGGATCTCAAGCAATGTTTTTAATGTTTGATCCTTAGATCCATCATTAACCGCAATCACCTCAAACCTGAGATCGGATTCCGCTTGTGCCAGGTCGGCCTTATCCAGTTCCTCAAAAAACGGAATGATATTCGCCTCCTCATTAAAGCAAGGCACAACCAGCTGTATCAAAAGAAAGCGTTCATGATTTTCCATAATTCCAACTATTTTAATCGTGTCAAAATGACTGAATGGATGTTTAATTCAGATGAGCGATCCACCTGCACCCGCAATTCTGCGGCTGAAATATCTTCTTCCAAAGAAACGTACATTTTGGCAAGAGTCTGATCCGAGGCAGTGTAAAGTGACGTGGTTGCATGAACTTTCTGCCCTCCCTGACTAACCAACTCTAAAACAGCACCCTCCACCGACGACGCCTGTCCCAGCAATTCAATTTTATAATCCCCGGCGACCATTGGGTAGTAAGGGCCATACATAAGCGTTTCAGACGTTTGGGTCGTTTTCAGCCCCCCTTTGTCAAAAACCCCTTTGATGGTAGAAAAGGTTTCATCATTAACCGGCAGTCTCACCGTTTGTTTACCGGCGGACTCTTTTTCAGTGCATATCCACAGAGACTCAGTGTCACGACAACGAACGGATTTCTCAGGTGGAAAAAACAACCTCAACCAATCGGCATCCGGATAAACCTGCTTAACAAACAAAAACGCGGACTGACTTCTCGCCGCTTTAATTTCATGCCCTTTATCTCGACAATTCGGTTTGAAGCGTGCAACATATCCTGTATTCAGGGTTTTCTCATGCGTTGCTGCCCACAACATGACTGGCAGCACCGTGTCATGCAAAGCCACCTGACCGGAACAACGAAACTTGGGATAGAAATAAACATTTTGAATGCCATTTAATTCGTTGTTTAACGTTTGCTCAGGTATTTTTTGTTCAGATTCTCTTTCAGCAACCGATTTAAGAAATTTCTGACGCTGATTCAAGTCCGCCAGCTGTATGGCCACGGCTCCCAGGATAAGCCAATGAGCAGGACCCGGATGATGCCTGGCCACCATCACGACAGCAAAAACCGTCAACCCATACCCGACAGGCCAGAAAAACCTCCCCGAAGCCCGAAACTGCTCAAACAATGGCTCCAGAACACCCGGATAATTAATATCAAAAAGATGAACGGTACCTAAATATACCTTATCCGACAACGCATACAAAGCAAACAACCCAAACAACAAAATAACCCAGCGATGACGGCGAACCCATTCCGGATCATACTTTCTTTGCAGATAAAAACCATAAATCAATAACAGTATTACACCAATGCCCAGATAGTTAAATCCTTCATACTGACCCGGCATTTCAGCATTTTGGATTCGAATGAAATCCCCACCATAAATAGGGGCCAGTATGTTCATCGAATAATACCCCCACCCAAAATCCTTACTGACCGCACCATCGGACAAAGGCAACAAAGTCAGCCAGAGACTGCTGAAAATGATCGCTATAGGCACAAAAAGCTGCCACAGACATTCTTTAAAACAACCCGATTGAGTCAACCGGGTCACAATGGTTGCAACATAAATGGCCAACACCATTGTAAAAATGTAAACATTGATATAAAAAGCGACGAAAAGAAGCAGCGTCCACATCCAAAAAGCATGACGGTTTTTGGCAGACATCAGGTACAGTGCGATCGCAAACAGAATCAGCCAGTGAGACATCAGAGAAATATGACCCAGCCTGGCCCCAAGAGCTGGAAAAACCAGAACAAACACCCCCAAAGCAAAAAGCGGTATCCAACCTTTCAAATCAGCTTGTCGATACAACACCCAAGCGCCGACCACAGAAAACAGATAAGACAGACCGACCCAGATACCAAAAGGGTTGAATGGATAAAAAGAACTCGGCACAAACAGCTTCAACAACACTGAATAAAGAGGAATCGCATCCACAAACGTCACACTGGTGCCATCCGGGGTATTAATGGACTCAATAGAGAGGATCGGAAACTGCCAAGGCTCATGAAAAAAGGCATTAAACCCTGCAATATACTGAGTGATATCCTGATCCTGTGCCTGCCAGAAACTCGACGTTCCCGCAAAAAAGTTCAACGGAAACAAGACCACCAGATAACAGACGGCCAAAACCAGCAATGCGATCAAGCCGTAAAAGCTTGAGGGCGAAGCGCTTCTCATATTAAAATCCATAATCGTTCATAAGGGGTCAAAAACCCCATTCCCTTAAAAAACCAACTGAAATTCACTTAACCCCCGCGCAGTGCAAACAAAGTCAACACCATAATCTTCAAATCCAGCCACAAAGACCAGTTCTTGATGTAATGCAGGTCAAACTCCACCCGTTTTTGCATCTTATCCAGTGTATCGGTTTCCCCACGCCAGCCGTTCACCTGCGCCCAGCCTGTAATCCCCGGCTTGACCAGATGACGCTGCATATAGCGAGGTACCAAGTCCCGATAAAGCTCATTATGCGCTTTCGCATGCGGTCGCGGTCCCACCACCGACATCCGCCCCTGCAACACATTATAAAACTGCGGTAATTCATCCAGGCTGGTCCGGCGCAAAAAACGCCCCACCGCTGTCACACGTGGATCATTGGCTTTGGCCTGCTCAACCTTCTCACCATTTTCCATTACCGTCATGGTCCGAAACTTATAGACTTTGATCTCACGCCCATCCATCCCGTAACGAACCTGCTTGAACAAAACCGGCCCCTGCGAAGACAGTTTTACCGCCACGCCGATCCCCAGCAGCAAAGGCCATAAAAAGCCAAACACCCATACCGACACCGCAACATCCAGCCCCCGCTTCAGCCACTGCGAGGTCAGTGAGGTCAGCGGCGAATCATACACACTGAATACCGGCAGCCCCTTCAAATCCACAAAGTGGCTGTGCATCAGATCAAACGCAAACAAATCCGGTACAAACTTCACCACCTTGGTCGAATCGGCCAACCCATCCATTAACGCTTTGATCTGAAGATCATCCTGTAACGGCAGGCAAATGAAGACCTCATCAAATGCCGACTGCATGGATGTGGACATCACCGAACTCAAAGAACCTAAATGCCTATAACCTTGATTTTGCAATGACGCAGGCAAGGGCGCATCATCAAAAAAACCGACTACCTGATAGCCCAGTCCGGGGGTGTTCTGCAATACATTTGCCAGAGTTTGTCCTACCCGGCCGGCCCCGCAAATCACCACCCGGCGCTGTTGACCGAAACGCCAGCGAACCAACCACACCCAAAAGTAAATCAACAACCGGTATCCGACCAGCCATAATAAAAAAACCAGCCACCAACCCAGCAAAACATCCAACGCAGCCAGACGACTGTCAAACCAAACACCCCATACCACCGCCGCCACCGACAGTGAAACCAAGGCCGACTGAAAAACCAGCCTCATAATGGTAAACGCCGAACGCCGCAACCACTGGCGATACACCCCGCTCAACTGAGCCACAATGACAAAAAAACCACCGTATAGAAAAGCCAGCCAGGCCCACGGCATCTCGCTTTTTAACCAGGCCTGGTCCAAAAACCAACCAAGCCCAATCAAAAAAGGCAGCAACAAATCCAATGCCCGCTGTAACCAAACCATTTCTATGCCTATGCCCTCGCGAAAACTTCGCCTTATCTTACCCACTAATTTCTTACATCACAATTTCAGCCCACAGCCAAAACGTTATAATGCGCACAGTAATCACAACTTCCAAAGGTCTGTTTTATGCCATCCATTCCCTGCTTCAAAGCCTATGACATCCGCGGCAAAGTGCCCGATCAACTCAATACCGACCTTGCCCACAAAATCGGCCTGGCCTACGCCAACCACCTGCAACCCAAAACCGTGGCCATCGGGCACGACATTCGTCTGGAAAGCCCGGAACTCGCCGAAGCGCTCACAAAGGGGCTGATTCAGGGCGGGGCCGATGTCTACGACCTTGGACTCTGCGGCACCGAAGAAATCTACTTCGCCACCTTTTATCACGGGTTTGACGGCGGCATTATGGTCACCGCCAGCCACAACCCAAAAGGTTACAACGGCATGAAGCTGGTCACAGAAGGCGCACGCCCGATCTCCGGCGACACCGGACTCAAGGCGATTGCCCAACGCATCGAAGACCAAGCGCTTACCCCAGCCGCCAAACCGGGCCAGCACCACGCCCTGCCTGATAAAACCGCCTACATTCAGCACCTGCTCGGCTACGTAACGCCCCAAACCCTCAAACGTCAGAAAATCGTCTTCAATTGCGGCAATGGCTCAGCCGCCGCCATGATCGAATCATTGATCAGCCAACTTCCCATTGACCCTATTTATCTGCACTGCGAGCCAGACGGCCACTTCCCCAATGGCGTTCCCAACCCGCTTTTGCACGAAAACCGTCAGGAAACAGCACAAGCCGTTGTGCAACATCAGGCCGACTTTGGCGTCGCCTGGGACGGCGACTTCGACCGCTGTTTTCTGTTTGATGAAAAAGGCCAGTTCATCGAAGGTTACTACCTGGTCGGGCTCATTGCCGAGCGCCTGCTTCAAGACCATCCCGGTGAAAAAATCCTGCACGATCCTCGCCTCACCTGGAACACCATCGAGCTGGTCGAAAAAGCCGGCGGCCTTCCCATCGAATCCAAAACCGGCCACGCCTTCATCAAAGAACGCATGCGCAAAGAAAACGCCCTCTACGGCGGTGAAATGTCCTCACACCATTATTTCAGAGACTTCACCTACTGCGATTCCGGCATGATTCCGTGGCTGTTGATCATGCAACAACTCAGCGACACCCAACAACCGCTTTCCCGACTGGTGGCGCACTGCCAGAAAGCCTACCCGTGCAGTGGCGAAATCAACCACACCGTCGCCGACATTCCCGCCACACTGGCCGCCATTCAAACCCACTTTCAGGGACAAGCGCCCAGCATCAGTCAGATCGATGGTCTCAGTCTGGATTTTGATTCCTGGCGTCTGAATGTTCGCGCCTCCAACACCGAACCACTGCTGCGTATCAACATTGAAACCCGAGGCAATGCCGATCTGGTGCAGGAAAAGTTAAAAGAAGTCGAAGCCATTATCCAGCAAACCAAGCGTGAGTCGTCATAAAGCGACGAACAGCTATGCTATAATTTACCGATCATTTTCCATGTCGAGACAAAGGGTAAAAACGTGATCACCAACCTGATCCTTTGTGGCGGATCCGGCACCCGGCTCTGGCCTCTGAGTCGCAAACACCTGCCCAAACAATTCGTCAAGCTTTTTGACCAGAAATCGCTGTTTCAGAAAACCATAGCGCGCAACCATACTCTGGTCGATGAGTTCATCATCATGACCAACGAAGCGCATTATTTCATCATCAAAGACCAGCTCGAAGAAATCGGCATCACCGATGCGCGCTTTATTCTGGAACCGGTCGGGCGTAACACGGCCCCCGCCATTGCGTTGGCCGCCATGTCCCTGAGCCCCGAAGATCGCATGTTTGTCACCCCCTCCGATCATTTGATTGAGGACCCTGAGGCCTACCAACAAGCCGTGGAGCAAGCCCTGAGTGTGGCCGACACCCCCCAAATGGTCACCTTCGGCATTCGTCCCCATGCAGCGGAAACCGGCTTTGGCTACATCGAACACGACGGCCAGACCGTGCTCTCCTTCAAAGAAAAGCCCGACCAAGTCACTGCTCAGAGCTATCTGGACAGCGGGCACTACCTATGGAACAGCGGCATGTTCTGCTTTCAGGTCAATCATGTGTTGGATCAACTGCAACAGCACGCACCGGACATCCACAGCGCCTGCCAGAAAGCCCTGAAAACCGCCAAAACCGACGCAAACGGACTGGTTCGGATTGACCTCGAAGCCATGCAAGCCATTCCTGACGAAAGCATTGACTACGCATTGATGGAAAAATCCGATCAGATTGCGGTCATTCCTGCCGACATGGACTGGTCCGACATGGGCAGCTTCGACAGCCTGTATGAAGAAATCGACAAAGACGATCAGGGCAATGCCGTTCTTGAACGCGGTCAAAACACCTTTCCCTCACTCAACTTCAACAGCCGCAACAACCTGATCATCAGCCGCAACCACACCATTGCCACCGTCGATGTCGACGACCTGATCATTGTCGACACCACCGACGCCCTGCTCATCACCAAACGCGGACACAGCCAGAACGTCAAACAAGTCGTGGCCGAACTCAAACGCCACAATTCCGAACTCACCGAACTGCATCAACTGGTCTATCGCCCCTGGGGGTCTTACGAAACCCTGATGAGCACAAGCGAATACAAACTCAAACGCATCATTGTCCATCCGGGCAAAAAGCTGTCTTTACAGAAGCACCTGCACCGAAGCGAGCATTGGGTCGTTGTCAGTGGCACCGCCCATGTGCAAGTCGGCGAACAGATTCAGATGCTGCGCAGCAATGAATCCACATACATCCCCATTGGCGAAAAACACCGTCTGGCAAACCACGGCAAGGTCGACCTGGTGGTGATGGAAGTGCAGGTAGGCGAATACACCGGCGAAGACGACATCATTCGCTATGATGATGATTTTGGACGTTAACAACGCCTTATGCATTTAGCCCCTCATCCCAAGCCAGCCCATCCCGACCCGGAATTCGGGCGCATTGTGATTGTCCATGACTGGCTCACAGCCAAAGGGGGGGCCGAATTTGTTCTCCAGACATTACTGGAAATGTTTCCCGAAGCTGACCTAGTGACACTGGTTGACACCCTCCCGGACCGGGACAGACACTGGCTTGGCAACACCCCGGTTTATCACTACAATCATTGGTTAACCCGACATTTTGCCAAACGCTATCGCTGGTTTCTTCCGTTAATGCCCCGGTGGATCGAGAACATTGACCTGAGCGACTATGACCTGATCATCTCCAGCTCACACACCGTTGCCAAAGGCGTGATCGCCCACCCGCACCAAACACACCTGGCCTACATATACTCGCCCATGCGCCACGCCTGGGACCTCTCGTTCGCCCACTTTCGGGACGGCTCGTTTGGCAAAGGCCTCAAAGCCTGGTTGATTCGACGCTGGCTGCACCGTTTCCGAATCTGGGACAGCGTCAGTTTTATGCGACCGGACAAAGTCATTGCCACCTCCCACTTCATCCGCAAGCGGTTGCAACACGTAGCCAACCTGACCACACCGGTTGTCTACCCACCGGTTCCAAAACGCGAACCCGTTGCCACGCCAGCTCCCATGCTGAACTACTACCTGATCGTTTCGCGTCTGGTGCCCTACAAAAGCATTGATCGAATCATCGCAGCATTCAATAAAATGCCAGACAAGACGTTGATTGTGATCGGTTCCGGACCACAAACCGAATCACTCAAAAATCTGGCCCAACCCAATACCCATTTTCTGGGCTACCTTGAGGACGACGAAGTCACCCGCTGGATGCAATACGCCAAAGCATTTGTCCACATGGCCACCGAAGATTTCGGCATCGCCCCGCTCGAAGCCCAATCGCTCGGCACCCCGGTGATTGGCTATGCCCATGGCGCACTCAGTGAAACCATTCGTGACCTGGACTGCCATGAGTCCCCCAGTGGCGTGCTGTTCCACAGCCAGACACCCCAGGCGCTCCAGCAAGCCGTACAAAAATTTGAAACACAATCGCAGATAACTCAAGATGCCTGCAAAGCCAATGCCGAGCGTTTTTCTCAAGCACGTTTCAAAGCCCAATTTCGACAGCAACTGACCCAACAGGGACGCTCCCCCAAATGCTGAAAAGTTTATGGCATTATCGCGCCTACATTTTAAGCGCCATTCACAGTGACCTGAGACAGCGCGTCATCCGCAGCAAAATCGGCTTTTTCTGGATGCTGGTCCAACCGCTGGTCATGGCGCTGATATACGCATTGATTCTGTCAAACATTCTCAGCGCCAAACTCGAAGGCGTCGATTCCGCCTACGCCTACCCGGTTTACCTCATGGCTGGCATCGTCGGCTGGAGCATTTTTGCCGAAACCCTGTCCAAATCCCTGACCATGTTCATCGACCACGCCCAACAAATCCAAAAACTCATTATGCCCCGCGCCGTCATCCCCATTGTCGTCATCGGACAAACCGCTGTCACTGGCATCCTGCTGGCCGCGGCCGTCACCCTGGTCATCGCCTTCATTGACCATCCTCTGACTCTACAGCTGTTTTGGCTGCCTTTGCTGGTCATCCTGACCTTGATGCTGGCCTCCTCTCTGGGGCTCATACTGGGACTGCTCAACGTGTTTTTCCGTGACATCGGTCAACTCATTCCCGTGCTTCTGCAAATCGGCTTCTGGCTCACCCCCATTGTGTATATGGTGTCCATCCTCCCCCAAAAGTACCAGGCCTGGTTACAGTACAACCCCATGACACATTTGGTGGCCACCTACCAGCAGATTTTTGTTTATGGCAACGCGCCCTCCCTGACCACACTCGGCGTTTGGGCGGGTGCCATCGTACTTTTCTACACACTTGGCTTCCTGCTTTATCGCCGAGTGGCCGCAGAAATGGTGGAAGAGCTATGAGCATTCAAATCAGCCAGCTCACCAAACGCTACACCCGCTATGCCTCCGGCTGGCACCGCATCCTCAAATGGCTGGGCTTTCAGCCCCGACCAGCCAGCGTCCATACCGTGATCGAAGACATCAGCTTCTCTCTCCCCGGTGGTCAGGCACTGGCGCTGGTCGGCCAGAACGGGGCCGGCAAAAGCACCCTGTTAAAAATGATTGCCGGCACCCTTCCCCCGACCTACGGTACCGTTGCCTTCCAGGGACGGGTCGCCGCCATACTCGAACTCAGCCTTGGCTTTCACCCCGAATTTACCGGTCGCGAAAATGCCCTGCACGCCTTGAAAATGCTGGGCCTGCCCCAGCCGGAATCCCTGCTTCAAGACGTTCGCACTTTCAGTGAACTGGGCGATTTTTTCGAACAGCCTCTGCGCACCTACTCCAGCGGCATGCAGATGCGTCTGGCGTTTTCCGCCGTCACCGCCGTGCGTCCCGACATCCTCATCATCGACGAAGCGCTGTCCGTGGGCGACAGCTACTTTCAGCACAAAAGCTTCGACCGTATCCGCCAGTTCAAACAACAGGGCACCACGTTATTATTTGTCTCGCACGACAAATCTGCCGTGCTCGAACTCTGCGACCGCGCCCTACTGATTGACCAGGGTCGACTGGCCATGGACGGTGACCCCGCCGATGTCATGGACTACTACAACGCGCTGGTGGCACAAAAAGAAGACCACGCCCTGATCGAACATGCCAGCGACAACCAAACCCGATCCGGCAGCAAAGAAGTGACCATCGACCGGGTGCAACTGCTTGACCGGAACCTGCAACCGGTTGAGCAAATCAGCGTCGGCCAGGCCGTCACCTTGCGCCTGAAACTTTCAGCCCATCAGACCACCCCAGACATCACCATCGGACTGCTGATCAAAAACCGCGTCGGCCACGACGTTTTCGGCACCAACACCTTTCACCTCGGTCACCCCCTCAACTTGCAGCCGGGTAAATCGCAACACATCGACTTCGCCTTTCCCGCCAACCTCGGCCCGGGCAGCTATTCGGTCACCGTCGCTGTACATCGACACGCCAGCCACCTGCATGGTAATATCGACTGGTTTGACCGGGCACTGGTGTTCGAAGTGCATAACACCCACCACCCCGAATTCATCGGCACCGCCTGGCTGCCCACAACCACAAGCATCCCAAAATTATGAGCGACTTTTACCGACACCTTGAAGACACCTTCCGCGGTTCTCGTGAAAGCATTGCCCAGCGCCTGGAAGCTTACCTTCCCCTGGTTAAGGCTCTGCAGGCAAACTTCCCAGAGCCCAGAGCACTTGATTTGGGATGCGGAAGAGGCGAATGGTTACAATGGCTTGCAACACACCGAATTTCCGGAGAAGGCGTTGACCTTGACCCCTCCATGCTGCAAGCCTGTTGGGACAAAAAACTGAGGGCACACCAGAAAGAAGCCCTGACCTTTCTCCAACAACAACCCGACAACCACTTCCATTTCATTTCAGCTTTCCATCTGATCGAACACCTGTCTTTTGAACAGCTCCAGGCGTTGTTCGCGGAAATGGAACGTGTGCTCGCGCCTGGCGGCATCATCCTGCTTGAAACCCCAAACCCGGAAAACCTGACGGTCGCCACCAATAGCTTTTATCTGGACCCCACCCATGAAAAGCCTTTGCCACCAGACCTGATCGCGTTCATGGCGAGGCATTATCGCCTGACAAACCCCTACATACTTCGCCTGGACAATTACGGCGCTCTGACACCCGACCAACCCATTGCACTGTTTGACGTGTTTTATCATGTCAGCCCCGATTACGCGCTGCTGGCCCAAAAACCCACTGATGAATCAGCCCTCATTGATTTCGAGAAAGCTTTTCAGCTGACAAACGGTCACACACTGGCTGATTTAATCGACCGCCATGAACAATGGCTCGGAAACACCCACCGGCACTTCCAGCAAGTTCTGGCGACTCAAGCCCAACAACTGGAACAGCTTAACAATGAGCAACAGCGCACCCATCAGACCCTGAGCGCACAAATCCACAAGCTGGAAAAGCTCGACAGCGACTGCAGACAATTACTCAACAGTCGCTCCTGGCGCTGGACAGCGCCTCTGAGACAACTGACTCGCCACTTACGTCAGCTCAAACACTGGTTCATGGTTCAGCGCCCATCATTAAACCTGCGCACACGAATAAACAACAAAGGGCGGCGCCTGCTTCACTTAACCAAATCCAAAATTCTGGATCGCAACCCCAGGCTGAAAAAAACAGCCTGGTCATTACTGGAGCGGCTGCCAGGTCTCAAAACACGTTTGTTTCGACTTTACCTCGGTCATCAACCGCCACCGCAAAACCAGCATGACCTCTTGCCTGGACGCGCCCAAAATCTTTACCAGACAATGACTCAAAAACAACCCCGTCAGGATCGCCAATGAAGCTCGTCATCGACCTACAAGGCATGCAATCCGAAAGCCGCTTTCGCGGCATCGGCCGCTATGTCAAAGCCCTGATCGAACACCTGATTCGTACCAATGCGGCACAACACCAACTCTACCTGCTCGTCAACAGCCACCTCAGCGAATCCACGTTACAGATCGATCAAATGTTCTCCTCCCACCCAAGCGTGACACTGTTGCGCTGGCAAGGGCCTTCTCCTCTGGCCGAAAGCGACCCGGCCAACCTGCCGCGCCGTCAGTGCGCCCTGGCCACAAGGCGTGAACGCATTCTTTCCATTTCGCCTGACCTGTGTTTTATCCCCAGTCTGTTTGAAGGTTTTTTTGATGAAGTCGCGGTGTCAGTCAGCGACCTGGAACAGGCTGGCATACCCTGTGTCGTCACCGCCTTTGACCTGATCCCATACCTGCACCCCGCCACCTACCTTAACGACATCCCGGGGTTTCGGGCCTTTTACCTCGACAAACTCGAACACCTGCGCACGGCCTCTGGCTGGTTGGCAATCTCCGACTCCAGCGCCAACGAACTGACCCAACACTTAAACCTGCCGCCCGAACGCATTCAGACCACCCATTTGGGGTTCGATGCCGTCTTTCAACCAGCCACAAAGGCACGCAAATCCGACAACATTGCGTCATACCCAATCACCGCCCCCTTTTTCATATACAGCGGCGGGGCCGACAAACGCAAAAACCTGCCAAAACTGATCGAAGCCTTCGCCCGGCTCTCAGGCAAAGCGCAAAACACCCAACTGGTACTGGTAGGAAAAATACACCCGGAAGTACAGCATCAGCTCATTCAGCATGGCGAACAACACGGGCTTTCGTCCGAGCGCCTGATATTTACCGGCTATGTTTCCGATTCAACACTGGCCGAACTCTACCAGACCTGTCTGGGCTTCGTATTCCCCAGCTGGCATGAAGGCTTCGGCCTGCCTGCGCTGGAAGCCATGGCCTGCCACGCCCCGGTCCTCGTCGCCGACGCCACCTCGTTGCCCGAGGTCATGGACCAGCCCGACGCCCGATTCGACCCCTTTGACGCCCGGGACATCGCTGCCAAAATGCAACGTCTGCATGACGACGACGCTTTCCGCCAACAGCTCAAGGATCACGGCCTGGCGCGTGCGCAGTCATTTAACTGGACCCGGACCGCCCAGCAGACCTGGCAACATCTCGAACAGACGGCCCAATGTCAAAAACGTCCCGACCACACAACCAACCCTGACAACCCCACGCTGGCGTTTGTCACACCATTACCCCCTCAACAGACCGGCATTGCCACCTACAGCGCCGAGTTACTGAAAGAATTGAAGCGGTATTTTGCCATTACCCTGATCAACGACGGAGCCGAACCGCAACTGCCCGAATCCCTCGCCACCCTTCCCATTCAGGACAGCGACTGGTTTGAATGCCATGCCCCGGATTTTGACTATCGTGTTTATCAGGTTGGCAACTCCTCCTTTCATCGCAACATGCCCAACTGGATTTCCCGCTTCCCCGGCACCGTTGTTTTACACGACTTTTTTCTGGGCGGCCTCTACAGCAGCCTCGAAGCCACCTCGAACACAACCATGAGCGAGTGGGACAATACACTGCATCACGCCCACGGTTATGCTGCAATCATGGCCAGAAAATGCCCACAACCCAGCCAAAAAAGCCGTCTGAGCGACACCGAAATCATGCAGCGCTACCCCGGTAACCTTGCCCTGCTCGAAGACGCCGGCAATGTCATCGTTCATGCCGACTTCCCCAAAAAACTCTACCAGGCGTTCTACCATCGCCAACCGCCCAATCACTGGCACACCATTCCGCTCGTGCGAACGCCACAAGTGTTTCCGGACAAAACGACCGCTCGGCAAACCCTTAACCTCCCCCAGGCGGATCTCGTGGTCTGCAGCTTTGGCGTGCTCGCCCCCAGTAAATTCAACCTGCGCCTGGCTCAACTGTGGCAAACCCACCAGATCGGTCAACGCGCACAATTGATCTTTGTCGGCAAACACGTGCTTCCAGACTATCAGGCGGCGCTCGAAGACATTCAGGCCCAGGACCCCAGCATCTCCGTCACCGGCTGGGTCGATGACCACACCTACCAAAACCATCTGGCCGCCGCAGACATCGCTGTACAGCTGCGCACCGACACCCGCGGAGAAACCTCTGCGGCTGTTCTGGATGCCATGAACGCCGGACTGCCCACACTGATCAACCGCAACGGCACCATGGCCGAGCTGCCCGAAGACAGCGTCTCCGCCATCCGGGACGACTTCACCGACCAGGAACTGATCACAGCCTTAAACCAACTGCTTGACTCCCCGCAACAACGGCAACACCTCAGCGACCGGGCACGCCAGCACATCCGGACTCACCACCACCCTGAACATTGCGCCCGGGCCTACAGAAAAGCCATCACCGAAGCACCTGAGCACCCAAATCAAAGGCTACTCAACACACTGCAGCAACTGCCAGCCAAAACCTGGCCAGCACTGTCCGACACAGACCTCAAACAATGGGCCTTGACATTAAACCAGACCTTTACGCCGGCACGGATGCGCCCGGTCATACACATCGATGCCACCGCCACCTTCAGCCACAATCACAAAACCGGCATCGAACGTTACGCCATCCGTCTCATCGAAAGCCTGATCGAAAACACCCCTGCCGATTACGAACTCAAACTGGTCAAACTCTGTGAACACAACGGCCAGTGGCGCTACCGAAGCGCCCACACCGACTGGCTTGCACTGCACTGCCCCAGCTCGCAAAGGGCCGACGACGCCTCAGGTGAAGAATGGATCGCCCCGCAGCCGGGCGACCAACTCGTCACCATGGACCTGGCCATGCACCAGCACTTTCAGGCCCACCAACAGGGCCTGTACCAGCAATGGCAAGCACAAGGCGCGCAATTGCACGCCACCGTATTTGACCTGTTGCCCATCCAGCTGCCCGACTGTTTTCCTCCCGGCACAGACCGGGTTTTTGAACGCTGGCTGAGCATGACCCAAAGCTTCGATGGCCTGTTCACCATATCCGATACCGTCGCCAGTCAGATTCATGACTGGCTTGACCGACAGACAACGGATACGAACGCTCGTCCCGTCATCACGCCTTTGCCCCTTGGCAGTGACTTGGCGAACGATGCCTCCACCGATCCGGCGACGCAACCGAATGCCACCGGCCTTGACGTTCCCTTGCCACCGGATTTTTTCCTGACCGTCGGCACCATTGAACCACGCAAAGGTCACCTCGATGTATTGCAGGCATTCGAAACCCTCTGGCAGGACGCAACGCCTGATCAGACATCACCAGGCCTGGTCATTGTCGGGCAACTGGGTTGGCAATCTCTGCCCGGGCAACAACAACGCAACCTGCCCCAAATCCATGCAAGGCTCAAAGAAATGGTCAAGCGTTATCCCGACCGCTGTGTCTGGCTGACCGACGTCAATGACCGCCAACTGCAAACCCTCTACCGTCAGGCCTGGGGCCTGATCGCACCCAGTCTGGGCGAAGGCTTGGGTCTGCCCCTGCTCGAGGCCATGCAGGCTGGCCTGCCCATTCTGGCGCGCGACCTGCCGGTTTTCCGCGAAATCGCCAACGACCATGCCCGTTTTTTCGATCAGGACAAACCCGAGCAAAACCTTTACAATAGTCTCAAACACTGGTCAGCACAGCCCCCTACGCCCTCCGATCCCAAAGCGATGGCTCAAAAGCTGGCGACCTACCGCTGGCAAAATACCGCCAGAATCTGGCTGGAAACACTGTCCAAAGACACAAACCAGAACACAAACCAAAAGACAAACAGACAACCATGACCCAACAGACACCTTCTACCTCAAAAACCGCCGTCGTCACCGGCATCACCGGTCAGGACGGCGCTTATCTGGCCGAACTGCTTCTGCAGAAAGGCTACCAGGTTTATGGCACCTATCGCCGCACCAGCTCGGTCAACTTCTGGCGCATTCAGGCACTGGGCATCGACACCCACCCCAACCTGCATCTGATCGAATTCGACCTCACCGATCAGTCCAGCGCCATCCGCCTGATTGAACGCAGTCAGCCGGACGAAGTCTACAATCTCGCCGCCCAGAGCTTTGTCGGCGTCTCATTTGACCAGCCATTGGCCACCGCACACATTACCGGCCTGGGTGCCGTGCACCTGCTCGAAGCCATCCGCCTGCTCAACCCCGACATCCGTTTCTACCAGGCCTCCACCTCCGAAATGTTCGGTCAGGTCCAGGCCATCCCCCAAACCGAAGACACCCCGTTTTACCCACGCAGCCCCTATGGCGTGGCCAAACTCTACGCCCACTGGATGACCATCAACTACCGCGAATCCTACAACATCTTTGCCAGCAGCGGCATCCTGTTCAACCACGAATCGCCCCTGCGCGGCAAAGAATTCGTCACCCGCAAAATCACCGACAGCGTTGCCAAAATCAAACTGGGCAAACTCGACCTGCTCGAACTGGGCAACATGGACGCCAAGCGCGACTGGGGCTACGCCAGAGAATACGTCGAAGGCATGTGGCGAATGTTGCAGGCCAGTCGCCCTGACACCTACGTTCTGGCCACCAACCGCACCGAAACCGTGCGTGACTTTGTCCGCATGGCCTTCAAAGCGGCCGACATCGAACTGGCCTTCAGCGGACAGGGCGAAAACGAAATCGCCAAGGACACCAGCACAGGCCAGACCCTCGTGCGGGTCAACCCCGCCTTCTATCGTCCGGCCGAAGTCGACCTGCTCATCGGCGACCCCAAAAAAGCCAGAGACGAACTGGGCTGGTCGCCGCAAACCGACCTGGAAACCCTTTGCCGGTTAATGGTCGAACACGACCTGGACCGAAACCGACACGGAAACACCTTTTAACCATGCGCGTGCTGATCACAGGGGCGGGCGGCTTTACCGGCCAACACCTGATGCCCCATCTCACCAACGCCGGGCATCAGGTTTCCGGTCTGACACGGACGCACAGACCCACACAACCCTCGCTTCATGCCTGCGACCTGACCGACGCCGAGACCACCCGCGCCATCATCCAGGACCTTCAGCCCCAAGCGGTCATCCATCTGGCCGGGCGCGCCTTCGCCGCCGAAGCAGACACTTTGGGCTATTATCGCCACAATGTCATCGCCACCGAAAACCTGCTCAACGCCCTCACCCTGATCCCGCGTCCCAAACGCGTCCTTCTGGCCAGCAGCGCCACCGTCTACGGCCATCAGGGCCTGGCACAGCTCAGCGAAACCCTCTGCCCCAAACCGGCTGGCCACTATGGCATCAGCAAGCTCGCCATGGAACAATTGGGCGCAAGCCATCAGTCCCGACTGCCCATCGTATTCACCCGGCCCTTCAACTACACAGGCCCCGGTCAGGCAGAGCACTTCCTGATCCCCAAAATGGTGGCCCATTTTCAAACCCACCAGAGCGAAATCGCTCTGGGCAACACCCAGGTGGCACGCGAATTCAACGACATCCGCGACGTGTGCCGCTGGTACCAGGCCCTGCTGGAAGCCCCGGCACTGCCTCACACCCACTACAACCTGGCCAGCGGCAACGCCATACAACTGCACGACATCATCGAACACCTCAACGCTCTGTCCGGCTACCGCATTCGCATTCAGACCGACCCGGCACTGCAACGCAAAAACGACCTGCCCGTTTTAACCGGTGATCCCAGTCGGCTCGAAACACTCATCGATGCCCCCCTGACCCAACACCGCATCCACGACACCCTGAAGTGGATGCTCAACCAGACTGAAACCACCTGAATCACCATGCTGGGACACATCCGTTTTTTTCTGGCGCTCGCGGTCATGCTCTCTCATTACCCCGGTGCGCAACTCAAATTCAACATCGGCGTCATGGCCGTCATCGGTTTCTACACCATCAGCGGCTACCTCATGCACAAAAGCTACCAGCGTTTTCAGCAACGCAGCGCCACCCCCTTGCGTGCCTTCTATATTGACCGGGCCTTCAAGCTGCTGCCCATCTACCTCATTCTGGTGTTAAGCAGTTTCGCCATCGTCAACCTGGGCCAACCCGTGGCCGGACTCCAAGTCCTCAACCAACCCTGGGAGCTTGACCGACTTTTTTTCAATCTGGCCCTGCTTCCGGTCAATTATGTCTTTGACCCTTTCACTCTCCAGTCCGTTTTGCCACACCCCATTATTCCGCCTGCCTGGTCCCTGGCCACCGAATTTCACTATTACTTGCTGTTGCCATTGCTCTTTCTGCTGCCCCAACCGGCACTGATCGCGATTTTCAGCATCTCTTTCCTGCTGCAGCTCATTAGCGTCAGCGGCTGGACACACTGGCCCGCCGACAGTCTGGGTTACCGTTATCTTCCCGGGGTGCTGCTGTTTTTCCTCTTTGGCCACCTGTTGGCAAATACCACCCAGTCCACCCGGCCCACCATCACAAAAAACCGTTTGCTATTCCTGTGGCTGGCTATCTGGCTGGCCGCCTGGATCGGCTTTGGCCCGGTCGCCACATGGGGTCAGGTCGCCTGGCAACAGGAAGTCTGGATCGCAGCCCTTCTTCTGCCCCTGCTGCACCCGTTTCTGAAAAAAGCCACCAATCGACGCTGGCAGCACACACAACCGCCCAACCGACTCAAGACCGACCGTTTCCTGGGCAACCTCGCCTACCCACTGTTTCTCAGCCACTTTGTCTGCTTCTACGCAACCGGCCAGTTCCTGCCCTTGACCAGTCCCGGTGCCTGGTGGGCAGGCCTGGTCATGGCCCTGCTCCTTTCCACCCTCCTCGCACGAATGCAAACCACTCTCGACCGCTACCGAATCCATTACCGCGGCTTCCAGAGTCTCAGAACCCGACCAACCCCATAAAAAATGCTTGAACCCCGGAAAATGCATTTAATAAAACTTTCGTCAAAAAGTATTGACACTTATTCGACAAGGTATATCATTGGTTTTACATTAGGATGCACACCCGATGTGAGGCGTCTGAACCTCCATTCAAGCAACCAACCGGGATTCTCTCTTGACAAACTCGCACACTGTTGCAAAATTGCAACAGAACAAAGGTTGTTTTGAATTGAAAAATTTTAAGTTGACCGCGCCCAACTGGGTGTTAAAATACGAATCGACTTAAAACAATATTGTAAGTCCATGTTTAAGCAAACAGGAGAAAGTTAAATGGCTTTAACACAAACTCAAGTCTCTGAACTCTATGTCAGTATTTTTGGTCGCGCCTCAGAGGGTAACGGCAACCAATTCTGGCAGGCAGAAGACTCCATGGAAAGCGCAGCCGCAGCAATGCTGGCGACTGATCCTGCCATCGAATACTTTGGCGACACTCTGAATGACAACCAGGCATTCATCGAGTTCATCTACGAGAACACCTTTGGCAAAACCTATGCAGAAGATCCGGAAGGCGTGGATTTCTGGACAGCGGCGCTGAACGGAGGCACTTCAAAAGGCGAAATCGTGGCCAGCTTGATCAGTGCTGTGGAAGGCGTTGAAGACGGTGATGCG
The DNA here is from genome assembly GCF_000384235.1 of Hydrogenovibrio halophilus DSM 15072. Lineage (GTDB taxonomy): Bacteria > Pseudomonadota > Gammaproteobacteria > Thiomicrospirales > Thiomicrospiraceae > Hydrogenovibrio > Hydrogenovibrio halophilus. Next base: position 1,229,189 of record NZ_KB913033.1, on the reverse strand, counting down.
GCGAAAGCCCAGTTCAACAACCGTGTGGAAGTGTCCAATTACACAGCCGACAACATTACGGAAGCCGGTGACAACCTGGACCAGTTCAAGAACTACATCAACACCGTGACCGATAATGCGGCAACTGTTACCTCTGCGAAAAACTCTGTGCAGGCTGATCGCCCTGAGAACCCAGGTGAAACTTTCACGTTGACTACAGGTATCAATGAAGGCACAGCTGGTGACGATTTGTTCATCGGTACTCGTGGAACAATCGATGGGGCTATCGTTCAAGCAGGCGGAGGCATAGATACTCTGCGAGCTACAGTCGATAACGCTAATGACGATGGCGCTCCTGTGACTTCTTCAGATCTTGAGATCTTGCAACTGCGTGCACTTGATGGGACTGCGATCGACTTAGGTGATGCATCAGGCCTAGAGCAGGCTTGGTCTAATCGCTCAGCGGGTGACTTGACGCTTGAAAATGCTGTTAATACCACAACATTTGGTATGTCAGACACTGAAGCTGCGCTTGCAGTTGAGATTTCAGGTGTTTCAGCGACTGATACAGTTAACGTCGCTTTGGATACTGCGGGCATTGAAGGCGATACTGCACAGTTCCAATCACAAACTGCTGAAACTCTGTCTGTAACCACTTCAGGTGGTGCGTCCTACTTTGATATTGATGATGATACCTCAGACATCGCCGGACAAGGTGCTGACGTTAACGCATTTACTACGGTTAATGTTGCTGGCGATCAAGACTTGGATCTTACTGTTAACGAAGAAGTTACAACAATCTCTGCAGCCGACTTTACCGGCGGTCTGACAGTTGACATGGACATGGCTTCTGACAAAACAGTGACTTCTGGATCTGGTAATGATTCCATCACTGTATCTGGAGCTGGTGAAGATACTATCTCAACAGGTGCTGGCGATGATACCGTTGACTTGGGAACAACCTTGTCAACTGATGACTCGATTGATGCAGGTGAAGGTGAGGATACCTTGGCTGTAACGGGTGCTGGTGGAGCAGTGATTGGAGCTGACCGTACAGAAGATCTTCTAAACTTCGAAACCTTGTCTGTAACAACAGGCGCTTCAGGAGACTCAGTTGATTTGGACAATATCGCTGTAAACGCTGTATTGGTTACTGATGATGGTAACGATTTCACAGCTACAAATGTCTCTGATGAAACATTCACAGTTACTGCTACAGATGATGCTACTGATGATTCAAGTAATTCAGCTGACTTTACCGCAACTCTGGCCGATGATACTGGTGAATCTGACTCTATAACTGTCACGGTTCAAAACCAAGACGAAGGCGATGACTCTGCTTCAGACGATGATCGCATCACTGCAGCCTTAACCTTGGATAATATTGAAACATTGAACATCGACGGTACAGCGACAGAAGATGCCAACAACAAGGTTGAGATTGATTTGACAACCTCAACGACTGGCACTGCGGAACAAACCTTGAACATTGGCGGTGATGCAGTTGTAGAATTTGCAACAACACCATTGACCTCTGATACGATCAATGCCTCTACTAACACTGCAGGCGTTATCTTGAACCTTGGCAACGCAGATCAAACTGTTACCGGTACAGCAGAAGATGATTCTTTCATCTTTGTAGCTGGAGAAATGGATGCTAATGACACTGTTGATGGTGGAGAAGGCGACGATACGGTTGAAGTAACTGTTGAAGATGCGGCTACTGTTACATCAGCTAACATTTCTAATGTTTCAACCATTAATATTACAGCAACCGCTACTAATGCTCAGACATCAACTTTTGACGCTGATAATGTGTCCGGCAATGTAAATTATGTTGTTGATAATGCTACAGTATCTGCTGGTGCTGGTTCTGGCGCAGAAACCCTGATAGTCGATAACATTACTTCAGGTAGCACTGTGACAATCAAGGGTGACTTTACAGAAACCACCAATACTGATGCTAACCTTGACTTGAACTTGTCTTCATCCACAGCTTCAGACGTTCTGAACATCGTCTCTGAAGCTGATGGTGCAACAGCAACATACGACGCTGTTACAACTAACAGTGCTGAAACCATCAACCTGACAGTTACAGATGATGATGCAACTGCTGTGACTACTATCAGCTCTTTTGACATCACTGGAACGGAAACATTGAACGTTACCGGTGAAGATGGGCTTGTGATCTCAGCATTTGCTAATGCAGGTGATGTTGCCACCATTGACCTTTCTTCAATGACAGGTGGGTTTGACCTTGCAGATTCAGGGGCAGGCGCAACTTACATTGTTGGAGAAATTGCAGATGGTGTAAATGGAGACAACATTGACACCACTGATAATGTTTCTGCTGATGATGCTGTTTCAGCAATTGCTTTAACCGCAAGTCAGAATGACATTGTTCGGTTCACTGCAGATAGCCTAAATGATGATATCTTGATCACAGGTTTTGAAGCAGGTGGTAACATTACCGATGACAATGTAGACTTGTCAGCGTTCACCTCATTAACATCCACTGATGATCTAACATTCACCGATGGTGACTGGGATGCTGATAGTACAAGTGATGATGTTGCAATCACATCAGATGGATTTGACGGCACAATCTATCTAACAGGTGTGACCACAGCTGAACTGAACAATGCTGACTTCACCTTCGCCTAATCCCTACCCCAAGGTAAGGATGCCTATCTCCGGATAGGTTAAAGCACTTTAACCCCGTATGGTTCGCCCAGCGGGGTTTTTCTGTAAGGGGACTTTGAAATGTAAGCCTCCGGTCCAGCGCATACTTCCCTCCTTCCACAACAACTGTCATCCTTTTGCACCTGTCACAACAACAGGAGTAATGACATGACATCAACCACCGTACCCAACCCAACCGACAAGGCCGCATTCTGGTAGAAAAAGGACACCCATGTTTCTTTGCATTCCCTCTGCTCTTTTTCTATACTGTATTTCACTTAATCTTATTTCGGAGTCCTCATTATGACCCGTGCCCGTGATTCTCAAATCAATCTTTCTGAAACCCCTTGGTATCACTTGGTCAATCGCTGTGTCCGTCGGGCGTTTTTGTGTGGCACGGATGCCATTTCCGGGCGCAATTACGAGCATCGCAAACCCTGGATTGAACAGCGGATGATGCAGTTGGCATCGGTGTTTGCCATTGATGTGGCGGCGTTTGCGGTGATGAGCAACCATTATCATTTGGTGGTGCGGGTCAATCACAAGAAAAAGGACACCCATGTTTCTTTGCATTCCCTCTGCTCTTTTTCTATACTGTATTTCACTTAATCTTATTTCGGAGTCCTCATTATGACTCGTGCCCGTGATTCGCAAATCAATCTTTCTGAAATAGAAAAAGGACACCCATGTTTCTTTGCATTCCCACCGCTCTTTTTCTATACTGCATTTAACTTAATCTTATTTCGGAGCCCTCATTATGACTCGTGCCCGTGATTCTCAAATCAATCTTTCTGAAACCCCTTGGTATCATCTGGTCAATCGCTGTGTCCGTCGGGCGTTTTTGTGTGGCGTGGATTCTATTTCCGGGCGTAACTATGAACATCGCAAACCCTGGATTGAGCAGCGTATGATGCAGCTGGCATCGGTCTTTGCCATTGATGTGGCGGCATTTGCGGTGATGAGCAATCATTATCATCTGGTGGTGCGGGTCAATCAGGTGAAAGCGGAAAGCTGGTCAATGGATGAGGTGTTACTTCAATGGACCCAGTTGTTTGCAGCGCCCAAGTTGGTGCAGGATTATTTGGCTGATCCCAAAGCATTAAGCGCCGGGTCATTAAACCGAGTACAGGAACAGGCTGAGATTTACCGTGAGCGGTTGATGGACATTTCCTGGTATATGCGGGTGTTGAATGAGTCGATTGCCCGTTATGCCAATCAGGAGGATGAGGTCAAGGGCCGGTTCTGGGAGGGCCGCTTTAAGTCTCAGGCATTGTTGGATGAACAGGCGGTATTGGCGGCGATGGCGTATGTGGATTTGAACCCGGTGCGGGCCAATATCGCTCGTGAGTTGTTGGATTCGGATTTTACGTCGGTGCAGCGTCGTTTACAGGGTGTGTATCATTTTGAGGCAGCACCTGAAAAACTACCAGGCCTGGTTACAAAGACGTCTGACAAAGAATCTGCATTTGCGCAACCGTTTCTGGAACGGCTGGAGAAAATTCCCACTGCATCATTGCTGGCGTTTGATGCATCTGGCCTGGAAGACTCCGCCATCCCTTGCTCGGCTACGGATTACATGGCGTATGTGGATTTTCTGGGCCGTGCGGTGCATCCGGATAAGTCCGGGCACATGAATGAAAATCTGCCGCCTTTGATGCAGCGATTGGGCTTGGATGACAAACACATGGAAGCTTTTGTTCAAAGTAGCTGGTTGAACAAGTTTGGTGGCGCTGTGGGTCAGGTGATGAGTTTGAACAAACACCGATCTGAGCGTGATCAACGGTTTGTCAAAGGACAAAGTGCGGCCAAAAGGTTGTTCGGGGCTTAAAATGCGTCACGATCAACCGTCAACACCTTTAAAGATGCCTCCACTTCGGTCGGCATAACAAAAACATCAATCTACGCCAAAAAGCTAAGAAAAAGGACACCCATGTTTCTTGACCTTCCATTGAGTTTTTCCTGTTGTGTGGGGCTTTTGGTTGGGTGGTTGTTTGTTTTCCTGGCCAGGGATGGGGGTTGCTGACGCCCGTTGGTTGTCGAATACACCAGACGAATAAAATGCATTTTATTGTCGTGGGGTATTGGCAGAACCTCCTTCACAACTGAGAAAAACCTTTCGAAAATACAAAGACCGTTGACTTATCGCCATAATTACGTATATTATTTTGCTGTGGAACTCCCTCTTTAAAACAAAGTTTAAGCAAGGAAACTAGCTATGATTAAGAAGTGGTTTTTTTCAATAGCCTGTTCCGGTCAACCAAAATCGGACACTTTTTCCGTTAAATTATCCTCAGCGACACCGCCGCTGAGTTCATACTCCACCGGGCTCATATCACCCAAGGTGGAATGCAGTCGCCGATGGTTGTAATAACGGATATAACCATCAACGTCTGATTTCATGTGTTGGCGCTCAATGTGAATCACATTGTTCAACCATTCATGCTTGAGACTGCCGAAGAAGCGTTCTACAACGGCATTATCCCAACAGGCCCCCTTGCCACTCATTGAGCTTTGAATGCCGTATCGCTCAAGCACTTTTCGAAACGCTTTTGAGCTGTACTGGCTTCCACGATCCGAGTGAAACAGGCATTGGTCATGTTTGGGCTTTCGCAGCACCGCTGCCTGTTTCAGCGCCTTGATCACAAGTTCCTGGGTCATTTGCTTGTCCATGGCGTAACCGATCACTCTTCTTGAATAAAGATCGATCACCACCGCCAGGTAAAGCCAGCCTTCTCGGGTACGCAAATACGTTATGTCGCCGGCCCAAGCTGTATCAGGTTCTGGCACGTCAAAGGCCTGATCCAGCAGATTGTCGGCAATGGTATTGCTGTGCTTGCTGTTGGTCGTGACTTTATGCGCCCGACGCTGCTGGCAGACCAGGCCATGCTCTCTCATCAGTTTGATGACGGTGCCTCGGCTAACGTTGATCTCATAATACTTTTTCAGGGCCTTTTTGAGACCCCGTGAGCCCAGGCTCTGCCGGGACTCCTTAAACAGTTGTTTCATCGCTGCAATGAGCTGAATGCGCTCAAAACGGATGAGGTTGGTTTCTCCGTATTGGCACCAGTGGTAATAACCACTCCGGCTCACTCTCATCACCCTGCACAGCACTTTGACAGGGTAGTTCTGGCTTTCCTCGCGGATGAACCGGTATCTCAAAGCATGTCTTTGGCGAAGAAAGCGCTGGCCTTTTTTAGGATTTCCTGCTCCATCTTAAGGCGTTTATTTTCTTTGCGTAGCTGTTTGAGCTCTTCTCGTTCTTTGTCATCCAAGCCTGGTTCAGGTTGCGTCAGTTTACGTTTCCAGCGATATAGCAACTGTTCTGACAATCCCAGCGACTGGGCTGCTTCTTTTACGCTGTATCCTTGCTCTGTGACTAATGCAACGGCTTCTTTACGAAACTCGTCGGTATAACGATTGCGAGTTGGCTTTTTGTTCTCCATTGGCTTCACTCCTGCGTTTGATAAACATTATCTTACAAGAGTGTCCGAAATTATTGGACCACAACATAAAGAACTGGTGCAAAACAGGTTGACACGTTCCGAGGACAGCAATTTTTTTACCCAACACACGTATACCCGCTTCGACGCAACAGTGGGAAAGTCATACACCGTGGGGCATAGTCAAAATCACAGGAAAGATTTGTCAGATACATCGACGCTTGTTTTACCTTTTATTTAAAAACAACCGTTTGCATCATTTTGACTCAACCACTGGAAATCTTGATGTGGTTTTCGATATCAAGAAAATTGCAAAAGCCTATTCAAAAAGCAAGCATGGACACATCAAATCTTTGGAATGGTTTGAGGAACGTTTTATCGAAATGGTGAATGTTCAAATTGAATATTTACATAGCAAGCCTCGTTCAAACAACAAGCACTCAGGCACGGACAGTCAGACTTTTTCTATTTTTGAGAGATTTGACTATTACAGAGATTTACCTGACATCCCCGCAAAGCCTATTCATCATCCGATGCAGAGGACAACATCATTTAAAGCACAAAACTTTGATAATGACCGTCGTTTTTATTCTCTGATACGCCTTAGCCGAGAATTTGTTGACTTCATTCGCGATGACATCAACGTGATGGGTACAGAAACGGCGGTTCAGAACCTCCACAAGATCAAAGACGGTCCTCTGCACGCAGCAGCCTGTTTCGTTTTAACGCACAAATCTGGCAATCGACACACTTTGTGCCAAGTACTAAACACGATCTTTCCTGAGCACATAAAGATGAGCAGCACAAATTTACGGAAAGTCAAAAGCCGGTTAAAAGCAAAGGCGATTGCAGAGAAAGGACTTCTGGAAGAACTAGGCGTCACTTACATCGAAGACCAACAGATGTTTGTTCGGCTGGAGGAATTCTCATCAGACGACTCAAAAAAGAAGTTCATCACGGCGTCCGGCAAATCTTCCTATTTCCAGAAAAAATATCTTCCCAACTCCAAGACAACAAAAACAGCCGACAAAAAAAACGATAAAAAAGGAGAGGCATAATGATTTGTGAACCAAATATTTTTCATGATCAGCAAGACCAAGAAATTTATCAAGCTTTACGTAATCATTGCTTAAGGTGCGAGCCGATTTCCATCTCCCTTTTAGCTAAAATTGACTACTTAAAAATACATCTTTCACTAAATGCTCTCGAAGCATGCAATCAATACAGTGAATTATTACATATGCCCCTCAATCACGTCAGTGAATGTCAGCGAGAATTTGAAATGGCTGAACTCTCCAAGCATTACGACCAGATTAACGTTGCAGTAAACGACCTTGATTTCATTCAGTCAAGATACGGTGTAAAACCTGTTGAGGATGTATGGGAAATATTAAATTGATCTTGTGTGTTTTAATACACTCCTGCAACTAGCTAAGCGCAACAATCGCAGCAATTGCGCCAAATACGGTGGCAATCAAAGTCATAACCTTAAGAATAAAACCAGTGGTTTTTTCACGCTCTTTTTTTATAATGATGGGATTGGCCTTATCAAATTTGAATATGATTTTGCTTAGCTGCTCGATAAAAGGAAGGGTCTGCTCGTAGTATTGATCCCGATTCTTATAAGCACTTCCATCGCGCCTTATGCGGCCAATGCTTTCGTTGATACTTTCGAGTTGCTCTAAACACTCAACATAATCGGGCAGAACATCAATAGTGGAAGCATTGTTTGAATGGCGCTGCTGAAAAAGCTCAGCTTTTTCTAAGTAAAAGATGATCAACGCTTCAGAAGCATCGTATATGGCGCGTTTGGCATGTCCTTCAGCTTTTTCAATCTCTTTGACCAAAGTGGCTTGATCATCTTCAGCGAGAAGCGCTTTAATAATGTGATAGCCAAAGTATCTTAGCTCATTGATCGAAGGAACAATAATGTTGCCATTGACATCTTCGGCCTTTTTGACTTGTTTTTCAGCTTGCTCAAAAAGAGTTGCAAGTTCTTCAAGCCGTTCATGGTGCTGAGTCATAGTCAAAGGTTCAGATAAACTTATGCTGAGCAATTTTCTGAGCCCGCAATGATAACTCTTCTCGAGTTAAATAACGGCCCGACTGAAGAGATACATTGCCACGAGCTAAACGTGACACAATCTTTTTCTCGACAGCTTGCGTTTCAGCCCGCTCCTGCTCCACAGAAAGTGGTCTCGGTAAACGGAAAGCGTTCAAAATGGAGTGCATATTCATAATGGTTCTTTTTTATCTCAGGCCTTTTACAGCCACCAAAGTTTTGATACAGAAATAACCTAAAAATCATACTCTTTTACGCCGCGAATGTCAAAATCAGGCATCCCACTTAAACCACGGCAATGATTCCACTCTTTCAGCATGGATTGGCCCCTGGGCACGCAATTCATGACTGTATTTGCCGCAGATCATGAATGCACTGGTTCACATGGTCACCTCACTTTTTTTGACCACTTTCAGGCATAACTTTACGTGCTACAATCTTCCATTATTTGCCAAGTTCGCAGACCACCAAAAAGAACCCAGATGATGGACAACTCCGAATATCGCTCACAGGCTCAGCAAGACCACGACAGCCCTTGGAAAGAAGCCTTAGAAGCCCGCTTTCCTGAGTTTTTGGATCTACTGTTCCCAAAAGTCCACCAGTTGATTGACTGGTCAAAACCCATCGATTTTCTGGACAAGGAACTCCAGCAGATTCTGCCCACGTCTGAAAACGGACGCACCTATGCTGACAAGCTGGTGCAAGTGCATTTAAAAGACGGCCAGACGACTTGGGTCTTGATTCATGTGGAAGTGCAAGGCGAGCCGGAACGTGCGTTTGCCCAACGGATGTTTCAATACAATTACCGCATTCGTGACAAGTACGACAGGGATGTGATCAGTCTGGCGGTGTTGAGTGACACCAACCCGAGCTTTCGTCCCAGTCGCTATGCATTTGAAATGGGTGGCTGCCGTATTCTGTTTGAATTCCCAACCGCCAAACTACTGGACTGGCAAAACAAGCTGGATGCCCTGCTCGCCAGTGAGAACGTGTTTGCCCTGATTGTGGCAGCCCAGCTCCACGCCAAGCTTTTAAAAGAGCCCAAACAAAGGCTGGATGCCAAAACGCGTCTGATCCGTCTGCTTTATGAGCGCGGCTACAGCCGGGAGCAAGTCATTGAATTATTTAAGTTCATTGACTGGATGATTCGTTTGCCGGATAATTTAGAGATTGAGTTTAAAAACACCATCGACCAAATTGAAGAGGAAATGCATATGGCTTATGTCACATCGGTTGAACGTATTGCCACTCAAGAGGGTAAGCTTGAAGGTAAGCTAGAGTTGGCTATTCAAATGGTCAAAGATTTAAACCTGTCTGTAAAAGATGTGGCCGAAAAATACCAGCTGCCTTTGAAGGAACTCAAAGAGCGTCTCAACCAAGACAAAAACTCTGATTAACCAAGGTTTATTTGATGGCTTATATCACATCGGTTGAGCGTATTGCTGCTGAAGAAGGAAAACTGGAGGTAGCCTTAAAAATGATCAAAGAATTTGGTCTGTCTGACAAAGAGGTGGCTGATAATCTAAGTATTCCATTGAATGAGCTCAAAGAGCGACTTAATCAAGACAACCAAGCCAAGTAGAACTTATTCGCCAAGCGAATCGTTACGCGCGCTTTACAATCCAAGGTCAGCCCGATCAACTTTTGGATAAGACTCAAACAGTCTCTCAAGCTGCTTGTCCCAGCCATCATTCAACCCTATCTGACCCAGAAAATAATTAATAATGACGACCATAGAAGCGAATTGATCGGGTCTATGAAACCTTATTTGTTTGCGCTTGTAGTTGGTGGGTTTTACGCGCAACGGGGTCCGTAGGATTTGACTGTGGTGGGCAGCGTGATTTCTCAGTACGGATAAGGCATGGACCCATGACCTGAAAACTTCTGGCTGGTCAATCTCAAATTTCATAGAGATGGCTTTCCGATCATTGGGATTTTTTAAAATGGCGTATGTCTTTGACCAGAAACCGAATGAAATGATTTCACTCATGGCCCAACTGGGCGGATATTCCGGGAATTCATAATGGTCGTAATAGTGTTGAATAAAACGCTTTTTTCGTCCATTGCGCACTTCCTCTTCCAGCTTTTTGCACAGCTTGGCATAGTCCCAGTGGCGTGTGCTTTTGAACAGGGTTTTATCCAAAAACCAATGCGGGGAATGGCTTAGGCTCAAATGATTTGAAATGCTGGCTCTGACAGCGACCTCGATGCGATCAATGGCATCAATCGTAATCAGCCTTAACTCTCTGTCGAACTCATATTGCTGGATGAGATCATCCAGTTCATAATTCTGGGTAAATTGCTTGGTCCTTTCGTCAAAATGGTCAAACATATACCCTTTGAGCCGATACGCACCGACAAAACGAAAATATTTGAGTGCTAGGTCTCTTTGATCATCCGGCACAATCAAACCATTAGACTCGTACTTTTTGAGCAGTTTTTCTGGGGTAAGCGCTTGTTTTTGAAAGTGACGTTTTTGCTGAGGCATAAAAAAGAAGGAGGGAAAATAAAAGACCCGCTTTTTGCACGTCTGCCGAAGCAGAACCCTATACGAATACAGGACGTGTAGCGGGTTTGTTAATTAATACTATACTCTGTTTCGCTTTGCAGTCAACCCATTTCACCCATCGACCTCAACCAACGGCAATGCCTCGGCTTTGTTGGGCATCGATTGCGCCATGGGCACATGACTCATGGCGGTGCTGGCCGCAGACAATAACGAGTCGTGCGACAGATGCGCATACCGCTGTGTGGTTTTGATTTGGGTGTGACCTAATAGCTTTTGCACTTCATACAAAGATCGACCGCCATTGACCAGAAAAGAAGCGAACGAATGGCGTAGGTCATGGATGCGCAGCTCTTCCAGCCCTGCCCGCTTTCTGACCACATCCCAAGCGTAAAAAATGTGCTTGTAAGGTTTTTGGGTGTCAGGGTTGGCAAAGACCCAATCACAGTTTTCAATTTTTGGAACCTGGCTTAACAAGGTGATGACACCATCGGATAATGGCACATGCCGAGTTTTACCGGCCTTGGTGAATTCGATGGTCCAGATGCGCCGCTCCAAATCAAAATCTTCCCACTTTGTGGTTAAGACTTCATTCTTGCGAGCACCGGTGAGCAGCAACATCGAGACAATGTATTTGAGCATTTTGGCGCTGGATGTCTCCAATGCCTCAAATACGAGCATCGCAAACCCTGGATTGAACAGCGGATGATGCAGTTGGCATCGGTGTTTGCCATTGATGTGGCGGCGTTTGCGGTAATGAGCAACCATTATCATTTGGTGGTGCGGGTCAATCAGGTGAAAGCGGAAAGCTGGTCAATGGATGAGGTGTTACTTCAATGGACCCAGTTGTTTGCAGCGCCCAAGTTGGTGCAGGATTATTTGGCTGATCCCAAAGCATTAAGCGCCGGGTCATTAAAACGAGTACAGGAACAGGCTGAGATTTACCGTGAGCGTTTGATGGATGTGTCTTGGTATATGCGGGTGTTGAATGAGTCGATTGCCCGTTATGCCAATCAGGAAGATGAGGTCAAGGGCCGGTTTTGGGAAGGCCGCTTTAAGTCTCAGGCATTGTTGGATGAACAGGCGGTATTGGCGGCGATGGCGTATGTGGATTTGAACCCGGTGCGGGCCAATATCGCACATGAGTTGTTGGATTCGGATTTTACCTCTGTGCAGCGACGTTTGCAGGGGGTGTATCATTTTGAGGCAGCACCTGAAAAACTACCAGGCCTGGTTACAAAGACGTCTGACAAAGAATCTGCATTTGCGCAACCGTTTCTGGAACGGCTGGAGAAAATTCCCACAGCACCATTGCTGGCGTTTGATGCGTCTGGTCTGGAAGACCCCGCCATCCCTTGCTCGGCTACGGGTTACATGGCGTATGTGGATTTTCTGGGCCGTGCGGTGCATCCGGATAAGTCCGGGCACATGAATGAAAATCTGCCGCCTTTGATGCAGCGATTGGGCTTGGATGACAAACACATGGAAGCTTTTGTTCAAAGTAGCTGGTTAAACAAGTTTGGTGGGGCTGTGGGTCAGGTGATGAGTTTGAACAAACACCGGTCTGAGCGTGATCAACGGTTTGTCAAAGGACAAAGCGCGGCCAAAATGTTGTTCGGGGCTTAAAATGCGTCACGATCAACCGTCAACACCTTTAAAGATGCCTCCGCTTCGGTCGTCATGACAAAAAGAACGAATCGGAATGACAACCCCCTGTCGTCCTGAGCGAAGCCGAAGGACCTCCAGCCGACAGTGCTATCCTGAAGAAGATCCCTCCGCTCCGGTCGTCATGACAAAAGGGGAACGGTCGTCATGACAAAAAGAACGAATCGGAATGACAGGAAAGACTTTCGTCCGGGCCTGAATCCCTTCCTTCTGTGTTAGAATTCTGAGTTAATTTATTTGATTGAGAGTGCAATTATGCCCACTTGGAAACCCATTCAAAAAACCGTTCATCAAGATGCTCGCTGGCAACCCTATACCGATTATCAGTTTGCCAAAAACGATACAACTGCCCCTCTTTTGATGGCGGAAATGGCCAATGCCCTGCCCTTTTATCCGATGGGCTTTGTGAAAACACCCAAGGATGAGTTTCAGCTAGTGGCAGTCCAAAGCCTGCAACCAAACTTGAACTTGTTTGTGAATGCACAAGGCAAGTGGCGGGTGCCTTATGTACCCTCCGTGTATCGCGGATATCCGTTCAAAATGCTAAAAGCCGAGACCAACGATTCGATTTTGTGCGTGGACACAGAATCGAAGCTGTTTCTGCCTGAAGAAAAAGGGGATAAAGGCCAACCTTTATTCGCCGAGCAAGGGGAGTTGAGTGAGCCGATGCAAAAAGTGGTGGACTTTTTGCAGCAATGTGAACAAAACCGGCAAGCCACTCAACAGGCTGTGACCGCTTTGAATAAAGCCGAACTCATCACTCCTTGGTCCATACAGACCAGAACGTCTGAGAACACTGAGAAGCCAGTAAAAGGCCTGTACAAAATTGACGAGGCGAGCTTAAAAAAACTCCCCGGCGAGACTCTGGAAAAGCTCAGTCAAAGTAATGCCTTGGCTGTGGCTTATTCTCAATTATTATCCATGCCGCGGCTAAAAGGTCTGAGTCAGCTGTATAAGCTGCATGAAACGGAACAGCAAAAAATCAACCCCAGAGAAGTGGACCTGGATCAACTGTTTGGCGAAGACGATGATGACAGTTTGAAATTTTAAAGGTCGTCAGGTTGAAAAAAGCGTAATCGGAACCATTATTCAAGAGCACATTTTTTAAAAGAAGGAAAGTTAAATGGCAGAACAAACAATCACAATCGATGGCAAAGAATATGCGGTGGACAAGTTTTCAGACGAAGCCAAAAATCAACTGGCCAGTCTACGCGCCACGGATCAGGAGATTGCCCGCTTGCAGACGCAAACCGCCATCGCTCAGACAGCCCGAAATGCCTATGCTCGAGCATTGGCTGAATTGCTGCCCAAAGACGATGCATAACGCACAAAAAGCCTGACAGGCTACCGCCTTTTTCCCAAAGGTGATGTGCGATGTAAAAAACCCACCGTTCGGTGGGTTTTTTACATTCTGTAATTTAGAAAAAATAACATACACAACTTATTCCTGTCATCCTGATCGAAGCCGAAGGATCTCCAGCCGACAGTGCCATCCTGAAAAAGATCCCTCCGCTCCGGTCGGGATGACAAGGGGAACAGTTGGTATGACACCCCCTGTCATCCTGAGCGAAGCCGAAGGATCTTCAACCGACAGTGCCATCCCGAAGAAGATCCCTCCGCTCCGGTCGGGATGACAAGGGGAACGGTTGGTATGACACCCCCTGTCATCCTGAGCGAAGCCGAAGGATCTCCAGCCGACAGTGCCACCCTGAAAAAGATCCCTCCGCTCCGGTCGGGATGACAAGGGGAAGCGGTCGTCATGACAGTACAAACAGCTCAACTTGCTTTGGGTGACTATACGAGCACGAGATCAATCTTCATTAAATGCGCGTTTGAACATGTCTGAAATGGGTTTGATCAGGTAGCCGAAGAATGTGCGCTCTCCGGTTTTGATCATGGTTTCAGCTGGCATGCCGGGCAGCATGAATATGCCGTCCTCTTTCATCTGTTTGACCCCTTCCGGTGTGATCTGAACGCGGGCTTCGAAGTATTTCTCACCGCTCTGCTCATCGGTAAAGCTGTCGGCCGAAAGCTTGGTGACCTCGCCGGTAATCACATGCGTGCTTTGGGTATTGAAGGCACTGAATACAACGTCGGCCATGAGCCCAACCCGGACTTTGTCAATGTCCTGAGGTTTGACTCTTGCCATGACAACAAAGTTCTGCGTTTTGGGCACAATTTCCATCAAAGGATCACCGGAGCGCACCACCGCTCCGACCGTGTGTACTTTCAGACCGTTGACTTTCCCGCTGGCAGGCGAACGGATTTCCACCCGCTTCAAACGGTCAAGAAGGGCGGTTTTGCGGGCCTGAAGTTCAAATTTTCGAGTTTGAACGTCTTTGAGTTCGGCCACCACTTCCTGCAGGAACTGTTGCTTTCGAAGCACTCGCTGTGACTCGGTTTCAGCCACTTTCACTTTCAAACGCGCGGTTTCCGACAGGTTACCGGCACGCTCACCTTTTAGTGTTGCCAGCTCCCGCTTCATCTCCTGAAGTCGGATTTTGTCGGCAAAACGTTCATCGTAAAGCGCCTGCCAGTCTTCGACCTCTTCTTCGTAAGAGGCAATCCGGTCATCCAGACTTTTGATTTGTTCCTGCAGCCCCGAAATCTGTTGTTTCAAGGCGGAAATCTGCTGGCCGTAGATTTTCAGCTCCTGATTCAAGCCATTCCGTCGGGCGTCGAACAAGGCTCTTTGGCCCTCAATCAACTCCTGAACGTCGTCGCTGGTTTCGGCCTGCTGCAACAGGGAGGGTGGAAAGGTGACCTGGCCTTTTCCGCTGCGCTCGGCAAACAGACGGGCTTCCAGCGCCAGAAGGCTGTTCAGTTGAGATTGAACCGTGTTCAACTCGGAGGCCGCCTGAGTGGGCGAGAGTCGCAACAGCACTTCGCCTTTTTCAACGATTTCGCCTTCTTCCACTAGAATTTCAGAGACGATGCCACCTTCATAATGTTCAACTGTGCGGTTGCTTTCTTCGACCTGAACTTCGCCCGGCGCCACGGCGGAGCTGCTGAGCGGAGCCAGCGCGGCCCAGCCACCGAACACAACAAAGACCAGAATGACCACCAGCCAGCCAAAGCGGTAATAAGTGTGATCATTGGTCTTGACGCCCGGGAACTCGGGTTGTTTTTTGACGCTGAGGCTGTCGTAATCGTGACTGCCAGGTTTGACCCTGGCTTCACCATCGTAAACGCCCGGATGGGTGTCGCGACGACTTTCAGCGCCTAAGTCTAGGTTTTCTTTTAAATCTTGTTGTTTCTGTGTCATGGTTGTTCCATTGATTCGGCCTGATCGTTACCAGGCCTGGTCATTATCGGGTTGACTTGAATGCGTTCGACAGATCCAGCCTTATTTCTGATTGGTCAAAGAGAGCTGACCGTTCTGAATGGCGGTCAGGACTTCATCTCGCTCACCAAAGGCTTTGGCCTGACCATCGACGACCAGCAACAGCTTGTCCACCAGTTTCAAAATCGGCTTTTTGTGAGAAATAATCACCACCGTGACCCCGTGCTCTTTCAGGGACTGCAAGGCCTCGGAAAGCGCCTGTTCACCCTGATCGTCCAGATTGGAGTTGGGTTCGTCCAGCACCACCAGCTTGGGATTGCCATACAGGGCACGAGCCAAACCGATTCGCTGACGCTGACCACCGGAAAGACCGCTGGTACCACTGGCAAGCTCGGTATCGTAGCCCTGAGGCAAGCGCAATATCAATTCGTGCACCCCGGCCATTTTGGCCGAAGCCACCACTCTGTCTGGATCCAGTTCGCCGAATCGACCGATGTTTTCAGCAATGGTGCCGGCAAACAGTTCGATGTCCTGAGGCAGATAGCCAATGTGCTGACCCAGATGCAATTTGTCCCAGCTGTGAATATCGGCGCCGTCAAGTCGTACCTTGCCGGCCAGCAATGGCCAGACACCCAGCAGGGCGCGAACGATGGAGGACTTACCGGCCGCACTGGGGCCGATAATGGCCAGCATTTCGCCTTTCTGCAGTTCAAAAGAAACGCCGCGCACAACCGGCGTACGACCGCCCGGTGGGGTGACCATAATGCCTTCGCAACTCAGACGCCCTTCCGGATCCGGCAACGGCATGGTGTCGTCTTTGGCCGGGTATTTGGCAAACATTTCGTTCAGGCGTCTGTAGGCGGTTCTGGCGGAACTGAAACCTTTCCAGGAGCCGATCAGCAAATCCAGCGGTGCCAGGGCACGCCCCAGAATAATGGACCCGGCAATCATCATCCCCGGTGTGATTTCGTTGTAAATGGCCAGCCAGGCCCCGAGCCCCAGTATCAGGGATTGAAACATCAAACGCAGATTCTTGGACAGATTGGTCAGAATGCTGGCCCGGTCACTGGCCTGACTCTGTTTGCTCAGAAAGCTCAGGTGCTTTTCGAACCATTTGTTTTTCAGGTTGTTTTCCATGCCCATGGCCGCGACCACTTCGGCGTTTTTGACGCTGGCACTGGCATAGTTGGTCGATTGCATGTGTTCCTGATTGGCTTCTTCCAGCAGTTTTTTGGAGGTGCGTTCATTCAGATAGGCCAGAATAAACAGCACAATCGCAGCAAAAATGCCGAAATAGCCGAAATAAGGATGGAACAGGAACAGGATCAGAATGTAAATCGGCAACCAGGGGGAATCAAAAAACGCAAACAACCCATTGCCGGTCATAAACTGACGCAGCGAGGTCATGTCGTTGAGTGGCTGGGCATTGACCTGCCCCGGCTCATTGACCGAACGCTTGAACATGGAAGAGAACAAATCCTCGTTCAGAGTATTGTCCAGTTTGTTGCCGATTCGGATCAGCATTCGCGAGCGCACAAATTCCAGCAGCCCCATGGTGATAAACAACCAGACCACAATCAGGGTCAGCATCAACAGGGTTTCTTCACTGCGACTGGTCAGCACCCGGTCATAAATCTGGAGCATGTAGATGGGTGGGACCAGCATCAGAATGTTAATAAAAAAGCTGAACACGCCCACGTTGATAAACGAGCGTTTTACTAGCTTCAGTGCCCGCTGAATTTCGGTCAGGTCATCTTTTTTGGGTTGCATACGTCTCTCTAAACATCAATAAATCGGGTAAAAGGCTTGAACAGAGTCAAGCGGGCTGGCGCAAGGCTTCGGGCAACTGTCTAGCCTGCAGCAGCTGCGCCACATCCTGTGGGGCAAAATGGCCGGTCAAAAAAAGCAGTTCCAGTTGCGCCTTGAGATTCTCATGTTTTTCGGTCACCAGTTTTTTCTGGGTAGTATAAAGCCGGGTTTTGGCTTCCAGCACTTCATAAACGCTGCGAAGGCCGTAGGAAAGACCTTTTTCTGCAGCCGCGAGATAGGCGTTCGCCGATTCAACAGAGCGGCGATACGCCTGGATATTTTCATAGGAGCCACGAATTTTGGACAGGGACTCCTCGGCCTGGACCGAAGCCTTGTGCTTTTCGTCGGCCAGGAAGAAAGCATCTCGGTCAATCTGGTTTTGAGCCTGACGAACGGCCGAGTTGGTGCGCCCACCTTCATAAAGCGGCAGCGACATTTCCAGCACCGCTCTGGATTCGTTTTCCATGCCGGTTTCATAGGAGTCGGTTTTGCGATATTCAACCCTTGCGTTCACTTCCGGCCAATATTCGGCCTGACTCAGGTCCTTTTTTTGACGCGATTCTTCCAGTGCCGATTGCGCGACTTGAACCGACAGAGCCGCGTTTTCAATGCGACTCACCCAGTTGTCCTGAGCCAATATGCCTTCAGAAAGTTGCCACAAATCGCCCTGAATGGAAGCGATGTCCAACCCACGTTGCCCCACATATTGTTCCAGACGCTTGAGCATCACTTTACGGGTATTGGTATCGGCGATCTCCTGGGCCCGCAACTCATCGTATTTGGACTGCGTTTCCAGCTGATCCACCTCCGTGGCCAGCCCACGTTCCAGCATGGCATCGACGCGCCGCATACGAACTTTGTGATCTTCGATTTCCGCACGGGAAAGCGCCAGCAGCTCATTGGCTTTGGCCGCATCAATGTAGGCGTGCAAGGTTTCCAGACCTGTCTGGAAACGCTTGAGATCAAAGTCTTTGGCAAAACGCTGATACCCGGCTTTGGCCGCACTGATGCCTTCAAAACGTTTCATGGAAAACAAAGGCTGAACCAGCGAAATCCCGGAGCGGGTAAAGTCCGCCGGTTCGTCTTCGACAAAGCCGGTGGTGTATTCGGCTTTGCCCCGACGCAAATAGGCCGACACATTGGGCAGAACCTGTGACCAGGCCTGGTCAATATTCTCGGATTCCGCTGAGAGATTCTCACGGTGGGCCTGTAACGCCTGATTCTGCTCCAGGGCCAGCTGATAAGCCTGGGTCATATCAATCGGCTGCGCCACCGAGCCTGCGCTGTATCCCCCCAGCAATGCAAACGATGCGACCAAACCCAGGCGCTGCATAAAAGCCAGCAAAGCATTCTGTCGTTTCATAGTGTTATAATCCAATCCGTCTTGCAGGTCACTTTGACGTTTAATAATGACAAACCATACTTTTAAAATTAACGGTACAGCATAACATAACTTCTTCCACAGGGGGCATACATGGTCGCCACGACCCGGCATTATACAGACAGCCTGTACCAAACCTCAGACTATTCGACCATGACGGGTGTGGTGCAAATCACAACGGACACAGGTTACCGTGGCACCGGAACACTTTTATGGGATGGCCAAACCGTTTTAACCGCCGCCCACCTCTTTGATCCCGAAATTGACCGTGCCGAAGTCATCTTTGAAAACAGCCATCAGCAATTCAAAACGGTGCAAGCCACGCAATATCAAATCCACCCTTTTTACGAGCCTCTCCATGACAATCACGACCTCGCGTTGGTGCGACTGTCGGAGAAGGCCCCCGGGTTTGCGCAACGTTTTGAATTATATCGGGAAGACGATGCCATTGGTCAGACATTTGCCTTTGGTGGCTATGGAACGCCTGGCACCGGCCTTGAAGGCAGTGACCCCAACGCAACAGACAATCCTCGCTTGATCGCGGCCAATCGCTTTGAAACCGAAGGCTCGACCCTCAAGGAAGTACTGGGGGCCGCCATGGGCTGGACCCCAAAACCGGGCACCACACTGGTCGCTGATTTTGACAGTGGTAATACCAGCGAAGATGCATTAGGCGGGTTGCTGGGCATTTACGATACCGGCCTGGGCGACGAAGAAGGCCTGATCACATCCGGCGACAGCGGTGGCCCTGCATTCATAGATGGGAAAATTGCAGGCGTCGCCAGTTACACATCCAGCCTTGGCACCTACGACTTTGAGCCCGACGTTGATCTGTATGACAACAGTTCGTTCGGAGAACAGGGATTCTGGCAACGCGTGGCATATGACGATCACCAGCAATGGATTGACCAAAGTGTCCGCGATGCTTATGGTCAAGCTCCCAAAGAGGTTTCAGAGATCGATTTTGAGATTTTTGAAAACGACAGCGGTGACATCAGCTATGCCTACTTTCTGATCGAATTTCATGGCGAGCGTTTTACCAATGACTGGCTGAGCGTAGATTACCAAACCCGAGACGGCACTGCGACGGCCGGAGAAGATTATCTGCCCCAACAAGGCACCTTGGTTTTGTACCCGGATGAAAACCAGGCGGTGATGCCAGTGGAAATTCTGGGCGACGATCAGGTGGAAGACGATGAAACCTTTTATCTGGATGTCACCAATCCCGTCGGTGGCAGCTTTCCGAACGGCGTTGACACCTTGAGCGCCATGCGCACCATTGTTGATGATGACATGCTGATCGCCTAAACTGCCACCAACGTCACTTCATTGGTCAGAGTCCGAATGCATAGAAATCACTTCCCCCGCAATGTCTCCTCGCTCCTTTTGCTGAAAGCCCCAGCGGCTCTCATAATGGTAATGGCCGCGTTTTCATTCTGGCTTTCCGGCTGTTCGGAAGAACCTTCTGAGCAGACCGACAGCCAACCCGCAATAACCCAGTTTGACCGACCGCCGGACTTTTCCAGCTTTGACGCCGGCCCACCGCGCAAGCAGGCGTTTTTTGAGTATTTTGCGCCACTGATCCATCAGGCAAATCAATCCATTCAGACCAAACGCGAGCGGTTGAAAACGCTGATCGACCAGAACAGCCTGCCTGAAAAAGACCAGGCCTGGTTAAAAACCCAGGCCGAGCTGTTTGGCTTGGAGGTCTCTGGCCGCTTTGATCCCGACCGTTCCGAGAACCAGAAAGCGCTGCTCACACGCATTGACACCATTCCCACTTCGCTGGCGCTCGCTCAGGCAGCCAATGAAAGCGCCTGGGGCACGTCTCGTTTTGCCCGCAAAGCCCACAATTACTTTGGGCAATGGTGTTACCAACCCGGATGCGGACTGGTGCCCGAGCAACGTATCAGTGGGGCCGATCATGAAGTGCGGGCTTTCGATCACCCTTATGAATCGGTCAAAAGTTATCTGCACAACCTCAACAGCCATTCGGCTTACGCCGATTTGCGCCGCATCCGCGCGCAATTGAGAAACGCCAATCAACCGGTGACCGGTGTTGCGTTGGCAGAAGGCTTGTTGCATTATTCTGAACGCAGGGAAGCGTACGTGGAAGAACTTCGGTCCATGATTCGTTACAATGAGTTATCGCGTTTTAATTTGAACGCTGCAAACCAAAAGGATTGAATCTATGCCATTACTTGACAGCTTTACCGTGGATCACACCATTATGAATGCGCCCGCCGTGCGCGTGGCCAAAACCATGCAGACGCCGGCTGGCGACACCATTACCGTGTTTGACTTGCGCTTTACCCGACCCAACATCGACATACTCGGTGAAAAAGGCATTCATACGCTGGAGCACTTGTTCGCCGGCTTTATCCGCGAACACCTGAACAGCGATGACGTGGAAATCATTGACGTTTCGCCCATGGGCTGCCGCACCGGCTTTTACATGAGCACCATCGGCACCCCGGACGAACAGCGCGTGGCCAAGGCCTGGGAAGCGGCGATGCAAGACGTGCTGAAGGTCGAAAAAATGGAAGACATTCCGGAACTGAACAAATACCAGTGCGGAACCTACACCATGCACTCGCTGGACGAAGCCCAAAACATCGCCCGCAATGTGCTCGACCAAGGCATTGGCGTCAACCGAAACGCAGACCTGGCCATGGATGAGGCCACCCTGAAATCACTGGGCAATGCTGTATAACCCCTTTCTGGGGGCATGGCAAAACACTGTCACCCTGAGCGAAGCTTTTTTCTGTCATCCTGAGCGAAGCCGAAGGATCTCCAACCGACAGTGCCATCCTGAAGAAGATCCCTCCGCTTCGGTCGGGATGACAAGGTGGGAAGGGTCGGCATGACAAGGGGGGGGATGATCGGCCGACAGAGTGTCAGGTAAGTACTTTTTAACCAGGCCTGGTCATTTCCGGGGCCGTTCACACGACGGAAAACTTATGCGATTGGCGATCATTGGTGCAATGGAAGAAGAAGTTTCTCTGTTGCGCAACCAACTTCAAGACGTGAAAACCGAAACCCATGCCGGGTTTGAATATTATCTGGGTCGCATCCACAAAACGGATGTGATTTTGCTGCGCTCAGGCATCGGCAAGGTCAATGCCGCCATCAGCACGGCGTTGCTTCTGGAACTGTACCGACCGGATGCGGTGATCAACACCGGTTCGGCCGGAGGTTTTCACCCGGATCAGGAAGTGGGCGACATCGTGATCAGTCAATCGGTGCTGCATCACGACGTGGATGTGTCGGTTTTTGGCTATGAAACCGGCCAGGTGCCGGGCAGTCCGCACCACTTTACCCCCGATCCCAAACTGGTCAAGATCACCCAGAAGGCCATCGAATCATTGGGGGAAGTGGCGCACATGCATGGCCAGATTGCCACCGGCGACCGCTTTATGCATCATCCGGAAGACGTGGCCGCGACCCGAGCCAGGTTCCCGGATATGATTGCCTGTGAAATGGAAGCTGCGGCCATCGCCCAAACCTGTCACCGGTTTGAGGTGCCGTTTGTGATCATCCGTTCATTGTCGGACATTGCCGGTAAGGAAAACGCCCAGACCTTCACCGAATACCTGGATCAGGCGGCCACCCATTCGGCCAAGCTGATTCTGGAAATCATTCACAAAGCCGACGAACTGAACTGAATCAAGGTTTACATAAACTCTTCGATCGGTGTTGGCGCCCCCCAGAAAGGGCCCTGAGCCAAATCGCAGCCCAAATTGCGCAGGCGCTCGACCCGTCCTGAGTCGGTCACGCCGGTGGCCACAACCGAAGCGTCCAGTGTGTGTGCCAGATCAATCACTGCCCGCACACAGCGGGTGCCTGTTACGGTCTCCAGTTGCTGAGCCAGCCAGGTTTCGTCCAGCTGAATTTCGGACAGGGAAAGCTGTCCCAGTTGCGACAAATCCAAAGGCACCCGGCCCACACCACTGAGCGTCAGTTGAAATCCTGCCGCGGCCAGCGCATCCAGCACCGGGCGCTGAAGGGCATCGCCCATTTGCGCCACATCCACACTGAGATGCACCTGCTCCGGAGAAATGGCGTTTTGCTGCAACGCATCGGTCAATAACGCCACCGTTTCGGGCCTGGTCAGAACACTGGACAACCGGGGCAGACTCACACTCCAGTCGGCGGCCCAATGTTGCCAGCGCGACAAGTAAAAACACACCGAATCCCAAAGCCAGCGGTTGACCAATGGCGCATCAACATGATCGATCAGCAAGGCCTCCAGGTCCGAAATCGCATGCACGTCCGGGGCATCCGGCCAATGCAATGTCAGTGCTACGCCCACAAACCGGTCATGTTTGATGTCCACCTGATGCTGCGCCCGAAGCTGCAATCCGCCTGTGGCCACCGCCTCGGACAGACAGGCCTGAATCGGCTGATCCTGATGCGTCCGAAACGCAGGCAATGACTGATAGAAGGCGTAGGTTTTCCCGCCTTGCTCTTTGGCGTAATACAGAGCCTGATCGGCCCGGTCAATCAGATCCGAGGCCACCCGCCCGTCTTCATGAAAACGTGCCACCCCCATGCTGGGCGATGTGAACACCGCATGATTTTCAATCCAGTAAGGACGGCAGACTTCTCGGATCAGCCGTTCGCAGATGGCGGCAAGACTTGCCTGTTTTGCCACATCCGGCATTACCAGCACAAACTCGTCCCCGCCCAGCCGCGCCACAAAGTCGTTGGCTTTCATTACCGCCAACACCCGGGCACTGACCAGTCGCAGCAATTCATCCCCGACATGATGACCCAGTGAATCATTGACCTGCTTGAAGCCGTCCAGATCCATAAAGATCAGACCAAAGGATTTTTGACTGGATTGCGCGTTCGCAATGCAATCGGCCAGATACTCATACAACGAAGCGCGATTGGGCAAATGCGTCAGAAAATCGTAATGAGCCTGCTTGTAAAGGTGGTGGGTTCGGGCCTGCACTTCGGCTTCGATCCGCAACGCCATATCAGGCGGGTAAGCAAACTTGTGCTGCAGACGTGCCAGCACGCCGCTCAATCCTTCCGATCGGCCTGCATCGACCCTATCGACTTCTTTTGCCATGTCAGCCAAATATTTTCGGTCATGATCGAGCATGCAAGCATCAGTCAGATCGCGCAGCCACGATGTGTGAGCGATTTTCTGATCCGAATTTGTTGGTTGATGAGCCAATTCCAGCATGGTGTTTCCCCTGTGGCCATGTATTGTGTCAGCCGGTTCTGTGCCTGGATGCAAGCAAAGGGGGTGCCATTCCTGAACAAATCTGTCAAAACGCCTGTGATCAACAGGCGGCACAAGGCTGCAGCTTTTTTGACACCTTGTTGGCACGGCTTCTGCTTATCGACCAATAACGATAACCTTTAGGGGTTTCGGCAACGAAACACAAGCAAAACAACAGAAGCCAAGCACAAGGAGCTTTATTATGACCATGAACCCGACACTGACCCAAAATCCGACCGAAAACGACGCTGCCCCACTACTGCAGGATTACCACCGCAACCCTCAAACCGAGGACCAGCTGGCTGAAAACCCGGCCAAAACCGTGATGTTGCTGCTTCAGGGCGTTGTGGACAAGGGCAACCTGGCCAAACTGTGCCACACCTCGGAAGCCTATGTGGAAAAAGGCTTTCACCTGGGACGCATGACCACCATTCTGGATGCATTGCGTGACCGTCTGGCCCTGACCCGCGAAACCCCGCTGGCGTATGACCTGGAAGAATTGTATCGTTATTCGGACAAGGCCATTCAGGAAGCGGTCTACGAAAAAGAATGCTTCTATCTGGACAGTGCCGTGGAGATTCTGACCGAAATCCGCGATGCCTGGCTGGAAATGATGCACAGCAATGGCCAGATGTCTGACAACGACTGACCATTCCGCCTAGCGCCTCATCTGTGCGCTGATTCAGAGCAGCTCTGACCCGTTCAGCATCGCCGCGCGGGTCTTTTTTTTGCCGCCCTTTCCTCTTAAAACAATCTGGATGAATTATCTTTTCCAAGCCATTCTTTAAACAACACTTTTTATTTAAATCCGCTTTTTGGCAGTCCCTTGACATGAGTGCTAAATCTTGTATAGTAATGGGTATCAAAAACCAATTCATGAGGTGAGAGACATGTCAAAGCAACTGATGGCATTCCAGCAGAATCTGGTTCCAGGCCAGAACCTGGAGACGTACATGCGCACAGTGCAGACTTTTCCGCAATTGACTGCGGAAGAAGAGCGTGCCCTGGCCGAACGTCTGTACCATCATCAGGATCTGGAGGCGGCACGTCAGCTGATTTTGTCGTCCCTGCGTTACGTGGTGCCGATTGCACGCTCATACAAAGGGTACGGCCTGCAGCTGGCCGATCTGATTCAGGAAGGCAACATCGGACTGATGAAGGCGGTCAAACGCTTCAATCCGATGGAAAAAGTGCGTTTGATGACCTTTGCCGTGCACTGGGTGCGTGCCGAAATCAATGAATTCGTGATCAAAAACTGGCGCATTGTCAAAACCGCGACCACCAAGGCCCAACGCAAACTTTTCTTCAAGCTGCGCGGAGCCAAAAAATCCCTGGCGTGGCTGGGCAATGACGACGCCGACACCGTCGCCGAAAAACTGGGCGTGACCCGCAAGGACGTGCTGGAGATGGAATCGCGTCTGTATGGTCAGGACATGCCGGTGGACATGTCGGCCGATGAAGAAGAAAACGAGAACAAACACTATCCGGTGCTGGTCAGTCAGGAACTGGACCCGGAATCGCAACTGGTGGCGCAATCGCAATCCGAGTTTGATCTGGGCCACATGCAAACGGCTTTGAAACAACTGGATCCACGCAGCCTGGACATTATCCGGCAACGCTGGCTGTCGGACCAGAAAACCGGTCTGAAAGCGCTGTCGGAAGCCTATGGTGTCTCCATGGAACGCATCCGTCAGATTGAACAGCAGGCGATCAAAAAGCTGCGTTTGGCCATGGCCGAAGCGGCATGACAACGAACGACCAAAACGTCAAACCCGTTTAAATATAACGCGCTTCGGCGCGTTTTTTTATGTGCGAATGATGTGCAAACGCATCAGGCCAAAGGCTTGGCGCGCAAATGCATGCTGAACACATGGGGCGTATCCGGCTCGACCACCACTTGCGACTCCAGAACATTGCCGGTCTCAACGCACAACATTTTTGACCAGGCCTGGTTGTCCATGTCATCAAACCCGCCCACCAGTTCGGCCCCGGGGTTCCAGACCACAGTGGAGGCCGCACCGCATTTTTCGATTTCGATATTGCGCTTCAGTCCCGGATCGTGTAGCTGCACCTGTCCTGGTTGCTGCAAATAGACCCGATCCAGCGGCGGCACAATGGAAAGCACATCTTCGGCACGATAGGGCGGCAGGTCGGCCAGTTTGTCATGACATTCGCTGTTGCCCAGACCGGTCACAAACACCTCGCTGGCCTTCGACACCGAGAAATAACTGTGCAGAGCCTCGGTCACAGTGAACGCCTTGCTGTCCAGGTTGCGCGTGGTCAGAGTCAAAGTCAATTCGGAACCCACAAACACGTCCAGCGTCAGCTCAAACCGGTACGGCCACAAGGCCAGCGACTGAGCATTGGACTGGATGCGAAAGGTCAAACGGGTTCGCCCCAGATCATCACTGTCCGAAGACATCAGCTGCCAGGTCATATTGCGCACAAACCCGTGGGCGGGCAGCCCCGGTTCGCTTGAGGCCCCAAACCAGGGCCAGCAGATGGGAATCCCGCCCCGCACCGGCTTTTCTCCACTGTAATGCGCGCGCTCTGATACCCATAGCAAATCCGGTTGCAGACGCCCGTCGTCCATGCGAGGCGCAAAACTGAGCACACTGGCCCCATGCGTGGTCATCACCAGCCGCGCAAAATCGTTATTGACTTCAATCAGCGTCAACTCACCCTGACGATAAAGGTGCATGCCTTGTGGAAATTCCGCTCCCCGTTTCAACGATACGACTCCAATGTCTGTGTCAGCAATGCATCCGGGTAATCGCCGGTCACATACGCCTCGCCGATTTGCTTGAGCAATACCAGACGAATGCGTCCGGCCTGAACTTTCTTGTCTCCGGCCATCAATGCCAGAAAACGCTCCGTACTCAGTGCCTCAGGCGGGGTCACCGGCAATCTGGCCGCACGCATCACCCGTTCAATGCGCTGTTGGTCCGCGTGAGTCAGATCGCCGAGCAAACGCGACATATACACCGCCTGCATCATCCCAGCGGCCACCGCTTCGCCATGCAACCAGACACCATAGCCCATGCCCGCTTCGATCGCGTGGCCGAAAGTATGGCCCAGGTTGAACAAGGCGCGCAGACCGGCTTCTTTTTCGTCCTTGGCCACAATCGCCGCTTTGTTGGCGCAGGAGCGACGAATGGCTTCGGTCAGAATCGCCGGTTCCCGCGCCAACAGCTGCCCCATGTGCGCTTCAAGCCAGTCAAAAAACGGGGCGTCTCCAATCAGTCCGTATTTGATCACCTCGGCCAGACCGGCAGACAGTTCCCGATCCGGCAGGGTATTGAGGGTGGCCACATCAATCAACACGGATTCCGGCTGGTGAAAGGCGCCGATCATGTTCTTGCCCTGAGGGTGGTTGACCCCGGTTTTGCCGCCCACGGACGAATCCACCTGAGCCAGCAGTGTGGTCGGCATTTGAATGAACCGTACCCCTCGCTGATAGCTGGCGGCGGCAAAACCGGTCATATCACCGATCACACCGCCGCCCAATGCCACAAACGTGCAGTGGCGGTCAAAGTGATGCGCAATCGCAACATCAAAAATCCGATTGAGGATCTCCAGATTCTTATAACGCTCCCCATCGGGCAGCACCACCGTCTGTACCTCATACTCGGCAAAGGCCTCACAGGCCTGCTGCAGATACAAAGGGGCCACGGTGGTATTGGTGACGATCAGCACCTGGGTACCATGAACGTAGGGACGAACCCATTCCGACTGGCCCATCAACCCCTGACCGATCACAATCGGGTAGCTGCGTTCGGCCAACTCCACACCCAGGGTGACCGGTTCCGCGGTATCAGCGTTCATTCTGTTGCGTCTCTTGCGTCTGGGTCACACCATCTCCTTCAAATCACAGCCTCATCGGCCAGTTGTTCCATAATCTGACGCACCACCCGATGCACAGAGGCCTGCTCGGTCTGAACGACCAGGTCCGCCACTTCCCGATACAGGGGATCGCGCTCGGTCATGATGTTTTTCAGCACCTCTTCGGGGTTGTCGTTCTGCAACAAAGGGCGATTGCGGTCCTGACGGGTGCGCGCCAACAGTGCATCCAGCGACGAGCGCAAATACACCACAAACCCGCGCGAACGCAGGTGCCTGCGATTCTGCGGCTTGAGTACGGCCCCGCCACCTGTGGCCAGAACCACTTGTGGTTGCTGGGTCAACTGGTCAATCAGCTTGCACTCACGCCTGCGAAAACCGGCCTCGCCTTCAATGTCGAAAATCATCGGAATCGACACCCCGGTCTTGGCTTCGATTTCGTGATCGCTGTCCAGAAACCGATAATGCAGCTTGTCTGCCAGAATGCGCCCAACGGTTGACTTGCCCGCGCCCATCGGCCCGACCAGAAAAATACTTTGTTTTTGCATAACCAATATTGTAGCCCAAGTCCACCCCGGCAAGAAGCCAGGCACCGCATTTTGTTTGCAACAAGTCGCCATCAAGTCTGATAAAATGGGAAATTATTTCGCCTCAGCAGGAAGGATCACTGACATGCCGGGTTCGTTGTTTATCATTTCCGCCCCTTCCGGAGCGGGCAAAACCTCACTGGTCCACAAACTGACCGAAAAAGACCCGCTGGTGGACGTGTCGGTTTCCACCACCACCCGTGCGCAACGTCCGGGGGAAGAAGACGGGGTCAACTACCATTTTGTCGATGTCGCCACCTTTGAACAACAGGTCGCCCAGGGCGATTTTTTGGAACATGCCCAGGTGTTTGACCATTATTACGGCACTTCCAGAACCGCCGTGGAATCGCAACTGGCCAATGGCAAGGACGTGATTCTGGAAATCGACTGGCAGGGCGCCCAACAGGTCAGGCAGTTGATGCCCGACGCCGTGAGCATTTTCATTCTGCCGCCGAGCCTGAGCGAACTGGAAAGACGACTGAAAAACCGTCAGACCGACAGCGACGAGATCATCGCCCGACGCATGCAGGATGCGGTCAATGAAATGCGTCATTATGACGAATTCGATTTTCTGGTCATCAACAACCACTTTGACATTGCCCTGAGCGAGCTGCACCACATCTTTCTGGCCCAGCGCCAGACGCGCGCCCGCCAGGCGGAACAACATCGTGCCCTGATCAAAGCACTGACCAAATAACAGGAGTTTGCATGCCCGGTTTTGAACTGTTCGACCACCAGGAAAAACAGCAGGTCGCCGAGGTCATGGACCAAGGCTTTACCTTCCGCTACAACTTTGACGGTTTGCGCAACGACGTCTGGAAAGCGCGCGAACTGGAACAGCTGATCTGTCAGCGCCTGCCGGTCAAACACGCCCACCTGGTCTCCAGCGGCACGGCGGCTCTGTCCACCGCTCTGGCGGCCGCCGGCATCGGGGCCGGCGACGAAGTGATCGTGCCGCCCTTTACCTTTGTCGCCTCGGTCGAAGCCATCGTGCTGGCCGGTGCGGTGCCGGTCTTTGCCGAAATCGATGACACCCTGACCCTGTCTGCCGCGGGCATCGAAGCCGCGATCACACCGCGCACCAGAGCGGTCAATTTTGTGCACATGTGCGGCACCGGCGGTGACATGGACGCGGTCAAGGCCGTATGCGACCGCCATAACCTGGTCTTGCTCGAAGACGCCTGTCAGGCCACTGGTGCCACTTACAAAGGTCAGGCGCTGGGCACCATCGGTCAGGTCGGCACCTTTTCCTTTGATTCGGTCAAAACCATTTCCTGTGGCGAAGGCGGCGCGGTCCTGACCAACGACGAACGCATTCATCAGAACGCGCATCAGTATTCCGATCACGGTCACGATCACATCGGCAATGACCGGGGCGCGGAAGATCACCCGATCATGGGCACCAACTACCGGATTTCCGAAATGAACGCCGCCGTCGGTGTGGCCCAGTGGCAGAAACTGGATCGGATTCTCGAAATCCAGCGCGCCAACAAAGCCGCACTCAAAGACGCGCTGGCCCAGTATGACGAGGTCACCTTCCGTCGCCTGACCGACCCCGACGGCGACAACGCTGGCTTCCTGAGCATTTTTCTGCCAACGCCCGCGCGCGCGCAGGAAGTGGTCAGACAACTCGGTGACGCCGGCATCGGCGGGGTTTTCTATTGGTATGCCAACAACTGGCATTACCTGAAAAACTGGCCCCACATTCACGCCATGCACAGCTCGGCCCGTCTGCCGATTGACCTGATCAAAGACCGCCCCGATTATTCCGAGATTGCCTTGCCGCAGTCGGATGAACTCATCAGCCGGACGGTGTCGTTTTTGATTCAACTGTCTTGGGACGAGGCGGAAATCGAGAAACGTCTGGCCGCGTTTCACACCATTTTTCACTGATCAAACCCCACTTTTTACCAGGCCTGGTAAAAAGTGGGTCGGGCGGAAAAAACCGAAGGAATTTCATGAAATACCGCAATTTTAAAACCGTGCCACGCATGATTTTCGGGCGTGGCAGCTTCGACCAGTTGGACGACGTGCTGAACGAACAGCGCCAAACACCCAAAGATTTTGCCGTATTTCTGGTGGACGAAGTCCACCGGAACAAACCACTGGCCGAGCGCTTGCCACTGGCCGAAACGGATCAACTGATCTGGCTGGACGTGACCGACGAACCCAAAACGGCTTACATTGACCGTCTGGTCGAGCAGGTGCAGGCGTTTGCCTCCGACCAGCGCCCGGTCAGCGTGGTCGGTCTTGGCGGCGGTTCCTCACTGGACATCGCCAAAGCGGTGTCTCTGATGCTGACCAACCCGGGCCGTGCCGCCGACTATCAGGGCTGGGATCTGATCAAAAACCCGTCCGTGCATCATGTCGGCATTCCCACCATTTCCGGCACCGGGGCCGAAGCCTCACGCACCACGGTACTGACCGGCCCGGAGAAAAAACTGGGCATCAACTCCGACCACACGGTGTTCGATCAGATCATTATGGACCCGGATCTGGTCGCTGGCGTGCCCAAAGACCAGTGGTTCTACACCGGCATGGACTGTTTCATTCATAATGTGGAGGCCCTCAACGGCACCTACATCAATGAATTTGCCCGCGCCTTTGGGGAAAAATCCCAGTCTCTGTGCCACGAAGTGTTTCTGGACGACCACCCGGACGCCGACGAAAAACTGATGATGGCGTCCTATTTCGGCGGCCAGTCCATTGCCTACAGCCAGGTGGGGGCCTGTCATGCCCTGTCTTACGGTCTGTCGTACGTGATGGGCTACCACCACGGCATCGGCAACTGCATTGTGTTCAATGTGCTCGACGAATTTTATCCGGAAGGGGTTAAAATCTTCCGCAAGATGATGGCCAAACACAACATCACCCTACCGCAAAATGTCTGCGCCGACCTCAGCGACGCCGAAATGGACAAGATGATTCAGGTGGCGTCGGGACTGGCACCGCTGTGGGACAATGTCTATGGGCCGGATTGGCGGAGCAAGGTCACCCCGGAACTGCTGCGCAGCCTGTATGAGAGAATGTAAGAGACCATGATGCGTACCATCGCCCTGATCCCGGCCCGCTACGACTCTTCGCGCCTGCCGGGCAAACCGCTCAAAACCATTGGCGGCAAACCCATGATTCAGCAGGTGGTTGAACGGGTCCAGCGAGCCCGGGGGCTTGACGCCGTTTACGTTGCCACCGACGACGATCGCATTCGGGAGGCGGTCGAAAAATTCGGCGGCCAGGTGGTAATGACCCCGGCCGAAGCCGAATCCGGGACCGACCGGATCGCCGCGGCCGCCAACACCCTGAACCTGAGCGACGACACCCTGATTGTCAATGTGCAGGGAGACCAGCCTTTGATTCACCCCGGTTCGATCGAAGCCGTGGTCGCGCCTTTTTACGAGGAAGAGACGCCCGACTTTGCGATGACCACCCTCTCGTTCAAGATCGTCAATGAAGCCGAAATCACCAGCCCCAAAGACGTCAAAGTGGTCTGCGACTATTATGGCAATGCCCTGTATTTTTCCCGTGCCACCATTCCGCATGGCCGTGATTACTGGGATCACGACTCCTTCAAGCATCTTGGGGTTTATGCCTACACCAAGGCATTCGTCGACCAGTTCAACGAGCTGCCGGCCAGCCGACTGGAAAACATTGAAAAACTGGAACAGCTGCGGGCATTGGAATACGGCTACCGGATCAGAGTCATTGAAAGCCAGTGGGACTCGCCCGAAGTCGACGTGCCAGGCGACATTGAGTTGATGAACAGCCTGATGCAAGCTGGCCACTGACCGCTTTTCATTGCCGCCATGTCCGCGCCCATGCCAACCGACACCCCCGCTGATCGAACCGACTGGCGTTTTTATCGGATTCTGCTCTGGCTGCTCAGTCCGCTGGTTTTACTGATCACCCTCCACCAGGCGGTGCGTCGTCAGGGCGGCTGGCAGTACGTTCGCCAACGCTTGGGCGGATATCGACCCGACGACGGACCCTGCGCCACCTCTTTGTGGATTCACTGCGCGTCGGTGGGCGAAGTCCGTGCCATCGATGCCCTGGCCGAATCCATGCTCAATGATGGCCATGAATTGCTGGTCACCACCAGCACCCCTTCCGGGCGCGATGCCCTGCTGCAATGGCGATCAATGCAAAACACGCCTGAACAGATCAGCCATGCCTACCTGCCGCTGGATTATCCGTCTGCGGTGCGGCGTTTTCTGCAACGCTTTCAACCCGAAAATGCCTGGATGATGGAGTCCGAAATCTGGCCCAACCTTTATCAGGCCATGGCGGAACGTGGGCCCATAACCCTGATCAATGCCCGGCTGTCGCAAAAGACCTTCGCCAGACTGACCGCCGAGCATCCGCCAGCCCCGGCCTGGTTCTGGCGATGGTTGCAGCGCTTGTATCGCCAGACCTGCCGCTACCTGACACGGGTCCTGGCCAAAAACAAAGAGGAAGCTCAACGGTTTGTGGCGCTGGGCGTCCCACCCGAACGCGTCCAGGCCGCCGGCAACCTCAAACTGACCAATTACCGTGCCCTCGCCAATGATCCAAACCCCATGCCATGTCCTTATGTGCTGGTCGCTTCCTCGCATCAGGATGAGGAATTCCAGATCGCCAAACGCTGGCTGGCGCGACAACGCCCGGAATTGTTGGTGATTGTGCCCCGCCACCCGCAGCGGCGAAAATCACTGAAGACCCAACTGGGCGGCCTGACCCACTCACTGACGCTGGTCAGTCAGCATGACCCCATCCGAGCTGAGACCCAGGTGCATCTGGCCGACACCTTTGGTCAACTCATGCCGCTGTATGCCCATGCTCAAGTGGTGATCATGGGTGGCAGCTTTGTGCCCAAAGGCGGCCACAACCTGCTGGAACCGGCCTCGCTGGGGGCCTGCCTGCTGACCGGCCCGGACATGCGTGATTTCGAACCGGAAACGCAGGCACTGCTTGAGGCGGACGGACTCCAACAGTGCGCCGATTACGACGCTTTGCTGGACGCACTCTGCCACTTGCTGGAAACACCACAGACAAGACAGGCCATGGGCGAAAATGCTCAGGCCTGGTTGCGGCAACACCACGCCCTGATTGATGACTACCGGGCATGGCTTTTGCCTTTATCCTGACCTCGCACCGGATCAAACCACAGGCATTGGCCTAAATATTTGAAACCCCAGGCCGGATAAGGGTAAAATACTCGGTCCACCCAACTCAAAGAACAGGAAACCCTGAATATGGCACGAGTCACCGTTGAAGATTGTCTGGACCAGGTTGAAAACCGGTTTGAACTGGTTATTCTGGCCTCCAAGCGCGCACGCCAGCTTTCCTACGGCGCGGAACCCACTCTGGAATGGGAAAATGACAAACCGTCGGTGATGGCTTTGCGCGAACTGGCCGACAACACCGTTGACAAGGACGTGGTCATGTCCGATCCGGACACGCCGCCGTTTTTCGGTTAACCCTCAGGCATGCCCACTCCGACCAGCCTCCAACCTTTACTGGAACAGGCCGGCACCTATCTGAAAAAAAAACAGCTGCGCCAGCTCAAAGCGGCGTTTGAATTCGGTGCCGAAGCCCATAAAGGCCAGAGCCGCAAAACCGGCGGCGACTACATCTGGCATCCGGTGGCGGTCGCACAGATTCTGGCCAACATTCATCTCGACCACGAAAGCCTGATTGCCGCGCTGCTGCATGATGTGGTCGAAGACACTCCCTACAGCAAGCAGGACATCATTGACCGTTTTGGCGACAACGTCGCCGAAATGGTGGATGGGGTCACCAAGCTGGGCAAGCTCGAATTCGACAACCCCAAAGAAGCCCAAGCCGAAAATTTCCGCAAAATGGTGCTCGCCATGGCGCGGGACATTCGCGTCATTCTGATCAAACTGGCCGACCGCCTTCACAACATGCGTACCCTTGGGGTCATGCGCCCGGACAAACAACGCCGTATTGCGCTGGAAACGCTGGAAATCTACGCCCCCATCGCGGCCCGGCTGGGAATCAATGCCATCCGGATCGAACTGGAAGATCTGGGCTTCAAAGCCATGCACCCGTTTCGGGCGGCCGTGCTGGAAAAAGCCGTGAAAAAAGCGCGTGGCAACCGCGACGAAATCATCGAACAGATCAACGAGGCCATCAGCAAGCGCCTGGAAGACGACCAGATACCGGCACAGGTGGTGGGCCGGGAAAAGCATTTGTACAGCCTGTACAAAAAGATGAAGTACAAGCATCTGAGTTTTGATGAAATTCTGGACATTTTCGCCTTCCGCGTGGTGGTCAACGGGGCCGACGAATGCTATCGCGTTCTGGGCTCGGTGCATTCACTTTACAAACCCTTCCCCGGGCGCTTCAAGGATTACATCGCCATCCCCAAGGCCAATGGTTATCAGTCATTGCATACCGTGCTGTTCGGCCCTTATGGCGCTTACATCGAAGTGCAGATTCGGACCAATGAGATGCACGAAGTCTCGGAACACGGCATTGCGGCCCACTGGGTCTACAAACAGGACGTTGATGGCGAACCGGATCGCCACCGGAACCATGTGTTGTCCGCCGTGGAAATCCGTGCTCAGGAATGGGTAAAAAATCTGCTGGAAATTCAGCAGGGGGCAGGCAATTCGCTCGACTTTCTGGAAAGCGTCAAAATCGATCTGTTCCCGAATGTGATCTATGTGTTCACACCCAAAGGCGACATCGTCACCCTCCCGGCCGGGGCCACCGCCGTGGATTTTGCCTATGCCGTACACACCAATGTTGGCCATGCCACCGTTGGCTGCCGGGTCGACAAAAAACTGATCCCTCTCAGAACGCGTCTGGAAAGCGGTCAGACAGTGGAAGTGATCCGTTCCAAAGACCTTCAGCCCAATCCGTCCTGGCTGCATTTTGTCACCACCGCCAAAGCGCGCTCACAGATCCGTGCGTTTCTGAAAAACCAGCAATCGGAATCGGCGACCATTTTGGGACAGCGCCTGCTGGAAAAAGCCTTGCGGGGGTTCCATATCACCTACAGCCAATTGACCGACGCCATGCGCGGAGGCCTGGTGGTGGAGCTGAAGCTGAAAAGCTGGGACCACCTGCTGGAAGAGATCGGATTGGGGAAACGCCTGTCCAAGCTGGTCGCCAAGCAGATTCACGACAGCCTGATTGGCTCGGATGAAGCCATACCAGTGGACGAGGCAAGCGACTCAACGTCACACCCTCTGGTCATTTCCGGCACCGAAGGCATGGTGGTGAATTATGCCGGTTGCTGCCACCCGATTCCCGGCGATGACATCATCGGGTTCATCAGTGCCGAAAAAGGGCTGGTCATCCATCGCCAGGAATGCGCCAACGTCCGCCACTTTAAAAACCACCCTGAAAAGTGGCTGGACGTAAAATGGGAAGACCAGATCAACCAGACCTTTGATGTGGAACTGTTGCTGGAAGTGCGCAATACGCGCGGGGCTCTGGCCACCATTGCCAGCAGAATCGCCGAAATGAAAACCGACATTGACCGGGTTCGCTCCGAAGACAAGGACGACAGCTACAGCCTGATGCACATTGTGATCAGTGTGCATTCACGCAAACATCTGGCCGATGTCATGCGCAGGCTGAAACGCCTGGCCATTGTTGAAAAGATTCATCGGGTATAAGCGTCCCTGTCTCTGAAGGAGACGCGGCGACGCCACCACTGACGCCACTGCATGACTGCAATCGTCAACAACAACTGCAGGCCGGTCAGGGTCGCGATGGCCGCTGCAATGGCCAGATCCAGCCATGCGGCCAGCGCATACCCGAGCAGCACCGCGGACTGGGCATAGCCCACAGCGGCCCACATCATCTGCTTCAGACTGCGCGCCCACAAATACGCCGAACTGGCCGGGATCACCAGCAAGGCCACCACCAGAATGGCACCGACCGCTTCAAACGACGCCACCGTGGTCAAAGACACCAGCGTCATCAGCAGGTAATGCCAGAAGGTCACATTCACGCCCAGTGTCAGCGCCAGCAACGGATGGTAGCTGACCAACCGAAAACGCTCAAAAGCGACCACAACCACCAGAAGATTGAGCAGGGTCACGCCACCAATCAGCCACAAGGCTCTGGGGCCTAGCATTTTCTCGCCCATAATGACCATGTCGAACGGAACCATGGTGATTTCACCATAGAGAACACAGTCCTGATCCAGGTCCACCTGACCGGCGTAAACACTGATCAGTATCACCCCCATGGCAAAGAACCAGGTAAAGATGATGCCGATGCTGGCATCGGTCTGCAACTTGCCCAGACGATGCAGACTGTTTGAGAGCCAGGCCGTCATCAGTCCAATCAGCGTGGCCCCGATCATCATCGCGATCACCGAACGGGAACCGGAAATCAGATAGGCCAGCACGATCCCCAACAACACCGAGTGACTGATGGCATCGCCCAGAAGACTCATCCGACGCAAAATCAACAGAACGCCAACCAGCGCTGTACTGACCCCGACCAGACTCGCGGTGGCCAGAATCCAGAAATCCCCCATAATCATGAGGACGGCTCCTCGGTCAGTGGGATCAGACGTCCGTGCGGATCTTTCACGCCTTTGCCCGATTGCGGCCCCTGTTCCAGCAACTCCGCCAGGCGTTCGATTTCTTCTGCGGTCAGCAGGTGCTCCATTTTTTCCGCCTGGCGATGCACGTCTTGCGGTGACAGTCCGGCTTCGGTCACCAGATAGGTTTCCCACAGGCGATGACGCCGCGTCAACTCCAAGGCCACAGCCGCCCCCCACTCGGTCAAGGCCCAGCCTTTGTCGGCCCTGGCATAAACCAGATAACCATTGCGGGCCAGCTCGCGCAGGCCTTTCATCAGACTGCCGTATGGCATGGGTCGATGGGACAGCAACTCTTCTTCGGAAAACACCCGGTTCAAGCTGGCCTGTAAAAAGTTGCCCTTGCTCTGCTGACGCCGTTCATTAAGCAGATAAAAGCTGCGCAACAGGTTTTCCGCTCGCACTTGTTTTTTAAAACGGCGTTGGCGTAACAGGTTGGAAAGCAGTCCCCGTTGCGGCGCGAACAGAAACGACACCAGAAAGATCATCGACAGCACCACTACCATCCAGGGTCCGGTCGGCATGGTCGGTGCCATATAGGAAATGTTGGCGCTGATGGCACCGCTCAAGGCCCCGATCAGCGAAGCAATGCCGAGCATCACCGTCAATTGGCGGTGCCAGAAACGCGCCGCCGCGATCGGGGTCAGCAACACCGCCGCCATCAGCACCACCCCGACCAACTGCAACCCGATCACCACGGCCGAAACAATCAACAGTGCCAGAGTCAGTTCGTAGCCGACCAGCGGCAGGCCCAGTGTGCGCGCATAATCGGGACTGAAAGCCACCAGTCTCAGCTTGTGGAACAACACCCAGACCATCACCAGCACCACCACCGCCACCGCAGAAAGCAGATACAGATCAGCAGGCAGCATCGCTGCCGCCTGACCGAACAAAATCTTATCCAGTCCGGATTTTCCCGGAATCGGCAACCCTTGAATGTAAGACAGTGCCAGCAGCCCCATCGCGAAGAAAAACGACAGGGTTATGGCCATGGCCGCATCGGGTTTGATCTTGGTGTTTTTGGGCAGCCAGCCCATCAACAGCAAGCCGAGCATGCTACTGCTCAGCGCTCCGGCAAACATCACCAGCGGCTGGTTGGAATGCGACAGAATAAACGCCACCATCACCCCGGGCAATGCCGAGTGTGCGAGCACGTCGCCCACCAGTGAGCGCTTGCGCAAAAAGGAAAAGGTGCCGATCACCGAGGCACTCATCCCCAGCAACACGGCACCGATCAGCACCCAGGTGGCATTGGTGTCCGAAAACGACCAGAATTCCACCAACAGCTGCCAATAGTCTGGATCAACCCGCTCAAAATCAGGCGTCATCATGCACCTTGTCGATATTGGAGCGGTACATCTTTTCGGTCATCTGGTTCAACAGAGACAAACGCCCGCCGTAGGTTTTTTTCAGATTGTCCTCTGTCAGGACTTTGCTGGTCGGCCCGGCGTCCACCAGGCGTGAATTGATCAGAATCACCCAGTCAAAATAGGCCTCAACGGTATTGAGATCATGGTGCACACAGACAATGGTTTTGTCCTGCGCCTTGAGCCGGGCAAACAAATCGGTCATCGCACGTTCGGTGGTCATGTCCACCCCGGCAAAGGGCTCGTCCATCAGATACAGACTGGCCCTCTGCGCCAATGCCCGGGCCAGAAACACCCGCTGCTGCTGGCCACCGGAGAGTTCACTGATCTGACGATCCTGAAATGCCAGCATCTTGACTTCCGCCAGCGCCTCCGTTGCCAAAGCCCGGTCTTCGGCCGTAGGGCGCTGCCAGAAACGCAAACGCCCATGGCGGCCCATCAATACCACGTCCATCACATTGATCGGAAAATCCCAATCCGACTCTTCGCGCTGCGGCACATAGGCAATCGACAGCTGCCGCTTCGCCAGGGGGTCGCCGAAAAAACGAACCCGACCGCTCATCAGCGGTACCAGGCCCATCATCCCCTTGAGCAGAGTGGATTTGCCGGCACCGTTGGGGCCCAGAATCGCCACCGTCTGCCCACAGGGAATCTCAAAACTCACATCCGTCAGCACCGGATTGTGTTGGTAACGCATGCTCAATTGCTGAACGGATAAGGGGGGAAATGCCATACTCGCCTCGATTATTTCAATGCTTGAACCAAAGTGGACACATTGTGCCGAACCATGCCCAGATAAGTCCCTTCCGGGGTGCCCGGCATGCCCATGGCATCGGAATACAGTTTGCCACCAATGCGCAACGGATGGCCCGATTCCCTGACCCCTTCAACCAGTGAACGCAGAAATTTTTCCGAAACACTGGTTTCAACAAAGACGGCCTTGATTTGACGTTCGATCACCAGATCCTTCAAACGCTTGATGTCGTTCAAGCCGAATTCGGTGGCCGTGCTCAAGCCTTGCAACCCTCTGACCTCCAGACCATAGGCCCGACCGAAATAACCAAACGCATCGTGCGAGGTGATCAGAACCCGTTGCGACGCCGGAATGGTGTCCGTCTGTGCCTGCACCCAGGCGTCCAGTTCTGCCAGTTGCGCAAAATAGGCTTCGGCTTGCTCTTCCAGCCGCGAACTCTGTTGCGGACGCTTTGATTTCAACGTCGCCAGCACCGCCTGACCTGCCTGACGCCACAGGCCCACATCCAGCCACACATGCGGGTCTGTTCCGCCGTCTGCCTCGATCAAGGTGTCCTTTTTCATCTCATGGGTGACGGCCACCACCGTTTTGAAACGAGCCATTTTTTCAAACACGTCCTGCATGCGCCCTTCCAGATGCAGGCCGTTGTAGAAAATCACATCCGCTCGCTGCAAGCGACGCAAGTCGCCCTGGGTAGCCTTGTACAAATGCGGGTCCACGCCCGGGCCCATCAACACTTCAAGGGCGACCTGGTCACCCCCAATGTTTTCCACCAGATCACCGATCATCCCTGTGGTGGCCACCACTTTCAGCGGCTCCGCCTGCAGCGGAGCGATCAGCCCGAACCAACCTCCGAACAACACCATGCTCAGCAGGCTGTGTTTTAACCGGTTCCACCGGACAAAAACCATCGCATTCTCCCCTAAAAACCCTTATCATAAACGCTAAACAGACCCATTGCACGAGGTCTGACTAACCTGACACAGAAACAGATTCGATCAGTTGAGCACTTATCCATGAAACAGATTATACAGACCGACAAAGCCCCGCAAGCCATTGGCCCTTATTCGCAAGCCGTCAAAATCGACAACACCGTCTATCTTTCCGGCCAGATCGCGCTGCAACCGGAAAGCATGACCCTGAAAGAAGGCGACATCAGCGAACGCATTCATCAGGTCTTTCAAAACCTTTCGGCTGTGTGCGAAGCCGCGGGCGGATCACTGCAGGACATCGTCAAACTCAACATTTTCCTGACCGACATGGACCATTTTGCCACCGTCAACAGCCTGATGGCCGAATACTTTCAGGAACCCTACCCTGCCCGAGCCGCAGTGGCGGTCAAGACCCTGCCCAAACACACCGATGTCGAAATGGACGCGGTCATGGTGTTGTCTTCCTACTGACTTTTCACCAGGCCTGGTGAAAAGTGTGCTTCGGCATACAAAATGCCAGGCTGACTGGGAAAACATTGCTTGCGGCATCACAAGGCAAGCAAGGTCGGTGCAAATTTGTGAATCGAAAAAACCGAAGGTAAACATTCGAGCCAGTGGGATCGCCGTTTCCTTCGCCATGGGCAACGACCAACGCATACCAGCGTTTTGCCATCTTTTCGCTCTCTTTGGTCTGAATCCGTTCAGATAAGCATTATTTTTGCGATCAATCATGTCGCAATCATACAGAGATACCCCCCCCTTTCTTTTTTGTTAAAATATAACACCAATCATTGACTGCCTCCGAGAACCGACCATGCCCAGCTCCGACATTGACACCCAGCTGCACCAGGCCAAAGAACACTGTCTTAGGACCGGCCATCGGCTCACCGCTGCCCGCGCCCGGGTCTTACGGATATTGCTTGAAGCGTCGCAACCGCTGAGCGCCTATGACCTGCTGGCCCAGTATCAGGCCCGCCACGCCAAGGGCGCCCAACCGATGACCATCTACCGGGCCTTGCATTTTTTGCAGCAGCAATCACTGGTTCACCACCTGAGCAGTCGTCGCCAATACGTTTCCTGCGGTCAGCCGCACGCCCATGCCCGGAATGCCTTAACCCAATTATTGCTGTGTGAAAATTGCGGCCAGACGCAAGAAGTGCCGCTTCCCACCCTCTTGTCCGAAGCATTGCAACAAAGCTTTCACCGCCATGCCTTCACCCTGCAACAATCCGAACTGGAATTTCACGGCCTCTGTGCCCATTGCCAACCGTCAAAGGAATGCGCCCATGCTTAACCACCTGATGTCTTCCCTGGGCCTGCTCGGGCTTCTGTTGATCAGTTCTGCCGGCCTTGCACAAAACCACCATTCCGATCACGCTGGCCACCATGATCACGAAGAACACTCGCCTCACGTACACGGCCTGGCCACCATGCAAATGGTGCTTTCCGGTCAAACGGTTCTGGTCGAAGCACAGGTGCCTGCCGACACCCTGTTCGGGTTTGCCACCGCCCCCCAAACACCGCAACAGCAAGCCATGCTGACCAAACGGCATGAGCGATTGAAAACAAGCGCCGTGCGTTTTTCCGAACGCGCCCACTGTGAGATCACAGACGTCTCCTGGCAGAACCCTCTCACCGACACCGAACACCATCAGGGCCATGCCGATGTCCGCATTGCCTGGCAGTACCGTTGTGAAACCCCTGAGCGCCTGACCCATGCGCATTTTGAGGCGCTGTTTGACGACTGGCCCAGACTGGAAACCGTGGAATGGGAATGGCTGCTGCCCGATCAACCGGCCAATGCCGCCAGCGTGACCGTCGGACACCCAAACGTCCAACTGGTTCCGTAGCCTTATGAGCCAAGCTTTTGAACTTGAAAACCTGCGTTTTGGCTGGCCCGGAACCAAGCATGATCTGTTGCAGATTGAGCATCTGGCCCTGCAGACAGGCAAACACCTGTTCATACAGGGCGCCAGCGGCAGCGGCAAAAGCACTCTGCTGAATCTGCTCTGCGGGGTACTGCTGCCCCAAAGCGGCCAGATTCGTGTGCTCGACCAAGACCTGACACAGTACGCCTCCGCCCGGCGTGACCGGTTCCGTGCCGATCACCTGGGCATCATTTTCCAGCAATTCAACCTGCTGCCTTATTTGACCCCCGTGCAAAACTGCCTGTTGCCACTGACCTTCTCGGCCAAACGCCGCAAACAGTGCCCAAGCCCTGAAAAAACCGCCATCGCCTACCTGCAACAGCTGAACCTGCCGAACCACCTTTTGCAGGTGCCATCCAAGAATTTAAGCATTGGCCAGCAACAACGGGTCGCCATTGCCCGGGCTCTGATCGGGCAACCGGATCTGATCATTGCCGAC
Organism: Hydrogenovibrio halophilus DSM 15072; assembly: GCF_000384235.1. Lineage (GTDB taxonomy): Bacteria > Pseudomonadota > Gammaproteobacteria > Thiomicrospirales > Thiomicrospiraceae > Hydrogenovibrio > Hydrogenovibrio halophilus. Next base: position 1,186,739 of record NZ_KB913033.1, on the reverse strand, counting down.
GAACCCACTTCGGCCCTGGATGCCGCGCATCGTGACCGGTTTATGCAGTGCCTGTTTGAGGCCGCAGAGGAACACCACACCAGCATTGTGTTTGTCAGCCATGATCTGTCTCTCGCGTCTGAGTTTGACCATCAATATGTCCTGCCGGAGCCACCCGGGCGGAAAACGGAGGGCAGTGAATGAACTTTCTGACTCTCAGCCTGAAAAGTGCCTGGCACCGGAAAACGCCGCTTCTGTTGGCCGCTCTGTCGGTCGCGATCAGTTTTGCCCTGCTGTTCGGCGTGGACACGGTTCGCAAGCAGGCCAAGGACAATTTTCTCAATACCGTCTCCCAGACCGATCTGATCGTGGGCGCCCGCACCGGCCCGGTCAATTTATTGCTCTACAGCGTGTTTCACCTGGGCCAGCCCACCAATAACATGGGGTATGACACCTATCGGTTTCTGCAAAAACACCCTCAGACGCAATGGGCCATTCCCCTCTCACTGGGGGATTCGCATCGTGGCTTCCGGGTCATTGGCACCCAAGGTCACTTTTTTGACCATTATCGCCATGCTCAAGGCCAGCCACTGGTATTTGAGCGCGGAGAGCGTTTCAATGACCTCTATGAGGTGGTGATCGGAGCGCAAGTGGCTGCAGAACTCAACTACCAACCGGGAGACCGTCTGCTGCTGTCACACGGAGTGGCCGCTCGCGCCGAGGCATCTTTGCCCGAACACGACGACAAGCCGTTTCGGGTGAGCGGCATTCTCGCCCCGACCGGCACGCCGCTGGACCGGACCCTTCAAGTCTCTCTGCGTGCTCTGGAAGCGATTCATCTTGACTGGCAGAGCGGACGCCCCTCGCCTCTGAAGCTTTCGCCGGAACTGGCCCGAAAACTGGTGCCGGAACCCACAGAGATCACCGCCGTCATGGTCGGCCTGACCGATAAGATTCAGACCTTTCGTCTGCAGCGGCAGATCAACGCTTACCAACCTGAACCGATTATGGCGATTCTGCCCGGCGCCACTCTGGCTCGTTTTTGGCAAAGTCTCAGACATTTTGAACAGGCGTTCATGCTGCTGTCCTGGGGCGTGTTTGTCGCCGCGCTGACTGGCATACTGATCAGCCTGCTCAACAATCTGCACCAACGCCGTCACGAAATTGCCTTGCTGCGCGCCATTGGCATGCATCGCCGGGGGATATTGGGCCTGTTCTGGCTGGACACATTGCTGATCATGCTCGGTGGCTTCATATTGGGCATCGGGCTGTTGCAAGCCGGGCTCTGGCTGCTGCAACCCTGGCTGTTATCACACTACGGCCTGTCGATTGGCTTTTTCCTGCCGGATGTCGGTCAATTGAAAATGGCTCTGATGGCACTGGGCGCGGCGCTGTTGATCAGCACCTTGCCCGGCTGGCTGGCCGCCCGCAACAATCTGAAAAAAGGACTGCAGCCATGACGACGTTTCACCCAAACCAGTCACATCGCACAGGCCCGGCCCACCTGACCTGGGTAAGGCTGGGGTTGCTGGTACTGCTCTGGCCGCTGCTCGCTCTGGGGCAGGACACGCCCAGAACCCTCTATTGGCAGGATTTGATTCCAGACAGCCATCACCCGGACAAGGTATTGGCCAAGTATGAAGAAGAAATCAACTACCTCAACACTCTGCCGGATGGCAGCGAAGAAGGCCTGGAAATTGTGGAAATGATCCAGAAGGAACTCGACAACCTGCCCGTCAACCCGGAACTGGATGGCCAAACCGTCACCCTGGCAGGCTACATTGCCCCACTGGAGATTCGCAACGGCCTGGTTCACAGTTTTTTGCTGGTCCCCTATTTTGGTGCCTGCATTCATGTGCCGGCCCCACCGCCGAACCAGACCGTTTACGTGACCACCGCCGAAGGCGAAGCTCTGCGTCTGGATGACATTGACTACGCCTTCAAAATGACCGGCACACTTGCCCTGCAAGAGAAAAACACCGAGCTGGGCGATTCGGGCTACCACCTACAGAATGCCCGCGGCAAAATCCACAAAGACGAGGTATGGCTGGAACCGGAAGCGCCATAGCGCAATGACCGCTTTTTACCAGGCCTGGTAAAAAGTGGCACTGTCAGGCTGGCATTTGAACCCAAACGTCTCAATTCGTTTCGATCGTCTCAATCCGACAGGCGACCAGTCATTTTTTGGCCCGCTGCTTTGCTAAAATACCCCTATTGAATGCAACCAAGGAACGCCCATGCAACTGGCGCGTCAACGCTTAACTTCGCTCAAAGGGGTGGGAGACAAGCAGGCCGAGAAACTGGCTCGACTCGGCTTGCACGTGGTGCAGGACCTGTTGTTTCACCTGCCTCTGCGCTATCAGGACAAGACCCGACTGCACGCCATCGCCCAGTTGCTGCCCGGTCAGGAAGCCCAGATCGAAGGGGAAATCGTCTCGCAGCACCTCACCCAAAGCCGCAACAGCAGTCTGTTGGTCAGCGTCTGTGATCCGGAAGGCCAGCGTTTGACCCTGCGTTTTTTCCATTTTGGCTTTCGTCAGGCCCAGCAGTTCAAACGCGGCGCTCGGATTCGCGCTTTCGGCGAGGTGCGCAGCGGCCCCAAGGGGCTGGAAATGGTGCACCCGGTTTATCAGCTTTTTTCCGAAGACAAACGCCCGCCTCTGGACACCACCCTCACCCCGGTCTACCCCTCCACCGAAGGGCTGGGGCAGGCATCTTTGCTGAAACTGATCCGGCAGGCCATGGCATTGTTGCAGCAATACCCTCTGCCGGAAGGTCTGCCGCAGGCCTTTTTGTCGACCTGGCAGATTCCACCCATCAACCAGGCCTTGACCACGCTGCACCAACCACAACCCGATGACGACCTCGCCGCCCTCAAACGCTTTGCCCACCCGGCTCAAAAGCGTCTGATTCTGGAAGAACTGCTGACCCATCAGTTGAGCATGCAATGGCTGCGCCAGCAGGAACAGACCCGCCGTGCTCCGGCCATCGGCCCCAGCCGACTGGTCAACACGCTGGTCGCTTCCCTGCCGTTCGCTTTGACCGGCGCACAAAACCGGGTCTGGGAGGCCATTTCCCAGGACTTACAACGACCGCACCCAATGCAGCGTCTGGTACAGGGCGATGTGGGCTCAGGCAAAACCATCATCGCCGCCATGGCCGCCATTCAGGCTGCGGAAGCCGGCCTGCAGGTCGCGGTCATGGCCCCGACGGAAATTCTGGCCGAGCAGCACCGCAATCATTTTGCCGAATGGCTGGAACCGCTGGGCATCGAGCTGGCCTGGCTCAACGGACGGCTGAAAGCCGGGGAAAAACGCGACCAACTGGCCCGCATTGAAAACGGCGATGCACGAATTGTGGTCGGCACCCATGCCCTGTTTCAGCAGGAAGTGACCTTTGCCAGGCTTGGCCTGGTGATCATTGACGAGCAACACCGATTCGGGGTGCATCAAAGGCTGGCGTTGCACGACAAAGGTCACCAGAAAGCGGGCGAGGAGGACACCCATCCCCACCAACTGATCATGACCGCCACCCCGATTCCGCGTACCCTGGCCATGAGCGCCTACGGCGACCTGGACCTGTCGGTGATTGACGAGCTGCCGCCCGGACGCCAGCCGATTGACACCGCCGTACTCAACCAGAGCAAACGCGAAGAGGTCATGGCCCATCTGGTTGCCCAGTGTCAGCAAGGCGTTCAGGCCTATTGGGTGTGTCCGTTGATCGAAGAATCGGATCAACTGGATGCGCAGGCCGCCGAAGTCACTGCCGAACAGTTCCGACAGCAATGGCCGGACTTGCGCCTGGGCTTGATTCACGGACGCCTCAAGGGCGACGACAAGGCACGAATCATGGCCGATTTTCAGGCCCATGCGCTGGACCTGCTGGTGGCCACCACGGTGATCGAGGTCGGGGTCAATGTGCCCAATGCCAGCCTGATGATCATTGAAAACGCCGAACGGCTGGGGCTGGCGCAACTGCACCAACTGCGCGGACGGGTCGGGCGCGGGGCCAAGAAAAGCCATTGCGTGCTGCTTTACAAACCGCCCCTGAGCGAGACGGGCAAGGCGCGACTCAACATCATGCGTGAAACCAACGACGGCTTTAAAATCGCCGAAGAAGACCTGAAATTGCGGGGACCCGGCGAAATTCTGGGCACGCGTCAGACCGGCGGACTGCAGTTCCGGATCGCCGATCTGGAACGCGACCAGGCCTGGTTAAATCAGGCCCGGGAGGCGGCGGTGCAACTGCTGGCACAGGCCCCCGACCAGGCCGAAGTCCTGCATCAACGGTGGTTGGGCGAGAAAATGGGGTACCAACATGCCTGACTTGACCGTACAAACTCTGCGTCAGACCCTGGCACAGGCAAGCTGGCAACCCGAGCGCCTGATGCAGCGGCTCGCCCCAACTCGCTCACTACGTCCCTGGCTGACCGACCGCGGCTCGCTGACACAGAATTTGCGCCGCCTTTGCTCAAACCTGAGCGTGGCCGTGATGGACGAAGGGGATCAACGCCCCACTTGGCAGGAAGCCATGGCACTGAAACTGGGGCCGGAGCGTCGTTGCTGGGTCCGCACCGTGCGGCTGCACTGCCACGGCCAAACCTGGGTTTACGCTCGCACAGTCATTCCCGACTTGCGGCCCGGCAATCCCTGGTATTCACTGAAACAACTGGGCAACCAACCCCTGGGCGAAGTGCTGTTCAACACCCCGAATCTGGTCCGTTCCGGTTTTCAATTGGCACGGACCCAAGCCAATGGCTTTGCACGTCAGTCCTTGTTTTCCAATGCAGACACGCCCTTGCTGTTAACCGAAGTCCTGACCGACACCCTTGCGGCTCGACTGACTCACGGCCCCGATTCAGGCGCGTAGAAACGCGCTTCCAACTCGATTTGAACGCCTTTTTCTGCCTTCTTCCAGGACTCGCCCGGATGCGGGCGGGCAAACACGCCGGTTTCCAAAAACAGCCAATCGCGATAGACCCTCTGACGCCAACGGACATCGGGCCCGTAAGCGCGCAGCCCCCATCCATCCCGGCGATTGTCCCACTGTGCGGAAAATCGATAAGAAAACCCCTGAGTGGGAGTGACCTGATCGTAAAGCGTCCAGGCGTGTGAGAGGTCACGGGCCCCGCCATCCCGCCAGGCTTCAATCCTTGTTTCCGAGCGAACAAAGCGTCGGTCAGTCCAGTAATAAGACACAAGTTGCGTCAACCGGGCGCCGGCACCTTCTTCGCCCGACCAGAAAACGGCGGGGCGTGTACGGGCCTCCCAAACCCCCAAATCCCAGACATACTGCGATTCAATCTGCGCACTGAGTGAGGGGATGTAGTTTTCATTCATCCCAACTCCCACATCGATTAGGGAGATCAGGTTTTCATTGGATGCAAAAAAAGTCTGGAACCCCAGCGAAGTCTGGCGCTCTTCGGTGGGCTGGGCGACTTGGACTCTGGCTGATTCAGGCGATGCCACGGCATCCGCGTCGCTTCCGGCCTGTGCGGAAAACGGATCACGGGCCGACTTCAGCCATAGATGCCAGCGCTGCTCTGTGCGCGGCAAGGCAATCCGGGCATCAAAATCCACCGCTGAACCCAAACCATCCGTTGTTTCATAAGAAAAAGGCAAGGTCACATCCAATCGACTGCCACCTGCCTGCTCAAATTCATCCGCCGCACCAAAGAAACGATCCAATGTTCGTCCAACACCGTCCACCGAAGAGCCGATCCATGCATGCACGACATCCATGGGCGTCTCCGTGTCCGGCTGCGCGGCTTCCTCGGACAAGGCCGCGTCCGTCGGTGCCCCCTCTTGGTTTTTAGAGCCTTCGTCACAGAGCCCGGGCAGCCCCCAAAGACAACCCAAAGTCAGTATAATGGCGTTTTGTTTCAATAAGCGATGGTTCACATGTCCGACCACATCCAACAGATACAGGCTCAATATAACGCGATTGAGGATCGGATACTTCTAAAATTGAACACTCAGGAAGGCTATGAGGCCAGTGCCTGGATCACCCGCCGGTTTCTGGCGCTGCTGTTGCCGGCCCTGCATGGCGAACACCCACAGACAGGGGAATCGATTCTGACGCCGCAACAACTGAAGAACTGGGCACAGCGTGACGACGAGCAATCGGAGTCCGGTTCGGAGACGGATTTGTCCGACGAGGCCTTTGATCAGGCTTACGAATCACCTCCGTCGTCCAAAAATCTGATCGGGCCGGAACCGGTGCTGTTGAGCAAAATCACGTTCCGCGGACTGGATGGCGATCAACCGAAAATGGCGCTGGAACCGGAGAAAGGCCCCGGTCTGGAGCTGGGCTATGACCCCAAAGTGGTTCAGGTGTTATTGCACCTGCTGGAAAAGGCGATTGAAAAAAGCGATTGGGAAGAGCCGCTCCAGCCAGCGGACCAGAGCCTTTACCATTGATCGATCAACTGCGATCCCTTCAAACGTATTCAATCACCAGCCCGACCCAGACCACCAATCCGATCCAATGATTATGCAAAAAAGCCCGGAAGGCGTCCTCAGCCGTGTTTCGAGCCAACAACCGCTGATGGTACGCCATCAATCCGGCGGCCAGCACCACGGCCAGACCGTAAGCCCAGCCCAAGGCAAACACCCAGCCCACGGCCACCAATCCGGCCAGCATCAGTAACTGAAACCCGAAAACAATCGGCCGCACCGCTTCGCCAAACAGGATCGCCGTGGATTTGATGCCCAGTTTGAGGTCGTCCGGCTTGTCGGAAATGGCGTAAGCCGTGTCATAAATCAGCGCCCAGACCAGTGTGGTGGCATAGAGTAACCAGGCCTGGTCAGGCACTTGTCCCTGAACGGCGGCAAACCCCATGGGAATCGCCCAGGCAAAGGCCGCGCCCAGAAACACTTGCGGCCAGTAGGTATGGCGCTTCATAAACGGATACAGCGCCGCCAGCCCCAGAGCCACCAGTGACAAGGCGATGGTCAAAGGGTTCAATGTCAGCACCAACGCGAACGCCAATACGCCCAGCAATGCAAACAACCCCAGCGCCTGAGGTTCTGTGACCCGGCCTGTGGCCAACGGCCGCTGACAGGTGCGGGCCACATGGCCGTCAAAATGCCGGTCGGCGTAATCGTTGATCACACATCCGGCCGAACGCATCAAAACCGTCCCCAACACGAACACGGCCAGAACCCACCATGGCGGCACGCCTTCGGCGGCCAGCCACAGTCCCCACAGCGTCGGCCAGAGCACCAGATAAATGCCCACCGGACGGTTCAATCGGGTTAAATCAAGGGCATCGCGCCACCGCATTCAGTCTGTCTCCAACCGATCCAGAATCCGCATCACTTCGGGTTTGGCGGCGGGTGACATTTCCAGCCAGGCCGATTGTTCGCCCATATTGTCTTCAAAATTGAGTTTGACTTCGCCCGACTTGCCATCCAGATCTTTTTGCCAATGAATGATGTAAGCCCAGCCGATGAAATTGGACTGGCCGCCGTCTTTGCCGACGAGTTCCCAGCCGTGGTCGGTCATGGCCTTTTCAAACGGATCCGCCGATTGCGCTGGCAGGGTGTGATACAACATAAAGACTCCAGAGTCGTGTCTAGCCGCCTGTCGGACTTAAGCCAATCGGCCGCTAGCAATGCAAAAACAACCAGGCCTGGTAAAAACCCGGTCTTGACCGCCGGCCCGGCTTAAGCCAATAGGAGGTTACTTTTTGGTTTCAGAAGCTTTTTTGACCGGCCTTGCCCAGCCTTTGAGGCTGATCTGTTTGCCGCGTGAAAGCGTCAGGGTGTGCGCCGGGGCATCTTTGGTAATGGTGGAGCCTGCGCCAATGGTTGCGCCTTCGCCTACGCAAACCGGCGCCACCAACTGAGTGGCCGACCCCACAAACACCTGGTCGCCAATCTGAGTGAGATGCTTGTTGGCGCCATCGTAATTGCAGGTAATGGTCCCGGCACCAATGTTCACCTCCGCGCCCATTTGAGCGTCGCCAATGTAAGACAGGTGGTTGACCTTGGAGCCTTCCCCAATCTGTGCGTTTTTGGTCTCCACAAAATTGCCGATTCTGGCGTTCGCGGCCAATTGGGTACCCGGTCTCAGCCGGGCATAAGGGCCGACCTGACAGTGGGAACCAACGCTCGCTCCGTCAATGTGACTGAACGCGGCAATATGACTGCCCGCTTCAATGGTACAGTCTTTGAGCACGCAATGGGATTCCACGGTCACCTCATCGCCCAGTGTCACTGAACCGATGCACTGCACATTGGCATCCAGCGTCACATCCTGGCCAACGCTGAGCGTGCCACGCACATCAATGCGGTCCGCATCGATCAGGGTCACACCGGCGGCCATCAGTTTTTCAGCCTGTTCACGCTGATACAGGCGTTCCAGGGTCTGCAACTGTGCTTTGTTGTTGATCCCCAGTACCTCGGTCAGTGATTGCGGCTCTGTGGTCGCAATTTCGTAGCCATCGGCCACGGCAAAACCGATGATGTCGGTCAGATAATATTCGCCCTGAGCGTTGTCGGAGCTCAATCGCGTCAGCCAACTTTTGAGCAGCCGTCCCTGGGCGGCCATCATTCCGGTATTCACTTCCTTGCACTGCCGCTGTTCGGGGGTCGCATCCTTCTGCTCGACAATGGCCTGCACCTGATGATGCGCATCGCGCAGAATCCGTCCGTAACCATCCGGGTCGGAAAGGGTCATCGTCAGCAAGGCCAGCGGATGCTGGTCACTGACCAGAGAAATCAAATCCTTCAGAGTTTCCGGGGCAGTCAGCGGCACATCGCCGTACAGAATCAGGATCGTATCCTCATCGTCAATGACCGACATCGCCTGCTGCACCGCATGGCCAGTGCCCAGTTGCTGCGTCTGCTCGCAAAACGACACCGCCTGTCCGGAAAATGCCGTCCGAACTTGGTCGGCGCCATGACCGATCACCGTGACAATGTCATCGGCTTCGATGGCCTGGGCACGTTCGACCACGTGACTCAACAAAGGGCGTCCCGCCAGCGACTGAAGCACTTTCGGCCGTTTGGAACGCATACGAGTGCCCTTTCCGGCTGCCAACACTATCACCTTCAGACCCATCGAAACTCCTCTTTTTGCTGCAAACGGGGGCACATCAAAACAAAACATTGATGGCCGAAACCGTCATTATAAACGAGCCGCCCCTGGCCATCAGGCAAAAAAAAAGCACCCGAAGGTGCTTTCTTTAATAAGGTCAATCGACTTAAGACATGCCCGTTTTCTGCAAACGATCCCGCATCTTGGTGATCGTCTGAATCTGGGCAATGGCTTCCGCCAGTTCAACTTGGGCACGGGCAATGTCCGTGTCCGTTTTGGCCTGATCCATCGCTTCTTCTGCACGACGCTTGGCTTCGAGAGCCTGCGATTCGTCCAGATCTTCCGCGCGGATGGCCGTGTCAGCCAGAATGGTGACTACGTCCGGTTGAACTTCGAGAATCCCGCTGTTGATAAAGAAATGATCTTCTTCATCCCCACTGACCACACGTACCTGCCCAGGTTTGAGACTGGACAACAACTGAGTGTGCTTAGGCAGGATACCGACTTCACCATCGGCAGCCTGTGCAAAGACTCTGTCCGCTTTACCAGAGAACATAGACCCTTCAGCACTGACAATATCGACTTGCATTGAGACTGCCATGATTCATTAACCTTTGTATTTTTTGGCTTTTTCCAGCACTTCGTCGATGTCACCAGCAAACATGAAAGCCTGTTCAGGCACATCGTCCAGTTCGCCGCTGATGATCATCTTGAAGCCACGGATGGTTTCTTTCAGCGGGACGTAACGACCGTCTTCGCCTGTGAACACTTTGGCCACAAAGTAAGGCTGAGAGAAGAAACGCTGCATCTTACGCGCACGTGCCACAATCGCACGGTCTTCTTCTGACAGCTCATCCATGCCCAGAATGGCAATGATGTCTTTGAGCTCCTTGTAACGTTGCATGGTTTCCTGAACCCCACGCGCGGTTTCATAGTGCTCTTTGCCGACAACTTGCGGGTCCAGCTGACGAGACGTCGAATCCAATGGATCGATCGCCGGGTAAATCCCCATCTCGGCAATCGAGCGGTTCAGTACCACAGTCGCGTCCAAGTGGGCAAACGTGGTGGCCGGAGCCGGATCGGTCAAGTCGTCCGCCGGAACATACACCGCCTGGATGGAGGTGATGGAACCGGTTTTGGTGGACGTGATCCGTTCCTGAATCATCCCCATTTCATAACCCAGCGTTGGCTGATAACCCACCGCGGAAGGCATACGACCCAACAGAGCCGATACTTCGGTCCCCGCCAGGGTATAACGGTAGATGTTGTCCACGAAGAACAAAACATCACGGCCTTCATCACGGAAGTATTCCGCCATGGTCAGACCGGTCAGAGCAACACGCAGACGGTTACCTGGTGGCTCATTCATCTGACCGTAGACCAGTGCAACTTTGTCCAGTACGTTGGACTCTTCCATTTCATAATAGAAGTCGTTGCCTTCACGAGTACGCTCACCCACACCGGCGAACACGGAATAACCGGAGTGCTCGATCGCGATGTTACGGATCAGTTCCATCATGTTGACGGTTTTACCAACACCGGCACCGCCGAACAGACCGACTTTACCACCTTTGGCAAACGGACAGATCAGGTCGATGACCTTCACACCGGTTTCCAGCAGTTCCTGAGACGCTGCCAACTCGTCAAACGCGGGCGCAGGACGGTGAATGGTATTGCGTTCTTCCGTGTCCACCGGACCGTTATGGTCAATGGTTTCACCCAGAACGTTGAAAATACGACCCAGAGTCGCTTTCCCTACCGGAACCGAAATCGCTTCACCCGTATTGGTGACATTCATGCCGCGCTTGAGACCGTCAGAAGAACCCATGGCAATCGTACGGACCTGGTCATCGCCGATCTGCTGCTGAACTTCCAGAGTCAGACCAGCTTCTTCTACGGTTAACGCGTCATAGATCTTTGGTAAATCAGCACCTTTGAATTCGACGTCAATGACCGCGCCGATTACCTGTACTATTTTTCCACTCATAATCTTTAACCTTTTATTGAAACACTACAAACTTAAACAGCCGATGAACCAGCCACGATCTCCGACAGTTCTGCGGTGATCGCTGCCTGACGAGCTTTGTTGTAAGACAGTTTGAGATCGTTGATCATTTCGCCCGCATTGTCCGACGCACTCTTCATGGCGACCATTCGCGCGCCCTGTTCACAGGCGGCATTTTCGACCACGGCACCATACACAGTGCTTTCGACATAGCGACGCATCAACAGATCCAAGGACGTCTTGGCGTCTGGTTCATAAAGATAATCCCAGTGTGTTTCATCTGCAGATTCTTCAGAATCAGATTCAAGCGGAACCAATTGTTTGATGGTGGGCTGCTGGGTCATGGTATTGATGAATCCGTTGGAGGCAAGATGGACTTCGTCCACTTCGCCCGCTTCGAATTTATCCAGAACCACCTTGATGGTCCCAACCAAGTCTTCAATGTGGGGCGCGTCACCGAGATCGGTCACCGATGCCACCACATTGCCCCCATAACTGCGGAAAAAGGCCTGCGCCTTGTTTCCGACCAGGGCCAGCTCCACCTCAACGTTTTGTTCCTGCCAAGCTTTCAGCATGGGCAATGTTCTGCGGAATAAGTTTGAGTTCAAACCACCACACAAGCCACGATCAGAAGAGATCATGATCAACGCGACACGTTTGACAGAATCACGCGTCTGGGTATAAGGATGCTTATACTCAGGGTGCGCGGCTGAGACGTGGTTAATCACTCGCTTCACTTTTTCGACATAGGGACGGGTGGCTTCCATGCGCTGTTGTGCCTTGCGCATTTTGGAAGCCGCCACCATTTCCATGGCTTTGGTGATTTTCTTCGTATTTGTTACGGAGCTAATCTTAGCTTTAATCTCTTTACTACCGCCTGCCATGGCTCACCTCTTCTTTAAAATACGCCGTTCGCTTTAAAGGCATCGACCATTGCTTTGGTTTCCGAAATGATCTCGTCATTCCAGTCGCCTTTTTCATTGATCTTATCAGCCAGCGATTTGTATTCAGAATTCAGGTAAGCATGCAGAGCGGATTCAAAGTCCAGAACCTTCTCGACTTCGATGTCATCCAGATAACCTTCGTTGGCAGCAAACAGCGAGACCGCCATTTCAGCTGTGGACAAAGGCGTATACTGAGGTTGTTTCATCAGTTCGGTGACACGCTTACCACGTTCCAACTGGGCTTTGGTCGCCGGATCAAGGTCGGAAGCAAACTGCGCAAAAGCGGCCAGTTCACGGTACTGAGCCAGATCCAGACGAATACCACCGCCCATTTTCTTGATGGCTTTGGTCTGAGCCGAACCACCCACACGAGAAACCGACAGACCAGCGTTAACAGCAGGACGGATACCCTGTGTGAACAGCCCGGTTTCCAGGAAGATCTGACCGTCTGTGATCGAGATCACGTTGGTCGGAACAAACGCCGAAACGTCCCCTGCCTGAGTTTCGATGATCGGCAAGGCGGTCAGGGAACCGGTTTTGCCTTTGACTTCGCCGTTTGTGAACTCTTCCACATAGTCGGTGTTGACGCGCGCAGCGCGTTCCAGCAAACGGGAATGCAGATAGAAGATATCACCCGGGAAAGCTTCACGCCCTGGTGGACGACGCAGCAGCAGGGAAATCTGACGGTAAGCCTGAGCCTGTTTGGTCAGATCGTCATAAATGATCAGCGCGTCTTCGCCACGGTCACGATAGTATTCACCCATCGCACAACCGGCGTAAGCGGCCATGTACTGCAGAGCGGCCGGATCGGACGCATTGGCAGCAACGATCACGGTGTTGTCCATGGCACCGTATTCTTCCAGCTTGCGTGCAACGTTGTTGACCGTAGACGCTTTCTGTCCCATGGCCACATAGATACACTTCACACCCGTGTTTTTCTGGGAAATGATCGCATCAATCGCAATGGCGGTTTTACCGGTCTGACGGTCACCGATGATCAACTCTCGCTGACCACGACCCACCGGGATCATGGAATCGATTGATTTGATACCGGTTTTCATTGGCTGGTCGACCGCTTGACGTTCAATAACGCCCGGAGCAATGCGCTCGATCGGTGAAGTGACCTTGGTATCAATGGCGCCTTTGCCGTCAATCGGACGACCCAGACCGTCGACAATGCGACCGTTCAACTCAGGGCCAACCGGCACTTCCAGAATTTTTCCAGTACAGGTAACTTTGTCACCTTCGGAGATGTGCTCGTATTCACCCAGGACTACGACACCTACGGAGTCACGCTCCAGGTTCAGGGCCATACCAAAGGTGTTTTCATCAAACCGAACCATCTCACCATACATCACGTCTGACACGCCGTGAAGCAACGCGATGCCGTCGGCAATACTGACGACCGTGCCTTCACTGCCAGATTCTGCAGCACTATCAAACCCTTTGATTCGGTCTTTGATGAGGTTGCTGATCTCAGAGGCATTCAATTGCATGTTTGTTCCTCTCCATTATTGGGCGATTGCTGCGCCAAGTTTGTTTAACTGCGATTGTGCGGAGCCATCGACCACCCAGTCACCGACTTTGATTTTGATACCAGCCAGCAGGGAAGGGTCTTCTTCGTACGTTATTTCAACGTCCGCATCGAATTTCGCATTGAGCGCAGCACTTAATTTTGATTGTTGCTCAACCGTTGTGGTTTTTGCAGAAATCACCGTCGCACGGACGCGTTTTTCGTCGTCTGCCTGTAGCTGCTGAAACATTTCAGCGACGTCAGCCAGGGCTGACAGTCGCTTGTTTTCCGCCATCACTTTGAGCAGGTTGTGCACAGGGTTCATCAGATCCGAACCCATGGCACCGACGATCACCTCAAGGACCTTGTCCGCCGTCGCTTCCGACGACTTTTCAAAGGTCTGCAGGGTTTCATCCTGTGCGATCATGGCCAGTTTCTGCAATTGGCCGGACCAGTCCGCGACTGCATTGTCTTCTTTTGCCGCGGCAAAAGCGGCCTCCGCGTAGGGTCGTGCAATAGTTATAAGTTCTGCCATGATAGCCGTCCCTTAGATTGATTTGACCAGGGATTCAAGCATGTCATTGTGGGTCGCCGCATTGACTTCTTTTTTCAGAATCTTCTCTGCGCCGTCCACAACCAGAGCCGAGACTTCCTTACGAAGTTCTTCTCTGGCCCGGCTGACTTCCTGTTCGATCTCGGCCTGTGCGGATTGCTTGATACGCTCTGCTTCTTCGGTTGCCTTGATTTTGGCATCCTCGACAATTTCAGAGCCGCGCTTTTCCGCCTGGCTGAGTACCGTCTGTGCTTGAGACTTTGCATCCTTCAGAACTTCTTTGGCCCGTTTTTCAGCCAGTTCCAATTCGTGCTTTCCTTTCTCCGCCGCTGAAAGGCCGTCAGCAATTTTTTTCTGACGATCTTCCATTAGCTTCGACAGCGGCCCCCACAGCACTTTGTTCACAAACCAAATCAACAGCACAAATGCAATGATCTGGATGAGAAGCGTTGCGTTAATACTCACAGTGGTTACCTCGCCATTCGTTGATTAATGATTAGCCGTTTTATCCAGCTGGGTTTAAGCACCCAGTGCTGCTTGCATGGCACCAACGAACGGGTTGGCAAACAGGAACCACATGGCGAATGCCAAGATAATGAATGGGAAAGATTCCATCAGACCCGCAAAGATGAACATGTTGGTCATCAGAGCCGGACGCATTTCTGGTTGACGAGCAATGCCTTCCAATGTCTTGGAACAAATCAGACCCCAGCCAATCGCTGAACCAACACCAGCGGCCGCCAGAATCACACCCACACCAATTGCTGTCGCAGCATAAATGTCCGCAATAAATTGAGCTTCCATTTAGTTTACTCCTTAAAGTTACAGTTAAAGTTAAAAAAGCTTTTTACCCTATTCGTCTCAATCGAGATGAAACTCAAGGCAGGTGCGCTTAAACCCTTTGGGATGCCGGAGCACCCCGCATTCTTGCGTTACCCGGCAGGGCGGCACACGCCGATCAGTGATCTTCGTGCGCCATCCCCAGGTAAACGATCGTCAGCACCATAAAGATGAAGGCCTGCAATGTGATGATCAGGATGTGGAAAATGGCCCACCCCAGATCCAGCAGCGCCTGCAGCGGTGCCCAGAATAAGGCAGCGGCACCCACTGCCAAAGTTCCACCGATCAACGCGATCAGCAGGAAAACCAGTTCGCCCGCAAACATGTTCCCGAACAGACGCAAAGCCAGTGAAATCGGCTTGGCGATTTCTTCGATGAACGTCATCACAATGTTCACCGGAATCAGGAACTTGCCAAACGGGTGAAACAAAAACATTTTCAGAAAGCCCAGCAACCCTTTGACCTTGATGTTGTAGTACAGAATCAAGGCAAACACGGTAAAGGCCATGGCCAGAGTGGTGTTCAGATCCGTGGTGGGCACCACCTTTAGGTACGCATGGGAATCACCAACGATCAATTGATACAGATAGGGCAGAAGATCCACCGGGATTAAATCCATGAAGTTCATCAGCCAGACCCAGAGAAACACGGTCAAGGCCAGTGGCGCAATCAACGGATTATGCCCTGGAAAAGCGTCTCTGACATTGGTCGCCACAAAATCCAGAATGCTTTCGACAAAATTCTGAAAGCCACCCGGGGTTCCTGATTCCAGCTGCTTGCCCAGACGTGCGCCCACAAAAACAATCAGCGCGCCCAGCAAGGCACTGACAACGATGGTGTCCACATTGAACGTCCAGAATCCTTCGCCCACTGTATTATTGGTCAAGTGGTGCTGGATGTACTCGACGGTTCCCATTTTTTCAGCACTCAAGGGTCTTCTCCTTAGTCAGTCAAACGCTGCTTGCCTTTGAGGTTGAGCATCTGCCCGATCTGCATGACCACAAACGTCAGCACAACGGGCATTGGGTTCAACTCAAAGGCTTGCAGCCCCAAAACAAATAACACAGCCAACAGCACAAAGCGGATGACTGCACTCAAATACAAAATCTGTATGCCGCTCTTCGGGTTCTCAACGGCTTTGGCATTGGCCTTCTGAAACGTCCAGCTCAGCATCGCCACATTCACCAACCCGATCGCGAGCCCGTAAAGGGCATCCAGCGCGAGCGACCAGAACGCAAACACAAACACCGCCAACAACCCCAGAACCAGTTGGGCTTTCCAGGCCCGACTGGCACTGACCATTTTCAAGGGAGCGGCATCATTCATCGTTGTTGTTCTTTGTTTTTTTCTTTGGTTTTGTCTTTCATTGGTTCTTCGGTCACAGGCGGCGCTTCATTCCGATCCGCCGCCTTGGCTGGTTTCTGCGGATCCAGAAGGTCCATCTTACCCAGCAACTTATTGACTTTCAGCAGCCCGCCAATAAAGCCCAGCAGACCACAGATCATCAGAAAAACCGGCAAGGTGTCAAACAGCGCATCCAGAATGTAGCCGACCACAAAGCCGGCAATCACCATACTGGTGAACATGGAGCCTGCGCCCATCAGCAGAAAGTTCAGGGCCGGCTTTTTTCTGTTTTCCGAACGCTGTCTTGCGTTGTCGTCATTTTCTTGCATACGCTTCCAGTTAACGTTCGGATTCTTGCGTGCCGGGCAATGTAATCCAGCCTAAACGCACGGAATCATAGCGGTTTTATGCCACAAAATCCAGTCAAGACCAGATTAATTTTTTAAGACTACAAGATATTGGATTCTGTGAAGTTCAACCACTATATTTATGACCAGGCCTGGTGATTTTTGTGCCATCGGGCAGTCAAACCAGCCGTCGCAGCAACGCTTCAAGCTCTTTTTCGTTTTTGAAGCGGATTTCAATCCGACCGCTTCCTTTCTGGCTTTGAGCGATGTTCACGGCCGTACCGGCTTTTTGTTCCAGCGAACGCTGGTAATTCTGCAAAGGCTCGCTCAATGTCACCGCCTCGCGGCGAGGCGGCTTTTTGCCCGGCACCAGCAACTTCTGCACGGCCTGTTCCATTTCCCGCACGCTCCAGCCTTTGTCCACGGCTTTTCTGGCCATGTTCATCTGCATGTCTTCGGGCAGGGTAATAATGGCGCGGGTGTGGCCCATGCTCAGTTTGCCGTGGTGCAGCAGTTCCTGCACTTTTTCGGGCAATTTCAGCAACCGCAACAGATTGGTCACCGCGGTACGCGACCGGCCAACTGCGTCGGCCACCGCCTGCTGGGTCAGCTCAAACTCCTGCATCAGTCGCTTGAGCCCATAAGCGGTTTCAATCGGATTCAGATCCTGACGCTGCATGTTTTCGATCAGTGCCATCGCCAGTGTGGTCTGGTTGTCGGCCTGCCGCACCACCACCGGCACCTTTTCCAGCCCGGCCATTCTGGCCGCGCGCCAGCGACGTTCCCCGGCAATGATTTCATAGCGGCCGTCTTCCAGCGGCTTGACCACAATCGGCTGAACAATGCCCTGAATCCGGATCGAATCGGCCAGTTCCTGCATCGCCAGGTCGTCAAACTGGTGACGGGGCTGATAGGCACCGGGAACCAGAAAATCGATCTCAATTTTATCAACGCGCAGATCGTGCAGACTGCTTTGCGCTTTCTGACGACCGCCGATCAAGGCATTGACGCCACGCTTTCCCATCCCGGTACGTTTCTTCGCCATGGATTTATCCTAGTTTATAATCGGGTTTTTCGCTTAAGTTCATTGGCCAGCGCCAGATACGCCACCGCCCCATTGGAACCGGCATCGTAATCCAGAATCGACTCCCCATGACTGGGGGCTTCGGCCAGGCGCACATTGCGAGGCACAATGGTCTGAAGCACCTTCATTCCAAAATGCGCCACCAGCTCGCTGGACACATCGTTGGCCAGATTGTTGCGCCGGTCATACATGGTGCGCAAAAGGCCATCCAGATGCAGGTCCGGATTCAAATCTTCCTGTACTGCCTCGATGGTATCGATCAGGGCAGACAGGCCTTCGAGCGCGAAATATTCGCATTGCACCGGCACCAGTATGCCATCGGCCGCCACCAGACCGTTCAAAGTCAGCATATTCAATGTGGGCGGACAATCGGCCACAATCACATCGTATTGATCACGGATTTTTTTCAGACCTTTTCGCAGGCGTTTGGGCCCTTTGGATTCTTCCAGCAAGGCCACTTCGGCCGCGGTCAGATCGCCATTAGCACCGATCAGATCCAGATTTTCCACGTTGGTCTGACAGATCACCGACTTGGCCTTGGCGTCCCCGACCAGCAGGTCGTAGGCCGAAGCCTCCAGCTCGTCCTTTTCCACGCCAATGGCCACGGTGGCATTGCCCTGCGGGTCCAGATCCACCAGCAGCACCCGCTTGTTCAGACGCGCAAACGCAGCCGCCAGATTCACGGCCGTGGTGGTCTTGCCGACGCCGCCTTTTTGGTTGGCAATGGCAAACATTCGGCTCATGCCTGCTCCTTCGTATTGGAATGGATCGGTGCCAGCTGAATCACACTGCGCTGGGCCTCAAGCTGCGGCACCTTCAGACGGTGATGCTGTACCAGTCTGGCAAACCCCGGCAAATCATCCAGTTCGGCCTGCGCCTGCTGCGCTTTCATCGCCCACCAGAAGCCGTCATCGGCAAGCAGATGCCGGGTCAGATTCAGAAAGTCCGGCAGCGACGCAAAGGCCCGCGATACCACCGCGTCATAGCGTTCGTGCGGACGATGCGACTCCACCCTTTCCTGAACCACCTCGACATTGTCCAGCTGCAGGCTGTGTTTGGCCTGCATCAGAAAACGGGTTTTTTTGCTGTTGCTGTCAAGCAGCGTGACCGGCTTTTGCGGGGACAGAATCGCCAGCACCAGACCGGGCAGCCCGGCACCGGAACCAACGTCCAGCAACCGATGCCAGCGCATCACCGGGGCCACGCTCAGACTGTCAAACACATGCTTGATCAGCATCGTTTCCGGATCGCGAATGGCGGTAAGATTAATCGCTTGATTCCATTTTTGCAACAATTGCCAGTAGCGAACCAGTTTTGACCAGGCCTGGTGATTTTCGGCCATTCCCAGTTCCGAAAACGCCGCCTGCAACGCCTTCTGTGCCTGCGCTTCGGTCATCACACTGCCTGCCTGGACGATTGCTGACGCCACTTTTTGATCGACACCAGCAATACCGAGATCGCCGCCGGGGTCACACCGGCAATGCGACTGGCCATGCCCAGTGTTTCCGGCCGGTGGGCGCGCAGCTTTTGCTTGACCTCGTTCGACAGACCGGAAACGGTTTCCAGATCCAGATCGGGCGGGATCACCACCGATTCGGAGCGGCGCAACTTATCAATGTCTTCCTGCTGGCGTTTGATGTAACCGGCGTATTTGGCCTCGATCTCGATCTGCTCAATCACCTGCGGATCGGCCAGAGGCATGCCAAACATCGTCAGCTGCGCCAAAGACTGATAACGCACGTGCGGCCGCTTAAGCAGATCAAACAAGGTCTGCTCCTTGCTCAGCGGCAATCCCATCAGCGCTTCGGCTTTTTTCGCCTCCTCATGCTGGGGATACAACCAGGTCTGCTTGAGCCGTGATAATTCCGTTTCCAGACGTTCCAGCTTGGTTTCAAACGCCAGCCAACGCGCATCGGACACCAATCCCAACTCACGCCCGACCGGGGTCAGACGCTGATCGGCATTGTCCTCGCGCAACATCAACCGGTATTCAGCACGCGAGGTAAACATGCGATAGGGTTCGGAAGTGCCCAGCGTGATCAGATCGTCCACCATGACGCCAATGTAAGCTTCGTCACGCCGCGGGTACCAGGGCGTTTGCTCGCGTGAACGCCGCGCCGCATTCAACCCTGCCAGCAAGCCCTGGGCACCGGCCTCTTCGTAACCGGTGGTGCCATTGATCTGCCCGGCCAGAAACAGCCCGGTAAGATGCTGCGATTCCAGCGTGGGTTTGAGGCCGCGCGGATCAAAATAGTCGTACTCAATCGCATAGCCCGGGCGCATGATGCGGGCGTTTTCCAGCCCCGGAATCGATTGAATCAGATCCACCTGAGCTTCAAACGGCAGACTGGTGGAAATGCCATTGGGATACAACTCGGTCGAATTCAGCCCTTCCGGCTCAATAAATACCTGATGGCGATCCCGCTCGGCAAAACGCATCACCTTGTCCTCGATCGACGGGCAGTAACGCGGCCCCACACTGTCGATCTCACCGGCGTCGCTGTACATCGGCGACTGATCCAGCGCGCCGCGAATCACATCGTGGGTGGCGTCATTGGTGTAGGTAATGTAGCAGGGAATCTGGCGCGGATGCTGCTCGGCCCGACCCATAAACGAAAACACCGGCACCGGGTCATCGCCGGGCTGGGCCTGCATCGCCTCAAAATCGACACTGCGAGCGTCGATGCGGGGCGGCGTGCCGGTTTTGAGTCGCCCGACCGGCAACCCCAGTTCACGCATGCGGCTGGCCAGACGGTTGGCCGGGGCATCGCCCGCACGACCGCCTTCGTAGTTCTGCAAACCGATGTGAATGCGCCCCGCGAGGAACGTCCCAGCGGTCAGCACCACCTGACGGGCATGGAAACGCAACCCCATCTGCGTCACCACCCCGATCACTTCGTCGGCTTCGATCAGCACATCGTCCACCGATTGCTGAAACAGGGTCAGATTCACCTGATTTTCCAGACGGGTACGAATCGCCTCACGGTACAGAACCCGATCGGCCTGAGCGCGCGTTGCCCTTACGGCCGGGCCTTTGGAAGCATTGAGCGTGCGAAACTGAATCCCGGCCTGATCAATCGCTTCGGCCATGGCACCGCCCAGCGCATCGATTTCTTTGACCAGATGCCCTTTGCCGATGCCGCCAATCGCCGGATTGCACGACATCTGCCCCAGGGTATCGATGTTCTGGGTCAGCAATAGGGTTCTGGCACCGGTACGCGCCGACGCCAGCGCCGCCTCGGTCCCGGCGTGGCCGCCGCCGACCACAATCACATCATAATTGGTCATGGCTGAATCCATCGAATGCCCTCATTGCCTTGCCACTGGAAAACGCGTTTTCCCAACGGGTTTTTCCCCTGTTAAAAAACGGTACAATAACGTAAAGTTCATTACGTTATTATAACACAGAGCATGTATTGCCAAGAGGGGGATCCATGTCACGATTTCTGTTTCGTCTTGCCGCCACGGGACTGGCGAGCTGGCTGATCCTCAGCCTCAGTGGCTGTTCCGGCCTGTCCCCTGCCCAGTCGCTGGACATCGGCCCCAACGACCGGCTCCGGCTGAATCAACCCGTCAACTTTGCCCCCGACAGCACCCGCACGTTCATTCAATACGGTCGCTTCACCACCCGTCAGCACTTCGAGCGTTACGACCCCCATTGCCGACTGGAAAAACAGCACCTGAACGAGACCGCGGAAACCCTGGCACCCGGTACCTTTGACATCACCCGTCTGGGCATTGATCAGGAACAAATCGCTACCCGCTCCCAACCGATTCATCTAGCCAGCCGGGCCGGATTGAATCTGGCACTGGCCGGGGACGATTTCCCGCCGCCCACCATGGACGTGATTCACCTGTATCTGGCAGGGGAAAAGACCGACCCGCCACTGTTGCGTTTGACCTGCGCCGGTTCGCTCAGCAATGGCAGCCCCGCCGATTACCCTCGCAGCCTGCGGCCCGACCGTGAAAAAATCAACCGCATTCTGGGCGAAATCGGCCAGATTGTTTCCGCCGCCTCTCAACAGAATGAGTCGTAAAATATGGACTACCAGACCCACATCCTGATCGTCGACGACGTCACCGACAACATCGAAGTGGTGATGAATCTGCTCAAGGAAGAAGGTTATGACTTTTCCTTTGCCACTGATGGCGAACAGGCATTGTCACTGGTTCAGAGCAATCCGTTTGACCTGATCCTGCTCGACATCATGATGCCCGGTCTCAGCGGATTCGAGGTGTGCCAGAAGCTGAAACAGGACCCGCAAACCCAGGAAATTCCCGTGATCTTTCTGACCGCCAAAGTGGACATTGACGCCATTTCCCGCGGCTTCGAACTGGGCGCGGTCGATTACATCACCAAACCATTCAACGGCGAAGAGCTCATCGCCCGGGTGCGCAACCACTTGGAGCTATCCCATGCCAAAAAACTGCTCAAACAGAACAATCTGACCCTGAAGCAACACCTGACCCACCGCACCCAGCGCTTTGCCACCGAGTTGGAAGAAAACCAGAAGGAAATGATCTTTCTGCTGGCCGAACTGATGGAAACCACCTCTGACGAAACCGGCCAGCACATCCACCGGGTCGCGGAATTTTCCCACCTGCTGGCGTATTATGACCCCAGCATGAGCGAAGAAGACGAAGACACCCTTTTTCATGCCGCGCCGATGCACGACATCGGTAAAATCAAAATCCCGATCGAGATTCTCAACAAACCGGGCAAGCTGACCGAATCGGAATTTGAGATCGTCAAAACCCACACCAGACTGGCCTATGAAATGATGAGTTTTTCCGATCGCGCCCTGATGAAAGCCTCGGCCATTATTGCGCTGCAACACCACGAACGCTGGGACGGACGCGGCTACCCCAATCAGCTTAAGGGCGATGCCATTCATCCCTACGCCCGCATTGTGGCACTGGCCGATGTGTTTGACGCCCTGGCCAATCGCCGCCACTACAAAGCGGCCTGGCCACTGGAAGACGTGGTCGCCTACATCAACGAGCAACGCGGCAAACAATTCGAACCCAAACTGGTGGACCTCTTCAACGCCCATCAGGACGAGTTTGCCGCGATTCTGGAAAAACACAGACAACCTCCCGCCCCGCACGAACTCTATGAGCGAGAGGGATGAATCGAACGGCCCGTTTAATGAGCAGACTCTGGGCACTTTGGTTGGCCCTCAGCCTGCTGCCGGTGCAGGCTCTGGACCTGACCCCGCAAGAGCAGGCCTGGTTAAAAAACCATCCCCAGATCACCCTGGGTGGCGATCACAACTGGCCGCCATACGAATTTGAAAATGCCCGGGGCGCACACAGCGGCATTGCCGCTGACCTGATTGAACTGATCCGCCAGCAAAGCGGCCTGAAAATTCGGGTGGCACCGGCCATCTGGCAAACGACACTGGAGGAAGCCCGAAAAGGCGCTAAAGGCCGTTTGCATGGCCTTTCCAGCGTGGTTTCCACTGCCGAACGACGCCAGGATTTCTTTTTTACCGAGCCTTATGCGTCCATGCCACTGGCCATTTTCATGGTCAACAACCCCCAGCGGATACAGACACTGGACGATTTCACGGATGAGACCATTGCCATCAACACCGGCTCCTACCTGCACGAATGGTTGCTCGACAGCCACCCCGACCTCAAGCTGCATCTGACCGACTCCAATCAGCAGGCGCTGGAGGCGGTCTCCTTCGGTCAGGCCGACGCCTATATCGGCAATCTGGCAGTGGCCAGCTACCTGATCGAACGCCACTTTCTGACCAACATCCACGTGGTCAGCAAGCTGGATGGCCGCCACACCAAAACCGCGATTGCCATCCACAAAGACTTCCCCGAGCTGTTCGGCATCATTCAAAAAGCGCTGGCCGAAATCGACGCCCGGCAAAAACAGCAACTGCTGAAAACCTGGTTCGATCAGTCCCGCACCGTTCAGCGCCTGACCCTGAGTCCGGCACAACAGACCTGGGTCCAGAATCACCCTGTGATCCGGGTGGGGGCCGATCAGGACTGGCCACCCTTTGATTATTTGGGCGACAACGGCCAGCCGCAAGGGTTTTCCAAAGACCTGCTGCAAACACTGGGCGACAAAATCGGCTTGCGATTTGACGTCACCTCCCTGCCCTGGCATCAGGCCATCGAACAGCTCAAAAGCAAGCAGATCGACCTGCTGACCTCCGCCGCCCCCAACGAAGAACGCCGGGATTTTGCCCACTTTACCCAGCCGTATCACCAGACTCTGACCTATTTTTTCAAGCCACGCTCCCTGAGCATTCATGACCTGGAGCAGAGCCAGAACCTGCGTCTGGCGATCCCCCGGGACTATGTGCACCTGCCGTTTCTGAAACGCCAGTACCCCAACCTGAAACTGGTGCTGACCCAGTCTCTGGACGAAGCCATTGACCGGGTACTGGAAAACAAGGCGGAACTGCTGTTTGGCAATTACACGGTCATCCACTTCAAACTGTCTCAACTGGGCATCAACCGGATGGAACCTTTCAAGGCCAGCCGCGAAGGCAGCCAACCTCTGCACTTTATGGTGCGGGACGATGCCCCGGAGCTGGTGGCCATACTCAATCAGGCGCTCGAGGCCCTGACCCCGCAGGAAAAAGAGGCGTTGACCCAGAAATGGTTGGGCGACGCCCCGCTGACCGATCAGCAAAGTTTCCGCGCCCGTCTGGCCCTGTCGGAAGCCGACCGGCAATGGCTGAGCGAGGCCACGACCCTGAACTTGAAAGTGCTGCGCAATCACCTGCCGGTCGAAACCCGGGAAACCGGTGATTATCAGGGCATTATGGCCGAATACATTCAATTGCTTCAGCAACACCTGAATCTGCAGATCACCCCCTCGTCCGACACCGAAACACCGGCTTTGATCAGCGCCGAATACCCCAGCGATCAGATCGGATCGGCCTACCGGCCCCTGCCCACACTACTGGAAACGCCGCTGGTGATTGTCACCGCCGATGGCAGTGAATTCATCAGCGACATCAACGAGCTTCAGGGACAGCGCATTGCACTGGTCGATGCGCTTGAGAGCACTCAGCGCCTCCAGCAGCTGCACCCGGCTCTGGCCTTCAAACCCGTCGCCGCGACCCGTTCCGCGCTGGAAGCCCTGGCCGTCAACCAATACGATGCGGCCATTGTGCCGCTGGCCGAAGCCAGTTACTGGATTGAACGCCAGCAGCTGACCACGCTCAAAATCGTCGGCAAAACCGATCATACCTACGAGCATGGGTTCTATGTACACCAGAACCAACCCGAACTATACCGCCTGCTCAACCAGGCGCTGCCGCTGCTGAAACAACAGTATCGCCAGCAGATTCATGACCGCTGGAGTCAGGTGCATTATCTGCAGCGATTCGACTACTGGACCCTACTCCAACTCTCACTGGGCTTTGTCCTGCTGTTGGCCGTGATTGTCTACTGGAACCGCAAGCTGGCGCGTGAAATCCACCAGCGCAAGGCGGCACAGGCCCAGCTTCGCCAGAATGAAACCCAGTTGCAGCAGATGATCGACGCCATGCCTTTGCTGGTACTGGTCATCGATTCGGACGGGGCCATCGTGCACGCCAACCGCCATGCACAAACGCACTACCAGATCCGCGACCACGAAAAACGGCTGAATCTGCGCGCCTTTTTTGAAGCACCAGAACAGTTTGAACACCTGCAGCAGACATTCCGCCGCAAAGGCGAAGTCAACCAGATCGAAGTGCGGATCAAGCCGTTGTTTTCCAATCGCAAACGCACCCGCCACATGCTGACCTCGATGATTCCGATTCAATACAACCAGCAACCCGCGGCACTGACCATCCTGCTCGACATCAGCGACCGGGTTCAGATGGAGCAGGAACTGACCCAGGCCAAACAGGAAGCCGATCAGGCCAATCAGGCCAAATCGCAGTTTCTGGCCAATATGAGTCACGAAATCCGTACCCCCATGAACGCGATTCTGGGCTTTACCGAATTGCTGGAAGCCCAAATCACCACACCACGGCTGAAGCGTTTTGTCCACACCATCCAGAACGCAGGCAACACGCTACTGATGCTGATCAACGACATTCTGGACCTGTCCAAAATCGAAGCCGGAAAAATGAGCCTGCAACTCAGACCGGTCGATCCGAAGCAACTGTTTGCCGACATCAGTGAAATGTTCCGTTTGAACATTGAAAAGAAAGGGCTGAACTTTGAGGTGGAGATTGACCCGGAACTGCCGGACGCGCTGTTGCTGGACGAAGTGCGGATCCGTCAGATTCTGTTCAATCTGCTGGGCAATGCGGTCAAATTCACCCAGCAGGGCGAGATTCGCCTGAGCGTTCAGGCCAAAGCCGGCACCTCCTCCAGCCAGGTCGGCCTGACGGTCCGGGTGGAAGACACCGGCATCGGTATTCCCGAGGATCAGCAGCAGAAAATCTTTGAAGTCTTTACCCAGCAGAGCGGTCAGGACAGCCAGACATATGGCGGGACCGGCCTGGGCTTGTCGATCACACAGCGACTGGTGCGCATGATGGACGGCACCATTGAGGTTGAAAGCCAGCCGGAGCAGGGCAGTGTTTTTCTGCTCTCGCTGCCGGCCATTGAAATCGCCGCACTCGCCAGAGCCGATGAGGCACAAAGTAACCCGAGCGACTCAGGCGACCGGATCGAGGACCGCGCTTTTGCCCCGGCCCGGATACTGGTTGTGGACGATGTGGCCAACAACCGTGATCTGATTGTGCAGAACTTTTACCACTCGGCCCTGAGCGTGATCGAAGCCGGCAACGGAGAGGAAGCGCTGGAAGCGGTGAACAAAGCGGTGCCCGACCTGATCCTGATGGACATTGCCATGCCGGTGATGGACGGCTATGAAGCCGCCAGACGGATCAAACAGGACCATCCCGAGCTGCCCATCATTGCCTTGACCGCGTCGGTGCTCAACAACCAGCTGGACAAAGATCAGCGCCAGTATTTTGATGACGCTCTGCGCAAGCCGATCCTGCGCCGTGATCTGATCCGGGCTCTGGCCCAGTATCTGGCGTTTGACACCCGCGAACCCGAGGCTCGGAGCAAGGCAATGGCCCCAGCTTCGGCATCCCCATTGAGCGAAGAAGCCCGTGACCGGCTGGCGCAGGCACTGGCACAGATCGAACCGCAGTATCACCGGGCCCGTGACAGTCAGAGCATTGATCACATGAAGCGTTTTGCCAAATCGCTGGCGCAGATCGGGCAAACGCAGAAGGTGCAGGCAGTGGAAGATTACGCCAGCGAGTTGCTGGAATGCATTGACGGGTTTGACATTCAGGGCATGCAGCAGTCGATCAATCGCTACCCGGATCAGACCCTTCGCTGGACTCAGGCTGAATCCTGACTCGATTTTTTCCGGCCTTTTTGGCTGCATACACCGCCTCATCGGCCCGTTTGAACAGGGTTTCCGGGTCGTCGCCCGATTGCGCCTGGGCCACACCGAAACTCATGGTCAGTCGAATGTCCGGCAGTGCCTCAAGATCGATTTCGGCAATCCGGTCTTTCAGCAGTTGCGCCACAAACTCGGTGCTTTTCAGATCCGAGTCAATCAGCACACAGAACTCCTCGCCACCCCAGCGGATCACCACATCGTCTTTGCGCAGCGAATGGCGAAACACCGAAGCCAGCTGCTTGAGCACCTCGTCGCCCACATCATGACCATAGGTATCATTGAGCGGCTTAAAATCATCCAGATCGCCCAGTATCAGGCTGAACACCGCGCCTTCGTGTTCAAAATGGCGCAGCTTGGCCACCATCAGCTCGTCAAACTTGGAGCGGTTGAACAAACCGGTCAAGGCATCGTGATAAGCTTTGTATTCCAGATGGTGGGTTTTTTCAATGACTTCAGACGAATCCTTGGAAATGGCCAGAAAATAGATGGGTTGGTTGTATTCGTCCACAATCGGGGTGATGGTTTTCTGTTCGAAAAACGCATGGCCGTCCTTGTGCCGATTGAGAAAAATGCCTTTGAACGACTGATTCATCAGTAAGGTTTCCCACATTCTCTGATAAAAATCCGGCGGCATCTTGCCGGATTTGAACATCCGGGTGTTTCGGCCCTTGATTTCCTCCAGCTCGTAACCGGTCAGAAGGGTGAAGGCCCGATTGGCATAGACAATTCTACCTTTCAGATCGGTAATCAAAGCCGCATCGGCGGTCTGGTTGATCGCCTCGGCCAGAAAAAACGCCTGCTCCTGATCCTGTACCCGCTCATTGACTTCCATTTGACAGGAAATATAGGCGACCACCTGCTGCCGCTCGTCCAGAATCGGGTTGATGCTCCAGCGCACAATGTATTCCGACCCGTCCTTGCGATAATTGACCGCCTGGCCGATAAAGGTTTCCTGACGCCGGAGTTTGCGTTTCAGCTCTGCCAGCACTTCCGGGCTGGTTTTCGGCCCCTGCAGAATTTTGGGGCTCTGGTCTTTCAAGTCCGGCTCGTCGTAGCCGGTCTGCTGCTTGAAACGCTCATTGACGTACAAAAAACGGTAAGGCACCGCATCCGTCTCGGCTGAGGTGATCACAAACGTCATCATCGAATGCTCAAATGCCTGCAAGAAGCTTTTGATCAATGGCTGATCGAACAATGGATGGGGCGCAACTATCATAAATGGATCACAAATTCCTGAAGAGCGTTCTGTTTACTTTACTGAAAACCCAAAACGTTACGACCCTTTTTTTCGGGTTTTTTCCGCCAGCTGCGTCGGATCAGCCAGACGGTGTTCCGCCAGAATCTCAGCATAAGTCCGATGCACCCGCTGGGCGTAGGGTTCAATATCGAATTCCCCGGCAAACGCCTGGGCCGCTTCGCTCATGCGTTGGCGTCGGGACGGGTCTTCCAACAGTTTTTGCACCGCTTTTGACCAGGCCTGGTAGTTTTCCGGGGTTTTGATCCCGGTCTGGTTCTGCTCAATCACATCGTCAATGCCACTGGCCCGCACCGCGACCACCGGCAGACCGCCAGCCATCGCCTCCAGAATCACCATGCCCTGGGTTTCGGAACGCGAGGCAAACACAAATACATCGCCCAGCTGATACAGGGCCGGCATTTTCTCCGGTGCGATTTTTCCCACCAGCAACACCGTATCGGTCAATCCCAGCGCCTCAATCTGAGCCTGCAAGCCTTCCCGGGCCTCGCCTTCGCCCACAATCAGACACTGAAACGGTGTATCAGTCCGGGTTTTCAGTGTGGCCAGCGCCTGCAGCATGAATTCAAAGTTTTTTTCCGGGCTCAGCCGGGCCACCGAAACCAGCACCGTCGCATCCGGCGCAATGCCCCAGCGCTGTTTCAGCTCGGCCACCCCTTCTGTGTCCGCCTGTTGAAAGGCCGAATACTCAATCCCGGTCGGGTGCACGTAAATCGGTCGCTGCACCCCGATCAGCCGCAGATATTCTTCGGCCGAAGCCGTGGGCACAATCACCGCATCGCAGCGATTGGCAAACCGCCGGATGGCCCCATGCACAATCACATTGCGAAACAGCGGCCCAGGCAAGGGCACAAAATGAGCGTAATGTTCCAATCGGGTGTGATAGGTCAGCACCACCGGCACTCCCAGTCGCCGCCCCCAGAAAAGTCCCCGGCGTCCCAGCCAGAAGGGGTGATGCACGTGGATCAGATCCGGGGCAAAGTCTTTCAGCGCTTTCTGAAAGCGGCGCGAGAAAGGGTTGGCCAGGCGAAACGGGTGCCCGGAGCCGATGCGAAACCAGGACGGCAACCGGGTCACATCCAAGCCGCCCGGCTGGGATTGATCCTGCCGGGTCTGTTCCGCGTTCTGATAATCCGGGGCCAGTACCCTGACCAGATGGCCTTTCGCCACCAGACCCCGCGCCAGCCGTGCAATCGAAATCGGCACCCCGCCCACAAACGGTAAGTAATTGTTGGTGACCATGGCAATGCGCAATGGCCGTTTCAAAAACGGGCCCGGATCCAGATCGTAATTGGGGTAATAGTCTTTTTCTTCAAACACCGCGCCATACAGCTTGACCGCCACAATGATCAGTACGGCCATAAACAGCAGAAAATTCAAATGGCCCACATAAAACAGGGAATGGACAAAAAACCAGAGGCTTTCCAGATGCTTCATCACCGGATGCTGGCCGATCTCGAGCTTGTGTTCCTGCAAACGAATTTGCTCACCGTCCACGTCCACGGCCACATAATGGTAATAACTGATGTCATCATTGATCACCAGACCGCCCGCACCGCCCGTGGTGACATAACGCACCCCCTTGTGTTCACGCCGGTCAAACAGGTGCAGATTGGTTGAAAACACCACGTCCACCTCATACTGCTCAAACAGCTCAATCAACGCATCCCGGAAACGCTCGGAAGCCGGGTCGCGGGCCAGATACTGGTCTTCGAAATCCACCGGCGGTTCCTCGCCCACATCCCATAATGGGCGACTGACAAACACAAAGCGGTTGGCCGCTTGGGTTTCGTGCAACCGCTTTTCCAGCCACTGCAGCTGAAAGCCATAAGTCTCTTCACTGGTGGCATCCAGAAACGCAAAAAACTGATTGCCCCGGCTCAGAGTATAGAAAAACGGCCCGAAATGACGGTAGAAATGCACCGCGCCCAACGCCTTCACTTCATGAGGCCCGACGGTGAGCAGATAGGGTTTCTGCAGATGGCCCAGCGACCCATACAAGGCCCGATACTTGTCCTCGCCGCCGCCGCTGACCGCATTGCCCGCCGAAATCACAAACGCGGCCTCATCGGCATTGAGCATCGGAACCATTTTGCGCTCAAACAGGCCAACCGAATTATTGATGTTGCCCACCACCGCAAAACGGTAATCGGTCTGATCGGCCAACCGTTGTTCAATCGCCTGAAGCTGACGCCCGTGCACCGATTGAAAATCGGTTTCGAAAAACAGCAGATAGAGACGATAGCCCAGAATCACCGTGATCACGACGATCAGCAGCACCAGCAAACGTTTGCGCAACAATCGTCGCATCAGGCCGCTCCGCTTCCGGCATGGGAAGCATTGGGACTGGGCTGCAACAAGCGAAGCGTCACCATCAGCCCGATCAACATGCCCAGATAAATGGTCAGGCCGCGCCAGACCACCACCGCCAGCACCAGATGCGTGGTCAGCAGATCGGCGGAAAAGAAACGTCCGAACACGCCTTCGGCGATGCCCGAACCACCCGGAGTCGGTGAGAAATACATGATAAAGGTGGTGACCACCATTTTGGCCAGCGCCAGCCAGTAAGACAGGTCATAGCCCAGGGCATGAAAAATCAGCGCCGGAAACGAAAAGAGGGCCAGCAGAAACACCGCGGTACTCACCACCGAAGACGTGACCCAGAACCAGCCCCCGGCAAAGTACTGACGAAAGCCACGGCTGAAGCGGCGCATTTCCCGAATCCAGTGACGCTTCAGGTACACAAAGCGCGAATAGGACAACAGCCGGATCCGACACAAACCGGCCAGCAGCGCAAGCAGCGTCCGGATCAGCCAGTCGGTTTTGAACAACACCAGAGCAAACCCGGCGGCATACACCCCGATGGTCAGCCAGAGACCGGTCTGAATCAGACCCCGCGCACTCCCGCCCAAATCGGGCAAAAGCGACCACAGAATCGGCGCGGCGGCAAAAATCATCAGAATCGCCAGCACGGTACGGATGGTGGTGGCGGTCAGTGCTTTGCCCACCGGCACGCTGTGCTGGCGCAAAAACCATACTTGAGCCACCCCGCCGCCCGTGGCCAGCGGCGTGATATTGGACACAAAAATATTCAGAAACACCAGTTGTGTCATGTCTCTGGCCCGAATCGGGTAGCCCAACGCCTTGAGCGTACACCAGAGCCTAAGCCCGTCGGCGGCAAAATACACCAGCAGCAACCCCAGCGCCGCCAGCAAAAACGTCGGGGCCAGCAGCGCATTGTCCCACTGCCAACGAACGCCCTCCACCTGCCAGTACACCGATAACACACCCAGTCCGGTCAGTCCCAGAAACAACAGGGCCATGCCCAGCCACTGACGGGCGCTGAACGCCAAAAGCAATCGGGAGGTCGATTGGGAAAACATGCCGGAATCGCTCAATTCAGTCTCTTCTCATCTCAAAGGGTTACGGAATCCATAAAAAACGCATCTTATCACAGCCGCTTGACCCTGTGCCCTGCGCTTCCTATACTGAGGCTAACAAACCATTTTTTTGCCATTTTTTATCAAGAAGCGTCCTTTGCACAAAACGAAGGGCTTTCGGAGAGAGGTTCCATGATTCAATCGCATATTGCCCAACTGCTGAACGATCAAGTCAACGCCGAATTTTATGCGTCCAATGTGTATCTGCAACTGAGCGCCTGGTCCGAATGCCAGGGCTTGGAAGGCGCGGCCAAATTTTTCCGTGAGCACAGCATGGAAGAACGCATCCACATGGACAAAATTTTCGATTACATGGCCGAATGCAGCGTGCCCATTACCATCGAACAAATTCCAAAAGCACCCGCCACTTTCGGCAACCTGATGGAAGCGATCCAAGCCGCCTACGATCACGAACTCAAAGTCACGGCCATGATCAAAAACATTGCCAAGCAGTCGTTTGAAGCCGAAGACTACACCACCTTCAACTTCATCGAATGGTTCATCGCCGAACAGCACGAAGAAGAAGTCCTGTTCGATAAAATCATCGACAAGGCCAAAGTGCTGGGCTTCAAGGGCGAACCCGGTCAGTCGTTGTACATTATGGACAACTATCTGGCCAACGTGCAGCACTGACCCTTTCAGCACCGGTCCGGTCGAGGAGGTTCGGGTGGCTTGGAAGGCTGGGTGGGCGATTTGAGTTGTGCCTGGTGATGCGCTCTGGCCAGCCGATACAGCGCCATGAATTCGGCCTCGCTCATTTCAAAATAATGGCGCAATTGCTTTTGCGCGGCGACCAGGTCCTCGCGGGTGAGCGCTTCTTCCACTTTGTCTTCCTGTCTGGCGCGCTGGCTCTGCTCGGCCCAATGGGCCCACATCAACGGATAACGCCGCCAGGCAAAGGGCGCGTTGTAAATCACCGCCACCCCCATGATCACCACCAGGCCTGGTAACAAATACCCCCACACCAGCGTCCATTGCAACGAATCAACAACGGCGGGATCGGACGTGAAAAACAACGCGGTGGCCCCGCCCGGTGCATGGCGGCACTGCAACACCAACATCCACAAAAGCGCCAGCGTTACCCCTACCGGAATCGCCAGCATCGGGTCTTTCAGCCACAACCAACTGGCCATGCCACTGATGCCGGCCACCAACTGCCCCATGATCAGAGACCACGGCTGAGCCATCGGCGCATGAGGCGACGCAAACACAATGATCGCGCTGGCCCCAAAGGAAGCAATCAGCAGTTAGTGTGGTGTCCCAAACTGTAGGACACATTAGAAGCTGCCCAAATTTTTCAAGTCAAGGCACTGTTTGCAGGCAATGGCCAGCCCTTGGCAAAAACAGCAACGCAGAATTGGATAATTTGGGCGCTTCCCGCTTTTTGTCTTCTTTGGTGGGCGAGTCAGGAAAACGCCCTCTGCGTTGTTACGCCCCTTGTAAAGGGCATGCCATTCACTGCGGCGCGTGCCTAGCAGAGAGCATTTTCCTGACTCGCTAATGTGCCCTACAGTTTGGGACACCACACTTAGGCCAATCCGGCGGGTAAAGCCAGTGCATCATGATCACCAGCGCACTCATGGCCACCAGTACCCCACCCGCGCTGATCAGGGCCTCACTCGCCTGAGGCGCACGCAGCCCCAACGTCTGTTGCCAGCGGCTGATAAACCCCTGTCCGGTTTTTTGTTCGTTCATGTCAACGCTGACTCAAACTGTTCGTTGCAATCGGCCACTTCAGGCCCTGTTGTTCCGCCCTATGGCCCGGCCATATTACGCCATGTTTTGTCATGAAAACACGGACCCAGACCGTGGTTTTTCCGTGATGCTTACCCCATCCCCCTCACGGCCGTGCCTTGAACTGCCAACTGGCATGACAGCTGATGCAGTGTTGTTGCAGGTCGGCGAGTTTCTGCAACACCACGGTTTTGTCGGCCAGGCCGCTGGCCTCATCGGCAATGTTTTCAAACCCGCGATGTACTTTGGGGCCAAGCCGCATAAAGCCCTCCGGCAACTTGTCTCGCAAACCCGGCGGCGTCTGGCGCATCTGACGCACACCGACCTCGCGGGCGGCGTCTTCCACCGTCTGCCAGTTTTCGTCCAGAACGCCCTGCAATATCGCCTGACTGGCCACCACAAACTGACGCATCTCCGCCAGCACGGTGGCTCGCTCCGATGGACTCAGCCAGATGATCTCACGAGAATCCGCCGGGCTGTGCGCTTGGGCCGAATTCCGGTCGGGCCCCTGATTCTGACTGGGTTCCTCAGCCTGCAGCGGCAAAGCCAGCATGGCCGACAACCCCATGACCAGAAATCGCTTTTTAAAAAGACATGCCATTTGTGTTCTCCTTCGACATTGATTACCCATTCGTGATCGCGTCGTGATCCTCATGCTTGCAGCGCCCGCAACAGCAAACGATTGACCTCGGCCACCATCGCCGCATGACTCGGGTCTTTCGCGCCGTCCGATGGGTCCGGCCTGATCGCCGCCCGCATGGGCGCAGAGGTGATGTGAAAACTCAGCGCCCCCACCACCATCATATGCACCACCAGAGGATCGGTCGTGCGCCATCCCAGCTGGCGCCTGCCCTCTGCCAAAATCTGCTTCAGGCAGGTCAGCATGCGTTGCATCTGTTCGCGTGCCGTGACCGGCAGCCCCTTGCCGCCGGAAGCAAATTCCCGCATCAGGGTGGTCGGCATCGCCGGATGCCCAAGCGCGGCATCGGCAAACGCAGACACATACGCCGAAAGCCGGGTTTTGGGCGTGCGCCGCGCGGCCACAGCCGCCAGTACCTGATCCACCACCGCCTGATAAAGCAAGGTCAGGCAGCGTTCGTACAAAGTGCGCTTGTCCTGAAAGTGGTAATAGAGGCTGGCTTTATTGACCCCGCAATGTCCGGCCAGATCGTCCATCACCGCGCCCTCATAGCCATGGGCCGCAAACCATTCGGTGGCGCAGGTTAGAATTTTTTGTGCCGTCGCACTGACTGGCTTTTGCATCATGACACCCGCGTGATTTTTCTATACAATGAAAACGAAATCCAACTTAAAAGTTTAACCAAACAGTTAAAAAAATCAATCGCAACTTTGAGAGAAGCCAGTTTTTAACCAGGCCTGGTCAAAAGCGCAGACCCAACCAACAAGGCATTCATGATTCATCACATACAACACCACTTCCAACGCCATTTTTTCTGGGAACGGGCCTTCCGCCCGTTTTTTATCGGTGCCATGATCGTCAGTGTGGTCGCCATGAGCCTGTGGGCGCTGGCGTGGCTCGCCCCCGAACGGGCAAGCACTCTGCCCTTGTCGCTGAACTCGTCTCTGGCGCATGGACACGAAATGGTGTTCGGCTACGCTCTGGCCACCGTCAGCGGTTTTCTGCTCACGGCGGTGCTCAACTGGTCGCGCATGACCACCGCCAGCGGCGGGGTTCTGGCGTTTGTGTTCCTGTTGTGGGTGCTGGCGCGCATCGGCTGGGTCGGCGGGATTCCGCTCGGCTGGGTGGCGGCGTTTGATCTGGCATTCAATCTGGGATTGGCGTGTCTGTTTCTGTGGCCGGTCTGGCAAAAGCGCTTGAGCGCACAGGCCGGTCTGGCCGCCAAGTTCGGGTTGCTGGCCGTGGCCAATGCCGGGTTTTATGCGGCGCTGATCTGGCCGCAATCGTTCACAGCGATTGCGGCGGTGTCGGCCTCCGACTGGTTGCTGGCGGGATTGATTCTGGTGCTGGCGATCAACCTGACCATGTTGCGTCGCCTGATGCCGTTTTTCACCGAGCGCAGCCTGAACACGCCCGCAGCCGTCGACATGCCCTGGCTTAATCGTCTGGCCATGATCGGGTTTCTGCTGCTTTGGCCACTGTGGGTGTTCTGGCCAGACGCGCCGGCCAGTTTCGGGATCGCCCTTGTCACCACTGGCGTGTTTGCCTGGCGTGGCTGGGTCTGGTACCAACCGGGCATCTGGACGCAACCGCTGTTGTGGCCGTTGCACCTGTCTTACGCCTTTATCACGCTGGGCATTGGCTTGTTTGCGCTTAGCACCCTATCCTGGGCGAATCTGTCCTGGGTCCATTCCAGCCTGGCCATGCACGCCATGAGCGTCGGTGGCATCGGGTTGCTTTGTTCCAGCATGATCGCGCGCATCAGCCTAGGCCACACGCACCGCAACGTGTTTGCTCCACCGAAAGGGGTGAGCGCCGTGTTTGTCCTGATCGCGGTGGCCGCCGTGGTGCGCGTTTTTGTACCACTGGTCTGGCCGGCGTTTTATCACTGGGCAATAATGGTCAGTGCGCTGGCCTGGATTCTGGCCTTTGCCTGGCTGCTCTGGTTGTATTGGCCCATTCTGACCCGCCCAAGTGTCGTGTCCTAAACTGTATGACGCTTTAGAATCCGCTCAAATTTTCCAAGTCAAGGCGCTGTTTGCAGGCAATGGCCAACCCTTGGCAAAAACAGCAACGCAGAATTGGGGAATTTGGGCGCTTCCCTTCGGGCGAATCAGGAAAACGCTCTCTGCGTTGTTACGCCCCTTGTAAAGGGCGCGCCATTCACTGCGCGCGGTGCGTGCCTAGCAGAGAACATTTTCCTGACTCGCTAAAGCGCCATACAGTTTAGGACACGACACTCTCGCGCGCCGAACCAACTGCCGGGGATGGAGTAAACAAAGCGTTTCAGTCTTTTAATTTTCGGTAAAAATTTTCATGCACCCCCAGTAACAAGAGCGTTCGGGTGCATTCATCCCACTCGTAAGCCATCAGGTATTGCTGGTTGACGCAATCAAATTTGTAGACAAAGACGCCCTCAAGATCCCCTTTCTTTTCCGTGCCGACTTGCGGGGCGTCAATAATGGTTTGGATCGCGTGATTCACGTCTTTTAACTGATTTTTATGAAGTTTTTTGTAGACGCGCTTGAACGATGGTTTTTGGAAAACCTGAACCATGTCCGGGGCCATCATTCGCTGTCGCGGAATTCAAATGGTTCGGCATCCTGATGCCTGGCAATCAACAAGGACTTGATCGCATCAATCGACAACTCCGGGTTTTCCATCGCCGTTTTGCCAATTCTGGCCCAGTACTCCACCTGATTGGGAATCGAGCGCAATTCGGCTTTGGCTTGCGACTTGGCTTCCTGATAAAACGCATCATTGATTCTGATTGAGGTACTCATGACCATCTCCACAATATGTGACAACTGCCTGCAATTGTAGTCAATCAACATAAAAAAACCAACCCGAAACAACCAGGCCTGGTCGTTTTTAGTTGGCTTGAACGGGGAGAATGTCGGACTTATCGAATACCGATCACGGCATACCCTTGTTTGGCATAACCGATGTTGGATAGATAGGTGTTGCCTACCACTTCGATGCCATCGCGAATGGCGTCGCGGTCGGCACCATACACTCGGGTGGCGATCGCACACACTTCAATCCGCACCCCTTCCAGGGCCATGAGTTTGTCCAGACTCTGATTAAACGCTTCGACCTGATTCAGGTCCTCCAGCGCCACTGTGTCCAGGTTTTCGGTCAGATAATGCACATTCTGCCCGTGAAAGGCCAAAACCATTCGCGGCGTAATCCCGTGTGCCTGCAGGTCACGGTAGGTCTCACGAATCACATTCATCTGTCCGGTCAGCATGCGTGGTTCCGACAAGGTAATGTCAAACAACACATCCCCGTTCTCAACCCCGGCCATCGCATGTTCATTGCCCTGCGATTCGGCACTGGCAGTGATCGGCGACGTTAATAACAGGCCAATGACCAGAATGGAACCGAGTCGATAAAGTAATTTCATTGATGGACTCCTTGGGGAGTTTGATGTTTCGTTGAGAAAGGCATTGTCAGGCGAATTTGATGGCTCAAGCAATGTGATGAAACGTATCCGGTATTCTAAGACAAAGGGGCAAGCGGGAGGTTATGAATGGGCAGCATCATAAGCCATAAAAACAAAAGCACCGACAACGGCGAGCAGCACAATAACAGACAACCATTCCATGTTATAACCTCGTCAGTTTTTTAATTGATCGTTCAATTTTCTTATAAATCATAAAAGCCGCCAGTGTAATCACCAAAACGGCCAAAACGGCACTTAGAATCTTTAAATCGGACGCTGAAGATGTATGGGTTAACAACCAACCGACTAATGAAATATCAGAAACAACCATGACCCCCAACCAGAATTTCAAATACGCAATGGTTTCTTTGGCTGTATCAATTCTTGACATATTTTCATCTTAGCAAATCTTTCAACGACCTGTGAAAAATGATGCCAGGCCAGTCTATGATTCAAATCTCTCGTTTTTCCGGTTGCATGGTGTCGGCGACCCGGTGAATAAAGTCTTGCACATACGGCTGGCTGGCTCGTTGCGCTGCCACCCCGGCGTACAGACGGGACCAGAGTCCGTCCTTGCCCAATGGGCGCAAAACCAGTTTGTCAAACCCCGGCTGGGCCGCCAGTAACCAGCGCGGCAACACGCACACCCCACGCCCGGCTTCGACCTGCTGCAACATCATCAGGGTCAATTCGCTGTAACGCACCTGTTTGGGGGCCCTTTTGGCCGGCATCAGAAAACGGCTGAACACGTCCAGCTTCCAGTGCGGAACCGGGTAGGTAATCAGAGTGTGTTCGGCCAGGTCTTTGGGCGAAAGAGACGGTTTGTCAGCCAGGGGGTGTTCCGGTGTCACACAGGCCACCAACTCATAGTCAAACAAGGGCAGATAGGCGATGCCAGCGGCTTTGACCGGATCGGAGGTGATCAACAGATCCAGTTGCCGGGAGGCCAGCGCCGCCACTGGCTGCTCGCCCAGTGACGACACCACATCCACGTCCACCCCCGGCCAATCGGGCTGATAGTCGCGCAGCAGCGGCAACAGCCAGTCGAAACAGGTGTGGCAATCCACGCCGATATGCAGGCGGCCTTCTTCGCCCTTGTGCAAGGCCTGCAAAGTCTGTTCGGTCTGGGCCACACGCGGCAGAACGTCCTGCGCCAGGTTCAGCAGGGTCTGCCCGGCCTGCGTCCAGACCAGCGGCTGGGTTTTGCGCTCAAACAAACGCATGCCAATCTGCGATTCCAGATTTTTCAGTTGATGCGACAGGGCCGACTGCGTCATCGACAATTCGGCCGCACTGAGTTTCACCGAATGGGTACTGGCGAGGCTGAGCAGCGTTTTCAAATGACGTATTTCAATCATGGGGCTTCCGTTTGTGCCTGAGCGGCATCGCCTTCATGGTGATAAAAACAAAACGTATTGCCGCCCGCTTCCTTGGCCCGATACATCGCCTGATCGGCCAGTCGCATCAAGTCAGTGAAGGCCTGCGCATCGTCCGGGTAAAACGCAATGCCAATGCTGGCACCGATCTCAACCGTATGCTCGTCCAGATGATAGGGCGGCAGCACCGCTTGCAGAATATGCTTGGCGACCGTTTCAACCGCCGCGGGATTCTGGTCACCATGCAAGATCACCGTGAACTCGTCCCCACCCATGCGCGCGACCAAATCCACCTGCCTCAAGCTGTTGGCCAGACGTTCGGCCACCATCACCAGCAACCGATCGCCCACATCATGCCCGAGGGTATCATTCACATGTTTGAACCGGTCCAGATCAATGAAAAACAACGCCAGCGAATGCTGTTGACGTCTGGCGTCCACCAACGCGTTGTCCAGAAACTGCAGAAACAAGGTTCGGTTGGGCAGTTGAGTCAGGTTGTCGTAGTAGGCCAGAGATCG
This sequence comes from Hydrogenovibrio halophilus DSM 15072, assembly GCF_000384235.1. Taxonomy (GTDB): domain Bacteria; phylum Pseudomonadota; class Gammaproteobacteria; order Thiomicrospirales; family Thiomicrospiraceae; genus Hydrogenovibrio; species Hydrogenovibrio halophilus. The sequence continues at coordinate 1,147,289 of NZ_KB913033.1, read as the reverse complement.
CAGCTTTTTGGTCTGCACTCTGGCCTTTTCCGCCTGACGATAAAACCAGAAAAAGAAATAACTCAGCAGCAGGCTCAGGGCGAAAAAACGCAAAAAATGCCACAACCACCAAGTGGAATCCCACAACTCCGAGTATTCAAACAAAATGGCCGAAATCGAAAACAGCAGCGTCACCACCGCCAGAATCTGGTAAGACAATGCACGTCGCCGGCTTCCCACCAGGTACAGCGTCGCCAGAAAAAAGCCCAAAGCCCCCAGACTGTTCATGGCCATCGCGGCACGACTGAACTGACTTTGGAACACCAGCATGGTCGGATACAACTGATCGGCCAGCAACAGACTGACACTGACCAACAGCCCCAGCAGCAACCCCAGCCACGGCAGGTGTTTTAACCAGGCCTGGTCATGCAGCGCACTGGGCAGCACCATCAGACTGAACAACACACCGCCGGTGAGCACTCCCACACTGTGCAGACCCACAAACGTATTGCCCGGCACCACACTGCCATGAAAGCCGCTGATCACCGCCATCGCCAGAAAGCCCGATGCCGGCCACAAAAACCGTTTTTCCAGCAATTCGGCCCGAACCAGAGACACCAGATAAATCCCCAGGCTGAAATTCAGCACCACCCCGGCCCCTTCCAGCAACGCGTGCAAAGGCACATTGGGCCAGAGGCGCGACCCGAAAAACTGATGACCCAGCAGCGCCAACAACACCGGAAACACCAGTCCGGCCAAAAGCACCACTAATTGTGTCCGCTGCACTGTCTGTTTCACAAGGCTCTCACGGTTTGATTGATACCCCATTATAGCGCGAAAACCCAGGGGCAATAATCGGCTATTGTGGCATAACCCCCACCCTTAAAAATTTTTTCATGAATTTTATTCACCTTTTTCTGAATATTATTCGTTTGTTCTCATGTTTGGAGCCGCCTACCATTTGAAGCGACAACACAAATTAGACATAAAACCAAAGGAAGCAAAATGACTGTTCACAACCTGGGATATCCGCGCATTGGTAGCAAGCGGGAATTAAAATTCGCACTGGAAGCGTATTGGAAAGGCGAAAAAACGCTCACCGATCTGGCCGCACAGGCCAGAGACATTCGCATTCAAAACCTGGAAACGCAAATGGCCGCCGGCATCGACCTGCTCCCAATCAATGACTTTGCCTACTATGATCAGGTCTTGAATATGAGCACCCTGTTGGGCGTGATTCCAAAACGCTTTCGCCAGGACACGTTTGACCCTGATGTCGCGTTCCGCATGGCACGTGGTCGCGCCCCGTCCGACGATGGGCACGGTGGCTGTCCCGGACATGAGAATCGCGGTCAATCCAAAGCCGATTACGCCGGTGCCATGAAAAAATGGTTCGACACCAACTACCACTATATTGTGCCGGAACTGGAAGCCGATACCGGGTTTGCGATCACCGACACCCGTCTGTTTGATGAAATTAACGAGGCCACCACGCAACTGAAGGGTGTCAGCGCCCGACAACTGAAACCCGTATTGCTGGGACCGGTCACCTATCTTTATCTGGCCGAAAACAAAGGCATAGACAAACCACCGTTGACTCGTTTGCCCGAACTGCTGGTGGTGTACCAACACCTTCTGAACCGACTTGCCGATCTGGGCATCGAATGGGTGCAAATCGATGAGCCGATTTTGGGACTGGAACTGACAGCCGACTGGCAAGCCGCCTTAACCACGGCCTATGAAGCCTTGTCCGAAACCCCGGTCAAACTGCTGCTGACCACCTATTTTGAAACTCTGGGCAACAATCTGGCAGGCGTGTGTGATTTGCCGGTCGCCGGTCTGCATTACGATGGCCTGCGCGGTCAAGCCCAACTGGACGAAGTGATCAGCCAATGGCCTGCCGACAAGGTACTTTCACTCGGCATGGTGGATGGGCGCAATGTCTGGAAAACCGATTTGACCGCTGCGGCTGCGCAACTAAGCGCGGCGCAGGCCAAATTCGGCGACCGCCTCTGGATAGCTCCAAGCTGCTCACTTTTGCATGTCCCGGTCAATCTCGAGGTGGAAGAGCACCTGCCTCCCGAACTGAAAAACTATCTGGCCTTTGCCCGCCAGAAACTGGACGAAATTCGCCTGCTGGCCGACCTTCTAAATGAAAAAGTCGATGAAACCGCGCTTCAGAACAATCAGAAAGCCGTGGCCGAAAGAGCCCAATCCAGCCTGATTCACGATGCCACTGTACAGACACGCATGGCACAACTGGATCGCATTGCATTGGATCGGCCCGCCCCGTATGCCAAACGTGCCAAAGCGCAAAAACCCAAGTTCGAGCTGCCCCTGTTCCCAACCACCACCATCGGTTCTTTCCCGCAGACGCAGGAAATCCGGCAAATCCGACGCCAATTCAAACAAGGTGATTTGTCCGAAGCGTCCTATGTCAAGGCCATGCAGACACAAATCCACGACGTGATTGAACGTCAGGAGCGCATTGGGCTGGATGTAATGGTGCATGGCGAACCGGAACGCAATGACATGGTGGAATACTTTGGTGAACAGCTGGATGGTTTTGCCTTTACCCGGTTCGGCTGGGTCCAGTCCTATGGGTCACGCTGCGTCAAACCACCGATCATTTTCGGCGATGTTTCTCGACCGATGCCCATGACCGTGCGCTGGTCCGAGTATGCACAAAGCCAGACCGACAAGCCGATGAAAGGCATGCTCACCGGTGCAGTCACAATCTTGCAGTGGTCGTTTGTGCGCAACGACCAGCCTCGTGAAACCACCTGCAATCAGATTGCGCTGACGCTGCGCGACGAAGTACAGGATCTGGAAAACGCCGGTATCGACATCATTCAGATTGACGAAGCCGCCTTGCGCGAAGGGCTTCCGCTGAAGCAGTCCGACTGGGCCGACTATCTGCGCTGGGCCGTCAACAGCTTTCGCATGACCACTTCGGGCGTACAAAACGACACCCAGATTCACACTCACATGTGTTATTCCGAGTTCAATGACATCATTGCGGCGGTCGCCAGGATGGACGCCGACGTGATCACCATTGAAACCTCCAAATCGCAGATGAAGCTGCTGGACGCCTTTGTGGACTTTGACTACCCCAATGAAATCGGACCGGGCGTGTATGACATCCATTCACCCAATATTCCCAGCGTGCAACAAATGGTGGATCTGATTCAGAAAGCGGCGCAAAACATTCCGGCAGAACGCCTTTGGGTCAATCCAGACTGCGGCCTGAAAACCCGGGGCTGGAAAGAAACCGAACCGGCCCTGATCAATATGGTCAACGCCGCGAAAGTGCTCAGAGAAACCTTGGTCAGCTAAGCCTTCACACCCAAAAACCACCAGGCCTGGTGGTTTTCAGCCCGAATGTTGCTGACACTTACCTGTTCTGCAACAGCAGTTGCTCAAACTCGTGCGCAGGCAAGGGTTGGCTGAAGTAAAATCCCTGTATCTGGTTGCACCCCTGTTGCTTCAGATACTCATACTGGGCCTGGGTTTCCACCCCTTCCGCCAGGGTTTGATAACCAAAACTTCTGGCCATTTGAATCACCGCGTCCACGATGGTTTCGGCCTGAACATGCTGACCGATTTGTGCGACAAAACTCTGATCAATCTTGAGCTTGTCAATCTCAAACTGACTCAGATAGCTCAGGGACGAATAGCCCGTGCCGAAGTCATCCAGCGCCAACTTGACCCCCAGTTGATGCAACGCCGTCACCACTGAAAGCGTTCGATCCGAGTCTTCCATGGCCACGGTTTCGGTCATCTCAATTTCCAACACCTCCGGCGGCAAACCGGATTCGGCCAACAATTCAGACAGAATGCGCGGCAAATCGGTGCGCCGGAACTCGGCCGCCGACAGGTTGATCGCCAGCGTCAGCTCCGTCAGGCCTTTTTTCCGCCAGTCGACCAGTTGCGCAATGGCCGTGTCAATCACCCAACGGCCGATGTCCAGAATCAAATGGCTTTTTTCGGCCACGGGAATAAAATGCCCCGGTGGCATCATTCCCAATTTTGGGTGCTGCCAGCGAATCAGGGCTTCCGCACCGAGCAGTTTTTCGGTACCGACTTCGTATTGCGGCTGAAAGTACAGTAAAAGCTCGTCTTCCGTCAGCGCGTGATGCAGTTCGTTTTCCACCCGCGTCGATTCCTGAATGCGCAGCTGTTGTTCCCGTGTGTAAAATTCGTAGCTGTTTTTGCCCAGCTGTTTGGCCCGATGCAGCGCAATGCCGGAGGCCTTGACCAGGTCATAATAACTGTGCCCGTCGTCTGGATAAATCGCAATGCCCGCGCTGGCGGTCATATTAAAGCATTCACCGCTGTCCAGACAAAGTGGCGACGAAAGGATCTTCAGCAACTTTTCCACAACCTTCAAAGCACCGCTGACTTGCGTCTCCGGCAAAAGCAGAAAATACTCATCCCCGCTCTGGTGGCAGAGCGTGTCCTGTTCTCTCAGGTGCAGGCGAATGATCTCGGCCACCCGTTGAATGACCCGGTCACCAGAACTCAGTCCATAAGCATCGTTGATGACGGCAAAATTGTCCAGATCCAGCCCGACCAGCGCAAATGACTCCCCATGACGGGGGTAAGCACTGATTTCCGAGTCAATCCGGTCTTTCAACAACAGCAGATTCGGCAGGCCGGTCAAGGGATCATAATGACTGAGACGCTCAATCAGTTGTTTCTGCGCCTTTTTCTCGGTCAGGTCATAACCGATGACAATGAAATAGCGCCCTTTTGTCTGATGATTGTCCACGGCCTGGACCGTCAGCCACTGGGGGTAAATTTCACCGTTCCGGCGGCGGTTGTGGATTTCGCCCTCCCAGACCCCGTCTTCTTTCAAGGATCGATCAAAGCGGTGATAAAACTCGGCGTCATGCACCCCGGAAGACAGCATGGCGGCGGTTTTGCCCTGAACGTCATTCAAGGCATAGCCAGTCATCTGTTCAAATGCCGGGTTCACCGACAGCACCTGGTAATCGGCGTCGGTGACCATAATCGCATAAGGGCTGGCTTCAAACACCCGATCACTGAGCAGCAGTTTTTCTTCCAGATTCTGACGCGAAGCCACGCTTGAAAGCAACTCGGCAAACAGCGAAATCAGCTCCGGCTCCCGGTCGTCAAAATCGCTTTTCTGACAAACCAGATCAATGCCCACAAACCCGGTGCAAGCACCGTCCGACATGATCGGCGCCGCCACCAGACTTTGAATGCCCTGTGGAAGCAACGTCTCTTTTACCGCCCCTTCTTCGAGATCGGCAACCGATGGGATCACAATGCGCTCACCCCGCTGGTGCGCGTCCAGCCAATCCGGCATGTCCGCCAGTGGCACCGCCTTCAGGTTTTCCATCTGCGGCTCTACATCTTCCCCGCACCATTCATGGGTGTTAACAGCCAATCCATGGACCAGGTCGTACTCAAAAATATAGGCCCGATCCGCTCGCATGAATTCACCGATGTCTGACAGCGCCTGATGGATGGCCTGGGACAATTCGTTTGCAGGGACTCGGATAAAACGGGAAGACAGGCGCAGAATCAGTTCCCGATAAGACGCCAGACGTACCAGATCCTGCTGGTGACGCTTCAGATCGGTCACATCCTCCCCCAGCGCCAGCACACCGGTGGCCCGATCACGCTCATCGTATAGCAGGGCATTCGACCAGCGAATGCAGCGTTCCTCCCCCGTCCGGGTCAGAATCAGGTTTTCAAAATGCTCAGCGTCCCCGACTTCGCCCTGCCACAACCGTTCAAACACGGCTTCCACTTCCGGGCGCCGCGCTTCTGGGACAAAGCGGTCAAACCAGTTGGTACCGATCAACTCGGACCTGGGCACTTTCAGCAGTTCGCTCCCGCACTGGTTGACCTGCTGGACCCGGCCCTGCAGATCCAGCACCAGAAACAGCGTGTTGGCCATATCAAAATAACGCACCGCCTCCTCGCACTGCACCCAATGCAGAGGACGCGCTTCGTCATCGCCATATGTCATGTTCAAAAACCACTCATTGAATTTGCTCCGGAACCCTCAGCGTTCACGCCGCCGGAACCAGATATTTCCAACGGCAGAAGATGGGACGACCATGGGCCGTAGAAACGAAAAAACATTTTTATATTCTAGTCAAAAATACGGGGCACATCGACTCAATCATCGGTTTTTTTGGAGAAAAGTCCGTAAAAAATCCTAAAACTGGGCGGGAACAACTGTCTGCAAAGGCCAAAACCACCAGGACTGGTTATTTTTGCAGTACCACCACATCGTTATGCGGAAACACCGGCGAAACCTGCCAGCGTTGGGCCAGCCAGCGGAAGCTGGCCTCGGCAAAAAAGGCAATGTGGGTGGGATCGTTGGGGTAGTGCCATTGGCAGAAACGGGCGTCGTCGAGCACACGCTTGGTCTGGATCACCAATACCCCGCCCGGACGGAGAATCGACCAGAGTTGTTCCAGAATGGGCAAGGGGTCGGCCAGATGTTCGACCACTTCGGTGCAGGTAATGAAATCGTAATCCTGCGCCAATGCGCCTGCATCGGGCGCATAGAATTTGTCGTAGGCGTGCATGGTGTACCCCTGTTCCCGGGCCATTTTCATCAGTGCCGGACCCGGACCGCAGCCAAAATCCAAACCTTTGGCCGGAGGTCGCAGTCGCTGTGTGACCTGCTCGAAACTGCGACTGAGGAAGTGCCGGTACCCTGGGTCATCCGGGTCATTGTGATGGCGGTCGTATTCGGCTTTTTCGTCGGCGTCGCTCAGACAATGTTCGCGCGGCAAATGCACCAGATCGCAATGGCGACAGCGAAAATAGGGGCGAACCCGACAAGACAAAAGGGACAGATCGGTGCTTTCACACAACGGACAGCGGGCGGAGCGGTTACTCATCCCCGCTGACCCGCTGGCGATTGGCTTTTTTCTGGCTCTGCTGGCGCTTGTTTTCCAGTCGTCGACGCTTGGCACTGCGTTTGGGGCGGGTGGGCACCCGCGTTTTGGGGCGAACAAAGGCCTGTTCCAAAAGCTGCTGCAAGCGCGCCAGAGCGGCGTATCGATTGGCGATCTGGGTGCGTTCGCTCTGAGCCTTGATCACCAGAATCCCGTCCTTGGTCAGACGCCGGTCCCGCTGACTGAGCAGGCGTTGCTGTACCCACTCGGGCAGAGCGGAACGGTGGATATCGAGCCGGAGCTGAACCGCCGTGGCCACCTTGTTCACATTCTGCCCGCCCGGCCCCTGCGAACGCATCGCCTGCCATTCAAGCGCCTGATCGGGAATGGCCACTCCGTTGGAAAGCACTAACTCAGACATGACAACCTAAAAACAACCAGGCCTGGTCATATCAGGAAGTGTGTTTGCTCAAGGCATCGAATTCGCGCCACCAGCCAGGAAAATCCTCCGGCGGCATGGGCCGGGCAAAACCATAACCCTGACCCAGATCACAGCCCTGTTTTTTCAGATACTCGGCCTGAACCCGGGTTTCAACCCCTTCGGCAATCACCTCGACCCCGACCGCCTTGCTCACCGCCACCACGGCGTCGACAATGGCCCGGTCTTCGTTGTTTTCCGGCAGGGAGCGCACAAAAGACTGGTCGATTTTCAGCTGATCCAGCGGCAGTTTTTTCAGATAGCTCAACGACGAAAACCCGGTGCCGAAATCGTCCATCGACAGCATCACGCCCAGCGCCTTCAGTTCATTGAGCACCCGAATCCCTTCCTGCTCGTTCTGCAATAGAAAACTCTCGGTCACTTCCAGCTCCAGCACTTCCGGCGGAATTCCGGTTTCGGCCAGCACCGACGCCACCGAATCCACAAACGCCTGATGCACCAGCTGCACTTTGGACACATTGACCGAAATGCGTGACAGGCGCAAACCGGCTTTTGACCAGGCCTGCCACTGCTGGCAGGTCTGCTTCAGAATCTGACGCCCCAGCGGAATGATCAGACCAGTGGATTCGCTGATGCCGATGAACTTATTCGGGGCCACCACGCCCATTTCCGGGTGCAGCCAGCGTACCAGCGCTTCGGCGCCGACCACTTCGTTGGTCTGCAGACATATCTGCGGCTGAAAATAGGCGATCAGCTCCTGGTTTTCGATGCCACGGCGCAGTTCTTTTTCATAGAAAAACAGCTCCGAAGTGGCGGTGGTCAATTCCGAAGTGTGGAACACATAGCCGCTGTGGGGCAGTTTTTTCGATTCGTACAAGGCCTCGTCCGCCGACTTCATCAGGTCCGACGCCTTCTGGTTGTCCGCGGTGTTCAAAGCAATGCCGATCTTGATGTCGATCACGTGTTCCTGCCCGTCCACCTGAAACGGGGATTCAAACGCACGGATCAGTTTTTTCGCCAGCGCCGCCGCCTGTTCGGCTTCCTGAATCGGCTCGATCAGCACCAGAAAATTGTCCGCCCCCAGACGCGCGACCGCATCCTCTGTGCCCAACATGGTTTCCAACCGCTGGGCAATCTGAATCAGCAAACGGTCGCCGTGCTCATAACCCAGGGCGTCGTTGATCATCTTGAAGCGGGCAATGTCGATGATCAGCAGCGCCATTTTGTCCTGCGTACGCCGGTTTTTGGCCATCAGCTGATTGAGGCGGTTCTTGAACAGGGTCACATTGGGCAGCCCGGTCAGAATGTCATAAAACGACAGGCGATTGATCTCTTCTTCGGTTTCTTTCTGCTTGCTCAGGTCGTTCATCAGCCCCACGTAATGCAGCACTTCGCCGTCCTTGTCGCGCACCGCATTCACGGTAAGCCATTCGGGGTAAATGGTGCCGTCTTTTTTGCGGTTCCAGATTTCGCCTTCCCAGCTGTCGGTTTCTTGCAGCGACTGCCACATCTGTGCATAAAACGCCGAAGGTTGCTTGCCCGAACTGAGAATCACCGGGTCCAGACCCAACACTTCTTCCGCCTTATAGCCGGTGATCTGCTCAAAGGTGCGGTTGACCAGCACAAAGCGGTTGTCCTTGTCGGTCACCAGAATGCCTTCGCCCGCATTGTCAAACACCGACCGGGTCAGCTTCTGAAAACGCTCGGATTCCTCCTGAAAGGTCAGATCCGTCATCACCAGCAGATGCGCCGGTTCGGCATGGTAGGTGATGGGCTTGTGGTTGAGTTCCACATTGATCGACTGCTGCCCGGCGGTACACAGCGTGGCCACCGTGACCTCGGACTTGTGATGGTCAAACGCGGCCAATCGCGCCCGGAACTCGGCCTTGTCGGACTCCGGCAGCAGCCCCATGAAATCGGTCCCGACCAACGCCTCGGTGTCCGTCCCCAGCATTCGACAGGCTTCGTCGTTGGCAAAGGTGATCACATCTCCCTGATAGATCACCACGCCGTCGTTGGACAGGCTCAGCAAATCCCGATAGAGGGTCTCGGCCTCCAGAATGCGCTGTTCCTTTTCCTTGATGCTGCGACTGGTCTGGTAGTAAAAATTTTCTTCGATCTGATGCAGCAGTTCGGTAAAACTGATCAGGTCCACCAGATTGCCATTTTCATCCTCCACACCCAGGTGATGAAAATTGTGCGACACCATAAAATGGCGCACATAGCTCAGACTCTGAGTCTGAAGCACCGACTGCAGCGGAAACGAGGCAATGTCGCGGGCACAGATGCCATCAAAACTTTCGCGCTCGGCAAAACAGCGCAGCAGATCTCGCATGGACACAATGCCGTAATCACCCTGATCCGCCACCACCAGCGCATCGATCTCTTTTTCGGCCATGGCTTTCTGGACTCGGCCCAGCTCCGCCCCGCCTTCAATGTAATGCAGGTGACCGTTCAGCAGCTCCCGGATCGAAATGGCATCCAGAAATCCGTCGCTGAACTTGGCATTGACCAGATCGCTTTCCGAAAGCACGCCCACCGGGTATTCTTCGTGATCGACCACCAACAGGTGGTGAATGTGTTTTTTGTGAAACAGATAGGTGGCCGAGGAAATCAATTCATCCTGGTGGATGCGGCACACCGGCGCATTCATAACCGTTTCGATGGGGTCAGACAAAATTTCCGGGTGGGTAATGTCGAGTTTCAACAGGTCGGTTCGGGTCCAGATGCCGACCACATCCTTCCCGTCCGAAACCAGAATCGAACCGATGTTGTTCTGGCTCAGGTAGCAAATGACTTTCTTGATCTGGGTATCCGGCGAACAGGTTTCGATGCCGGCATGCATAAAATGCGACACCACCAGTGACGTATCGTCGGGCGCATGCCCTCCCCCGATCTTCTGGCTGGAATCGGACGAAGGAAAAGACTGGCGGTTCTGATAACTCATAAAGCCCATTTTAACGCAGTGAGATGGTCATGACGAAAAAAACCCGGCTTGTATCAGGCATATAAGAAAACGCTACTTTTTCATCCATGCGCAAGCCAACGCTCAAACTTACTGTCGCACCCAGCGCCGCAGGTCAAAATCCGTTTGCCAGTCCGAGCGGTAGGGGTTGATGTCGAGCCCGCCTCGGCGCACGTAGCGTGCGTATACGGTCAGTTTCTGTGGCTGGCAATGGCGTTTCAGGTCGGTAAACACCCGCTCCACGCACTGTTCGTGAAATTCATTGTGTTCGCGAAAAGAGACAATGTATTGCAACAATCGCTCTCGGTCAATTTTCGGGCCGGTGTAGGCAATCACCACGCTGCCCCAGTCCGGTTGACCGGTGACCAGGCAATTGGATTTGAGCAGATGACTGAACAAGGTCTCCGTGACCACGTTTTCACTGTCGGCCTGCAACAACTCAGGCGTCACCTGATAATGCTCCACCGCCACAGGCAACTCATCCAGACACACGCCTTGCGGCCCGCCGATCAGGGTTTGCGGTTCGGACACAGACTGCACCGCCACCCCGACTCTGGCTCCGGCGGCTTGCGACAGATCCTGCTCCCACAGAGCTTTGACGGCCTGTTCCGAGTCAAAACGGGTGCCGTTAAACGAATTGAGATACAGCTTGAACGATTTGGATTCGATCAGATTGGGCGAATCGGCCGGGACTTCAAATTGGACGATGCGCGCCTGCGGCTTGCCGTGCGCGTCCAGCCAGGACACTTCGAACGCCTGCCAGACGTCCACGCCGCCAAACGGCAAGTCCCCGGCCCGAAGGCCCAGCTCGTCGCGTTTTTCCGAGCGCGGAATCGGAAACAGCAAAGTGGGATCATACTGGTTACAATAACGGGTCGCCCGACCCAGCTGGCTTTTTTCGGCGGTTGTCATGGCGCTGTCATCTGCAAACGTTATAAAACGCCCATTATACGAAGGAGAATCGCCCATGTTGAGTATTTTAATCGGCGGCATGCTGGTGACCGTATTGGCACTGGCGCTTCTGTGGGGCGGGTTCTGGGTTTTGCGCAAATGGCCGATGTTTGACGCGCTCAACTCGCGACAGGCCAACAAGCGCATGCTGCAACTGACCCTGCTGGTGTATTTCATCGGTGTGGTGGGCACCATTTATCTCATGGCCTGATTCCGCTAAGATGAACCTTCGGTCGGGATGACCGAAACGTTTGATTGGCTGAGCGCCTGAAAAAAGCGCCGACTTCCAGAGCAGACAATCGCAGAACCTTTGTCTGATCTGTCTTTTGCCCCTAAATTGGAGAGTGTTATGAGATTCCGTTCACGCGTATGGGCCCTGGGCTTTTTCCTGTGCCTGCCTTTTCACCAGGCCTGGTCACAAGACGCATTGCCTATACCGTCACAAGGGCCGTCACAAGGGGCCAACCCGACTGCGCAAGCGACAAATGGGCAGACCAATGCGCAAACCAAGCCGAAAACCCGGCAACACGGTGACTGGCTGGAAGTCTGTGTGGAACAGGATGGGCAGACCCGCTGTCAGGCCCAGCAAACACTGCAACGCAAAACCGAGCAGGGCGCGATGCGCATGCTACAGGTCACGGTCAGTCAGGACGCACAGGGCAATCTGGGCCTGCAACTGATCACGCCGCTGGGCATCAATGTCGCCAGCGGGCTCCTGCTGAAAGTGGATGAGGGCCAGGAATACCAGATTCCGTTTCTGACCTGTCTGCAGGACGGCTGTCTGGGCATTCACAAACTCGACGACACACTGCTCAGCGCCATGAAAGCGGGCAACGTCGCCAAAGTGGCTTTCCGCCCTTTCAACCAGAAACAACCGCTGGTGATCGATGTCTCGCTCAAAGGCTTTACCGCTGCGATGCAAAAGGTGGAATGACCTTTTCCCCTTAACACCGGCCTGAGTCAGACTGATCCAGACTGACTCAGGCGAAAAACCGCATCAGCACCCAGGCCACCACGCCCACCGCGGTGGCGTAAAACAGCATCGGCACCAGTGTATAGCGGATAATCTGACCTTCCTTGCCCGCCAGATTCACCACCGAGGCGGCGGCGACCACATTGACCACACAGATCATATTGCCCGCATTGGCCCCCAGCATCTGCAACGCCAGAATCCAATGACTGGGCATCGACAGTGCCTCGGCGGTGGACGCCTGCAACTGCGAGAACATCATATTGGAAAAGGTGGCCGACCCCGCGACAAAACTGCCCAGCGCGCCCACAAACGGCGCGGCCAGTGGCCATTGACCGGCAAAGGTGTCGGCGGCCAACTGCGCCAGAGCCAGCGGCATGCTCAGCAGATCGGCCCCGTTTTCGCCGGAATTGAGGAAAATCCTGACCATCGGCACCGAGGCGGCAAGAGCGATGATGGTAGGCAACAGCACTTTGATCGAACGCCCCCAGGCCAGCGTAACCTGACGCACCGGCACCCGGTGCAGAGCCCAGGTCAGCAGCGCCACCAGCAGAAACACACTGCCGGGCAAATACAATGGCACCAGTTTGGCCGAAATCCCAGTCCCGGCCAGCTGCTCAAACGTCAACTGCACGCTTTGCAGCCAGTCTTTCAGCGGCAACACTTCCAGCCGGGTCAGCACCAGAATCGCCGCCACCAGCACATAGGGCAGCCAGGCCTGCCACAAAGGCAGACAGGCATGGCGCACCGGCTCCACCGCCAGACACGACAGAGCCGGGGATTTCTCGCAACCTTCGATTTTGACCAGGCCTGGTGACGGTTTGTGTACGGTTTGCGCCGTCTCCGGGGTGTCGGAAGCAAACCCCCACACGGTTTTGGGGGTGAGAATGTTGTGCCTGGCCGCGGTCACGGTGATCACCAGACCGATCAGCCCGCCCAGAATTGCCGGAAATTCCGGGCCCAACAGCCAGGCCACGCCCAAGGCGGGCAGGGTAAAGGAAAACCCGCCCAGCAGTGCGAACTTCCAGGCCCCCAGACCTTCGCGCCAGCTTTTGTTTTCGCCGAAAAAACGGGTCAGCATCACCACCATCAGCAACGGCAGAAAACTCGCCACCATCACATCGATCAGGCTGGCAGTGACGGCCACCTCCATCATTTGTTCGTAAGTGATGCCTTCGACCCCTTCGCCGATCCCGACGATCACCGGGGTGCCCACCGCGCCGTAAGAGACCGCCGCACTGTCGGCAATCAGCGCCAGCGTCACCGCCGCCAGCGCCGGAAACCCGAGCGCGAGCAGCAAAGGCGCGACAATCGCCGCCGGAGTGCCAAAACCGCTGGCCCCTTCGAGAAAGGCCACAAACAGCCAGCCCACAATCACCGTCTGCACTCGCCGGTCGGGCGAAATGCCACTGAAACCCTGACGAATGGTGTCGACCGCGCCGCTGACTTTCAGCGTGTTCAGCAGCACAATCGCACCGAACACAATGATCAGAATCGCCGCGCCGATCACCCAGCCTTCCAGCACCGAGGCCGCAATGTAATCCACCGGCATCTGCCAGACCTGCCAGGCCAGCAGCGCCACAATCACCAGACTCAACGGCATGGCACGGCTGGCAGGCAGACGCAGAATCACCAGAAACACCAGCACCGCCAGCACGGGCATCGCCGCCGTCAGAAATTGCAGCAGAGTCATGACAAATCCCTTTTATTTATTAAGCGATTATCGCATTGTGCCCGATGGCAGGATCCGCCGGGGTGACGCTTTGATGACAGAACCGATAACAGAATCCTCGCCCCAACAGACGCTCAGCTGGCTTTTTTGTCCACGGCGGCTGTCGTGTCATCACGCGGATCGTCCGTGGTTTCGGCCACAATCCAGGGTTCGGCCGGTGCGGTCTTGCGCTCACCGGCACGGGCGGAGTAGCGCTCGTCTTCCAGTGCCTTGACCAGCCCCACAATCATCATCACCACAATCACCGAAAACGGCACCGCCGCGGCAATGACCGCCGATTGCAGGGTCTCCAGACCGCCCAATACCAGCAGGGTCGCGGTCAGACCGCCCAGAAAAATGCCCCAGATAATCCGGTGCAGGGTCGGCGGATTGCTGTCGCCGCCCGACAGAATGGTGTTGACCACCAGCGTCCCGGCATTGGCCGAAGTAATCAGAAACGTGCCGATCAGGACAATCAGCAGGCCGGACACCATCGTACCGATCCACCCCAAATCCAAACGCTCGATGGTGACGTACAAAGCCGTGCTCACATTGTTTTCCACCGCGGCGACCACGCCCCCGCCGCCAAACAGTTCATGAAACAGGGCGGTGCCGCCAAACAGACCGATCCAGACGATGGTAATCAGGGTCGGCACCAGTAGTACGCCCATCACAAATTCACGAAAGGTGCGCCCGCGGGAAATCCGGGCGATGAACATGCCCACAAACGGCGACCAGGCCAGCCACCAGCCCCAGAAAAACACCGTCCAGTCCGCCTGCCATTCGGTCTGGTGGGTCACATTGGTGTGGAAGGTCATGCGCAGCAGATTCTGAATGTAATCCCCGGTGGCTTCCACCGTCAACCCGATCAGATACTGCGTCGGCCCCAGGGTCAGGATAAACACCACCGCGGCGATGCTCAGCCAGAAGTTCATTTCCGAGAGCAGACGCACGCCTTTTGACACGCCCGAAACAATCGACACCGTGGCAATGGTCATGATCACCCCGATCACAATCAACTGCAACTGGGTGGTGGTTTCCCAGCCAAACACCGATTCCAGCCCGGCGTTCATCTGCTGCACCCCCAGCCCCAGGGTGGTGGCAATCCCAAAAATGGTGGCAAACACCGCCAGCAAATCCACCAGATCGCCCCAACGCCCATGCACCCGCTCTTTCAAAATCGGATACAGCACCGAGCGCACCGTCAGCGGCAGATCATGGCGAAACGCAAAATAGCCCATCGCCAGCGCCACAAACGAGAAAATCGCCCAACCGTTAATGCCCCAATGGAAAAAGGTCAGGCGCAAGGCCACCACCGCCGCATCGGCATCGGTGGCGGCCACATCAATAAACGGGTTTTCACGAAACTGCAGAATCGGCTGGGCCACCGACCAGAACAGAATCCCGACCCCGGTGCCGGCAGCAAACAGCATGCTCACCCAGGAGAAAAACGTAAACTCCGGTTTCTCGAAATCGCGCCCCAAACGCACATTTTTGTAACGTCCCACACCCAGCCAGATCATAAAAAACAACAGAAAGGCTACTAGCACCACGTAATACCATTCCAGAAACGGGTTGAGCGCCCCCCGCAACGCCGAAATCAACAACGCCGACTCATCGGTATAAAAACTGCCTGCCATGACCGACAACACCACCAGAAACAGTGCGCTGACCGTCAGCAGCGGGTTCATGCCCTTAAAAAATCCCGACGTTGCCTGATTGTACATGCGTGCTCCTTGAGTCAGTCGTCTTCAATTTGTCTGATTTCACAGCAAAAACCACCAGGCCTGGTGGTTTTTGTCTCCATCTGTTCGATTTTGTATGGATTGAGGCCACTCTGATTGTCATCCCGACCGCAGCGGAGGGATCTTTCAAAAAATTGCACCGCCAACAAAAGAGGCTTCGGTTTGGGCCAGCATGAAAACTTTTTTGAGTCAGGTGCTTGGTTCATCCATTCGTTTCCAATGCTCAATACTGGCCTGCCCTTCGAGCATGGCTTCGAATTCGGGCCAGCTGGCCTGGGGCCAGTGCAGGGTCACACACACGGTTTGGCCGTAATCGACCGCCGCCACTTCGGCGTCAAATTGCGCGGCCTGATGGCGCAGCCATTGCTCACAGGCAAAATCGCCAGTGACCTGAACCTCAACCATAGCGACCTTTTCGATCACCGGCAGGGTTTCCATCACCGCCTGCGCCGATTGGGCGTAGGCACGGGTCAGTCCGCCCGCACCCAGTTTGACGCCGCCAAAATAGCGCACAACCACCACCAGCACATCGCCCACGTCTTTGTGGCTGAGCACATTCAAAATCGGCTTGCCCGCGGTGCCGGACGGCTCGCCGTCGTCGTCCATCCCGGCATTGTAAGCGCAGGCCGGATCGCCCAACTGGTAAGCCCAGCAATGATGACGCGCATCCGGATAAGCGGCTTTGTAGTCGGCCACAATCGCCATCGCCTGTTCGCGTGAGTCAATCGGATGCGCAAAGGCAAGAAAACGGCTTTTTTTGATTTCGATTTCGGCCTCATGGGGATGAGCGGGCATCGCATAACTCATTTACGCCACCTTGACCCGAAACCAGAGCGCATACAAAGCCGGCAGAAATAATAACGTCAACAGCGTGCCCATGCCAATCCCGCCGATCAGGACATAGGCCATCGGCCCCCAGAAGGTGGACGTGGTCAACGGAATAAACGCCAGCATGGCCGCCAGCGCGGTCAGCAACACTGGCCGCGCGCGGCGCACGGTGGCATCCACCAGCGCCTCGCCCAGCGCCATGCCCTGCTGGCGGTTGTCGTCGATCTGCCCGGTCAGAATCAGGGTGTTGCGCATCAAAATCCCGCCCAGTCCGATCAGACCCAGATTGGCCACAAAGCCGAATGGCTGATTGAACAGCCACATCGCCGCCACCGCTCCGATCAGTCCCAACGGGGCCGTGACCAACACCATAAACAAGGTGCTGATCGATTTGACCAACAGCATGATCAGCAGCGACATCACCAGTAACATCAGCGGCATCATCACCTTGATCGAACTTTGTGCTTTGCCCGATTCCTCGACCGAGCCGCCCACCTCGACCCGATAGCCGTGCGGCAAATCGGCGAGCACCGGCGCAAACGCCTGCATCAGACGTTCGGTCGCCACCGGCGGTTGCATGCCCGATTCGATCTGCGCGTTGACCTGCATCACCGGTTCGCGGTTGCGTCGCTCCAGCCACGGCATTTCATAGCCCCAGCTGAGCTTCGCCAGATGCGACAGTGGCACGGTGGGCGGCGCATCGCTGCCGGCGCTCACGGGCAAGCGAATCGGCAGATCGGCCAGACGCTCGGGATGGGCGCGTGCCGCCGCATCGGCACGCACTTTCACCGCCAGGGTGCGCTGATCACGTTTGATTTCAGAGACGGTGATCCCATCCAGCGCCGCCGCCAGTTGCGCTTTGACCTCGGCCTGACTCAGGCCCAGACGCGCCAAACGGTCGGCCTCAAAATCCAATTGCAACACCGGGGCCTGCTCACCCCACTGCAAGTGCGGGTCACGGGTAAACGTCTGTTCGGCCATGATCGTCCGCAAGCGCTCGGCAATCGGACGCAACTGCTCCAGCTCCGGCCCCATCACCCGGAAACTGACCGGCCACTGCACCGGCGGGCCAAACAGCAACGGATGCACCCGCACCCGCGCCTCGCCAAACTCACCGCCATCAATCCGTGCCTGCAGTTTTTCCCGCAGGGCCATGCGTGCGTCCTTGTCATGGGTCACCGCAATGATTTTGGCAAAGGCCGGATTGGGCAATTCCGGGTTCAATGCCAGAAAGAAACGCGGCGCGCCCTGCCCCACATAGGCCGACAGGGATTCGACTTCGTCGTACTCTTTGATCACCGCTTCCAACTCTCGGGTCACCGCATCGGTCGCCTTAATCGACGAGCCTTTGGGCAGATACACATCCACCATCAGTTCCGGGCGGTCCGAGCTGGGGAAAAACTGTTTTTCCACCTGGGTGACCATGCCCACCACCGACAGCGCAAACACGCCCACCGTCAGCGCCACCACGGTTTTCCGATAGCGCACACAAGCTTTGATCACCGAGCGCAACCGTCGGTAAAACCGGGTCTGATAAGGGTCGTCACGGTTTTCGCCCGTGCCGGATTTATTCGCAGGCACCTTGAGCAGCTTCACCCCCAGATAGGGAATAAAATACACCGCGACCAGCCAGGACGCGATCAGGGTGGTGCCCAGCACCCAGAAAATCCCACCAGCGTAGTCGCCGACCCGCGATTGCGCCAGCCCGATGGGCAGAAACCCCACCACCGTGACCAGTGTGCCCACCAGCATCGGCGCGGCGGTGACCTGCCAGGCAAACGCCGCCGATTTGGCCTTGTCGAGCCCCTCTTTCATTTTCACCAGCATCATTTCAATCGAAATAATGGCGTCGTCCACCAGCAACCCCAGGGAAATGATCAGTGCGCCCAGGGTGATCCGATCCAGATTGAACCCTTCGATCACCATAAACACAAACGTCATCGCCAGCGTCAGCGGCACCGCCAAAGCCACCACCACCCCGGCGCGCAGTCCCAGCGTGGCCAGACTCACCAGCCACACCACCAGCAATGCGGTCATGAATTTGAGCTCAAAGGTCGAGACCGCGCGCTTGATCGCATCTGCCTGATTGGTGACTTTTTCCAGTCGCATGCCCACCGGCAGGTCCTGATGCGCGGTCTGTTCAAACGTTTTCAGGCGTTGTTCCAGCGTCAGACCATTGGTCTGATCCTGCATGATCACCCCGATCATCAGCGCCGGCTCGCCCTTGTTGCGAATCAGAAAACTCGGCGGGTCTTCGGTACCACGATAAACATCGGCCACGTCCCCCAGACGCAACATTTGTCCGTCCACATTCAGGGGCAAATCGGCCATCGCCTGGGCATCGGGTGCCACGCCTTCGCCATTGAGGCGTGAACGCAGATAGATTCGAGGTCCCTGGGTGTCGACAAACCCGCTCGGGGTGACGTCCAGATGCGCGCTCAACGCCGTTTGAATCTGAGCTGGACTCAATTGCCGCTGGCTCAGCGCCGCCAAATCCAAGTCCACCCAAATCCGTTGCGCCTGTTCGCCGATCAGATCCACTTTCTTGACCCCATCAATGCGACTGAGCCCCACCTGCAACCGATCCGCTGTTTTCAGCATGGCCGACTGCGGCATGTCTTCGGCGGTCAGGGCATACAGACTGAAATAAACGTCCTCAAAATCGTCATTGAACACCGGCCCCTGCACGCCATCGGGCAAGCTCGGGGCAATGTCGGTCAGGCGTTTGCGCACCTGATAATACAAATCCTGGGTCAGACCGCCGGGTGTGTGATCGGCAAAGGTCACCATCAAACTGACCGCGCCCGGCTGGACTTTGGTCTCCACCCGGTCCATATAGCGGATTTTCAACAGCTCGCGGCTGAGCGGATCGGCGACCTGTTCCTGCATCTGTTCCGCCGTCGCCCCCGGCCACTGGGCGCTGACCACCATGGTGTTCACATCAAAACTCGGGTCTTCGGCGCGGCCCATGTTCATAAACGCCCACAAACCGGCCAGCGCCACCACCACAATAAAATACAGGCTCAGCGCCGGGTGCTGGACCGCGTAGGCCGACAGGTTAAAGCGTTTCAAGGGGCCAGCCTCCGCACGGCCTGACCGGCGTGCAGTTTGTGAACGCCAAAGGCGACCAATTCATCGCCTGCGCCCAGTGTGTTTTGGCGGCTGGCGTCGGCCTGCACCCAGGCCCAATCATGGCTGATCGCCTGCACCTCGACCGATACGGCCACCAGAGTGTATCCCGTATCTGTGCTGTCGTCGGGTTGCAGCCGCCAGACCTGAGCCGTCTCGCCACGACGCAGCAGGGCACTCACCGGCACCCTGAAGGCTTGTAAGGCTTGATCGGCCTGAGGCAGACGCGCGGCCACGGTCTTGCCCCACTGAGCCTGTTTTAACCAGGCCTGGTGATTTTTGTCCGTGTCAGTCAGGCCATACCAGGCGGGCCAGGTACGGCTTTGTGGGTTGGCCTGATCGCCGCTTCGCTGCAACGCCAATTCAAATGTCTGTTCATTCAAGGTGACGGAAACGGCTTCCGGCGGGTTCTGACGCAGTGATTGAGGCAAATCGATGGCCACTTCCGTGGGTGCCACGCTGGCCAAACGCAACACCGGCTGGCCCGGATTGACCACTTCGCCGGTCTCGGTCAAAACGTCTGTGATTTTGACCAGGCCTGGTAGATTGTCGGGCACACGCAAGGTCGCATAGTCGATCTGATGCTGGGTTTGCGCCGCTTCGCGTTTTTGGGTTTCCAGACGGGCCTGCAACACATTGAGCTGATTCTGTGCCCGATCCAACGACTGCTCAGAGGTCAGATTTTTTTGAAACAGACGTTCCAGCCGTGCCAGCTCCGAACGGGCATTGACGATTTCGGAGCGGGTCGCATCCATATTGGCCTGCAACGCATCCAGCGCCAGTTCAAAATCGGTCGGGTCCAGCTTCATCAGCACGGCACCGGGTTTGAGTCGGTCGCCCACTTCCACCCGGCGTTCCACCACTTCGCCCCCGACCCGAAAGCTCATCGCGGTTTGAAAGCGCGGCACCACCTCGCCACTGAGGGTCTGGCCCGGCTGAGGGGTTGCCGTAACCGCATACGCCTGCACCACCGGCGGCGGTTCCGCACCGGATTCCGGCTCCGACTCGGAGCAGCCAGCCCCGATCGCCAGCGCCAGAAACACACTGACCAACCCGACCCTGTTTGGATGAACGCTGCGCATTGTCTGATTCCTCTGAGATATAGAGATTGTTAAATAAACCGTCATGCTGAGCGAAGCCGAAGCATCTTACTCGCATGTGCCAACCCGCCAAAGATCCCTCCGCTTCGGTCGGGATGACAAGGGCATTCGCCGAATGACAACCGATAAGCGATAAACCGCCCAAGCCGACCAAATCCCTGTCATGCTGAGCGAAGCCGAAGCATCTGGTTCGGTATGTACCGCCCAGCCAAGATTCTCTCCGCTACGGCCGGGACAAACCCGCCTTACGCCAGCCAATCAGCCTGTTGGGTAAACACCAAATCCAGCGAAAAATAGTCCAGTTGCTGCGCCAGCGCCTGATGCGCCCGTGCCCTGGCCGCATCCTGCTGCGCCAGCGTCACCTCTGCGTCAACCGGTACCAGCACATACGCCTGCACATAGACCATGCGTCCCATCTGCAGATAGCGCATTTTCACCTGCTCCGGTGAGACGAGGTCGCCATGTCGGTCGGTCAGCCCTTCCAGCGCGCTGACTATCCGTTGCTTGATCGCCCGTCCCGTGTCGCTGTTGCCACTGCGGCGCACAATCTGCAGGCCATTTTCCTTGAGGATTTTCAGCGGCATCGGCAAGATCACCAGAATCAGAATCACCACCACCACCGGATCGGTGTAAGGCAACCAGGCATACCAGCCCAGATTTTCCAGCCAGATGGCCAGAGCGAACGACAGCCCCACCGCCACCGACAGCCAGCCACCAATCAACCAACCCTGCAAGTCCACCTCAATCAAGGAGGAACGTGCCAGTTTGTTCAACCGATGCAGGTACCAGGCCAGACCAAAATTGATCAGCGAGGCCAGCACCGAATAAAACACCGCGGTGTGCGCATCGATCATGCGCCCGCCGGTAAAGAGCGCCTTGACCGAGGCATAAAACGCCACCAGAATCACGCCCAGAATCAGTATGCCTTTGATGAAATTGAGTACCGGCTCGAACACCGCATACCCCATAAAATGGTGACCCGATTCCGGCTGGCGGGTCTGGCGGGCAAACAGCGAGACCACACGCAAAGTCAGCAACGCGGCGATCAGATCAATAAACGGGTACACCGCGTCCATCAGAATGGCGTGGGAGTAGGTCGCATAGAAAAACGCAAACCCCAGAATGGCCATGATCGCATCGCCCACCATCACCAGCTTGATCGCGGTTTTTTCAAGCTTCAGGCGCGTTTCCACCGGCAACAGAGGCGTGTGGTTCATCAATCCGATTCCTTCGGTATTTTCCGCAAGCGATAGCGTGGCGAATGCCGGTGCAGGTCTTCCCAACCCTCATCCGAAATCGGATCGGATTCGTCCTCCAGCGGGCGCGGACGCTCATCCATCACCCACTCGTACCCAAACCAACCGGTCACCCAATTCATAAAAGCTAACATGTCATTTCCCAATACAGAAGGATGAAAAAATCCGGCCCAGCAGGTCGTCGGAGGTGAATTCGCCGGTGATGGACGACAGCGCCTGTTGAGCCTGACGCAGGTCTTCGGCCAGCAGTTCGCCGGCGGCGAAATCGTGCAATTGCACCCGGCCCTGTTCCAGATGGCTTTGCGCGGCCTGCAGGGCCTGCAAATGGCGTTCTCGGGCCATGACCACGCCTTCGCTGGTCTGGAGCAGGCCCATCCGGTCTTTTAAATGTGCGGTGAGCAGGTCCAGACCGATCCCGTGTTTGGCCGAGAGCCAGATTTCGGTTTCGACACCGCTTTGCGCCTGTTCCGAGGCGTCATTTTTGACCAGGCCTGGTGATTGTTCCATCAGATCGATCTTATTGTGGATCAGGGTCACCGGCATGCCGCGCGGCAGTTGCGCCAGAATGCGACGGTCTTCTTCGGCCATCGCCTCCCCGCCCTGAACCATCACCAGCACGTGGTCGGCCTGATCCAGTGCCGCCCAGGCGCGCTCGATCCCGATTTTCTCCACCGCATCGGTGGCCTCGCGCAGCCCGGCGGTGTCGAGCACATGCAATGGCAGGCCATCGATCACAATTTCTTCTTTAACAATGTCGCGCGTGGTGCCGGCAATGTCGGTCACAATCGCCGATTCGCGGCCCGACAAGGCATTGAGCAGACTGGATTTGCCCGCATTGGGCCGTCCCAGTATCACCACCGACAGCCCTTCGCGCAGCATCGCACCCTGACGGGCACTGGCCAGCACGAAAGCCAACTGTGATTCGATTTCGGCCAGATCGGCCGCGACCTTGCCGTCGCTCAAAAAGTCGATTTCCTCGTCGGGGAAATCGATCGCGGCTTCCACATAAATGCGCAGGGCGATCAACTGCTCCACCAGGGTGTGAATGCGGTTGGAAAATTCGCCCTGCAGCGAGCGTAGGGCCGAACGCGCGGCCTGATCCGAGCTGGCATCGATCAGATCGGCAATGGCTTCGGCTTGAGCCAGATCCAGCTTGTCATTCAAAAACGCCTGTTGGGAAAACTCGCCCGGATCGGCCAGACGTGCGCCCAGTGTCACGGCCCGATTCAACAGCCACTGCATCACCACCGGGCCGCCGTGGCCCTGAAATTCGATCACGTCTTCGCCGGTAAACGAATGCGGGCCTTCAAAGAACAGTGCGATGCCTTGATCCAGCACCGTGCCGTCTTTGCCGTAAAAAGGGCCGAAATGAGCATAGCGTGGTGGCGGACACTGCCCCAGCATGGCCTGGGCAATGGCACGGCTTTGCGGGCCCGAGACCCGGACAATGCCGACCCCACCGCGACCCGGCGGCGTGGCCAGAGCGGCGATGGTCTCGGTCTGAGCGGACATAAACAGGGGATCGCTCATGCCGGACCGCCGGTGACAGAGACAAAAAACGCCCGTAACGGGCGTTGATCAATGCGCTTGGCCAGGCTCATGCCTACTCCGCCAGCACGCGATAGGTTTTGACGTCAAAGTCACTGACAAACGGCTTGGCGCTCAGGGCGTCGCGGGCTTTGTCGAGCTTCTTTTTCGAGGTAAAGGTCATTTCCTCGTCTTCGTCATTGATCTTGAACGACAGCACAAACAGATCCCGCGTTTTGACCGACTCGGCGGCCTTGGCGGAATCCTGCGCGGCGCTGGTGCTCCCGGCAGAGGTTTCCAGTGGCAGATAATGGTCACCGACCTTGTAGCAAAGCGGCGTGGTGCCATCGGCGACAATGAAATCCACCCGACCGAACATCGGGTGGTCTTTTCCGGGTTTCTCGTAAGTCAGTTGCATCGCAAATCCTCTATTTTTCTTCGCCGGCTTCGATCTTGCGGGTGATGTACCACTGCTGCGCCACCGACAGGATGTTGTTCACCACCCAGTACAGAACCAGACCGGCGGGGAAGAACATAAAGAAGACGGTGAAAATGAACGGCAGGGCTTTCATCACCTTCTGCTGCATTTCGTCCATCATCGCCGACGGATTCAGTTTTTGCTGCACCCACATGGAAATCCCCATCAGGATCGGCAGGATAAAGTAGGGATCTTTGGTGGACAGGTCATCGATCCACAGAATCCACGGAGCCTGACGCATTTCCGCCGAATACAGCAGTACCCAGTAGAGTGCGATGAACACCGGCATCTGCACCAGAATCGGCAGACAGCCGCCCAGCGGATTGATTTTCTCTTCCTTGTAGAGCTTCATCATTTTCTGCTGGAACAGCGCTTTGTCGTCGCCGTAGTTTTCTTTCAGCTGCTTGAGCTTGGGCTGGAATTTTTTCAGCTTGGCCATCGAGCGGTACGAGGTTTCCGACAGCTTGTAAAACAGCAGCTTGATCAGAATGGTCAGGATAATGATCGACCAACCCCAGTTGCCGACCAGCGAGTGGATTTTGTCCAGCACCCAGAAAATCGGCTCGGAAATCAGGGTAAAGATGCCATAGTCCACCGTCATTTCCAGGCCCGGCGCAATGTCTTCCAGACGTTTTTGGATGATCGGCCCCATATAAAGCTCGGTGTTCAGAGTGGCCGTCTCGCCCGGTGCCAGTTTGGACATGGGTTCGACCACACCGGCCACGTATTCGCCATTGCCCACCGGCTTGGCGAAAAAGCGGTTCTGCGCGTCCTGATCCGGAATCACGGCAGACATGAAATAATGCTGAATCATGGCGGCCCAGCCACCGTTGACTTGTTTGCCTTCGATTTTCGCGCTTTCCAGATCGTCAAACGAATGCTTCACAAACCGGTCTTCGGCATTGCCGTCGTACAAGGCCGGGCCGGTGTAGGTGTACATCAAGGCACTGTGATCCGGGTCGTATTTGTTGCGTTTGAGCTGAGAATAGAGGCTGCCGGCCCATTCCTGCTGAGAGTTGTTTTCAACCTGATAACTGACGTCCACCACATATTCGCCACGGGTGAAATGGTAGGTTTTGGTGACTTTGATCCCGTCCTGCTCCCACGTCATGGGCACATCGAGCGAATCGCCCTGCATCTCGTAACGGGTCTGCTTGGCCTGATAGACCGAACGGTGGGTCGGCGCGGGCAGATTGGCACCCGATTGCGTGGCCAGACCGTTCTGGGCCACATACATCATTTGCCCGGAATCGCCCATCAGCTGGAACGGCTTGTCGCGGTCATTGGAAGCCGCATACTCCTGCAGAAACACTTCTCGAATGTCCCCACCCTGGGTATCCAGAGTCAGATCCAGCACATCGGTTTTGACATGGATACGCTGGGCCTTGGCAATTTCTTCCTGAGCCGTGGGCACGTCCTGCGGCTGATCGGTGGCCTGATCATTGGCCGTAGGCACATCCAGCGGCGCATCCGTTGACGCCGATCCCTGAGGAGCGTCTGGCGAATCGGCCTGTGCCTGAGTGGTTTGCGACTGGCTCTGCGTCTGGGTTGGCAGACTTTGGGCATGCTGAAACTTGGCCCATTCCATCCATAGCCACAACAGGGTAAAAGCGAGCGCAAGCCACCAAAAGGTTCTCATATTCATGCGGTTATTTCCTGGGTGTTATTCCATCGGGTTCGATTGTTTGACAGGTGCGGCGTCTTTCAGGCCACTGCGCCGGATTTTGCGCACCAGATGTTCAAAACTCTGTCTCAGGGTCGCGTTGTCGACTTCTGTCATGCCGCGCCGACCCAAAACCACAATATCATACCCGCTCAAAGCGGTTTTTTGTTGACGAAATGCCTCACGGGCCAATCTTTTTGCCCGGTTACGGCACACGGCTTTGGGCAACTGCTTTTTGGACAGCGCCAAGCCCAGACGCGGGTAAGCACAGGCATTGGGACGGACAATCAGTGTCCAGTGTCGATTGGCAAATTTGGTGGCATCGGCAAACACCGCACGGTAATCGGCCGGCGTCGTCAGGCGAAAGGTTTTGGGGAAGGCATTGCTGGAAAGTTCCGGTGTCTCTGGCCAGACGGCCTGGGACGACACACCGGAATCGGTGGCGCGGGGTCGCGTTTCATTGTCTGAAGCAGCCAATGAATTCAAACCGGCCGGAAAGATTAAGGCGTCAGACGCTTGCGGCCTTTGGCACGACGTGCGGCAATGATTTTACGACCGTTCTTGGTCGCCATACGGGCACGGAAACCATGAGTGCGGGCACGCTTTAGAACGCTGGGTTGAAATGTACGTTTCATGATTGAATTCCTTGTTGCTGTAACCAGATTGAAGCGCAGAAAACCGGTCGGACATTCTTGTTGCCGTCCGCCGTTTTTCTGGAATGTGCTAAAGAACGCAGCATTATAAGGAATAAGCCACGCTAAAACAAGACTTTATCACCAGGCCTGGTGATTTTTCATCCTGGCTTGGCTCTCAGGGGTGTGTTCGAACCATTCAACCCACTCAGAACCATAATAAAATCTAGCCCCCCTCAACCGAAGTGCGATCCGCCGCCCAACTGTTTACGGCCAGGGCTTTGATTTGTTGAATCTCTTCATCAGGGGGGGCCAGCTGGCTGTGGACCACCGAAGGATCCGCATGAAAAATGTATAAGCGCGAAGCCAGTTGCGCAAAAGGCAAAGAAGCTTCACCGAAACGCTCGCCATGTCCCTGGGTAGACACCATCACGCCATTGCCCCAGTCCTGTCCGCTGTCATTGTTCGGGTTAAAGAAATACACACGCATGACTTCTTCCTGATCCAACGACACCCGAATGAGGGTGATGGCGTGCCAGCCCACAAATCGGGCGCTGCTGTCGGTGATCGCAATCCCCGCTGGCTGAGGGTGTATCAGCGGCTGGTTGCCATTGTAGTAGGGATGATAATAAGTATAGAACGCGCTGAGGTATTGGTGATAATCACACAGTTGACCGGTGGCGATGTCGACCGCAATCCAGAATTCGCGCCCGACCCACCAGCCATGAAATTCGGGATTGATCCAACGATGCGGATCTTCGCCCCGCCCAATACACAGGCGTCCCATTTCGTTGTACACACGATCAAGATGGGGCACCAAAACAACGGAGACCGGATCGGTGTCCAGTGACAGCATTGGCCCCGAGTGATCGGCCAATTCCGCCGAGGCAATCAGCCTGCCTTCAAAATGCATGGACAGACCATCAAACCGAGCCGCCTGGGCAATCAAGTGCAACAAATAATCCGGGTCATTATAGGACCACATTGAGATGGCACGTGCCGACTGACAGGTTGGGTTATTGCCCTGTCCAACCCCCAGGGGCTGACCAATCAGCGAAACCACCCCGGCCAGCAGATGCACACGCGGAGGTTTTGCCTCGCCAAACACGGATTTCAAGAGGCGGCTTGTCGGCTCGCTCAACTCCAGCCCAATCTGGCGCCAAAGAGCCGGCGCAATCGGAGACGAATAGAGAATGCCCCGCTCCAGCAGCATGGCCAGACCATAAACGGCCTGTGCCGTTTCCGGATAAATCGCTTCATCGATCAGCTGGTAAACCAGAGCCTGATAACTGCGAATCGCATCCATCCCGGTGCTGCTGAGGCCAAGCGCATCGGCAATGAGTTGGCGATCATTTTGCAATGCAAAGCGCAAAAAGATGGCATGGTAATCCGACACCAGACCCACATCGTGCATGGCCCGGGCAAAGCCACTGGCTTCCTGCTGCAGGCTTGGCAAATCCATGGACGCCAGACGTCCCAGGTAAGCCTCAATCCCCGGATCGTCAAGACAGCCTTGGGTTGGCCCAAACAACGCGCTGGTCAAGCGGTCGGCCCCCAGCCGGACTTCGCCAATATCCCCTGCGCCCTGCGCCAGAGTAATGGAAACTTGCGTCACCATCATCTTGATGTGCGCGGTTTGAATGGGGCGCTGAGCAAGAATGCGCCATATTTCATCGATCAAACGCCCCAGAATGTTCTCAAAGCCGATGTGACTCAACAAAAACTGAAATACCTGATTGACGACCGCACCCAGATCGCCCAAACGCACACGCATCGTTTCATCTGCTGCGCCAAACAGCTGGTTGACGTTGAGTGCCAACACCTGCGTCAGGAACTTCTCGGCCTGCTCGGCAGAGATGCCTGGGTGACGATGCACGCCTTCAACAATGGCCAGCAATCGCAGATGGCTTAACGCATCCAGCACCACCGTCTCTTTGGCCCCTGTCTGCAAGGTACTGACCACCAGGCCTGGTTGCAATCGCTCCGGCTCTGCCCAGTCCGTTCCTTCAAACAGGCCCGCTGCATCCATAGCCGGTGCCAGCCGATAAAGTGCCGGCACCCCTTCGGGTTGCTGCATCACCCAAGCCGCCATTTCCAGCACCTCTGACTGATGAGTCACTTTGGCAAAACCGGTGGCATGCTGCAATTTTGCGATCGCTGCGGTCAGTGCGTCTTCCATGGCTTGAACCTGGGCACCGTTCACGTGCACGTTATCCGTGGTCATTGGCAATCTCTTCTAAACTGTGAATATAACGCCTGGTATTATGTCTGTTTCATCTCGCAATGAATGAAAAACATGGACGCTTCGAGCTTAAGCTTCCTGTCTAAGCAGCGCTTTGCATTCATAGAAACGGGCCTTAAAGCCCGTTATGATCGTTCCAAAGCTAGCCCAAAACGTTCTTCATTCTCTACGCTAAACGTAGAAGTCCAAGTCTTCCTGAGCTTTCAACAGGTCACGCATTTTGATGGGATCGTCACCAAAGAAGAAAACCAGCCCCCAGTGGGTGCCGAAAGCCGACCGATCAGGCACGGTCTCTTCTGCTGGCGCGACCAGTTCGTGTGATTCAAAATAAGGGTGATCCACACACTCCTTGGGCATTTCCAGCTTGCTGACCACGCGACGGCGTGGATAGACACCAAAACAACCGGCATAGCCTTTCGCATCCACCACTTCGCGCGGGAAGAAGGCCGCCACTTCTTCTTTGGTGCTCTTGGGGTCAAACACCAGCATGGAAGCCTGGTAAGCACTGAAGCCGTAAGCCCGTTCAATCAATTCAAACGCCTTAAACCCGGGCGGGCGATAGGCGACTTCGCCGAAATACATTTCGCCGTCAGCGGTGACGAAGTACTCTGGGTGGATCAAACCAAACTTAATATCAAACGTCTTGATCAGCTTCTCGATCTGCTGGGTAATCGCATTACGCCAGCTCTCCAGCTCTTTGGTGGCGGGCACAAATACCGAGTAACCCAGCGTCACATACTCGGAGATATTGAGAAACTGGATTTTGCCGTCGTGAATCCAGGCCTCGACCGCAAATTCCCAGCCATCCAGGTGGCTTTCCATCAGCAAAGGGTATTCTTCATCCGGAATCAGATCAATTTCTTCCAACGTACGGATCATCCTGTGACCCAAACAACCGGCTTTGTCGAAGGCTTTGACGTGAATCGGATCGTCCGGATCACCATCAAGCTTGAGCAGCGTCTGGTTGACACGCTTCATAAAGCGGACCACGTCTTCTTTCTCGTGGGCTTCCTCAAAGATCCCGACTCGAATCCCGCCAAGCTGGGCACGACGCTTCATCAGCGCTTTGTCGCGGAAGAGAATCGACTGCCCAAACATGCGCGGGTTATCGAGCAGGACGGAATTGATCGCACCCGACCATTCCACGGTTTCTTCGAAAAGCGGAATGGCCACATCGACGCCTTCTGCTTTGAGCTTTTGGGCAATCTCCACCGACCTTTCATTCAAGCGGAGAAAATCCCAGGCCATATAAGGGATATTGTTTGCGGTACAAAAATCCTCCGCCCA
This sequence comes from Hydrogenovibrio halophilus DSM 15072, assembly GCF_000384235.1. Lineage (GTDB taxonomy): Bacteria > Pseudomonadota > Gammaproteobacteria > Thiomicrospirales > Thiomicrospiraceae > Hydrogenovibrio > Hydrogenovibrio halophilus. The sequence goes on along the minus strand of NZ_KB913033.1, from coordinate 1,117,503 downwards.
TTCCGGGGCAACCACAACATAACGGCGATCAAACTTTTGCGCGGCTTTGATGGCGTTGAGGCTCCACCCTAAAAGAGCGATGTACCCTTTGTTCGGATCCTTGGGGGTTTCGGTCCCTTTTACCGAATCCATTTTTGGATCGCGCCAAGACATGACGTTTTGGGGCAAGGCTTCTTGTGACATTTTCAATTTTGATGAGTTCGACATCTTAATGATCCTCCTGGTAAGTGAAGCGCGCGCAAAAAACACTGATGGCATTGAGAAAGCGTGCTGGATAATGTGCTCAAAGCCCTTGAGCGCCTCGACGCAACCAACCGTGCACAAACGCAAGCTTACGGTGGGCCGCCTCTGAAAGCACAAAGGGGTAAATGTCCGACAATCCCATAGAACGGTTGATGTGGTTGATCCGAGTTGCGAGCGTGGCGGCGACATGGACCAGCCTTTCAGTATCTGGCTCTGAGTAGGGATCCCAGTGATGGCCGGGCATTTCGGGGGACATCAGGTCGGTGGCCACCGCACTGTCTGTGATGTCGGTTAGATGCAGAAGATGTGCGGCTGTTTCTGCCCAGTCTTCGTGCGGGTGGGAAGAGGCGTAGGAAGTGAGGTAAAACAACTCCCAATCCTGGGGTGGGCCTTGCCCGTAGTGTTTTTGAAGCGCGGACATATAATCAGTTCGCTCATCGCCAAACATTTCACGAAAAGCGATCAGAAAATCCTCACGCAAACTCAGTCGCCACCAAAGCATGTGCGCAATTTCATGACGCATGTGCCCGATCATGGTCCGAAAAGGCTCATCCAGAGCCTCTCTGCGTGTCACTCGCACCACCGGGTCTGCTTCGGTCACACTGATGGTAACGATGCCATCGCCATGCCCCATCCCCGCGATCGTATTTCCGTCGGCGAGCATGTGAAAAGCCGGTCTTGTGCCGGGGTCTTCCGGTCTGAACCAGAGCCAGCGGCCCAGATTGTCAATCACCCAACGTTTGGCCGCTTCGGTTTCCGCCCAATTGGCCATTGCGTTGGGAATGTCAGGGTCCGGAGCCAGCGCCGTCATGGCGCAGGCGCGACAGAAAGCCCCTTCTTCGGGCGCAATCCAATTGCAACCAATGATTTCACGGTTGGCACAAAAAGGCCGCATGGGCAAAAAAGCCCGCGCCTGGGGGTCGTAAGCCACCGGCGTGCCGCCCGCCGTTGTCAGACTGTGAAACCATAAGGTGCCGGCACCAACCGGATTCGCAAAGGCTTTCATAATGCAGTGACGAACTCCTGATTGTCTTGATCGAGAAAACGCTGACGCACAAAACAATGCTGTTCCGCTCATTGACGGTCACAACAGACCTTCAGTGTAACACCTTAAAAGATCACATTTTCAAACCAACGATTTGAAGGCCTGCAAGGGGACCGGGCACAGATCAAAAAACCCACCCGTCAAAGAGCATAAAACAGAAAAGAATCAGACAGAAAAGCTTAATAAAAAAAGAAGGGCGACATCCCACACCCGAGGAAAGAGAGGGTAAAACCAGCGCGTTCCAAGACTTCAGCCACCCATCAGACCTGAAAATAACCTGTTTTCAGGTCCACTTGATGGCCATTCAAAAAAGGCACGCCTTCGCTTTCCAGCAGCGCCTTTTTCCGGCTGACGCCCCACGCATACCCGCCCAACGCCCCATTGGCTTTGACCACACGGTGGCAGGGCACCGTCTCGGGTGTGGGATTACGGTGCAAGGCCTGACCGATGGCCTGATAGGCACGGCTATCAAGCGCTTGGGCCAGCGCCTTGTAGGTGGTCACCTTGCCCGGCGGAATCCGGGCGACCAGTGCATACACCTGTTGGGAAAAAGTTGACACGTTTTTGCGATCCTTAAAGTACCTGACTGATGCCGAGTATCCATTGCGCATTCTGACGATAACCGGTCTGCATCCGCACAGTCTGGCTGTAGCGCAGAGAGAGCAGGGTGCTGCGACTGAGTGGCAAACGCCCGCCGACCGACATGCGGGTATCGTCCTGAGCGTCGGTGGTCACTTTTACGGCACCATTGTCGGCTTCGAACGTGCTTTCGCCCCCCAGACTTTCTTCCAGCCCCACATACACCTGCCAATGCTGATCCGATTTATAGCTGAGATACGTTGTCACCGACCCGCTCGGATCATAGCGGTTGGTGCCGTCATAAGATCCATAGCGGGCGTCCGTAGAGTCGGTCTGTCGTTCATACATACCGTAGGTTTCCCAGACCCAGTTCGGGTGCAGCGTCAGCTTGAGATTGACGATCCCCAGAAAGCGGTAACGGTTATGGCCCGTATTGACCGCTTCGTCCTGATCATATTGCCCGGTCGGCAGGCTGGCCGCCAGTGCCAGCCCCAGATGATGACGACGATCCTGGCTCACCCAGGGCCAGAATCCACCGGCCACTTGAATATCGTCCAGACCCTGGTTATTGGCTTTTGACGGCTTTTCTCTCCGGGTTTCGCTGCCACCGGCCGACAACACGCCCAAAACCGGTACGCCTTGAAAACGATTAAAATGGGTCAGCGACACTTTCAGCTCTGTGTCCTGCAACGCAACCGAATCGCTGCTTTGGCCACTATTGTAAAAACCGCCGTAATCGGCAAACTGGGTTTTCAGACTGAGCACCGTCAACGGCTTGGTTTGCGGACTGAACTGCCCCGGCAATACTTCAACCACCGCTGCCTGGGCATTTTGCAGCAGAGCAAACACCCCAATGGCCACACTCCATTTCAAGCTCTTCATTGCCTTTCCTTTTTATTTCATGATGAAAAATGCGGTCATTATCGCAAAACACCAGCTTTTTTGCTTAAACGTTTGTGGGAGGGCTCAGGTACAATGACCGCGATGATTTTTTCCGAAGAGACGAATTAATGGGGACAAGGGCAGGATCATGGAATTTTTGATGGAATTGGGTGTCTATTTGCTGACGGGGGCCGTGGCTGGCTTTTTTGCCGGACTGCTGGGCATCGGTGGTGGCTTGATCATTGTCCCCATTCTCACCTCGGCCTTTGTCTGGTTTTTGGACACAGACTATATTGTGCACCTTGCCATCGGCACCTCTCTGGCCACCATTTTCATCACCTCGGCCGCCTCGGTGCGCAAACACCAGCAACATGACGCGGTGCGCTGGGACCTGTTCCGCTCTCTGGCACCGGGCATTTTTCTGGGCGGGTTACTAGGCGGCTGGCTGGCCCATTTTATGAATGCTTCCGTTCTGGCCAAAGTGTTTGCGCTGATCGAATTGGCAATTGCGATCAAACTGCTGTTGGACCTGCAACCCAACCCCCACCGCGAGATGCCCGGAAAGCTGGGCCGCTTCAGCGCCGGTTCCGTGATTGGCAGCCTCTCATCCCTGGTGGGCATCGGCGGCGGCGCCCTGAACACCCCTTATATGATGTGGCACAACGTGCGCATGCCCGAAGCCATTGCCACTTCTTCTGCCTTGAGCCTGCCCATCGCGGCGGCCGGCACTCTGGGTTTCATGCTCAGCGGATTTCAGACGCCGGACTTGCCAGCCTTTGCCACTGGCTACATTTACTGGCCGGCCTTTCTGGGCATTGTCGCCGCCAGTTTTTTTACCGCGCCCGTTGGCGCGACCCTGACCCACAAACTGCCGGTCAAAATCCTCAAGCGCGTGTTTGCACTGCTGTTGATCATTCTGGCCATCAAAATGTTCTGGTTTTAGTCAGGCCGATGGCGTTGCCAGCAAGCGTTTCGATTTCCCCAATGCCTTGGATGAAGTTTTTTTATAAAGGAATTTTCGATTGTGTAAAGAGTGACGTTTTTTCAACGACTTAACTGACACCATTCTGAGTTTATCCACAGACTTTATCCCCAACTTATCCACAGACCCCCTCTAGGTTTCGCTGGCGTTCGCCCGTATAATTTCGTTTCGCTAGCCGCCCAGCCGGTGGGAGCCAGGTCTGGCTTTCATTCGCAGGCGACCAGCAACTCAGACAGAATTTCAATCCACCGAGGTGACCTCTTGAGCACGGTTTTGTGGCCCCAAGCACTGAAACATCTGGAATCCGGACTCAGCAATGTTCAGTTCCTGACCTGGATTCGTCCGCTGGAAGCGGTCGAGTCAGACCAGACCCTGCGCCTGATCGCGCCCTCCGGTTTCATCTACGACTGGGTCAATGACAAACTCATTGACCAGATTCAGCAGGCCGTGCATCAGGTGGCCCCGGCCAATACCCCTAAGGTGTCCCTTGAAATCGGCGATTATGCGATTGACCGCATTGAAGAAGTCGACCCCACACGCCCGCATGCGCAGCAGGGTCCTGGCCCCTTGTCGGATTTTTCTCACAGCACTTCGCCCTCTGACACGCAATCCACGTCAAACGCATCGCACCCAAACAGCTACCAGAACGTTCCGGACCCGGACGAGGCCAGCCAACAGGCCTCGGGGATCAAACACAACCTCAACACCCATTTCACGTTTGAGACGTTTGTCGAAGGCAAGGCCAACCAACTGGCCGCCGCCGCCGCGCACCAGGTGGCCGACAATCCGGGCGGCGGCTACAACCCGTTTTTCATTTACGGCGGCGTCGGTCTGGGCAAAACCCACCTGATGCACGCCATCGGCAATCAGCTGATGAAACGCAACCCCCAGGCGCGGGTGGTCTATCTACACTCCGAGCGGTTTGTGGCCGACATGGTCAATGCGCTGCGCCACAAGAAAATCGAATCTTTCAAGCGCTTTTACCGCTCGCTGGACGCCCTGCTGATCGATGACATTCAGTTTTTTGCCAACAAAGAACAATCGCAGGAAGAATTTTTTCATACCTTTAACACCTTGCTGGAAGGCAACAAACAGGTGATTCTGACCAGTGACCGCTTTCCCAAGGAAGTGGACGGGCTGGAAGATCGACTGAAATCGCGCTTTGGCTGGGGGCTGACCATTGCGGTTGAGCCGCCGGAGTTTGAAATGCGCGTGGCCATTCTGATGAAAAAGGCCCACGAATTCGGTTTTCTGCTCTCCGACGATGTGGCCTTTTTCATTGCCAAACGCCTGCGCGGCAATGTGCGGGATCTGGAAGGCGCGCTCAAACGGGTCGGCGCTTTTGCCCAGTTTACCCAGCAAAGCATCACCGTCACCCTGGCCAAAGAAGCGCTCAAAGACCTGCTGGCGCTGCAACAGAAAATGGTGACGCTGGAAAACATTCAGAAAACCGTGGCCGATTATTACAAAATCCGGGTCGCCGACGTTCTGTCCAAGCGTCGCACCCGCAACATTGCTCGACCGCGCCAGATGGCGATGGCCATTGCCAAGGAACTGACCCATCACAGCCTGCCGGAAATCGGCGATGCCTTTGGCGGACGCGATCACACCACGGTGATGCATGCGGTCAAAAAGATCAAGGAACTGACCGAAACCGATCACCAACTGGGCGAAGACTGGCAAACATTGATCCGAATCATCACCAATTAAGCGCACCGCTTGCAGGTCTTTGAAAATTCATCAAGAACCTATAGCCGCCAAGTCCAAATCTTGGCATAATGATGGCAAAATTACGATTCATAACGCACCTAATTAAGCACCAAAGGTATTGCTCATGAAATTCTCACTATCCCGCGAAAATCTGCTTTCGGCCCTGCAAACCGTCGGTGGCGTGGTCGAAAAACGCCAGACCATGCCGGTGCTGGCCAATCTGTTGTTTCAGATTACCCAAAATACCCTGACCATCACCGCATCGGATCTGGAAATCGAAACCCGGGCCACCACCGAGATCGAAACCAGCGATGGCGATTTCAACACCACTCTGCCGGCGATGAAGCTGATCAGCATTGTGCGCTCTCTGCCTGACGGGGTACTGGTCACACTGGATTTTGAGCAGACCCGCTGTCAACTGACCGCCGGACGCTCACGCTTCAAACTGTCCACTTTGCCGGCGGAAGACTTCCCCACCATTGATCTGACCCAGACCGAATTGTCCTTTTCGCTGCAGCAGCACCAGCTCAAGCAGCTGATTTCAAACAGCGCCTTTGCCATGGCCCATCAGGATGTGCGCTTTTACCTGAACGGAATGCTGTTCGACATCAGCGACCAGACCCTGCGAGTGGTCGCCACCGACGGCCACCGCCTATCGACCTGCACCACCCAGCTCGAAACCGAAGGTCTGACCGCGACCCAGGCGATTCTGCCGCGCAAAGGGGTGATGGAACTGCAGAAACTCATCAGCGATGACGAAACCCTGGTGGCGTTTGCTCTGGCCAAAAATTACCTGACCGTCCAGATGGAAGACACCGTCTTTACCTGCAAACTGGTGGACGGGCGCTTCCCCGATTACAAACGGGTCCTGCCCCAGCACAACGATCAGCTGGCCACCGCCCAGCGCGAACTGTTGCGCAGCCTGCTGCAACGCGCCGCCATCTTGTCCAACGACAAATTCAAAGGCATCCGCCTGGCGCTCAAGCCCAATCTGATTGCGGTTCACACCCAAAACTCGGAACAGGACGAATCACACGAAGACATGACCCTGGATTATCAGGGGCCGGAAATGGAAATCGGCTTCAACGTCAACTACCTGCTGGACGTGATCAATGCCATGCACGATGAGCAGGTCACCTTGCACATGAAAGACGCCAACAGCAGTTGCATGATCGAAGTCGAAACCGATGGTTGTCATTGTCAGCATGTGATCATGCCGATGCGGCTATAGCGCCGACAAGGCGACACTTTGTCCCGACTGGTTCAACTTCAACTGCAACAATTCCGCAACATCGAACAGGCCAGCCTGAGCTTCGGTCCCGGCATCAATCTGCTTGCCGGGGACAATGCCGCGGGCAAAACCGCGGTGATCGAAGCCCTGTGGGCACTGGCTTCCGGGCGCTCGTTTCGCACCGCCCAACCACGCCAGTTGATCCGGCACCAGCAACCAGGCCTGGTCATTTTCTGTGAAGTCGAGCAGGGCGAACACCGTCACCGTCTGGGGCTCAGCCGCCAGCTGGACGGGCAACTCAGTGTGCGCATGAACGGCGAAAACGTCCGTACTCAGGCGCAGATGGCCGCCACCCTCCCGGTTCAGCTGCTCACCCCGGAAAGCCACCGGCTGCTGGAAGAAGGCCCCAAAGCCCGACGCCATTATCTGGACTGGGGCTGCTTTCATGCCCAAACCGACTTCATGCAGCACTGGCGGTTGTATCAGCGTGCGCTCAAACAACGCAACCGGGCCCTGCGCCAACAATTGCCAGCGGATCAGGTGCAACTCTGGGACGCGCAACTGATCGCCGCCAACCAACAGCTCCACGCCCTGCGCCAGACCTACCTCCATGACCTGACCCCGTTTCTGGAAACCTATTGCCGCGCTCTGATGCCGGAGCTCAGCGCCCCGCCCAGTGTCAGTTTCCGTCCGGGCTGGCCCCAGGCGCAACCCGATTTTGAACAGGCCCTGACCTCGCATCTGGACAAAGACCTCAAACAAGGGTTTACCCAATACGGTGCCCATCGCGCCGACATCCGTTTCCGTTTTGACAAAATGGACGCCCAGATGGCCCTGTCACGCGGTCAGCAGAAACTGTTTGTCTGCGCCCTGCTGCTGGCACAAGCGGCATTGTATGAGCAGCAAAGCGGGCAGACAGTGATCATGCTCATTGACGACCTGCCCGCCGAACTGGACGCCCACCACCGCCTCACCCTGCTGAATCTGCTGCAGGAACTGGGCATACAATCGCTCCTGACCACCACCAGCCTCAACCTGATCCCCGACAGCGCCCGCAGCGGAAACGACGTGCAAGCCTGGACCATTGAAAACGGACAACTGCAACCGGCCCAACCTAAACCACGAACTTGAACGGATTAACATCAACAGGGGCTTGGCAGATCAGCCTGACGATTTCGCTAAGAATTTTTTGTATTTAAGTTGCTTAAGCGTTAAGATTTATCCAAATGGATAATGTTCAAGTAGGCTGATTAAAAAGTTTTTGCTGGGCGAACGTTGCCCTTTTGATGAAAGCCTAAGCGCCATAAAAGATCCGGTCGCTAAGGCACGCGTGCTAACGCGATTACGGCGCTTGGAACAAGGCAACCGGGGCGACCACAAAAACCTGGAAGGGCAGCTTTACGAATTACGCATTGATGTGGGTCAGGGCTGGCGTGTTTACTACAAACAAGAAGAAAGTGAACTGGTTTTACTATTGATTGCTGGCTCCAAACCCAATCAATCGAAAGACATTAAAAAAATCAAAGGATGGTTAAAACATGACCCAGACAACAAGTGATCGGTTTGATGTCAGTGACTATCTCAGCACCCCTGAAGAGGTCAAAGCTTACTTACAGGCCGCTCTGGATGAAAACGACCCAGCGTTTTTTATCGATGCGCTGAATGTGGTCGCACGCTCTGAAGGAATGAAAACCCTGTCGGAAAAAACGGGGCTGGGGTATCACAGCCTTTACAAATCGTTCGGAGCTGGCAAACACCCCAGATTTGAAACCGTCTACAAAGTCATTGATGCCATGGGCTTGCGTTTTAAACTGGCTTCTTAACCTGGCTCTTAACGTTTTCCATCCGACCCTTCAACACCCCCCAAAAAACCTAACTGAAAGCCCCTCCGGCAGCCGAAGCCACTGTGTGACACAAATGTCACATGGATGTGTGGTCTCTGGCTGAAAACTGGATTAGAATGGATCCATTGCCATCGTTCATGCTCTGAAGGAGTTGCCATGTCCTGTCGTTTTTCTGGCGTCACTCTGGCTGGTCAATCGTCTTTTTTACCAGGCCTGGTGGTTTGGGTTCTGGGCATGGCCGGAATAATGGGGGTTGTGACGCCCGCCCAGGCTGAAAACCAGGACAAGACCGCGGTGACCGTGGTCGCAGTGCAATCTTCCGCCCCCTCTCAAACGCACCGCCTGCTCGGGCGGGTCGAACCGATCGAATCCGTGGCCTTGCGCGCTCGCATCGAAGGCTTTTTGCAGGCACGCCTGTTTGCAGAGGGCGAAACGGTCAAAGCAGGCCAGTCGCTGTTCCAGATTGAGCAGGCCTCCTATCAAACCGCGCTCAAAGAGGCGCAGGCGCAGCTGTTACAAGCCAAGGCCCAACGTCAGAATGCCGACGCCGATTTCCGACGCAAACAGAACATGGTCCGCAAAGACCTGATTTCCCAGGCCGAGCTGGATCAGGCCGAAGCCGCCAGCATTTCGGCCAAAGCGCAGGTGCAACTGGCCCAGGCGGCGGTGGAAAACGCCGAGCGCCAACTGGGTTACACCGACATTCAAAGCCCGATTGACGGCGTGATTGGCATCAGCCATTACACCCGGGGCAATCTGGTCAACCCGGCCAGCGGCACCCTGGCAAGCGTGCATCAACTCGACCCGATTTATGTGAGTCTGGAGATCAGCGAACGCGCGCTTTTGCCATTTCGCCGTGATTTGAATCTGGGCGAACAATCTTTGCAGGCGGCGCTGGCCGACAGCCCGGAACCGCGACTGACCCTGTCCGATGGCAGCCAGTATGACCACAACGGGAAATTCACATTTCTGGGCAATGAAGTCGATCCCCAGACCGACAGCATCAAAATCCGGGCCCGTTTTGCCAATCCCGATCACCAGCTTCTGCCCGGTCAGTTTGTGACCGTGGTGATAGAACAGACCCGTGACGACCCGGAAATCATGGTACCGCAGCAGGCGGTGCAAAAAGATCGCAACGGCGCGTTTGTGCTGGTGGTCAATGACCGGGATCAGGTCGAAGAACGCCGTCTGACTCTGGGCGAATCCTTTGCCCATCAATGGGTGGTCAAAGCCGGGCTGAAGGAAGGCGAGCGCGTGATCACCCAGGGTCTGCAGAAAGTCTCGCCCCAACAGACGGTGACGCCGCATCTGGCTGAGGAGCGCTAGCGCATGTTTTCAGCCTTTTTTGTGCACCGCCCCAAATTCGCGTTTGTCATGGCCATTGTGGTGGTTCTGGCAGGCAGCATTGCGCTCAAGGCCCTGCCAATCAACGAGTACCCCAATATCGCGCCGCCCCAGGTGCAGGTGTCCACCCACTACCCGGGGGCGGACGCCGAGACCCTGGCCGAAACCGTGGCGATCCCGATTGAAGAGCAGGTCAATGGCATCGACAAGATGCTGTATATGTCCTCACAAAGCAGCAATAACGGCCATTACCAACTGACCATCACTTTTGAAGTCGGCACCGACCCGGACATGGCGGCGGTGCAGGTGCAGAACCGGGTGGCACTGGCCCACCCAAAGCTGCCCGAAGCGGTGACCCGACAGGGCATTACCACCGAGAAACAAAGCGGCAACATGCTGATGGTGATCAACGTGTTCTCACCCGAGGAACGCTATGACGCCCTGTTTCTGAACAACTACACCGCGCGCAATCTGGAGCAACCCCTGTCACGGGTGCCCGGCGTCGGCAATGCCCAACAGCTCAGCCAGAACGACTACGCCATGCGCATCTGGCTGGACCCGCTCAAACTCGAAGCGCACAATCTGAGCAGCTCGGAGGTGGTCACGGCCATTCGCCGCCAGAACATTCAGACCAGTGCCGGCACCATCGGCGGCCCACCGTTTGCCGATTCAAGCACCGCGCAAGGCGAAGCACCGGCGTTTCAATACACCCTGAAAGCCGATGGCCGCTTGAACGATGCCGAAGCCTTTGAGCAGATTGTGCTGCGCGCCAGCTCCGAAGGCGGTCTGGTACGCCTGAAAGACGTGGCCGAAGTGGGATTGGGCTCCAAATCCTATCTGGCCAATGCACGTTTGAACAACCAGGCCTCGGCCACTCTGGCGGTGTTTCAAACCCCCGGTGCCAACGCGATTGAAGTGGCCGATGCGGTTTATGCCGAAATGGCACGCCAGGGCAAGCGTATGCCCGACGGTCTCAGCTACGACATCCTCTATGACACCACCGAGTCGGTGCGCGCTTCGGTGCAGGAGGTGGTCAAAACCCTGGCCATGACCTTCTCACTGGTGGTGCTGGTGACCTGGCTGTTTCTGGGCGACTGGCGCGCCACCCTGATCCCGGCCACGGCGATTCCGATTGCCTTGATCGGGGTGATGGGCGTGCTCTTTGCCTTTGGCTTCAACCTGAACATGATCACCTTGTTTGCGCTGATTCTGGCGATTGGCATCGTGGTGGATGACGCGATCATTGTGGTCGAAAACACCCAGCGCCTGATTGATCAGGCCGACAGCGACGCACTGGACCGCAAGCGGATCACCATCGAGAGCATGCGCCAGATGACCGCGCCGGTGATTGCGACCACTCTGGTCTTGCTGGCGGTGTTTGTGCCCATTACTTTTATGCCGGGCATCACCGGCGAATTGTACCGCCAGTTTGCCACCACCCTGTCGTTTGCGGTGATTCTGTCTTCTCTCACCGCTCTGACCCTGTCTCCGGCGCTGTGCGCCCTGTTATTGCGCCCAACCGGGAGCAAAGCGGCCTCCGCCCTGGCCAGACTGTCGCCGACACGGCCGTTTGGCCGGGCACTGGACAAGGTGCGCAATGGCTATGTGAGCAGCATCGGCACGCTTTTGCGCTTTCCCAAAACCGTGCTCGGCGTGTTTGTGCTGTTTGCCGCGGCCACGGTCTGGCTGTTTCAAACCGTGCCCGGCGGCTTCATCCCGCCCGAAGACCGCGGTGCTTTGATGATCAATGTGCAGTTGCCCGACGGCGCTTCTCTGGCGCGCACTGAGGACTTTACAAAAACGGTCACCGACACCCTCAAACCCATTGACGGCATCAGCGATGTCATCGCCGTGTCCGGCTACAGCCTCTTCTCCGGGCTGGCGGCCAACAGCGCTTTTATGATCGCGATTCTCGACGACTGGAGCGAACGCACCAGCGAAGACACCCAATGGTATCGCATTCTGGGCCAGATCAATCAATCGCTCGAATCCATGCCTGAGGCCAACGCCTTTGCCTTCCCGCCGCCTGCGATCAACGGGCTGGGGCTCAGCGGCGACATGAGCGCGCAACTGCAGGATTTAAGCGGCGAATCGGTGCAGGCCATGGCGCAAACCCTGCGCGGGCTGGTCTATCAAGCCAATCAATCTGACGCAATCGAACGCGCCAAAACCACCTTCAGCGCCACCACGCCCCAATACCAGGTGCGCATCTTCCGCGACAGGGCGCAAATGCTGGGCGTGAGCCCGCAACAGATTTATCAGACCCTGGCCACGCAACTGGGCAGCGAATACGTCAACGACTTCACACTGAAAGGACGCAATTATCAGGTGCAAGTACAGGCCAATGCCGACAACCGCAACCAGATCGATGACATAAAACGGTTGAAAATCCGCTCTCGGAATGGCGATCTGGTCCCCGCCAGCGCCCTGCTGGAAGTGGTGCCCGAAATCGGGCCGTCCAGCATCAACCGTTACAATCTGGTGCGCAGTGCCGACTTGCAAATCACGCCCAAAACCGGCATCAGTGAAATCCAGACGGTGGACGTCATGGACCGGCTGGCGAAAGAGACCTTGCCCGAGGGCTATTTCATCGAATGGACCGGCAACACCCTGCAAGCCCTCAAAGCCAACGAACTGGTTCTGATCATCTTTGCCCTCGCCACCCTGTTTGCCTACCTGTTTCTGGTGGCGCAATACGAAAGCTGGAGCCTGCCCATTGCCATCATCGCCACCGTCGTCATTGCCTTCTGGGGCGCACTGCTGGCGCTCAAACTCATGCCCGGCTTTACCAACAACCTGTATACCCAGATCGGCATGGTGCTGCTGATTGGCATTGCCAGCAAAAACGCGATTTTAATGGTCGAATTCGCCAGCAAGGAGCGCAGCAAAGAAAACGGTCTGAGCATTGCAGACGCCGCTCTCAGCGCAGCCAAACTGCGCTTTCGACCGGTGATGATGACATCGCTGTCCTTCATTCTGGGCGTGATGCCCTTGCTGTTTGCCACCGGCGCAGGCGCGACCAGCCGCTTTTACGTGGGCCTGACCATCATCGGCGGCATGCTCGCCCTGATTCTCATCGCCATCTTCTTTATCCCCGTGTTCTTCCAAATCGTCCAACAGACACGGGAAGCCTGGCACCGGCGATTTCAAAGCTAGCAGACACGGCTGGACACCCGTTTTCACCAGGCTTGGTGAAAACGGGGTTTGACTGATGTGGTTTTTTTCAGGGTTTGACGGTGGTCAAGCCCATGGATTGCCAGGCCTGCATTCCGCCTCGATACCAGAACAGTTTGTGGGCAGGATAACCTAAATTCACCAAGGCTTTGATATTGGTGGGCGACTGCGCGCACCAAGGCCCATTACAGAAAAGCACCAAGGTTTTGGCCTCGGAAAAATCCCAGATTCCTGCCTCCTTCTTGACATCAAACCGCGAGTTTAAAATGCCCTCCACTTCAAAAGCCGTGTAACCGCTGGCTTCGGGATGCAGTTTGGTCCAGGGCAGATTGATTGAGCCGGGAATGGTGCCTTTCGCCACCCAGTCAGGCGTGCGCGAATCGATGACCACAATCGAACTGTCACCGTCCGATTTTCGTTGCAGAAAGTCGAGCATTTCTCGTTCGCCAATCGTGGTCACGCCGGGTGCGATCTTGATCGGCTGAATGCAGAAAGGCGGACAGGCACGCGACGTCAACGCGTAATCCTTGTCGATGGTGTTGCTTTGGTCCTGATTGAGTTGGATTGTGACCGGCTCGCCGTTGTGCTGGACACTGATTTGGCTAAGCTTCGGCGTGATTTTGACTTTCAACTCTTCCGCCATGGCGGTTTGACTGAGTGTCAGCGCCAGAAAACAAGCGCTTAAGATGCTGGATTTGTAGAACATGACAACCCCCTTTTGACCCAAATGTGATCCCGACAATTGAGAGAGCCTTTCGGTTCAGGTCTTCTTTGAACTTAGCAAACCCTGCAATAATTGTCAAAAACCGATGAAAACCAAGCCGTTACGCTGCCTTTGCGGCAAGTTCGAAGCGGGTCCGGCTTCGGCTCATGCCTCGCTTTGCGAGCGGCTTCCGCTTGATGACCCTTTTGCGGTAGAATAGGGTTTTCGCTGGTCAAGACTCTATTCAAGGACGTTTGCATGACTTTCCTGAAACATACCTTTTTTCGCACGTTGCTTATGGCTCTGATGTTGTTGGCACCGCTGGCGCATGCCGACGAATACCGGGACACCATCAAGATGTTTCTGGACGCCAAAGCCGCCAAACCTTACTTTGAAACCGCTTATGGTTATGCCGTTTTCCCCAAAATCGGCAAAGCCGGCGTGGTGTTTGTGGGCGGTGCCTACGGGGAAGGCCGGGTATTTAAGGACCACAAATACACCGGGGATGTCACCGTGACCCAAACCACATTCGGCTTTCAGCTGGGCGGCCAGGCCTACAGTCAGGTCATCTTTTTTGAAAACAAGGAAGACTATGACCGATTTACCCAAGGTACCTATGAATTCGGGGCTCAGGCCAGCGCCACGGTCATCACCGCATCGGCCTCGGCGGAAGCGACCACCCGCGGTCCCAATGCCAGCGCCAGCGGCGGACAGAACAACGCCGTCAACAAAGGCGGCTATTACAAAGGCATGGCCACCTTCATCATCGCTCGAGGCGGGCTGATGTACGAAGCCGTCGTCAGTGGGCAAAAATTCACGTTCATCCCTAAGGCGGTGGTGGACCAGCGCCAACCGGCGTACCGCGAAGCCAACCCCCACGGCTCCGATTTCCCGGATGAAAACTGAACAGCCATTCTTTTTCACGCTGGCGCTGACTGCGCTGGCTGGCCTCAGTGGCTGCAGCCAGTTTCCGTCGTCCCAAAGCGATTCGGTTGCTCAGAATCCCCCTGCCCAGTTCGCGCCTCTGACCCATCTTTACGACTACCATCTGATCGATCGTGACACCCGCGAGCCCACAAACTTACCAGGCCTGGTCAAAAAGCTGGCCCACGCAGACGTCATTTTTGTGGGGGAATACCACGGCAATCAGGCCTCGCATCTGCTGCAGGCCCAGTTGCAGGCCGCGCTGTTTGCGCAACACCCCAATCAGATTCTGAGTCTGGAACAGTTTGAGCGCGATGACCAGGCCGTGATCGAACGCTATCTGGAAAGTCAGATCGGCGAAAAAACCCTGACCGACGAAACCGACGCCTGGCCCAATTACACCGGCAGCTATCGCCCGATGATCGAATTTGCCAAGCGCCATTTTCTGCCCGTGGTGGCAGCCAATGCCCCGGGCAGGATTGTGCGTTGCGTGGGTCGGCATGGCCCGGACTACTTGAACCGCCTGCCCCCGAACCAGCGGGACTGGGTGGCACAGAACCCATTTTATGACCCACCTGGCTACCAGCCCAGATTTTTCGAGTTTGTTACCGGGCAAGCCCATGGCGAATCCACGTCCCCCAAGAAAACAGACGTGACCCAACGCCAACGGCAAAGCTACCAGGCCCAATTGCTGCGTGACAACACCATGGCCGAAAGCCTCTTAAACGCCAAACGTGACCATCCAGATGCCCAAATTCTGCATTTGAACGGCGCCTTCCACAGTGACGAATTTCTGGGCACCGTCGCCGCACTCGCCCAGCGTGCCCCCCAACTCAGGATCGCGGTCATCAGCCCGGTGCGGATTGAACCGGAACAGGCTCACGGCTGGCTTGCTCAGGCCGATGAACAGACGTTTGAAAAAGGCGATTTTCTGTATCTGATTCAACCGCAGCCAGCCGAATACGTCCAGGCACAAAAGCGCCGCGCCGCCATGCAAAAACAATTCAAGCAGGCCGAGCAGAAGCCCTGTCTGCCAATGCGTACGGCCTCTTAACCCCCTCCCTTCACCCATAACCGTGTATGCGAATCTCCCTACAAATGGGCAGCATTTGTGGTAAAATCGCGCGATTGGAAGAATTCGGTGCATCACGTTTCAATCGGCGCTGGCTGACTTCCATTTTCTGATCGACCATCAACACAGAGACGCCCATGACAGATTCACAGATTCCGGATTCCGACAACGCCCAGCAAGACGATTACGGCTCCTCCTCGATCAAAGTCCTCAAAGGCCTGGATGCGGTTCGCAAGCGCCCGGGCATGTACATTGGTGACACGGACGACGGCACCGGTCTGCACCACATGGTGTTTGAGGTGGTCGACAACGGCATCGATGAAGCCCTGGCCGGACACTGTGACAAGGTTGTGGTCACCATTCACACCGATGGCTCCGTTTCCATTACCGATAATGGCCGCGGGATTCCGGTGGACATGCATGAAGAAGAAGGCGTTTCCGCGGCCGAAGTGATCATGACGGTGCTTCATGCCGGCGGCAAATTCGATGACAACTCCTACAAGGTCTCCGGCGGCCTGCACGGGGTTGGGGTCTCGGTGGTGAACGCGCTCTCGGAAGAGCTGCACCTGACGATCAAACGTCAGGGCAAAGTCTGGAAACAGACCTATCGCCACGGTGAGCCGGTCGCTCCTCTGGAATCGGTGGGCGAGACCACCGACACCGGCACCGAAATCCGTTTTTTGCCCAGCAAGGAAACCTTTACCAACCAGACCGAATTCAGCTATGACTATCTGCTCAAACGTCTGCGCGAATTGTCGTTTCTGAACTCAGGCGTCCACATTGAACTGATCGACAAACGCGATGACCGCCATGAAACCTTCAAATTCGAAGGCGGGATTCGCGCGTTTGTGGACTACATCAACACCAACAAAACACCGATCAACGAAAACATTTTCTATTTTTCCGCCGAGCGCGACGACATGACCGTGGAAGTGGCGATGCAGTGGTCGGAAGCCTATCAAGAATCGATTTTCTGCTACACCAACAACATTCCGCAACGCGATGGCGGCACCCACATGTCCGGCTTCCGCGCCTCGCTCACGCGTACGCTCAATCAATACGCGGAAAAAGAAGGCCTGAACAAAAAATACAAAATGACCGTCTCCGGCGACGATGCCCGCGAAGGGTTAGCCGCGGTGATTTCGGTCAAAGTGCCCGACCCCAAATTCTCGTCCCAGACCAAAGACAAACTGGTGTCGTCCGAGGTCAAAACCGCGGTCGAGACCGCGATGAATGAAAAACTGTCCGAGTTTCTGATGGAAAACCCCAAAGAAGCTCAGGCGGTGTTTGCCAAAATCATCGATGCGGCCCGGGCGCGCGAAGCCGCGCGCAAAGCCCGCGAAATGACACGCCGCAAGGGCGCGCTCGACATCGCCGGCCTGCCGGGCAAGCTGGCGGACTGTCAGGAAAAAGACCCCGCGCTGTCTGAACTGTATCTGGTGGAGGGTGACTCCGCCGGCGGCTCGGCCAAACAGGGCCGTGACCGCAAAAGTCAAGCGATTTTGCCGCTGAAAGGCAAAATCCTGAATGTGGAAAAAGCCCGTTTTGACAAGATGCTGGCCTCGGTGGAAGTCGGCACCCTGATCACCGCACTGGGTTGCGGCATCGGGGCGGAAGAATACAACCCCGACAAGCTGCGTTATCACCGCATCATCATCATGACCGATGCCGACGTCGATGGTTCCCACATCCGTACCCTGCTGCTGACCTTTTTCTATCGGCAGATGCCGGAATTGATCGAACGCGGTTACATCTACATTGCCCAGCCACCTTTGTACAAAGTCAAAAAAGGCAAGCAGGAAGCCTATCTCAAGGACGACGCCGAGTTGGAAAACTACCTGCTGCAGGCCGCGCTCAACAAAGCCGCGCTCTATCCCGGCCCGGACACCCCAGCGATCCGCGAAATGGCGCTGGAAGGCCTGGCGAAGAAATACCTGCAGACCCAGCGTATTATTCAGCGCCTGTCACGTCGATTCAGCCCCACTTTTTTGACACTGATGACCGATTTAACGCCATTTTATGCCAAAGACCTGAACGACTATGATCGCTGCCAGGCCTGGATTGACGAGGCACTACCGCGCCTGAAAGCCATTGGCGAACGTCAGAAAGTGGCGTACCAACTGCAGGTCGAACCCGCTCTGGAAGGCGAACTGAAACATCAAATCCGCTTGCAATACCGTGAGCACGGCACCATGAGTTCTCAGGTGTTTGACGAGGATTTCTTTGCCAGCCCCGAATTTGAACAGATCAGCCAGCTGGCGGCGCAACTCAAAGACCTGCTCGGCAGCCAGGCCTGGATCGAACGTGGCGAAAAAACCCAAGCCGTTGACAGCTTCAAAGAAGCGATGGACTGGTTGATGGAAGAAGCCAAGCGCGGTCAGAACATTCAGCGCTACAAAGGTCTGGGGGAAATGAATCCGGCGCAGTTGTGGGAAACCACCATGAACGCCGAAACCCGGCGCTTGCTGCAGGTGTCGATCAAGGACGCGGTCAAGGCCGATCAGATTTTTACCTGCTTAATGGGAGATGAAGTCGAGCCGCGTCGTGACTTCATCGAAAGCAATGCGCTGCAGGTCGAAAACATTGATGTGTGACCCGAAACACGGGGCCACACCGATGAACAGGGCCGATAAGTCCTTGTCATAAAAATGAAAATTGCACCTCAGGCCAAAATCCGATTAAATAGACGCCATTTTGACCAGGCCTGGTGAAAACGGAGATAGAAACCGGGCACGCATTTACCGAATTTTTAAAACTAAGCATGGTGGCAACACCACACAAGTTGTAAAGGCTCCCTTTATCGCTTGTGATCAATTGAAGGAGACAATCTATGTCAGTAGAACATCCTATTGTTACCGTTACCGGATCTTCCGGTGCCGGCACATCGTTCGTCAAGCGCGCCGTCGAAAAAATCTTCGACCGTGAAAGTCTGAAAGTCGCGATTGTCGAAGGCGACAGCTACCACAAGTTCCCGCGCGTGGAAATGAAAAAACGCGTGGCCGAATCCAAGGAAAGCGGCGGTCCGGTACTGACCCACTTTTCCGAGCACGCCAACCTGTTCAATGAACTGGAAGCGCTGTTCAAGGAATACAAGGAATCCGCGACCGGAAAGCGTCGTTATTACATCCACAGCGAAGACGAAGCCAAAGAGCACAATGCGCGCTTGGGCACCGATCTGAACCCGGGCGAATTCACCCCTTGGGAACCGATTCCAGAAGGCACGGACGTGTTGTTCTATGAAGGTCTGCACGGCATGGTCAAACGTAAAGATCACGGTCCGGAAGAAGGCATGCACGATGTGGCTCAGTATGTGGATCTGGGCATTGGGGTCGCCCCTTCGATCAACATCGAATGGATGCAGAAAATCTACCGCGACACCTCCGAACGCCCTTATTCGGTCGAACAGGTCCGTGATGTGATTCTGGAGCGCATGCCCGATTACATCGAAACCATCGTGCCCCAGTTCCACCGCACCCACATCAACTTCCACCGGGTGCCGCTGATCGACACCTCCGATCCGTTCTCCACCATCTCCGAGGACGCACCGGAAGGCCCCAAACCGGAAGATTCCCTGATCATCTGCCACGTGCGTCACCAGGACATCGATCTGGAAGCGGTCAAAAACGAAATTCCCGGTGCCTTCCTGCAGAATGAGGAAACCCTGGTCTGTGGCGGTCAGCACATGATCCAGGCCATGGATCTGATGATGTCCCCCATCATCCACAACCTGGTCGAGCGCAAACGCGCAGCCATGGCCAAGCAGTAAACAACAAGATGAAAAAGCACCAGGCCTGGTGTTTTTGAAGATTTTCAAACCCGCGCAAGCGGGTTTTTTATTGTCTGAAATGTTTCAATACAGCCAGACATGGACAATTAAATGTACATGTTTTAAAATAAAAGCACACTTTTTTCATTGGAGACACAACCATGCAAGTGGTCAGCTACACAGACGCAAGAAACAGCTTGAAAGCCGTATTGGATGGCGTGGTCGATAATGCCGATTACACCCTGATTACCCGTCGCGATGCCGACAATGCCATCGTGATGTCACAGGACTACTTCGACAGTTTGATGGAAACGGTTCACTTATTAAGTTCGCCCGGGAACGCATCGCATTTAAAAACGTCGATTGAACAATACCGTTCAGGCAAGACGGAGGAAAAAGGCTTGATCGATGTCGATTGAGATTCTCTCCTGGACAGAACGTGCCTGGAGCGATTATGAATATTGGCAAAGTCAGGACAGGAAAACGTTAAAACGCATCAACAAACTCATTCGTGCCACCCTGCGCACCCCGTTTGAAGGCATTGGCAAACCCGAACCCCTCAAGGAGAACTTAAGCGGTTTCTGGTCCAGACGCATCGACGCCAGTCACCGTCTGGTCTACGCTGTGGACGATCGACAACTCACCATCATCGCCTGTCGCTATCACTATTAAAGACGTTAGCGAATCACCGCGGTGGTGGCTTCCAGTTGCACCGATTGATTCAGTCGCGTTTCAATCGCGGCCTTGACCGCGTCCACTTCCTGCACGCTCAAGGCCTGATCCGACAACAGCCGCGATGAAATCACCAGTGGGTCATTGCTGCGAATGCGCACATCTCGCAGTTCCACGCCTTCCAGTTTCATGCCTTCCAGGGTGTAGACCACTTTTTGTTCCTGCACCAGGGACCCGAACGCAAACACCAGCGGAATGCTGACCACGGCGGCCACGCCCAGCGACAGAATCAAGCCTTTTTTGGCAATATGGAAGGCGCTGAAACCCAGTAGCAGAAAGGTGGCCGAAGCCGCCAGCACAATGCCCACCAGGTTGGTCACAAACAGCAAAAACGCGCCCCAGAAGACCTGCCAGTCCCACCAGCCAATGCCAATGGCGGCCACGGCCAGAGGTGGCACCAGCGCGACCGCAATCGCGACCCCGGCCAGACTTTTGGCCACTTCATGCCGCGCACTGGCATAGGCCCCGGCAATGCCGGAGAGAATCGCCACGCCCAGATCGAGCAGATTGGGGCTCAAACGCGCGCCGATTTCGCTGTTGATCACCTGCAACGGAATCAACAGGGTCAGGAGGGTGCCAAACAGCAAACTGACCCCGACACCGGCCACCAGCGTTTTGCCACTGGTCACAATCAAATCCGAATTCTGGCGCAACACGCCCATGGAAAACGAAATGATCGGCGACATCAACGGTGCCAGAATCATCGCCCCGATGATCACCGGCGCGGAATTGGCAAACAGACCGACGGTGCCCAGCAAGGACGCCAGAATCATCAACACCAGATAGGATTCACTGGTCTGGGCGTTCTCCTTCAGGGTGACAAAAGTCTCACGCACCTCTTCCTGATCGGCGTGGTGAATCCAAGGCAGGCGTCGGTTGATCAGTTCCTTGACCGCCTGCCCCTTGGGCAGACGCTGAATCTTGACCGTTTCCTTTAACTCCTTGCTGGTGTCTTTTTCCGGCAATTTCGCATTGCGCACCGACAGCACATCGGCCTCGACACGTACCGCCACCTTGTCCGCATGCAGGGTTTCGCCATCGACACTGTACTGGATGTCATCGCTGCCGTTGATGTCCATCGACTGGGTTTTGACATAGCCCACATACTCCGGCAACGTCTGTTTGGCCTGCACGTAGCGCGGCAGCACTTTGGTAAACAGAAAATGCAGCACCTGCACAATGCTGGTGGGGGCCAGAATCACCGCATGCAACATGGGCTCGTCTTTTTCGGTTTCGCCCACCACGCGTTTGGTGAACTCGCTGTTGCCGGGCCGATAGACCAGGGTCACGCCCAAAGCCGCGGTACTGATTTCGGTGTCTTTGGCGGTTTTGCATTTGAACGGCAGCAGACAGTTTTTGCTGATATTGGCTGTCATCACCAGCAGGTTTTTCAGCTTGCACCACAGGCTCTCATCCACCAGTGACGCCGGTTTCATGATATTGGGGTGGCCAATCATCACCGAGCCCAACACCAGCGAGTCATTGCAATACATTAAATCGGTGGCAAACGGCTCGGTCTCCTCCGACAGCGCTTCCAGAGCGTCAGGCAAATCTTCTGCCACCCGAAACGCGCGCAGAGACCGCGTCATCTCCGGATGCGGCAAAAACCCCAGCGTCCAGCCCTGTTTTACCGCCAATGGAATCAAATCATACAGGGCCTCATCGCCCAACCAGCACCAGACCTCGCCTTGCGGCGACCAGTCCGTGAGAGACTGGCCTTCGTAGGCCAGCGTTTTGAGGTCGTGGTTCTCTCCCAGAAAGGCTTCCAGCTCAGGCAAAATGTCGGCGTCAAAAGTTTCTTTCTGTGCGGCGTCATAAATGAGGGTGGTCACTGGCAAAAGTCGCTCCGGTCAAATACACTTGGTATCACATTATGCCATTTCCAGCCGCGCATGCGTAAAATACAGACCCTCTCAACCCATTTTTTACCAGGCCTGCTTATGCCCAGACCCCAGCCGATCATAACGCTCATATCCGTGGGAATCTCATTGCTGTTTGCCCACACCAGTGTCGCCCAACAAACCCTGCCCAAATGGGAGTTCGGTTTGGGCCCTTCGTTTATCCACTACCCGGATTACCCCGGCTCAGACCAGTCCAACACGCTGGTGGTGCCCTTTCCCTATATCACCTATCGGGGCGACGACTTTCAGATTGACCAGCGGGAAGTCAAAAAGCCCCTTCAAAAATGGGGACGGGCCGAACTCGACCTCAGCGCCACCGGCTCGATCCCGGTGGCCAGCGATGACAACGAGGCACGCGAAGGCATGGACGATCTTGATGCGACACTGGGCATCGGCCCGGTTTTCAAATACCGCCTGTACCAGCATGATCTCAATGAACTGAAATTGGAATGGCCAGTGTATGGCATTCTGGCCACCGATTTTTCACAGGTCTCGACCCAGGGTTGGCGCACATCGCCGGGACTGTATTATTATTTTCGGCGCAATCTTCCGGGCAAAGACCGCCTGAAACTGACCCTGAGCGCCCGCGCCGAATTTGCCAGTCAGAGCAACAACGCCTATTTTTACGGCGTCAGTACCCAGGATGCACGCCCGGGACGTCCCACCTATCAGGCCGATGGCGGCCTGGCCAGTCTGGCCTACGGCGCCAGTTTCAACTGGCACGTTCAGGATCTCTGGGTCGGCGGCTTTGTGATCTGGCGGGATTTGTCCCCAGCGGTGATTGAGGACAGCCCACTGGTGGACACCCACAACGCCGTCACCTTCGGCATGGGCCTCACCTGGAATTTTTACCAGTCTGACGAAACCGTCCAGGGACTGGAATAATGACCAGGCTGATTCCGGCATTACTGATGGTTGCCCTGATCATCGGCCTCGGCATGTGGCTGCCCGACGACTGGCAGAGCTGGCGTTCCGGCCTGAGCCTGATCGTCCTGTTGCCGGTATGGCTGGGATTCACCCTGAGTCTGCGCCCCCACAACATGCCCATGATCACCCGTTTTGCTCAATGGATGAACCCGTCACTCACTCAGGCCGAACGTCGGTACACCCGGCTGGTGACCTGGGTTTGGGTGGGCCTGCTCAGCCTGATGCTCGCGACCAAACTCGGCCTGATGTGCCTGACTCACAGCGGACGGCTTGAACACAGTCTGTTCAGCGAAAGTCTTTTCCTTGCCGGCTGTCTGATCGTCATCGGTTTCTGGTTTCGACTGGAATTCTGCTGGCGACAAAAACGCTTTCCCGAAAAACAAAATGAACGCTTTTGGCCTTTTGTCCAACAGCTGCTTCAGGCCCCGCCGACGCTGTTGTGGAAAAATCCGCCGCATTGAATGAAACCCTCATCGAAAACACGTAACCGCTCGTCTATAATACGCAACATGAATGTATTTCCGCACATCACCGCCTCCAGCCTGGTCACGGCTCTGGGCCAAGGCCATGCGGCCAACCTGAACGCGCTGATCCACAGCCAGAGCGGATTGCGCCCGGGGCTGAATACCCTGACGCCCAAGCTGGACGCGACCTTTGGCGAAATCGAAGCCATTGCCGAGGTCGTCCTGCCCAGCGCGCTCAAAGACTGGCATTGTCGCAATCATCAACTGGCCTGGCTGGCGCTGCACACGGATGACTTTGTCCAATCGGCCCAGGCGGCCATCAGCCGATACGGTGCCCACCGGGTCGGTGTGGCACTGGGCACCAGCACTTCGGGCATTCTGTCCACCGAGCAGACCCTGCAGAAAAAAGCCGAAACCGGCGAATTTGACCCGAATTACCATTATCCTCAAACCCACAGAATGAACGCGCTGGCCGATTTCTGCGCTCAGGTGCTGGGCACCCAAGGGCCGCGCGTGGTCATCTCCACCGCCTGCTCTTCCTCGGCCAAGGTGTTTGCCACGGCCCAGCGCTGGCTGGCACACGACTTTGTGGACGCCGTGGTCGTCGGTGGGGTCGATACCCTGTGCCTGACCACCCTGCACGGTTTTAACGCGCTTGGTCTGATCAGTGCCTCGCCGGTCAAACCACTGGACGCCAACCGGGACGGGATCAACATCGGCGAAGCGGGCGGTTTCATGCTGTTGGAAAAACCCGATTCCAATGCAGACGCAGACGTGGTCTTGACCGGTTTCGGTGAAAGCAGTGATGCCCACCACATTTCAGCCCCGCACCCGGAAGGGCAGGGCGCGGTGCTGGCGATGCAGGCCGCATTGCGACGTGCGCAACTGGAAACCGATGACATCGATTACATCAATTTGCACGGCACCGGCACCCCCAGCAACGATCTGGCCGAAGCCAAGGCTCTGCGTCACCTGTTCGGAGCCTCGATTCCCGCCCACAGCTCCACCAAGGGTTTTACTGGCCATACCCTCGGGGCCGCCGGCATTGTCGAGGCCATTTTCTGCCAATACGCTTTGACAGAGCAAGCCCTCTGGCCCAATCAGAATCTGGACACACTGGACCCCGAACTGGACCTCGCCCCGGTACGGACACCGACAGCGCATCGCGTCCGTCATTGCATGACCAACTCTTTTGGCTTTGGCGGCAATAATGCGTCACTGATCTTTTCGCGCAGGGAGGCCTTGCAATGAAAGTCTACCTGCAAACCATCGGTCTTCAAGCTCCGGGCTTGGAAGGTTGGGAGCACGCCCTGCCAGTATTGCAGGGTGTGCAACCTTATCAGGACGAACCACTAAGCCGCTACAGCCCTCAATTTCTGCCGGCCAACGAACGACGCCGCACCACCGACACCATCAAGCTGGCTCTGCGTACCGCCGAAGACACCTGTCGGCATCTGTCCCCGCAAGCACGCAGCCAGTTGCCCGCTGTGTTTGCCTGTGTCGATGGCGACACCGCCATTTCCGCCAAAATGACCCAGGCCATTCTGTCCGATGAGCCCATGGTTTCGCCCATCCACTTCCATAACTCTGTCCACAACGCCCCCGCAGGTTACTGGATGATCGGTCAACGCAACCAGAAAGCGGCCTCGGCCCTGTCAGCCGGTGAATACCAACTGGGCAACAGTCTGCTGGAAACCTTCAGCCAGTTGGAAGAGGTGGAACCGCACGCCATGCTGATTCTGTATGACCTGCCGATTGACCCGATCATTGAAAACCATCAGCCCGATATTGTGCCGTTCGGGGCCGGGCTGGTGCTGAGTATCCAGCCTGCTGCGAATGCGCTGGCCACGCTGGAAATGCAAGTCAAGCCGGGCAGCCAGCCATCGCCCGAATCCGAGTGGTTCGGGGCCAATCAGGCGGCACAAATTTTGCCTTTACTGCAAGCGCTGGCCAGACAGAAAACGGCGTCTTTCACCTACCCGCTTTCTCCCGACTTACACCTGTCTGTTCACCTCCAACCCGGAGCAGAACATGAAACCGATTGATCGTCAGACACTGGAAACTCTGATTCCGCACAGTGGGCCAATGTGTTTTTGGGAAACCGTCAGCGACTGGGATGCGCAGCAATTGACCTGTCATACCCGAACGCATTTGGACAAGGATCATCCGCTGGCTGAAAACGGCGACCTGCCCAACAGCGCCCTGATTGAATACGGGGCCCAGGCCTGTGCCCTGCATCAGGCCCTGCTCGCTCAAACACAGGCAGAGGAACCGGGTTCCCCCAGCCCAGGTTACATTGCTCGCTTGAAAAAAATCCAATTCAGTAGCGATCCGCCTGTCAGCGCCCCCCTGACTGGACACGCTCAACCACTGGCGATTCAGGACCAGTCCGCCCTGTATCAATTCAGGCTTTCAGACGACAGTGACCGGATCTATTGCCAGGGCCAGGTGTTGGTCCTGAATCCAGACGAACACAAGGAAGCCGCATCATGACCCAGGAAAAAAAACGTGCGTTGATTACCGGAGCCAGTGGCGATCTCGGACAGGCGATTGCCCGGGAACTGGTCGAGCAGGGATTTTTTGTGTATCTGCATGCCAACCGGCGATTGGAAAACGCCCAGGCACTGGCCCAAACCCTGAACACCGAAAACGGTGCCACTCTGGCCGAAGCCATCGCGTTTGATCTGACCGACGCCGAGGCCACGCAATCCGGGGTGGAAACCCTGTTGGAAGCCGGACCGATTCAGGTGCTGGTCAACAACGCGGGCCTGCACGACGACGCCCCCATGGCGGGCATGAGTGCGGAACAATGGCACACCGTGATGGACGTCTCGCTCAATGGGTTCTTTCATGTGACCCATCCCTTGTTGCTGCCCATGATCCGAACTCGCTGGGGGCGCATCATCAACATCGCTTCCATTGCCGGCATCACCGGCAATCGCGGCCAGACCAACTACGCCGCCGCCAAGGCCGGGCTGATCGGAGCCACGAAATCCCTGGCACTGGAACTGGCCTCACGCGGCATTACGGTCAACGCCATCGCCCCCGGCATCATCGAAGGTGACATGAGCGAAGACGCCTTTCCGCCCGAGCAAACCAAAGCACTGGTCCCCATGAAACGTGCCGGAAAGCCGGAAGACGTTGCCCACATGGTCGGCTTTCTTACCAGCGACAAGAGCCACTACATCACCCGTCAGGTTTTTCAGATCAACGGCGGCATGGCCTGAAAAACGCATCCACAGCTGTTGACGGCTGCGCATTTTGCATTAAAATAACTTGACGAAAATAATCACAAATTCGAATGTTTAAGGAAATCCCATTTATGCGTTTTTTATCTGCCTTCGCTTTACTGTCTTCAACGCTTTTCTTGACCGCTTGTGGCGGCGGTGATCAGAATGTCCGGTTGCAAAATGCCGAACCGGCCACCACGGATGCCATTCAAACCATCACCATAGCACGTGTTACAGACATCCAGTCAGGCCCTCACATCAGTCAGGCGGCCTTGAATGAATGTGAACTGCAGACGCAATTCCCAGAACTTTTAACGCAAAAAGCGGCAGAAAAAGGCATTACCGTTCAAACCACGACCGACTTTGATCAAACCGAAAAAGGCTATCAGTTGGCCGCACGCTACGATCAGATCATCAGTGAAGGCAACCCTTTTATCGGGCACCGAAAGTTCACCCAGATCCACCTGACTTTGTACAAGGACGGAGACAAACTTGCCGAAGCCGACTTGGGTCGCCATTCTGGTGGCGGCATGTTTGCCGGTTACAAAAGTTCCTGTTCGGTTCTCGGACGCACAGTGGAAGCCAATGCCGAAGACGCCACCCTGTGGCTTCAGACGCCCGTTGACAAAGCCCGAATGGGAAATCTTTAAAACCAAACGAAACACGTTTTAACCCAACCTGATAGGAGAAACCTATGCGCCCTTTGAGAAAATCTTTTTTTGTCGGTTTTCTGGTTATGACCGGACTGGCTCTGTCTGCATGCCGTGGTGCCCACATTCAGAACATGGAATCCCAACCGGTACCTGCTCAGGTGTCATCCGCTGAAGAAGTCAAAGAAGCGATCAAGCAGGCTGGCGTTGGACTGGGCTGGATCATTACAGAAAAAGACAACAATGCCTTGCAGGGCACTTTGAATTTGCGCACGCATCAGGCCATTGTGTCCATTCCGTATTCGGCCAAAGAATACAGCATTGTGTACCAGTCCAGTGTGGATCTGGATTACGATCCGCAGAAAAACACCATCCACAAAAACTACAACAGCTGGGTCCAAAACCTGAACAATCGCATTCAGGTTCAACTGAGCGGCCTCTGATTCAGAGTGAGACTCACATCCAGCGTTGATCAAACCGGGGTGGATCGGGACGGCGTGTTCATGCTCCTGGTCACTCTGGTTTTGATTGTGATCACGCTGGGACTCTCCTACCTCTATTGCCTGACAAAAACCTACCGCGCTTCACGTCGTTTTCCATCTCATTGCGACAGGCCACTGCCGATTGTGGTGCCAGGCAAGCAGTTAATCGAACAACAACCGGATGCAGATTACCAGCAACGACTGACCAGAGCTTTGGCGCTTTGGCAAAGCACGCCCGAACAGACTGTTTGGCTCTTGGGCGGACCCAATGCACCGCAAGCCATCAGCGAAGCACAAGCCGGAGCCCATTTTCTCATGAACATGGTTCCCGCAATCGAACCGTGCATTCATCTTGAAGACCGTTCTCGCAACACCTTGGAAAATTTAAAGCAATTGCGCTCAGTCTTTCAGAACGATGACAGGCCATTGCAAATACGGCTGGTCTCCAACCGCTATCACCTGGCCAGATGTGGGGCCATGGCCAACGCGCTCGGCTTTGAAACGCATTTAATCGCGGCCGAAACGGACTTGTTGCCGTTGAGCAAGCCTTTTCTGATCGAAGCGTTGCTTTATCACTGGTATCATACCGGTGCCACCTTGAGTCGCTGGCTCAATCACCCACGTATGCTCAAAAAAATTTCTTAAGGTTTCTTCATGTCTGCTTCTTTTTGCATTGTGATCCCGGCCTATAATGAAGCGGCTACGATTGAGACCGTGATTGATCAGGCGCTGGCTCAGACCTCGTCGGTCATCGTGGTCAATGATGCCAGTGAGGACGACACAGCAGAATGCGTACGAAAAACCCGGGTGACCCTGTTGGAACACCCACAAAATGCCGGTAAGGCTCAGGCTCTGTTGACCGGTTTTCAATATGCCCTGGAGCAGGGCTACGAACGGGTGATCACACTGGACGGCGACGGCCAGCATGATCCGGCCAATATTCCGCTTTTGAACCAGGCCTTCGACCGCTTCCCGGAGCACTTTGTGATTGCGGCGAGATTGACCAATCGGGAAAACGCCCCTCGTGCCCGTCAGGTTGCCAATAAAATAGCCGATTTCTGGGTGAGCTGGGCCGCCGGCAAACCCATTGCCGACTCTCAGTCCGGGTTTCGGTTGTATCCGGCCAGCCTGTTGCGCCAGCTGGATTACGATCATAAAGGCCCGTCCGGATTTGTGTTTGAAAGCGAAGTGCTGATCAATGCCGCGCAAAAAGGCTATGATCTGGTGTTTGTGCCCATTGCCTCTCATTACCCGGAAACCCGGCGGGCCAGCCATTTCCGCCCCGGTTTTGACATCAGCCATATCACCCTGATGGTGGCTGGCAAACTCGTTCGAAAAGGGTTCTTTTTACCAGGCCTGGTGAAATCACTCTACAAACGCCCGAATGTCTATGATCCGAGCAAATAACCGCTGTTTCGCCCCACCATTTTCGATAAAATACGCGCAATTTCATCACACAGTCAAACCGAGTTCCGCCCATGGCGTTTAAGATCCTCATCGTCGGCTACAGCCAGACCGGTCAACTGGCGCAGATTCTCAATCAGATCGAGCATCCTTTGGCCGAGTCTGACCGGGTGAAAGTAACGCGGGTGGCATTGGAATCGACCCGTTCTTTTGCCTTTCCCTGGCGCTTTCTGGATTTTTTTGATGTGTTTCCGGAATCTGTGGCACTGGACCCACCGCCAAACCGACTCATTGAAACGCAGGGTCCATTTGATTTGGTGATTCTGGGTTACCAACCCTGGTTTTTGTCGCCGTCTTTGCCCACCACCGCTTTCCTGCAATCCAAACAAGCCCAGAACTGGCTTAAAGACACGCCAGTGATCACGGTGGTGGGATGTCGCAATATGTGGGGGCAGGCACACCTCAAAATGCAATCCATGCTGGAAGCCTTGCAGGCCCGACACATTGATAACGTGGTCCTGACCGATCAGGGCCACAGCCTCGCCACCTTTGTCACCACGCCACGCTGGTTGTTGACCGGCAAAAAACAGGGCGTATTCGGCCTGCCGGATGCCGGGATTTCGGATCAGGACATACGTTGCAGCCAACGCTTTGGCCACGCCATTGCCGATTGGTTTGCCAGAGAAAACCGCCCACCTCAAAGCTCGATTCTGCACGGTTTACAGGCCGTTGAAGCCAATCCAGGCCTGTTGCAATCTGAAAAAATCGGGGCTCGCAGCTTTGCCATCTGGGGCAAACTGATCCGCAAGGTCGGCCCACCCGGCAGCTGGCAACGCAAGCCGGTTCTGGTGGTCTATGTGCTGTTTTTGATCACGATGATTGTCACCGTGGTGCCACTGACCATGTTGCTCAAGCGATTGCTTCGCCCCCTGTTACAGAAAAAACTGACCCGAATGAAACAGGATTTCGAAGCGCCTTCCGGCTCGGACAATGCGCGGATGAAGGCGTTCCCATGTCGATGAAGCCGGTCTATATTACCCATACCGCCAGCGCCCTGCCCAATGACCCGGTGGACAATGAGCGGATTGAGTCGGTACTGGGACAGATTCAAGGCAAGCCTTCCCGTGCCAGGCGTTTGATTTTGCGCAATAACGGCATCAAAAGCCGATACTATGTGATCGACCCCGACACCGGTGCCTATACCCACACCAATGCCGAGTTGACCGCCGAAGCCATTCGCAATCTGTTCTCTGACCCCTCTGCGATGCAACGCATTGACCTGATTGCCTGCGGCACCACTTTGGCCGATCAGCTGGCTCCCGGCCATGCGGTGATGGTGCATGGTCAACTGCAAACCCCGCCCTGCGAAACCGTGTCCACCAGCAGCATCTGTATCAGTGGCCTGATGGCGTTGAAATACGCTTATCTGGCGGTCAAATCCGGTGACGCCACGCAGGCGGTGGCCACCGGCTCGGAAACCGCTTCCACCTTGTTGCAGTCACAGACCTTTACGGCGGAAAGCGCGGCCAAACTGGCAGCGCTGGCAGATCGCCCGGAAATCGGTTTTGAAAAGGATTTTTTGCGTTGGATGCTGTCTGACGGGGCCGGAGCCATGTGCCTGCAACCGACACCGCAACACGGCCAGACCAATCTGCGTATCCGCTGGATCAAAACCTATTCCTTTGCCAATCAGCAACCGGCCTGCATGTTTGCCGGGGCTCTACAGAATGACGACAGCACCCTCACCGGCTGGCGACAGGTTTCATCCGACACCCTACTTGATCAGAGCGTGCTCAGCATCAAGCAGAACGTCAAACAGCTCAATGAGCACATTGTACCGCTGGCGGTGACCGAAACCCTGAGCCGCATCATTGACGAAACCGGACTGACGCCCGATCAGGTGGACCATTTTCTGCCCCACATTTCATCCATGTATTTTTATGACAAAGTGGCCCGGGCACTGGATGAGATGCACTTTTCGATCCCCGATCACAAATGGTTCACCAACCTCACCACCAAAGGCAATACCGGCTCGGCCTCGATTTTTATTATGCTGGATGAATTCATACGCACGCGCCCATTGACCGCAGGCGAGACCATTCTGTGCTTTGTGCCCGAAAGCGGACGCTTCTCCAGCGGGTTCATGTTACTGGAAGCGGTCGAAACGGAGGCCGACGACCAATGAAAAAAGACGCCGTACCGCAGCAGGCGGACGCCATCTACGAAGGCGAAACCAAAGTGCTGTACGCTCAGGACTCGGATGGCAAGCTGACGCCGACGCCGACCCAGGGCTGGGAAGCCGAAATCGACGCCTTGAAACAGGCGGTGGATGAGATTGCCCAGCTGGCACAGGACGCACTGGCTCGCGCGCACGTCGGCGAAACCTCCCCACTGGAGTATCACATGTATCAACAGCGACTGGATCTGCCCATGCTGGCGCAGGCCATGGGTCGGTTTCAATGGCAGGTACGCCGCCATTTTGATCCCAAGCGTTTCGCCAGACTCTCCGACAGACAGCGTGAACGCTATGCCCGCGTTCTGGGCCTGTCGCCTGACGAATTGATGCAATTGCCACCCCTCAAAGACAAAGACCCCACGCATGATTGACAATTTTGACCATCAACAAGCCGCCCATTGTGAAACCGGGGCCGCTTCCGCGCTGTTTCGTCATCATGGATTGGACGTGTCCGAACCCATGGCATTCGGTCTGGCCAGTGGCCTGACCTATGCCTACCTGCCGTTTGTCAAAATCAACGGCCTGCCGCTGATGGCTTATCGCATGCCGCCCAGACTGATTCTGAAAATGCTTTCCTGGCGCATTCCCGGACTCAAAATCCGATTCAAAACCTTTCGCAACGACGCCGAAGGTCAGGCCTTTCTCGACCGGAAACTGGATGAGGGCACACTGGTCGGATTGCAAACCTCGGTGTTCTTTCTGCCTTATTTTCCACAGGAAATGCGCTTTCACTTCAATGCCCACAATTTGCTGGTGTTTGGCAAAGAACAGGACGAACAAGGTCAGACCCACTACCAGATCAGCGATCCGGTGTTTTCGCACACCGTCACCACCGATGCCGACTCACTGAATCAGGCCCGTTTTGCCAAGGGCGCGCTGGCCCCCAAAGGGCGGCTTTACTACTTTGAGTCGGTGCCCGAACGCATCGATTTTGAACGCCTGTTGCCCAAAGCGATTCGCTTTACCGGCAAGGCCAATGGCAAGCGCAACCTCACCCCCATCTCCGGCGTGGGCGGCATGAAAATGGTGGCCAAACGGATTGAAAAACTGGCGGAAGACCGCAAACGCTATCGCCAGCTTTTTTTGGGACACATCGTCCGAATGCAGGAAGAAATCGGGACTGGCGGGGCCGGGTTTCGCTATATGTACGCGGCTTTTCTACAGGAAGCGGGCGACATTCTGAACCGATCCGAGTGCCAGGACTGGGCACAACGGTTTATTGATCTGGGCGATCAGTGGCGGGAATTTGCTTTGATCTGTGCCCGGCTGAGCAAAGAACGCGGCGATCACAGCCTCAAAGAGGCTGCCGATTTGCTGCGTCAATTGGCCGATGACGAACTCGAAATTTACAACCAGATGGCCAAATTCCGCTGACCGCAGAACACCAAAATGACCAGGCCTGGTCATTTATTCGCCAAGCAGACGTTTGTGCAATCGCCAACTGGCCACTCCCAGCAATACCAATGCAAATCCGACCAATTGCGCCAGCCAGTGCCAGATTTCAGCCCAGCCGCCCTGACGCAAGGTCACAGACAAAAACGCTTCCAGTCCCCAATTCATGGGCGAGAAAGCGGCCAACGTCTGCATGGTTTCGGGCATCACAAAGGTCGGCACCATCACCCCGCCGACCGCCCCCATCAACAGATTGAGCACCCCGCCCAGCGTGGTCGCCTGTTCATGCGTACGCGCCAGCACCGAAATCAACAACGCCAGTGCGATGGCGGTCAAGCTCACCGACAGCGCCACCGGCACCAGCCAGATCGCCTGCTGGCCCAGTGTCAGGCTTTCTCCGCCCAGCAAGGGCACCAGCCAGAGTCCGGTGGCAAACATCAACGCGGTTTGTATCAGATTCACCCCCATAAACGGCAACAGCTTGCCCAGCAACAGCCAGCCGGAATGAAACGGGTAGGTATGCAAACGCGCCAGTGTGCCCTGTGAAATCTCAATCAACAAGGTGGCGGAAAGCGGAATCACAATAAAAAACATGGCAAACACCAGCCAGGCGGGCACGCTCTGCTGCACCGATGAGGGTGTTGTGGTCACGGAGGTTTGCCCCAATGTCGATTCCGTGATCACCGATTTCCCCAGAAACGCCGACAGATTCGATTCCGGCACCGAATCCGATGCGGCGGCAACCGGTGATGTACGTTGAAAGGTCACTGCGATTTTCTTTTCCACCAGAATTCGCATCAGACTGGCTTTGAGCAAGGCCCGCATCGCAGGTGGCGCGGTGGGCGCAAATGCCAACGACAAAGGCGTCTCAATTTTCTGCCCCTTTGACAACGCATCGATCAAGGCTTTGGGAAGCGTCACCATCGCCATTTTTCCCCCCGTGAGCACCTGTTTTTCTGCCACCATTCGGTGGTTGGCCGTTTCAGCCGATACCGTCACCGAAAAGTTTTCCAGATGGGCAAACACCGCCTGCCAGTCTTTGGGTATGTCCGGATCGGCCAACAGCACAATCCCCAGTTGATCAACCTGTTTCTGGCCCGATGACTTGTCCGAAAACGCGGTTTGCAGACTCAAGGCCATGATCAAAACAAACACCACCGGCATCACAAACAAGACCGCGAGCGCATAAGGATCGCGCAGCAACAGCCGAAACTCCTTGAGCAAAAGCGCTTTAAACATGACTTGACTCCGACTCATGGATCAGGCATTGGGCCAGCGCCGTATGCGATTCGCCCAACAATTCAAAAAACGCCGCTTCCATGCTCAAAGGTTGGACACTGTGTTGCTGTAGAATCACCTCCGGGCAAGCTTGAAGCTGTTGCAAAAATCTGCCCGTGAAAGCCGCAAGATCGCACTCGGCTGGCAACTGCCCCTGCACCCATCCGTCCTGCGTCTGCAAAGACCATTGTTGCAACCATTTGGCGATTTCGGGGCGCTTGCGGGTCACTTTTGACCAGGCCTGGTTGATTCTGGCTTCAAACCTGTGCCCCTGCGCCTTGGTCAAAGCCGCCACCGTGCCTTGAAACACGGTTTTTCCCCGATCCAATACCACCAGCTGATCGCACAGCCGTTCCACTTCCGCCAACTGATGCGAGGTGTACACCAGAGTCATGCCTTTGGTTTTCAGCGATTCCAATACCCCCAGAATCGCGTCCTTCGAAATCGGATCAATGCCCACCGTCGGCTCGTCCAACAGCAACAGGCTAGGGCGGTTGACCAAACCGATGGCCAGATTCAAACGCCGTTTTAAGCCACCGGACAGGCGCGCCGCCAGAACCGTTTGCTGATTGTTCAGCTGACACACATCAAGGGATTCATTCACCCGTTCATTGAAGTCGGGCAGGTCCGGGCGCAAACGGGCAAAAAACCGCAGGTTTTCACTCACCGTCAACCGAGGATAAAACGCTTCGCCCTGGGGTACCAGCGCCAATTGCGACAGAATGCCTTGGCGTGACGTGTCAAAACGCTGGCCCATTATGGCAACGTCTCCCGACGTGGGTCGCAACTGCCCGGTCAGACACTGGATCAAGGTGCTTTTGCCCGCGCCATTGACCCCCAGCAACCCCAACGCCTGACCTTTCACCAGGTCAAACGACACGTCCACCAGTGCATCACGTTTTCGCGGGTAATCATAACTGAGCGCCTGCACCTCAATGGCATAGGAATCGGGCATTCGTCTGCGTCCTGTTTGAGCCGGTTTTGGGAGGGAAAACTTTCGCATACTGCGCATAAAAACACAATCGATCCGTGCGTTTGTTTGCTAAAATGCCGCATTATTTTTATTTGGAAATGCTTCGTTTATGTCTGAAAAACGCTGTGATGTGTTTATCATCGGCGGTGGCCCGGCCGGATCGATTGCCGCCGCCAAACTGGTGCAGGCGGGGTTTCACGTGAAACTGGTGGAACGCCAGACGTTCCCGCGTTTTGTGATTGGCGAATCCCTGCTGCCGCGCTGCAATCAGTTGCTGGCCGAGGCCGGACTGCTTGAAACCATTGAAGCCGCCGACTTCCAATACAAAGGCGGTGTGGCCTTTGATGACGGTGAGCATTGCGAAGTGTTCCACTTTGACAACAACCTGGGTGAGCCTTTCGACTCCTCCTTTCAGGTCAAGCGCGAACGGTTCGACCACGAACTGCTCAAAGCCGCCGAATCGCTGGGCGCAGACGTCGAATATCAGGCCGAAGTGATCGGCTATGACCCGGATGCCGGGACCATTGACGTCAAACACCATGACGGTGCCACCTCATGCTGGCACGCGCAGAAAGTCATCGATGCTTCCGGTTACGGCCGGGTGTTGCCGCGCCTGCTGGAGCTGGAGGCGGAACCGGGACTGGCCATGCGCCGGGCCACTTTTCGCCGGGTGGAAAACGACCGGCGCCCCACCGACGGCACCGACGGCTACATCTACGTCGACATTCATGACCACAACCGGGCCTGGATTTGGAACATTCCGTTTAATGACGGCGTCACCTCGGTGGGGATCGTCTGCACCGAAGACTATTTTCAGTCGTTTGGCCTGAACGAATCCGAGTTCTGGGAGCGGATCATTGAAGACAACCCACAGGCACGCGCGCGCTATCGCAACGCACGGCCCCTCAATGACGTCAACAGCCTGAGCGGCTATTCCGCTGC
The DNA here is from genome assembly GCF_000384235.1 of Hydrogenovibrio halophilus DSM 15072. Classification (GTDB taxonomy): domain Bacteria; phylum Pseudomonadota; class Gammaproteobacteria; order Thiomicrospirales; family Thiomicrospiraceae; genus Hydrogenovibrio; species Hydrogenovibrio halophilus. The sequence goes on along the minus strand of NZ_KB913033.1, from coordinate 1,081,393 downwards.
GGTCAAACAATTGTACGGAAAGCATTTTGTGCTGGCGGGCAATGCGTCGGAATTTCTCGACCCGGTGTTCAGTTCTGGCGTGACCCTGGCGCTGGAAAGCGGGGCCAAAGCCGCCGACCTGATCGGGGCCGAACTGCAAGGCCGGGACGTGAACTGGCAAACCGATTACGAGGATTATATGATGCGCGGCATTGAGGTGTTCCGCAGCTTTGTCAATGCCTGGTATGACGGGCGTTTGCAGCGCATCTTTTTTGCCGCAGAAAAAGACGAACAGATCAAAAAAGCGATCACCTCCGTGCTCAGCGGCTATGTCTGGAATCCCAAAAACTTTTTCGTCAAACAACCGGACCACGCCATCGACACCCTGATCACGATGATGGACGCGCGCTGAACAGCAGTCGGGCGCTGACATAGGTCAAAAGCACCCCCAGCACCACGCTCAGGCCCATCGACATCAGCAGGGCAACGTCGGTGAACAACAACCCGCCAAACGCGATCAGGCTGGTGGTCAGGGTCACATGCACCGAAAAGCGCTGAGTGGGATCGGTTTGCGCCTGATTCAGAAACAGGCTGTAATCCACGCCAATCGCCACCACCAGCAGACTGGCCATGAGGTGAAACACACTGACGGGCCCCAACAGCGACAATCCCACCCAGGCCAGGCCCAGACCCAGCCCGATTGGCAGCAAAAGTGACCAGGCCTGGTAAAAAGAACGCCAATACAGGCTCAACCCCAATAACATCGCGGCCACCAGCGCCAGCAAACCGACCAGCAACTGTTCGCGCAAATGGGTCAATTGTTCGCTCACCAATGTGCTCTGTTGCACCCACAGCACGTCGGACTGCGTTTGCGCCCAGCTTTGCAGCGCCTCCGCTTTCGCGTCCTGCACCAGAATCACCCCGAAATGCCTGTCGCCCGCCTGCCAATGGAGCTTGTCCAGCATGACTTTCTGCCAGGGTAGGGCCAATGACCGAAAGCGCTCAAGCGTGAGCGCTGGCATTTGTCGACTGCGGTCGATTGCCTGAATCAGGCCTTGGGCATGATGGGGCTTGAACGGCGTGTCCGCTTTTGACCAGGCCTGCTGCAGGGACGACGCATCGGGCAAGGCGTTTTGGCGTTGTCGCTGGCGCTGCTGGCTGGGCAACCAGTCGGCCAGCATGGTCCGACCCTGCAAGGCCTGATCGGCTTGCAATCGCGCCAACCCCGGTTGCAGGCTTTCCTGTTTTTGCAACAGGTCTTCGGTGGTATCGGCCGTCACCAATAAAAACGCCGCCGCTTCCGGCAAATGGAACGCGGATCGAAGCTGTCCATCCTGCTGCAACAGGGATTCAGGGACCGGGCTCATGCTGCGCAAATCGTCTTGCCAGACGGTGGGCAGCGCCAGCAATGTGCCCCAGATCCCTGCCAGCGCCAGTGTGCCCAGCACCAGACGCTTGCGATTCCGGGCTGGCCATATCAGCGGGGGATTGGACGCGTTCGATGCCGAAGGTACGCTCAGGAAGCTGGTGATCAAGGCGGCCACCAGTCCGGCGGCGCTGAACACCGCGATTTGCTGTATGCCCGGAACGGCCGTCCACCAGAGCGCGGCAAAGCCCAACACCGAGGTCACGCCGCCGATGGCGACCAGGCGCCGGGCATGGCGGACATGGCCCCGTTTGGCCGCGGCCCACAAATGCAAAGGGTAATCCATACTGACCCCGACCAGCACCATGCCAAACGCCAGCGTCAGCATCGACACCTGGGCAAACACGGCATTGACTGCCAACAGCCCGACCAGCACCGCACTGGCCACAGGCAACAGCGTCGCCACAAGTGGGCGACCTCGGCGAAACACCGCCAGCAGAAATCCGAAAATCAATGTCAGCGCCGTCAGGGACACCCATTGCACCCGTTGCTGAATCCCGGCTTGTGCCTGCTGGGCAATCCAGGCCGCATTGGAAACGCGCACCTCGGTTTTTTCCGCCTGCCGAGGCGACAGATGCCGGGAAACCGCCTGCCTCAACCAGGGCTGGACCTGATCGATCCCGTCTTTGCTGACTGTCAACAACAGCAACAGTTGGCGCGCCTCTCCGCTTGTGATTTGCCACACGCCAGCGTCCACGGCCAACGAAGGCGTGGACAGGCCCTGCTGCAGATACGAAAGCCATTGGTTTTGCGGGTCCGACAGGGCCAGAGGCTTGTTGAGCACAAAACCGGCCTGCCAGCGCTGCCAGAGGGTTTCCAGCGACGCCGTCAACATTTCCGGGTGAAAGTCGGTCAGCAGAAAGCGCTGTTCGCGCAAGGGATGATCCAGCCAGTCTGACAAGGGTTGTAGCCGGTTCTGAACCGATTTTAACCAGGCCTGGTGATTTTTCGGGGTCGCAATGTGACGGCTCAATTTCGCGGCAGCCTGAGCGGACACACTGTCAGGCAAACGTATCGACACCATCAGGGGCCCAGGCTCAGAACTCGCTTCCGCCAAATGCGACAGCGCCGACCACTTGGTGGCTTGCGCCGGATCGCTTGGCTGGGGAAAGAACCCACTGAAATGCGTGTGCAGACTGAGCGACGGCAAACTGATCAAGGCCCAGAGCCCCAGAAACCCGACCCAGAGCAAAGCGCCCAGCCAACGGCGTCGGCTCAGGCGCGTGGTCATGGGTTCAGCACCAGCTTGCGCCAGTCCCCGCTGGTCATGTCGATCCGCACAGTCGTCACCCGGGGCGGTGCCCCCTCAGGCCAGTGACCGTGGATGGTGATTCGGCGCGGGCCGGTGGTCAGAACGGTTTTTGCCGTCAGAAGCAGTTGCCAGCGCGTCGTTTCTGCCATGTCGGTGTAGCTGACGTCAAAGTCTTGCCTGACCGCTTCCAACTGACCGGAGAGCAAAAATTGCATAGGGCGAATCATGGCCGCAACTTCCGGCATCTGAGCCAGAGGTCGTGACAGCGACTGACCCGGAAACACCAGTTCAAACTGGCCGTTTTTCAATTGCCAGAAACCTTCCACTGGCGCATGGTAATGCATCGATACCCAATCGGCTCCCTGATAACGCAATTCTCCCTGATAGCGGGTAGAGAGGTCCAGCAGATGATCATAACGGATTTCTTCAAATGCGGTAACGTCGTTCGGTTCCGGCCAATGCGCGAGCAATCCCGTCAGGGAGTTGGGTGCCTCACTGAACACAGAGCTCACCCAAAGCAGCCCAAACACCAAGCCCGAAATGGATGTGACCCATCGTCGCAAACAACTCACGGCCTTTCCTCAAGTGACCCCTTCACCGACATGGCGTTGGCGTCCGTGTCCGAACACGGGCCAGACCAGTAAGGGTAAAAGTTAAACCAATTGTAAGGTGCCTGCTGACATTGTTCGGCCACCTTGTCCATATACAGTTGCGCCATCTGCTGCAGGCTCATGTCCGGCGTAAACGGAAGTATCTCACTGCTGACCCGATAGCGGTTGCCGCCCTGATAACGGCCAAAAAACACCATACAGGGAATCCGAAAACGTTTGGCCAGCTTGAAACCGGAAATCGGCAGGCACAAAGTGTCGCCGAAAAACGTGACCGGCACAGTGGTTTCGTCTCCCACCGGGCGGTCCTTCAGCATCGCCACCGATTGCCCGTCCTGCAGCGTCTGATAAATATCAAAAATGGTTTCCATGCCGCGATAGGGCAGAACGTTGTTTTCCATCCCCGGATTGAGTTCGTTCAACAGCGCCACCAGTTGCGCGTTCTGGTCCACCTTCAACACCACCTTGATCGGACGGTCGTGCCGGTCTTGGGATAGGGTACGCGTTGCGTCAAGACTGCCAAAGTGCGCGCCCAGAAGCAAATGTGCTGTTTTGCGGGTGGCCGCTTTGTATTCTGCCAGGTGTTCATAAGACACATCGAAAGCTGACCAGCGCCCAGTCAGAAAATAGACCCGATCTAGAATGGTGATCGCAAACCACAGAAAATGTCGATAGGTATGCCAGGGACGAACCGGCTGCGCCAACACTCGTGACAGATAATGGCGCGAAGCTTGACGTTGTAAGGGTGAAATCAGCCAATAAAACGCCACAATCGGATACAGCAGCGGTTTGACTAGCCACCTGGGCAGCGTCAGTGCCAGACGTCGGATCAGCGTCAGCCAGAAACGATTGCTACGCTCTTTTTGCTCGGTCCAATTCTGCGACATGGCTTCCTCAAACGAACCTCATAGTGGGTGAACCGGTGAGTGGCACTGCCAGATCAGTCTGCCGCGAACACAGGGTCGGCCCGTGTCTGCCAGCACCATTTCAAATCGGCCCACGCGATGGGTTTCCCGGTTTTCCGCCGTCAGCGTGACAGTGACCGTGGTGTCCGGCAACACGGTTTGCAGAAATTTGGTTTCCGGCACCTCGGCCAGAAAGCCCTGCGGCCATTCACGGACCAGATATTTTTCCACCTGCGCCAGCAACAGTGCGCCCGGCACCACCGGATGCCCCGGAAAATGCCCCGGCATCGCCGGATGCCCGGCCGAAATGGCAAACGACCAGGACAGCGGATTTTCGTCATCTTTATCTGACATCAGCGCATTCACCTGTGCTTTCAGACGCTCATATTGAATTTTTCCCAATTCATTGCGGGGCAGGCTGGCCACTTTCAGCAGAGGGCGCGGCACAAACACCGGATCCAGGCTCCTGGCCAGCGCCTGCTTGATTTCCGACGCCGACCGATCTGAGACCACCAGCGCCGTCAGGCGTTCACCGACCGAAGGCAGCAGAAACACGCCGTCCCTGACCCCGTCCAGCGCCTTCAGGCGCTCATTGAGGTACGCCAGAGAGGTGCGTTTTCCGGCCACTTTCACCAGGTCCTGCTCCCGCCCAAGCCACGCAAAATGATGCGCATCCAGCGACTGCAGACGATCCTGCAAAACAAAGGAGGCCTGCAAAGGACCGATCTCCACCGTCATGCCTTCGGCCTGTGGCTGCAACCGATTGCCGTCATACAAACGCCAGGGAGCTTCCCGTTCGCGCTCACGCCAGGCAATGGAGGCGGTTTCGGTGCTGCCATACACTTCGCAGACGCGGACGCCAAAGCGGCGGCTCACCTGATCGGCCAGCGTCTGAGTCAAAGGCGCGGTGGCGGAAAGGACCCGCTCAAACGCCGTCGGCCATACCGTATCAAACTGCGCCAGCTTGCTTAAATGCAGCGGGGTCGACACCAGCCAGCTTGTGCAAGCGGTTTGCTGCATCCGCTCGGCAATGTCTTCGGCAAAAAACGGCTGGTCCGCCCAGACCTGCCACTGCGACACGAACGGCCAGAAAACCGTGGTTTCCAGACCAAACATATGCTGGCTGGGCACCGTCGCCACCAGCGTCGTTTCGGCATCAGTCCCGGGCAGATTGACCAGCGCCTGGCGGGCCAGCGTCAGCATCTGGCCCCAGGTTTTCACCACCCGTTTGGGCTGCCCGGTCGAACCGGAGGTATACAGCCAGATTTCCTGCGCCAACACGCTTTCGGCCTGTTTTCGGGTCAGGCTTGCGGCCCCCGGCTGCGTAGACATCACCGGCGCAAAACGGTCGTCCTCCACCGTCAGCGTGTTCAGACCGTGCGTGTCCGCCAGTGTCTGCGCCAGTGTGCTCAAAGTCTCGGGCGCCGTATTGGGCGGCAAAACCACGGGCACTTTTTTCAGGGCCGCGGCCAGCAGCGTCACAAAAAAGGTCGGGCGATGCTGTGCCAGATTGATCACCGCCATATTGTCCGGAAGCGCCTGCGCCACCTGATGGGCCAGAGCCAACAACCGGTTTTTTGACCAGGCCTGGTCAAAACAACGAAACAGCACCGTGTGAGCGCACAACGCTTGATGCAAGTGCTCTGCAATCATGTCGGAAGAAGGGGGTGCATGACTCACGCTCACAGCACCAACGGCTTATTGGCTGCGGTGGGCGTCCACATAATCCGCCAGCGAGGCAATGGACGCAAACACGTCGCCGACATTTTTATCGCCGGCTTTGATTTTGATGCCATAACGTTTGTTCAATTCCAGAGAAATTTCCAACGCATCGATGGAATCCAGTCCCAGACCGTCATTGAAAATGGCCGCATTGGGATCGATCTCCTCCAGCGTCACGTCTTCAAGATTGACGGCGTCAATGATCATTTGCGCCAATTCCGATTGTAAGGGAGTCATAGGCAAGCCTCGGTTAATTTAAAGCGGTCGGATTATACCAGAACCGATGTCAGGCTTCGCACAAAACCTACGCAATTGTGACGGGGATTTTTAGCTCGACTGTGGTTTCAGAAGAAGGCAAATCGCAATGGTTACGGGATTCGTCAAAATGGTTCGCGCACTGGCACCGCTTTTTTCATTACTGGTAATGCGTCCACATGCGGTAAATTTTAATGACCTTTTCTTTCTCAAACACCTCATAGACCAATCGGTGCTGTTTATTGATTCGACCACTGATCAACCCTTTCAGGTCGCCTTTCAGAAACTCATAAGCAGGCGGATAAGCAAACGGGTCTTTTTCAATGACCGAAAGCAGCGTCATCGCCTTGGGTTTCAAGCCCGATGCAGACAGTTTTCTGGTGTCTTTCTGCGCCTGGCTCATAAAAATCAGCCGGTACATTACCAGTCCAGTTCTTCCAGGGAAACCCCGTTGCTCTCGGGCTCATTTCTGGCTTGCTTGAGACTCTCGACCATTTGCGGATCACGTCTCAGGAAAGCATCGTCATCCAGTCCGTCTTCGGTATCCAGAATGGCAATTTCATTGGGTGAAAAATGCGTCAGCAGCCACAGAAACTTATCACTGACTTCGTCGTTTACTTGAAGCGTTAATGTTTTCATAGTCAAAACTCATTTTTATAAAAAAACATGAGCCTGAGCAAGAATTCTATCACAGCGTTCATTTGCTCTATTGTCAATAAAAAAACTGGGGGCAGCGCTGCCTGGCTTTGTCATACACAACTTTCAGGCCTGTCTGAACTTCGTCACAAAGAAGGCGCGCTGAGGACGCTTCCGACAAAACTGGAAAACCGGTTGACACGTCCCGACTTGCTTTAAAACTCCTGAAATTTTTCCAGTTCCCGGCGTTCTCTTTTGGTGGGTCGGCCCTTGCCTTTTTCGCGGTGACCGGCCAGTGCCATGCCCGGTGGCGGGGCTTTCTGGTTAAGCTGTTCGTCTTTCAGGGTGTATAGCGTCCGGGCCATGTCGGCATTGCCGCGTTGAGCACTGAGCGCCTCCACGGTCACGGTCACTTTGCGATGGGCTTGCGTGATCACCAGCTCATCACCCACGGCGACGGTTTTGCTGGGCTTGGGTTTGCGCTGGCCGTTGAGTACCACCTTACCACCTTTGACCGCCGCCTGCGCCAGACTGCGGGTTTTGAAAAAACGGGCGGCCCACAGCCATTTGTCGATGCGCAGATCGCTCATGTCAGTTCGTCAAGCCAGTCTCTGGGTTGCAGATAGTCATAGAGTTCGGCTTCTTCGCTTCCGGCTTCGGGGTGGTAGTCATAGCGCCAGGTCGCCATCGGCGGCATCGACATCAGGATCGATTCGGTGCGGCCGCCGCTTTGCAGACCGAAGATGGTGCCGCGGTCAAACGCCAGATTGAATTCGGCATACCGACCACGACGATACAACTGGAAATCGCGCTGACGCTGACCGTAGTCCACGTCTTTGCGTCGTCCGACGATGGGCCGATACGCCGTGATGAAATGATCGCCCACCGAACGCATAAAGGCAAAGCAGCTGTCAAAACCCCAGCCGAATGGTTGCTGGTTGAGGTCATCGTAAAACAAACCGCCGACACCGCGGGTTTCGTCGCGGTGCTTCAGATAAAAATATTCGTCGCACCATTTTTTAAATTTGGCATACACCTCGGACCCAAACGGTTCACAGGCTTCCTTGGCCTGCAAATGCCAGTGCATCACGTCCTGATCAAACGGGTAATAAGGCGTCAGATCGAACCCGCCGCCAAACCACCACACCGGTTCTTCCCCGTCTTTTTCGGCCACAAACAAACGCACATTGGCGTGCGAGGTGGGCACATACGGATTGCGCGGATGAATCACCAGCGACACCCCCAGCGCCTGAAACGAACGCCCGGCCAGCTCAGGACGATGCGCGGTGGCCGAAGCCGGCAGGGCCTGGCCTCGGACATGCGAGAAATTGACCCCGCCTTTTTCGATCACCGGCCCGCCTTCCAGTACCCGGCTGCGACCGCCACCGGTCAATCCCTTGCTGTTGGCGGGCTTTTCCCATTCGTCCACAATGAATTCGGTGCCGTCTTCGGCGGTCAATTGCGCGCAGATATCGTCCTGCAAATCGAGCAGATAGGCTTTGACTGTGTCAATGGGAAGTGTGTCCGACATATTGGTTTCCTGTATTCGTGATTGCCGTTCATTTTAATAGAAAAAGCGGCGGCCCTGCCTTAAAATGATCTCATAATCATGATCGCCAAGAGGGCTGACTGTCAATGAACCCGTTCCATTTTTTGTCCCGCACCGGTCTGGTCGTCTCCCTGATTCTGAGCCTGGGAGCCTGCTCAACCACCACACAGCAAGGCGCCGTCGGCATCGAGCGCGAGCAGATGCTGCTGGTGTCCCAGAACGAGATGACCGAAGGGGCCAGAAAAGCTTACAGCGATGTGCTCAAAGAGGCCGAAAAAGAAGGCCAGCTCAACACCGATCCCAAGCGGGTGGCGCAACTGCGCGCCATTGCCGAGCGTCTGGTGCCGCACACCGACATTTACCGCGAAGACGCCCCCGCATGGGACTGGGAGGTCAATTACATTGACTCCGACCAGCTCAATGCCTGGTGCATGCCCGGCGGCAAGATCGCCTTTTACAGTGGCATCATTGACACACTGGCACTGACCGAAGACGAAATCGCCGCGATCATGGGCCATGAAATGGCGCATGCCTTGCGCGAACACGGTCGGGAACGCGCCTCCCAGGCCATGCTCGGTCAGGTGGGTCTGGCCGCGTTGCAGATTCTGGGCGGCGTTCAGGGCCCGGCATTGGATGCCTCAAACATGGTGGTGCAAACCACCTTTATTTTGCCCAACAGCCGCACCCACGAAACCGAGGCCGATCGCATGGGCGTGGAACTGGCGGCCCGCGCCGGGTTTGATCCCTATGGCGCGGTGCGGGTTTGGGAAAAGATGCTCAAATTGTCCAAAGACGCGCCGCCGGAGTTTCTGAGCACCCACCCGGCGCATGAAAGCCGCATCAAGGACCTGAAAAAATACGCCAAGAGAGTGATGCCTTTGTACGAAAAAGCCAAGGCCGAACGCTCGTCCAACTGAGTTTCAGCGCAACCGGGTCAGGCTCTGGGCACACCAGATTTGAGAGGGCTGTTCGGCCTGACCCAATTCCCCCGCCACCACATCCACTTGTGGAAAGGTTTCGGCCAGAGTTTCGAGTTCTCGAATCGGCGGTTGGCCCGACAGGTTGGCGCTGGTGGAGACCAACGCCCCGCCAAATCCCCGGCACAGCGCCTGTACCACCGGGTGCTGACTGACCCGTACCGCCAGCGTCTCGCGCCCGCCCGTGACCCAGTCCGGCACCCGGTCACTGGCTGGCAGAATCCAGGTGGTGGCGCTTTGTCCGGGTTTCAAAGGCCTTTCCCAGCTTTGCAGCACCGTTTTTGACCAGGCCTGGTCAAAAAGGCAGGTCAGCGCCGCGACCTGCTCCACATCGGCGGCAATCAGAATCACGCCTTTTTCCAAAGGCCGCTGCTTGAGCGCCAACAGGCGGTCAAAGGCCTGACGATCAAACGGATCGCAACCCAGGCCGTACACCGATTCGGTCGGACAGGCCACCACCTTTCCGGCCTTGAGTTGGGCAACGGCCTGATCGACGCTGATGGGATTGACGGGGTTCATGCGCTTCATGCGGCGTCCCCCGAAGCCAGCCACCACAGAAACGCAGCGGCCTGAGTGCGATAAGGAGCCAACGCCTGTAGCCAGTGCCCTGCCTCAGACACACTGGGCAGATCCGGTGCCGTGTCGCCCGCCCGTTTTCGCCATTGTTGCAGACCCAGACGCACGCCCTGATCGCCGGACAGATCGGCGTCCGCGTATTCGAATCCGCGCACCAGCGCGTATTGCGCCGTCCAAGGACCAATGCCGGGCAAGGCCATCAAATCACGGGTGATCTCCACAGCCTGCGCCTCGCTTAAGGCCCCCGGTTGCCAGTCACAGGGCAAAATCTCGGAAGCTGCCAGGGCCTGCAACGCCCGCGCCTTGCTTGCCGACAGGCCGCAGGCACGGTATTCGCTCACCGACATCCGTTGCAGTGCCAATGGCGCAAAGGTGCAAACGCCATCAATCGAAGGCATGGTTTCCAGCAAACGGGTTCGAATCGCCATGGCCGCTTTGACGCTGATCTGCTGGCTGACAATGGCACGCACCCCGGCTTCGAATGGCGTGGGCATTGGCCACAGACGCAGTCGTTGCGGCGTGGGCCAGTCCAGGGTCACGCCCTGATCCCTTGCCAGAATCCGCAAGGCTTCCAGCGCGACCATGACCGGCTGGCGCTGCCCCAACAGGCGGTTCAGGCCGGTTTGCAGCACAGACGAGGGCCATTGAGACGAAGGAATTTGCGCCTGAAGAGTCTGCCCTGAATGGGTCAGACACAATTGCACCGGGCGAGGCTCAGCGGCCTGAGCTGAAACCTGAGACCAACTCAATACCAGGGGGTCTTCCGGGGCCGACTGGCCATGAAAACGCCAGAACGCCGCCACTTCCGTCGCTGCGATGTCATCTGTCTGCCATGGCCCCGCGTCATGTTTCACACTTTTTTCCTTTCAACCCTGATAAAGTGAGTCCAAGGACTCAAAGTATTCAATATCATACGGATGAACAGGGAAGTTGTCATGCCCCGGAAATTGCTCCGATCTCCATCCATGGAGGACCCCATGTCGACCACAACGATTTTTTCGCTCAAACGTCTTGTCACCCGCTTTTTCAGCCTTCGGTTTTTCCGTTTTTGTGGACTGAGTCTGTTAGGGCTGGCTCCGGCAGCGCTGTTTGCCATGTCTTCGCCATTGGCCGAATCCCCCGGCGCAGCCAAAACCGATGGCTCATCCCATGCGGTGGTGCTGGTGTACCATCATTTTGCCGACGACACGCCGGCCAGCACCAGCATCCGCCCCGAGCAATTTGAACGCCAGCTCGATTATCTGGAAGAGCAGGGGGTTGAACTGCGCACTCTGGGCAAAGTGCTCCAGGCCTTTGAAAACGGGGAGGCTCTGCCGGAGAAAACGCTGGTCCTGACCGCCGATGACGCCTATCGCAGCGTCTACACCTACGCATTTCCGGCCTTGCAGAAGCGCGGCTGGGCCATGACCGTGTTTGCCAACACCCAGCCGGTTGAACAAAATTACCGTTCGCACATGACCTGGGCGCAGCTGGCGGAAATGCAGGCCGCCGGTTTTGAAATCGCCAACCACGGTCATACCCACGACACCATGGTGCGCACCCCGGACGAAACCCACCAGGCCTGGTCAAAACGCCTTAAAAACGACATCGACACCGCCCAGACCCTGCTGACGGAACATCTGCCCGAACCGCCGCCAAAGCTGTTGGCCTATCCCTATGGCGAATACTCGCTGGCCGTGAAACAGACCATTCGGGACATGGGCTATGTCGGGGTCAGCCAGCATTCCGGGGCCATCAACGCCCAGAGCGATCGCGGGGCCTTGCTGCGCTTTCCGGTCAATACCGAGTTTGGCGGCATGGAGCGTTTTGGTTTGATCACCCACACCCGGCCCCTGCCGGTCAAAACCCTGACGCCGGCCGACACCCTGGTCGAACAAAACCCTCCCAGCCTGACCCTGACCTTTCACAGCGCCATGACCCAGGCCGAACAGAACCGCCTGCAATGCTTCAATCAACAGGGCGATTCACTGACCTTGAACTGGGACTATGCCCAAAGCGTCACCATGACGCAATCCCGCCCGCTCCCGCCGCCGCGCAACCGCTATGCCTGCACCCAGCAGACGGACGACGGTCAGTTTCGCTGGTTCAGTCACCTGTGGATGCTGCCGGGATTTCATTCGGTGGGAAATTGACCGTCCCCATCAAACAAATTAGAATGCGAATTGAATTTGCTTATCCATCACAGCACTCGCTGCCAGAATGGCGTCAGTGAGAAACAAAAAGGAAACCCAATGATTGCGACCGCTTCACGGCTTCGGCCTTTTCTGTTTGTTCTGGGCCTGTTTCTGGGCAGCTTAAGCACCGCCTCCGTGGCCGAAGAACCGGTCAAATGGCAGGCCGAAATCAGTGAATATGGCTGGGATGGTGAAACCATTCCCGACGGCCAGCAATGCCAGCGTTTCGGCGGCGTCATGCCCGCCACCCCGGAAATTCGGATACGCAACCTGCCCAGACAGGTCAATATGGTGATTGCCGAATACAGTGACCGCGACCACGAGCCAATGAACCATGGTGGCCACGGGCGCATGGGCTTTACCGTCACCCCCAATGAACCCTTTCTGAAACTGCCCAAAGTGAGTGGGCATACTTTCCGCCTGCCCAAAGGCGTCATCATTCTTGAACCGCATCGCAATCCCAAACGTGACAAGGCCGGTGCTTACATGCCGCCCTGCTCCGGCGGCAAGGGCCACGAATACTATGTCACCCTGAAAGCGGTGCATTTTGATGGCAAAAACGTCGAATCCTTTGGCGAACAGGTACTGGAACTGGGCAAATACTGACGTTGTCCGTTAGGCACCTGTCCCGCGCAATGCCTTGATCAGGTATTTCTCCAACGCGCTGGCAAAGGTCTGTTTGTCTTTCTGGTTCAGCGGCGGCGGACCGCCGGTCTGAATGCCACTGGCGCGTAACTGTTCCAACTCATTGCGCACCCGCAAACGCTGGGCGATGTTGTCTTCGGTATAAAGCTGACCGCGCGGGTTCAGCGCCAGCGCCCCTTTGGCAATCACTTCCGAGGCCAATGGAATGTCGGCCGTGATCACCAGATCCGACGCCCGAACCTTCTGCACAATCACATGATCGGCCGCATCGATGCCCTGTGGCACCTGAATGAAATCAATGTAATGGCTGTTGGGCACCGCCAGAGGGTGATTGGCCAGCAGGCACACCGGAATCTGCGTGCGTTTTGCGGCCTTGAACAGAATCTGTTTCATCGCCGCCGGGCAGGCATCGGCGTCCACCCAAATGGTATTATTCATCGTCCGGTCCATATTTTTGCAGATGGCGCAGGCGCAGATAAAACGTCATGGCCCAACCAAACACCAACCCCATCAGGGTCACATTAAAAAACACACTGGCCCAGATCAGGCCGGGCTGGGTCACGTTGAGCGGCGACAACCACCACTGCCAGGACCACACCAGCTTGAACCCGAGCAACAGCAGGGTCACGCCCAGGCGAAAAGCGCTGCCCGGCATTTCAATCAGGCGATGGGTCGGGTCCATGTGCAGGGACAAGCGGGCCACCAGCAACATGCCCGCCGCCGACCCCAACAGCCAGGCCAGCGCCATCGCCAGCAATAACCCAAAGGAGCCAGTCATCTCGGCCGGCACGGCCACCGCCAATTGCTGCCCCGCCACCACCAGAAGCAGCAAAGGCCAGACAGACAACTGCCACAATGCCACCACGCGGGTTTTCAGGCCGCGCAGGCTCAGTCCCAGCGCCAGAGCCAACAGAGCCCAGGCCCACCACGACGTCAATGACAAGGCCGTCAACCAGTATTGTGTCTCAGCCATGGCTTGTTCCGAACCCATGTGGCCCTCCTTCCTTTTTCATTCGTTTATTGTGCCACAGCCACTGGCGGGAACAAACGCCTCTGTTCAAATCGGCCCCAATTCCGCTAAGATAGTCGCATGACGCCCTCTGCCCCCGACACCACCACCCGCCCCATCGGGCGTTTTGCGCCCACACCCAGCGGCCCTTTGCATTTCGGCTCTTTGATCGCGGCCACGGCCAGTTACCTGAACGCACGGACTCAGAATGGCCACTGGCGGCTGCGCATCGACGATCTGGACGGCCCACGTGTGGTGACCGGAGCCAGCGAAGAAATTCTGCGTCAACTGAGGGGCTATGGCTTTGTCTGGGATGGGCCGGTGGTGTATCAGTCCGAACGGTTTGACGCCTACCGACAGGCCCTGGCCAGGCTGAATTCCAACGGACGGCTGTATGTGTGCGCCTGCAGTCGCAAGCAGTTGCGCCAGCGCCAGCCGCAGACGCCCTGGCTGTATGATGGCTTCTGCCGCCATCAGGCCGTGGCACCCGACCCCACGGCCATGACCCCCGAAAAAAGCGCCTGGCGCTTTCGGCCGGAGCGGGAGACCTTGTCATTTGACGACGTTCTTCAGGGGCCGCAATCACTGGATGTGCCGACTGAGCTGGGCGATTTTGTGGTCAAACGCGCCGATGGCATTTTTGGCTACCATCTGGCCTGCGCCGTGGACGACATCGCCATGCAGGTCACCGAAGTGGTGCGGGGCGAGGATTTGCTCACCAGCAGCTTTGCCCAGCTGGCGATCATGCAGAGCCTGGGGCACACTCCGCCACGCTATGCCCACCACGCTCTGGCATCGAACCCGGAAGGCATCAAACTGAGCAAAAAAAGCCGGGCACCGGCGATCCGAACCGATCAGGCGCTGGCCACACTGAGCGAAGCCTTGCGCTTTCTGCATCACCCGCCACCGTCCGAGATTCAAACCCTGACCCAATTATGGGACTGGGCCATAAACCACTGGCAGTTGGAACGAGTTAACAATCACCAGGCCTGGTAAAAAAGCCTATTATTCCGACTGGCTCTCTGTCATCCCGACTGGAGCGGAGGGATCTTTATGCTTCGGTTCGGTCTGTCGGCGGCTGGAGCGGTCGGACCACACAGCGGGCATGGGAAGATCCTTCGGCTTCGCTCAGGATGACACGGTCTTTCCTCAGGATGGCAATTGGCTGAAATCCGGTTCGGGCAGGGTTTCGATGCCGGGTCGGGCAAAAAAGTAGCCTTGCATCAGGGTCACGCCCAGATTTTGATAAAAACGCACGTCTTCCAGCGTTTCCACGCCTTCGGCCAGCACCGTCACATTCATTTCCTGGCACATCGCCACCAGATGCCGGGCAATGATAGCCTTGACCGGGTCGTGGCTGACGTCCTGCACCAGCTCCATGTCGATTTTGAGCAGACCGGGCTGAAAATTGGCCAGCATGTTCAGACCGGCATGGCCGGCACCAAAATCGTCCAGCGCGGTGATGAAACCCTGCTTCTGATAGTATTGAAAAATATTGGTCAGATGCTGCTGATCCACCACCCGTTCGGATTCGGTGATCTCGAACATGATTTGTTCGATCGGGAAATCGTGTTTTCTCGCGGCTCGAATGGTGCTCTGGATACAGTGTTCCGGCTCATAAACCGCATTGGGCAGAAAATTGATGCTGAGGATTTTGTCCATGTTCAGCGCCGCGGCCAACGCAATCGCGGTCTGACGGCAGGCCTGGTCAAACGCATAGCGATTGCTGTCATCGACTTTTTTCAGGACGGCCCAGGCGTTTTTTTCGACCGGATCGCGCACCAGTGCTTCGTAGCCGAACACTGTCCGGGCCGCGACATCGACAATGGGCTGGAAAGCGAAGGTAAAATCAAACCCCAGCGGACGCTGGCATTGCTGGCAACCGGCCTTGACCGTTTCAATCGGAATTGTCATGGTTCCTGTCTCAATTTAGGGAGTTGTTTCTGCGCCCGTGTTACAAAACAGTCGCACAATCCAAACTGTAATGGCAAAGCCGATTCGACACAAGCCTAATTGCGCCAATGATTCTCCCAGCCGAGAATGAAAAGATTAAAATCCGTCCGGATCAAAACACCGCATTGACCTGATTGCGCCCGTTTTCCTTAGAACGGTAAAGCGCATCATCGGCTTTCTGCACCGCTTCGTCCACCGACTGAGCGGAAAAGGTCATGCCCTGACTCAGGGTAAACGCCACCCCGGTTTCGGCTTTGGAATCGGCCTCAATCCGGGCGCGCAGGGTCTCGGCGCTCTGTTCGGCCTCACGGGTGTCGTGAATTTTGCCGATCACACAGAATTCCTCGCCGCCAAAACGTCCCACCAGGGCATCGGAAAACACCTCGGTCAGGCACTGGGCCATGAACACAATGGCGTCATCGCCTTTCTGGTGACCGTAATTGTCATTGACCTGTTTGAAGTGGTCGATGTCGGCCATCAGCGCGAAAAAGTAGCCCCCTTTGGTCCGAATCTCTGCCAGCAGGGCTTCGGCCCTGGCAAAAAAGGTGCGCCGGTTGTACAGGCCGGTCAGGCTGTCGCGTTGCGACAGCCGTTCGATCTTGTGATACACCTCGGCCTGCTCGATGTTCTGATTGACGCGCACATAGAACTCTTCAGGGGTAAAGCTGGTGTTGTAAAAGTCATTGACGCCGTATTTCATCAGCTTGATCGCATTGGAAATGGTCTCGCTGCTTTCGCAGGCAATGATCGGCAACTGGCTGGGCACATAGTGTTCACGCAGCGCATTAATCAGGTCAAAGGTGTGATTGCCCGGCTCGGTCTGGGTGCCGTCCAGCACCAGCAGATTGGGGCGGTCTTTTTTGAGGTCGGCCAGCAGGGTGCGCGTGCAGTCATAGGCCCGCACCTGATAACGGTGGGTGCGCAGCATCCCCAGCAGCCGAGCACTGCTTCGATGACCGTGCCCCAGCAACCACACATGGCGATGGGCGTTGTGATACAGCCGATGCGTCATCTGTACGGCATAGCGGATGGAGGCGATGCTCTCCTTGATCACGTAATCGGCCACTTTGAGCTCGAACATTTCCTGACGGGTGGCCTCTTTATAGGTCCCGGTCAGCACCACCGTGGGAATGTGGTGGGCTTTGAGCAGGTGAATGATCTCATTCTCGTGCGAATCCGGCAATTGCAGCCCGGTCAGACACACCGCAATCGAACGTCCGGAGTCAATCAGCGTTCTGGCTTCGGCCATATCATGACACACCTCAATCGGCGCATCGGTCAGTCTGGCCAGTTCGCTTTTCAGTAATCCGGCAATGGAAGCCTGATCTTCAATGATCAAAAATGCGGCTTGGGTCATGGGGCATCCTTCCTTTGAGCCTGCAGTAACGCTTCGAATTGCTCGGCGGGCACGGCCCGGCTTTTTAAAAAGCCCTGAAACGCATCCGCCCCGGCGTTTTTCAAAAATGCCAGCTGTTCCTCGGTTTCCACGCCTTCGGCCACCGTCTGCAACTGAAATTTGTCGGCCAGCGC
Organism: Hydrogenovibrio halophilus DSM 15072; assembly: GCF_000384235.1. GTDB lineage: Bacteria > Pseudomonadota > Gammaproteobacteria > Thiomicrospirales > Thiomicrospiraceae > Hydrogenovibrio > Hydrogenovibrio halophilus. Next base: position 1,064,197 of record NZ_KB913033.1, on the reverse strand, counting down.
CAACATGGCTTCAATAATGGCCATGTCATTGGGATCATCCGGGATGTCTTTGACAAAGGCCCGGTCGATTTTCAGGGTACTCAGCGGCATTTGCTTGAGATAGGTCAGAGAGGAATATTCGGTGCCGAAATCGTCGATCGACAGCGCAATGCCCAGTTCGTGAATTTCGTTGAGCAGCCACAGGGTCCGTTTGGGGTCGGACATCACAAAGCGCTCGATGATTTCGAGCTCCACCCAGTCGGGTTCGCATTGGTAAGTGCCCAGCGCATTGAGCAGAGTGGACTTGAGCCGATCCTTGGCCAGTTGCTTGGGCGAAATATTGACCGAAACCCGACCGGGGGCCAGCCCCATCCGATGCCAGCGGGCATTGTGCTCGCAGGCCTGATGCAGCACCCATTCGCCCAGATCCACAATCAGGTCAGTTTTTTCGGCTTCGTCGATAAAGGCTCCGGGCAGCAGCAGCCCTTTTTCCGGGTGCTGCCAGCGAATCAACGCCTCGGACCCCACGATCCGACCACTCCGGCAATCGTACTTGGGTTGATACCAGACCTCAAACTGATGATGCACCAGCGCCTGACGCAACTGGTTGTCGAGCTGGACATGGTCCAGCGCCTGCTGCGTCATCTCATGGGTGTAGAACGCATAGGTATTGCGCTCATTGTCTTTGGCATGATACATGGCCGCATCGGCATTGCGGATCAACAGGTCGGGGGTGTCGCCGTCTTCGGGAAACAGACTGATGCCGATGCTGGCACTCAGGTAATACCGTTCGCCGTCAATCACCAGCCCCCGATGCAGGTCTTCCAGAATCTTTTCCGCCACCACAATGGCGCCGCTGGGCACATAAAGGTCGCGCACCAGAAACGCAAATTCGTCGCCTCCCAATCGGGCAATGCTGTCGGAATCCCGACTGAGTGCCTGCAGGCGCTGACCGACCAGCTTGATCACTTCGTCGCCTTTGGAATGCCCCAATGAATCGTTGATTTCCTTGAAATGGTCCAGATCAATGAACAGCACCGCAAACGCGCCATGATTACGCTGGTTTTCGGCAATGGCCTGATGCAACAGGTCGGTAAACAGCGAGCGGTTGGCCAAACCGGTCAGGGCATCGTGATGGGCCAGATAATACAGTTCTTCTTCGGCCACTTTGCGCTCGGTAATGTCCTGAACCGTGCCCACCAGTCGCACCGGCTTTCCGGCCAGATCGTATTTGGTCACGCCGCGCTGCAACAGCCAGCGTTTGGTGCCGTCCTCACGGATGATGGCGTGAACCAGTTCCCGCTCTTCGCCCGTGTCGGTGGCTTTGACGATCTCGGCCTGCATTTTGCGGCGGTCGTTTTCCGGCATTTGCGCAAACACGTCTTCCAGAACCACCTCTCGGCCGACCTCAAATCCGTGGATCAAATAAGCGCCTTTGGAATAATGCAGGCGGTGGGTGTCGAGTTCCAACTCCCAGGAGCCGATCTGGGCAATGCTTTCGGTTTCGGCCAGCAGGGAACGCATGTGGCTGACCTTTTTCTCGGTCAGGTGCAAATCGGTAATGTCCTGCAAGGTGCCCGTGGTCAAACGCGGGTTGCCTTCGGCATCGAACAGGGTTTCGGTTTCGCCCACCACATGGCGCAATTGCCCGTCCCTGAGGCGCAGGCGGTATTCCGAGCGCAACGGATGCGACGCCGTCACCACCGAATGCAGCAACTGAGACACCTGATGCCGGTCGGCCGGGTCCACAAACTCCAGAAACACGTCCATGGTCAGCGGGCAATCGTCTTGCGACACCGCCAGAATGGCATGAAGTCCGGGCGAACAATAAAAGTCGTCACCGACATGGTCGTATTCCCAGATGCCGACCTTGGCCAGACGCTGTGCCCGTTCCAATCGCTGGGTCAGACGCGAAGATTCCTCCAGCAATTGGCTGAACACGGTGATGTCCGTGGCAAAGCCTTCGGCCTGAACCGATGCCCTACCCGCGTGTTCATCCGGATTGGGTTTGGGGAAAAACTGCACCTGCAACCAGCGCTTTTGACCGGACGCATCGCAGATTTCAATCGAAAACGCCGGCGAAGGATGACCGCTGATGGCCTGTTCCAGAAAATGGCCAACCCGTTCGTTTTCCGGTCTCGGGGTCAGAAAGCGGTCGTACGCGCCCAGAAAATCGGCCTTCGCATAGCCCAGCACCGATTCAATGTTGTCACTGACCTCGGTCAACTGGCCCTGAGCGTCCATGACAAAAAAGAAATGGGTCGTCCCCATCGCGGCTTGTAATTCGTCCGGGATCAAAGGTGTGGCCATGATTGCGTTCAGCCATACGTGAATAAAACAATCATCTTACACAAGAAATGAGATTTTTTGAGTATTTTTCAAACGGCTTTGCGCTGGATCAATTAGGAGGCCGAAATGGCGAAAACCAAGGTCAACGGCCGCGAAAACAGCCCCTCTCTCAGTGTTGTTTGTACGCCATTGTCACACAATCTGATTGCAAACCCGAATGGAACTCGTACACTTTGCGTAACCGACATGAGAAAGGGAGAGCACAATGTCTTTCTGGCAACGGCTGGCGTATTTTCCTGCCGCTTTTTTTGGCATGACCATGGGGCTGGGCGGCCTGACACTGGCCGTGATCACCCTCAAAAACCACCAGACCTGGTTGTTTGATCAGAACTGGCTGGCCCCCGTGGCCGTCGGACTGGCTCTGATCACCCTGGCTCTCTTTGTGGGCTTGCTGACCCTGTACGGCATCAAGGCCTTGAAACACCCACAGGCCTGGCTGGCGGAACTCAACCATCCGCTGAAACTGTTTTTCGTACCGACTCTGACCATCAGCGGCCTTCTGGTCAGCAAAATTTTGCTCGAATTCGACTGGATGCTCGCCTCTTTCTGGGTATGGCTGTTTGCCGCGATCCTGCACCTGCTGCTCACCATTTGGGTGTTTTATCACTGGCTACATCTCGAACACTTCAAAATCGAGCAGGCCAATCCCGCCTGGTTTATCCCGATTGTGGGCAACATCGTCGTCCCCTTGGCCGGAGTCGCCCACGCCAGTGCTGAGGTCAACTGGTTTTTCTTCAGCGTGGGCCTGTTTTTCTGGCCGATTTTGTTTGCGGTCCTGTTTTATCGCATCGTGTTTCATCCGGCTCTGATGCCCAAAATGCTGCCGACCCTGTTTATTTTCATCGCGCCGCCGGCCATCGGCTTTGTCAGTTACATGACCCTGCAAAGTCCCCTGCACCTGAGCCTGTTTGGGATGACACTGTACTCACTCGCCCTGTTCATGCTGCTGCTGATGCTCGCCTCCCTGCCCAAGTTCCAGAAACTGCCGTTTGCCCTGTCCTGGTGGGCCTATACCTTTCCCATCGCCGCCTTTGCCATGGCCAGTCTCGCCATGCATCGAGCCACCCTGGACGAGGGCTATTTCTGGCTGGCCGCGATCATGGTGATTCTGCTGGCCCTCTATTGTCTGAAGCTGCTGGCGATGACATTTCGCGCCATGAAGCAGCAGAAACTCTGCCAGCCGGATGACTGACACCCTCCCTGCAAACACCGCCGGTTTTTCGGCAAAAGGCCTGGGTTGGGCCCTGGCAGCAGGCTTGGTGGTTTTTGCACTGGGGCAGGTGTTTCTGAACCCGGACCAATCGATTCTGCTGGGCTTGATTGCGCTGATGGTCACCCTCTGGTCCAATCAGGCGATGCCGCTGGGCTGGGTGTCGCTGTTGCCGATTGTGCTGTTTCCGTTGTTCGGACTGACCGGCACCAATGAGGTCGCGCCCAACTATGCCCAGTCGATCATTTTTCTGTTCATCGGTGGGTTTCTGATCGCACTGGCGGTGGAAAAAACCGAGCTGCACCATCTGATCTCGCGCAAGATGCTGAGCGTGTTTCCCAATACCCCGCGCGGGATGATTTATGCGCTGGCGATCACATCCGGCGGCTTGAGCGCGTTTTTGTCCAACACCACCACCGCGTTGCTGCTGATGCCGCTGGCGATGTTTCTGAGCGATCAGCGCGGCCTGCAGATGCGCTTTGCGCTGGCGATTGCTTACGGGGCCAGTGTCGGCGGCATCCTCACCCCCATCGGCACCCCACCCAATCTGATTCTGTTTGGCTTTTTCGACCAGCACAACATCGCCCCGATTGCGTTCGGCGAATGGATTGGGCTGGTGCTGCCCCTGATCGGACCCATGTTTGTGATCCTAGGCTGGGTGCTGGCACTGGGCACCGATAAAACACCGCTGATGGCCGAGTTTGACCCCAAACCCATGCGCAATGACCAAAAAAAGGTGGCGCGCCTGCTTTACCTGCTGGTGGCGGTGCTGGTAGTCAATACCCTGCTTTCAGTGGGTTGGGGGTTGTCGGGCTTGAATGAGAAGGGCCTGCTGCTCGGCTTTGGGCTGTTGTTGTTTCTGCCCCCGTTTCGGATTCTGACCTGGTTGGACACCCGGCGCCTGCCCTGGGACATTCTGTTTCTGTTCGGGGCCGGGTTTGCGATTGCCCAGGCCTTTGAAAGCACGGGTCTGGCCGACCGGCTGGCCTGGGCCTTGCAGACGCTGGCGGTGCATCCCTTGTGGCTGGTGCTGGGATTGCTCTCGGCCATGGTCACCTTCAGTACCGTGATCACCAGCAACACCGCCCTGATTGCGATGGTGCTGCCGGTGGTGTTCGCGGTGTGCGAGCAAAGCGGACTCGACCCACGTTTGCTGATGATGGTCGCCACCGTCAGCGCCAGCTATGCGTTCATGCTGCCCATTTCCACGCCGCCCAATGCCATTGCCCTGACCAGCGGCGCGGTGGACGTCAAAACCATGGCCCAATACGGGCTGGTGTTCAATCTGTCGGGGATTGCTCTGGTCACCCTCATCGCCCTGACTTACTGGCAATGGGTGCTTTAAACACAAAAAACCCCGATAAAAACCGGGGTTCTGTTGTTTTGTGACGCTTGGATCAGTTGAGTAATCAGTTCACTAAGCTGCGCAGCATCCAAGCGTTTTTCTCGTGCAATTGCATGCGCTGGGTCAGCAGATCGACGGTGGGCTCGTCATCGGCTTTTCCTGCCGCATCCAGAATACTGCGGGCGGTTTTGGTCACGGTTTCCTGACCCACGACCAGATCTTTGATCATATCTTCGGCCGCACAAGGCGCGGTGTTTTCCTTGATGCTGGTCAGTTTGGCAAATTCTTCGAAGGTACCGGGTGAGACTTCGCCCAAAGCCCGAATGCGCTCGGCGATTTCGTCCACAGCGGTAAACAATTCGGTGTATTGTTCCTCAAACATGAGGTGCAAGGAATTGAACATCGGCCCGGTCACATTCCAGTGGTAGTTATGCGTTTTCAGAAACAGCATATAGGAATCGGCCAGAAGACGAGACAAACCTTCTGCAATGGCTTTACGATCTTTTTGATTAATACCGATATTAATATCCATACAAACCTCCTAACTGGTTGTTTTATCGATTTCGATTACCAGCCTAACAAAGTTATACAGCTTTCACAAATGCCCGCATCGAGAATTTGCTAGGGAAACCGATGGCTTTCAGCGATAATAATTGAATACACCCCTTTTGTCCGTTTTGCCTGACCCTGAGCTCCTTTGCAGGCGTCACACCTCTTTACTGAGGTCGAGCATCGGACGTTTCAAGAGACCCCGCCATGACAATCGAGCGCATTGAACACCCGACACCGCCCCCGGGCAATATGGACGCGATGCTGGACGCCCTGGCCTCGCAAGGCTGGTACGAATGGCCTCAAGCCCTGTCGCCCAAACTGTGCCAGCAACTGCTGCAGGAATCCGAAGCTTACGCTCGCGCCGACAAACTGGCTCCGGCCGGGATCGGACGGGGCAGCATTCATCAGCGCAATGCCGAAATCCGACGCGACAAAATCCGCTGGCTGGATGGAAAGAGTCTGGCCCAGACCCAATTTCTGCAACAGATGGCACAGATGAAAGACACTTTGAATCAGGCCTTTTTTCTGGGGCTGTTCGAATACGAAGCCCATTTTGCCCGTTACGAGCAGGGCGATTTTTACAAAAAACACCTCGACAGCTTCAAAGGCCGGGCCAATCGCATGGTCACCACCGTGGTCTATCTCAATCCCGACTGGCAAGCGGACTGGGGCGGTGAACTGGTCATTTGGCCGCGTGTGAGTGATCTGACCGACGCCGCCAACGAGCCGCCAGACGCGTCGACAATCGAACAACCCCTGGCCCGCATTCTGCCGGAAATGGGCAAGATGGTGGTGTTTCTGAGCGAAGACTTTCCGCATGAGGTTCTGCCAACGCAACACCCCCGTGTCAGCATTGCCGGTTGGTTTCGCTGCAACACCAGTCTGGGCGGCATTGTCGATCCGGCACACTAAAAGGCCAACATAACCATGTTTACGTCGCCCCTAAGCCTTTCCACCTGGCTGATTCTGACTGCTTAAACAGGCCCAAAGGTGTTTTTAACCAGGCCTGGTGAGGTTAAGGTTTGGTTTTTCGGTTAGATAATTGGTTGTTAAGGGTTGGCCGGAACAAATTGACCCAATGCCTGATCAGAATCAAACTTTTCTGCTATATGTCATTTCTGAACGTTATGCAGATAATAGCGAAATGGCGCGGTTTTCTAAACACTACCCTATCTTCAATGAGAACTGTGGTTTTCCAAACCTGCCTCTAACCCACTTACCCAAAACCTTTCTTTCAGTTCCTTCATTTTTGGCAACAGCTCATCGTATAAACGTGGATTTTTTACCTTAAGCTCATTGATTCGCGCCTCTCTTTTGGCTGATGTGGGTTCATTCAGGATGTTCATTGCCAGGCAATGGAGCTGCCACTCTTTTCCTGAAGTGTCGATACCAGCTGGGATCTCCAAGGGGATATACGGTTTATCGCGCTTAATGGCCCTTTGCTGCTCATTATGTTGTTTCACACGTAAAGCGGTCTGTTCCGGCGTTGCATATTTCATGGTGAAGCTCGCGAAGTTAAAAAGTTAGAAAGAGCCTAGATTTTGTCGCAAATAAAAATAAAGAAAAGCGCGCCACTGCACCATCGCGACATCAGCTGTCGCTATCCGCTCGGTTCGGCTTAATCGGAAACAAACCACTCCTGTTGCGACAACTATTGTCGCGAATCATTCCTGCCAGACTATCCCGCCGACCCTGTCCTCGATAGACTAATTCGCAACAAAGATTGGATAAGGAGACAAAATGAAAACGCGGTCGGATAATCACACAAGCCTTCGTACCTATAAATGGATCCCCGAATTAGAGGTGGGCTCATTACTCTTGATCTCAGCGATCATCGCCTACCTATTGGCGCCGGTGATCAGTCGCATCACCATTCAGGGCTCGTTCTTTTGGCAGAACATGGGTGATCAGTTAGTCTCTCCGACCAATTGGGCTTATCTCGCTATGATGGTCGTTTGGTACCTACTGATTGGCTGGGCACTAAAACGAATGAATACGCGCCTGTTTACGCTTCAGCTTAAATTTTCATTCGAACATGTGATTGATCTTGATCAGATCAAACAGCAGCCAATCAACCGTGAAAACAGGCAGACACTGGAACGCTTGCTTGATCGGCATGAGCACCTGCCCGAAATGCATGGTCTGATGCGATTTCTGTTTAACACCCTGTTTTTGTTTGTCATGCCTTTGATGGCTCTGACCACACCTGTACTGCAGGGACCACCGATTGAAAGGACGATCATTCTTATTGCGACCTCTGCGGTCATACTCGCGGTGATCTTTTTGCTTTTGTCTCTTCGCATTGAATTGGACAAAGACGCACAAACATTCATTCAAGACGTGACCCAAGACAAACCAACCTTCTTTAAGGATAAGGAGTCCAGCACCTCATGAACTGGTTCCAAATCAATCCCCAACAACTTTACGACTATGAACTTCTGTTGCTGAATGAAAGCTTTGATGATTACTTTTTCTTCAGGGCTGTTGGTCGTTTGCAACATCTAACGGTCACTGAAAATCCTGACGTTCAGGGAAGCCTGTATATCTATAACCCCTGCGTGGAAGGAGGAGGCTTTGAAGCCAGTTTCTTTCATGGTTTTAAAACCTACCAAGACGCCCTGACACACGCCGAATTCTTAACTCAGATTGCGTCAAAACTTTGGACAATCAAGGCGTATTACTGGTTTGATGAAGATGGCCTGTCATTAGCGGATCCCAAAATTAAGGTGATCGATTTTCCCGAACCCTACTCACCTAAGCACCTTTGCATTCATGTTTGAGTGGGTTTTTCATGTCGCCTTCACGGGGGCCATCTTCACAACCATCACCGCGATCATTCTGATCGGACGAAGGCGTCTGCAAACAATTTATCGTGACTTTGAAAGGAACTCTTACCGTATGAACAATTTTTACGAACTCAAACAGGCATACCTGGATGTGCTTTCATCATTTGATGTAAATCCTCTGCCACCGATCAGCGAAGACCATTATTCCGGTGTTTTCCTACCCGAGCCATTTGAGCCGTATTTATCAGCTCCCTTAAAAATCATGGTTGTGGGCCGAGAGACAGCTGGCTGGAACAGCAAAAAAGAGCTCAAGGGATTACATCGATTAAAAGCGCCTTGTAATGGTCAAGTTTTTTTGGAAGCGTTCTAAGCCGCATTGGCCATTTCCTGCCGCTTCATGTTTGGCGTCAAGTAACCTATGGCGGAATTTAATCTGCGATAGTTGTAAAATCGAATGTATTGCTCAACAGCCGTCACGACAGATTGGTGGTTGATAAAACTCAGATCGTTTAAACGCTCGGTTTTCAGGTTGCGAAAGAATCGTTCCTGAACGGCATTATCCCAACAGTTGCCCCGTCGGCTCATGCTGGGGGTAATTTCGTGCCATGCCAAAGCATTGGTAAAGATTGTGGCGCTGTATTGCACGCCCTGATCTGAGTGAAACATCAGGTTTCTGGTATTAGGCTGTATTCGGGTAATGGCATCCGTCAATGCCTGTTTGGCCAGATGAGCATCTGGCGTTGTCGACAGAGCGTGACCGACAACTTCTCTGCTGCCCAGATCCATCACAGTAGCCAGGTAACTCCAGCCTTGATGCGTTCGAATGTAGGTGATGTCACCAACCCAGTGGGTGTTCACGGTGCCGGGATTAAATTGACGGTCTAAAAGGTTGGCGGTCGTCGGGTGTGCATTGCCGCCGCGGTAGTAATGGGGCTTTTTAGGTGCCTTGGCAACCAGTCCCTGTTCTTTCATCAACCGACTGATTTTAAAGTGCCCCACCTGCATCCCGTCCAGCGCCAGAGCGATTTTCATGCGTCGGCGACCATAGGTGCCATGGGTCTGTTCATGAAGCCTGTGCATCGCTTGGATGACCTCTTGATCTGATCGGTTGGCGGGTTTCGTTTGCATCTGGTAATAGTAGGTCGAGATCGCCACGTCAAACAGCCTGCACAGCTGGTGAGTGGTCAGTTTTGGGTCTGCCTTTTTCATCTGCCCAATCACTGTAATGCTGGATTGTCGCGAATGAAAAAGGCGGTGGCCTTTTTTAACAGGGCATTGTCCCGCTTGGCGTCAGCCAGTTGCTGTTCCAACTCCTGAATGCGTCGATGCTCTTCGGTCAGCGCGGTTTTGCCTTCAGGGATCTCGCCGTTAAGCTCCTGACGGTATTGTCGTTTCCAGCGAGTCACCGCCGAGGCACAGGCACCGGACAATTCCATGATCTGTTTGTTGGTATAACCATCCTCGATCATGAGCTTGGCATATTCCAGTTTTTGTTTTGGACTGATGTTGAGTCGTCCTTTGCGTTTAGATCCTGTTTTTGACATTGTGGTCTCCTGAATAACAGTTTGGGAAGGCTATCACAACTTCCAACTTTATTAGACCATTACACATCAGGAGAAAGAGGAACTAGACACGATTATCGATGAAGCCATACGCCGCTATGAATCCCATTACTCTAGCCGGGAAAATGGTCTAAAAAAACGTAAAAACCAAAGTCACTTTCAGCGATTTTTTATCGAGGTGGCCGACGCCATCGGACAACCGGTGGACGCCGTGGTGTATGCCAACCTGTTTGCATGGGATTACAACAAGGGATCTTTTATTCATCGGCCCAAACATGAGCGCGAAGTACTGATCGACCTTTCGTTGACGTTGTTGGCCGTTCAGATTAAGCACTTCCAACCCGATGTGATCATCTTTGCCGGTGGGTTAATAGAGAAGACCGATCCTTTGATCAAAAGACTCTTTCGCACTCATTTTGAACCGCATAAAACCATCCAGCCTCTGGTCAAAAGAACCTTCTGGGAATTTGAATCGGCTGGGATTCGTTGCTTTCGCATCGCCCACCCAAGAGCGCAAAACAACGACCATCCGAAATACCAAAAAGCATTACTGGAACGATTACGGGCCCTCTCAACCAAATGAAAGATGAAACAGCAGCGATTTTTTGCGTAAGATAGGGATCGAAACACGGCAAAACTACGAATCAATTTACAATTGGATCACGGCTGGTTGTGATCACGAACCAGGAAACACAATGCTATCGAAGTCCCAATACGTTCGAGGCCTGCAGTGTCATAAGGCGCTATGGCTGTACAAACATCGAAAAGAGCTTATCAAGGCACCCACCGCTCAACAAGCCGCACTTTTTGAGACCGGCGACCATGTCGGGGACCTTGCCTGCGAGCTCTTTCCCGGTGGAAAGCTGGTTGAATTTGATCCATCTGACTTTCGGGGTATGATTGATCAAACCCGCCAATGGATCAATGATGGCGAAACCATCATTTATGAGGCCGCATTCAAACAATCCGGAGTCTTTGCCATGGCCGACATTTTGGTCAAAAATGGGGATCGCTGGGATATTTATGAGGTCAAGGCATCCACGAAGGTCAAAACTTATCATCTCGATGATGCCTCAGTACAGTGGTATGCCTTATCACAGGTTCTGAATTTGGGGCGTGCGTTTATCGTCCACGTCAATTCGAGCTATGTGCGCCAAGGTGAGCTTGAAATTGACCGGCTTTTTTCGATCACAGAGATCACCGATCATGTGCTCGACAAACAGCCTCAGGTCCCTGAAGCAATCGCTGAGATGGAAACCATGCTAAAAGGCGATGAACCTGTCATTGACATTGGACCACACTGTTCATCGCCACACAGTTGTGACTTTAAGCACCATTGCTGGCAGGCCATTCCCAAGCCATCGGTTTTTAATTTGTATCGAATGAATGCCAATACAAAATTTCAACTCTATCACCAAGGGATCGTGGCACTGGACCAAATCCCGATAAAACAAAAACTAACCTCTGTTCAACGCCTGCAAGTGCGTAGCGCCACGGATCCGGAGATCGTTTTCCAGCCTGAAAACATTGCGTCCTTTCTGAAGGAGCTTCAATTTCCATTGCACTTCTTCGATTTTGAAACCTTTCAAGAAGCCATTCCACGCTTTGATAATCAGTCGCCCTACCAACAAATGGCTTTTCAGTATTCTCTTCACATCCTGCATGAAGACGGTCGACTGGAGCACAAGGAATTTTTAGGCGATGAACATTCAGATCCCCGATACGAACTGGTCAAGCAAATGGAACGGGACATTTTGCCAACCGGCACGTTAGTCGCCTTTAACCAATCTTTTGAAAAGCGGATCATAAGAGAATTGGCCAAACGTTTTCCCGAACACAAGGACGTGCTTCTGGACATACACGGACGGTTTGAGGATTTAATCAAACCATTTCGAAACCAGTCCTATTACCACCCGGATTTTAACGGCAGTTTTTCCATCAAGTCCGTTTTGCCAGCCATGTTCCCAAATGACCCGGAGCTGGATTACAAACAACTCAACATTCAAAATGGCGGAATGGCCATGGACACCTTTGCCAAACTGCACCGGTTGAAAGATCCGAGCCAACGTGAACAAATTCGGCGTGACTTGTTGGCCTATTGCCGCTTGGATACACTTGCCATGGTCAAGATTTATCAAAAGCTGGATGAACTTGCCAGCCATGGTGAACAACGAAATATTGAATAAATAACTTTTTTGCTGGCTTGGGGCCCAAGCCATGAAGACTTGATTCATGATTAAAGACAAAACCAACGATTCCCAAGAAGTAGATCTATGAACGATACCTGCTACCGAAAAATCCAAACGCTTCGTGCGTTGCCCAAAGCCCCTGCAAGAAAATCCGTTTCGGATGTGTTTAAAGACTTAAAACACCAGGGGTTTGAAATCGACCGGCGCTCGCTTCAACGTGACTTGAAAGCGTTGGCCAGACTGTTTCCGATTGAAAATGATGGCAACAAAGACATCCCTGGCTGGTGTTGGCAAAAAGACGCTGAGAAATTTGAACTGCCGGAAATGTCGCCCTCGGTGGCGCTGAGCTTTCGAATGGTCAAGCTGTTTTTGGAACGGTTTATGCCACCCAGCACCATGACCGAGCTGGGTTCCTATTTTGACTATGCCGATCGTATCCTCAACAGTCTCCCTAACAACCAGTTGAGTGACTGGACTCAAAAAGTCCGCTATGTATCACGGACACAGCCGCTACACAGCCCGGAGATTGACCCACAGATTCTGTCGAGTGTATATGAAGCACTGCTGTCAGATCGACAAATAAAAGCCCATTACAAACCCCGTGGTGGCGACCCTAGAGATTATGTGATCAACCCCCTTGGGTTGGTGGTGGTCGACCAGGTGATGTATCTGGTTTGCACACTGTGGGAGTATGAAGATGTAAAGCAGTTTGCACTGCACCGGTTTAGAGGAGTTGAATTGTCAGAAAACCCGGTTAATGAGCTTGATGGGTTTGATCTGGATGACTATGTCAGACAAGGGCACTTTGAATATGTGGTCGAGCAAGAAGAATGGATCACGCTGCAACTTAAAATAAGCGCGGGACTCTATCCGCATTTGGTAGAGAGTAGGCTTTCAACTGATCAGGTGATTGAACAGAGGGAAGGTGACTACTTCTTAAAGGCTTCGGTCCAGAACACTAATCAACTTCGATGGTGGTTAATGGGTCTGGGTGCGGAAGTTGAAGTTCTGCAACCTAATGCTTTGAGGAGTGAATTGATTAAGAATTCTCAAAAATTATCATCAATATACCAGTCTTTTAAATAGCCTGAAAAATAATAAAACTAGTTATTAATAAACCTTATCAGAAGGATCGCCAATGGACTTTGAGAACTTAGCGCAAATGGGTTTAAAACATTTAACAAGACTGGAAATCCATAACCGGGAGATGAAAGATCGAAATGAACATGACTACAGCCTTTTGCACTCACTTCTCAAAGCTGGAAATGAAAATCAGCTCCATTCTAATTTCATCTACTCTATGATTAATCCGCACGGACTACATTACCAAGGTCGAACATATCTGGAAGCCTTATTAAGCTGTATACCTGAATCTATTCATAAAAACTTAGACATTGAAAAAATAAGAGTCATTAAAGAGGAAAACCATATCGATTTAATGATTACTGACGGTATTAATTTTTTAATCATTGAAAATAAAATTAATGCCATTGATCAAAAATACCAAATCACAAGATATATACAAAAAATTAAGCAACACTACCTTCACGATTCGGTTGTAACAGGTCAAATCGCTGTGATTTACTTGTCAGCAAAAAAACGATTTCCAAGTCAAAAATCAGAAAGTCTGATTGGGTTTCATTTTTCACCAGATCAAACAGAGCCAGACCGGGATGAGCTTATTTGGCATGGTTTTGATGGTAACCCACCAGAAGAGCTATCAGCGCTCAAGCTGCCTGAAGGGTTCCAAGTCCCTTATTTTCACTTTCCTTATTTTCCTCGCTTGGAAAACTGGGTCAGGGAATGCATAAAACAATCGGAGAATAAACCTGATATCCGGTATGCATTTGAAGAGTATCAAAAAATATTAGATCGACTAAAACCTAATAACAAATGGAAGAAGGTAATGGATTTTGATGAATACGTAATTAGGCAACCAACTAGCCAACAATCAGAGCTGTATAAGCTAATGATTCACTCTCAAAGTGCTTTACACAAATATGTTGCGAAACAACTATATCAAGACTTATTGGACATTTTTGGTGAAGACGCTTTTAATAATCTCGATCGTCGCTATGCCAATATAACAGAGAAATCAATCTATAAATGGTTGACAAAAAAAGGCCACAGTAAAAACTGGAAAGATATTGGGTTTATCTATCATGACTATTTGTTCGTTTTCGGTGTCATAAATAGCTATTTTATTCCAATTCAAGAACAAATCGATTCAACAAAAAGACTTCTCGGGAAACCCACTAGACCGGTTCTTTTAAAACAAAAAGACGGTAAAGGACTGACTGATTTTATTGAAGCGGTTACAAAGATAAAAAACAAGATTGACCATGAAAAACTGCAAGATCTTCAATCATGACAATTCAGCGTTCAAGATCATCTTTCTAGCCATTGAATCGTCTTCAAAAAATGGACCATGCTGATTCGGGACTGGAATGCGGGCCATGAACCAGTTTATGATTCTTCACGAGGAACACTTGAAAGCATATATCTGACCAAGCAAGCGTTTACACAGGATTATTTACAGGCTCACCGAGTATTTCTTGTGTCTCGATTTGAGAGATCTTTAAGTTCTAAATAATCTCTCCGCCATTGACGGGTCAGATTGCGGCTGAGCTTTGAGCCTGTTTCATCGATGGCTTTGGCAGTTGTACAAGGACTTTGAATGCGACGCTGGATTCTTGAAATAACATCACGACCTCTTTTGCATCTCTCAAACAGCTGGTGATCAACTTGATCACCCGTTGAGGCGACAGAGACTCTGTATTGTTAACTTCTGGACTCAAACAACGATCCCTGAATTCAGATAATAACTGAAACACTGGCCCGAAAATTTTTAGCCTCCAGCACCTCCAATGAAGATCGGAAGCCATAGCGTTCTCTGGGTCGTTACAATTGAAGCAGACCCGTATACTAACCTGGTGTTCATACACGCCTGGTAAAAAAAGCGTAAGAGCAATTAATTGCGCAATCAAAAAGTTTGATGTTTCAACCACTTATTTTTTTATAAGCAAAGCGTTATATTACTGGTCACTGAAATGATCAAAGAGGATCGCTGCGATGCTGGCCAAGCTGAAAGACGTTTTCAAAAACCAATGGTTCCGCGACCCCAAGGAATCGCCGACCTATATCAATGACAATGCGGTCAAAATCCGCGCGGGAATGCTGCTGGCTATCCCGCTGTACATGGCCTACACCCTGGCCGATGTGATTTTCGGTCCCAGCTGGAGCGTGCTGGAAAACACCACCGCGGTGGACACACTGGAAACCACCTGGGAATGGCACACCATTTACGAAGTCCAGGCCACACAACGGGCTTACGACTACACCATCCAGACCTGGGTGCTGTTCTACGGCCTGTTTGAAATGCTCGCCGGTCTGTTTGTCACCACCTCGCGCCTGTCGCCGACCATTTACCTCGCCAGTCTGCTCGCCAAAAAAGACGCGCCCAACTGGAAACCGCTGGTCCCCAAACGTTTTGCCTGGAGCATCGGGGCCAGTTTCATCATTGTCTGTCTGATTTTCTTCAACCCCGACACCTTCGCCAATTGGGTCAATGGCCTCTTTGGCAGCAAGTTGCTGCCCACCACCGAAAACTACATGCCGGACTGGATTCCGCTGACACTGGTCTGGGTGTGTCTGGGCTTTATGTGGCTGGAAGCGATTCTGGGGTATTGCGTCGGTTGCAAAGTCCATGCGCTGCTGGTCAAGCTGGGCGTGTTCAAGGAAGACTGCCTGGAATGCAACAACATTGACTGGGAAGCCATCGCCCGCAAAAAAGCCGAACGCGACGCCGCGGAAAACAAACCGCCCACAGACTGAGCACACCGACTCATTCGCTGA
Source organism: Hydrogenovibrio halophilus DSM 15072 (assembly GCF_000384235.1). Classification (GTDB taxonomy): domain Bacteria; phylum Pseudomonadota; class Gammaproteobacteria; order Thiomicrospirales; family Thiomicrospiraceae; genus Hydrogenovibrio; species Hydrogenovibrio halophilus. The sequence continues at coordinate 1,048,370 of NZ_KB913033.1, read as the reverse complement.
ATCCCATCCTCCAGACCTGACAAGCCTGCGCAAGCAGGCTCTCCTGATGCCGCAACAAAGCTTTTCTCATCCGTGGTCATCACGAATACGACGATAACTCAAAGATTTCCATGTAAAAACAGTATCTTGCACAAATTTGGTATAACCTTTCACCACCTTCAGGCAGTCAATATTTTTTGCACAATTGGATCAAAGTTACTAAAATCAGCAATATAATTTAACCAAAATGGTTCTTAGTCACGTTGATGCGAGCAATGAATTCTTTGGAAAACACGTTCACCCACGCCCACAGACCAGCAACTTTGGCCTCCTGCACCGAGCTGTTGAATCAGAGCCTGGTCGGCATTCTGCAATTTGACCTTGATGCCGAGATTCATTATGCCAATCAGGCCTTTGTGGCCTTGTTCGGCTACGAAGACGTGGACGCCCTGGCCAAAGTCGGGCTGAAAAAGCTGTTTCCCAAACCGCTCGACATCATGCGCCACCTCCGCCCGGTGATTCACCATCAGGCCCCGATCGACAACGTCAAAATACAGGGCAAAACCAAAGACGGCGAAGCGATCACACTGCTGGTCAATGCCAGTTTTGAACACCCGGTCTTTACCGCCAGTTTTCTGGATGTCACCGAAATCGAAGCCATTCAGGAAGACATTGCCGTGTTTACCCAGGCCATCGAGCAGTTGGGCGATCCCCTCGCCATCACCGACAAGGATGGCAACTCGATTTATATCAACAAAGCGTTTGAAAACGTCACGGGCTATCAGGCCAAAGACGTTCTGGGCCGAAAACACAACATTCTCCAATCGGGCCAGCACGACGAGCATTTTTATGAAAACCTGTGGAACACGGTTTTAAAGGGCGAGGTGTTCAACCACACCTTTGTCAACAAACGCAAAGACGGCTCCGAATACTACGAAGAAAAAACCATCACCCCCATTCACAATGATCGGGGCGAGATTACCCATTTTGTGTCCACCGGCAAAGACATCACCTATCGAGTCGAAATGGAACGTCGACTGAAAGAAATGGCCTTCCACGACACTCTGACCGGGCTGATCAACCGCCGCGCCTTCGAATCGGCCGCCGTGCGGGCGCTGGAAGGCCTCAAACGCTATAATCGTCATTTTGCGATATTGATGATCGACATCGATGACTTCAAAGAGGTCAACGACACACTGGGCCATGAAGAAGGGGATCAGGTATTGGTTCGGATTGCCGAACTGCTGCTGGGCAGCACCCGCAAGCTGGATGTGGTGGCCCGTTGGGGCGGTGAAGAATTTCTGGTGCTGTTGCAGGAAGTCAGTCAGGATCAGGCTCTGAATCTGGCGGAAAACATTCGCCACAAAATCGCTCAGGCCGCATTTGCCTTGAATCAGACACTCACCGTCAGCATCGGGGCCGCTCTGGCCTCACCCCAGGACGATCTGGGCAAACTGAACCTGAAAGCCGACAAAGCGCTGTATTACGCCAAACTCAATGGCAAAAACCAGGTCCACCTCTTCTCGCCACTGGCCGACCCGCTGGAATAGCGCCCCTTCCGTCACCTCAATTTCTTACCAGGCCTGGTCAAAAACGCCTCACACCTGAGCGCGCAGCGATTGCAGCAGTTTTCCGAAGACCTGCGGGTCTTTGATCTGGGTCATTTCGCCTTCGCGTGGCTGGTATTGGTCCTGCAGTCGGGACAGATAAAATCTCAGCGCCCCCATGCGTTGCACACTGAGCCAGGCGCTGTGTTCGGCCTCACTCAGCGGTCGCACGGTTTCATAGGCCTGCAGGGTTCGCACGACCTTGTCAGAATCCAGCGTCTGATCCGGGCGGCGGCACCAGTCATTGATCATCACCGCCAGGTCATACAGCATCGGCCCGTTGCAGGCGTAATACAGATCGATGATCCCGGCCAGTTCGTCGCCATCAAACAACGCATTGTCGCAGAACAGATCGGCGTGAATCACACTGACGGGCAACAGCGACCAGTCGGTCTGTTGCTGAAACGCGATTTCATCCGCAATCAGAGCCGTTTCTTCGGCAGGCAGCTTGGTTTGCAGACGCGAATAGGTGGTTTCGGCCCAGGCCAGATCGCGGTCATTGGCCCGAAAATCGTCAAAGTCCTGTCCGGCCAGATGGAATTTGGCCAGCCATTCGCCCATGACTTCGCACTGACGCGGCGTCGGATTGTCCAGATCGGCACCCTGCAACCGTTCCACCAATGCAGCGGGCTTGTCCTTGAGGGTTTGCAGATAGCGCCCTTCCCGGTCCGCCATCGGATGCGCGGTGGGAATCGCATGTTCGGCCATGAACGCCATGATATTGAGAAAATACGGCAATTCGTCCAGCGTGTGCTGCTCGAAAATGGTCAGCACAAACCGTCCCCGGGTGGTGTCGACAAAATAATTGGTGTTTTCAATGCCGGCACTGATGCCCTGAAAATCGGTGAGCTCGCCCAGATCGTAACGGGTCAGAAACGTCTGTAGGTCGGTGCGGGTTACCTGGGTATAAACGGACATGCCAAAAATTCCCGGAAAGGTTAGAATACGGCGAGACTCTATGCAGTCGCCAATGTCAAAAAATCCGCGCTATTTTAGCACAGCCCCCGGCACCCCCAAAATTCACAGAGTTGCAAGTTTATGAGCCACAATGCCCTGACCTTTGATTCCGACAGCCCATTGATTCTGGTGGATGGGTCTTCCTACCTGTTTCGCGCCTTTCATGCGATGCCGCCCTTGACCAATTCCGAAGGCCATCCCACCGGCGCGATCTACGGTGTGGTCAATATGGTGGGCAAGCTGATCGAACAATATCAGCCCGAGCGGATTGCGGTGGTGTTTGATGCCAAAGGCAAAAACTTCCGTCACGAGATGTTTGCCGACTACAAGGCCCATCGCCCGCCCATGCCGGAAGAACTGGCGCTGCAGATTGCGCCCATTCACGATCTGATCAAGGCACTGGGCATTCCCCTGCTAATGGTCGAAGGCGTGGAGGCCGATGACGTCATGGGCACGCTGGCGCATCAGGCCACCGAAGTCAAAATGGACGCGCTGCTGTCCACCGGCGACAAAGACATGGCGCAGCTGGTGAACGATCACATCACCCTGATCAACACCATGAACGACACTCTGATGACCCCCAAGACCGTGCCCGAAAAGTTCCACGTGAAACCCGATCAGATCATTGATTATCTGGCACTGGTGGGCGACACCAGCGACAACATTCCCGGCATTCCCAAATGCGGCCCCAAAACCGCGGCCAAATGGCTGGCGAAATACGAAACGGTGGACAATCTGATCGAACACGCCGACGAAATCGGCGGCAAAATCGGCGAAACCTTGCGCGACAACATCGACCAGCTCAAACTCTCACAGAAACTGACCACCATCCGCACCGATTGCGAGCTGCCGATTGCCCTGTCCGACATCAAACGCCAGACCCCGGACATGGCCGCGCTCCAAGCCCTGTTGCAGAAATACGAACTCAAAAACTGGCTCAATAAAGTGCTCAAGGGTGAACTGCCCTTCAGTGGGCAGAAAATCGGCAAAGCCAAGCCGTCTGCCCACAACGCCAACCCATCACCGCAGAACCCCTTGCCCGAGGGAGAGACCGGTCAGGCCAGCCAGTTTGAATCGGCGCCTTATGAAACCATTCTGGATGACAAAACTTACCAGGCCTGGTTAAAACAGTTGAAGGACGCCGGACGTTTTGCGATTGATACCGAAACCACCAGCCTGCGCGCGATGCAGGCCGAGATCGTGGGCTTGAGCTTTGCCTGGGCGGAGCAAACCGACAGTGGTCAATATAAAATCCATGCGGCTTACCTGCCTTTGGCGCACGACTACGAAGGCGCGCCCGAGCAACTCGACAAGGCCGACGCGCTGGCGGCGATCCAGCCCTTGCTGGAAGACCCGAACATCCAGAAAATCGGTCAGAATCTGAAATACGACTGGCATGTGTTCAAAAACGCGGGCATCACGCTCGACGGCATCGCCTTTGACACCATGCTCGAATCCTATTGCTACAACAGCACCGCCACCCGCCACAATATGGACGATCTGGCGCAGTTTTACCTGCAAAAAGTCACCGTGCATTTTGAAGACATCGCTGGCAAAGGCAAAAAGCAAAAAACGTTCAACCAGATCGAAATCGAACCGGCCGCCGCTTACGCCGCCGAAGACGCCGACATCACCCTGCAACTGCACCTGACCCTGTGGGAAAAACTCCAGGCCGATGACGCACTGAAAACCGTATTCAGCGAGATTGAAATGCCCCTGCTGCCGGTCCTGGCGCAAATGGAGCACACCGGCGTGCTGATCGACCGCCAGATGCTGGCCGACCACTCCTATGAACTGGACCAGAAGCTGACCCAGCTCAAACACACGGCCCACGAATGCGCCGGGGTCGAATTCAACCTGAATTCGTCCAAACAACTGCAGGAAGTGCTGTTTGAGCGCATGGAAATTCCCGTGGTCAAAAAAACCCCCAAAGGCCAGCCCTCCACCGCCGAACCGGTGCTGGTGCAACTGGCCGAAGACGGTTATGAATTGCCCGACATGATTTTGCAATACCGCTCCATGGCCAAGCTCAAATCCACCTACACCGACGCCCTGCCCAAACAGATTCACCCTAAAACCGGGCGGGTGCATACCTCTTATCAACAGGCCGTAGCCTCCACCGGGCGGTTGTCTTCGACCGAGCCCAATCTGCAGAACATCCCCATCCGCAACGCCGAAGGCCGCCGCATCCGTCAGGCGTTTATTGCGCCCGAAGGCTATCAGTTGATCGCCGCCGATTATTCACAGATCGAATTGCGGATCATGGCGCATCTGTCGGGCGACAAAGGGCTGCTCAAAGCCTTTGCCGAGGGCAAAGACATCCACCAGGCCACGGCGGCGGAAATCTTCAACACGCCGTTGGATCAGGTCACGGCCGAACAGCGTCGCAGCGCCAAAGCGGTCAATTTCGGGCTGATTTACGGCATGAGCGCCTTCGGTCTGGCCAAACAGCTGCAAGTGCCGCGCCCGGTGGCTCAGGACTATATCAACCTGTATTTTGCCCGCTATCCCGGCGTGGCCGATTACATGGAACGCACCAAACAACTGGCCAAAGACAAAGGTTATGTCGAAACCCTGAAAGGCCGACGCCTGTACCTGCCCGAAATCAATGCGCGCAACGGCCAACTGCGCCAATACGCCGAACGCACCGCGATCAACGCGCCCATGCAAGGCACCGCCGCCGACATCATCAAAACCGCCATGATCCAACTCCAACCCTGGCTGGATCAGACCGACCACGACATCACCATGCTGATGCAGGTCCACGATGAACTGATCTTTGAGGTCGCAGAAAAAGACCTGGAAGCGGTCCAACCCAAAATCCGCGAAACCATGGAATCGGCGCTCAAATTGGATGTGCCCCTGATCGTGGACATCGGCCAGGGCAAAAACTGGGACGAAGCCCACTGAACCGGGTTTTGACCAGGCCTGGTTCATTTCTACCCTTCTTGCTTTGAATGGGGACGCTGTCTTTACTATCTATTCATTTTTGTGCTGTAACCATTCATGAAAATCGTCTGAGCGCATGCTACTTGAAAGAATGTATCCGCAGGCCACTGAAATAATTCAATAAAATCTATTTTGTTGACATTCATCCTGTCTTTATTAAACTATTCAATTATCTATTCATAAAACCATTCAGGTGGCCTCATGGCGCGTCATGAAACACGGATTACGCAAGCGCTTCAGTACGAAAACCTGAGTGCATCGGCCCTGGCCAAACTGACCGGGATCAGCCAACCCACGGTCAGCCGAACCTTAAAGAAACTGCCGGTCCTGAAGCTGGGCGCTGGGCCCAAAACCGTGTTTGCGCTGATGGATGCGTCCTGGCCTTGCGAACCCTTGTACGAAATCAACGCCAATGGCCGGGTTTCACGACTCGGCGATCTTTACCGTCAACCCCAGGATCGCACTTTGCTGGTACAGGATTCGGGCCACCAAAGTCATGATGGCTTGCCGTACTATTTGTATGATGCGATCCCTTCGGGCTTTCTGGGTGCCATCCATCTCAAGCAGCTTGCCAATCACGATCCACGACTGACGGCCAAAAGTCAGGATTGGTCCGATCGACAGATCTGGCACTACCTGACCCACTATGGCGACGACCTTCAGGGGAACCTGGTTCTGGGAAAACGCATGGCGGCTCTCGCCGCGGATAAGGACCATCCGATTCGAGGGCAAGGCGATTATAGCGACATCGTCCACGCCATTCACCGCGAACCAGAAAACATGGGGTCCTCCATCGCCGGTGAACAACCCAAATTCACGCTCTATAACGGTCAGAACCATCTGATCGTCAAATACTCTCCTTTATGCTCGGAGGACAACCCGATCGCCGTTCGCCACCGTGACCTGATGGTCTGCGAACATTTGGCCTTGACCTCACTCAACGAAGCCGGAATCAGCGCATCCGAAACCCGTTTGCACGCGGATGACCGCCTCTATCTGGAAATAAACCGATTCGACCGCACGCAAAAATATGGTCGTCGGGGCGTGGTCTCCCTGAAATATCTGGACGCCGCCTTCGCTGGTATCAACGGCGATTGGCCGGAAATTGCCCGAGATCTTTTGCAACAGAAAATCATCTCGAAACAAGACCTATCCATCGTCGAAACGGCCCATGCCTTTGGCAAATACATTGCCAACACGGACATGCACCTGGGGAACCTTTCGTTTTTTATGGAAGGCTTGCAGGTGGCCGGCGTGACACCGGTTTACGACATGCTACCAATGGCCTACATGCCCGTTCAAGGCGAGATTCGAAACCCGGAAATCAAACTTCCGCGGTTCATTGATGTGTCCGATCAGGCGCAGGAAACAGCTCTGGAAATCGCTGTACGCTTCTGGGAAGCCGTCATGGAAAACCCGATGATTTCCGACCGGTTCAAGACCGTCGTTGCCCCACTCGTCAAAGAAATCCATCAAGCATTTTGACCGATCAAATGATTACTGATGAGCGATTTCAGACAGAGAGAGTTGAAACTTACTTTGAGACTGGGTAATGAGTGACTATAGCAGAGGTGTCAAAAAACTGGGACAGTTCAGGTTATGAGGATGATTTAAAAGTCTTGAGGTAATGAGAAAGACCTGCATTTTGTGCAGGTCTTAAAGAGGACTACCAAAATCAGTCTGTCTTAAAAATCAAATTCCAAGCCGACGGAGGCCATCACACCTTCGTCTTCCTGATTGTCCGACACGCCACTGAAATCCGTGGTTGTGGTCGCCACATCCATGGTTAGCATGCCTAATGTCAGGCCAGCGGTCACGTAGTTGTAGCCGTCTTCTGACATATTGCCACGCATCCCGATTCGTGCGTCTGGAATGTACCATGCGCTGTTGGTCGCGTAGCTCGCCGATGCCGACCACCACTGGGTGTCGTTGTCATTGAGGTCATTGGCTTCATTGAGGTCAATGGAGCCGGCCAGTGTCCAGTTTCGATTGTTGCTGTACCATTGGCCGCCCATGGTGAAACGCGGCTCCATGGTGTATTCGTCATCGATACCGAAGTTATAACCGGTGGACTGATCATCGACATCAAACGTCGGTGAGGTCAGGTTTTTACCGGCCAAGGACACCATGAAGTTGTCGGCTGTCCAATCAACCCCGATGTCAGCGGTGATATTGCTGTCAGAGGCGCCGTTTTCGATGTTATCCAGGTAATCATCGGCATCCTGATTATTGTTTTTCAGGTTGTCTTCGGTGTACTGCCCAAAGTCAATTGCCGTGGCCGATGCGGTCATATTGATGTAACGTGCGCTCACACCCACATTCAAAACGCCGTCATACCATTTGTTTTTGTTGAGGTAATAGGCTTCACGCCCATAGCCCAGCGCAAACTCGTCCACTTCCTTGTAATGGAAGGCCATGCCTGCGCCTTTTTTGGTTACCGTAATTTCATCGGCATCAACATAGGTAGCTGCTACATTACCTTCACGGTGCATCTGTGCCTTGACGGCATATTGGCGAGAATAATCAAAGGAAATGCCGCCTCCCATTACATCATGCTTTACCAGGATCGGGACGGTGACGCCCCCGGATACCGACAAACTGCCTTCGTCATACTTTTTGGTGAAATCATTGATCGCTTCGGCCAGGTCGGTAGCATCCTGGGGATCATAAGTCGACTTGTCCAGAATGCCATCAATCTTGGTATCGATGTAGTCTTCAGAGCCTTCAAGGCCGTTCGACTTCATTGAAATGTTACCGGAAATACCAAACCCGACACGATAGCCATCGGTGTCAGAGACATTCAGGGCGTTGTGGGAAGGGTTGGCAATCGGTCCATAGATGGTATTGCTATTGGAGCTGTCCCCATAGCCGATATTGGTTCCCAGCGGGCCACCGTTGGGGGCGGCCACCGCTGAGGTTGAGATTGCTGCCATCATGGCGGTAATCAGCGTTTTTTGCACTTACTTTCTCCCGGTTACTAGAAAATTTTACGACAATATTATACGTAAACAATATTAAATACAAGACGGAGTTATGCCTTCAACAAGTCAATACATGAAATCTCACCAAGCCTTGTCAAACTCCATTCCATATTGGTTCCAAGTGGGTGGAAAACGTATTTAGCGTGCAGTAAACTCAGCCATCAACACATCAGAGAAACAAGCAGAAATGGTGAAGTCATGATTTTGAATCTATCCAAAACCCAATACCGCACGCTCATCGAAATGCTGTCACTGGCTGAAATCAAGCTCAATGATTTCTACCAGCAGGCCCTGATGGATGAAATCGAGTTGGAGCCTTACATGCACATTGCTCAGCACATTTACAAACACGCCCGCAAAATGGATTGTGAGGATGGCATCACCTTCGATAAAGAAAGCCAGAACCACGTAGCCACAGAAGGCTTGCTCGAATTCTGGAGCGATTACCTGTTTGAATCTGACACCGACGTGTTGCGCGATAAATTGTCCAGGCATCTGGCCATGCGAGACCTGTTATTGCGCCATTGGGAAAAAAAAGACTCCGGCATGATCGAGCGCGAAGAACTTGAAATGTTAAGCACTTCGCAGACCCAATATGCGGATATGATCGAACAAAGCGGTCTGGCAAGGTTGCAACCGATCAGCGAGGACGAGTTCCGCCAGCGTTACCCCAGCGTGGACACAGAAGGGTTCTTTGATTTGCAGGCAATGACCATGCACCCCAGAGAGCTGATGAACCCGCCGGAAGACGAACCTTTTGTCGCCGACCCGGTCGCAGCCGATAATGTGCTGGACTTTCCGAAAGACCGGGAAGCCACCAGACGCAAACATCCGGCAAAAACGTCGACACCCAACTTCACCTATGTGCTCAAAGTCGCCCTCAAGGGTGCCAAACCGCCCGTATGGCGGCGACTCGAAGTACCCGATACCCTTTCGCTTGCCCAGATGCACCAGATCATTCAGGCCTCCTTCGGACTGTTTGATCTGCACCTGCATCAATTCATCCCCGATCATGCCTCTCTGTTTTCCGAACCCTTGACCGAGGAAGAAGAGGTCGATTATCCGCTTCATCAACTGCTTTCGATTGAAGGCAATCAGTGCCTTTATGTCTATGATTTTGGCGATGACTGGGAATTTGTCATCACACTGGAAAAAATCCAACCTTGCCAGGCCGACAGATTCGCCAGTCAAATCGCCTTCTGTACCGGTGGCCGGCGCAGCGGCCCGATTGAAGACTGTGGTGGCATCCACTTATTCAACGATCTGGTAAAAAGCATCCGCCAAGGAGAAACGCCCGAAGAGTTTGAGTGGATTTTTGACGTATTCAATCAAAACCCACAGGACCCTCTGATCCTTTTTGATCGGGATGAAATCAACGCACAGCTTGCAGGACTGAATTAAACTCAAAAATCACCAGGCCGGGTCGTTTTCCTGCCCTCATGCAAGAACAGAACCGGCTTTCATCGGCCTCGGCAAGCAAATTGATGATTTTGATCCATGCTTCTAAACGATCCGCCGAAAGGTCAGATTAAAGCGAGACCCGGTCACCCGTTTTCGTTTGGGCACCGAGTGTTGCCAAAAATGCTGCAATGGACCCCGCATGATCAATAGCGCGCCGTGGTTCAGGGGAATGGTGAGTTTTTTGGACGGATCGCCCTTTCGGCGCAGCACAAAATCTCGGGACGCACCGAAATTCACCGACGCAATCGTTGGGTTTTTACCCAGCTCTGCTTCATCGTCCGCATGCCAGCTCATGTGGTCCTGCCCGTTTCGGTACCAGTTCAACAGCACGCTGTTGAAGCGTTCCTGCGCGACCGTTTCGACCGCGTTTTTCAGATACAGCAACCCTTCGTTCCACGGATTGGGGTGCGACGTGATTCCGGAATAGGTGTAGGTCTTGCCTGCTTCACCGTACCAGGCCGTCAGTCTGGGCAAAGGGATGTCTTTGCCATAGAATCTGATCCGATCATGCTGCCAGCGAATATTGGTGAATTGGGTCTTTGTCAGTTCCGAATCGCTGAGCGCACGCCAATCGGTATTCGGCCCATCAAAGCGGTCATTTTCCTGAAAATACACCACACATCGATCACTGATTTTGCGACCGAAAAAGTCATCCGAAAACACCAATTCGCCATCGGGAAGGGAGATCACAAAGACCTTGAGCCGATCGTCCCAACGATAGGAACCGTTGATGTCATCCGACAGTGAAAAGGGCAAAACCGGCGCCTCTGTCTCAGAAAAGAGAGCCATCGATTCGGTCATTCAGTCAGAATGCCGCCATCATTTTCAACGCAAGATAAGGCGCGATATTCAGGACAATGATCGCAATTTTGTATTGCGCCAGATACTGAAAATAAGCTCTGCCCAGATCGGTTTCGTCCAGCCCGAACAATCGGGCATGCAAACCGGTAATCGCCCCGCGAAAGGCAATCACACTGAGCGTTGACAGCAAAAGAATCACCACATTGATCACAGAGGACCAGCCAAAAAACGCCGTCAGTGCTTCCATCGTCAGCATATTCCCACCTCCTGATTTGGGTTCTACCAGAATTTTTAAATATCCAGTTTTGACCAGGCCTGGTTAAAACCGCCTTAATTGAACAACGCGCATTAATGCCGATTTACCACTTGAACAAATCCAGTAAAATGATCTCATCATCCAGAACCTTGTAATCAAAAGGGTCTGACCCCATTGATTCCCAGCGGTAAAGCAGTTGTTCGGACAATCCAAGCGATTGGACAGCTTCTTATTACGCTGTAGCCTTGCTCTGTGACTAATGCAACGCCTTCTTTACGAAACTCGTCGGTATAACGATTGCGAGTTGGCTTTTTCTTCTCCATTGGCTCCACTCCTGCGTTTGATAAACATTATCTTACAAGAGTGTCCGAAATTATTGAACCACAACAGCCATCCTGCTCGCCTGTAACTTAATGCGGTAAATAAAAAGCCGTCTGTTTCCTTTTCTGCTAACGCCTTCGCTAAGGTCAAACAACGCATGACATGCCCTGTTCCGATTACATCTCTGCGGATTACAATTTTCAACTAACTTGCTTCGTTTGCACTTGCAAGAACTCTAGTAAATCCCCGCGTCTAAAGGTAGCGGATAATTGTTGCAAAGAAATTTCTCGTTCACCATATATTTGACTAAGCGCTTGTTTAATGGAATCCGCTGCCTTTTTTAAATAAATCGCTTTGTTTTCTTCTAAAGATTCTATCAAGACCTCAAATTCTTTATGTGAAACCTGATCTATCGTTAATTTATTTTGCAAAAGTAATTCTTGACCAACAATCATTGCCATGTAATGTGCCGAATAGGGTAAAAAATCTGGCACCGGATCTAATACAGTTGGCCGCTTACGCTCGTTTTCTGCAATACGGAAAATCAGAACCGCTAAAACTGCTTGGGCTGCATTAAGGTCTTTAAATACCGCTTCGTACAGTTTCCCAAAAAGCTCTCTACGTCTGAATTTACTTTGATGTGGTTTTTTACGCCATACAGCCATCACGGATTCTGCGGTAATTGAACTGGTAATTTGATTACTATTGCTGGCAATATCATCACGATAACGTTTATAAGTATATCCAAGCTGATTAATACCTATTTCAAGTTGATATTGCATTTGATCGTTGGAACGCAAATCTCTTAAATCCACGGGATTTTGACTATTGGTAGCGTAAGTTATCTCTTGTATAAAACCCTGATCATCTTCAGCAAGCTCATATAAACGCAAAAGGACATAAACGTTGTCATAGCTATTTTGGTTGTCTGGTTCATTAAGCGTTTGCTGAATGGTTTTACAAGTTTGTCCACCATTAATAATCTGAATATTTTCAAGTTTTAATTGGTAGTTATCACCTTGTAACGCATTATGACGAAACTTTTGACATACCATAGTGATGCCGTTATTAAAGAAATAAAAGTTACTTTGCTTATCTGTATCAGAGAGTGTCTCATGAATAGAAGTATTGACGCGATTAGAATGTAATCCTAGATATCGTCTGATGTTGCGTTCTAGTAATAGGTCATGATTCCTGTTGAATAATTCAGCTATTTCCCGAACAGCAATTTTCCCAACTAACACTCTTCTAAAATTAAAATCTTCAATAATAGCTTTTCCAGATAGCGTTACCGTATCTTTTACAGTTTTTTTGCGCTGAAGCACCTCGACAATATTGTCATGGTTGTAGTAAACCCATTGGATTTGGTCATTATTCATTCCAGACTGATCAATCCAATCTTGGGCTTCTTTTTTCCATTTTTTACCGTTATTACAGAGCATCAAGCGAACATTTGGAATATACCCATCACGAATTAAAGAACGCACTTCCTCAATTCGGGGCTTTAATCTTTCGTTTAAACTCAGTGATTTTGATGGGTCGAAAAGAACAGAGACCATATTAATGGCATTTTTAATTCCATTTTCAGGAAAATTTGATTCCGCATCAAAATTTTTGTGGGTGTATTTTCCTTGAAAAATCGTAACGGTGAACTCACCGTCATCAACATCCCCAAGGTGGATGGCATCAACACCAACATCATTGCCACCTTCGGTTAAAAGTTCAAATGCTTCTTCAGCGGCTAGCTCAAGCGATGTCATTACGCTCAACAGAACAAACGCCAACGATTTTTGCCTTATTGCGTCCGGCCCTACTAACTCTGTCAATGCATCTTTATGATCTTCAACAAGGCCTTCTAAACGCTGGTCAACGATGCTGGCATTAATGTTCATTGTTCACTCCCTTTAGATTTCTGAATTCAGATAGTAATCGCAACACTTTGAAAAAAATAATGATGTGGGATTAAGCATGTTTCTTTCTGTAAATTGTTCAAAAGTTCACCGGTTAAAATTCAGCTTGTCCGTTCCAAGCTGATGATAGGACATGGTATCGAGCCCATATTCCGGTTATTCCAAGAGAATCGAACCTATCAGTCGCTCCCAGCTTTCCACAATTAGGAAAGAATTTCCCCAGTTTTGAGTGCTTATTGATCGTTTGGTTAATCCTTTCCAAAGCATTGGTCGGTCAAAGCAATTTGCGGTTCAACTTACTCAATTCCAATCCAAACATCGTCAGGCCTTCCTTCAGACTGTCCTCGATCAACAAAGCCAATCATGACCTTTGTACTTGAATTACCATTCAATTTTTGGGTGAGGCGATCAGGTTTTTCACGGATTTGGATGCGTTGAACACCTGATGTAAGTCTTGGGGCAACCTGTGCCCTGTTTTTATGTTTGCTCACATAAAAAAAGCTAGAAAAGGGACACTACTCTTTTATCCTAAAAAACGATTTAAGTTGATCGTTGCCGCAGGCATCCTGGCGCTTATAACGTCGCACAGAATAATATTTGCTTGTCGCTATTTTAACAGATACTAACATATACGCACATTATGTAAATATTACGCTGGCTTAAAAAGCCATCTTTGATTTAATCCCGCTCAAACTGAAACCATTGGTCCATTTTTGACCAGGCCTGGTCGAGGCCTTCGCGTTTTAGGGCGGAGAACAGTTGCACGCTGGCGTGTGGGAATTCTTTTTCGAGCAGTTGCTGCATTCGCATCAGGGATTCTTTGCCTGCGCCGCGTTTGAGTTTGTCGGATTTGGTCAGGAGCACATGCACCGGCAGGTTCATGTCCAGGGTCCATTCCAGCAACAGCAAGTCGATTTCGGTGGGCGGACGGCGGCAGTCGACCAGTTGCACCAGTCCCTGCAGGGCCTGTCGCTTTTCTATGTAGTCGGTCAGGTGCGCCTGCCAGGCCAGTTTGGTCTGGATCGCAACCTTGGCGTAGCCGTACCCGGGCAAATCCACCAGTTTTCGCTCTTCGTCGCACTCAAAAAAGTTGATCAGTTGGGTGCGTCCCGGCGTTTTACTGGTTCGGCACAGACTTTTCTGCGAGGTCAGCACGTTGATGGCGCTGGATTTGCCGGCGTTGGAGCGTCCGGCAAACGCCACTTCCAGCCCTGTGTCGGGCGGGCAGGCCGCCAGTGTCGGCGCGGAGGTCAGAAATTGCGCTTTCTGGTAGAGCGGGTGCGGCATGAGACTTTCCTTTCATCATTTATCAATGGTTCCAAAGTCGGTATACTTTACAATCTTTTGAACGAAGCTGACCAGAATAAGTTGCCATGAGCGAGCCAGAAATGCCAAATCCTACGCCAGAAAAGGCCCCGAAAAAACACCGTCGCATTCAGTGGTTGCCGTTTCTCGGCTCCATGAATCTGGCCGTTACCCTGCTGATGATGCTGGCGATCGCTTCGGTGATCGGCACGGTTCTGCAACAGAATCAGGCGTTTCAGGATTACATCATCAAATTCGGTCCTTTCTGGACTCAGGTGTTCAATTCGCTGGGGCTGTTCCATGTGTATGGCGCGGCCTGGTTCATTCTGGTTCTGCTGTTTCTGCTGATTTCCACCGGCGTCTGCGTCAGCCGCAATGCGCCCGGCTTTTTGAAGGACATGAAACAGTACAGCGAAGGCCTGTCGCTGAATGCCTACAAACACCAGCCCCAGTCGGTGACCTATACCCCCGAGAACTTTGACAGTGAGCAGGCAGAAAAACTGTTGCAGCAACAGGGCTACAAGGTTCGCCTGCATGAAAGGGATGATGGTTTGACTGTCGCCGGGATGAAAGGACGTTGGAACCGCTGGGGCTATATTCTGACCCATGTCTCGATCATAGTGATCTGTATTGGCGGTCTGCTCGACAGCAACCTGTTGCTCAAGGCGCGCGAACTCACCGGCAATCTGGCCCCGGAAACCCGCTCGGTGCCGCTGGGCGAAATTCCTCAGAAATCCTGGGTCGGATCGGACAACTTTTCCTTCCGCGGCACGGTTAATGTGGCTGAAGGCCAGAAAAGCGATGTGTTGTTTTTGCCTTATGACCGCGGTTTTCTGGTGCAGAAACTACCTTTTACCATTGATGTGAAAGACTTCCGCATCGAGTATTACGACACTGGCATGCCCAAAAACTATGCCTCCGATCTGGTTCTGACCGCGCCCGAGCTGGAAGAACCGATTGAAAAAACCATCGAGGTCAACAAACCGCTTTATTACAAAAACTACGCCATCTATCAGTCGTCGTTCGGCGATGGCGGCTCCAAGCTGGACCTGAAAGTGCACCCTTTGCTTGCGCGGGAATTCAAACCGCTGGAGATGAATACCTCAGTGGATCAAGTCGAAACCATCAATACCCCGGTTGGCAAATACCGAATCGAGTTCAACGATTTCAAGCTGCACAACATCATTCCCGCCAGCGAGGAAGAACAGAACGAAACCGGCAAGAAAATGCACAACAACGGGCCTTCCATTGTATTCAAAGTGCGTAACGATCAGGGCAAGGCCTGGGAATACGAAAATTTCATGACTCCGGACAAACAGGATGGTCGCTGGTTTTTTATGACCGGAATGCGGACCTCCACCGCGGAGCCGTTCCGATATCTTTTCCTACCGGCCGATGAAGGCCGCGGGTTGGATCGGTTCTTTGAATATCTGACGCTGATCAACGACCCAGAACGCACTCAAGCCACTCTGAATGACGCTTTACCAGCCGAAGGCGTGGACGAACGCACCCATCAGATGCAACTGAAGCTGATGAACCAGTTGCTTATGTTATTTCGCCGCCAGGGCTTCAACGGCATCACCAGTTTTGTCGAAGAAAACGTGCCGCCTGAAGAACAGAAAAGGGTGCGCGATTATTACATCAATCAAACATCGTTGGCACTGCAGACACTATATTTGAGCGTACTGGAAAAAGAAGAAACTCAAGACCTGGAAAGCATTTCCGAATTCAACAAACAGTGGTTTGAAGATGCGATGGTGGTGCTAAACAGTCTTTCCAACTATGGCCCTCCACTGTATTTTGAGCTGGAAAACTTTACCCACATTCAATCCACCGGACTGCAAATCACGAAATCCCCCGGGAAAGATGTCGTTTATTTTGGCAGCACATTACTTATAATCGGAGTCTTCTTCCTGTTTTATCTGCGCCAAAAGCGTCTCTGGCTGGCGTTTGACAACCATCATCAAACGCTGACCATTGCCGGAAAGGACACCAAACCCCTGCCGGAAACGGAAAAAGAATTCAATCGATTGGTCGAAGCCATTCAGGCTCAGACCGGCATCAAACAATAGGTGAAAACTATGACCACAGCCAATGACGCCATGTTGAAAACCGAACGCCAACCCTGGGGTTTACGCGATACCATTTGGACGGCTTTGATCCTGCTGGGCAGTTACTTTGCCTGGGACGTGTTCGGTTCGCTGATGGATGTCTATGAAATCGGCATTCTGATCGGTACTGCGATTTTCTGGATCTGGTTCGGGCGTTACTGGCCCAGTATTCAACCCTTTACTTATGCCACGGCCTTACTGTCTTTACTGGCTATCTGGACCTATGTGCAGAACGACAACGCCTATTCCGTCAGTGAAACCGCCTTTTTCCTGAAATTTCTGGTTTCCAGCCAGTCGGCGATCATGTGGATGAGTGCGTTGTTTGTGCTCTCGACCGTGGCCTATTTCGGCGGCCTGTTCGGCAAGTCCGAATCCGTGAGCAAGTTCGCCACCTTCCTCGCCTGGGCCGGGTCGGTCATGGGTTCCGTGGGGATGATGGTCCGCTGGAACGAGTCCTATCTGATCAATCCGGATTACGGTCACATCCCGGTAAGCAGCCTATATGAAGTGTTCATTTTGTTCGCGGTCATGACCACATTGATTTACCTGTTTTACGAACAGAGAATGCGCACCCGGGCCATGGGCGGGTTTGTGATGCTGATCGTCAGTGCGTCGGTCGCGTTTCTGCTTTGGTATACCTTTGACCGAGGCGCCCACGAAATTCAGCCGCTGGTGCCGGCGCTGAAAAGTTATTGGATGAAAATCCACGTACCGGCCAACTTTGTGGGCTATGGGGCCTTTTCCATTGCCGCCATGGTCGGGATTGCCTATCTGATTGTGGCCAAACTCCAAGAAAAGAACCCCAATTCCGACTTCGTTCAGCGCATGCCCAGTCTGGAGAGCATGGACGACCTGATGTACAAAACCATCGCGCTGGGCTTTGCCTGGTTCACCATTGCCACCGTACTAGGCGCAATGTGGGCCGCCGAAGCCTGGGGTGGCTACTGGTCCTGGGACCCGAAAGAAACCTGGGCCCTGATTGTGTGGTTGAACTACGCGGCCTGGTTGCACATTCGCATGTCCAAAGGCTGGCGCGGCAAGCCCATGGCCTGGTGGGCCGTGATCGGCCTGTTGATTACCACCTTTGCCTTTCTGGGCGTTAACATGTTCCTGTCCGGTCTGCATTCTTATGGCGAACTTTAAGGGCGAACGACTATGCTGAATCGACGACACTTTCTGGCCTCGCTGGGCGCAAGCGCGCTTTCGTTTTCTGCCGTGCCGCTGCAGGCGGCCGAGTTTGAAGCGGGCAAACACTACAAAAAAGTGCCCAAGCCCCAATCGGGGCAATCAAACAAAGTCACTGAATTGTTTTATTACGGCTGTTCGCACTGTTACGATCTGGAAGACAGTGTCCACGACTGGCTGGAAACCAAGCCCAAGTCCGTGACCTTTGAACGGATGCCCGCGGTGCTGGACAATCCCAACTGGGTGTTTATGGCGCATGTGTTTTACACCGCCAAAAAGCTCGGCATCGAAGAGGCGTTTCACCGCCCCTACTTTGAAGCCATCCACCGTGACCGCAAACAGGTGTTCAGTGTCGATGAACTGGCGCAGTTTGTGGAACCCATGGGCATTGATCCCGCAGACTACAAAGCCATGTTTGACAGCTTTCAGGTCAAAAGCGCAGTCAGCAAAGCACGTCAGGCCACCAATGACTTCGGCATCAATGGCGTCCCCGCCATGGTGGTCAATGGTCAGTGGCTGACCGATGTGCCCATGGCCGGTTCCCATGAAAATCTGTGGCAAGTGGTGGACACACTGCTGAAAAAATAGCCCATCAAAGCCTGCAGCCACCTTTCCTCGGCTTTGGCGTTCGCTTTTTGCCCCGCTTTGGGTTTATAATCAAAAAATACATAAAAATCACCAGGCCTGGTGATTTTTGTATTGATGTTTCATACACCCTGCAAGGAGCTCAATGAAAGCCGCCAAGCGCTTTGTGCAATGTCTGGAAAACGAGGGGGTCGAATTCGTCTTCGGCGTCCCCGGCGAAGAGAACATGGACATTCTCGATGCCCTGCTCGATTCCGACATCCGTTTTATTACCTGTCGACATGAACAGGGCGCGGCCTTTATGGCGGACGTGTATGGCCGCATCACTGGTCGCGCAGGCGTGTGTCTGTCCACGCTGGGGCCGGGGGCCACCAATCTGGTGACCGGCGTGGCCGATGCCAATATGGACCGTTCCCCGATTGTGGCGATTGCCGGTCAGGCCGCTACCACCCGTCTGCACAAGGAATCGCACCAGGTCGTGGATCTGGTGAGTCTGTTCAAACCCATTTCCAAATACGCCACCCAGGTGCTGGAACCGGAGACCCTGCCCGAAGTGGTGCGCAAAGCCTTCAAACTGGCTCAGGCGGAAAAACCCGGCGCGTCCTTCATCGATTTTCCGGAAAACATTCAGGAAATGCTCACGCCGGAAACGCCGTTGCCGGTGGTGCCGACGCGGCTGTCGCTGGCCGATCACAAACTGCTCAAGCAGGCAGCACAGATCATCGACCAGGCCAAACGCCCGATGATTCTGGTGGGCAATGGCGTGGCCCGGGCCAATGCCAGCAAACAGGTGCAGGCGTTTGCCGAACATAGACAAATTCCGCTGGTCAACACCTTTATGGCCAAGGGCTCGGTCCCGCATTACAAAAATCCGTTGTCGATGGGCACCACCGGCCTGCAAAAAGGCGATTACGAAAACGGCGGCTTTGCCAACAGCGATGTGGTGATCTGTGTCGGTTTCGACATGGTCGAATACCACCCGCATTTGTGGAACCCCAATCGGGAACACACCATTGTTCACATCGACACCTGCGCGGCGGAAGTCGATTACAGTTACATGCCCGATGTGGAGTTGGTGGGCAACATCGGCCGCAACCTCAAAGCCCTGAGCGAACATTTGCCCGCCAATGACACCCCCCCACAACCGTTTCCATTGCGTCAGGCCATGATTGCGGAAATGGACCAGTTTGAAAACGACCAGGCCTGGCCTTTGAAACCGCAGAAAATCATCTGGGATCTGCGCACGGCGATGGACAAGGACGCCATTGCCATTTGCGATGTGGGCGCGCACAAAATGTGGATGGCGCGGTTTTTCCGGGCCGAACAACCCAATACCTGCATCATTTCCAATGGTTTTGCCAGCATGGGCATTGCCCTGCCGGGTGCCGTCGGCGCCAAACTGGCGCATCCGGACAAGGCCGTGGTCGCGGTCACCGGCGACGCCGGTCTGATGATGAATGTGCAGGAGCTGGAAACCGCGCTGCGCGAACAGACGCCGATTGTGATTCTGATCTGGAACGACAGCCAATACGGACTGATTGAATGGAAACAGAAACGCCGTTTTCAGCGCAGTGCCTACATTGATTTCAAAAACCCCGATTTTGTGACCTTTGCCCAGTCGTTTGGTGCCACAGGCGTGCGCATTGAATCGGCCGATCAGCTCTTGCCCGCTCTGAAAACCGCCATTGCGACCCCAACTGTTACCCTGATTGATTGCCCGGTGGATTATTCGGAAAACGATCGACTGACAGACCTGCTGGGGAATGTGATTTCGGAAATGACCAACTGATCTCTCTGATAAAGAGAGCGTGAGGCCCGTTATGATTTACGTCAAACGCAAAACCGATCAAAGCATTGAAGACTTGCAGTTTTCCCCCACACCGGGGTACGAGGAAAGCAGTCTGTTTTCGCCGGAAATCAAGGCCTTTGTCGAAAACACCCAAAACGAAACCCTGATCCGTCAACTGCTCAACCAACTGGACATGGACATGGTGCGGGTGATCGAAGACGTGATCGATGTGATGATCGACAAGGACCTGATTCGCTTTACCGATCTGCCCGAGCCAGTTCAGAACAAACTGATTTTCAAGCGTTCCATCCGTAATGCGATGGGGCCGGGCATCAGTCTGATCGAAGACGAAGACGTATTGAATTTGTGATTCAAAGGGGCCACCCATGCCAAACCCGACATCCAGACTATTGTTCCTTGTTTTCATTGGATGGATTCTCAGCCTGAGCGGCTGCGATTCCGATCAGAGCGCCGACCAGGCACTGCCCCAATATGCCGATCAAGCCCCTGAATCGGACAAGAAAATCTATACGCTGGGCGTGCACCCGCTGCACAACCCCAAAAAACTCTATTCGGTGTTCAATCCACTGGCCAAATACCTGAGCGACCAGCTGGAAGGCGTCACCATCCGGGTTCAGGCGTCCAAGGATTACCCCAGCTATGACCAGAAATTGGCAGAAAGGGCCTTCGATCTGACTTTGCCCAACCCTTATCAGACCATCACCCATTACCAGTACGGCTACCAGACCCTGGCCCAAATGGGCACCAATGACAATTTCCGAGGCATCATCCTGGTGCGCAAGGACAGCGAGATTGACCAAATTGACGACTTACGCGGCCAGAAAATCTCTTACCCCGCACCCACCGCTCTGGCCGCGACCATGATGCCCCAGTATTTTCTGCATCAACAGGGGCTGGATCTGAAAAGCGACACCACCACCCTGTATGTCGGCTCGCAGGAATCGAGCATTATGAATGTGTATCTCAAGTTGACCGCCGCCGGTGCGACCTGGCCCATTCCCTGGTATGACCTCCAGAAAAACCAGCCCAATGTGGCCAAGGCTCTGAAAATCGGCTGGCAGACCGAGCCCCTGCCCAACAACAGCTTTTCCTATCGCACCGACACGGTCAAAGCGGCCCACGCTGAAAAAATCCAGTCGCTGCTGACCCAGTTACATACCCATGAACGTGGACAGGAATTGCTGGGATTAATGAACATTCAACGCGTGTTCCCGGCCGATAACGACACTTACGAACCAATCAAACGCTTTATGCAGACATTCCGCGCCGAAATCGGCGACAATGCGCTATTGGCAGAGTCCGAAAGTTCGTCAAACGCCTCTGAGGACGCGAAGTAGTGCTGACCCGTATCTGGCCCAAAAAAATCAAACATCAGCTCATCCTCGGGGTGACGCTGGTGCATGCGCTGATGATGAGCGTGTTTATTTTTGATCTGGTCTACAAAGAACGCGCTTTTCTGATTCAGCAACTGACCACCCAAACCCATTCTCTGGCTCAGACCGTCGCCACCAATACCACCGAATGGATGCTTTCCAATAATGTGGTGGGACTGCAGGAAATCATTCAGTCGCAATCCAGTTACGAAAACCTGCGTTACGCCATGATATTCAATCCGGAAGGTCTGATTCTGGCACACACCAACCAGAATACGGTCGGCAAATATCTGCAGAATCTGCAACGCATTGATCCCGCCCATCCGGTCCGAATCCGCCATATTCCGGACAGCCAGATCATTGATGCCACCGCCCCGATTCAGGTCAGTGAGAATGTGATCGGTTATGTCAAAGTCGGCATGAGCACCCGCCATCTGCAGAAAAACCTGATCAGTCTGACCCAGGAAGGGCTGGTCTACACTCTGGTTGCGATCCTGCTCGGAGCCCTGATCGCCTGGATTCTGGGCAACAATCTGACCCGGCGGATCAAATCCCTGATCGAAGCCACCCAACAGATTGACCCGGAAAAGGCCCATCAACGCTTTACCGACATCGACAACGATGAAATCGGCAATCTGATGCGCAATTTCAATCAGATGGAAGAAAAAATCCACCAGCAGTTTCAGGAAAACCGATCCAATCTCAAAGAGATCGAAAAGCTGGCCTACAACGACACCCTGACCGGACTGAGCAGCCGCGCCCTGCTGGAAGAGGAACTCAGCAGCACCATCCACCGGGCACGAAAAGGCCACTATTTTTCCGCACTGCTGTTTCTGGATGTGGACAAATTCAAGCAACTGAACGATTCCTATGGACACGAGCTGGGCGATCTGCTGTTGCAGAAAATCGCCAACCGCATTCTTCAGGTCATCGAAACCAACGGTCAGGCTTTCCGCTTTGGCGGCGATGAGTTTGTGATCATCTACGAAAACATCGGCGAAACCCTGTACGAGGCCAGTCTGCATTCACAGAAACTGGCCAAGGCGTTGCACGAAGCCCTGGGCAAGCCTTATCAGCTTGACGATCTTTACCATAAAACCTCGGTGTCCATTGGCATCGATCTGTTTGACGGTCAGCAGGATTTCAATATCAACGAAGTCATCCGTCGGGCCGACATTGCGCTTTATGCTTCCAAAGAAAGCGGTCGCAACCAGGTCACCCTGTTTGAAACCGAAATGGAAAACAAGGTCAAAGACGATCTGTTGCTGGAAGAAGGACTGGAAAACGCGGTGGCCAAAAACGAATTCTATTGGTTGCTGCAGCCACAGATCGAAGCCAAAACCGGCAAAATCGTCGGCGCGGAAGTGCTGTTGCGCTGGATTTTCCGGGGCGAGCTGATTTCACCGGCTCGCTTCATTCCGCTGGCCGAAGACAACCTCACCATCATCCCCATCTCCAACTGGCTGTTTGAGTCGGTGTTTGCCTTTGTCGAACAACACCGGCTGGATCAGAGGCTGACGGTGTCGATCAACCTCAGTCCCAAGCACTTTTTCGATCCCAAACTGGTCGAGACCATGGAACGCTTACTCGACACCTATGCCGTGCGTCCGGAAGCGATCAAACTGGAAATCACCGAAGGGGTGTTTCTGGAAAACCTGACCCACAGTATTTACGTGCTCAAACAGCTCAAGGAACTCGGCTTTCATATCTCTTTGGACGATTTCGGTACCGGTTTCTCTTCTCTGAGTTATCTCAAAAACCTGCCCATCGATCAGCTCAAGATCGACAAATCGTTTGTGGACGAATTGCCCAATCAGATCAAGGCGGTGGCCATCGCCAAAACCATCATCAATCTCACCGATCACCTGAACATCAATGTGATCGCCGAAGGCGTGGAAACGCAGGAACAGGTGGATTTTCTCACCCAGAACGCCTGCGAACTCTGTCAGGGCTATTTTTTCCACAAACCGATCAAGCAAAAAGACTTCCTGACTCTGATCCAGACCGAAAAATGACCCTGATGTGCCATCGTTTGCGTGATTTGGCCAGAAACGGCTCAAAACGCCTGTGGACAAATCCGGGACAACCCTATGGAGCAAATCCTTAAGCGTTGTGCACAACCGCGAAAAATTGTGGACCAAATCGATGGATTCCGATGACCCAGATCGAATCCTGTCTTTATCCACAAAGCGCCCACAGCTCATACAGAGATGGCCCCGAGGCTTTCACCCAGGGCTGTTCACATGACAACGACTTGATAAATCAGGAAAATGCGAACTTATGCACCGAATCGGCTGTGCACAACAGCAGTAACAACAACCTTTATCCTTTATATCCATATTCAAGCATCCAATCCCTATGACACTGAACGAACTGAAATACTTTTGCGAACTGGCCAAACAAAAACACTTCCGAAAAGCGTCTGAAAAATGCTTTGTGTCACAACCCACACTCAGCGTGGCCATCAAAAAACTGGAAAACGAATTGGATGTGATCCTGTTTGAACGACGCAAACAAGACGTTTTATTAACCCCTGTTGCTGAAAAAATGCTGCCGATTGCCCAGAAAATGCTGCAGGAGGCCCAATCAATCAAAGCGTTGGCTCGGGCGGAACAGTCAGACAGCGCGGAATTGAAAATCGGTGCCATTTACACCATCGGTCCCTATTTGCTTCCGCATGTGATTTCGGCCTTTCAGCAATCAAAGGAATCGGTTCGATTGACCATCGAAGAAAATTACACCCATGAACTGGCCAGAAAACTGCATTCGGGTGAATTGGATGCCATATTGGTGTCGCTGCCGTTTGACGAACCCAATGTGGCGACGCTCCCTTTGTATGAAGAACCTTTTTATGCCGCCCTGCCCAAATCCCATCCATTGGCTGGACAAGATACGGTGCGTCTTTCCGATCTGGAAAACCAGACCTTGTTGTTACTTGGCGCCGGTCATTGCTTTCGTGACCAGATTTTCGATGCCTACCCGTTGTTGTCTCAGCGTCGCAAAAAAGACCAGTCCCTGCAGAAAACCCTGGAAGGCGGCTCTCTGGAAACCATTCGTTATATGGTCGCTTCCGGCGCCGGGGTGACGATTCTGCCTTGCAGTGCCTGTCAGAATGGCGACGATTTTCTGACTTACATTCCTCTGGCCGAAGCGGAAGCCAAACGCACAGTGGTGTTGGCCTGGCGCAAAAGCTTTCCCAATACCGAGGTATTGAATGCGTTCAAAAAAACGTTACATTCCAGTCACATTCCCTGTACACAGACCCTGGAATCCGATTAGAATGGCCGACAAATACGTAACGTTGGAAAACAGGGCATGAAAAAAAGCTTGGAAATGGTGTTATCGATCTGGCTGAGTCTGGGGATCAGCCTGGCGTGGGCTCAGGCCGTTCAGGCTTCCGACGACGTTTTGCATTACGCCGATGAGATCAGAGCGCAACAGAGCGACGCCAAACCGTTTAATGACCAGGACCCTTACGAGTCGATCAATCGTCCGGTCTATGCCTTTAATATGGCGTTTAATGATGCCATCTTCCAGCCACTGGGCACGGCTTACAAACGTTATGTGCCCACACCGGCGCAAACCGGCGTGCGCAATGTCTACCGCAATCTGGGTGAACCTTTGAATATGGCCAATGCGTTTTTGCAGGGCAATGTCGAAGGCGGTCTGACCAGTCTGATGCGGTTTGCCCTCAATACCACTCTGGGGCTGTTCGGTTTGCTCGACATTGGCACCGAAGCGGGGCTGAAACACCAGGACGAGGATTTCGGGCAAACGCTTTATGTGTGGGGATTCTGGAACGAAGCCAGCTATCTGGTCCTGCCGTTTCTGGGGCCCAGTACGACTCGCGGTCTGATTGGCAAAGGGGTGGATGCCGCTTACGATCCAACTTACCCGCATTTGCTGGATTTCAACCTGCGAGAGCGGATTGCGATGGGTGTGGGCAATGGTTTTGTGCAGTATGTGGCGATCATGCCGCTGATCGAAGAACTCAAACAGGAACCGGACCCATACATCTTTGCGCGGGAAAGTTATCTGCAGAACCGCACGGACAAACTCTACAACGGCAATCCGCCGTTGGCCCCGTTGGATGACTTTAACTTTGACTGACCCCGGTTTGTG
This sequence comes from Hydrogenovibrio halophilus DSM 15072, assembly GCF_000384235.1. Lineage (GTDB taxonomy): Bacteria > Pseudomonadota > Gammaproteobacteria > Thiomicrospirales > Thiomicrospiraceae > Hydrogenovibrio > Hydrogenovibrio halophilus. Next base: position 1,022,657 of record NZ_KB913033.1, on the reverse strand, counting down.
ACACCTGACTGAGTCGAAAGATTCTCAAGCGTCTCCAAAGATCCCTCCGCTCCGGATGACAAAGGCTTTCAACGCTTTCGTTCATAAAACCAATTGGATTCACGGCGGAAAGCTAAAAATCACCAGGCCTGGTCAAAAACGGGTTAGCGAACGTTTGTCCGGGATCAATTCTGATTGTTTTTAAAGTCCGGTGTGCCCTGGGTGCGTTTGAGCATGCGGGTTTTGAGGTGAATCGCGGCTTTGGCCATCAGATGGGCACTGACCGGCGCGGTGATAAACAAAAACAGCGTAATCAGCAGTTCGTGCAGACTGATCCCCTCCTGCCGGGTGCTGAAATAGAGGGCGGACGCAATCAAAATCGCGCCCACACCGAGCGTGGTGGCTTTGGTGGGCCCGTGCAGACGGGTAAAGAAATCCGGCAATTTGGCCAGACCAATGGAACCGACCAGGGTGAAGCCGGCACCGATCAGAATCAATGCGCTTAAAATCCATTCCATCTGTGTCTACTCCATGATATCGCCGCGCAGCAGGTATTTGCTCAGTGCGACCGTGCCCACAAACCCCATGACCGCAATCAGCAGAGCCGCTTCAAAATACAGCGCGCTGCCCAGCCACAATCCCAGCAGGATCAACAGGGCGATGGTATTGATGTAAAGGGTGTCCAGCGCCAGAATTCGATCCGGTTTGGACGGACCCACGATCAGACGCCAGGCGCTGAGCAGCATGGCCAATGCCACCGCAATCAGGGCAATTTGCAGAACCGTTTCTAACATGGGGGCAATACCTTGTTCAGTGGGGCTTCGTATCGGGTTTTGATGTCGTGAATGGTGGCCGCTTCGTCTTCCAGATGCAGCGCATGCACCAGCAATTGTTTCTGGTCGGGCGACACATCGCAGGATACGGTGCCCGGTGTCAGTGATATGGTGTTGGCCAGCAGGCTGATGGCCAGCGGATGACGGGCATCGAGGTCGATCACAAAAAAGCCGGGTTGCAGTTTCCGGTTGGGGCTCAGAATCAGTTTGGCCACCACCACATTGGCAATGAGAATGTCCCAAAGCACCACCAGAAAATATTTGGCCAAAGTGCCAGGCGCTCTGACACATACCCGCTCCTGCCAGAAACCGGCGGTCAGCATCGGTATCACGATGGCCAACACCGCGCCCAGCACCATATGGCCCGGCGCAAAGGTGTTGTTGAGCAACAGCCAGATCAGCCACAACGCCAGACTCAGAATCGGATGTGGCAACCAGCGGGATTTTTGCTGCGTCTGCGCCATGTCAGTGCCCTCCCTTCAGCCATTGTGCGTCCTGGGTTGGCGCATTCAGTACTTGATCCAGATAAGGCCCAACGTCATAGACACTGTCGGCAATGGCCTGCGTCATCCCCAGAATGGGCCCGGCGAACACCACCATCCCCAGACTGATCACAAACAACCCGGTCACCGATACCAGCGCCTTGGCATTCAAAGGCTGTCCCAGTGTCGGCACCGTTTCCTGTGTGTTGTAAAACAACAGCGAGCCGCTGCGGGCCATGGCCACAATCATCAGCAGACTGGAGACCAATACCATCCCCAGTACCCAGGCCGCCCAGTCATGAGCCAGTGCGGCATCCAGAATAAAGACCTTGCCCATGAAACCGGACAGAGGCGGCATCCCGGTCATGGCCACCGCGCCAAACAGAAAGAATCCGCCCAGCCACACCGCGTTGGGCATGGGCGGTGCCGATTCAAACCGATCGGCAAAAGGCCCACGTCCTTTGGCCAGGATGTCGGCCAACAGGAACAATGCCGCGGCGATCAGGGTGGAATGGATCAGATAATACAAGGTCGCGCCCAGGGCCTGTGGGGTATTGAGGCCCACGCCGACCAACAGGGTGGCGACCGATGCCAGTACCAGATACGCCACCTGATTTTTCAATCCCCTGGCGGCCAGTACGCCGAACGCAGCCATGCCCAGCCCGATCAGACCGGCGGTCAGAACAAAAGGCTGATGGAAAAAAGCCAGTTCTCCGGCTTCCGGACCGAAGACGGTGCCATGCACCTGGATGATGGCATAGACGCCGACCTTGGTCATGATCGCAAACAGGGCGGCCACCGGAGCGGAGGTGTTGGCATAGGCCCCCGGCAGCCACAGGTACAGCGGGAAAAAGGCGGCTTTGATTGCAAACACGACCAGCAGCAGCAAACCGGCGGCGGCGACTGGCGCCAGATCGGAAGCCGGCAATTCGGCCACCGCCTGTGCCATGTCGGCGATATTCAAGGTGCCCAGAATGCCATAAAGCGCCCCGACCGCAAACAGGAACAGGGTGGAACCGATCAGATTGATCACCACGTAATGCAATCCGCCACGGGTGCGCAGACGTCCGCCGCCGTGCAGCAGCAATCCGTAAGAGGCCAGCAACAGCACCTCAAAGAACACAAACAGGTTGAACACATCGCCGGTCAGAAAAGCCCCGTTCAGGCCGAACAGCTGAATTTGAAACAGCACATGAAAATGCGCGCCCTGGCGATCGATACTGGATGCCATTGCATACCAGAGCGCAGCCAGGGCCAGCACCGAGGTCAGACTGACCATCATTGCGGACAAGGGGTCCAGCACCAGAACAATGCCGTAAGGCGCGTCCCAATTGCCCAAGGCGTAGACACGATGGCCTTGTTCAAAGGCGACTTCGAGCAGATCCACGCTGACAAATAGCAGTCCCAGTATCAACAGCAAGCCCAGAACTCGCTGCAGACGCAGTCCCAAGGGTCGGGCCAGCAAAATCACGGTGCCGCCGAGCAATGGCAGCAGCAGTGCAAGAAACGGCAGACTTGGCCAATCGGTCATGGTCGGGCCTCCTGTTTATGCGCCTGCCGGGCTTTGCGCGTGGCTTTGCGGGATTTGGGCGGCAAGGTGTCTTTCAGAGACGCTTCGTCCTCGGACAGATGCAATCCATCCACGTGATCGTTGCCCATTTCCGAACGGGCCTTGAGCGCAAGCACAATCAGAAAGGCGGTCATCCCGAACGCAATCACAATCGCGGTCAGCACCAATGCCTGAGGCAGGGGGTCGGCATAGCCGCCCTGGGTCGGATCGATCACCGCGGGCAGGCCGACGGTGAGGCGGCCCATCGCAAACAGAAACACATTGACCGCATAGGCCAGCAAAGTCAGTCCCAGTACCACCGGAAAGGTCCGGCCACGCAGGGTCAAAAACACGCCACTGGCGGTCATGGCACCAATAACAAACGCAATCAGGATTTCCATGTGGACTCCGCATGTGAGGAATGACTGAGTCGACCCAGCTGAACCAGACTGAGGACCGTGGATCCGACCACCACCAGGAACACGCCCAGATCGAAGGCAATGGCACTGGCCAGTTCAAAGTCACCGACAACCGGCCAGTGAATGTGGCGGAAGGCCGAGGTCAGGAAAGGATAGCCCAGTGCCATCATCACCAGTCCGGTGGCAATTGCGATCAACAGACCCAGCCCGATCACCCAATGCATGTCGACCTGCAAACGGTGCCGGGTCCAGTCAATACCGTTGGCCAGATACTGCACAATCAACGCCACCGAGGCGATCAGACCGGCAATAAAGCCACCGCCGGGCAGATTGTGGCCGCGCAGGAACACAAACACCGCTACCATCAGCATCAGCGGCAGCAGCAGACGGGTCAGGGTCTGCAGAATCAATGGGTGCTTGTCTGGGTTCCACAGACGGCCATGAAGATCGTTTTTGGGCGCGGGCAGGGTCATGCCCTGAAGCAGGCTGTAAATGCCCAATCCGGCCAGGGCCAGCACCACGATTTCGCCCAGGGTATCAAAACCACGGAAATCGACCAGAATCACATTGACCACATTGGTGCCACCACCGCCGGAAACACTGTTTTCCAGGAAATAAGCGGAAATGGAATCAAAATCACGGGTCAAAACCGAAAGGGTCAGCAGGGTGGCACCGATGCCGGAGGCCGCGGCCAGTAGACCGTCGCGCCACAACCGGAGCCGATTGATTTCTTTGGGTGAAGCCTGGGGCAGAAAATACAGTGCCAGCAGCAGCAACACAATGGTGACCACCTCTACCGAGAGCTGAGTCAAAGCCAGATCCGGAGCCGAAAATTTGACAAAGCCGATGGCAATCACCAAACCGACCGCGCCCAGCACAATCAAGCTGACCAGGCGTTTTCGGTGCCAGATGGCGGTGGTGATTGCCGCCAGTGCGCCCAGCAATCCCACAATCACCGTCAGCGTGTCCACCGATTGCACCGGCGTGTCGCCAATCAGCGGCCCGGAATAATGCCAGAATCCGATGATTCCGGCCAGCAGACTGGTGCCGATCACCCAGGCGCTGGCGTGTTGCAGTGAGCCTTTGTCGAAGCTTTCGGTCACGCCTTTGGCCAGTTTGAGCAGGGCATTGAGGCTGGATTGGAAATAGCTTTTGGCATCAATGTGTTCATGGAGTTGGTAAAACCTGAACAGGGCATCGCGCTTGAGAAACAGGGCCACACCGCCAATCAGGGCGGCAATGCTCATCATTAATGGCGCATTGAAACCGTGCCAGATCGCCAGACTGAAATCGGGCACGTCGGTTTGCAGTGTGGCCGCCACCGCGGTTTCGAGAATGGGCGATACGGTCAGAGCCGGCAGAACCCCGACGGCCAGACAGACCACCACCAGAATGTCCACCGGGATTTTCATAAAGCGGGGCGGTTCATGCGGCGTATGCAACAACTCGCTTTTGGGTTGGCCCAAAAAGGTGTCCTTGATAAACCGCACCGAATAGGCCACAGACAAAAGCCCGGCAATGGTGACCAGCACGGGCAGCAACAGGGCCCAATGCGAATAGGAAGACGCAATCACGGCCTGGTCAAACAGCATTTCTTTGCTTAAAAAGCCGTTGAGCAAGGGCACACCGGCCATGGCGGCGGCGGCCACCATCGCCAGAGTGGCGGTATGGGGCATGTAATGAATCAGGCCGCCCAGACGGCGCATGTCGCGGGTACCGGTTTCGTGGTCGACAATGCCCGCGACCATAAACAATGAGGCCTTGAACGTGGCGTGGTTGATGATGTGAAAAATCGCAGCCACGGCGGCCAGTGGCGTGCCGAACCCGAACAGCAGGGTGATCAACCCCAAATGACTGATGGTGGAATAGGCGAGCAAGCCTTTGAGATCGTGTTTGAACAGGGCGGTGTAAGCGCCGATCAACAGGGTGATCAGCCCGGCACCGCCAACCAGAAGCGTCCATTCAAACGTGCCGGAAAGCGCTGGAAAAAAGCGGGCCAACAGAAAGATCCCGGCCTTGACCATGGTGGCCGAATGCAGATAGGCCGACACCGGGGTGGGCGCGGCCATGGCGTGTGGCAACCAGAAATGAAACGGAAATTGCGCCGACTTGGTGAAGACGCCCAGCAGAATCAATACCAGGGCGGGCAGATACCAGTCATGCGCGCGGATCAGATCGCCCGCAGCCAGAATGTGAGTCAGTTGATAACTGCCGACCATCTCGCCCAGCAGAATCACGCCCCCCAGCAGTGCCAGGCCGCCAGCCCCGGTAATCGCCAGTGCCATGCGCGCGCCCTGACGCGCTTCTTTTCGGTGCTGCCAGTAGCTGATCAGCAAAAAGGAGGTGATGGAGGTCAGTTCCCAGAAAATGACCAGTTGAATCACATTTTCCGAGAGCACGATCCCCAGCATCGAGCCCATGAACATGAGCAGGTAGGCGAAAAACCGCCCCATGCAGTCTTTCTGGGAAAGGTAATAGCGGGCATAGATGATGATCAACAGGCCAATGATCAGAATCAGCAGCGCAAACAGCAGCGACAACCCATCCAGGCGGAAGGCAAAATACAGTCCCAGATCCGGCACCCAGGACCAGGATTGGATCAATGTCTGGTCGTGAAACGGCAGGGGAGCCGATGGCATTAACAATGCCAGCGCCAGCAAGGTGATCAAACCGCTGGCATAGGCCGCCCCAAGTCGGTTAAAGCGTGATGCCCAGGCCGCCAGAGCTGCACCGAAAAAAGGCAGCAAAACCACCAGCGGAAGATTGAAAGCCAATAGATTCATTAAAGTCGCTATCAATTAAATATATAGGCTGAAAAGGTTACCACAACCGCTTTTACTGTCAATACAAACGGCCGATGCCAAACGGGTAATCCATCGCGTTGATCACCCCTAAGCGCGCTTTATGACAAGAATGTGACAGAAACCATTCACAGTGACATAATGCCGTATTATTGAAACAAAAAAGATCGGGAGGCGGTTTTGCAACAGAAATGGTTTTCATGGCTGAAATGCTATGGTCCGACTGAGATGAGCGCTCAGCGGGTGCTTTGGACCTTGTTCAGTGTTTCCTTGATGCTGGCCGCCTGGTGGTTACTGGTATCGCCTGTGTGGGCGGCCGAGCCGACAGACATTACCCAGAACGCCCAAACCGAATTGGATTGGCTGCCGATGTCAATGGAGCTGCTGGGCGGGCTGGCGCTGTTTCTGTTCGGGTTGGATTTGCTGATCAAGGGCCTGCTGACGGTCGCCGGCGAAAAAATGAAAACTCTGTTGGAAAAACTGACGGTCAACCGGATCACCGGGGCCATTTCCGGGGCCATTGTCACGGCGGTAATTCAGTCGTCGTCCGTGACCACGGTGCTGGTGGTGGGGTTTGTGTCCGCCGGGCTGATTACCGTGGCACAGGCCGCCAGCATCATCATGGGGGCCAATCTCGGTACCACCATTACCGCCCAGATTGTGGCCTTTAAAATCACCAATCTGGCGCTGGCCATGATCGCGGTCGGTTTTGTGATCAAGTTTGCCGCCAAAATCAGCAAAACCCGCAGTCTGGGGGAATTGATTCTGGGGCTGGGTCTGATCTTTTTCGGCATGAATGTTATGAGCGAAGGCATGGCCCCGTTGCGTGATTACGCACCGTTTCTGGAATTGATGCACGAACTGCAGAACCCGTTTTACGGGATTCTGGTGGGCATGTTTTTTACCGCGCTGGTGCAGTCGTCCTCGGCCACCATTGGCATTGTGATTGTGATGGCCAGCAACGGGTTTTTGACCTTGCCTGCCGGGATTGCGTTGGTGATGGGGGCGGACATCGGTACCTGTTTTACTGCGATGCTGGCATCGATTGGCAAATCGCGGGACGCGGTGCGGACCGCTCTGGTGCATGTGGGGTTCAATGTGCTGGGCGTGTTGATCTGGTTGCCGTTTATCGGCGTTCTGGCTTATCTGGCCACCAGCATTTCCCCCACGGCGACCGGGTTGGATGAGATGGCGGCTCTGGCGGCCAACACCCCGCGTGAAATCGCCAACGCCAACACCATTTTCAAATTCACCGCGCTGTTGCTGTTTTTGCCGTTGATTCCGGTGTTTATCTGGGTGGTGTACAAACTGGTACCCATTGGGGAAAGCGACAAGGCCCAGCGCCATTTTGTCCCCCAGTTTCTGGACGACGCCCTGCTGAAATCCCCCAGTATGGCGATGGACGCGGCCCTGTCCGAATTGAACATTTTTCGGCAGAAATTTGAAAAATTCTTCAAGCACACGATCGATGCCAAGGAATTCACCAGCATCAACCGCATTGCTTTTGAAGACAATTACACCGACAAGCTGCTGACCTATCAGCGCAAGATTCTGTATTATCTGGGTCGCATTTCTCAGGCGGATCTGGATGAAAACCAGCAACGACGATACATGCGTCTGATCAGCGTCACCAATATTCTGGAATCCATGATTGAAACCGTGGACAATGGCATTATTCAAGCGAAACATCAGGCGTTTGAAAACAAAATCCAACCCAGCGAAACCATGCTCAATCTGCTGGGCGATCTGGCGCGGGAAGTGGGGCATGGCATTGACCACGCGCTGAAATCGCAAGTGGAAGCCAGTGACGAAGCCGCGCACGAAGTGCTGGCGGTGAAGGCCAAAATCGATCACCTGATTCAGAATGCATTGGAACACCAGACCAAACGTTTCAAGGCCGATGATCAACGGGTGATGATATTCCGACTGGAAATGCAGATTGTGGATGCATTCAAACGTTTGCATACCCTGGCCAAACGCGTGGCCCGTTATCAGCTCAACACCACCGCCACCCAGGAAGGACAATGAGGCAAATGTTGAAAGCACTGGGAAGGTCAAAAATGAAACAAAGGCTTTTTTTACCAGGCCTGGTGGTTTTGGCAATGGGTCTCAGCGCCTGCGCCACCACGGCTGAGTTCCAACCCAAACCCGGTCAGAGTCCCGGCCAGTTCCGGGCCGATCAGCTTTATTGCAAACAGGAAGCCATGGGTCAGTGGGAAAATCGGCAGGGCGTGTCCAGCGTTCAGGTACGCAGCCAGAAAGCGGTGCCGCTCAGTTACACCGACTGCATGATCGAAATGGGTTACCAGCGCCGCTGATATCGCGCAAGGACTCAAAGAAAAACGCTTATTCGCCCTGAACCGTCACCACCACATGACGGCTGAACACGCCGGTACGGTGTTCGTACAAAAAAATGGCCTGCCAGGTACCCAGATTCAACTTGCCGTTGGTCACGGGCAGGGTCTGGCTGGTCTGGGTCAGCAGCGTTCGCAGGTGTGACGACATATCGTCCGGGCCTTCGTCGCTGTGTCGGTAGGCCGGATCACCGTCTTTGACATGGGTCTGCATCCAGTGTTCGATGTCTTCCCGAACCGCAGGGTCCGTGTTTTCCGTGATCATCAGCGAGGCCGAGGTATGCAGAATAAAGGCCTGACACAACCCCGTTCTGATTCCGCTTTGTTTGACCACCTCATTGATATTGGTGGTAATGTTAAAAGTTCCGCGCGAAGACTGATGAAAATTCAAGGTTTTCTGATAGGTTTTCATGGCGTGCATTCCGTTTGATTTGTTCCAAACCCTACCACAAATCGTCGCCATCGCCCAGCCTGTTGATCTGTTCCGGCACCAATCGCTTAACAGGGCGGCAGGGCGGATTGCAACCAGTCATAACCAATGCGCTCCTGTTCCAGTCGAATGGCGGGTCCAAACCGGTTGTGTTGCAGCGCTTGGTACAGAGCCTGTTCATCCGCGGTTAAAGCGTTCAGTGTTGCCCGGGTCGGTTTGGGCTCTGTGCCCCACAGGGGACGGTGCGCCAACAGGGTGGCCTCATCCATCAGCTCACTGGTGGTTTGCGGCCACACCTGTCGCAGCTGATTTAAAATCGCAAACCCGTGGGTGTCGATGTCGCCCCAATAGCGGATGGGTAAATCCTTCAGCCAACCTAACTGCTGCCAATGGGCAAAACCGAAGCCCTGACCAAATAAAATCAGACTGTTGGGCAGCGCTGGAAAGGCCAGAAAATTGACTTTGTTTTCCGTGATCCACACCTGCTGGATGTCAAACGCCTGGGGTGCAAATGTCTGCCATTCGTTGATGGGAGCGCTGAAGGTCTTAAAGCCGTTCAGCGATTGATTAGGGTCGAGCAAGCGCGCCTGAAGCTGCTCAGTTTGATCCAGAAAACCAAAACGCGCACAGAATTGTTTGATCCCGGTAAATTCGCTGTGAATGTGATCGGTTGGCAAAATGGCGTTGAAACATTCGGCCAGTATGGCTTTATGCGCCTCCAGAAATTTGCTGTCGATCCCGGTCAGCGGCACCTGACGCAAATAGATTGTTGGCTCAGGGTTGTCCCAGCGCCATTGCATAAACGCCAGCAATTTTGACCAGGCCTGGTCATAATGCAATACCTTGGCGGGGGCGCGTTGACAAAAGGGTTTTAAAGCCGCAAACGCCTCGATCAGTTGATGAGATAATCTCTGGAAACGTTTTAACTCCTGCTTTTTTTGGATAAACACGGCCAGCTGCTCGATATGCTCAAACACCAGCGCCCGGGGAAAATCGTTTTTACCCAGACTGGTGCGTTTGCTTTGCCATTCGATTCTGAAAGGGGGGTTCTCCCACTGTGCATAGTCTTGGACCCAGCGTTTGACCGCCTCAAAATCCTGGCGTAGTTGCTTATCGGTGGGCGGTTTTAGGCCGACACGCAATGGAAAGACATCAGATTCGGTCGATAAGCTGTCTGGCAAATAATGCGATAGCCAGCGTTTGGTGAGTTTGGCTTTGATCTCGACAACCGGAATCATGCGTCAGCGGGCGCTTGATAAAAGACCTGACCTACTCGCTGAATGTGATCAATCAGGTTGGGGTTATCGATATGGGCAAACAGCGACAGGTCGATGGTATAAATCAAATCCAAATCATCCAGTGCTTCATCCACGGAAAACAACAGGGATAAGCTGGGTTCAACGCCGGGTTTGAGCTTGAGCGTTAAGTCAATGTCCGACCCGGTTTTGAAATTGCCTTTGGCGCGGGAACCATACAGCAGGGCGGTTTCGATCTCGGGAAACCTGGCCAGTACCGCTTGCATGGCTTCAATCACACTTAGACGTAAGCCGTATTGTCGTGCTTCTGTCATGCATTTTCCTTGTGATCCAAATAGGCCTCAAAGTCATGCTTTAATCGGCAAAATACAGGGTAGTATGAATGCTCAATCGCATCAACAAGCTTTGAGGAAGTGTCTTTATCATACGTATTCACACTCAAAGCACGACTTTCAATCATTTCAAACCAAACCGCTTCATCATGGATGAAACCGCGCCTGAAAGCCAGGCGAAACGCATCTCGACTGCCCTGAATATTCAACTCACCCTGATGCTGATAAAAATCCTTTATCACATTCCATGCCAGTTCGTAGTTATATTCAAAAGCCTGAATCATCCCTTGTTGTTCCAGTTCAGATAGATCACGCTGTGTTTTTATCGCAACCGCATTATCAAGCTGTTTCAATGCGCGTTTAAAGTTATCAAAACGCTGAATCCAACGGATGTCCTGCTCTGTTTCCGGTGTCATGATGGCTGCCTGTTTATCTGTCTCTATTTGTCTGTATTTAAGTGAGTCGGCTCAGGTTGAAGCGAAGCACTGGATGAAGCGTTGAGGAACCTGGCTTTTTGTTCCAGATGTTGTTCGATGGTGAGGTTGCGCAGTTGCGATTCACGGCCATCCCGGTTGGTGACAAACCCCACATTGGCGACAAAGGGTTCGATCACATGAATTTTTTGCTTGGGGGTGACGATCAACAATTGCAGATTCAGTTTTTGGAATAAGTCCAGCCCAAACCGTGCCGAGTCATCGGAACCGCGTCCAAAGGCTTCATCAATCACCACAAAACGGAAACTGCGGGATTTGACTTCGCCCCATTCCAGGCCGAATTGATAGGCCAGACTGGCGGCCAGAACGGTATAGGCGAGTTTTTCTTTCTGCCCGCCGGATTTACCCGCCGAGTCGCTGTAGTGTTCATGCTCGGTGTCGTCTTCCCGATAACGCTCGGAGGCGGAAAACTGATAAAAGTTGCGCACATCGGTGACCTTGGCAGTCCAGCGTTTGTCCAGATCCACCAGGCCTTCACGCCCGGCAAAGCGGTCAATCAAGGCCTTGACCTGCAAAAACTTGGCCTCGCTGTATTGTTCGTCCTGGGAACCGGTCAGGGTGTTTTCGGTGCAGGCCTCCAGTTCCTGATAAAAGGCTTTGATTTCCGGGTCCGGATTGGGGGCCAATTCCAGACGAATGAAACGCCCCGGGTTATAGTCAATGTCGGCCAGTGACTGATTGATAATTTCAATGCGTTCTTTGATTTCCAGCTGCGCTTGTTTGAGCTGGACTTTAAAGTGCGAGATCTGGTTGATGGTGTTTTGATTGAGCTGTTCTTTAAAACGGGCCTCAAATCGCGGCAGATCGTCCGCCAACAGCTGGTTCAACAGCCCTTCAAATTCCACCAGGCCTGCAATATCCGCTGAGAAGTCTTTGGTTTCCGCCGGATACTGGTGGCAAAAATCCTGAATCATCTGCACCAGTCTGGTATGTTGGCGTTCCAATTTTTGGCGCAGCTTGTCAATTTGCGATTGAATTGTCTCGCGCATGGCTCTCTGGCGAGGTTCAATGCTTTCCACCCGCTGCGCCTGCAGCTGCCAATCGGTTTGGGCCTGATTGAGTGCCTCGCGTAAGGCGTCATGGAAACGTTCGCTTTCGCGTTGTTGGGTCAATACCGCCTGTGTTTGTTGCCGATCCTCCGCCAGGGTCTCCAGTTTGGATTTGAGTTCGCCCCGTTCGCCATAGCGTTCATTACGGCTCTCATCGGTATGGCGAATCTCGTCTTCCAGCGTTTCCAACTGGCGTTGCAAAAGGGTCAGCTGGTCGTGACTGGCTTCCAGTTCGGCTTTTTCGGCCATCAACTGATCCAGCTGACGCGCCCAATGGGACCAGTTGAGTTCGTCAAAGTCCTGATAGTGGCTCAGTTGGGTCAAAGCTTTTAACTGTTGGTTCAGCGTCTCAAGGCGCTGGCTGTATTGAGCGATTTCCGAGGATTGATCCTTCAGGGTTTGTTCCAACTCGTCGGCCTGGGTTTTCAGGGCGGCGATCTTGTCCTGATTGGACCAGCCCAGCACATAAAACCGGCGATCCTTGAGTGCCCGACGGTCGTCTTTTTCATGGCGCTGACCGCCGGATTTGACCTGTCCCTGCAAGGTGACTGCCTGTTTTTCGCGGCGAAAGTCCGCCAGCGACTCACAACAGGCGTAATCAAAGCGTTTTGCCAATTGCCCATGCAGATAATCGTAAAATTCGCTGTCCGGTTTGATGGACACTTTGCGCGCCAGTGATTGCGGATGCAAAGTCACCAGGCCTGGTGATTGTTGGGTCTGTCTGATGCGATAGTACACCAATCGACCTTTTAAACGGGTCTGTTCCACCCAGTCGGATACAGCCGTATAATGGCGATCGGGCACCAACAGCGACAGGGCAAAGTTGTGCAGAATCCGCTCAATCGCCCCTTCCCAGGCCTGGTCTTCTTCGCGTACCTGCAACAGTTCGCCCACAAACGGCATCTCATTTTCGTCCAGATCCAGCGCCTCACACAGGGCCTGGCGAATTTGAATCTGCGCCTGATCAATATTGTTTTTGCGTTGTTTGAGCGATTGAATCTCCTGATCCAGTGCATCATGCGACTGCTTGTGGCGACGAAATTCAAACTCCAGCTCTTTTTGCTGGGCTTCAAGCTCGGTTTGCTGTTGTTCCGTTTGCTCTGTTAAATCGCTGATGGTTTGACGAGCTTGGGCAAAAGCGACGTTATCTTCCGGCATCGTCAAATCCACTTCTGCCAGCAAGGTCTGATATGCCTCAGATTTGTTTTGACACTTCTTTTTATGTTCTCTGGCTTCGTCTATGGATTTTTGCAGCGCCGCCAAACGATCACCGCCGTGGTCGCTGATGGCCTGTTTAAGCTCATCGCGCCGCCCTTGCTGCGCCTGTTTTTGCCGTTCCAACTGCGCAACCTGTGCCTCCGTGCGGGTTAAATCGGTTTGTAGACTCTGCTCGCGTTTTTGCAAAAGCGCCAGTTTCTGCTCGGCAAAAAAACCTTCCAATCCTTCGCGCATGGCCTCCCATTGCGCCTGCTCGTTTTGCAGTTGGGTATGGCGTTGGCCATCTGCCACCATGGGCTCAAGCAAACTCACCTGATGCTTGGCTTTGAGCACCAGTTGATGCGCCTGATTCAAATCATCAAAATGGCGAATCAGCGCGTCCACTTTTTGCGTTGACTGGCTCTCTTCGAGCATGTGTTGGCGCACGAAATCGGTGAGATTGCCCACCTGCTTCATCGACACCGTCTGATGAAACAGCGCCAGCGCCTGCTCGTTTTTCAGGCCAAAACGTTTGCGAAATGCACCGGCGTAGGCTTTGTAGGTATCAAACAATTCAACCAGAGGACGCGCTCGGAAACGTTTTCTCAGCCCAGAGATGTCCTTGCCAAAGTCGGAAAAATCGTCAACGATGCTCAGCGCCTGATCGGCCACTACAAAAAATTTGTCAGGCTGATTTTGGCCTTCCTTTAACCAAAACACCTGCGCAAGACTGACCCAGTGATCATAGCCTTCGTTGTAAAACACCCCCAGAATCACCGAATAGTCATTGGCATCTCGCAAGGCTTCCTGTTTTGCGCCCAAATCGCTGCGCGTGGAACGAAAATAACCCATCACATAGGAGCGCAATGAGCGTTCTTTGCTGTCTGCCCCGGCGGCCTTGTTGTAAGCAATTTTGTGCGCGGGCACCAGCAACGTGGTCACCGCATCCACCAGCGTGGATTTGCCCGAACCAATATCCCCGGTGAGCAATGAATTCTGGCCATTGAGATTGAGGGTATAGACCTTGTGATCAAAGGTGCCCCAGTTATACACCGCCAACCGATGCAAACGAAAACCGGCCAGCGCATTGTCCTCGGCAAAATCCAACAAGGTATCCTGAAAGTCACTCATTCATTGACTCCCTGGGCATAGTCCTGATATTCTTTGAGGCGCGTTTGCAGTTGGTCCAGCCATTGGCTGTCGATAAAGCCGGCGATAATCCGACGCACTTCATAGGTTGGTGGTGCGCCCTCAAACGGTGGTTTCATTTTTTTCAAAAACCCCAGCTCTACCACCTTATTGATGTGAGTCTGCAACTGATCCATCAGCTTGGCCTCGTTACTGCCCGCTGGCAAAAAGGATTGCATATCCTGCTGAATCTCTTCAAAACTTACGACCAGGCGACTGTCATGGCCCAGGGCATCAAACTCCAACAGGCGCTTGCGCAACAGCGCCAGCAACACACTGACCGCAAAACTCAACGATCGGCGTGTGACCAGTCTGGGCAAAGCCGGTTCGCCGTCATCTGGATCGCTCGTACGATGCGCCAGCCAGGCATACCCTTCCTCTTCAAACAGCTTGAGTTCCAGACCCAGCACCGCCACATAATCGCGCACAGCGCTTTGCAGTTTCAACAAATCCTGCCACACAGCGGTCTGTTCATCACGGTACACCACGCCTTTGAACAGCGTAATCAACACCACTGATAACCGATTGTCCGATGTTTGTGCCTGTTCCTGTGTCATTTTTCGCTCTCATTCTCGTGCTTTGCCGGTCAACCCTCAATCGACGACCCTCGGCGTTTCGCTTGTCACATTGTAAGGCACCTCAAACGCTTTGCATCGACTGAAACATTTGACGTTATTGCCTATTGGAAAAGCCCAATACTTGCTGTAAATTCTGCTCAATTTGCTGCATTTCATTGGGTGGTAACAGCGTCAGGCAATCGGACGTGATTCGACGAACATCCAGGGCTCGAATTTGGTCACAGAGGACATCCGATGTTTTGTGCAAACGATCTCTAGGCTGTAATCGGAAGCGTAATGGCTCGGCATCTTCAATCAAAACGGTACTCAGAGGCAACACGATGACGCTCGGATGATTGAGTTCATTAAGCCAGTGATTCTGTAATATCAATACAGGCCGCACCTTTCCCGGCTCAGAACCTTTTGAGGGGTTTAAATTCGCCAGATAGACGCCACCACGCAGAAGTTGTGTTTCAATCATCACAATCCTTTGAGCCCATCTTGCAGCGTCTCATCCCAATCGTCCAGCTCATCCAATGTCTGAGAACGCACTTTTTGTGCCGCAGCCTGCATTTTTTTCTTTAACAAAGTCTCTTCCTGCTGCTGACGAAAACGCTCAACTGCCTGGCGAATCAGTTCACTTTTCGACAAGTGTAACTGTCCCGCCAAATCAACAAGATTCCGAGCAAAGTCATCCGATGCTTTAATCGTAATCGTCTTCATGACTACTCCCTTAAAAAGCTTTGGTAATACTTAAGTAATACCAGTATAGCAGTCGACCTGAAAACTGGCAACTCGTGCGCAGTCAAATGACATCAGCCATCTTTTTACCGCCTGGTGTAGATGACTCTGGGCAACCAGGCCTGGCGATTCTGGCCTTGCAGGTCTTGCCATTGAATCAGGTCCTGTTGGCTGTCATCCAGCACTCCGGCAAACAGGGCGTCGGCATCGTCCTGACTGGCCAGTGATAAATAACCAATCAATTCGGCCACGCCCAGAGTCAGTGGATGGTTTTGTAACAGATCGGGCAGATTGATTTGTGATTGGGTTTGCAGCGAGCGTTCAATGGTCTCTTTGAGCGCCAGTTCATCCACAAACACCTGATCAAACAGAGCATCGATATCGACTGCTTCGCCGGTGTCGGTTTCGATTTGGCCACTGAAATTCTGCACCAGCGGCACTTTGAACAGGGGTCGTTCCATAGGCACATCGATATTCAGTTTGGGGAGGTCCAGGGTCATAAAATCGGAAAAGGGCCCCCGCAACTGGGCATTGGTGGGCAGAAGCGGCTTGATTTCCAAGGCCTGGCGAAACAGGTCATCGATTTTGTGCATCAAGCGTTTGTTTTCCAGATAGGCCTGGTTATCCAGAAAACGCCGCAATTGTTGCGACAGGCGAGAGACCACCTGCTGGGTTTGCTCTCCAGCCTCAAGCCAGTCGTAATGAATTTTTTTCAGCGATGTGTCCGGTGCCAGGCTTTGAATGGCGTCAAGCTGAAAGACCTGTTCCAGCCCGTCGGTGAGTTCGTTTTGGCTTTGGCTGGACATCAGAAAATCCCAAAAGGCGCGAAAACTCCTTCCCTGATCGGAATCGGCAATGGCGTCCTGCTCACCAAACACATTGTCCAATAACTGGCCTTTGCTACCGTCCCATCGTGCGATTTCATCTCGCACTGATTGATCCAGTTGGCGAAAGTTCTGTTCGACTTGCCGAAAATCGCTTAACAGTTCCCTTGAGACTTGTGAAAATTGCAAAAAACGGTCTTTCAGGGCGGTATCGTCCATCACTGGCACCTCACCATTCTCCAGCGCGCGTATTTCGGCTTCAATCCGGGCTTTTCGCTGTTGCAATGTGGCCAGCCGTCGTTCGGCATTGGTGTCAGAACCGGTCACCATTTGCTTGAGCAGGTCAAACAGCATCAACAGGCGGGATTCGGTGCCAACAAAGGTGGCTTGATCGAGACTGCTGAGCCAGCTAATCGCTTTTTCGGTGCCGGGGGTTAAATCAAACACGGCCTCATCGGCATGGGTCGGATAAAACTTGCGCAACCAGGCTTTGTCATTGTGCGCCCAATCTTCCAGATATTGATGCGGATTTTTTGGAAAAGCGTCTTCGCCTTCGCTTAAACGCAATTGATACAGGTAATCGTCCAGCATCAGGACCAGTTCGGATTGCCGGATGCTGCGTCGGTTGGGCGCAATAAACACCTGATGCAAAAAGCTGACAATCAAGGGGGCATTGTCAGCCCGCATCAAGCGCCAGGCCGGATGGGACTGTCGCAGTTTGTGGCAATAGGAAAACTCCAAGCGGTTGACTCCACCTGTTGATGATGACGTAATCGTATCAGATTTAATGCATTGCAGGTAGCGCCTGCGCCGTCTCAGAACCGGGTTTTTGTGACCTGATCATAGAGGAAACATCTCTTTGTTTGGCTTGAATCACCGTCATCTAATGCTCACTGCCTGACTGCGCCAGTTGAGCGTTCAGTCTCCCCCTGCACCGTCAAGGCAAAACGGTTTTGCGGTACAATGAGGAAATTGTCTGATCGTAAAAGGCTGTTTTGTCCATGCTCTTCCACCCCAAAATTCTTGCGCGTCATCTCCATTCGTTGCGGCAAAACCCGATACCGGAAAATCATTTAAAAGGGATTCAGTCCTGGAAACAACGCATTGAAATCGGTGATCTGCAAACCCAAAATGAAGTGGCTTTGCATGCGCCTTTCATGCAACAGATCATGGTCGATATTTTGGGGTATGTGCCTTATGGCAGCGACGACACCTACACAATTGCCCGTGAGTATCCCATTGCCAAACAAGGCGGCAAGGGGGCGGTTGATTTGGCACTGGGGCATTTTGATGCCGACAAAACATCGGACCGGATTCTGGCCCCGTTTGAGCTGAAAGGGGCCAAAACCAAAGACCTGGATGCGATCATGTCTGGCCGACATAAAAGCCCGGTTCAGCAGGCCTGGGAATATGCCCGTGACATCAAGGGTTGTCAGTGGGTGTTGGTGTCCAATTACCTGGAAATCCGGCTTTATTCGGTCAGTGAAACCTCACTGGTGTTCGAACGGTTTGACCTGACCGAACTCGATCAACCTGAGCAATACTGGCGCTTTGTGACCTTGTTGAGTGCCGACAACCTCTTGCAGGGAGCTACTCAGGCCCTGCTTGAAGAGAGTCATCAGGCCGACCGGGACATTACCGACCAGCTCTATCTGGACTACAAGGTCCTTCGTCAAAATCTGATTGTGCATCTGATTCAGGAAAACCCGGACCGTCAGCCCATTGATCTGATTCAACCGGCGCAAAAACTGCTGGATCGCATGTTGTTCATCGCGTTTGCCGAAGACAAAGGCCTGATTCCCGACAACAGCATTCAGCAAGCCTACGAACACGCCGATCCCTACAACCCGCGCCCCATTTACGACAACTTCAAAGGGTTGTTCAAGGCCGTGGATCAGGGTAATGCCGCGCTCAAGATTCCGGCCTATAACGGCGGCCTATTTGCGCAAGACCCCTTTCTGGACGGCTTGCAAGTGTCGGACGCCATTTGCGAATCCTTCAAAAACCTGGCCGAATACGATTTTGACTCTGACGTCTCGGTGACGGTCCTCGGGCACATTTTCGAACAATCCATTGCGGATTTGGAAGAACTGATTGAACAGATCGAATCCGGCGATCTGCCTCAATTCAAACGGTTTGAAAAAACCAAAAGCGTCAAAGGCAAACGCAAACAGCACGGCGTGGTTTATACGCCGGATGCCATCACCACCTTTATTGTCGAACACACCCTCGGCGCGCACATTCAAGAACGGTTTCATGCCTGTCTGCAAGATTTTGGTCAGTTGAAAAAAGACGAGACCATTCAGTGGAAGCGAGGCAAGCAGACCGAACTCAAATTCTGGTACGCCTGGCAGGACGAACTCAAACAGATCAAGGTGGTCGATCCGGCCTGCGGTTCCGGCGCATTTCTGGTGGCCGCGTTTGACCATCTGCACCGCGAATACCAGCGCATCAACGACAAATTGGCCGAACTCACCGGTCAGCCCGGTGTATTCGACCTCAATAAAGAGATTCTCAATCACAATCTTTATGGGGTGGACATCAATGCCGAATCCATTGAAATCAGCAAACTGTCACTGTGGCTGAAAACCGCCGAACGTGGCAAGGCGCTCACCAGTCTGGATGCCAATCTCCAAACCGGCAACAGTCTGGGCGTGACCGAACCCGTGCCCGGATCGGATTTTTGTTGGCAACAGGCCTTTGCAGACATTGTTGAGCAAGGCGGCTTTGATGTGGTGCTGGGCAATCCGCCTTATGTGCGTCAGGAACGGTTGGGCGAGATCAAACCCTGGCTGGCCGAGCATTATCAGGTGTATCACGGGGTGGTGGACCTGTACGCCTACTTTTTCGAGCTGGGGATGAACTTGCTCAAACCCGGCGGCAAGCTCGGTTTTATCAGCTCGTCCACTTTTTTCAAAACCGGCTCCGGTGCGCATCTGCGTCGTTTTCTGGCCGAGCAGACCACGCTGAAAACCGCCGTGGATTTCGGCGATTTGCAGGTGTTTGAAGGCGTGACCACCTATCCGGCGATTCTGGTGTTTGAAAACAGCGCGCCACAACCCGACAGCCAGGCCGAGATGCTGGTGCTCAAAGACCGCCTGCCCGCCAATCTGGGCCAGACCTTTGAGCAGGAAAAGAGTGTGATGGTCCAAAGCCAGCTACAAGGCGACAGTTGGCAACTGGAAGACGCCCGTCTGTATCAGCTGCGCCATAAACTCACCCATGATCAGGACGGTCAGCCGTATCCTATCTTGAAAGACGTTTATGGTTCACCATATCGCGGGGTTTTGACCGGCCTCAATGACGCCTTTGTGATCGACCGCGCCACCCGCGACCGCATTGTGGCGCAAGACCCGCACAGCGCCGAACTGATCAAACCGTTTCTGGAAGGCAAGGACCTGAAAAAATGGCATGCGCAACCTCGAGACAGGTATCTGATTTTTACCCGGCGCGGCACCGATATTGATCGATATCCGGGAATCAAAGCCCATCTGGAACAGTACAAAGAACGATTAATGCCCAAGCCAAAAGACTGGCCAAAGGGCAAGAAGTGGCCCGGTCGAAAGTCTGGTCCTTACCAATGGTATGAAATTCAGGACACGGTTGGTTATTTTCAAGAGTTTGAAAATCCGAAGATTTTTTATCCTGACATAACAGACAGTTCTAAGCTCCATTTGGACCAAAAGGGGTCGTTTTCAGGAAATACCGGGTACTTTTTTCCCCATTGGAAATTATTATGTTTTGGGTTTATTGAACTCCAGTTTGGTTTGGTTTGGTTTTATTTGACGGGGATCGCTGATGCTGTGCGCGGCGGTTTTTATAGGATGTTTTCTCAAAATCTTAATCGCATTCCAATGCCTGACGTTAATGAGAGCCAAAAATCCCAAATTTCCGAGCTAGCCGAAACCTGTCAGACCCTGACCGAACAGCGCTTTGCTGTGGAATCGGGCTTTGCCCGTCGTCTGAGCGAAGACCTCTGTCCGGACGACAAAGCGCCCAAACTCAATAAAAACAGCCAGGCCTGGTGGAAATGGGACTTTAAAACCCTGCAAAAAGAACTCAAAAAGAGCTTCAAACTCAAAGCCAAAGACGTGCTCATCCCCGTGGCCGAACGCAACGACTGGCAAGCCTATTTTGAAACCGAAAAAGCCAAAATCGACACCCTAAACCAGCAAATCCAAACCACCGAGACCCAACTCAACCAGGCGGTCTACCAATTGTTTGAATTGACGGAAGAAGAGATTGAATTAATCGAGCAGAATTTATGAATAAACAAAATATACTGCAAACTTTGCTTGCGAATTCTACTGAAAATGAAGTCATTGAATTTAAGGAAGCGAAACAAAACTTTGATTCCAATAAACTCGGAAAATATTTTTCTGCTTTGAGTAATGAAGCGAATTTAAAGGGTTTGAAACATGCCTGGCTCTTGTTTGGCGTGAACGATAATAGAAAAGTCGTCGGTACTCAATTTCGCCCGGAAGCTAAAAGCTTGCAGTCTCTAAAAAAAGAGATCACTGATAAAACGACAAATCGGTTGAGTTTTATAGACATTCATGAGGTTTTGCATTCTGATGGCCGTGTCCTGTTGTTTGAAATTCCTGCCGCGCCTCAAGGGTTACCAGTGGCTTGGAACGGTCATTATTATGGGCGGGATGGAGAGTCTATTGGTGCGTTAAATATAGTGGAGATGGAGCGCATTAGAAATCAAAACCAAGTAAAAGATTGGAGTGCTGACGTATGTGTTGGGGCGAGTTTGGCAGATTTAGATTCTGATGCCATTCAACTTGCACGCAGTGTTTACTTGAAGAAACACTCAAAACTGGTGGGAGAGCTTGAAAGTTGGAGTGACGAAACTTTTCTTAATAAAGCTAAGTTAACAATTCATGGTCAAATTACTAGGGCGGCTATCTTATTGTTAGGCAAGCCTGAGTCTTCTCATTGGTTAAACCCTGCTTCTGCAACGATTACTTGGCTTTTAAAAGACAGGGATGGGTTGGAGCGCGATTATGAACACTTTTCCTGCCCTTTGCTCATCAATGCCGAACAGGTTTATAAAAAGATTAGGAATCTGAAATACCGCTACATGGATGAAGGGAGTTTGTTTCCTGAGGAGGTAGATCAATACGATCCTTATATTATTCGTGAAGCTTTAAACAATGCGATTGCTCATCAGGATTATGAAGCGGGGGGAAAGATCACCGTTGTTGAATTTGAAGATGGACGACTGTGTTTTAGCAATCCTGGAAGCTTTATTCCGGGAACCGTTGAGCATGTTATTCATTCGGATGCGCCTGAACCGCGTTATCGCAACCGGTTTCTTACAGATGCAATGGTCAATCTCAATATGATTGATACGATTGGTAGTGGCATTAAAAAAATGTTTGTGATTCAGAAAGATCGTTTTTTTCCTTTGCCTGAATACGATTTATCCCATGAACGAGTACAAGTCATGATTACCGGGCGCGTGGTGGATATTAAATATGCGCGAAAATTGGCGGAAATGCCTGATTTGAGTTTGGACGATATAATTTTGTTAGATAGGGTTCAAAAACAAAAACCTTTGACGGCTGAACAAGCCCGGTATTTGAAGCGACAAGGCTTCATTGAAGGAAGAAAGCCGAATTTTTATATCTCTGCTCGCGTGGCATCTTACAGTGAAAGTCAGGCTGATTATATTCGAAACCGGGGGTTAGACGACCAGCATTACAAGCAGCTTATTTGCGAGTACATAGAGAAGTTTGGAAAAGCGAAACGTTTAGACATTAACAAACTTATTTTAGACAAACTTCCCGATGTTTTAGATGAACGGCAGAAAGATAATAAGGTTAGGAACCTCCTGCAGGCCCTTAAAAAGGAGGGTTTGATCGAGCCAGAAGGTAAATCCTGGCAAATGTCTAAAAAGGATTTTTAAGATAACTTTAGATATTTTTAGATATTTTTAGATATTTCTGGAAAATTTTGAATTAAGAACAAGGACATTTATGACCGCACAAATACTGCACACTTCTGACGCCAACCCGCTACTGGACGTGAGCGGATTACCGAAATTCGAATCGTTTCACGTGGAACACATTGCGCCGGCGGTGGAAACCGTGATTTCGGAAAATCTGGCGGCGATTGACGCGTTGGTGGCGGATGACGCCGACCCGACTTGGGAGACGTTTGTGGTGCCGTTGGAACGGTTGCATAATCGGTTTGAACGGGTCTGGGGACCGATTGGGCATTTGGATGGGGTCAAAAATTCCGATCTCTGGCACGAGGCCTATACCGGTTGTCTGGACATGGTCAGTGATTACAGCACGCAAATCGGGCAGAACAAAGGTCTGTTTGATAAGTTCAGACAACTGGCGCACTCGGAGGAATATACCCATTATTCGCTGGCGCAGAAAAAGGTGATCGAAGACGCCTTGCGCGATTTCAAACTCTCAGGCATTGATTTGCCCGCCGAGCAACAGGGCGAATACAAGCGCATTTCTCAGCGGTTGTCGCAATTGAGCAGCGCATTTGGTAACAATGTGCTCAAAGGCACCCAGGCCTGGTCAAAACTGGTGACCGATGAAAGCGAACTGGCCGGGTTGCCGGACGCGTCCATGGGTTTGCTGGCGCAATTGGCCGAGCAAAAAGATCAGAAGGGCTGGCTGGTAACGCTGGACATTCCGTCCTATCTGGCGGTGATGACCTATGCCGACAACCGCGATTTGCGCGAAGAAGTCTACCAGGCCTTTGCCACCCGCGCGTCCGATCAGGCCGACAACACCGAATTCGACAACAGCCCCCTGATGCCGGAGATTTTGCAATTGCGTCACCAGAAAGCGCAACTGCTCGGCTTTGAGTCCTCTGCCGAATTGTCGCTGGCCACCAAAATGGCCGGTTCCACGCAAGCGGTGTTTCAATTTTTGAACGATCTGGCGGAACAGTCCAAACCCCAGGCGGAAAAAGAGCTGGCCGCGCTGAAAGCCTTTGCGCAAAAGGCACTGGGTCTTCAGGATTTTCTGCCTTGGGATGTGGCCTATGCCTCGGAAAAATACAAGCAAGCCACGCTCAATCTGTCCAAGGAAGCGCTGAAACCTTATTTTCCCGTGACCAAAGTGATCGAGGGCCTGTTTGCGGTCACCGAGCGGTTGTTTGGGGTGCGGGTGCGAGAAAAAAGTGGGGTGCCGGTCTGGCATGATGAGGTGCGTTATTTTGAATTGGTGGACGAAGCCGACGAATTGAAAGCCGGATTCTATCTGGATTTGTATGCGCGCGAACACAAACGCGGCGGCGCTTGGATGGATTCGGCGATCAGTCGCTGGCAGGATCCCAAAAACGGTTTGCAGGTGCCGGTGGCGTATCTGGTGTGCAACTTCACCCCGCCGGTGGGTGACACGCCGGCGTGTCTGACCCATGACGAGGTCACCACCCTGTTTCATGAATTCGGTCACGGCTTGCATCACATGCTCACTGAAATGGAGCATTTTGATGTCTCCGGGATCAATGGTGTGCCCTGGGACGCGGTGGAGTTGCCGTCGCAGTTTATGGAAAACTTCTGCTGGGAACGTGAAGGCATCGACCTGATGACCGCGCACGTGGACACGGGCGAAACCTTGCCGGA
Source organism: Hydrogenovibrio halophilus DSM 15072 (assembly GCF_000384235.1). Classification (GTDB taxonomy): domain Bacteria; phylum Pseudomonadota; class Gammaproteobacteria; order Thiomicrospirales; family Thiomicrospiraceae; genus Hydrogenovibrio; species Hydrogenovibrio halophilus. Next base: position 998,575 of record NZ_KB913033.1, on the reverse strand, counting down.
CGAATGGCTGGCCCGTTTGCGTGAAAGCCGCGGTTTTCAGTCGGCGATGATGATGGTGCGCCAACTGGAATTTTCGCTGTTTGATTTTGGTTTGCATGCCGCCGAGCCAGTCGAAGACAGCCGGGCGATTCTGGCGCATCTGGACAAGGTGCGAGAGCAGGTCGCCGTGGTCAAACCACCGGCTTATCACCGCTTTCCACACAGCTTTGCGCATATTTTTGCCGGGGGCTACGCTGCGGGCTATTACAGCTACAAATGGGCCGAAGTGCTGTCGGCGGATGCCTTCAGTCTGTTTGAAGAAACCGGGATTCTGAACCCGGACACGGGCGCGCGCTTTAAAAACACCATTCTGGCCGCAGGCGGTTCGGTCAATCCAATGGCGTTGTTCAAACAATTCCGCGGACGCGAACCCAAAATCGATGCCTTGCTCCGTCATACCGGGATCAAAGCGGCCTGAGAAAACACCAGCCCGTGCAGCGGGCTCTGCACAGGCCTCACCACCAGGCCTGGTCAAAAAGGCATTTGACCGGGCTTTTGCAGACTTTTTTGGCCGAAGGCGTTTCCGCTCCGGGCGGATTTAATGACCCATAACCAGATTCAATCCGCCCGGCATGATCAGTTGCTAAAATGCAGGGATGTTTTCATTCAGGAATCGTTTATGAAGCTCGCAGCGCGTGTTTCCATCCAGGGTTTGTCGTTTTCCCTGTCCGCATTGACCCTGGTGCTGTCGCCGCCGTTGCAGGCTTCCGGGTTTCAGTTGGTGGAACAATCGGCCAGTGGGCAAGGCCTGTCTTATGCAGGTGCGGCGGCGGAACGTCAGGACGTCAGCAGCATGTGGTTCAATCCGGCGGTGTTGTCGAATCTGGCATCCAATCAAATCGCGTTGGCCGGGCATGTGATTGCGCCGACGGCGCGTTTCAGCGATCAAGGTTCAACATTTGCCGGATCAGCGGATGAGGGCAGCGGAGGGGATGACGGTGCAACCGTGGGATTTGTGCCCAACCTGTACTGGGCCCAGCGTTTTGGCAACCACACGCTGGGCCTGGGCATCAATGTGCCCTTCGGGCAGCATATTTCCTATGACGAAGATTGGGTCGGCCGTTATCACGCCACCGAAACCGATCTGAAAACGGTCAACCTCAATCCGGCCTGGAGCACAGCGATCAATGATCAGTGGCAAGTTGGGCTGGGTTTGAATGCGCAATACGTGGATGTGGTGTTGGAGCAAAAGATCAATCAATCCGCATTGGGTGCCGAGGATGGCAATGCCAAAGTCACCGGCGACAGTTGGGCCCTCGGCTGGAATGCGGGCATCATGTTTCAGCCGCTGGATCGGCTGAATATGGGTTTGGCTTACCGTTCGCAAGTGCAGCACGATGTCCAGGGAAAAGTCGATTATCAGGGCATTGATTCGGCCGTTTCCGGTTCGCTGTATGACATGGACGCCAGTTCGTCTGTGACCATGCCCGCTTCGGCGTCTCTGGCCGTGGATTACCATCTTGCCGAAAAATGGCAATTATTGGCCAGCACGACCTGGACCCAATGGTCGGCCTATGACGAGTTGGTGATGAAATATGAAAATGGCAATGTGACCAACGCCAATCAAAATTTCAAAGACAGCTGGCGCTACAGTCTGGGCGCGGTTTATCACGCCAGCGACGCATTACGTTTGCGCACAGGGCTGGCCTATGACAACACGCCGGTGCCGGACAAAACCCATCGTTCACCGCGCAACCCGGATGTGGACCGCCGCTGGTTTTCCGTGGGGCTGGGTTATGATCTGGCCCAAAACTGGACCCTGGATCTGGGCTACAGCCATTTGTGGGCCGACAAGGCCAAGGTGAATTATGCCCAGACCAATTCACTGGGCACCAACACCCTGAAAGGCAAATACGATTCCACGGTCAATATTTTCAGTGCACAAATGGTGTGGCGATACTAAATGATCAAACGGCCTTTTATTCCCCTGTTTTGGGTGCAGTTTGCCGGCGCTTTTAACGACAATCTGTATAAAAACGCGCTGGTGATGCTGATCACCTTTTCGCTGGTCGAATCGGGCGAAGAAGCCGGTCTGTGGGTGGCCATGGCGGCCGGAATTTTCATTCTGCCATTTTTCCTGTTTTCGGCCTTTGCCGGTCAGCTGGCCGATCGCTATTGCAAAAGCGATCTGATCAAACGGATCAAACTGGCCGAGTTGCTGATTATGTTGTTTGGGGCCATGGCCCTGATCGCGCAATCGATGCCGCTGTTGCTGGGCACCTTGTTTTTTATGGGGGTGCAATCCACCTTTTTCGGGCCGATCAAATACGCCATCCTGCCTGAGTATTTGAGCCCGATCCGGCTGATGCAGGCCAACGGTTGGTTGAATGCCTCCACCTTTGTCGCCATTTTGCTGGGCACTCTGATGGGCGGCTGGGTGGTGATCATCGATCACGGTGAATACTGGATGGCTCTGGCGGTGGTGACCCTGGCGTTACTGGGTTGGCTGACCGCCTTGTTTCTGCCCGATACCAAAGCGCAATCGCCCGAGATGCGTCTGGACACGCATTTATGGCGTTTGACCTGGCGAGAAGTGGCCGAGGCCAGAGCGTTTCACCAGGCCTGGTTTGCGATTCTGTCCATTGCCAGCTTTTGGTTTGTGGGGGCGACCTTTTTGAGCCAGATTCCGGTGTTGGTCAAGGAAGGCCTGGGGGCCGAAGACACGGTGGCCGTGGCCTTACTGGTCAGTTTTGCCTTGGGCATCGGGCTGGGCGCTTTGTGGGTGGTCTGGCGTCATCCCCGAATTGAATCACTCCATGAGGTGAAGGGTCTGGGGCGCAGCTGGCTGCTGCTGGCTTTGCTGGTGGCGATCAGCGCCTGGCAACTGCAAACCTTTCCGGTTTCACGTGAAACAGCCTTGGACCTGCCAGGCTTTTTGATGTTGCCTCAGGGCGTGGCACTGGCACTGGTTTTGTTGTGGATTGCGGCCATAGGCGGGCGTTTGATTGTGCCGCTTTATACTTTGTTGTTGCAGCGATCGCCCAGACGCCAGCGCGCTCGCGTGTTGGCGGTGAATAACATCATCAATGCCTTGTTTATGGTGTTGTCTGCGCTCTGGATCATGGCGGTGTATGCGATGGGGGCCGGAATATTGACCGTTTTGTGGATGTTGAGCGCGATGGTATTTGGCGTCAGCATCTGGTCGCATCGTCGACGTTTGCGAGAGTTAAACCGGAGTCAAAATGACTGAAAGCAAAGAAAAAATCGAGACCCGGCGCGAAGGCGCTCAGGCATCCGAACCAAAGAAAGCCCCGTTGCCCCATTACCGTCCGGGGTTGCGGCATCGGGTGATGCGCTTGGTGTTCAAGGGCTTGCTGAAGGTGCTTTATCGGGTTCGGGTCAAGGGGCTTGCCCATTATCAGACCGCGTTGGAAACGGACGCGCCCCTGTTGCTGGTGGCCAATCATGTGTCCCTGATCGATGGGGTCCTGATCAGTGTGTTTGTGCCCGGACACACGGCGTTTATGATCGATGAAGGCCATACCCGAAAATGGCATGAGCGCTTTCTGCTGAGTTTTGTCGAGCATTTCAAAGTCAATTTTTACAATCCCTATGCGATCAAACGGGTGATCAAGGCGCTCAAAACCGGTCGCCAGTGCATGATTTTCCCGGAAGGGCGGGTCACCACCACCGGCAGTCTGATGAAAATTTACGAAGGCACGGGGCTGGTGGCGCACAAGGCCGGCGCGCAGATTTTGCCGATCCAGATCGAAGGGGCACAGTTTTCCCGGTTTTCGTATCTGGATGGCATGCGGGTGGCCTTCACCCCTCTGCGCTGGTTCCCACGGATCACCCTGACCTTGACCCCGCCACGGTTTCTGGACTTGCCCAATGGTGCCACGCCGTCTTCACACGGTCATAAGCGGCATAAGGCTTATCAGAATGCGCTGTTTCTGTTGATGCGCGATGTGAGCTTTGAGGCCAATCACCAGCCCAAGAACCTCTGGCAGGCCTTGCTGGATGCGGAAAAAGCCGATGTCATCAAAGACATTTGCGTGGAAGACATCAATGAGGTCGCGTTGACGCGCAAAAAGCTGCGATTGGGCGCCATGATTCTGGGCAAAAAACTGGCGCAACGGCTGGCTCAAACCTCCGACGAATCCAATGAGACATTAAACAAAGCACCAAACCGAGTGGGCGTGTTATTGCCCAATGTGTCCGGGTTGGCGGTGACTTTTTTCGGGCTACAGGCTTATGGCTGGGTACCGGCCCTGCTCAATTTCACTGCCGGGCTGGGTCCGATGCGCTCAGCCTGTCAAACCGCACAGTTGCAAACGATCATCACCTCGCGCAAGTTCGTGGACGCGTTTGATCTGGACGAAACTCTGGCGGCGCTATCGGATTTGGTGGAAGTGGTTTATCTGGAAGACGTGCGCGAAACCGTCACCGCAGTCGACAAATTGTCGGCTCTGGTCCAACGGCCTAAAAACTTACCAGGCCTGGTCAAAAAGCCCAATGAAGAAGCGGTGGTGCTGTTTACTTCCGGTTCCGAAGGGGTGCCCAAAGGCGTGGTGCTTTCCCACGACAATCTGGTGGCCAACATCCACCAGATTTCGGCGATGCTCAATCTTTTGCCCAATGAACAGTTGTTCAATGCCTTGCCCTGCTTTCACAGTTTCGGGCTGACCGCCGGGTTGCTGTGGCCGGTTTTGAAAGGGGCCAGAGTGTATTTGTACCCTTCGCCTCTGCATTACGCGGTGATCCCGGAAAAGCTGTATCATCTCAACGCCAAACTGCTGTTTGGCACCGACACCTTTTTCAATGGCTACGCCAAAAAAGCCGATCCCTACGATTTCTACAGCGTACGTTACATGGTCGCGGGTGCGGAAAAACTGCGCCCGGAAACCCGACGCCTGTTTGCCGACAAATTCCATACCCCGGTGCTGGAAGGCTATGGGGTCACCGAAACCGCGCCCGTGCTGGCGGTCAATATTCCACAGAGCTTCAAAAATGGCACAGTGGGACAGCTGGTGCCGGGCGTGTCTGCCCGTTTGCGGTCGATTGAAGGCATCACCGAAGGCGGCAGTTTGCAGGTAAAAGGCCCCAATGTGATGCTGGGCTATCTGCTTTACGACCGGCCCGGTCAGTTACAGCCACCTGAGGATGGCTGGTATGACACAGGCGATGTGGTCACCATCGATGAAGAAGGGTTTATCACCATCCGCGGCCGGGCCAAGCGATTTGCCAAAATTGCGGGCGAAATGATCTCGCTGACGGCGGTGGAAACTTACATCAATGCGGCCAACCCACAGGGGCATCACGTGGTGGTGGCCGTGGCCGATCCGCGCAAAGGCGAGCAATTGATTCTGGTGACCAACGACGAATCGCTCAGTCGCCAAAGTGTGCGTGAAGCCGCAAAAGAAGCCCAGGTATCGGATCTGATGGTGCCTCGAACCGTGATTCTGGTGGAAGCGATTCCGGTATTGGGTACCGGCAAAACCGATTACCCCGCGGTGCAGAAAATCGCCGAAGGGCATTTTCAATCGACGAAGTTTTAAGCCAAATGGTCATTTGGCGGTCTCAGGAAGGTTTCATGTGAAATCTCCCCACCACTCGGTTCTGCGATCACAACGCGATTGCGACCTTTGGCTTTGGCCTGATATAACTGTTTGTCGGCTGCGGCGATCCAGTCATCGAGATCAAGAAAGGATGCCTGCCAGTTGGCAATGCCGATACTGATGGTCAGGTCACGGCTTTCCCCCAGTTCCGGTGAGAGCGTTTCAACCTCCTGGCGGATCGATTCTGCCAGTTCAGTGACTTGATTGGCTGGCCGGTTGAGTGCTAGCAGAAATTCTTCGCCGCCCCAGCGTCCCAGTGCCATGGCATCCGGCTGATATCGGTGGAGTACCCTGGCGACCTTTTTTAGGGCGTCGTCTCCAGCCAGATGCCCCAGCCGATCATTCAATCGTTTGAAGTGATCCAGGTCCAGAATGAGCAGATGCCAGTCGGGTTGAGGTTTTTTCTGTGTGAATAAGTCGTTGAACTGTTGATCCAGTGCTGTACGGTTGGGCAAACGGGTCAGGGCATCGGTAATGGAACTTTGATACATCTGTCGGCTTCGGACATTGAGTTGATGGTAAGCCTTTTCACGGCTGATTTCATAAAAATATATGGCGACAAAAATGCTTAAAAGCGCCAGGGTGCTGTTTATTTTACCGGCTATAGTCATTTGCTGAAGAAAGGGCGACCACAGATAGCCCAGAAACAGAATCAGAAAAATCAGATTGACCCGAAACCCATTTTTGGAACCCAACAGAAAAAAATTACTGAATATAAACAATGGCATCCAGACAAACGGATCATTGGTTTTGATGGAAGCGACCGCGTAAAACAGGGCAAACAGGGTCATTAATCCAACAAAGGCCCAGACCACCTGTTGCATCGTTTCACGGTTCTGAAAACGGTATACCAGACCCATGAGACTGAAAAATAATAGAATTTCAGCCAGTGCCACAGGATAATTGAGAGTTTTGGTCAAGTTGAATACACTGAAAAAAGCAAAGATTGATGCAATGATCCAGAGGTAATACCACAAAAAAACCGCCCGGTGGTATTCGGGCGTGTTTTTGTTCAGCTTGAGCCGATGGTGAAATGGTGTCAGAAATCGTCGCATAGAAACCCGTATATTGAACAGGGATTATAACCCGAATATTCCATAAATTTGCACCGACCTTGCTTGCCCCTTGTTTCCACAAGAAATATTTCTTCAGTCGGCCGTAATCATAGATACGACACTTCCTCAGAAATTTCCTTGTGAAAACAAGTTCCTTCGCAATCTCAGCACAAATTCATGAATCGAAGAAACGCAAGTAAACATTCGGGTGAACAACTTTTAACAACAATTACTTTTACATACGGTTTATTACCAGGCCTGGTCATTTTTGGGGGTTTGCGGATACAGGGGACGCAGTTGTGTGTCCGGTTGTTGGTTGGAATCGGTCAGGGTTGGGTGTTGAGCGGTTTCACAGAAACGGGTTTTCAGTTTGTTCAGGGATTGGTCCGACAATGGCCTTTGCGCAAACAAATGGGCTTCCAGCGCCTGCTTCAGTGCCTGGGATTCGGCATTTTCCCAAAGCGCGGGGCTTTGCTGGCATCGGGCCTGCAATTGTCGATAAACCTCGGTCGCGGTGAGGCGGTTTGACTGACAAAAATCGTCTTCTGCCGGGGTGTCAGACTGGTGCCGCGGGTGTTTTTGCGCGGGTTCAGCATGTGACTTGCCCGATTTTGTGCCCCCAGTTGGGCGGTAACGCATCAGCGCAAACAAACTCAGTAGAATCAGGGGCACCAGCGCCCAGAGCCACCATTTGGGTGGGGCCCAGTCTGTGCTCTCGGTGGCAGGGGGCGTTTCCGGTTCGGCCGTTGTCTGCTCCGGCAGAAATACCTGTCCCTGGTCACCGGCGGTTTCACTAACCGCAAATGTACGTGACGGCAGGGTCAGGGTTTCCAGCTGGTCGGTCTGGGTGTTCCACCAATGCAGGGTCAAAGCTTCAAAGTGTTGTTTTCCGGCTTGCCGGGCAATGGTTTCAATGGTCTGTTGACGTTCGCTGACCACGCTCTGGCGATGAGCCTGATTGTCCAGAGACGGTTTTTTCGGATAGAGGGACAGGCCTTCCGAGCTGGTCGTCTGGATTTCGGGCAGTTGCGAAGCCAGCAAGCCGTTGGCCTGAAGCGTGATTTTTCGGGTCAGGGTGTCACCGACCGCGGCTTTCGACAGTTTTTCAAACGTCTGTTTGAGATTGACTTCGCGGGCCGGCAGCCAGGGAGCATCGGACGGAAAGGCATCGGGTACGGGTTTGACTTCCATAGTAATCGGCTGGGTCCGGTCCTGTACCAGACGCAGTTGCCCACGGTACTGAATGCGCCCGTCAAAGCCCTGAGGTGGCAGGGTGTACTGGCCGCTTTTCTGAGGGTAAAACACCCAAGTCCATTCGTACACCTGGTAGCGGTGAGGCCCGATCTGTTTCTGGTATTGAAACTGGTTGCGCAGCGAAAAGGACAGGGCGTTCTCAAAGCGGGGCGGACGAATGTTGCCATTGATAAACTGGCCCAGATGATAAAAACGCAGGGTGTAATGCACCTGTTGCTGCACATACACCGATTTGGCGTCGACAAACGATTCCACAAAACTGGGCCCTTGCTGCGCGTCCGGGTTCTTGCTCGGTGCTGTGACGGTAATGGTCAGGGGCGCGCTGATGGCGTTGTCGACTTCAAACGGCGGGATGGCCAGCTCGCCTGTCTGCCTGGGGGTCAGGTGCAGGTCCCAGCGTGAGAACGCTTTGTAGCGGCCATTGGTGATCTCAATGCGGCTGCTGCGCTGGCGTCCGAGTATCTCAAACTGGTCTTCCAGAGCGCTGAAATCGGGCGTGCCAGTGGTTTCAAAATTGGTCTGGATTTTGAGTTTAAGCACATCGCCCATTTCGATCTCGGCGCGGTCCACGTGAACGTCCAGCTGTGGATTGGCGGCATACAATTGGGGAATCAGCAACAGCATCAGCACGGCCCCCAAAATGACCAGACTGATGTAATTCAGCAGTCGACGGTGTTCCCGGCTGTGGTATCGGCGTTTGCGAGGTTTCATGCAGTCACCATATTTTTTCGTTCTGCCCATCCGCGCGCTCGGTGTCGGACTGTTGTCGTTGCTGATATTGATAGTCGAATTTGCGTTTCAGAAACCGGGCCGGTTCGTCCGGAATCTGGTTGAGCCAGGTTTGTCGCGCCTGTTCGGATTCGCGTGCCTGTGCGCTCTGTTCCGCCATCTCACTGGTTTGTGCCGCGTCATCCACCGGATTCATGGCTTCCCTGGTCGGGTCTTCGCTTTCGGACTCTGATGCGGGTGTTTCCTCCGCCGCCTGGCCCAGATTTTCCGCCTGGGTTTGTTCACTGGCATCCGCATTGGTGTCCTCTTCGCCTTTTTCGCCGGACGGCTTTTTTGGCGGGGCTTGCTGGCGTTGATCCAGATCGTTCTGTGCGGATTGGTTGGGCGCAGAGCCCTGACCGTTTTGACTTTCGCCTTGCGCCTGATCGCTCTGCTGGCCCTGTTGGCCGCTGTCCGCCTGCTCTGGAGGCGTCTGATCCGGTGCGCCCTGATTGTCACCTGGGTCCTGTCCGGCGGGCTGATCGTCGCTCTCCGGCGGTTGGGCATTTTTAAGCTTTTCAACGAGTTTTCGGTTGTGTTTTGCTTTCTCGTGGTCAGGGGCCTTTTTCAGCGCCTGTTCATATGCCTCAATCGCTTCGTCAAAACGACCCATTTGGGTCAGGACATTGCCACGATTGTAGTCGGCTTCGGGTCCTTGGGCCTGATTGAAGGCTTTCAGCGCGTCCTGGTAATGGCCCTGACGGTAGAGGCTTACGCCGCGCCACATTGGGTCTTCAAACCGGTCGGCGGCGGCAGCGTAATCTTTTTGCTGGAACTTTTCATAGCCCTGCTGGTCGCCGGACTTGAGCACTTCCAGCAGATTTAGGGACTGGGAAGCAGTCTCGGCTTGTGTTTCCGTTTTGGTTTCGGCCTGCAGGGAAGTGGGCGCAAAGCTCAGACCGCTCAGAAGCAAAGCGGGCAACAAGGCCCACACCGGCATCAGCGTCAGCAACAGGCCACGGCGAAAACCTATCAGCAGACCGGGGATCAGGATCCAGAGCAGCCACAGCCCCTGATCCAGCCATTGATCGCGTCGTTGGGTGTGTTCGCTTTCGGGCTCGCTGCCGGCCATCAGCGGTGACGGAAACAGCGGAGCGGCATCGATGGGGGTCTGGGTCAATTGCATCATCGGGCTGTTGGTGCGGCGAGCCAGCGTTTCAAATCGGGTCAGCGGCACACCGGGTTCTACTGCTCGCCCCTGATCGTTTTTGATCAGGCCATAATCGGGGATGGGAATGGGGCCACCTGTCTGAGTGCCGACCACCAGAATGCGCAAATCGATCTGATTGGCTTGGACAAAGTCAGCAAGCAAATCCACCTCGTCGGCTTCGATGTCGTCTGTGACCCAGAGCAGGTGTTTGCGGTCAATCCGGGCACCGTCAAACAGCCGGTTGGCCAGCTCAAAACCTGCCAACGCATCGGCCCCGTATTCGGGCATGATCACCGGGTCCAGTACCGGCAGCATGCTCAGCAATGTCTGGTTGGCTTCGCTGATCGGGGTGATGGCGTGGGCGCTGCCGGCATAGCCGACCAGGCCGGTGTGCAGCCATGGGCGTTGGGTCAGTTGGTCCGTGAGAAGGTAACGGGCGCGGGTGAGGCGATTGGGTTTGAGGTCTTCGGCGCGCTGGCTCAGAGACAGGTCCTGCAGAATCACCATGCCCTGACGGGTTTTTTCGGCCGGCGTGTCGACTTTGCTCCAGGTGGGACCGGCCAAGGCGATCACGGCCAGCGACCACAAAAGCCCCAGCCCAACCAGCCCAAGGTACTGTCGTTGCGACTGGGAAGTCTGGCCCAGCAACACACGATGAAAAGCCGGGTCAATCAGTGACTGCCAGCGGTTGCTTCGTTTCTGGGAACGCCACAGCGCCCATAACATGACCAGCAATGGCACAAACGCCCACAGCCATTGGGGTCGCAGAAAATGAAACAGGGCCTCGTTCATATTGACCTCCCGCTGCCGGGCCAGACGAATCGCAGGGCATAAAGCCAGCTCAGAAGCAGCGCGGCACCCAGTGGCCAGTGGTAGAGTTCTTCGCGTAGCCGGTAGCTATTTACGTTGTGTTCGGTGGCTTCCAGTTCGTCAATGGTCTGGTAAATGGTTTCCAATTGGTCGGTTTTGTTGGCCACAAAAAATTCGCCCCCGGTGTTTTCGGCAATGGTTTTCAGGGTCTGCAAGTCAATGTTGCTTCGATTGCTGAACAGGAATTCTTCGATGCTGCCGCGGGTATTGGGGTCGGCGTCGCCAAAGGCAATGGTGTGAATTTTCAGGCCCGCGGCCTGTGCCTGAGTCGCGGCATCCATGGGCGTGACAGCGCCGGCGGTATTGGAGCCATCGGTCAACAAAATCAGCACCGCGTTTTCCTGTTGCGAAGCCTGGAGGTGCTTGAGGCTGATGCCGATGGCGTCGCCAATCGCGGTGTTGTTGCCGGCCATGCCAATCGCGGTTTCCGCCAGCAGAGTGCGCACGGTATTCAGGTCATGGGTCAGCGGACTTTGCAGAAAGGCCTGAGTGCCAAAGACCACCAACCCCATGCGGTCGCCCTGACGGCGCTGGATAAAGTCCTGAACCACGTGTTTGACCGCGGTGAGGCGATCCACATAATCGACCCCGAGGCGCATGTCCTCTTTTTCCATGCTGCCCGACAGATCCACCGCCAGCATCATGTCGCGGCCACTGGCCTGAAACGGCTGATTGTCCAGAAACCAGACCGGGCGCATTGCAGACAGCAGCAGACACAACCAGATCAGCGTCAGCAGGGGCGGAATGGCACTCGACTGAGTCGGCGCTTGCCATTGGGCTTTGGGCGCTTGCTGCCATTGATTGAGCAGGTGTGGCGCGTGCAAGGGCAGGGTCTGGGTTTTTCGCGGCGGCAGCAGACGCTTGAGCAACCAGGGCAGAGGTGCAAGCGCCAGTAGCCACGGTTGCAGCCAATCCAGATGCTGCCAGAGTTGGGTCACGGTTTCGATCATTTGTGGTGCCCCTTGATCCATCGCCGTGCGTAGGTGAGGGCTTCTGTGATCTGGGCGTGGTCTGATGCCGCTCCCGATTCGGTCAGACCATCGCTGGATGGGTCACGGTAAAGCCAGGAAAGGGTGGCCGCCAGGTGTTCGGGCTGCGGCAGATAGAGTGCGGTCTCATGCAGAAACGCCACCCAGTCCGCGTCGCTCAAAGACGCCACCCGGCTGCGGCCATACTGGGTGATGGCCACTTGTTTGAGCAAGGCTTGCGTGGCTTGAAGTTGCGCCAGCGGGTCGGCGAGGTCGGCGGTGATGCGGTCGAGCCGGGCCAGAGCCTCGCGCCGGTAGCGATTCTGGCGACGCTGGGTCAGGTAATACCAGATCAGGCCGATCAGAATGCCGCCCAGTCCCACCATCAGGCCGATCAGGGTTTGGGAGGGTGGCCACCAGCCCACCGGTTCCGGCAGTTGAATGTCCTTGAGCTTGGCCAGCAGTTCCTGCTGTTGCGGCGTCAGTTGTGGCATCAGCGAATCATCCCCGCCTGTTGCAGTGCCGTGACCGGGTCATCCTGAGTGTTGATCGCCAGCAGGGGCAAGTGCAGTCGCTGACAATGCAAGTGCAAATTTGACCAGGCCTGGTGAAAACCGCTTTGCCAGGCGTCCTGCACGGCCTGACTGGCACTGTTGAGCCGGGTCTGGGTGTGCCCGTCGGTGACCGTGAGCATCCCGTTGTGGGGCAATTGCTGTTCCAGCGGGTCATACACGTGAATCAGGTCCAGCTGGTGGTGTTTTTTCAGCAGGCGTAAGCGGGCAAAAAAACCGTCCGGCTGATTGAGCAGATGCCCGATTAGAATCAACCGGGTGCCCGGGCGCAGGCTGGGGCTGATCGCTTCCAGTTGCCGGGTCCAGGCATGGGGGTCCTGCAGGCCGGGGGCGCTCAGACTCTGTTGCAATGTTTGGGTTTGCTGGACAAAACGCATCAGGCTGCGGTGCTGGTGTTTGGCGGGCACAAAGGTGTGCGTCTGATGATTAAAACTCCAGCCGCCGATCCGGTCGCCCTGATGCAGGGTGATCCAGCCCAGCGCGGTGGCCAGATTGAGGGCCTGCACCGACTTGAAGCGCACCTGACTGGCGAAAAACATCACCGGGGTTTGTTCGCAGAGCACCATGACCGGTTTTTCCAGTTCTTCGGTAAACACTTTGGTGTGGGCTTTCTGCTGTCGGGCCGTGACTTTCCAGTCGATGTGGCGCACGTCATCGCCTGGCTGGTATTCGCGGACCTCACTGAAGCTCATGCCCCGACCTTTGCGCACGGCTTGATGGGCACCGCCTTTCTGCGAAACCAGCTTTTGCTGGCGCACCAGTCGCCGATGTTTCACATGAAACCTCAGCGCGGTCAGTTGGGACAGGTCGCTATACAGGCTGGCCATCGATCACACCACCGGTACCCGTTCCAGCAAGGCGTTCACCACCGAATCCGGTGTCTGGTTGGCGGCTTCGGCCTCGAAGCTCAACAGCAGACGGTGACGGAAAATGTCGTGGACCACGGCCTGAATGTTGTCCGGCGACACATAATCCTGTCCCCGCAGCCAGGCGTGCGCCCGTGCGGTGCGTGCCAGCGCCAGGGTGGCGCGGGGGCTGACACCATAGTCAATGTAACTGGCCAGAGTGGCGTCGTAATTCTGAGGCTGACGCGTGGCCATGACCAGTTCAATGATGTAGGTTTTCAGATTGTCGTTGAGGTGCACGTCCAGCACGGCCTGACGCGCGGCAAACAGGTCCGCCTGGTCCAGGTGAGGCAGGGCCGGCGCTTCCACGTCATCGCGGGCTTCGTTTTCGGTCAGGGTCAGAATCGCCCTTTCGGCTTCGCGGTCCGGGTAGTCAATGCGCACATGCATAAGAAACCGGTCCAGTTGCGCTTCTGGCAGGGGATAGGTGCCTTCCTGCTCAATCGGGTTTTGGGTCGCCATCACCATAAACAATTTTTCCAGCGCCAGAGTGTGTTTGCCCACCGTGACCTGTTCTTCGGCCATGGCTTCCAGCAATGCCGACTGGACTTTGGCCGGGGCGCGGTTGATTTCATCGGCCAGAACCAGATTCTGGAAAATCGGGCCTTTCTGCAATTCAAACTGGCCGGTTTCCTGACGGTAGATTTCGGTGCCGGTAATGTCCGAGGGCAGCAGGTCGGGAGTGAACTGAATGCGATGGTAGTCGCCCTCAATCATCTGCGCCAGGGTTTTGATCGCGCGGGTTTTGGCGAGTCCCGGCGGCCCTTCGACCAGCAGGTGACCGGCACACAACAGGGTGATCAGCATCCGTTCGGTCAGATGCGACTGGCCGATGATCTGGGTGTCGAGTTGTTGTAACAGGGTTTGACATTGCGCTTGCAGGGCTTGGGACATGGGCACCTCATGACTCGGAAATGGCGATGGGAAAGCCTTTCATTATAATCAGGACCGGAGCAGACGCAATGGGCGTCCGCAGCCCGCTGTTTGAGTCGGCGTGCGGACGGGGCTTTGTCAGGCCATGGCACAGAGCATGGCATCAGCCTCTGGGGGTGTTGGCCAGCAGTACCGCGCGTCTGGGGGCGGGGTAGCCTTCGACCGTCTGATCGGGGTTGTCCGGGTTGAGAAAATCGGCCAGGGATTTCCATTGCATCCAGTCGGTGCTGCGTTGTTCGTTGGTATCGGTCTGGTCCACGTCCACACAGCGCACATTGCGATACCCGCACTTTTCCAGCCAGCGTTGCAGCTCGCTCACCGAAGGCAGAAACCAGACATTGTTCATTTGCGCATAGCGGTCCTTGGGAACCAGAAGCTGGCCGTAATCGTCCGGGACCACCAGGGTTTCCAGCACCAGTTCACCGCCGGGGCGGAGATGGCGCTTGAGGTCGATCAGATGATCGATGGGGGAACGACGGTGGTAGAGCACGCCCATGGAAAACACGGTATCAAACTGCTGACATTGTTGCCTCAAAGGCAGCTGTTCCAGCGTCAGGGGCAAGAACCAGGCAGGCAGATCGGGGCCCAGAAAATGTTTCATTGCCAGAAACTGGGCCATGAATTGCAGTCCCGGGTCCACGCCCACAGCAAAGCGCGCTCCGGCACCCAGCATGCGCCACAGGTGGTAGCCACTGCCGCAACCGATGTCGAGCACCCGTCGGTTGGTCAGGTCGCTCAGATGTGGGGCGACGCGCGCCCATTTGAGGTCCGAGCGCCATTCGGTGTCGATGTAGACGCCTTCGATTTCAAACGGGCCTTTGCGCCAGGGCATCAGCGCTTTCAGGGTCTGGGTCAGTTCGTCTGGGTCCACAAAGGGCGTTTTTGACCAGGCCTGCACCACCGGCTGGTCCAGAACCGCGTGTTCCGATCCGGGCAACCGATGGATGCTTTCCAGTGCCGGCAACCATCTGGGCAGATTGCCATTGGCTTGTGGGTCCAGTGCGATCTCCAGCCTTGGTTTGAGCGCCTCCTGCCAGTGCGGCAGATTGGCGTCTTCCAGAGCGGGCCAGAAAGTGTGGTAATCCTGCCAGAAATGTTTCACATGAAACCTTTAAGAATGATCGGTCGTTTTTATGGCCAGAAAGGACGCGAAATTATACGCCTGAAACCAGATGTTAGCCTGCTCAAATCCGGCCTCGCTCATGCGATCCAGGTGAGTTTGACGACTGTCGCTGATCAGCACGTCTTCCAGCGCGGTGCGTTTCTGGCCGATTTCCAGTTCCGAATAACCGTTGGCACGTTTGAACTGCAGGTGCAGGTGCTCAATCGCCGATTGAATCCCGGACTGGTCAAAGTGAATCTTTTCCGAAAGAATCAGAATCCCGCCTGGGTTCAGGCCCTGATAAATCCGTTTGAGCAGGGTCAGCCGCTGTGCTGGTTCGATGAATTGCAACGTGAAATTGATGACCACCACACTGGCGTTTTCGATGGCCACATCCTGAATGTCCTGACAGCTCAGTTCTACCGACGTATTGGAATGGTATCCCTCCAGATAGGTGCGGGCGCGTTCGATCATGGCCGGGGCATTGTCCACCGCCAGAATCCGACAGCTTTCGGGACATTGACGGCGCATGGTCAGGGTGGCTGCGCCCAGAGAACAGCCCAGATCGTACAGATGGCTGTCGGCCTGGGCGTAGGTGGCGGTCAGCTCGCCGATGCCGGCCAGAATGGTCTGGTAGCCGGGCACCGAGCGTTGAATCATGTCCGGAAACACCGCCGCCACCGATTCGTTGAATTGAAAGGTGCCAAGGGCTTCGTGGGGTTGGGCGTAGAGGGTGTCTTTCATGCTGGCTATTATAGTCTGTCCTTTGGGCAAGTGCCATGCTGTCATCCCGGCCGGGGCGGAGAGATATTTTGTTGTGGCTCAGTATTTCGCTTGGTGTTAAGGGATTACTCTGCTTCGTTAAGGATGATAGTTTGTGTTGCTGTCTTGCTTATCCTTATTTTCCGAATAATGCGAAGGGTATTCATTTTTTGCTTGTGCAAAAAACGAACCAAAAAAGCACACCCAGCGCACACTTTCTGTGCTGTCTAAGCTTTGCCACAGGACCCTTGCGAACTCGCTTCGCTCAGACAGGCGCAAGGGTATTTCCTGTGGCAAAGCAAAGAAGCACGACGAAAGCTTTGCGATGGGATCCAGTGGCGTTCCTTGAAAAACCTGGTCGTTCGGGCTTATTAAGCATGACCTTTTTTGTGGTTGTATCAGGCTTGGTAACGTTTTTGGGCCTGGGTGACTTTTTTGAGGTAGTGGCGTGCTTCGGCGTATTTCAGGTGTTGGCGCAGGTGTTGGTAGGTTTGATCCGGGCTCAAGGCATTGATTTTGGCAAAGGCCCGGTCGCGGTTGCTGTCAAACGCTTTGAGCACATTGCCGCTGCCGGTGTTGTAGCCGGCGATCACACAGTATTGCCGTGTCTGTGGGTCGCGTACTCTGGCCAGATAGCGGGTGTTGAGAATGTGGAGATAGGCGGTGCCCATTTCGATGTTTTTGTTGGGTTGGAACAGATAATTTTTCGACGGCGTGCCCGCTTCTTTGTGCAGCAGCTGGTAGGCATCGCGCCCGGCGCTGGCGGGCACAATCTGCATCAGGCCGTAAGCCGGAATGTGGCTCATGGCATAGGGATTGAAACTGCTTTCGGTTTCGATGATGGCGTAGGTCAGATCGGTCGGAATCCCGAAGCGGCGGCTTTGGCGCAGCACCTGATCGGCATACTGATTGGCCTGGGAAGCCTGATGGTTTTGGACCATGTGAAAGGTCACAAAATGCCGGTCCTTGTCGTGATAACGGTCCTGCTGGTAAGCGGTTTTCAATAAATGATCCGCATAGCGTTTGGCGCGCCATTGGGTCCAGATGGCTTTGTTGTCGGTGTCGCGTACCAGCCCTTTCAGAAACGGCGTTTGCCCGGTTTCGATCGCTTCGCTGGACAGCAGATCCACTTTGGCCGGATTTTCCGGCGTCAGCAAGGTGGAGACAATGCCGTCGTGCAATTTTTGCCGTGATTGATCCGGGTCAATGGTTTCCACCCGAATGGCGCCGTTTTCAAAATTGATGATGGCACGGGTCAGATACTTGTCGGTGTATTTAACGTATTCCTTGGGCGACGCCACCTTTTCGTCGCCCCATTTGGCCGCGAGTTCGTCAATCAGATTGGCCAGCTGTTTGCGCACCAGTTGGTCCAGAGGGGCGACGCCGCTGCCCGGAATCTGGGAGGCCACGGCCGAGCCCACATCGCCGTTTTCCAGTTTTTGGGCCAGTGAAATCCCCCGTCGGATTTCATGGGGCTGACACCCGCTTAAGCCAACGCCCGAGGCGATCAAAAGCCGTTGCAAAAAGGTTCGTCGTTTCATCCGTCAGTACCTGGGCGGCAGATTGGCATAGCGGTGCAAATGCCAGGCTTTGGGATCGGAACTGGCCTCAATCCGGTCTTCGATCTCATCGGGCAAGGCATGAAAAAAATCGATTTGGGTGCGCGCTTCAATCGCATCAATGCTGGTGACGTAATCGCTCAGACTGGCTCTAGGCGGTGCGTCCTGGGGCATCAGGAACGCCAGGGCCGAGGGTGTACCGTCTTGCGTTGGGCGGATAAAGATTTTGTAAAAGGCATTGGGAATGGCGATGTCCGTGTCGCCATCACGGTTGCGAAGGGTTTTGGGTTCGTCGTCAAAAACCGGGCCAGTGACCACGTAAAAGCGTTGAAAGTGTTGCGTGAATTTGTCGGCGCTGACTTCTTCCAGCCGCTGCCAGATTTTCTGGTTGAAGCGCGGTTTCTGCGGGGTGATGTTGCTCATCAGAAAGGTTTCCTTCTGGGCGTGACGCCCGTAGCGGGAACCGATCAGATAATTGGGAGCCAGATGACCGCGGTTGTAGTTCGATCCGGTGTAATCGTGGTAGTGGACATAACTGAGGGTGCGCCAGTCGGCTTCGAAGCGCGGACGCTTGCCAAAACGTTGGGTCTGGTCCGTGACCCAATAGCCCACCCAGAGCGGGTTTTTGAGTGTTTCGCTGTAGCCGACCAAAAAAGCTTCATTGCGCAGAACATGTGCCATTTTTGACCAGGCCTGGTCGATTTTGGGCACGCCGGAAAAGGCCAGGGCCGGGCGCGCGGCCTTGACCTCGTACAAATAGGTCAAGGACGCCAGCAGCAGCACAAAGCCGGTGGCCGTCGGTAGCCAGAAAAAGCCCCAGCGCAGCCAGGCCGGTTGCCGTTGCAGTCTTCGCCAGAATTCAGACCATTGAGATATACGCATGATGTTCATTTTAAAGCATCCGATGGGTGAATGCCTCGCTCTCTTTGCTTCGAATAAACCGGGCTTATCAGCAATCAGAAAGATTTGGGCAAAAGCCGACTTTTTGTAAGGAATCTTGCTTTAAGATGCGTATTTATGTGGCAACCCATTAGTAACGCACAACTCCCGGCCAAAATTCTGACCCTGCTGACCCACAGCGATACGGTGATTTTTTATTGCCGCTATGCGCCGGATTGGCCGGTGGAATACCTGTCGGACAATTTCGAGGTCTTCGGCTATACCCCGGCGGCGTTTTACGACAGTCGTTTGAGTTACCGTGATCTGGTGCATCCGGAAGATCTTGATAAACTGGAAAAGGCGGTCGAACAGGCGGTTGAGTCGGGTGAGGCCTATGTGACCCGTCAGATCCGGCTGAAAAAGGCCGATCAGCATTACGCCTGGGTGGACATGCGCATTACCTTTGAGCGCGATGACGAGAACAGGGTCACGCACCTGCTGGGCAAAATGGTCGACATCACCGCTCAGATTCAGGACCGCGAGCGGCTGGAAGTCTTTGCCAGAGTGGTGGAGCAGACCGGGGATCTGGTCAAGATCACCGATCGTGCCGGGCGTCTGGTGTTTGTGAATCAGGCGCTGCAGGACAAAACCGGCTACAGCGAAGAAGAAATGCTGGGCCGAAAACCCAGCATGCTCAAATCCGAACTGCAGGACCCGAAAAAAGCCAAGGAACTCTGGGAAACCATTCTGGAAGGCAAGGTCTACCACAATCGCATCATCAACCGCTGCAAAGACGGCCGTACCTACCACGAAGAAACCACCATCAGCCCGGTGTGCAATGCCGAGGGCGAGATTGAGTATTTTGTGTCCACCGGCAAGGATGTGTCCGAGCAGGTCAAAATGCAGCAGCAGCTCAATGAGCTGGCAATGAAAGATGCGCTGACCCATTTGTATAACCGGCGGCATCTGTCGATGGTGCTGGAAGCGGAAATCAAGCGCGCCGACCGTTACGGCACCCAGTTCGGGCTGGTGATGTTTGATGTGGATCACTTCAAGGAAATCAACGACACGTTTGGCCATGATGTCGGCGATGACGTCCTCTGTCGGATGGCCGATGCCGTGCGTGAAGAAGTGCGTGAATCCGATCAGCTGGGCCGCTGGGGCGGGGAAGAGTTTTTATTGATTGCATTGGGGTTGAACAAAGCCCGCACCGACTTATTGGCCGAAAAAATCCGCAAACTGATTGCGGACATTCATTTTCCGGTAGCCGGTCGGGTCACCGTCAGCATCGGAGCCACTGGCTACCACCCCAATGAAGGCGAAATGATGCTGCTCAAACGCGCCGATCAGGCGCTGTATCTGGCCAAGAAAAAAGGCCGAAACCGGGTTGAGAGTCTGTAGTGCGTCTGCGTCGCTTTTATTCTGCGGCGCAGAGAATGGCGGCATTGGCTTCGCCACTGTCGGCAATGCGGTTCAGAGCCGCGGCCACCTGATCCGAGGCCGTTTCCAGTTGACGCACTTTTGACCAGGCCTGGTCATAATCGCCCATGGCTTTGAGTTCCAGAATGCGTTTTGCCAGCTCGTGCACTTCCTGATGCGGCGCTTCCAGATCGGCATACCCGTCCAGTTTGCTGTAGCAATCCGCCCCTTCGCCCTGATAATACCATTGGCCCAGACGGCAGTTGCGCGAGTCTTTCAATTCATCGGGCGACAGCGCCTTGACGTCCAGCAGGGCCTGATAAATGTCGTTTTTGAAAATCAGATGGTCGGCCATGGCAGTCATGGTAAAGCCACGCAATGCACTGGAAGCCAAGCTTGTGCTGAGATCGCCCTGCATGTTGATCAGATGGGTGATCACGTCGGAGGCCTGATCGGTTTCCGATTTGAGCGCCAGGGCGTTTTCCGAGACACTGCGCATGCGCTCTTCGCTGCCGGTCATCTGTTTCTGGTTGGTCTGAACCAGACTGGCGATTTCGGCCGTGGCTTTGGCCGTGCGCTGAGACAGGCCGCGCACTTCGTCGGCCACCACCGCAAAGCCGCGTCCGGCTTCACCCGCTCGGGCCGCCTCGATCGCAGCATTGAGGGCCAGCAGATTGGTCTGCTCGGAAATGTCTTCGATCATGCTGATGATGGTGCCGATTTCGTCGGCCCGGTTTTTCAGCTCGGTGACCGATTGCGAGGTTTCGCTGGCTTCGGCCGACAGTCTGGCGATGCCGTCAGAAACCTGGTTCATGTTCTGTGAGGCTTCGTGGGACACATTGCCACCCTGGACGATTTCCAGGCGTTTGTCACGCAACTGACCGCTGAACCCGGCAATCTGATTCCGGAAACGGTCAAAGCTCTGGTGGTTGATCACGGTCAGGTCCTGCAGGTGGCTCAGTTTGTCGGCCGAGTCGTCCGCTGGTGACTGATCCAGGCTTTGTTTCAATTCGGTGTTTTCAGCTTTCAGGCGCTCAATGGCTTCTTCCTGATCCGACTGCGCCTGATGCAACTGCTGCTTCAAGTGTCTGTTTTCTTTTTCCAATCGGCTCAATGCGGCCTTATTGCCAAAAATGCCCATGGTCATCTCCTTGTCACACGGATGGGCAGTTTAGCAAACCCCGTGCCATTATTGCGTAATAAATGGCCCGGGTACGTTCGGGTTCAGGATTTCTGGTCGCTGGCGCAGTCAATGCACAGCGTAGCCGTCGGGTTTAAGGTGAGGTGCTTCCAGTTGCCGGGCATAGGCCGCCAGTTCCTGTTGGCTTAGTTCGTATTCGTCAGAGGGGTTCGTCATGATGTGCCCCTTTTCGGGCCTGCCATTCGGGGTAGCCGTCCGCCAGGCGTTTGGCTTTGAGGCCCTTGGATTGCAGGGCTTCGACCGCCTCTTGCGACCAGAGGCAGTAGGGACCACGACAATAGACCACAATGGTGGTGTCGTCCTGGACATCGGGCAGGTTGTCAGACAGCTGGTCAATCGGCACATTGATGGCCGAGGGAATATGCCCAGCGGCAAATTCGTCCGGTGGTCGCACATCCAGCAGCTTGAAAGGCTGTGACAGTTTTTGCAACTGGTCCAGTGAAATCGGGGCCAATGGGGTGTTGGGTTTGAGGTGTTCCTGCAGCAGGGCCTGCATGCTGGCCAGTTGCGATTCGGCCACGTCGCGCAGAGCGGCAATCAGGTTATGGACTCGCTGGTCACTGAGGGAATACAGCATCCGCTGGCCATGGCGCTGGTGTTTGACCAGGCCTGCCTGCTTCAAAATTTGCAGGTGTTTGGAAACATTGGCCAGGCTCAACCCCACTTTCTGGTGCAGGGTTTCCACATCGCACTCGGCCTGCATCAGCACGTCCAGGATCATCAGCCGGTTGGCGTGACCGATGGCTTTGCTGACCTGAGCCAGTTGTTCAAACAAATGAATTTTCATGGGACTCTGTGACATACAGAGATTATAAACCACTCAGTTGAATAAACGCGACCTTTTCTGAAATGGGTACGCAAACCTGACCAGAAAAGGGGGTTTGAGCAGGGAAAAAGCCTTAGTGGCGGTAGGCGTTCTTGGCCGCCTCATAGCGCTCAATCAGCTTGTCCACCCCGCTTTGTTCGTATGGGCGCAGGCTGCTTAGGACCATGGTTTTGTAGCCGGAACCAATGCGACGCTCGCCGTCGACGATGTCAAAATTGATGCGCACCAATCCGCGTTTGCCTTTCATCTCCAGCGCGCTTTCACCCAGCTTCAAACCCAGTTTTTCCGCGTCAAAGCGGTCAAAGTCAAAGGCCATGTTTTCGTAAATGACCATGGGTTTGTCCGGGTGAATCATGACCTGATGTTTCTGCATCAACGGCACCAGTATGTGCGGAAAGCTCTGCCCGGAAAAAGCGACATAGGCGCGGGTGAAGGCTTCAATCAGATCCATGTCCTGGGTGATGTCGCCTTCGCGGGAAATGGTCAGATAAGGTTTGCCCTGTCGGTCGCAGATGTCAAAGGCGTTTTCGGCCGGACCCGTGGGCGGAAACACCAGTTCCACTCCTTTGCCCACCATGCCGGTGTAATCGAAGCTCATACGCTGAGACAGACCATACCAGGCCAGGTTTAGCGCAAACAGCAGGTCGCCGGGCACACAGAAACGGCGCGAATCGGCATCGTGCAGTGGATTGAAATCATTGGCCACCTGCTTGGCAAAGGCACTGCCTTGCTCGGGCGTGATGGTGACAATGTCCTGATCGGCTTGGAAATAGGGCGCTAAATACATATCGACCCGCAATTAGGTTGCAAAACCCGAGATTTTACTGAAAAAAGCCAACAAAAGCATCTCTATTTTGGTCTGGAAGCAAAAAGACGCATGTGGTCGATGCCACCGGGATGAGAGACTCATAAAAAAAATCTGTGGCGGGGTTGAGGGGTTTGATTGCATTGAGCGTGACCAGAGCTTAAAATCAACCGATTAGTTGAATGTAAGGCCTCGCGGCACAGTGTAAGGAGCCGGAATTATGTCGACCCAACAGGCGTTTAAAACGCTCAAAGCCCATTTGCAGAAGGTCATTGTCGGCCAGGAAGCCCTGCTGGATAAAATGATGATCGGCCTGCTCACAGGCGGCCATATTTTGCTGGAAGGCCCACCAGGCCTGGCAAAAACCACGGCGGTGAAAACCTTGTCCACGGCGGTGAAGGCGCGGTTTCAGCGGATTCAGTTTACCCCGGATCTGATGCCGGGCGATGTGGTGGGCTCCGAAATTCTGGACACCGACACCCATACGCTGCGCTTTGTGCCGGGGCCGATTTTTCATGAGATCGTGCTGGCCGACGAAATCAACCGGGCACCACCCAAGGTGCAATCGGCTTTGCTGGAAGCGATGGCGGAAAAACAGGTCACCGCAGGTGGACAGACCCGCGCCTTGCCGGATTTGTTTATTGTGATGGCCACGCAGAACCCGCTGGAGCAGAGCGGCACTTATCCGCTGCCCGAAGCCCAGCTGGACCGGTTTATGTTGCATGTGGCGCTGGATTACCCGACCGAAGACGAAGAGTTGGAAATTCTGCGCCGCGACCGTTCGCATCACTTTGGCGAAGACAAGGAAAAATTCGAGGCGTTTCTGACCCCGGACAAGGTGTTGGCAGCGCGTCATGAAATCGCGGAGCAGTATGTGTCCGAGCCGGTGGAGCAATACATGGTGGCGCTGACGGGGGCCACCCGTCGTCTGGGCGATTACAACCCGGATTGGGCCGGTGTGCTGGAAATCGGGGCCTCGCCGCGGGCGAGTCTGTCGTTGCTGCACGCCGCCAGTGCTTATGCCTGGCTGGCCGATCGCGATTACGTGACCCCGGACGATGCGATTGCGGTGGTGGGCGATGTGTTGCGCCACCGGATTCGGGTGAGTTTTGCCGGACGCGCCCAGAACTGGACACCGCAAGCGGTGATTGATGCCATTGTCGAGGCGGTACCGGTACCGGTGGACGTTGATTAAGCGATGAGGCTCTGGCGTTCGCTGAAACCGTTTTTTGACCAGGTCGGGTCTTCGGCTTTGTCCGCGCTGACAGGCAGAGCAAAGCTGTCTCAGGCACCGCAGGTGGATCCGGTCTGGCCTTTGTTGAGCGGAGATGACATTACCCATCTGGGGCGGGCCCTGGGTCGGCTGTTGCAAACGCAGGTGCCCAATCCCAAAGTCAGTGCCGCTTTCAAGCAGGGCGAGCAGGCGAGCCGTTATCTGGGCGCAGGCATGGAATACGAAGAAAGCCGCCTGTATCAGCCGGGGGACGAAGTGCGCCGACTCAACTGGCGGCTGATGGCGCGCACTGGTGACGCCTATACCCAACTTTATCAGGAAGAACGCCAGGAAAGCTGGACACTCTTGATTGATTTGCGCCAGCCCATGCGCTTTGGGACGCGCTGTCATCTCAAAGCCACCCAGGCATTGCGTGCCGCCGGGTATTTTGCCTGGCAGGCCCAGAGCGATGCGATTCCGGTTTCGGCGGTGGTGTTGTCGGAATCGGTGCGCGTTTCCCCGACCTGGGAGGGCAGTGCCAGTTTTGAACCGCTGATGCAGTTTGCCAGCCAGCCGTGTCCGCCCATGAACGACGAGCAGGTGCGGCGGAGTCCGCGGCTGTATGACGAATTGATTGACTTGCAGGCGCGGGCACAGCCGGGGGACCGCTTGATTCTGATCAGCGATTTTTCCGATCTGGATGCGGCCACCGAAACCCTGTTGATGACCTTGCAGCAGAAGCTGATGATCAAGGCCATCTGGGTGCAGGACCCGAGCGAACGCCGGTTGCCAAAAGTGGCCGGTCTGAGATTGCGCGGGCGTGATGGGTCGGTGCATGCGGTCACCGAGTCTCTGCGTGAGGCCTACCAGGCCTGGTCAAAAGACTATTTTGCCGAGGTGCAGGCCCATTTGCGTCAGGCCGGACTGGCCTGGATGGCGCTGGACACCTGCGACGACCTGAATGCCATGAGCCAGTCTGTGGCAGGGATGAACGCCACCGTGATCGGAGGCCGCCCATGAGCGAGGAAAAAGGCGCAAGTCAAGCCGTTCAGACAAAACAGGCCGTTGGCCCCAGCGACCCGATTGAACCTGTGGTCTGGCCGGTTGATCCGGGCATTGACTGGGCGGCGGTGTGGACGCTGGTGGGCTGGGGGCTTTTGCTGGTTGTGGTGCTGGCAGGCTGGTGGCTGTGGCGCACCCGTTTTGCCCGTACCGCTCGCTGGCGACGACAGGCACGCACAGTGAAAAGCCAATGGCAGAAACCGCACCCCGAATGGCGCGAAGACAACGCCACGCAAGCCATGCGCTGGCAGCTGTATGCCCTGTTTCAGTCCGCGCCCCTGGCAAATTTCAATCCAGACTCAAAAGCCGGTGGCCGGTGCCCAGAAGGACACGACCCACCGCAACCACTTGCAGACCTTGTGCTTTTCCACGCAACCGGTTTCACGTGAAACCCTTTTGTCAGAACTGTCTCAGTTGATGCGACGTGTGGATCAGGCCGCCCAATTGAAAGCGCGTCACACCGTCCATCATGCCTGGCAGAAAACCGGCCAGACATTGCGCCAAAGCCTGTTTAAACGGAGGCAGAGATGATCGATTGGGATCTTTGGTCACGCCTTGCGTCAGGCGAGTTGACGCTGTATTTTGAATGGCCCCAAGCCTATTGGTTTCTGGGGCTGTGGCCGCTGCTGTGGGTCGTACGTGCCTGGCAAACGCGCCCAAGTGCCGACGATTTTTCCTGGCTGCAACAGCGTCAGCAAAGCGAGTTTCGCCATTCCTTGATGGATCGGTTTGCGCCTCAATCCGGCGCGAGTCGGCCTCCACGCATCTGGGATTTGCATCTGCTGCGCGGGGCGTTGCTGTTGCTGGCCGTCACGGCGCTGGCACAACCCTATTATCGCGAAGCCAAGCCGCCTGAACCACAGACCAAAACCGTGCGCGATGTGGTGTTTGTAGTCGAAAGTTCGGTGTCGATGGTGCTGGAAGACTATCAGGTAGAGGGACAGCCCGCCCGTCGGATCGATGTGATTCGCCGTGTTCTCGATCGCTTTGTGGCCGGTTTGCAGGGCAATCGCTTTGCCACCATTGTCTATGCCGATCACGCTTACACCTTGATGCCGCTGACGTCGGATGAGACTGCGGCGCGGATGATGCTCAAACGCCTGAAACCTTATCTGGCCGGGCGCAATGACGTGGCCGCCGGTGCCGCTTTGGGGCTGGCATTGCAGCAGGCGCAAACGCCAGAAAATGGGTCCGACAAAGCGGCGGGCGAGACCCCGCGCAAACAAGTGGTGGTGTGGCTGTCCGACGGTCAGCAGATGGGGACAAACGTGCCGCTCTCGGATGTGAGCGATTATGCCCAGGCACTGGGCCTGCCGATTTACACCGTGGGTGTGGGTGCTGGCAGTCTGGATGCCGACCTGCGTGAGCATGGCGGTCTGTTGTACCAGCCGTTGGATCCCGCTCCGCTGGAAACATTGGCCGAGGCCACAGGCGGGCAGTATTACCGTGTGGGCAGCGGTCAGGATCTGCAAAGCGTGCTCAGAAAAATCGATCAGGCCGAAGGGGTTAAGGTGACCGAAACCCGGGCCGGTTTTGACAAACATTGGCTGACCGCGTCTGTGGTTGGACTCTGGCTGATGGGATTGGTGGTGTATCTGGGGTGGCTGGTGTTACGCAACCTGATCGGCAGCAAACAGCAAGCACGCCAGGCTGTGAAGTCCGCCAGGCCCTCGATGTCATTCACGCAAACGGAGGACGCACCATGAATGACGCCTGGTTGAGCCTGATGGATTGGCAATGGCGTCAGCCCGAGACCCTATGGTTTTTGGCGGTGCCGCTAGTTGTGAGCCTGTTTCTGTTTTGGCGTCAGCGTCGCCATTGGCAGGGCTATGCCGATGCCGCGCTTTTGCCCTGGATTCAAGTCAATCCCGATTCGGCCGAGGCGGATGCCCTTAAAACTGACCAGGCCTGGTTTCAACGCGTTCGCAAAGCCCTGTTCCATCCGGGCATGGGACTGGCCATCGCCTGGGTGGCGCTGGTGATTGCTCTGGCCGGGCCACGCACGCTGGTGCAGGCACCGCAGCAATCGGACCGCGAAGGCGTGGACATTCTGATCGCGGTGGATGTGTCGCGCTCGATGCAGGCCGAAGATGTGCGCCCGGACCGATTCCATGCGGCGCGCAATCTGGTTGAGTCGGTGCTGCCGTATTTGAAAGCCGATGACCGGGTGGGCCTGGTGGTGTTTGCGGCGCAACCGCATCTGGTGAGCCCGCTCAGCTTTGATCGCGATTGGACCCGGCATTATCTGGGATTGATGCAAACCGGTATGTTGCCGACGCATGGCTCCCATCTGGGGCAGGCCATGGTGTTTGGGGCGCGCCATCTCGATCAGGTGGCGGGTGAGGCCCGGGCTTTGTGGGTATTGACCGATGGTCCGGCGCAACCGCCGTTGAAATCAAACGAAGAAGAAAAACAGAAAGCGTTCGAATTGCCGCAGGCTTTGCCCGGTGAGCCGTCTTTGCTGATTACGGGCATGGGGCGCAGCAGCGACACCTTTATCCCGGATGATTCCGAAATGGGCGGCCGTTTGCTGCATCTGGGCCAACCGGCGCGCACCCGTTTGCAGGAAGGGGCCTTGCAGACACTGGCCGAGCAGTTTGATGGCACCTATCTGCGTGGCGACGGACAGGCCGGTACGCTGGCCGACATGGTCACCACCTTGACCCAGCCCGGGTCGAAACGGCCCCTGCCCACCACCGATCCCAAATGGGAAGACCATTCTCTGCCGTTTGTCTGGCTGGCGTTTGTGACCATGCTGGCGGCAATGTACCCTTTGTCGGTGCGCCGACGGGCGAAGTCTGAAGTTGCGTCTGTGGCTCTGATGGCTTTGAGTGCCGCTTTGGGACTGACCACGCTGATGCAACCGACTCAGGTTCAGGCGGAACCGGCCTCTGAGAATCCGCATCAGGCGTTTGCGGCCCTGCAAAACAAAGATTATGACACTGCGCTCAAACTTTATCAGGGATTGGATGGCTATGACGCCCAGATGGGCGCAGGGGTCGCGGCCTATTACCTGCCCAATCTGACGATGGCGGTGGCCAGTTTTCGCGAGGCGTTGATGCAGGCCAAAACCGATCCCGAGCGCGGCCAGGCTTTGTTCAATCTGGGCAACAGTTATCTGCAAGCCGATTTGTTGGTGGAGGCAATTGAGGCTTACCAGCACAGCCTGCGTTATGCCCCCGACCGCGAGGCCACCGAACACAATCTGGCCGTAGCGCAGGCACGACTGGATTCGGAGACCGAGTTGCGTTCGCCTGAAACCACAGAGACGGAACAGGGCGAGCGCCGAGATCAGGACCCGAATCGTCAGCAGGATGAAAACGCTTTTTATGGTGGCATGAGCGCCGGCGGTGGCGGCCCCAGCGGCATGGAGGACGAGCTGGATCAGGGCATCCCCGATGGCGAAAAGAAAACCGATCCGGCCTTGACCGGTGAGGCCACCGATTATCGGCTGGACAACCGCGCCCTGTCGCTCACCACCAGCGATTCGGGGCAGGCGGTGCTGGCCGATCAGGCCAAGCGACGGCGCATTGCGGTGATGAACCAGACCCTGGAGTCGGTTCAGGACGATCAGGCGGGCCTGTTAAAGCGCCTGTTTGAGCGCGAAGAAGGCTTTCAGGCCGAACAGGAAGAAGGGCATGATCTGCCGGGAGTGGTGCCATGGTAAAAGCGTTTTGGCGTGATGGCTGGCTGGGTTTGTCGCTGGGTGTGATGCTGAGTCTGTTTGCGCCTATGGCGTCGGCCCTGCTGGTGCAGAGTGAATTTTCCCAGCGCGAAATTCAGATGGGCGAAGGCGTCAACTGGGTGTTGAGCGGGCCGGACGTGCAAACGGAAGCGTTTAACCAGGCCTGGTCAAAAATGGATTGGGCGCCGATTCAGGCACACTTTTATATTGAGGGGATTCGGCAACGCGGCACGGGCCTGAGTGTGCGCCTGATCCCTTATCGCAGTGGCGAGATTCAATTACCGCAAGCCAAGGATGCGACAATTCCAATGCCGGAACAGCCGCTGTGGGTGGCCGAAAACCCTGCCATCGGGGTGGATTGGACGCCGCCGGAGGAAACGGTCTATGCCGGTCAGGTGATCAGCTGGCAGGTCGAAATGGACGCCGCCGATGACGGCTGGACCGCGCAACTGCGTCCGCCGGAAGCGGCCCTGTCTTCACAGACGCCGCGGGAAAAAGGCTGGGTGTTGCCGCAGGACGCCGCCGATCTGCCCAGCGTGGTGACGCAAGCCAATTCACTGACCCGACTGCGATTGGGGCGTGAAATGCGTTCGCCACTTGAGACGAAGCAGCCGGACCAAGCGAACCAGTCTGGTGAGCGTGCTGTTCTGGCGGGCCCTTTGCTGGTCGTGCGCAATGAAAGCGCCCGGAACTGGGTATTTGCGGCACCGCCGGTGGCATTGAACATTCAAGCGCTGCCCGGTTTTTTGCCCTGGCAAATGCCAGTGGGTCGGTTGCAATTGCAAGCCGAGTCGTTGCCGTGGTTGGTGACCGACGGCGCTTTGTATCACTGGACCTTGCGCTTGACTGGCCGAGATCTGGCGCAAAATCGTCTGCCCGATTTGAGCAGGCAGATGCAAGGCCATTCGGCGATTGAATGGTTGTCGGCCAAAACCCGTGTCAGTCAGACATGGACCCAAAAAGGACTGATCAGCGAGGCGGAGATGACTCAGCCGTTGCGTATAAAGGGGTTTGGTCCGGTACGACTGCCCGAGGTGACGGTGAACGCGTTGAATCCCCAGACCGGCAAGTTGCAAACGTCGGTTCTGTCGCCGCAAACGGTCTGGGTATTGCCCGGCTGGCTGGTGTGGACCTTGTATGCAGTCAGCCTGTTGCTGGCATTGTGGGCACTGGGATGGTTGTGGCAGGCGCTGAACGGGATCTGGGCCAGAGCGCAGTTACGCTGGCGTTTGCGCCGTGCCGGTCAGGCCCTGCATCCACAAGTGGCGGTGTGGCAGGCGGTGCAGGCCTGGTCAAAAAGCCAATTGCCCGGCTGGGACGAACGCGAAGCACCCAGTCCCAAACAGTGGCTTCAGGCCTTTGAGGCCCGGTTCGGGGCCTCGCCCGAGGCACGGGCCTGGGTCAGTTGTTTCAATCAGTGTCGTTATGCTCATCCAGAAGATGCGCCGGTAGCGTGCGATGCTTTGATCAAAACCTGCCAGGCCTGGTCAAAACGGGTGCCGCTACGGCGTACGCGGCGTTAAAGCTGCGACAGGGTTTGGCGGGCTTTTTTGTAGGCGATTGCGCCAGCGTAAAGACCACTGACCACAATCAATCCCAGTCCCAGCCACCAGAGGCCGCGCGAAAAATCGTTGTCGCGCACCAGGTTGGGCAGCATCAACATAAGGCCGGGGATCAGGCCCAACAAAAAGGTTTTGATCGCGGTCTGTCGGATGCCGCGTTTGAGCAGGCGGCGATGTTCGTCGGAACCGATTTCCATGGCATTGTCCTTTGAAGGTGTGATCTAATCAGTTCAGCAGATTGTTGAGCTTCTGTCGGTAGGTTTTCGCCAGTTTTGGGTCGGTGGGGGCGAGAAAATTGATCACGGTCAGAATCAATTCTCTGGGTGCGCCCTGCTCAAAATCGGGTTGATCGGCCTGTAAGACAAACAAGTGTTTCATCGCTTCTTCATAGGCATGGGCCGCAATCAGGCAGACCGCCAGATCAAAACGGGCCTGAGCATTTTCCGGGTCTTCTTCCAGTGTCTGGGTCAGAACATCCACGCCTGGCGTACGGCTGGCCAGACGCGCAAAGGTCAATTGCCCATTCAGGCCTTTCCCCATCTCGCTCTGAGTCGCCGATTCGGGCAGCTTTTCAAACAGTGCCAGCGCGGATTGAGCCTGACCAATGTCGAGCAGGACCTGAATCATGTCCATGGCGACCCGTGCATTGGCGGGGTCCTGCTGGATGGCCTGCGTCAGTAACTGAATGGCACCGGCGGCATCGCCTTCCAGGTGTTTGTCACGGGCCTGACGGCGTAACCGATCCGATGCCTTTTCCGGGTCGAACGAATCGGTGTCGGTTTGGAAAATATGTGCGTTGGCGGTCTCAGACATAAAGCACCCAGAAGTTGCGCAAAGAAAACCCCATTATACCGGGAACAGGCGGGTTTTTTTGGTTAACTCAGGTGTTGGTTGACCCAACGGGTGAACCCGCCCAGGTCCATGGCACCGGCCTGTCGAGCGATTTCCTGTCCATTCTGGAAGATGGCCAAAGTCGGGATGGAGCGGATGCCCAGCTCACCCGCAAGGCTTTGTGCCTGTTCGGTATTGATTTTGACAAAACGGGCTTTGGGTTCCAGTTGTGCGGCAGCCTGGGAAAAGGTGGGCGCAAACATTTTGCAGGGACCGCACCAGCTGGCCCAAAAGTCGACCACCATGGGCAATTCGGTTTTGGCCAGCGCACGTCGAAACTGAGTCTCGTTCATTTCAACGGGTTGGCCGGTAAACAAGGCTTGGTGGCATTTGCCACAACTGGGATTCTGGCTCAGCCGATCCGGGGCCACGCGATTCAGGCCGCCACAATGTGGGCACATCACAATCATGGTATCCATTCCTCTAATAAGATTCTCTTAAAAGAATAAGGTTGGCTGGCAAAAATTCAAGCGTGGCGGTTCCGGGTTCAATCCAGCCAATCCGGTTTGGGGCTTTCATGGCGGCTGGCATCGCCACCGCGTTCGACGAAATTGTGCAGCGTCTGATCGTGGCAGTGAATCAGTGCCAGCAGCTTGGGGTCATCGGTGGTCAACAGGGCTTCCACCCCGTCCTCGCAATGAAAATATTCCATCGTGATCTGATCGCGGTATTCAAACAGGGCCGCAAACAGCGGGTCCCAGGAGCGTATCGCCCGACCTTTGCCGAAGCGTTTTTCCATGCCGTCCACATGCGCCTGCAAGACTTTGACCAATTCGGGATTGGTGGAGGTGGTGCGTGCCATTACGCCGTTTTCCACAAATCGAGTTTCGCGCGCCAACTCATCATGCTGTTCCAGTAGCTGCGCAAACAGTGCCTGATCCTGTAAATGCTCTGCATCAGAGCCGTGTCCGTGGCGATAGTGCCGATGTTCGCTCATACGATCATATCCATAGAATGAGAATTGCGTAGTTTAGTGGATTTGATGAAAACAAAACAGGGGGAATCATTGAGAAAAATGCGGCGCATGGGCGCCGCTAAAAATCTGAGGAGCTTGACTCAAAAGCTGAGGAAACCTTTTGAATCGTTCGGTATCTGAAAATCATAAGGGGATACCTGAGCTTAAAACGGATTGTGTAAAAGCTTGTGATCAGTCTAAGGATTTTCATAAACGCCGACAAGGTCAGAGTCTTGAAGAAGAATGGAAAGCGGATCAGAAGTCTTAAGAAAGCGTGGGCAAAAGATTTGGTGGAAGTCAGAAATAACCAGGCCTGGTAAAAAACCAGGCCCGAAACGGAGCGTTTAGACCAGATCCTGATTGGAAGCTTGCTGGCCGCTGACTTCAGCCATATTGACCGACTGCGAATCCGCCCTTGTGTTGTTGCTTTCAGGGGTGGTTTGCGCTGTTTGAGCCTGCTGGGCGTTGTAATTACTCTGTGACGCCAAGGCAGACGCATAGGTCGTTCCAGACGTGGTCTGATTGGCATTCACGTTCGCATCTTCCACTGCCGTGTTTGCATTCACAGTCTGGCTGGCAGCCAGATCACGGTAATCTACCTGCTGCACCGAATTGGCTTGAGCCTGATCGGACAAGGTCACAGTCGTATTACCACCCGAGGAGGACGCGCTGCCCTGACGGTCTGTCACTTTGGGATCGTTGTTCAACACATCGGTCAAGCCGTTGGCCTGTTGCGACATGGCTTGGGTGGCCGAAGCCAGTGTTGGGTTTACGCTGTTCATATCGCCCCTCCTTTTGCTGATATCCGGTAGCAAAATGGCTCCTGAAAAGCCAACTGCTCTGACCGGATTTCAATGGGTTACTTTCATTCTAATGAAAACACACACAAATTCAAACTTATTCCGCCATCGGGTTCTTCATCTGTCCCGGATAGTAATACGGCCAAAACCAAAAAACTGGCTGCAATTGGCAGCCACCTACGGTCATGCCTCGGCGCGTTGGGTGCTGAAAAAACTGGTATCATCACCGTCATGATCGATCACGTTTAAGGAGCGCACATGACTCAGACCCACCCATTGGCCCAATACCTCGATGCCATTCCCGATTTCCCCAAGCCGGGGATTGTGTTTCAGGACATTTCGCCGTTATTGAAGTCGCATTTTACCGAGACCATGGATGCGCTGTCTGGCCTGTTTACCGAGGCGGAATGGGCCGAAGTGGATTATCTGGTGGGTGTGGAGTCACGCGGTTTTATATTCGCCTCCGCTCTGGCCTACAAACACAACAAAGGCTTTATCAAAGCGCGTAAGCCAGGCAAATTGCCCAATGTGGCTGCGTCGGTGGACTACGGCCTGGAGTATGGGGTCGACAGCCTGGAAATGCAGCAGGGCGATGGTAGGAAAGTGATTCTGCTGGATGACTTGATTGCGACGGGTGGTTCCATGGGTGCGGCGGCGCAGCTGTGTGAGCAGGTCGGTTATGAGGTCATGGGCATGGCCTGCGTGATTGACCTCAAGGCATTGAATTCCTTTGAATACCATGGCAAACGCGTGCGTTCCCTGATACAGTTTGCAGATTGAATTCCGCAAACAATAAGGCTTTTGCCATGAAAGTTCCACGATTGACCCGCAGCATTTTCCTGGATCAATTTCTGTTGATGCAAGGGATCGGTGTCCTGATCGGTCTCGCTTTTCCCAAGTTTTTGGTGCTGTACGGCTTTGAAGCCGCATCGGTGCTGACGCTGGAATTTTATCTGGTCTGTCAGGTCGCCGGTCAGGTGGTGGGGCTGATCAGCTTTCTGCTGGTCTCGACCGTGATCCGTCCGCACTTGAAGCTGCTGGCCAACAGCATGCACGACATTGCCGAGGGCTTGGAGAAAAAAACCTTTTCCGAGCAAACGGTGCGCTGCGATGAGGATTTGTGCCAGATCCGCGTGGATTCAAGGGATGAAATCGGCGTGACCGCCAAAGCCTACAACCGCATGCTGGCCTCTTTGCTGCAGGCGCATGAGGTCGAGCGAGTGTTTAACCGCTTTACCCGGGTCATGAGTGAAAACCTGCAACTGGAAAAACTCGCCGATGAAACCCTGCATTTGCTGTTGCGTTCCACCCATATTGAAGCCGGGGCGGTGGTTGTGGTGCGCAATGGGGTACTGGAAGTGGTCAGCAGTTATGGAATTCTGGAGGCCGAACAGCTGGCGGAGCATGACCGGATCAGCAAAGTCATCAGCGATGGGCAGGAAGAAAAAGTCCGCCTGCCCAGCGGCATTGCATTGGATGGGGTGCTGACCCAGTTTACCCCTTCGGAAGTGTTCCTCAAACCGATTGAGTTCAAGGGGTCCACTTTGGGGGTTCTGGTGGCGGCCACCGGCGCAGAGTTGGCCGACGAGCGCACCGAGCAGTTGCTGGAGATTTTCAGCCGCAGCATTGGTCTGGCCATTAACAACGCCATGATTCATTCCAAATTTCAGAAATTGGCGGCGGTCGACAGTCTGACCAACATCTACAACCGCCGCTTTGGCATGGACCGTCTGCGCGAGGATTTTGCCCGCTCCGTGCGAGACCAGACGAGTTTGAGTCTGGCGATGATCGACATTGACCACTTCAAGCCCATCAACGACACCTATGGCCATTTAATCGGCGACAAAGCGATCAGAATGATCGCGGGGATCATCAAAAACTGTCTGCGTGAAGGCGACATTGTGGTGCGCTATGGCGGGGAAGAGTTTATGGTGCTGATGCATGGGGCGTCTTCGCGCAACGCACTCAATGTGTGCGAGCGCATTCGACATCAGGTCAAGGATGCGTTTTTCAAGGAAGGCACCCAGCAGATTCAATTGACCGTCAGCGTGGGGCTGGTGTCATATCCAGAACAACCCGCCGGGGATGAGATGGGATTGATTGATATGGCCGATCAGGCCCTTTATACCGCCAAGGACGCCGGGCGCAATCAGGTCGTGACTTTTGCCAAAGCCCAGCAAACCATTGCTGAAGATTGAAGACCGTCGGTAAAACGACCAGGCCTGGTAAAAAGTTTATTGCATCAACCGGTAAGGGTCGCTAAGCGGTTTCCTTAGCCTGTCAGCTCTTCTTGAGCACGCTTGACCGCCGCCTTGACCTGCTCCGGTGCGGTGCCGCCCAAATGATTGCGTGCGGCCACGGAGCCTTCCAGCGTCAACACTGCATACACATCGGGCGCAATGCTGGGGTGAAACTGTTGCAGTGTTTCCAGCGACATCTCTGACAGATCCTGCCCGGTTTTCAGGCCATGCGCTACGGCCAAACCGACCGCTTCGTGTGCGTCGCGAAACGGCAATCCTTTGTTGACCAGATAATCGGCCAGATCGGTGGCGGTGGAGAAGCCTTTGCGGGCCGACTC
This sequence comes from Hydrogenovibrio halophilus DSM 15072, assembly GCF_000384235.1. Lineage (GTDB taxonomy): Bacteria > Pseudomonadota > Gammaproteobacteria > Thiomicrospirales > Thiomicrospiraceae > Hydrogenovibrio > Hydrogenovibrio halophilus. The sequence goes on along the minus strand of NZ_KB913033.1, from coordinate 963,204 downwards.
ATAGGTGTTTTCCCGTTTGACCGCAATCGCCGGCACCATGTCGGCAAAGGCACGCAAGGACCCCGCCACCGTGTCCACGGTATCAAACAAAGGTTCCTTGTCTTCCTGATTGTCTTTGTTGTAAGCCAGCGGTTGGGATTTCATCAGGGTCAAAAGGCTGATCAAGTGCCCGTACACACGTCCGGTTTTGCCGCGCACCAGTTCGGGCACGTCCGGGTTTTTCTTTTGCGGCATGATCGAGGAACCGGTGCAAAAGCGGTCGGGCAGGTCAATGAAATCAAATTGGGCCGACGTCCACAACACCAGCTCTTCCGAAAAACGTGACAGATGCATCAACAGGGTGCTGGCAAAGGCGGTGAATTCAATCGCAAAGTCCCGATCCGACACCCCATCCAGCGAATTCTGGCTGATGCGGTCAAACCCGAGCAACTCGGCGGTCAGGGTGCGGTCAATCGGATAGGTGGTGCCGGCCAGCGCCGCCGAACCCAGCGGTAGGGTGTTGATGCGCTTGCGACAATCCTGCAGACGCTCCACATCGCGGGTGATCATTTCAAACCAGGCGAGCATGTGATGACCGAAGGTGACCGGCTGGGCACTCTGTAAATGGGTAAAGCCGGGCATAATGGTCTCAGCCTCGCGTTCGGCAATGCTCAACAGCCCTTTTTGCAAGCGGCGCAATTCGGGCAGAATCACCTCATCGATTTCATCACGCAGATAGAGGCGAATGTCGGTGGCGATCTGGTCATTGCGCGATCGCCCGGTGTGCAGCTTTTTGCCGGTGATGCCGATCAGGTCGGTCAAACGCGCTTCGATGTTCATGTGAATGTCTTCCTGCGCGATCGACCATTCCATGTTTCCGGCTTCGATGTCGGCCTGAACCTGAGCCAGCCCCGATTCGATGTCAGTCAGTTCCTGCTGATTCAGAATGCCGACCTGCGCCAGCATTTTGGCGTGGGCCAGAGAGCCTTGAATGTCCTGTTTGTACAGACGTTGATCAAAGCCAATCGAGGCGGTAAAGGCCTCGACAAAGGCGTCGGTGGCTTCCGAAAAACGGGCGCTGGAAAGTTTGGCCTGATTGTGGGCGTTGCTGTGATCGCTCATGGAATCCCTTTGACATCAAAACGTTTGAATAAGTCCCGTATTATAGCGGCAAAGCAGGGATTCTGTCAGGTGACAGCCGATTGGCTTGCGTCCGACAGGCTGCCGGGCCCAAAACCACCAGGCCTGGTAAAAAAACAAGGCGCGGCGGCGCGGCCATCAGGGTGTGGGCATGGAATCGACGCGTTTGGGGTTGCCCAGATTGCGGTAAGCCTGGTTCAGGCGTTGGTGAATCAGACCCATATAGAGTTCGAGTGCGGAAATGCCGACGATTTTGTCCGCCACTTCGCGGCCATAGCTGTCAATGAAAATCACAGTCGGGGTCAGGTCGGCCTTGTGCTTTTCAGCCCAATCGCGTTTCACCATTCTTTCGCCGGCAATGCCCGGAATGGGCGTGTCGTCTTCCAGGCTCAGATAGCGCATGTAGAGTTTTTTGCCCTCGTAATCGCCGCCCAGCATCATCGGATCAAGCACGTTTTTTTTCAGCACATAACAGAAATCGCACCACTCGGCACCGACGGTGATCATGATCGGCAGATTTTTGGCCTCGGCCTTTTGGGCCAGGGTTTGCAGGTCCTGCAGTTCCGGGACCGTTTTGGCCTGAGCCTGAACCCCGCTGTTGCAGGCACTGAGCCAGACGCCCAGACCAACCAGAGCCAGGGTGCGGAAGAAAGAATGGAAAGCCATGGGATTCGCTCCTTTTGTTTTGCCTGACTTGGATTTTATCCAAAAGGCATGGGGTTTTTCAGTAAAATGGCGTCAATACCCCGTTTATTCACGTTATTTTCACGCTTGCCCCAGCATTGAAACAACCGGGTCAGGCGAACAACATCAATTGGAAGGATTTTATGGATCGACCCTTGCGCATTGCGACCCGCAAAAGCCCCTTGGCCATGTGGCAGGCCGAATTTGTCAAAGCCGAGCTGGAAAAGGCCCATCCGGGGCTGAAAGTGGAACTGATGCCCATGTCCACCAAAGGCGACAAGATTCTGGATGTGCCCCTGGCCAAAATCGGCGGCAAGGGCCTGTTCACAAAAGAACTGGAAGATCAGATGCTGGCCGGCGAAGCCGACATTGCCGTGCATTCGATGAAAGACGTGCCCATGGTGTTGCCCGAAGGCTTTGCACTGGGCGCGATTCTGGAGCGTCATGATCCCACCGATGCGTTTGTGTCCAACCATCACAAGCAATTTGCCGACATGCCCGAAGGGGCGATTCTGGGCACCTCCAGTCTGCGCCGCAAAGCGCAGTTGATGGCGCAGCGCCCGGATCTGGATGTGCGCAATCTGCGCGGCAATGTGGGCACGCGTCTGGGCAAACTGGATGCGGGCGAATTCGACGGCATTGTGCTGGCGACATCCGGCCTGAAGCGCCTGGAATTGAACGAACGCATTGCCGAAGAGCTGTCACCGGACGTGTGTCTGCCAGCGGTGTCGCAAGGCACACTGGGCATCGAGTTTTTTGAAAAAGACAACGAAGTGCGCCAGATCATTGAGGTGCTGAACCATCGCGACACCGAAATCCGCACCACCGCCGAGCGTGCGATGAACCATCGCCTGGAAGGCGGTTGTCAGGTGCCGATCGGGGTCTATGCCGAATTGCTGCCCAACGAACAGATTCGCGTGCGTGGTCTGGTTGGGGAACTGGACGGCTCGAAGATTCTGCGCTCGGAATGCACCGGGCCTCAGATCCAGGCGCACAAGCTGGGTGTGGTAGTGGCCGAGGACCTGCTGGCCCAGGGGGCCGGCAAGATTCTGGAAGCGGTCTACGCCGAAGCCGACCAGTAAAGCAACCGATGACGCCGACCCTGCTGAACACACGCCCGGAAGGGCAGACGCAGGCACTGTCACAGGCCTTGGCCGCCGCCGGTTTGGGTTCGGTGGATTGTCCGGTGATTGCGATTGAAGCATTGAGGTTGCCCGACCGGGCCGTGGAAACACTGGCCCGGGCCGACAAACTGGTGTTTGTCAGCCGCAATGCGGTACAGCAACTGGCGCAAGCCTGGCAGACGCTGACGGGCCGACCACTGAATCCGGCGCAGGACATGAAGCCGGGCGCACAGTGTTTTGCCATCGGCGAAGCCACGCAACAGGCGTTGCTGGCGCAAGGCTGGCCCACGGCTGATCTGGCGCACGACGATTTTGTGTCCGAAGCCCTGCTGGCACGAACAGACTGGCAGGATTTGCACGGTCAGACGGTGTTATTGATCAAAGGCGAAGGCGGGCGTCGTGCACTGATTGACGGCCTGAGCGCCGCCGGCGCTGACGTTGAGCCTTGGCCGGTGTATCGACGCATGCTGCCTGATTACACGCGACAGCAATGGCAAAGCGCCTGGCAGGCCTGGGCGGAAAGTGACTGCCCGGTTGTGCTGATTTCCAGCTGGCAGGGATTTGAGCATTTGCAGGGGCTGGTGGACCGTTTCGGACACAGAAATGACCAGGCCTGGTTGTTTCAACAGCCCGCGATGGTGTTCAGCGAACGCATTGCACAGGGTTTGAGCGAACAGGGTTGGCAAGGTCCCTGTCGGGTTGTCCGCCCCCAAAGTCAGGCCGGGATCATTCAGGCCCTGAAACAATGGACGACCGAGTAAACCGCTAACATTTCACCTCACAGACCAAAGGCAACGACCATGGCAGAGCACACCGAATCTTCTTCTCACGATCCGATTACCCCGAAAGCCGAACAGCGGGTGCTGGAAGGCGAGGTCAGTGAGTCGTCCAAACACGATGAGCGCCGTAATCGGGGCGACAACACCGGCAAATCCCCTGCCTCAGACAAGACGCCGGGCAAGCATGGCTGGCTGAAATGGGTCGCGCTGATTTTGCTGGTCATTGTGGCGGCATTGGGCTATGAACGCTGGCAACAGACCCAGCAGCAGAACCGTCAGATCGAACGCATCAACCAGCTGCAATCGCAAGTACAGCAATTGCAAAACGAGACCCAATCGCTGAAAGCCGATCAGTCCAAAGCCCGGTCCGAGCTGGAACAGGCGCTGAGCGCACAGCAGCAAAAACTCGAAGAAATTCTGCAAAGCCCCGGTCATCAACCGGCCGTCTCCAAAGGCGATCTGAAAGCGCTGGAGCAGGAGGTGCAGCAATTGCGCGACCGCCTCAAGGATCGACTGAGTCAAGCCGAAACCACGGTCACGGATGCGGCCGAACAGGCACGCCAGCAGGCTCAGGAAAAAGTAGACCGGTTTCTGAAATCGCTGGAAGGTCAGCTGCAGCCCGGTTCCGAACTGGATCAGGCCGCCAAACAGGCGGAAACCCAGGTGCGCGAACAACTCAAGCAGATGCAGGATCGGTTGTCCGAACTGTTTTCATTCAAAGCCGAACAGGAAGCCAGTCAGAACGCGGAAAACGAAAACGGCACCGAGCCTTCGATGGACGATGAAAAAGGCTTGACGCCTTTGCAGATGCAGCAGTGGCTGGTGGACATCAATACCCAGTGGTTGATTACCGGCAATGTGGCGCAAACGCGCTCCCAACTGTTGGCGGTGGAGCAGGCTCTGGCGATCAGTGAACTGCCCAATAAAACCGTTTTGATTCGCACGCTGGGCAAGGATCTGGCGCGTCTGGAAGACGTTCAGGATCAGGGTGCCGACCAGTGGGAACCGGTGTTTCAACGACTGACCGACTGGGTGCAGACGGCGGCACAGAATCGGGCACCTGATGTGCCCGGTTCCGATCAAACATCCGAATCGCCATCGCAAGCGCCCTCTTCCGAACCAGCGGCCGAATCCGACTGGTCAAGCCGGGTTCTGCAGGGTTTCAGTCAGTTGTTTGAGGTGCGCAAACGCGAAGGCGATCAGGACCTGACCGAGGTGGACAAGCTGGTGAAGGCCGACGTGATCCAGCAGCGTGGCTTATTGCTGATCGAGCGGATGCGCTGGGCGGTGCAGACGCAATCGGAACCCCTGCTGACTCAGGCACTGACGCAGATGCAAAGCTACGGCCAAACCTATTACCCCAATCAGGTCGACAGCCTGAACCCTCTGCTGACGCCGCTGAAGACGGCACAATTTCAGCCGCGTCAGCCGTTGAAGATTGTGGCGGAGGTGCAGTAAATGGCCACCTTGCTGAAATGGTTGCTGGGGTTCCTGCTGGCCACGGGGCTGGCGACTCTGGCATTGTATGACAATGGCACCCTGTCGCTGGTGTGGTTTGACTGGGTCATTGAAACCAGTCTGACCTTTGCCCTGGCGGCGCTGATCGCCGGGTTTTTATTGGTCTATGCGCTGGTGCAGTTGACGTTCTGGATCTGGCATGTGCCTCGCAACTGGCGTCGACGCCGCCAGATGAAACGCTATGCCAAAGCCGAAAACCGGCTTTCCAAAGGGTTGATGGCACAGGAAACCGGCGACTGGCATCAGGCGGAAAAGCATCTGATTGCCACCGCCAAATACAGCGAAAATGGGGTGATGCATTATTTGGCTGCGGCCAAAATGGCACACAATCAGGGCGCGATTGATCGCCAGAAGCATCACATTGCTCAGGCCAAAGAAGCCTATCCGCACGAACTGGCCACTATTGGACTGGTCGAGGCGCGGCTGTTGGCCAAAACCGATGCCGAAGAAGCGCTGGTGATTCTGGCCGAATTGCACCGTCTGGAACCCGATCACAAAGCGGTGCTGGCCGACTATGCCCAGCTGTTGGCCGATCAGCAGCTCTGGTCCCTGCTGGCAACGCTGATGCCGGATGTGAAGCAGTATCAGGCCCTGGGCAAAGACGACCTGCTGACCCTGCAGAACCGTTTGCTGGCCGGGCAGCTGCAGACCGCCGTGGATCTTTCGCAGGCGGAAGCCCTCTGGCAGTCACTGACGCGCGGTCAACAGGTGACGCCGTCGATTGTGGCCGAATACGTGGACCGAAAACGCGCTCTGGCCGATGAAACCGGCTTGACGGAGTCTCTGGAAAAAGCGTTGCGCAAGCACTGGGACGAACGGCTGGTGTATCAGTACGGGCGGATTGAACTGGGCCCGGCCTTTACCCGTTTGAAACACGCCGAAAAATGGCTCAAAGCGCACCCGGAGAACCCGGTGTTGCTGTTGACACTGGGTCGGCTGGCCTGTCGCAGCCAGCTGTGGGGCCAGGGACGCACCTTTTTGCAGGAGAGTCTGCGCCTGCAACCCGAAATCGAAACCTTTCACACTCTGGCGCAATGCTACGAAGCCGAAGGGCTGGACGCCAAAGCCGCATTGACCTACAAGGAAGCGATTCTGCAACTGGAACAGAAACCGCTCAGTCAGTAATAAACCCGTGAAACCTCTTTTTTACCAGGCCTGGTAAAAAAGGCATCGCCCAAACAAAAAACTCCGGCACCTGGCCGGAGTGGACGATAGGGCACCCCTGTTAAGGGGCGACCTGAAACGGAACTCTGTCCGACATCAGGCCGTGGTGTTGATGTGGTTGCCCAGGTTGGCGGGCAGAGCCTGAGAAGATCCGCCTGCGCTGCTCGCTCCCGGTACCGACTCCAACAAAGTCATGGCCCCTTCAGCCTGAGAATCCATGGCCTTTTTCAGCATGGACACCTGCACCTGCTGGTGCGTATTCGCCTGATCCTGCCGCATGAGGTGGCCGGCGATGGCGCCGGCTGACACATTGGAAATATCCATTTCGACTCCTTTTAAAGCCAAAAAAGCTTGACTCAATCAGGCTATCGGCATGTTGCGGACAAACTTAACCCTTTTCGTAAGATTATTTTGTTTCAAGCTGTGCCAGGGTGTGTTGCGCAATCTGCCATTCCTCGTCGGTGGGAATCACCCAGATCTGGTAACGACTGTCGGCGGTGCTGATGCAAGTTTCTCCCGCCACCTTGCGATTGGCTGAGGCGTCCAGTTTCAAGCCGAAATGCGCGGGGAAACGTCCGATCACCCGCTCACGGATTTGGGCGGCGTGTTCGCCAATGCCGCCGGTAAACACCAGCGCTTCCAGGTTGTCCATGATCGCCAGATACCCGCCCACGGTTTTGACCAGCCGATAAACGAACATTTCAATCGCCAGGTGGGCCTGCGTATCGCCAGCGTCGGCCATGTCCAGCAGTTGGCGCATGTCATTGTGTCCCACCAGTCCCTTGAGTCCGCTTTGTTTGTTGAGCAATGTGTCGAGTTCTTTGGGATCGTAACCCAGATGGTTGATCAGATAGAGCAGGATCGCCGGGTCGAGATCGCCGCTGCGGGTGCCCATGATCAGGCCTTCCAGCGGAGTGAAGCCCATGCTGGTGTCGATGCTGTGACCGTATTCGATTGCGCAGACGCTGGCCCCGTTGCCCAGATGCATGGATATCAGGTGGCTTTGGTTGCGCGGCACCTGCGTCAGCGAGGCGGTGCGCTGGGCAATGTATTCGTGGGAGGTGCCGTGAAAGCCATAGCGGCGAATGCGATGGGCGTCATAAAAGTATTGCGGAATCGCATAATGGTAGGCATAGGCGGGCAGGCTCTGGTGAAACGCGGTGTCAAACACCGCCACTTGCGGCAGCCGGGGATAATGGGTCCAGATGTGCTGAATCGGGGCCAGATTGGCCGGATTGTGCAGCGGTGCCAGTTCACACAGCGTTTTGATCGCGTCCAGCACCTCGGTCGTGATTCTGGCGGGGGCCTGAAAGCGCTCGCCGCCATGCACCACTCGATGCCCCACCGCTTCGCAGTCGCCCAGTTCCCGGATATATCCCTGTTCAATCAGAGCGGCTTCGGTTTGTGCCAAAGCCCATGCATGGTCGCGCTCGCTGTGTTCAGCCAGTTGTTCGATCACGCCATGGGCCACCAGATGCGAGTCGTCGCCCTGAAACAGGCTGTACTTCAGGGACGAACTGCCGGCATTGAGGACCAGAATTTTCATGTGGCTGTCTCCGTGTCGTTGGGTTGGGCCTGAATCGCGGTGATGGCCACGGTATTGATGATGTCGGCGACCGTGCAGCCACGCGACAGATCGTTGACCGGCTTGTTCAGCCCCTGCAGGACCGGACCGATGGCGACCGCGCCCGAGGCGCGCTGTACCGCTTTGTAGGTGTTGTTGCCGGTGTTGAGGTCGGGGAACACAAACACCGTGGCTTGCCCGGCGACCTTGGAATTCGGCAGTTTCTGGCGCGCCACCTCGGCGTCGATGGCGGCGTCGTACTGTATCGGGCCTTCGATCAACAGGTCGGGCCGCCTGTTCTGGGCCAGCCGGGTCGCTTCGCGCACCTTGTCCACTTCCGAGCCGTGCCCGGAATCGCCAGTGGAATAGCTCAGCAGCGCCACTTTGGGCTCAATGCCAAAGCGTTGCGCGGTGTCGGCGGAACTGATGGCGATTTCGGCCAGCTGTTCGGCGTTGGGGTTCTGGTTGACGGCACAGTCGCCATACACCAGCACCCGCGTCTGAAAGCACATGAAAAACACGCTGGAGACAATCGACACATCCGCTCGGGTTTTGATGATCTGCAGGGCCGGGCGAATGGTGTCGGCGGTGGTGTGGGTGGCGCCGCTGACCATGCCATCGGCCTGACCGCATTGCACCATCATTGTGGCAAAGACGCTGACGTGACTGATCGCATCGGCCGCCGCCTCCCGGGTCAGGCCTTTGTGCTGGCGCAACTGATAAAGCGTTTCGATGAAATCGTCGCGCCAGTCGCTCTCGGTTGGATCAATGATTTCGACCTGACTGAAATCCAGCCCCAGCAGACTGGCCCGGTAACGGATGTCTTCGGGCTGGCCCAGCAGAATCGGGCGCACCACCTGACGATGCAGCAGCACATCGGTGGCCCGCAATATGCGTTCGTCATGGGATTCGGGCAGTACAATGGTTTTCAGGGAACGCCGGGCCTGCTCAAACAAACCGTATTCAAACATCACTGGTGTGGTAATCGCGTGACTGTGATCGCTGACCCGGGCCAGCAGCCGTTCGGTCAGACAGGCCCGGTCCACGGCCTGATCAAACAGCCCCAGCGCCAGGTTGGTTTTGCGCGGTGCCCGGGCATTCAGGCGGGCCCTGACCTGACTGGCCTGCATGGCGGTGGGGTAGGTGTCGGTTTTGACCACCACGATGGGCAGATCCTGCACCTGAAAGCCCTGCAGCAAATCCTGAATCACAGCATGGGGGCGAAAACCGCCGGTGAGCATGATCCCGGCGATATTGGGCATATTGCGCGCAAACAGACTCATGACCGATCCCAGCAGAATGTCGCTGCGGTCGCCCGGCACAATCACCAGATCGCCCTCGTTGACCCTTGGCAGATAGTGTTCCACCGTCATGGCTGCCACAATCGGTTCCTGCACCAGACGGTCACAGCCCTGATCGCGCGGGGTCAGCCATTCGGCCTGCAGCGTTTCGGCCACCTCCTGCATGGTCGGGGTGTTGAGTTCGGCCGACTCAGGCAGAAAAAACATGGGGAAAGGTCGTTCGGACCGGGTCAGTGCGGCCACATGCTCCGGGTCAATCCGATTGACAAACAGCGCGAAGGGTTCGAGTTCGCCGCTGGCATGACGTTCCAGTTCGATCTCGTCTTCCAGCGCGCTGGCGCTGCGCCCCTGGCCGTTCAGCACCGGCACATAGGGGCTGTTGAATTCGCGTGCCAGTGCCAGATTCAGATCCAGGTCCAGCCCGGTGGTGTGACGGGTCATTTCCGCGCCCTGAATCAGCACAAAATCGTAATCGGCCTGCAGGGTCTGCAACTGACTGAGCAATTGGGTGTAAAGCTGGTGGGTGCGGTCATGGCCGATCCACTGACTGGCCTCGGCCAGCGTGACCCCGGTCATGTCGTCCAGCGGTTGCGACAGATCAAACACCTCGCGGATGAACGCGGCGTCCGGGTCGGCCTTTTGGGTGACCACCGGGCGAAAGAACGCAATTTTTTCAAACTTTTGCCTTAAAATAGACATCAGTCCCAGCGAAATCAGAAGGCTGCCAGCATGGCGTTCTCTGGGAGCGACGAATAAATGATTGCTTTGCATGGTCGTCTCATTGCTGTGAGAAAGGCTTCTAGCTTAGCAGGACTGTGTGACTGTTGCATTAACCCGGAAAATTCATAAATTATGCACCACCTCGCTTGCCCCTTGATTCCACAAGGCATATTTCTTCAGTCGGTCGTAATCACCGATACGACACTTCTTCAGAAATTGCCTTGTGAAACAAAGAACTCGACGCCCGAAGGGGTAAGTCGAGAAAACAAGTGCCTACGCGATCCTGGCGCAACTTTATGACTTTTCCGGGTAAGGAGTCCGATCCCATATTGATGAACCATTTTACCCAACCGATCCCGCTGAGTCTGTATGTGCATTTTCCCTGGTGCATTCAAAAATGCCCTTATTGCGATTTCAATTCGCATCAGCGCCAGACCGACGATGCGGAGGCGCAAGAGCGGGAGTATCTGCAGGCGTTGATTCAGCAGCTGGACGCCACCCTTCCCCGCATATGGGGACGCCCTGTGGAAACGATTTTTTTCGGCGGTGGCACCCCCAGTCTGATGTCGGTGGAGGGGCTCAACTGGCTGATGTCGCAATTGCGCGCGCGGCTCGGGTTTGGGCCTCAGACCGAAGTGACGCTGGAGGCCAATCCCGGTGCCATGGACACCGACAAGTTCACGGGGTTTCGCGAGGCGGGCATCAACCGCCTGTCTTTGGGCGTACAGAGTTTTCAGCCCCGTTTGCTCAAGGCGCTGGGGCGCATCCACTCGGTCGAAGAGGCGGAAAACGCGTTTGCGGCCGCCAGAGAAGCCGGGTTTGACCGGATCAATCTGGACCTGATGTTTGCCCTGCCTGAGCAGACCCTGCACGAGGCCGCCGAAGACGTCAAGCGGGCACTGGCGCTGGCACCGGATCACATTTCCTATTACCAGTTGACGCTGGAACCCAATACACCGTTCTATCGTGCGCCGCCGCTTTTGCCTGACGATGACCAGGCCTGGTTGATTCAGGAGCAGGGGCACGGGCTGCTGCGGGACGCCGGGTTTGAGGCCTACGAAGTGTCTGCCTGGGCCAGACAGAATGCGCCTGTGGATCAGCGCTGTCGCCACAATCTGAACTACTGGCAGTTCGGGGATTACATCGGGCTGGGAGCTGGCGCACACGGCAAACTGACCCTGCTACAGAGTGACGGCAGCGGTGAGATTCTGCGCACTCAGATGCCGGCGTCGCCGGGCAGTTATCAGCGCGAAGTCCAGGCCGTTTCGCTCGGGCGCCAACCGGCGGCCCTGCCGGGGCGGGTGACTCGGGTGGCGGAGGATGAGCGGGTGTTTGAATTTCTGCTCAATCTATTGCGGCTGCAGTCCGGGTTTGCGCTGGGGCTGTTTGCCGAACGTACCGGATTGCCCGAGTCCAGACTCTGGCCGACGTTGCTGGACTGGCAGGAAAAGGGTTGGATGACGCTCAGCTCGCCCTTGCCGGAGCCGCTGACCCATTGCGCCCTGACCGAAACAGGGCACCGTTATCTGAACACGCTTTTGCAAACCTTACTGGACGAATGATCATGACTGAACCAACCGAAACCACCACCGAACAAGCGACCACCGATTCCAGAGCCAAACGTCATCTCAAAGGCTGGGCCAAATGGTCGCACCGCCTGATCTATGTCGGCGTATTGCTGCCGGTGGTGATCGTGCTGGGCTTTGCCGGGGCGGTGCATTTTATGGATTTCAATCAATACAAGCCCCAGCTGGAGAGTGAGTTCCAAAAACGCACCGGCTATGCGCTTTCGGTCGAGGGCGAAGTCGGGGTCAGCGTCTGGCCATTTTCCTTGAGCGTGGAAACGGTGACGGTGGCCAGTCCCGACGGGTTTGAGCAGCCGCTGGCGGAAATCGACCAGGCCGAAGTGACCTTGTCATTGTGGGCCCTGTTTGTGGAGCAGCGCCTCAAAGCCTCGGGAGTGGAGTTGATCGGCCCGCGCCTGAACCTGATTGAAAAGGCCGGAGGTCAACGCAATTATCAGCCACTGGTGGCTCGACTCGCTCCCGTTCAAGCGAGCTTGGCGTCGATGTTTCAGTCGCCTTCTTCTTCCCCTTTATGGATGACGCCGGGTAATTGGGGGGTCGGTGAGGCGAATGCGGCGACTACGGATACGGCGACCTCGGAAAGCTGGGACCTGGAAGCATTGATTGTGCGCGATGGGGTTCTGACCTGGCAGTCTCCACAGGGCAACCTGGCATTGAAGCACCTTTCATTGATGGTCTATGATCTGATGCCGGAGCGTCCCAGCGAGGTCATGCTTTCGGGGCAACTGGCGAGCAGCGGTCTGGCGTTTCAGACCCAATTGGACGCTCGGGGGCAAATGGTTCTGACAAACGGGATGCAGTCAGTGACCCTGAACGACTGGCAGGCCGACTTGCGTTTGCAACCGATCGATTCCGACGAGGTGCCACCTTTGCAGGCAACCTTCAAGCTCGCTCAGGCGCAACTGGATCGGGAAAAAGACACGTTTCATGTGAAACAGGCGGCGTTGCTCAGTGTGCTGGGACGGATGGAAGCCTCTGGCAGTGGGCCCTGGCCGTTCCAATCCGGTAAGCCGCTGGCAGGCTCTTTGTCGATGGATCGGGTCAATGTGCGCCAATGGGCGCGTCATACCGGTCTGAATCTGCCCAGGTTTCAATCCGATCAGGCCCTGACGGATGTGTCTCTGACGCTGCAGGGGCAGTGGCAGGGGGCGCAATGGTCACTGGAAGAGGTGGTCGCCAAACTGGATCAGGCCAGCCTGGAAGGCTGGATGCGGCGTGACCCGGACGGTCGGATTCGATTTGACTGGCAGGGGGCGGACTGGAATCTGGATCACTACCAGGCCTGGTTAAAACCGCGTTCGCAGGACAGCGCCGCACCGGATCAGACAACAGAAGAGAACGGAAAAGAGAGCGGGGATTCCGCGTCCGAGTCCGTTTCCGACGCGGCCCTGTCCGACGCCAAAGCGCAACCCCGGAGCGTGTTGCCAGTGGGCCTGCCGATAAAAGGCCTGCGCACCTGGCAGGTGGAGGGCGACGTGGCTTTGACCCATCTGCGCCATCAGGGCGTGAGTTACGATGAGGTTCGCGCTTCGGTGCAATCGGAATCGGGCAGATGGCACTTGCAGCCGTTTATGCTGCGTTTGTATCAAGGTCAGATCGAAACCGAGCTGACGCTGGATGTGAGCGGTGACACCCCGGCCTACAGCACTTCGGGACAGATCAGCGACGTGGCCATGCAGCCGCTGATGACCGATGCCTGGCAACAGAGCCGTTTGAGCGGCGACCTGTTTCTGCAATTTCAGTTGGCGTCAAAAGGGGTCAATCCGCAGTTATTGAAACAGAATGCGGCCGGTCGCTTTGAAGGGGAGATTCGTGACGGTGCCTATCATGGCATGGATTTGAACCGTTTGTTGTCGGGACAGTCAGCACAGCCGGGCGAGACCCGGTTTGAAAGTCTGAACTTTGCCGCACCGGTCAAGGACGGGGTGGTCGACTGGGAGACGCTGGCGGTGACTTCGGAGCGTTTCAGCGCCCAGGGTTCGGGAAACTGGGACTGGGGCCGTGGTGAACTGTCGATGCGTTTTGATCTGAATTATGATCGCCCGCCAAAGGGTCTGGCGATGCTGGAAGGCTTGAGCGTGCCGGTCACGGTGGCTGGGCCGACCGATCAGATGGTCTGGCAGGCCCCGCTGGATAAGCTGTTGCAGACCCCGGACAATCAGAAGAAGCTGCTGGACGCGGTGCGCCAATTGTTGAACTGAACTGGCGCGCCTCAACCACGTTGGGGGACGCCGCTTTAACGCAATCGACTGCGTGTCGCTCAGACGGACGTGTTGTTGCGCTGAAACACCAGATCCCAGACGCCGTGGCCCAGACTGTGGCCGCGTTTTTCGAACTTGGTCAACGGGCGGGTGTCAGGGCGGGGCGTGTATTGTCCGGCCTCCTGGGTGTTGTCAAACCAGGGGCTGTCGCTGGCCACGCTCATCATTTGCTCGGCGTAGTCTTCCCAATCGGTCGCCAGATGCAAGGTCCCGCCCGGTTGGATAAAACGGGCCAGTTGTTGCAGAAACCCAGGCTGGATCAAGCGGCGCTTGTGGTGGCGTTTTTTGTGCCAGGGATCGGGAAAAAACACATACACCCCGGCCAGACTGTTTTCCGGGATCGTACTGGCCAGCACTTCCACCGCGTCGTCATTGAACACACGCACGTTTTCCACGCCCCGTTCGCCGATGTCCTTGAGCAACGCGCCCACGCCGGGTCGATGCACCTCGATCCCGATGAAGTTGTGCTCAGGCCGGTCCTGCGCCATGGTCACCAGACTGTGGCCCATGCCGAACCCGATCTCCAGAAAGGTGGGCGCTTCGCGCCCGAACCATTCGCTCAGTGAGCCCTTTTCCGATCCGCGTTCGCAGCCGAACTGCGGCCAGTAGGTTTCCAGTGCCCGTTTCTGTCCTTTGGACAGCCGCCCCTGGCGCAGAACAAAACTTTTGATGCGATGGCTGACAGGGTTGGCGGGTTTGTCGGTTTCGGTGACCGGTTCGCGTGACATGACGGTTTCCTGTAAAGGCAAATCCCGCTATTATAGCCGATTGGTTGAAACCTGACAGGGTGCCAACTATCAGCAACGAAAAGGACCACTTGTGCATGCCGGAAAAAAACACGGAATCGAGCTTTGCTCAACGCCTCCTGGCCTGGTTTGACCGTTTTGGTCGCCATGACCTGCCGTGGCAAAGCGACAAAAGCCCTTACCGGGTCTGGGTTTCGGAAATCATGTTGCAACAGACGCAGGTCAAGACGGTCGTTGGTTATTATCAGCGTTTTATGCAGGCCTTTCCCGATGTGTGGGCGCTGGCCGAAGCCGATCAGGAAACGGTGCTGTCTTATTGGGCCGGGTTGGGTTATTACGCCCGTGGTCGCAATCTGCACAAGGCGGCCCGGCAGCTGGTACAGGAACACAACGGTCGGTTTCCGCAAACGTTGGAAGGGCTGATCGCGTTGCCGGGCATTGGTCGTTCCACCGCCAGTGCGATTCTGGCGATCAGTCACAACCAGCGTCTGCCGATTCTGGACGGCAACGTCAAACGGGTGCTGGCGCGTTTTGACGCAGTGGCCACCTGGCCTGGGGAAAAGGCGACCGAAAACGCCCTGTGGCAACGGGCCGATCAATTGATGCAGACCGATCGGCCGGGCGATTACACGCAAGCGATCATGGATCTGGGAGCGACCGTCTGTACCCGCAGCCAGCCCAGCTGTGACGCCTGCCCTTTCAGGTCCGACTGCCGTGCCTGCCTGACCGGGCAGGTGGCGACGTTGCCCAAACGCAAACCCAAAAAATCCAAGCCGACCAGACACGCCATTGTCTGGTTGTGGCGCTTGCAGGGCACGCACAAAATCTGGCTGGTGCGGCGACCTCAGCAAGGCATCTGGGGAGGACTCTGGTCGCTGCCCGAAGTTCGACTTGAGGAGACGGTGTCGTCTCAGGAGGCCCTTCAGCAGCGCCAAACCCTGATCAAAAGCAGGGTTGAATCCCTGCCAGTGGCCGCAAGCGATTTGATAGAATGGGAAACATTCCAACACACATTTTCGCATTACCACCTGATGATCACGCCGGTGGCCCTCACGCTCAACCAGGCTCCGCAGGAAGATGGGCAGTGGTTGAGCGTGGAGGAAGCGCTGGCACGGGGATTGCCCGCGCCGATCCAAAAGGTGGTTCAACGAGTCTCTTTGCAGGGCACTTGAGCCGTGATTGATCTCGTGCAAAGGACTCTAAATAACTGGAGAGCAACATGTCTAGAACCGTACAGTGCGCAAAGCTGGGAGAAGAGCTCGAAGGGCTCGATTTTCCACCGTTTCCGGGAGAGTTGGGTCAGAAAATTTACGAGCAGGTTTCCAAGGAGGCTTGGAAACAGTGGCTGAGCCATCAGACGATTTTGATCAACGAATACCGTCTGTCCAGCCTCGATCCGAAAGCGCAGGCGTTTTTGCGTGAAGAAATGCAAAAGTTCCTGTTCGGAGACGAAGAAGTCGATCTGCCGGACGCTTACCAGCCGGAATAAAGGATCGCAAAAACGATCCGGCCGGATGGTCGGATCCCATTAGTTTTTTTGTCCCTTCCATAGAAAAACGCGCTTAACTTTTCCGAATATAAGCGTAGAATCTGACTGTATCACTGACCTTTCTGAACGATTTATACGCTTATGACCCAACTCACCGACATCTTTCTGGGGCGCCAGCCCATTTTTCGGGCCGATCAGTCGCTTTACGGATTTGAACTGCTGTTTCGCTCGGCAGAAACCAGCACTCAGGCCGATTTTGCCCAGGCCGATGCGGCCTCAGCGCAAGTGATGATCAACCTGTTCGGGGAGTTGGGCGTCAAGGAAGTGGTCGGGTCGCACAAGGCGTTCATCAATCTGACCGAAGGGCTTCTGACATCGAAAAACCGGCCATTTTTCCCCAGAGATCAAGTGGTGATCGAAGTGCTGGAAGACGCGCCGGTTTCGCCGGCTTTGTTGTCGTCGCTCAAGGCCCTGCGAGATCATGGCTATCGACTGGCATTGGATGACTACATCTTCAATCCCGAACTGGCCGAACTGGAAGCCTATGCCGACATCATCAAGGTCGACATTCTGCAGGTGGGGCCCAAACAGCTGAAAACCCATGCCGCCCGTTTGAAATCTCAAGGGGTGCGGTTGCTGGCGGAAAAAGTCGAGACCCGCGAACAGTTTGAATTCTGCCAGCGTCTGGGTTTTGATTTTTATCAGGGCTATTTCTTTGCCAAACCCCAGCTGGTACAGGGCAAATCCCTGGCGGCCAACAAGCTGACACTGGTGCAACTGCTGGCTCAGGTCAATGACCCCGATGTCGCTCTGCAGGATCTGTCCCGGTTGATCAGTCAGGATGTGAGTCTCAGCCACAAGATTTTGCGGCTGGCCAGCAACACGTCGGCCGGTAAGGTCGAGTCGATTCATCAGGCGGTGCTGCAATTTGGTTTGAACCGTCTGCAAAGCTGGGTCAGCCTACTGGCGATGACGCAAATGGACGACAAGCCGCCGGAACTGATGCGCACCGCTCTGATTCGTGCCCGTTTCTGTGAAAAAATCGGTCGGCATCTACAGGATCTGCCGGCGGAAACCTTCTTCACCATTGGCCTGTTTTCGGTGCTGGATGCAATGATGGATCTGAGATTGCCGGATGTGCTCTCACAGCTCAATCTGGATGATCGGGTGATGCTGGCCCTGCTCGATTTTGAAGGGGAGGCGGGTCGGACCCTGAAAGCGGCGCTGGCGATTGAACAGGGGAACATCGATTTTGAACGCCCTGGCGATCTGACACCGGGCTGGCTCAGCCAGAGTTACCTTGAAGCCATGGCCTACGCCAATGGGGTGATGGCTCTGGCCGAGAAATGACCCTGAAATATACTAGGCCTGGTAAAAAACGGGTCGCCCTGACATGACAAACCCGGCATAAAGCCGGGCACAGTCCGTTATGTTTGTTCTCACACCCGGATGGGGTGATCAAGAACGGTCAGTGATAGGCCGGACTCAGTTCGGTGACCGCTTTGATAAAGGCACCCGCATGCTCCGGATCAATTTCGGGGTGAATGCCGTGGCCCAGATTGAACACATGGCCATTGTTTTTGCCGAATTTGCCCAGAATCGTTGCCACTTCCTCACGGATGCGTTCGGGTGAAGCATACAGGATCGATGGGTCCATATTGCCCTGCAATGCCACTTTGTCGCCAACGCGCGCGCGCGCATCGTCCAGATCGGTGGTCCAGTCCAGTCCCAGCGCATCACAGCCAGTCTCGGCCATTTTTTCCAGCCACTGACCGCCGCCTTTGGTAAACAGAATCACCGGCACTTTCTGACCGTCTTTTTCGCGGATCAGACCGTCCACGATTCTGGCCATGTACTGCAGTGAAAAGGCGTCATAGTCGCGCGGTGTCAAAACGCCGCCCCAGGTATCGAAGATCTGAACCGCCTGGGCACCGGCTTCAATCTGGGCATTCAGGTAAGCGGTGACCGAGTCGGCCAGGACGCCCAGAATGTGATGCAGCGTCTGGGGCTGATCATAGAGCATGGCTTTGATCTGAGAGAAGGTTTTGCTGGAACCGCCTTCGATCATATAGGTGGCCAATGTCCAGGGCGAACCGGAAAAGCCGATCAGGGGAACCCGACCATTCAGGGCTTTGCGAATGGTGCTGACGGCGTCCATCACATAACCCAGCTCGGAAGCCATGTCGGGCACAAACAGCTTTTTGGCCTCGGCATCGGTGCGAATCGGCTTGTCAAAAATCGGCCCTTCGCCGGGGGCGAAACGCAATTGCAGTCCCATCGCGTCTGGAATGGTCAGAATGTCGGAAAACAGAATGGCCGCATCCAGCTCGTAGCGTTCCAGTGGCTGCAGGGTGACTTCACAGGCCAGCTCTTTATTACGGCACAGGTCCATAAACGACCCGGCTACCTGGCGGGTTGCACGGTATTCCGGCAGATAGCGTCCGGCCTGGCGCATCATCCAGACAGGGGTCTGGTCCACAGGTTGTCTTTGCAGGGCACGAAGAAAGCGGTCATTTTGCAGGGCGGTCATAAAAAATCCTTTGAATGCGGAACACGAATCCGCCTATTTTAACGTTTGTACGCCAAAAGTGGGACGAATCTGGTTTGGATCAGGCTCAGTCCAGGGCGGGATTGAGTTTGTCGATGGCATAGGGGGCATGGATTTTGACAAACATGGCGCCATCGTAAAGAAAGCCGTAGCCACGTGCTTCGACCACCTGACCTTCCAACGCCTTGAGCCGGTCAAAATCAAAATGGGACCAGTCTTTCTTGCGGATGCGAAGCCCGGTGGTGTCCATGTTCAGAATGTAGTTTTTACCGCTTCGATCCACCTTGACGATCTCGCCTTTGAAAATGTGAAAGCCTTCGTTGGCGGTGGTGATTTCACTGGACGGGGCGATGGGAAAACGCAGTTCCGGGCGTTGTTCGGCCAGTTGCCACAAGCCTGCCCCGCGCTGACGGGCGGATTGCTCCGCACGGTAATAACAGCTTTGATGGGCCAGATTCGGGGTTTCGGTTTTGGCCAGAGCAAAGCCGGTTTCAAGCATGGCTTTTTGCAGGCTCACAATCTGCCCGTTCTGTCGGATAAAGACATGGGCCTCAGCCGCGCCGAATTCGTCCACCCGGCGCTGATCGTATTCGATGCCGACTTCCATGTCATGGTTGGCCAGCAGGCGGTTGAGTCGGTCCTGAGCGGCCTCGGCCAAAGGCTGGGCGTTGACGTTGAATTTCTGTTTCTTTTCCTGCTGGGGCGCATGCAGCCCGATCAGTTTGAGTGTCTTGTTGTTGACAATGATCCGGTCGCCGCTCAGGGCATAACTGGCCTGAGTCCAGCCGTCGATATTGGTGGGCGCGCAATCATCGGCCTGCAACGGTGACAGCCAAGCCAGTGACAGCAAAAAAGACAAAATGAGTTGTGGTTTCATGAGGCCATTTTAGGCGTACTGTTTCGGTGTGGCAATGTTTTCGTTGCCAAAGCCCAGAACCGGGTTTTGCGCAGGCATAAAAAAAGGCCCGAAAGGGCCTTTTTGTCGAACAGGTATCGAAAAAGCGCAGACGTTCTTTATTTGCGCAGTCCGTATTTCTGACGGAACTTTTCAACACGGCCTTCTGTATCGACCAGAGTCTGTTTGCCGGTAAAGAACGGGTGAGAGGCACTGGAAACTTCAATGCGCACCAAAGGGTACTCTTTGCCGTCCAGCTCAATGGTTTCACCGGAAGTTTTCTCCAGTGTTGAGCGTGTCAGAAAGGTTTCACCCGTCGAAATATCCTGGAAAACGACTTCGTTGTAGTCTGGATGAATGCCTGTTTTCATAGTGACGGTCCATTATATTTGGGCTGATTCCGAAACGGTTGCCAGAATTCAGCGGTTTCAAAAAAGAAAGCGAAATTATAGAAGCTTTTTGCCCAATTGCAAGGGCAAAAGTCAATTTTTTCAAATGCTTCTGGGTTCAGCGCTTCATGGCGTTGAACAGATCCTGATTGGTTTTGGTGACTTTCATTTGCTCAATCAGGGTTTCAATCGCCTCGACTTCGTTGTTCATGCCTTGCAGGAAGCGACGTAAAATCCAGATGTTCTGGTGCTCTTCCGGCGTGGTCAGCAACTCGTCTTTCCGAGTACCGGATTTTTCGATGTTGATGGCCGGGAAGATGCGTTTTTCGGCGATGCTGCGAGACAGATGCAGTTCCATGTTGCCGGTGCCTTTGAACTCTTCGAAAATGACTTCGTCCATTTTGGAACCGGTGTCCACCAGAGCGGTGGCGATGATGGTCAGTGACCCGCCTTCTTCAATGTTGCGCGCGGCCCCGAAAAAGCGCTTGGGACGGTGCAGCGCGTTGGCGTCCACCCCACCGGTCAGTATCTTGCCGGAGGCTGGGACCACGGTGTTGTAGGCACGGGCCAGACGGGTGATCGAATCGAGCAGAATGATCACGTCTTTTTTGTGCTCAACCAGACGCTTGGCTTTTTCGATCACCATTTCGGCGACCTGCACATGGCGTTGCGCTGGCTCGTCAAAGGTCGAAGAAATCACTTCCCCTTTGACGGTTCGCTGCATTTCGGTGACTTCTTCCGGACGTTCGTCAATCAGCAACACAATCAGGTAGGCGTCCGGGTGGTTTTCGGCGATGGACTGCGCAATCTGCTGCATGATCACCGTCTTCCCGGATTTTGGCGGCGCCACAATCAGGCCACGCTGCCCTTTACCAAACGGTGCGGCAATGTCGATGATCCGGGTGGTCACGTCTTCGGTGCTGCCGTTGCCGGTTTCCATTTTCAGCCGCTCATCGGCATGCAAAGGGGTCAGGTTTTCAAAGGCGATCTTTTTACGGGCGACTTCGGGCGCTTCGTAATTGATTTTCTCGACCTTCAGCAGCGCAAAATAACGTTCGCTGTCTTTGGGCGGACGGATTTTGCCCTGAATGGTGTCGCCTTTGCGCAGTCCGAAGCGACGGATCTGGCTGGGCGAGACGTACAAGTCGTCAGGCCCGGCCAGATAGGAGCCGTCGTCAGAGCGAAGAAAACCAAAGCCGTCGGGCAGGATTTCCAGCACCCCTTCGCCATAGATGTCCTCGCCGCTTTTGGCGTGGGCTTTGAGAATGGCAAAGATGATGTCTTGTTTGCGAGAGCGGGCCAGGTTATCCAGACCGGTTTCTGCGGCCAGATCAATCAGTGCCGCGGCGGACATTTTTTTTAAATCGTATAGGTTCATAGGGTTTCGGTTCGGTTGTTGGTTGTTTGTGTTCGTTTATTTTGCATGAGGAGGTAATTTGGGCGAATCGGAAAGGGTGCCAACATGGCGGGAAATTCGTTGAATGATGAAAACCGCCCCCGCAGGGGCTAGTTATGGAATGCGGTAACCTGTTACAGGTTGTCGTTCAGGAAAGTGCTCAACTGTGACTTGGACAGTGCGCCCACCTGGGTGGAATCGACTTCACCGTTTTTGAACAAAACCAGCGTCGGAATACCACGGACACCATACTTTGGGGGTGTGGCCGGGTTTTCGTCAATGTTCAGTTTGGCGATTCGGACCTTGCCGTCGTATTCGTTGGCAATTTCGTCCAGAATCGGAGCAATCATTTTGCAGGGTCCGCACCATTCTGCCCAGAAATCGACCAGCACAGGCAGGTCGGATTGCAGCACTTCGCTTTCGAAGTTGGCGTCGGATGTGGCAATAATTTTTTCGCTCATTTATAAGCTCCTTGGTGTCTTTTAGGCCTGCGGCCCGCGATGCCTGGCGATGTCATTGAATGGGATCGTCGGGAAAAGCGGACAGCCAAAGTGGGCCATTTGACTCAAACGCGGATGCATTTGATGACCGGATGTTCTTTAACATAGACCTGATTGTAAGTGTCGTACCACGGCTTGCCGTGAAAGTTTTATGACGTCACTCACGGTGGTTTGAATGGTCAGTTTCTTTCGAAACACTGGGCCGAATGCAACGCTTGGTGACGTTGTTTTCAGGCCCAGCGTATCGGGAATGACAAATCTGATTTATGTAATTTACTGACTTTAACGGGCATTTGCAAGAACTCATATTAAAATTTTTCAGGATTTTCGGGGGGGAAGCTGTGGCAAACCCCGCAGTAAACCGTGAGGGGCGGCCCGTCTTCCCGGGATTCATTGGCGGCAACCCCCCGTAATCCGGTGCCGGGTTACGCCGGTTTGTGGCTCGTTTCCGCTCCCAAAATCGGATAGGATAGGCGGTTGGCCCTTACCTAAGAGGGCTGTGTTTTCAGTGAGTTCTCGTTAAGCGACTTTATTAGCAACCTTATTAAGTAACCGGATTTTCTGCCTTTTTTATGGACGTTTCACACCTGATTGACGACTTGAACGATGCCCAGCGCGATGCGGTCACGCTGGCCCACCAGCATGCGCTGGTGCTGGCCGGGGCCGGCTCGGGCAAAACCCGGGTGCTGGTACACCGCATTGCCTGGCTGGTCGAGGTAATGGGCATCGCGCCCTACAACATTCTGGCCGTGACCTTTACCAACAAGGCCGCAGCGGAAATGCGCGGCCGGGTGGAGGCGCTGGTGGGGCAGCGTGCCGGCGGCCTGACCATGGGCACCTTTCATGGCATTGCCTACCGTCTGTTGCGGCAGCATTTTCGTGAAGCCGGGCTGCCGCAGTCGTTTCAGATTCTGGACGCCGACGACCAGAAACGGGTGATCAAACGCCTGCTCAAGGCGATGGAACTGGACGAAACTCAGTGGCCGGTACGGCAGGTGCAAAGTTTCATCAATGGCGAAAAGGAAGAGGCGCGGCGCCCCCAACACATTGATCCCGGTCACAATCCGATCATGCAGACCATGCTCAAAGTGTATGAGGCTTACGAAACCCAGTGTCAGCGGGCAGGCCTGGTGGATTTTGCCGAATTGCTGTTGCGGGCGCATGAGTTGTGGCTGAAAAACCCCGGTCTGCTCGGCCATTATCAGGCCCGTTACAGCACCATTCTGGTGGACGAGTTTCAGGACACCAACGCGCTGCAATACGCCTGGTTGCGTGTGCTGGCCGGGGCCACGGGCAAACTGTTCATTGTCGGTGATGACGATCAGTCCATTTACGGCTGGCGCGGCGCGCGGGTGGAAAACATTCGTCAGTTTGACCAGGACTTTTCCGACGTCAAAACCGTGCGTCTGGAACAGAATTACCGCTCGACCAATACCATTTTGCAGGCCGCCAATGGCCTGATTGACCACAACAGCGAGCGCATGGGCAAAAACCTCTGGAGCAGTGGCGATGAAGGCGATCCGATTCGGGTGTACGAGGCCTTTAATGACTATGATGAGGCCGAATACGTGGTGCAGCAGGTCAAAGACTGGTGCGAGCTGGGTGGCAGCCGTTCCGAGGTGGCGGTATTGTATCGCTCCAACGCCCAGTCGCGTCTGCTGGAGCAGGCCTTGTTGCAGGCGCAGATTCCGTATCGCGTCTACGGCGGCCTGCGCTTCTATGACCGTGCCGAGGTCAAGGATGTGCTCGCCTATTTGCGTTTGCTGATCAATCGCGATGACGATGCCGCGTTTGAGCGCGTCTACAATCATCCGCCGCGCGGCATTGGCAACAAAACCGCCGATCAGATTCGCGAAACCGCGCGTCTGGAACAGCAGTCGCTGTGGCAGGCCGCACAGAATCTGGTGCAGGCCGGTCTGAGCGCGCGCGCCAAAACCTCGGTACAGGGCTTTTTGAGTTTGATTGAGCAGCTTGATGACACGGTGAAAGACCGGTCTCTGACCGATCAGATGATTCAGGTGATCTCGCGCTCGGGTCTGCAGGCGCATTTTGAAAAAGACCGCTCCGAACAGGGTCAGAGCCGGGTGGAAAACCTGGACGAATTGATCAATGCGGTGTCGGAATTCACCCCCGATCAACAGGTGGACGCACTGGCCGAAGCCATGGCCGCGTCCGACAATGGCAACGGCCCGGATTCGCCCACCGCTTACGAGAGCCCTCTGGCCGAATTTCTGGCCAAAGCGGCATTGGAGGCGGGCGATCAGCAAGCCGATCGCTGGGAATCCTCGGTGCAGTTGATGACGCTGCACTCGGCCAAAGGGCTGGAATTTCCGCTGGTCTGCATCGTCGGATTGGAAGAAGGGTTGTTTCCCGGTCAGTCGGCGCAGGAAGATCCCACGCGCCTGGAGGAAGAGCGGCGTCTGGCGTATGTCGGCATCACCCGTGCGGAAAAACAGTTGGTGCTGACCCATGCCAGCCGCCGGCGTCTGTATGGGCGCGAAATTTTCCCGCAACCGTCGCGTTTTATCCATGAATTGCCGCAGGACTGTGTGCAGCAGGTGCGGATGCAGGGTCAGGCCCAGGCTTACGGGCGAGCGGTGGTGTCACCGGGCATGGGTCAGCAGAGTGGCAACCTCAATCAAACCGACTACCGGATCGGCGAAACCGTGTTTCACACCAAATTCGGCGAAGGCATGGTCACCGCGACCGAAGGCGCAGGCAGTCATGCGCGCATTCAGGTTGAGTTCAAACATGCGGGCAGCAAATGGCTGGTGGCCGCGTTTGCCAAACTGGAAAAAATGGGGTGAATGCGATGGCATTGTTCGAAGTGCAAGCGCTGACGCCGCGACCCGAACAACCTGCCTGGTCGTTTGCCATCGAGGCCGGAGAGGTGTTGGGCGTTTACGGGGCTTCGGGCGGTGGCAAGTCGGTCCTGCTGAAAAAACTGGCGGATTTGCTGGAACACGATGGTGAGGTGACCCTGAACGGAGAGGCACAAGCCGATGTCCCGGCCCGTCGATGGCGCGCTCAGGTGATGTTGTTTGCCGCCGAAACCGCCTGGTGGGAAGACACGGTGCGCGCGCATTTTAAAGAAGAGATTGACCAGGCCTGGTTAAAAACGGCTTTTTCGGCCTTGCAATTGCCCGAAGCCATGCTGGATCAGCCGGTGGCGCAGCTTTCCAGTGGCGAAAAACAGCGCCTGGCATTGATTCGAGGGTTGCAATACCAGCCGCAGGTGCTACTGCTGGACGAGGTCACGGCAAATCTGGACCCCGACACCACGCATGCGGTGGAAGACTGGGTCAGAGACTATCTGCAAGAGCGCCCGGCCTGCGCGGTCTGGGTGTCACACGACGCCGATCAGTTGAAGCGGGTCGCCACCGAGCAACGCCAGTTGTGACCGGGTTACAGGTCGTATTTGTCCAGCTCTTCGTAGAGCACTTCCATGTACATCAGCTTGGGCCCGCCGCCCATCACCACGGCCATCATCGCCGATTCCAGAATCTCGGCCTTGGCCGCACCGGCTTTGACGCAATCCTGGGTGTGGACCGCAATGCACCAGCCGCACTGAAAGGCGATGGCCAGTGACAACAAAATCAGGTGCTTGTTCTTTTCGTCGAGCGCGCCCTGCTTTTCTGCGATTTTGACGAAAGCGCCGAATTCCTTGGTTTGTGCGGGCAGGTCCTGCATCAGTCGCTGCATCAACTGGCCGGTCTGTTCAAGTCGTTCCATCATGGTTCTCCTGAGAATCGTGGTTTGTGGTTTGGTGTGTCCGTTACTTAGCCCGGAAATTTACCTTCGGTTTCTTCGATTCATAAATTTGCGCCAAGATCGCGCAGGAGCTTGTTTTCACAAGGAAATTTCTCGACTTACCCCTTCGGGCGTCGAGTTCTTCGTTTCTGAAGAAGTGTCGTATCTATGATTACGACCGACTGAAGAAATATTTCTTGTGGAATCAAGGGGCAAGCGAGATGGTGCATAATTTTATGAATTTTCTGGGTTAGCTTATAATGCCTCTTTGACAGAAATATGACGTTCACACGACACGCCTATGACGAATCCCGACTCTGAAAAACGGTCTTTATTGCCCTTGCCTGCGTTGGCGGGGTCTGTCCCGGATAGACCGGGAGTCGGTGCGTCTTCCAACTATTATGGCGCTGCGGCAGATTTTCTGTCGGAAATGGATCGGGTTTTTATTGCGCCAAATCAATTTATCGAGCGTTTGCAACGGTTAGAGGCCGGGCAACATTTTTGGGTGGCCCAGGTCGGGTTTGGCGCTGGCCTGACGTTTTTGCAGGTGTGCGCGTTGTGGCAGACCCTTGTGGTACCGCGATTTGCACGCAAGGATCTGCCGCAACTGCGTTATCTCTCGTTTGAACCACGCCCGCTGACCCACTCCCAACTAAAAAAAGCCCATCAATCTCTTGTGAATTCACGGGTCGATTCCCCAGTCAATCCACCTCTCAATGTCGAGTGGACGGACTGGATGGCACGCCTGCAAGCCGATTATCCGCTGCGTCTTCCTGGCTGGCACCAATGTGACTGGGCCGATCTGGGGGTGTCCCTGCAGGTGTTCTGGGGCGAGGTGCTGGCCGGACTCAGGGAGCTGGAAACGCCGATGAACGTCTGGTTGCTGGATGGTCTGGCACCGGCGGGTCATTCAACCGAAACGGGCGCAGAAACGGGTTCAGAAACGCACGGTTCTGCGTTGTTTCAACCGGCCTTGTTTCAGACCATGGCCCGGTTGAGTCATGCCGGGTCCACTTTTTCCGTCTGCCCAGCAACGGGCGAGATGGATCCGGTGTTGGCGCAGGCCGGGTTTGCGGTGCGGACGCAGGCGGGGCTGGACGACCGGCACCAGATGCGTTGCGGTAAGATGCGCCACCCCCGTGCCGAGGCCTGTCTGACGCCCTGGTTTGCCCCGGCACCGGTGGTGAAGCAGCGGCAGAGCGGATTGAGCGCTTTGGTTGTGGGCGGCGGACTGGCGGGCGCGACCACCGCTCGGGCTTTGGCCGAAGCGGGGCTGGAGGTTACGGTGCTGGAGGCGCAGGAAGCGCCCGCGCAAGCGGCGTCGGGCAATCTGGGCGGCACCCTGCACCCGCTGGTGACGGCCGACTGGAATCGGCGCAGCCAGTTTTACACGCTGGGGCTGGCGGCCACGCATCGCTGGTTGCAACCCTGGCTGGCTGACCCGGTTACCGGGGTGCAGGGCGAACTGGCGGGCAGTGTGCAGCTGGCTGTGTCCGATGCCTTGTCGGCGCGGTTTGACAAGGCCTTGAGCGCGGTGCCATTGCCCGAAGCGCTGGCAAAACCGCTGGACACGAAGCAGGCCTCAGCGCAACTGGGCACGCAAACTGGGGTCGCGGGGATGTGGTTCCCGCAGGGCGGCTGGGTGTCACCGCCAACGGTGGTGCAACACTGCCTGACGCATCCCAATATTCGAGTGGTGTGCAACGCCCCGGTATCGGACTGGGGCAAAAATGACCAGGCCTGGTGGGTCGAAACCGCTCAGGGGCGTTTTGTCGCAGACCATGTGATTTTGGCCACAGGCGCTCTGGAAAAGACCGGTCATGCACGTCTGCGCCTGCCGATTCGCCCCGCCAAAGGTCAGGTCACGCACTTGCCTGCGTCGGCGGTGTCGGGCGTATTGTCCGCGCCGGTGAATCACAAAGGCTACAGCATTCAGGCAAGCTGGCCGCAGGCACCGGACGTGGCCGCCGTATGCGGGGCCACTTTTGAGGGCGATGACCCGGGTCAGGCGCTGACCGCAGTGGCCCATCAAAAGAACCTGGAAGCGGTGACGTCGGCATTGCCGCATTGGCTGACCGCCTCATGTGTCGGGAACCAGCCAGAACCGGCACATCTGTCCGGACGCCTGGCTTACCGCCCGACCACGCCCGATCATTTGCCGGTGGTGGGGCCTGTGCCTGACTGGGAGGTGTTTGATCGTACCTATGCGACTCAGGCACCGGGCCAGCGGCCGCGTCAGTACCCGGACATGCCTTATCAGGCCGGGCTTTGGGTCAATAATGGCCACGGTTCCAGAGGGTTGATGTCGGTGTTTCTGGCCGCCGACCTGTTGGCCGCACAGATCACTCAGCGTCCCTGGCCAATGCCCACGCCGGTGGCCCACTGGCTGCACCCGGCCCGTTTTGCCATCCGCGCCTGGCAGAAAGGGCAGGGTAGCTTCAAAGGCCGGACAAAATACAGTATTATGCCCGATGAGTAAGACTGGATTCAGTGATGGGGTTTTTGGGTGTTCGAAGAGGCATAGTGCAAAAGGAATGACGTGAAAAAAGTTTTATTTTTTATTGGGTTGGCTCTGTTTGTGGCGCTGGCCATTATGTTCGACTGGCTGGATGCGCGTCATTGGGCAGAAGAGGGTGTCAGTGCGCTGGATGCGGTGATTGACTCCTTGTCCATGACGGGAGATTCGGTACAGGAAACCGTTGAAACTTACCAGCAAGCCAAGGATAACGTTCCTTAAAAGCAGGTTGAATAACTCAAAGGAGAGCTTTGCCATGTGCAGTCAGGCCAAATCGTCGTTACCCACCATTGGGCTGTTAATCATTGGCGACGAAGTGCTGTCCGGCAAACGTCAGGACAAGCACCTGGCACAGGCCAATGCGCTGTTGCGGCCCAAAGGCTTTGCCCTGAGCTGGGTGCGGATACTGGGCGACGAACCTCAGCGTCTGACGGCCACTCTGAAAGAGACGTTTGCCAGTGGCGACCTGGTGTTCAGTTTTGGCGGCATTGGGGCCACGCCGGACGACCGGACCCGTCAATGTGCGGCCGAAGCCCTGGGGCGGCCGATTGAGCGTCATCCGCAAGCGGTGGCCGAAATCGAAGCCCAGTTCGGCAACGAGGCCTACCCCAACCGGGTCAAAATGGCCGAGTACCCTCAGGGCGCGTCCATCATTCCCAATCCGTATAACCGGGTGCCGGGTTTCAGTGTCGCCGATCACCATTTTATGCCCGGTTTTCCGATGATGGCCAAAGGCATGATGCAGTGGGTGCTGGAAACCTATTATCGCGATCATCAGTCCACTCCCACGGTGGAACGCAGTCTGCGTCTGGTCAATGGCCATGAATCGGAATGGATTGATTTCATGCAGGCGTTTGAAGCGCGTTTTCCGGACCTGCGCCTGTTCAGCCTGCCCAGCATTCGACCGGATGGAAAACGTCACATCGAACTGGGCGTGGAAGGCCAGCCAGCGTTGGCCGAGCAGGGGTTTCAGGCGATTGTGCAGGAAGTCCAGCGCCGTCAGGCCCCCTACGAACTGTCTGATGATGCCGTCCCGGTATGACACCCCACGCTGAAAAAAGCCCGCTGGATCGCATGGAAGACAAGATGACTGAAAACGTAGACGAAAGGGTGGACGTGATTGTGATCGGTGCCGGGGCGGCCGGGTTGATGTGTGCGGCCACGGCCGGGTTTCGGGGGCGAAAGGTGCTGGTACTGGACCACGCCCCCAAAGCCGCAGCCAAAATTCGCATTTCCGGCGGTGGTCAATGCAACTTTACCAACCGCAAGGTGACCCCGGAAGATTACATTTGCGCCAACCCGCATTTTGTCAAAAGCGCGCTGGCCCGTTTTACCCCGGAAGATTTTCTGGCGTTGGTCGAACTTCACGGCATTGAGTACGAAGAACGCGATCAGGGCAAATTGTTCTGTGCCCAGCGGGCGGGCGATCTGATTCACATGCTGCAGACCCAGGCCAAATGGGCGGGCGCGGAAGTCCGGGTCAAAACACCGGTTCAGAGCGTG
The DNA here is from genome assembly GCF_000384235.1 of Hydrogenovibrio halophilus DSM 15072. GTDB lineage: Bacteria > Pseudomonadota > Gammaproteobacteria > Thiomicrospirales > Thiomicrospiraceae > Hydrogenovibrio > Hydrogenovibrio halophilus. The sequence goes on along the minus strand of NZ_KB913033.1, from coordinate 933,653 downwards.
ATTGCGCCGACCCAGAATGCACCAGGCCTGGTCAAAACCGACTCGACCAACATTGCCTGCGAAACGCTGGTGGTGGCCACAGGCGGCAAAGCCTATCCCAAATTGAAAGCCACCGACTGGGGGCTGCGTTTTGCCGAGCAGCTGGGATTGAGCGTGCGCCCGACCCGTCCGGGATTGGTGCCTTTGCATCTGGACGGAGCGGCGCTGGCATTCTGTCAGTCGCTGGCAGGGAACAGTTTGCCGGTGACGCTTCAAACCGCCGACCGACAGGTCCGTGACCAGTTGCTGTTTACCCATCAGGGCCTCAGTGGCCCGGCGGTGTTGCAACTGTCCAACTACTGGCAACCGGGTCAGGCCATACGAATTGACTGGTTGCCGGACCAGGACGCACTGGAAGCCTTGAAAGCCTTGCGCGATGAAAACGGACGTCTGGATCGCTGGTTGCAAACTTTCTGGCCCAAAAAAATGGTGCAGGCCTGGTTGAAATGGCACCCGGATGCCCCCATCAACCTTGGAGACGCTGGCAACGAATCCCTGGAAGCCATTGCCCGCGAGCTTCATTCGGCCAGCTGGTATCCGGTGGACGATGGCGGTTATGACAAAGCCGAAGTGATGCTGGGCGGTGTGGACACCGACGCCATTTCTTCCAAAACTCTGGCGGTCAAAACCTGGCCCAAAGTGCACTTCATCGGCGAAGTGCTGGATGTGACCGGTCGTTTGGGCGGATACAATTTTCAATGGGCCTGGGCCTCGGGCCATGCCGCCGGTTCCGTGGCCTGAAGATGACGGATTCCCTGCACAAACGCCAGGGATACCATGACAAGGAAGATTATGAATTTACTGGATTTGCCCGAAGCGCAGCGGGAACATTTTTCCAAGTCGGTGCAGATGCTGGTGCAGAAACACCGCATTGACCCCAATGAAATTTTTATGAACGCGCTGGAAAGCCAGGAAGCGCCGGAAATGAATTACTGGATGATCAAAGTGCTGATCCAGGAGCATTTTGTGTCGCCGCAGCAATCCGTGGGTGAAGACGCCGAAGGCGAAACGGTCAAACCCTTGCAGGCGGCGGCCTTGTTGAAAAATGTGGGTGCGGTGGCCGCCCTACTGGAAGCCAATGCCTTTCAGGGCAGCGTGACCGACAAAGAGTTTCTGCTGACGGCGCGCATTGCCAGCAAACAGGAAGATCAGGCCGTGCTGGGGGTGCTGATGAAATACGCTCAGGCCGTCGGTCATCTGGAGACCCTGATGCGCGAACTCGAAGGGGCACCGGTGCACTGACGCTTTTTTGCCAGGGTGCTTTCTTTTTTGAAACACCCGTATTAACCCGAATATTTCACAAATTTGCACCGACCTTGCTTGCTCCTTGATTCCACAAGAAATATTTTCTCAGTCGGTCGTAATCACGGATACGACGCTTCTTCGAAACGAAGAACTCGACGCCCGAAGGGGTAAGTCGAGAAAATTTCCTTGTGAAACCAAGGCACTGCGCAATCTCAGCACAAATTCATGAAACATTCGGGTATGATTGAACTTGGGTTTTATTACGAATTTTAAAATTGAGGGTAACTCGATGATGAAGAAGACCATCCTTTCCGCACTGGCCGTTTCGGCGGTGTCCGCTGTGTCCATGACCGCCGCTCAGGCGTTTGAAGACATTCCTCATTATGACAACCGCGCTTATGTCTGGGACTCCTATGGCAAGGTGGTGCGTGATCGCTGGGGCAATTGCGTGCGCACCATTCACTGGACCGAAGATTCCCTGCCTTGCGGGACCGATCCTGATGCGGTAGCGGAGCCAGCGCCTGCGAAACCTGCGCCCGCACCCAAGCCTGCATCGCCGGTCACGGTGGTGGAACCTCAGCCTGAGCCGGAACAAGCCAAAGCCCCGGCCGAGTTGAATAAGCCCGAAGCCTTCCGTGGTTTTTTTGATACCAACAAAGCCGCTTTGCGTGCTTTGGCAAAAGACAAGCTCGACATCTATGCCGATTACATGAAGCGCGAGTCGGAGATGAAGGTGCGCGTGGTCGGACACACCGACAGTCGTGGCGCACAGGCCTACAACCAGGATCTGTCCCAGCGTCGTGCTGACTCGGTCAAAGCCTATCTGATCGATCAGGGCATTGACGCCGACCGAATCATGACCGACGGTCAGGGCGAATCCAACCCGATCGCGAGCAATGACACCGCTGACGGGCGACAACAGAACCGTCGAGTGGAACTGACCATCGTCGAATAATCAACAGGGCGCTTCGGCGCCTTTTTATGTCACCGAGCAATAGCTTTTAGCTATTATCTTTATTAAAACAATTGATTTTACTTATTTATCACAGTCGGTATGATAAACCCATCTTTTAAAGCGGCCTGGCCGCAGAATTGATAAACCAACGATAAGGAGTTGAGTATGTCTGATTTGAAAAACATGGAAGGTCAAAAAGTTCCGAGTGTTGTCTGGCCAACGCGTCAGAACAACGAATGGGTCAACGTCAACAGCGATGACATTTTCAAAGGCCGCACCGTGGTGGTCTTCTCTTTGCCGGGTGCCTTCACGCCGACCTGTTCTTCCACCCACTTGCCACGTTACAACGAATTGGCACCGGTGTTTTTTGAAAACGGTGTCGACGAAATCGTTTGTATGTCCGTGAACGACACCTTTGTCATGAACGAATGGGCCAAGGATCAGGAAGCGGACAAAGTGACGTTGATCCCGGATGGCAACGGTGAGTTCACCGAAGGCATGGGCATGCTGGTGAACAAGAACGACCTGGGCTTTGGCAAGCGTTCCTGGCGTTATTCCATGCTGGTCAAAGACGGCGTGGTTGACAAGATGTTCATCGAACCCAACAAGCCGGGCGACCCGTTTGAAGTGTCCGACGCCGACACCATGCTGAACTACATCAACCCGAATGCGAAGCCGATTGACACCGCGACCGTCTTCACCAAACCGGGTTGTCCTTTCTGTGCCAAAGCCAAAGCGGCGCTGGAAGATGCGGGCATCAACTATGAAGAAATCACCATTGCCAATGCCGGTGTGACCCTGCGCACTTTGCGTGCCGTGGCCGATGCCGATACGGTGCCACAGGTCTTTATTGGCGGCAAGAAAATCGGTGGCTCGGAAGAGCTGGACAAGTATCTGGCTTCCTGAGGGCTGCTGTGAATTCAATCACTGATTGAACGATCTGAAAAAGCGGCTGTTGAGCCGCTTTTTCGTTTCCGTTTCGGACATTGTTTTTTGCCTAAGATGCCTGCATTCAGGCGTGTTGGGCAAAGCACAATGTGTCCCCGGTCTGCTCTAAGTACCAGGCCTGGTCAAAAAGCATAAGGAGCATGCATGCAATACGATTATGATGTGATCGCCATCGGTGGCGGCAGTGGCGGTTTGTCTGTGGTGGAGCGCGCCGTGGAATATGGCAAGAAGTGCGCGGTGGTCGAGGCCAATAAAATGGGCGGCACCTGCGTCAATGTCGGCTGCGTGCCCAAAAAGGTCATGTGGTTCGGTTCCCACATCGCCGAGGCCTTGCGCGATGCATCGGACTTCGGGTTTCACGTGGAACAAAAGGGGTTCGACTGGGGCAAACTGGTCGAGCAGCGTGAAAACCTGATTGGCAACATCACCGAATGGTATGCCGGCTATTTTGACGAGCTGGGGATTGACGTGCTCGAAGGGTGGGGCCGTTTTGTGGATAAGCACACGATCGAGGTGGCCGGTCGGGAATTTACCGCCGAAACGATTGTGGTCGCACCGGGTGGCAAACCCTTTATTCCCAATGAAACCGAAAACGCCGAACTGGGCCTCACTTCCGACGGGTTTTTTGCCCTGAAAGAACAACCGAAAAAAGTGGCGGTGATCGGCAGTGGCTACATTGCCGTGGAAATCGCCGGGGTGCTGCAGGCGCTGGGCACCGACACCACCTTGATCAGCCGTAAGGACTTGGTACTGCGCGGATTTGACGACATGATCCGTGAAACCCTGACCGATGCGATGATTGAAAGCGGTGTGAAAAAAGAATACCACTTCAAGGTCAAAAAACTGGAAAAAGCCAAAGACGGAACTCTGATCGTCGAGTCCGAAGACGGTCAGCATCTGCAAGGGTTTGACGAGGTGATCTGGGCGGTCGGGCGTGAAACCGTGACCGAGCCACTGGGGCTGGAAAACGTTGGTTTGAGCGTCAACGGCAAGGGGTATCTGGACGTGGACGACTTTCACCAGACCGCTGTGCCCAATATCTACGCGATCGGCGATGTCACCGGTCAGGCGCAATTGACTCCGGTGGCGATCCGCGCCGGACGCTATCTGGCCGAGCGTCTGTACAACAACCAGCCGCATTTGAAAATGGATTTGTCCAAAGTGCCCACCGTGATTTTTTCTCACCCGCCCGTGGGCACAATGGGCTTGGCCGAACACGAAGCCCGTGCCCAATACGGGCACGACAATGTGCAGGTTTACAGCTCGGTGTTCACGCCGATGCGCAATGCCTTTACCGCGCATCAGGTCAAAACGGCTTTGAAGCTGGTGTGCGCCGGTGAGGAACAAACCGTAGTCGGCCTGCACATTGTGGGCGAAGGCGCGGATGAAATGCTGCAAGGCTTTGCCGTGGCCGTACAGATGGGTGCGACCAAGGCCGATCTGGACGCCACCATTGCCATTCACCCGACCTCGTCGGAAGAGCTGGTGACCATGCGCCCGATGATTTTAAAATAAAGCGTTTCCCCCAGAACCGCTTATGCAACCGCTCAAACCCAAAAGGCCGTGTCAATGCACGGCCTTTTGGGGTCTGGGCTCTGTAATGTCAGTAAACCGTGACCAGTCCATAGCCTTTGGCTTGCCAACCCATCAGGCTGATGAAACCGGATCGAACCGGTTCAATACCGGGCAACAAAGTGTCGTTATCAACGTTGAAATACGCGGTGGCACCACCACAGGCTTCCATTTTCACCCCTAGCGATTGTAGGCGGGCAATCTGTTTCGCGATCTGCTCGAGCGTTTCATCGTGTTCCATTGCCAAAGTTTCTTCCGGTTCGGTGGTGATGAAGGTCACAGCCTTCGAAATAAAAATCATCTGCAGATCAAAAGTGACGCCTTCTTTTTTCAGGTTGGTGACGTTGGTTTCAATCGCTTTCAGATATCCAAGTAGCGGTTTCGGGTGGCTTTTGCGCACATCGTAGATGGCTTTGACATGATCCACGCCGCTCAAAGCTTGGGCATTATTCAGTGATTGTGCCTGTGTGACAGGACTGATGGACAGCAGAGCGCTCATCAGTATAGTGGCAAGGAGCGCTTGCACTTTGTGATGGAAAGAGGTTAATGGCATGGTTTCTCCTGATTGGTTGAATGAATGTATGTTTATTGTCAGTTTAACCTTTCGGGGTGGGCAGAAAATTCAATCTTTATGTAATCTCAGTCTGCAGGCGGTTTGATAACCGGTACTGGAAAGCGTGGTTCTTCTCCAGTCGGGTTGAGGCATGTCAAGGTCATGTTTTCGGTTTGCTTAAGGCATTGATGTAGCCAGTGGTGACTCAGTTCGACAGAGGTCGCTAAGTCATGGCCTTTGGCCAAGTGGGTGGCGATGGCGGATGACAGCAAGCAGCCAGTGCCGTGCGTCGCCGAGGTACTCACGCGGGGAGAACACGTCGTTTTGACGGGGTGTTTGCGTTGAAATAACCGGTCGCAGCAGGCTAAAGGGTCTGGGTTATGACCGCCTTTGATGAGTACGGCCCCCGCCCCAAGTGACAGAAGGCGCTGAGCCAGCGCGCCTGGCGAAGGGTTGTCGGATGCGGCACAGCCTGAAAGCGCCTGCGCTTCGGGCTGGTTGGGGGTGATCAGGGTCGCCAGTGGCAGCAGTTGCTTGATCAAGGCTTTCTCGCCCGCCTGCGATAAAAGACGATGGCCGCTGGAACTCATGACGACTGGGTCCAGCACAATGGGCAGAGTCGCATAGGGTGCCAAGTGTTTGGCCACTGTCTCTACAATGGTCGGGTTCGCAAGGGCCCCGATTTTAATGGCGTCCACCTGCTGGTCTGAAAGCAAGGCATCCAGTTGTTCGTCCACCCACTGAGCAGGCAAGGCATGCACGGCCTGTACCCCTTTGGAATTTTGAGCGGTAATGGCTGTGACCACAGTCAGGGCGTGTGCACCTTGGGCTTGAATGGCTTTCAGGTCTGCCTGAATGCCCGCCCCGGCGAAGCTGTCCGACCCGGCCACTGTCAAAACAGAAGGCTTGGTATTAACTGACATGGCGTTCTCCCGTTTCATGTGAAACAGACCAGGCCTGGTCAAAAAGGCTTTGCAGGCTGCGCAGTTCTGTGACCGGGTCATCGGCCCTTTGCAACGCATCGATCATGGCGACACCGGCAATGCCCGATCGACCCAGTTGGGGCAAGTGCCGGGCTTGAATGCCTCCGATGGCAATGACGGGGCAGGGAACCGTTTGGGCCCACTGTGTAAGGCGATCCATCCCCACCGCGGGGTAGGGCAAACGTTTGCTGGGTGACTCAAAGATCGGCCCAATTGCTAGATAGGAAGGTGACCAGAGCTGGGCACGGGTGATTTCATCGAGCGTATGGCTACTTAGCCCCAGCGCGAGACCGGCATGGCTCAGTTGCGAGAGTATCTCATCATGCACTTCTGATAAATCTTCCTGGCCGAGGTGCACACCGTCGGCACCGTATCGGATTGCCAGTGCCCAGTGGTCATTGATGATGAGTTGGCAGGGCATGTCTGCCATAAGGCGGCACGCCAGCGCCACTTCGGCTTCGATCTTTTCGATGGGTCGGTTTTTGATTCGAAGTTGAACCACTCTGGCTCCAGCGTTCGCCATGGCACAGGCCTTCTGTGCGCTTTCAACCAATGGGTAGATGCCCAGTAAAGTCGGCAAAGAAGCAAATCGCATTACGGTACCTGATGCCAAAAAGGTGTGCCGATGGTCGGAGTGGAAGCACTCGCCCACTGGCGCTGGGGCATGATGCCAGCGCGATACCCAAGGCGACCGGCGGAAACGGCCTGCTCAAAGGCGCCGGCCATGCGTGTCGGATCAGGCGACAGAGCAATGGCGGAATTCAGCAATACACCGTCACATCCAAACTCCATGGCCTCGGTGGCATCCGACGGCCGTCCGAGCCCAGCATCCACGATCAGTTGAACCTGAGGAAAACGTTCACGTAAAAGCATAATATTTTGCGGATGGCGTATCCCCTGACCACTGCCGATGGGCGAGGCCCAGGGCATCAGAATGCGGCAACCCACATCGACCAGGCGCTGGGCCAATACCAGGTCATCGGTCATATAGGGAAAGACCTCAAACCCGTCTCGGATTAAAATGTCCGCTGCTTCAACCAGCCCGAACGGGTCCGGCTGCAGGGTCTGTTCATCGCCGATCACCTCCAGTTTGAGCCAATGGGTGCCAAACACCTCCCGTGCCATTTGGGCCGTGGTGACGGCTTCGCGCACCCCGTAACAACCGGCGGTATTGGGCAGCCAGTGGACCGGCAGTTGTTTCAGCCAGGACCAGTAACTGGAATCGGTGTTTTGCCCGGCGGTCTGTCGGCGCAGGGAAACGGTCACGACTTCGGCCCCACTGGCCTCAATCGCAGACTGCATCACCTCGGGCGATGGGTAGAGCGCAGAGCCGATCATCAGGCGGCTGCTTACCTGGGTGTCGGCCAGGCGCCAGGAATCGGTCATATCAACCTCCTTGCATGGGGGCGACGATTTCAACCTGATCGCCCGGTTGTAAAAAGTGATTGGCCCAGCGGCTTCTGGGCACAAAATCCAGATTGACGGCCACGGCCACCGATTGGTCGTCGCAGGCCATGTGTTTCAATAGCTCCGTCAAGCGCAAAGGTGCTTTCAAGCGTACCGGGGCATTGTTGACAACAATGGACACAGTCGAGTCGCTCATGCCGGATCCTCCGTTTTGGTCAAGTTGTCATCGGCCACAAACGCCGGCACAAAGCAGGCGGCAGCGTCCTGCGCCAATGCGGGCGCCAGCAGATAGCCATGTCGATACAGGCCGTTGATGCGGGTGCGTTTTCCTTCCTGCACCATCGACGGTTTGTTATCGGGCAAAGCGGGTCGACAGGCGGTGCGGGTTTCCAGAATCCGGGCTTCGCCAAAGCCCGGATGCAGGCTGTAGGCGGCGGACAGCAATTCCAGTGCAGAGCGAACCGACAGCGGACTGTCGTCATTGGCTTCGATTTCGGTGGCCCCGATCACATATTCATTGTGAGGCCGAGGCACCACGTAAATCCGATAACGCGGGTGCATCAGCCGAACCGGGCGCTGCAGACGCACTTCGGGAGCCTGAATCCGAATGACTTCTCCGCGTACACCGCGCAGGCTCTGCCAGTCCGGTGCGGCACCCAGTCCCCGACAGTCGAAGACATGGTCGAAGCCCTGAGGCGACGCCTCCTCTGTGCGCACCGTGCCTTCCCGCGTCGGGTCGGCCGAACTGGTAATCTGCCAGTCAACAAGTGGGTGTTGGTGCAAAAAACGTTCACTGGCGGCCATAAACCGGCGGCTGTCCACCTGCCCTTCCTGAGGCAGATACCAGGCCTGGTGAAAAGCGGACAAATCCGGTTCCAGTTGCTGGAGTTGAGCCGATTCCAATGGCTGAACCGTTTGAGATGCTTCCGGTGCCCGGCTTTTCAGTCGCTGCATAAACAGGGCCAGTTCGTTTTGGTCGGCAGGATGGGCGGTCAGCACACTGCCCTGTTGCTGCAAGGCGGTTTCGATGCCCAGCGTCCGCACCAATTCTGGCCAAAGGGCCATGGAGCGAAGCCCCAGCGTGAGGATGTCCGATTCGGCGGTTTCGACCTCGGCGAAAGGGGCCAGCATCCCGGCGGCGGTCATACCGGCAGATTGATCACCAAAGCTGGCGTCCCGATCAAACAAGGTGACCCTGTGACCATGCCCGATCAAAGTCATGGCCAAAATGCGCCCCAGCAGGCCCGCTCCGACGATGCCAAAATGCCTGCGCTCAGCCATGATCGGTGCCCGTCAGCTGATCCAGTTCCACATACACTTTGCCGCCCTTTTCCTGAAAGCGTTCCGACATGTCACGCATGCCGGCTTCAATCGCTTCTTGAGAGGTCAGCCCTTTGGCTTCGGCGTAATCGCGCACCTCCTGTGAGATTTTCATGGAGCAGAACTTGGGGCCGCACATGGAACAGAAATGCGCGACCTTGGCCGAATCGCGCGGCAGGGTTTCGTCGTGGTAAGCCCGTGCCCGTTCCGGGTCCAGCGACAGGTTAAACTGATCTTCCCAGCGAAATTCAAACCGGGCCCGGCTCATCTGGTCGTCCCACTGCCGCGCAGCCGGATGTCCCTTGGCCAAATCGGCGGCATGGGCCGCGATTTTGTAGGTGATCAGGCCTTCTTTGACGTCATTGCGATTGGGCAGCCCCAGATGTTCTTTGGGGGTGACGTAACAGAGCATGGCGGTGCCATACCAGCCAATCTGTGCGGCCCCGATCCCGGACGTGATGTGGTCATAACCGGGCGCAATGTCGGTCGTCAAAGGCCCGAGCGTGTAGAAAGGGGCTTCGTGACAGTCGGCCAGTTGCAGATCCATGTTTTCCTTGATCAGATGCATGGGCACATGCCCCGGCCCCTCGATGATTACCTGCACGTCTTTTTCCCAAGCAATTTTGGTCAGCTCGCCCAGGGTTTTGAGTTCGGCCAGTTGGGCCTGGTCATTGGCGTCGGCAATCGAGCCTGGACGCAGACCGTCGCCCAGAGACACGGTGATGTCATAGGCGTTGAGGGTGTCGCAAATCTCGGCAAAATGCTCGTAAATAAAGCTTTCCTGATGGTGGGCAATGCACCATTTGGCCATGATCGAGCCACCGCGCGAGACAATCCCGGTCACCCGGTCCGCGGTCATGGGCACAAACGCCAGACGCACCCCGGCGTGAATGGTGAAGTAGTCCACGCCCTGTTCGGCCTGTTCGATCAGGGTATCGCGAAACACTTCCCAGCTCAGGTCTTCGGCCACGCCATTGACCTTTTCCAGTGCCTGATAAATCGGCACGGTCCCGATGGGCACCGGGCTGTTGCGCAAAATCCAGTCGCGGGTGGTGTGAATGTTTTGCCCGGTAGACAGATCCATCACCGTGTCCGCGCCCCAGCGGGTGGCCCAGACCATTTTTTCCACTTCTTCGTCAATCGACGAGGTGGTGGCCGAATTGCCGATATTGGCATTGACCTTGACCAGAAAATTGCGACCAATGATCATGGGCTCGGCTTCCGGGTGGTTGATGTTGCAGGGGATCACAGCGCGACCGGCCGCGATTTCGTCCCGAACGAATTCCGGGGTGATGGTTTCGGGCAGATTGGCTCCGAATCCCTGTCCTTTCAAGCGCTGACGGCGCTCGGCTTCGACCGGGGTTTCGGCAGAAGTGTCAGCGGTTGCTTCCAGGCGGCGCTGGTTTTCGCGCAATGCCACAAACACCATTTCCGGAGTGACGATGCCCTGGCGGGCATAGTGCATTTGCGTCACCTTGTGACCGTGTCTGGCTTTGAGTGGCTGGCGGCGTAAACCGGTTGTCGCCTCCAATAATCGTTGCATCTGGGCATCGGTTTTGAGGCCATTGTCCACCGGATTGGGCTGGCGACCGGAGTAAGATTCCGTGTCCTGACGTGCCTCAATCCATTGGTCTCGTACCGGGGACAGGCCGCGGGTGACATCGACTTCGATCTCTGTGTCGGTATAAGGGCCGGAGGTGTCATAGACATCAAAATGTTCGCCGTTGGTCAGCGCAATGCGGCGCATCGGCACTTTCAGATCGGGAAAGGCGTCATGCGTCAGATAGGTTTTTCTGGAAGCCGGCAAAGGGGTTTGGCTGAGGGTTTGCGCCAATTGCTCGTTGGCGGCGGTTGCGGTGGTGTTGGCTGTCATGTGCGTTTGTTTCCTGTGTTAAAAGCCAGGAAAAAACCGCGAAGAAAGGACGATTCTGCAGGTGAAAAACACCGGCAAGATCGGAACATCAAACTGAGTGGACACAGACGGAAACGAAGCGGAATCGGCGGCTTCACGTCAGGTGTCGACACATCGACCCCGACGCAAACCGGGTGCGAACACCCAAAGCGGGGGGAGGTCTCTTCCTTACGCTGGTTTTAACCAGATCAAGTTCAGCGGGTTCAGCCACCGGAACCGTCGGACGGTTCGCTTGGCTGTCTCAGTGTTTGGGCACACACCCCGAGAGCGAATCAATTTTTCAATTGCTTTTTTAAGTTAGCAAAGCTTTGGTCGGCTTTCAAGTAAAACAGTGAAAATCCACCAGGCCTGGTGTGCTTTGCAGTTGGCTGAAAACCAGGGATCGCATACACTAACCTCATGAATTCAATAACCTTCAGGAAAGACGATGAAAGCATTACGTGGTTTTAAAGAATGGTTTCCAACGTTGGCGGAATCCGCCTGGGTGGATGCCTCTGCGGTGGTGATTGGCGATTGCACTTTGGGCGAAGACGTCAGTGTCTGGCCCAATGCGACCTTGCGCGGTGACGTCAACGCCATCCGGATCGGTGCCCGCTCCAATATTCAGGATGGCTGTGTCTGCCACACCACGCACAGCTCTGACATGACCAAAGGCTCGCAATGCCGGGTGGGCGAGGACGTGACGGTGGGACACAATGTGGTATTGCACGGCTGTGTGATCGAAGACCAGTGCCTGATCGGCATGGGTTCGGTGGTGTTGGACAACGCGGTGGTGCGTTCCCAGGTGATGATCGGGGCCAACTCTCTGGTGCCGCCTAATAAAGAATTGGAATCCGGCCATCTGTATCTGGGGTCACCGGTCAAAAAAATCCGTCCGCTCACCGACGAAGAAAAAGCGTTTTTCAAATATTCGGCCGGGCATTATGTGCGTTTGAAAAACACCTACGCCCAACAGGACGCTCAAATCGACTAAGCCCAGACCCAAAGCCAGGTGGTGATCAGGCCGATGCCGCCGCTGAGCCAGAGAGGCAGGGCGACGCGGGTGAGCATTTGTCTGCCGCCGATGCTGGCGGCCATGCTGCCTTTGACCAAATTGTTGACGGCGGCGGCGATCACAATCCCGGTCGCGGCAATGGCGGTACCCAGCTCTTCCTGGCTCATCCGTGCCAGCGACAGGGTGATGGCATCGACATCGGCCACACCGGAGGCGGCGGCCAGCGCCAGAATGCCCGCGTCCCCAAACCAGTCGCGCAGGGTCTGCCCGAGCAGCATCACCAGTGTCAGCAGCAACCCGAATGCCAGCGCGGTCTTCAATTCCAGCGGGTTCCTCAAGGGCGTTTCCTGAATCGGGTTCTGATGGGCCTGGGCGCGCCAGTAGATCACGGCCGGCAGGTAGGTGAGAATCGCCATCACCAGCGCCGGCAGCCACAGCGGGTAAAACAATGCGGGGCTCAAGGCCGAGGCCACCAGCAGCATGCGTGGAAACATGGTGCCGCAGGCAATCAGAATGCCGGTGGCGAGCATGGGTCCCATTTCCGAGTGGGTGCGGGTCAGGCGTGAAAAGTGTAGGGTGACCGCTGTGGAAGCGGCCAATCCACCAAAAAGACCGGTAAAAACCGCGCCTTTGCGCGCGCCGCCGATTTTGATGGCGCTGTAGCCAACAAAAGAAATGGCGGCGATCACCACCACCATCCACCAGATTTCGTAAGGGTTGAGCGCCTGATAGGGGCCATAGCCCTGATTGGGCAGAATGGGTAGCAGCACCACCGAAATCAACAACAGTTTCAGGGCCGCATGCAGTTCCTTGGGTTGGAGACGCGCCAGCCCGCGATGCAGGGCCGGCTTGTAGGTGAGCAGCAGAGTGACCACCACGGCGGTGGCGCTGGCGAGCAGAACGTCGCCCATTCCGGCGAGCACCCCCAGCATAAAAGTGACCAGCGTCGCAATCAGTGTGGTGATGCCCACGTCATCGCCCTGACGCAGATTGAGCGCATACACACTGGTCATGACACCGGCCAGCGCCACAAACGCCAGCCCAATGACCCAGTGGTCGAGATCGACGATGGCGAGCAATCCGCCGAGCAGGCCGACCAGGCCGAAGGTGCGTACCCCGGCAATGCGTCCGCCATCACGGGTTTCGCGGTTTTGCCAGCCGCGCTCGGTGCCAATCAGCAGGCCGATGGCCAGAGCGACGCCCAATGGGTAAAGCAATTGCTGGAATTCGGTCATCCATCTCCTCGTTTGACAGGGTTACATCTGTGCGCGCAAGGCCTCGATCACTGGCTGGGTTTGCGGGTGGACGCCGCGCCAGAGCGCAAACGATTCGGCGGCCTGTCCCACCAGCATGCCCAGACCATCCCGCGTCTGACATTTCGGCTGGTGTTGGTGTGCCCACTGCATAAACACGGTGGGCTCATTCTGATACATCATGTCATAGACCAGTGACTGGGGCCCCATGATTTGCTCGGACACGGGCGGGCGCTTGCCTTCCAGACTGGCCGAGGTGCCATTGATCACAATGTCATAGGGCCGATCAACGGGAATGTCTTCCCAGCCGCTGGCCGACAGAGGCACGTCGGTCTCAAAGCGTTGCCCCAATACGTCTGCGCGTTTGGCCGTGCGATTGGCAATGTGCACCAGGCCTGGTTGTTTTTGCAGCAGCGGCTGCAGAATGCCCTGCACCGCGCCGCCAGCGCCCAATATCAGCACCCGTTTGCCAGCGAAGGCCACGCCCGCATTGGTTTCGATGTCGCTCACCAGACCCACGCCATCGGTGTTGTCGCCAAACAAGGGCTCATCCAGCACCAGCGTATTCACCGCATGCGCCGTCCGGGCGCGCTCGCTCAGGTCCTGGGCCAGTTCAAACGCATCCAGTTTGAAGGGCACGGTCACATTCAGACCCTTGTAGCCTTGCTGGCGCAGGGACTGCACGCGCCGGGCAAAGTTGTCGTCTTCGGTGTCGATCCGAATCGCTTCATAGATCAGGTTCTGCCCGGTCTGTTCGGCAAACATGGCATGAATCTGGGGCGATTTGGAGTGGGCGATGGGGTCGCCCACCACCGCGTATTTGTCCGGTTGTTGGCTCATTGTGCCGCTCCGTCCTCTTTCAGCCAGATCGCCGCCTGTTTGGCAAAGTAGGTCAGAATGCCGTCGGCGCCGGCCCGTTTGCAACTGAGCAGGGTTTCCATCACCACCGCACGTTCATCAATCCAGCCGTTTTGCGCAGCGGCTTTCAGCATCGCGTATTCGCCACTGACGTGGTAGACAAAGGTGGGCGCCTGGAATTCGGTCTTGACCCGGTACACAATGTCCAGATAGGGAATACCGGGTTTGACCATGACCATGTCGGCCCCCTCATTGATGTCCAGCGCGACTTCGTGCAGGGCTTCATTAGAGTTGGCCGGATCCATCTGGTAGGTTTTCTTGTCGGCCTTGCCCAGATTGCCCGCCGAGCCGACCGCGTCGCGGAAAGGCCCGTAATAGGCCGAGGCGTATTTGGCGGAATAGGCCATGATGCGGGTGTGAATCTGACCGTGGTCTTCCAGCAGCTCCCGGATCTCGACAATGCGCCCGTCCATCATGTCGGAGGGGGCGACCACGTCGGCTCCGGCCTGCGCATGCGACAGCGCCTGCTGCATCAACACATCAATGGTGTCGTCATTGAGCACATAGCCTTCGCCGTCGATGATGCCGTCCTGGCCGTGGGTGGTATAAGGGTCCAGCGCCACATCGGTCATGATCCCCATTTCCGGCACCGCTGCTTTGACCGCCCGGGTGGCGCGTTGCACCAACCCATCGGGATTGAACGCTTCTTCGGCGGTCAGGGTTTTGGTGTCCGGGTCCGGCACCGGAAACAGCGCAATCATGGGAATGCCAAGCGAGGCCAGGGTTTTGGCTTCGTCCACCAGCAGATCGATGCTCAGGCGTTCAATGCCGGGCATGGAGGCGACCGCTTCGCGCTGGTTGTCGCCTTCGATCACAAACATCGGATAAATCAGGTCATTGGCAGTGAGGACGTTTTCCTGCATCAGTCGGCGGGAAAAGGCGTCTTTGCGCATGCGGCGCATGCGGGTAATGGGGAATTGGCGTTCAATCATGATGGAAGCTCCTGAAAGGGGTTTTGATCGCATGATACTCCCGGGGCCATAAAAAATAAAGCAACCCGGTAATCAATAAAACTGACCAGGCCTGGTAAGAGGTTGGGTTAAAATTGGGCCTTTTGGGCTGAAAGCGAAGGGCGATGCAATGAGTGACATGGATACCTTTGATTACGTGTTTTTTGATCGGCCGCTGGCCGAAAGTTTTGCCGAGCAATTGAATCAACAGGGCATTCAGGCCAGTGTGCTGGCCGTGGCCGAAACCGGTGAGGAAACCGTGTGCGAAGTTCAGGTCCGTCAGGCATTGACCGACGAACAGATGGACATGGTCGAAGCCTTATACGACCAGCGCTTTTTCGAAGACCAGGCCGCACTGATCGAAGGCAATGACGGTGGGGCCCAGGCCGATGTCTGTGGCGTGCAGTTGCGTTTGAGTTCGGGCGACTACACCACCGTTGCGATTGACCCGGAAATCATGAACCGTCTGTTATCGGTTCTGAGCATCGAAGAAATTCAGGCGTTTCTGCATCAGGTGGCCGAAGACATTGAGCACCCGAAAACCGGGCCGGTTTGTCAGCGTCTGCCTCAGAATGAAGGGCGTCAATAAATCAAGTCAATAGACTGGGGTGTGTTGCCCATAAAAAATTTATATAAGCAACTTCTAATTTTCCAAGAGGGAAAACTTGATCTTGACCCTTGGAAAACATATTATTACGGGTTAGCAATGTGCTGTGCGTCGCTGGTTGCAGGTGGCGCTGAATAATATAAAAGTTTTTAAATATAAACTCTTGAAATTGAGGCAACTGGTTCGGTTGTCAATCAAGGAGCAAAACATGACAGACAAAATCGTTGAAAAGGTTGCTGTGCAAACCGACGAGAGCCGTGATCAGGGTCGTCGTGCCTTTTTGAAAGGCAGTGCAGCCGTAGCCGGTGGTGTACTGTTCACCAAAGCGGCGTCAGCGGCGGAAGGTGGTCAGTATGACCCCAAAAAAGCCGTCTCGACTTATGCCGGTAAAGAAGAAATGACCGAAGTGCTGCAAGACGGCGCTGCGCGTAAATCTCTGGGCTTTGGTGTGCGTAAGTACCCATACGGCATGCCTTCCCCGTACGAAAAAGAAGTTCAGCGTCGTACGCTGGAATGGCTGACCCCGGATGCGATGGCGTCCATCACCATGACGCCACTGCAAAGCCTGCACGGGATCATCACCCCGAACGGTCTGCACTTTGAGCGTTTCCACGGTGGGGTTCCGACCATCGATCCGGCCGAACACCGTCTGGTGATCCACGGCCTGGTTGAGCGTCCATTGATTTTTACCATGGACGACCTGAAGCGCTTCCCATCGGTTTCCCGCATTCACTTCGCTGAGTGTCCGGCCAACGGTGCCATGGAGTGGAAAGGGGTTCAGCTGGATTCCGTCCAGTGGACACACGGCATGATGTCTTGTGTGGAATGGACCGGTGTGCGTCTGTCTGATCTGCTGAAAGAAGCGGGCATCAAGCCCGAAGCCAAATGGTTGATTCCAGAAGGTGCGGACGCGGCGGCTCTGACCCGCTCCATCCCGATGGACATCGCCATGGACGACTGCATCATTGCTTACGCCCAGAACGGCGAAGCGCTGCGTCGTGAACAAGGTTACCCAATTCGTCTGGTTGTGCCAGGCTGTGAAGCCAACATGTGGGTCAAGTACCTGCGTCGTATCCAGGTGCATGACGTACCGGCACAGCATCGTGAAGAAACCTCCAAATACACTGAATTGATGCCGGATGGCACCGCTCAGCGTTTCTCATGGTACATGGAAGCCAACTCGGTGATCACTTACCCGTCACCAGATTTCAAGATGCAGGGGCCTGGTAAATACTTTGTCCGTGGTCTGGCCTGGTCTGGTCGTGGCAAGGTCAAGCACGTTGACGTCTCCTTTGACGGTGGACGCAACTGGAAAGAAGCCCACTTTACGTCCGCGGTCCTCGACAAAGCCTGGACCCGCTTTGAAGTGGAATGGGACTGGGATGGTTCCGAAGCCTTTATGATGAGCCGTGTAACCGATGAAACCGGTTACGTACAGCCGCCGATGCCACAGATGCGTGAGCTGGAAGGCACCAACAACGTCTACCACCGTACAGCGATGGTGACCTGGCGTGTTCACCCATGGGAAGATGGCAAAAACGGAGGTATGATCGAAAATGTTCAATACTAAGCAAACACTACTGGCGTCGGCAGTGGCCATGGCTGCTACCGGTACCGCCTTTGCAATGAGCGGCAGCGGCGACGGTTCTGCCAACGGCGAAAAAATTGACGGCAAATACGCTGCAAACTATGCAGAAATCATCAAAGAAAACAATGGTGAGTATTTGGACCCGAAAGTGATCGAAGCCATTCTGGGTGAAGACGCCACTTACGGTCGTACCGGTTTGATGGCTAAGCTGGACCCGGCCAACCCTTACTCCTTCGAAGTGGACGACAGCATCGATGGTGGTAACCACGGCAACGCGCAGTGTAAAGTGCCAGCGGCCTTTACCGAAGTGCATGAAGAAGCAGCCAAAAACTACACCAACGATGCCGACTTCAAGGCTTACGGCTTTGGTAAGCCCATTGCCGAAGAAGCCACCAAAGTCTGGAACATCACTGTAGACGGTGACGGCAACAATTTGCCCGATCCTTCAGTGGGCATGACCGTTGAAGAAGGCGGTGAACTGTATGTTCAGTTCTGTGGCATGTGTCACGGTGACTTTGGTGAAGGCGCCAAAGGCTATTTGCCATTGGCGGTAGACGGCAACTTGGTCACATCTGACTTTGATGATTCGTCACCGATGAAAACCGTGGGCAACTACTGGCCGTATGCGGTCACTCTGTTTGACTACATCCGTCGTACCATGCCTTTCTGGACGCCTAACATGCCAGCGATTGGTGATGCGGGTTACATGGGCATGACCGGTTACATCATGCAGTCCAACTACATTCCGGTTGGCTTTGACGATGACGGTAATCCGATTGAGCTGGATTATGATACCGTCTATAACTCTGAACTGCTGATGAAGCAGAACAAGTATATGAAGAACCAGGGCAACTTCTTCTGTGACCACCGTCCGGTGATTCACAACGAACGTTGTATGTCTGACTGTCCTGACTACATGGTTGGTGACGGCAAAGGCAATATCCAAAACTTCGAACAAGCTCGCTTGTTGCCGGATGGTACGCCTCAGTACAACGTACCTGAACGTATGCACGAAGATCCACCAGGTGTGGGTCACGCAGGCATGTAAAGCCTGACGCTTATCATAAAAACCCGCTTCGGCGGGTTTTTTTTCGTCTGAATACCGGGATTCGACTTGCACCACACAATGAAATCCGTAGAATAAACCGTTATTCCCACTCGGAAATAACGAGCGAGAAAAAGGACGGCCCCGATGCCATTGATTGACCCGTTTGATCGACACATTGAATATTTGCGCGTTTCGGTGACAGACCGCTGTAATTACCGTTGCGGTTACTGCATGCCAGAACAGGGCGTGCACCCGGAAGGGCACCACAGCGAATACCTGACGTTTGATGAGCTGACGCGCATTATCACCGCGTTTGTGACATTGGGGGTCAAGAAGGTGCGCATTACCGGCGGGGAGCCATTGGTGCGCAAAGGCATCCCGGGCTTTGTCTCCCAGATTTCACCGCTGAAAGGGCTCAAGGAAATCGCGCTTTCGACCAATGCGCATCACCTGGAGAAACACGCGGTGGCCCTGAAAGAAGCGGGTTTGCATCGTGCCAATATCTCCATTGATTCACTCAAACCCAAGCTGTTCAAAGAAATCACCCGCGGCGGGGATCTGGAGAAGGTGCTGGCCGGGGTCAAAGCCGGGATCGACGCCGGTCTCAACCCGATGAAATTCAATATGGTGGTGATGAAAGGCACCAACGACGTTGAAATCGAAGACATGATCGATTTCGGCATCGAACACGGTGTGGAAGTGCGTTTCATCGAAACCATGCCCATCGGGCCAGCCGGGGTGAGCATGATGGATCAGCACTACCCCAAGAAGAAAATTCTGCAACGGGTGCGCGATCATGTGGGCAAGGACTTGATTCCCTGCACCAGCCAAAGCCATGATGGCCCGGCCAATAATTTTGAAATTCAGGATACCCAGGCCAAAATCGGAGTGATCTCAGCCGTGTCCGATCATTTCTGTGAAAGCTGCAACCGGGTTCGGCTGACGGCCACCGGGATTCTGGCGTTGTGTCTGGGGCAGGAAGATTCGGTCGATTTGAAAACGCCGTTGCGTGAAGGCATTTCAGACGAGGACTTACAGGCCTTGATCGTCAAATCCATGAAAAAGAAACCCGAACGTCACTTTTTCAACGAGAACGTTCACAACATCGAGTTCCGCCAGATGGTCTCACTTGGCGGCTGAACAAAGAGGACAAGCAGATGTTGACCGTACAGTACTTTGCACGTTTCAGAGAAGAATTGGGCACCAGTCGCGAGCAATTGCCGATGGAAGGCTTTGAGTCGGTGGAATGTGTGTTGAAACACCTGTCCGAGCGCGGCGACAACTGGGCACGGATTCTGGGTGACGGCCAGCAGGTTCAGATTGCCGTCAACCAGGACATGGCGCGGCGTCATACCCCGATCAAAGCCGGGGACGAAGTGGCCTTTTTTCCGCCCGTGACCGGTGGCTGAGATGTTCGAGCAGATCCGGGTACAAACCGACGATTTTGATCTCAGTCATGAGGTCAAGGCCCTGAGAGAGGGCCACAAGGACATTGGTGCCGTGGTCAGTTTTGTTGGTACGGTGCGCGACGTCAATGACCATGCCGATGTGGCCGTTCTGGAACTGGAGCATTATCCAGGCATGACCGAAAAAGCCCTGGAAAACATCCGCCAGAAAGCGCATCAGCGCTGGCCCCTGCAGAACAGCTTGATCATACATCGCGTGGGCGAAATGCGTCCCTGTGATCAGATAGTGCTGGTGGCTGTGGCCTCGCGTCACCGGGAAGCGGCCTTTGAAGGGGCGCATTTTATTATGGATTTTCTCAAGACCCACGCGCCTTTCTGGAAGAAAGAGACCTTGCCTGATGGCACCACCCGCTGGGTGGACGCACGGCTTTCGGATGACGAAGCCAAAAAGAAGTGGCTTAAGGCTTCCGAAAACGCCTGAATTTTTTTAAACGACCTTCAACGGTTAACTGTCATTGCCCCGCTCCGCGGGGTTTTTTTTCGATGAACAAGGAACCAATCATGCAAATGCTGAGCTTCGATCAGGCCCTGGCACAACTGGTCAGAAAGGCCCAACCCCTTCAACGCACTCAGACCTTGCCGGTTGGCGAAGCACTGGGCCGTGTACTGGCCGAACCGGTTGTGTCGCCGATGGCGGTGCCGCCGCATGACAACAGTCAGATGGATGGTTACGCACTGCACAGCTTTGATTTGACCCACGGGCAGGAGCTGCCGATCAGCCAGCGCATTGCTGCCGGCGATCACGCCGACACGCCGCTGGAAAGCGGGACCGCTGCGCGCATCTTTACCGGCGCGCCGATTCCACCCGATGCCAATGCGGTGGTGATGCAGGAAAACGCCGAGATGGTGGACGACACCCGCATTCGGATCAAACAGCCCAGTGTGGCAGCGGGCGAAAACATTCGCCGCAAAGGCGAAGACATTGCCAAAGGCGCGACCATTCTGGAACCCGGACAGCGTCTGCGTCCGCAGGATCTGGGGTTGATCGCCTCCATTGGTCAGGCCGAAGTGACCGTGTATGTCCCTTTGAAAGTGGCGACCTTTACCACCGGTGACGAACTGCTGGCCCCAGGCGAAGACTGGCAACCGGGCAAAATTTTCAATGCCAATCATTCGGTGATTCAAGGCATGATGCAGCAATGGGGGGTTGAACTGGTTGATCTGGGACGCATTCCCGATGACGCGACCGCCACCCGTCGTGCCTTGCAGCAAGCCAGTGAACAGGCCGATGCGATCATTACCACCGGGGGGGTGTCGGTGGGCGAAGAAGACCATCTGAAACCCGCTGTGGAGGCACTGGGCTCGCTGGATTTGTGGCGGGTGAAAATGAAGCCGGGCAAACCACTGGCGTTTGGCTTTGTGAATGATACGCCGTTTATCGGTCTGCCGGGCAACCCGGTTTCCGCCTTTGCCACCTGTTATCTGTTTGCCCGCGCGTTTCTGCTGCGCATGCAGGGGGCCGAAGACGTCTACATCAAGCCCTACTGGGTCAAGGCCGACTTTGACTGGCCTCAGGCCGGATTTCGGCGTGAGTTCGCCCGAGCGCAACTGGTCAGTGGTCCCAATTACGCGGAAACCAAAGTCGTCTTGTATCCGCAACAGGGGTCCGGCGTTCTGACTTCCACCGTCTGGGGTGAAGGGTTTGTGGTGATCGAAGAGGACACGACGGTGTCACAAGGCGATACCGTGGCTTTCTTGCCGTTTGATGCGTTCCAATAATGACAAGGCCTGGTCGTTTTGTCATCAAGTTGCCGGTCTTTGTAATAAATTGCGCAATATGGCTTAAATTACGGTGATGTATTCCTTACAATGTGTGGTTTCATTCGGAACTTGCTAAACTCAATTCGCGTTGCGCGCTGAAGGATCACACATGGATTTGAAACAAATCGCCAACACGCCGGTCTTCAAAAAGGCGTTGGTCAAGGAATATCAGAACGGTCAACTCATCCGCTCAGGCAATCAGACCCGGCTCAATGTCTCCGGTCTGAGTATGGCAAGTGCGGCAGGGTTGATGGTGCTGACGCTGGCCACTGTGGGCCTGACCTTTTTTATCCTGGCCCCTTTTTACAGTGTGTATATGGTCAGGCGGTATATGGAGCTCAAACGCATTGAGGCACTGGAAAAATCCCAGTCGATGTTTGCCCCGCTCAAGCTCCAGTGGCACGCACGCATCCAATACCCGTCCGATGGATGGTTCAATCGCCTCTTTACCACGGCGCTTGTGCTCAGCTATGCGGCGATTGCACTGTTGGTCTGGGTGCAACTGTATCAAGTGCTCAACGGGCAAGGCTTGTGGATTGCCCTGGCCCCTTACTGGCCTTTGATGCTGTTTATGTTTGTCTCCAGTACCTTTTTGAGTGTCTATCTGGCCCCGATCAAACAGGAAGAAACGGCGTTTCAGATGGGGGTATGGGCGTTCGAACAGCGTTTTCCGGGCACATTGATGGACATGGCCAAGGATGCACGTCAGGTCATCAAAAAGCACGGTAAAAAATCCAGGGAATATCAGACCTTCGTTGAACAGGCCACTGACTCAGCTGTCTCGTCCATGCAGGATGCGGGGACGAGTGACGAAGACATCAAGCTTTATGCGGGCATGCTCTATCAGTTTTTGCGTTCGATCAAAGGCAAAGCCAGCACTGTTTCCGATCGTCCAGTGACCGCAGTGACCCTGGGCTTGGTGCTACTGGCCGCCGTGCTGGGTTGGCAACAATACAGCCACTATCAGGCGACCCAGACATTCAGCACCCTTTTTGAAAATTATTTTGAAACCGATCAGGCGTACGCGAAAGCGCAAACACTGGTCGATCAAGGGGCAAACCCCAATGCCAATTTGGACGCGCAAAAGGCCAAGGTGCCCCTGGTGCTTGAGCATGGCGACCTGGACACACTGAAAGAATGGCTGGCGTTGGGCGTGCGTATGGCCCCCTGGCCCATGTATTTGTTGGGTACGATCGATGATGAACCCCGCGCCATGACCATGACCAAAATGCTGGTCAGACATGGTGCCGATCTGGGTGCTCAGTGGGAAAAAGGCCAAACCCTGCTCCATACGGCGGCGGCCAAGGGCCATGTGTCTCTGGTTGCGTATTTGATAGACCAGGGTGTGGCGCTCAATCCGGTCTGGCAAGCCTGGTCCATGCATGGAACCGATCGACTCACTCCCTTGGATATCGCCTACAAAAATAAAACGGCAGCGGGCGATAAAATCATCGACCTGCTTGAAGAGGCGGGTGCTTAAATGTATTTAGAACGATCATCACTATGAAAAGGAGAACGTCATGAGTGAGGCATTGACCCATCTTGATGAAAAAGGCCAGGCACGGATGGTCGATGTGACCCAAAAAGCGGTGACCGAGCGCGAAGCGACGGCCGTCGGCCGAGTGGTGATGCAACCCCGGACCCTGGCCATGATCCTGGACGGCACCCACAAAAAAGGCGATGTGATCGCCACCGCCCGCATTGCCGGGATTATGGCCGCCAAGCGCACCCCCGACCTGATTCCGATGTGTCATCCACTGATGCTGACCTCGGTCAAGGTCGAGTTGACGGAAAATCCGAAAGAAAGCTGCGTGGACATTGAAGCCACCTGCAAGTTGGCCGGGCAGACCGGGGTGGAAATGGAAGCGCTCACCGCCGTTTCTGCCGCCGCGCTGACGCTGTATGACATGTGCAAAGCGGTGGACAAAGGCATGCAGATCGAAGGCATTCAGCTGGAAGAAAAGAAAGGCGGAAAAAGCGGCCACTGGACCAGAGAAGCAGACGAATAGTCCTCCCCAAAAAATCCTATTTAACCAGGCCTGGTTAAAACGGGTAGTACTGCAGCGCGTCCGGGCCTTCGTTGTTGAGGATGATTTCCAGGCCTTTTTCCGGGTAGAACCAGTGGGGCACGCCGTCTGACTGGACCTGGGTGCGTTCGGGTTCGCCGAAGCGCATTTTGATGGCGCGTTCGGTCAGGCTTTTTCTGGGCACGAGGGTGACCGACTGGATCGGTGCCTTTTTGAGTGCTTCGATGGCTTCATTGTGGGGCGTGACTTCGCGGTTGCCCAGTTTGGTCACCGTGGTTTGTATGCCCTCGGAATAGAAGCGGTTGAGTTCGTCTTGAGGCACTTTGAGGCGCAATGCGATGGCCCCGTGGATGCTGCTGATGTGAATGGAGGGGAAAAACACTTCGGCGGTCTTGCCGTCCTCGTCTTTTTTGGAAAACAACCGCACTTCATAATCGTGCCCATACAGGTCGATGGCCTGTTGAGTGGTGTCCTGCCCAACGGACAGTCCCAATGCCTGCAGTCGCCCCTGTTCATTGTAGGTGGCGTTCCACGGCAATAATTGCGGTGGCGTCTGGGTGCGTTCCGGCGGAAAAACCACGAACATCAGCGTGGCCGTGGTGGCGCCGATCAGGACCCATGCCCAGATGGGCAGTTTTGCAAGCAGGGTTTTCAGGTTCATGATCGGGTCTCAGTCTCGTCGTTCGATTTCGGATCGGGCGCTTCGGTTCTGACCTGCTCGTCGCCCTCGCCCAGTTCTTCATTGGCTTCGGCATTGCGTGGCATGAAGCGCTCGATTTTCTTGTCAATGATGCCTCTGCCGGCGTCGTACACCGAAATCCCGGTCTGCAGGAAGTTATAAAGCACGGTAAAAAACACCAGCACCCCGGCGAAGAACATGCCGATTTTCTGGACAATGGAGGTGGAGGAACCGGTCTCGGAGAAATCGTTCATCATCAGACCGCCGCCAAAGACATTGCCCAATATCGTTGCCAATACCAGCACCGCCACCGCTACGGCGTAGGAAATCATCAGATTTCGGCCACGGCGGTAAGCCAGCATCCAGTGCGCAGACACAAACCAGGAGCCGCGTTCCTGCACCTTTTTGCCGTGAAAATAGAGGTAGGCGATGACCAGCATCGACAGGCCCGGCACCAGCAAAAAGTAAAAGGGGTTGCCATCCCCCAGCTCCAGCGCGACCTTGGAAACGGCCAGATGCGTGATCAGCACATTCAGGTTGAAAATATGGTGAGGGTTTTTGGCCAGAAATTTTTCGTCTTTGTTGACTTGGTATCGCATGGTTTTTCCTGTGTCGAATCCAAAAAAAGCGCGAAGATCGGGAGATGACTTGCCTGATGGCGCTGTGTTCAAGCGTGTTACTCTAATTCTTTTCCGACTGGTTTTAAAGAAAAAAGCGTTGCTGGACGGCGATTAACCGCTGTTATGACGCAAAAATTCGGCAAAGTCCGCAGCGGGCATGGGTTTGCCGAATTTGAAGCCCTGGAACACCGCACAGTTTTTGTTCTGCAGAAAGGCGACGTGGAATTCTTCTTCAATGCCTTCGGCCACGACCTGCAGGTTCAGACTTTCGGCCATGGCAAGGATGGTGCGCACAATCGCCTGGCCTTCGGACGTTTCCAGATTGACGATGAAGGAGCGGTCGATTTTGATGGTGTCGATGGGAAAACTCTGCAGGTAGGCCAGCGACGAATAGCCGGTGCCGAAGTCATCAATCGACAGCGACACGCCCATGGCTTTCAGGCTTTTGAGAATGCTGATGTTGTGGTCGGCATTGCTCATGGCCAGGCTTTCGGTGATTTCCAGGTCCAGAAAACGCGGTGGCAGTCCGGTTTCGGTCAAAAGGGTCTGTACCTGACGGATCAGGTCATTGTGGGAGAACTGGCGGCCGGACAGATTGACGCCAATGTGCAAGTCCTTGAAACCGTCCTGATGCCAGAGGTGCGCCTGATGCATCGCGGTTTTGAGCACATAATGGCCGATTTCGTCAATCAGGCCGCTGCTCTCGGCAATGGGAATAAAGATGCCCGGTGACACGATCCCGGCTTCCGGGTGGTTCCAGCGTACCAGTGCTTCGGCACCATAGGGTTTGAGTGTCTGGCCATTGACCTGTGGCTGGTAATAGACTTCGATTTCATCCCGTTCCAGCGCTTTGCGCAGATCGTTTTCCAGAATCAGCTGTTCTTTGGAATGGGCGTTCATCTGCGCCTGATAGTAGAGGTACTTGTTGCCGCCTTCCTGCTTGGCCTGCGTACGGGCCATGTTGGCGTGGGCAATCAGGTCGCTGGCTTCGGTTCCGTCCTGATTGAGCAGGCTGACGCCCATCGACAGGGTGATGAACAGTTCCTGGGAGGTGATGTAATAGGGCTTGGACAGCGCCTGAAACAGCCGGGCCAGACTCAAGCCCAGTTCCTGTTCGTCCTGCGCGTTCTTGATGATGATCGCAAATTCGTCGCTGCCCAGTCGGGCCACAAAATCGTCTTCGCGGGTGACCCGGTTCAGGCGTTGCGACAGTTTGCGCAGCAATTCGTCGCCTTCTTCCTGACCCAGGTTGTCATTGATTTTCTTGAAGCTGTCGATGTCGAAGATCACGATCGCGCTGTAGCAATCGGATTTGGCTTCGGCCAGAAAGGTGTTGAGGGCTTTGGTAAAGAAAGAACGGTTGGCCAGATCGGTCAGCTTGTCATGGCTGGACTGATAGTCGATCAGGCTTTCGGCCTTGTGCAGGCGGCTGATGTCCTGCGCCGAACCGGTCACTCTGATCATTTCGTGACGCTCGTTGAAAAACACTTCGCCCAGCAGGTCCACGTGCAGTTTGCTACCGTCATGGTGGTGAACCCGGAAGCTGACCTGAAGGTCGTCATAGCCCTGACTGGCATCGGCAATGGCCTGCTGGACCAGTGGCTTGTCTTTGGCTTCGATGTTGGACAGAAATTGTTCCAGTGTCACGTCGGCCTGATTGGGAATGCCAAACAGCTCAAACGCAAAGCCGGACCCGCTGACCCGGTCATTGACCGCGTCCCATTCCCAGTAGGCCAGTCTGGCCAGCTGCTGGGCAAAGCTCAACTGGGTCTGGCTGATGCGCAGTGCGTCTTCGGTCAAAGAGGCCTTGATCGCGTATTTGACCCGCTGACTGAGCAGTGACCAGTTGATGGGTTTGGTGATGAAATCGGTGGCCCCGGCCTTGAAAGCCCGGTCAATTGAGGGAATGTCTTCCGGTGCGGTCAGCATCAGAATGGGGACAGCGCGCTCTTTCTCGTAGTGGCGGATGGCTTCGGTGGTGGCAAAGCCATCCATTTCCGGCATCAGCACGTCCATCAGAACCAGATCGGGCAAATCGTCCAGAAAGGCACTGAAGCCTTCGCGCCCGTTCCGGGTCTGGGTGACCCGAAAGCCTTTTTTTTCCAGCACCTTGGCAATGGTTTTGCAGATGACCGGATCGTCATCGATCACCAATATGTGGGCCGGTTGACCATGCAGGCGGGTCAGGTCTTGGGAAGAAGGCGCGTGAGATTCGGACATGGTACCACTCGTGTTTTTAACCATCAGTGTATACGCTTTGATCGCAAAAAAAAAGCGAACCGCCCGCCGTCGTACCAGTCAGGTCTGCAGCCAGAAAGTCACGGGTCCGTCGTTGGTGAGCGATACCTGCATGTCGGCACCGAATTGACCGGTTTGAGGCGGGCGGTAAGCCTGAGCGATGCGCTCGCAGAAATCGTGAAAAAGCGTTTTTGCCAGATCGGGTGGGGCGGAGGTATGAAAGCTGGGACGCAGCCCTTTTTGGGTGGAAGCGGCCAGAGTAAACTGGGGCACCAGCAACAGCTCGCCGCCCCGGTTGTCAAAGGCCTGCTGCACATTGAGATTCATTTTGCCGTCCTGGTCGGCAAACACTCGATAATGCAGCAGTTTGTGCGCCATTTTGTCCAGCGTCAGTGCGCTGTCGTGGGGTTCGAATCCCAGCAAAACCACCAGGCCTGGTGAAATCTGCCCCACTGTGTCGCCCGCAACCGTGACCTGGCCTTGGGTGACGCGTTGCAACAGCGCAATCATAAACCGAAAACCGTCCTCAGTTCTTTTTGGGACGGCTCGAACGTTTGCGTTCGTTTTCGGTCAATTCCTTTTTGCGAATGCGCACGTGGTGCGGCGTGACTTCGACCAGTTCATCCTCATCGATGAATTCCAGCGCCTGCTCCAGCGAAAAACGCTGAGGCGGTACCAGTGTGAGCGCCTCGTCGGTGCCGGCGGCACGCACGTTGGTCAGCTGCTTGCCCTTGAGCGCGTTCACGGTCAGGTCATTGCTGCGGCTGTGCAGGCCGATCACCATGCCTTCGTACACGTCTTCGCCGTGTCCGATAAACAGCTTGCCGCGGTCCTGCAGGTTAAACAGCGCAAACGCCAGCGCCTTGCCTTTGGCATTGGCGATCAGCACCCCATTGTTGCGGTCGCCGATTTCGCCTTTGAAGGTCGGGCCGTAATGCGAAAAGCTGGAAAAGATCAGTCCGTGTCCCTGGGTGGCGGTCATAAACTCGGTGCGGAAACCGATCAGGCCGCGCGAAGGGATAATAAAGTCAATGCGCACGCGACCGTGTCCGTCCGGCACCATGTCCTGCATTTCGCCTTTGCGCTCGCCCAGTTTTTCCATGATCGAGCCTTGCGATTCTTCCGGCACATCCACGGTCAGGTTTTCATAGGGTTCGCACATTTGGCCGTCGATTTCGCGGAAAATGACTTCCGGACGCGAAATGCCCATTTCGTAGCCTTCGCGACGCATGTTTTCAATCAACACCGACAAGTGCAGCTCGCCGCGCCCGGAAACCCGGAACTTGTTGGCGTCTTCGGTTTCTTCCACGCGCAGCGCCACGTTGGTCAGCAGCTCTTTGTCCAGGCGTTCGCGAATCTGGCGCGAGGTCAGCAGTTTGCCGTCCTGGCCCACAAACGGCGAGTCATTGACCTGGAAGGTCATGCTGACCGTCGGTTCGTCCACGGTCAGAGGTGGCAGCGCCTCCACATGGTTGGGATCACACAGGGTGTCGGAAATGTTCAGCGGGTCCAGCCCGGAAAACGCGACGATGTCACCGGCATGGGCTTCGTCCACATTAATCCGCTCCAGTCCGTGAAAGCCAAACAGTTCGGCCAGTTTGCCTTTGCGCTCTTTGCCGTCGGCGCCGATGATGGTCAGGGTCATGCCTGCTTCGGCGGCACCGCGCTTGATGCGTCCGGTGCCGATTACGCCTTTGTAGGTGTCGTAATCGAGCGAGATACACTGCAACTGAAACGGTCCGGCAATGTCCACATCGGGTGCCGGCACTTTTTCGGTGATGATTTCAAAAATCGGCGTCATGTCGCCATCACGCACGTCGTCTTCCAGACCGGCAAAACCGTTCAGGCCTGACGCGTAGATGACTTCAAAGTCCATCTGATCATCGGTCGCGCCCAAGCGGTCAAACAAATCAAAGGTCTGATCCAGAACCCAGTCCGGACGCGCGCCGGGACGGTCGATCTTGTTGATGACCACAATCGGCTTCAGACCTTGCTTGAGGGCTTTTTCGGTCACAAAACGGGTTTGCGGCATCGGGCCTTCGACCGAATCGACCAGCAGCAGCACCGAATCCACCATCGACAGAATCCGTTCCACTTCGCCACCAAAGTCGGCGTGGCCGGGGGTGTCGACAATGTTGATGCGGAAATCGCGCCAGTTGACGGCGGTGTTTTTCGACAGAATCGTAATACCGCGCTCTTTTTCCAGGTCATTGGAATCCATGACCCGGTCGCCCATGTCTTTGCGCGACTCATCAAAGGTGCCAGACTGGCGTAAAAGCTGGTCAACCAGGGTGGTTTTGCCGTGGTCAACGTGGGCAATAATGGCGATATTACGAATATGATCGGTTTTCATTGGGTCTCTCAGGTGTTTCGAAAAGGGGGTATTATACAGAAAGCCCTGTCGATTTTTGTGAAACCCACGGTTTTTTGTTAGTTCACAAGCGCTTAGGCCATTTGCAGAGGGGACGAAACCCAAAATCTACCAGGCCTGGTAAGAAGATTGATCGCTTAAAATTGGATCTTTTTGATTTTGCCATCCTCAAAAATCACAGCGTATTGACCCAGTGCGCGTTTTCGATTCATTTCACGTTTGACCGCGCGTTTCAGGATTTCGACAACGTCTTTTCCGTCTAGTTTTTTCGCTTTTTTCATCATACGCATCCGCAATCGATTTCAGGTTTTGATAATGCTGTGGCAGAGTGATTTCAACATTCTTGCCGGTTTTGAAAAAAATGAGGTCGGGTTCGTCCATATTCAAGACGCAATACATCGAATCAACGACTTTCAGATAATGGTAGAACAAATTATACACGCTCTTTGGAAAACGTCGTTCAATGTCCTGGATGGGAATGTTGTGGCCGCCATGCTGAACGCGTTCTTTGACCCGTTGTCTGGACAGCGCAACGTCTTCCAATGCCAGATAATAAAGGGTGACCTGCCAACCTTGTTGTTTGAGTTTTTGAATGCGCTTTAGGTAAGAAAGACCTGAAAGAGTGGTCTCAAAACACACAGTTTGTTGTTGTTGGATGGCTTGATTCAAACGCCGTAAAAACTGTTTGCCTGCATGAATGTTGCGAAACTCGGCTGGCACGTCGATCAATGATTTGGCAATCTCGTCGGCGTTGATAAAGTGTTCTATCACACCTTCATCAATCAGCTGCATGGCAAACGTGGTTTTGCCTGCCCCGTTGGGCCCGGCAATGATGGTCAATTCTTTGTTCATTGAATGCTCCAGCGGCCATCCCCCAAGCGCATGTTTTCTTTATGATATCCTAAAGTTTACCAGGCCTGGTAGATTCTTGGGTTTTGGTCGCTGGCTGGCGTCAGTCGGTGTCTTTGGAAGGGGTCGACTGTTGCTCGGCTTGTTGTCTGGCCAGATGCAGGTGGCTTTGCAGAATGCCGTAGGCCATGGTGCCGATCAGGATGCCGGCGAGGGCGAAAAATCCAGCGACCTTGCCTTCGCCGATCATGGCCGGAATGGTGCCGGGGCAGGAAGCGGTCATGCCCCAGCCCACGCCAAACAGAGCGGCCCCGATTATCAGGCCTTTCTGGTAGGGCTTTTTGACAAAATCGACTTCTTCGCCGGTGGCGACCGCATGAATGTGGGTTTTTTTCAGCAGCCAGACGCCGATCATGGCGATGACGACGGCGGTGGCAATCACGATCATCAGTTGAAAGTCTTCAAACAGAAACATTTTGGCGTGATAGTCGTAAGTGGTGGCCCCGGCGCGGCTCATCAGGAACCCGAACAACACACCGGTCAGCAACCCGAAAATCTGGGTGCGGTAGACAAAAAAGAAGGAGACCAGCATATTACGGCAGCGTAGGAACAGGGTTTCTTCGTACATGATTCACCTTCTCCGGTTTCAGGTGCCAAACAGCAGATGGGTGGTAAAAAAGGCGCTCAAAAAGAAAATCATCCCCGCCAGCAGACTGGGCGGATTGAGCATGGCCCCGCCGACCAGCGCATGCCCGGTGGTGCAGGCACCGGCCAGACGTGCGCCAAAGCCCAGCAGCGCACCGCCAAACACCAGCCAGATGGCTTTGCCTGCCAGCGTCTGCGGCAGAATCTCGTCGTACATGCCCATGCTGAAATTGAAATGCCAAGGTTCGGGCGAACTCAAGGCGCTGATCAGGCCGCCCAGCGGAATGCCCAGCAAAAACCAGAGTTTGGCGTTGTTTAACTGACGGTATTCGCCCTCGCGAAAATAGGACACACGCTGGCACATCAGCCCGCAGACATTGCCGTAACCGGTGGAACAACCGGCGGGCTTGCCCATCAGCCAAAAATGAAATATAACGAACAACCCGATGGCCAAACCGGCCAGCCAGGCGCTCCAGACAATGACTTCCATAACAACGCGATTCTGTGTTTCTGAATGAACCCTCATTTTAGAATGCGGGGATGGAGACTGCAAAAAGAGGTTTTTTGTTTACCTATAAAATAGGTTTATGGGGTATTAGAGCTTTTAATTTGGAGTAACGATGACACAGTCACAGGTGATCCCGATCCGATGCACACTGAAGGCACGCCAGTTGCTGGAAAGTTTTGATCAGAATCTGACACGTTTGCACACGCAGGGTCTGGACCCGGATGAAAACGAAGTGGACACCTTGGAGCGGCTGTCCGAGCATCTGGAAGAAGCGATTGAAAACGATGTGGCCCCCGAACGGTTGCAGGATCGGGCTCAGGCACTGGCCGATTATGCGCTGGGCCGAGGCTATCATGCCCACGAGGTCGAAAACCTGCTGACCATGCGCCCGAATCCGAATGGCAAACGCCCGACGTAGGTCCCCTCTGTTTCAATGCACTGGCTCCGGGGCCAGCAGCGCGTGTTGCGCCAGCGTATGCAAATCACGCCAGGCGCGACCGAATTCCGAATCGGTTTTGATCGCCATCATCCCGGCCTGGGCCTTGAGCGCATCCGCATTCTGCAAACAGGTTTGAACCAGCTCGAGACAGGTTTGTCGGGTCGTTTCCTGCTGCGCTTTCGAGACCGTCCCTTCCCCGGTTAACGACTGCCAGATGCGCTCGGCCTGCGGGTAAACCGTGTTACGGGCGTGTTCCATCTGATCCCGGGCCTGTTTTATCTGCGTTTGCTTGTTTTGATTGGGCGCCGCATTGGGTGCAATCGCTTGCTGACAATGGGCTTCAAACGTGTTCAGCGCCAGCTGAGAGAGCCCAAGCGCCACGCTGGCAAAGCTCAAATGAGCCAGGGTTTCCAGCGGACAGTGGTAAATGGGCTCATTCAGAACAGGCGGTTCAGACAGCGAAAACGTCATGGACGCATCCAGGGGCATGGGGTCGATGCTGAAATCATGGCTGCCGGTGGCGTTCAGTCCCAGAGTGGACCAGGTGTCATGAATGGTCACCGCGCTGGCGGGCACCGCAATCGACACAATCCGGTCTTCGTCGCCAGCCAGTTTGCAGTTGGCGGTAAAGGTGCTGGCATGGTGCGCCCCGCTGGCATAAGGCCAGCGTCCGCTGACCTCAAACCTATCCGGCGCTGTGTCAGCGTTTGGGCGGGCCATTCCACAGGGCATGCCCGACCCGGCAATCACAGCGTATTTGGATTCAAAGAGGGCGCGCGCCGCCTTTTCCGGCAGAAACCCGGAAAACAAACCGCCGCCTGCGCCGATCATCACCAGCCAACCGGTGGCACCATCGGCCGAAGCGACCCGTTCAAACACGCGCAAGGCCGTGGGCAAATCGACGCTCATGCCCTGATAGCGCTCGGAGACAAACAACCGAAACAGCCCCAGATCAAACAGGTTCTGCAACACCGAATCCGTCAGGCGTCCCTGCGCCTCGGCCACCGCCGCATCACGCCGAATCAACGGCAAAAGGGCCTCAACGTGATCGAGAAGCGGGTTTGATCTGTGTGTTTTGGGCATGGGGTGGAACCGGAAATTGGAAAGCGTCCATTCTATTCATTTAACTATCCTATGCATAGAAAGCTTCGCTTTGCGTAAGCGTTTTGTGATTGCCAGTTTGGAAAAAGAGGCGTTAAATGGTAGGCGAGTGTGGTCGGGTAAAAGCGGCCGCGCTCAGCGTTGACTTTCAACCGTTGAGGGACATGATGTTTGAACACACGGATCGTTTATACAGCAAACTCTTTGTGCTTGCGGTCGCTTTCGTCCTGGCGCTGTCCTGGACCAATGCACTGGATCTGTTGGCCATCGAGTATGTGGACGAGGCCCTGATCGATGCGGGGGTGGCGTTCGGAATCGGCCGCGGCATCAATGCGTTGGGCTCGGTCATTGAATCCACTGCGGTGACGTTTCAGTTCGGGCTGGGCACTTCGGTGTCCGTGGGCGAAGTGATCTCCCCCTTGCTGGACATGGTCGAGGACTTTTCGACCGTGATGAAACTGGCGATCGGTTCGCTGGTATTGCAGAAACTGCTGGTGGAAATTGTGGGCACCGCCTTTTTCAATCTGCTGCTGACGCTGACGGCCGGATTCGCTGTGGGCGCCTTGCTGCTTAACGCGGTCAAATACCAAGTGATCGCGATCAAACTGTTTATTACGCTGGTGGTCATCCGCTTTCTGGTGGTTTTGATGGCGCTGCTCAGTGGCGTGGCCAGTCAGATGTTTCTGGACGAAAAACTGGAACAGAACCTGCAGGCATTGGGCAGCGCGGAAGAAGCGATCCAAGAGATGGAGCTGCCGCCTGCCATTCCCGAAGAGGTTAAAGCCAGACTGGAAGCTCGGCTGGAAAACCACAGACAGCAGAAGACCGAAATGGCGGAAACGGTGCGTGATCTGGCGGGTCAGGTTGACGCCCAGCAAGCCGAAGTCGAGCGGTTTCGCCAAGCGCTGGATCAATACTCGACTCTGGAGACCTATAACCCTTTCCGTTCTGAAAGCAGCGCGAAAACTGCCAAATCCGCGTTTGACCGTTCCGTGGCGAAACTGGATGCGCTGGAAGACGAATTGGCTGCGGGGAATGAGGCGATGGGCAAATTGAATCAGGCGATCCGGGATTTGGAAAAACGGCTTCGCGGCGAATCCATCGGCTTTATGGGCGGGGTCAAAGACAAGATTTCCGGTCTCTCAAGCAAGTTCGACGGGCTCACAGACAAGCTGACTTACGAAGGCCTCAAAGATGTGATGACCAATGCGATCAATGCGATGCTGAACGCGATGGTGGCCTTTATTCTGCGCTCAATTCTGTTGCCATTGTTGTTTCTGTACGTTGTGGTGAGGTTTTTCAAGGTCGTCTGGGGGCTGGATTTCGACAAGCGTTTTCATAGCAGAAAAGACGCTGCGGCAGAGCCACCGCAGAAAACGGAACCACCTGCGGTGACGAAATCCTGAGAGGGGTTAATTCTCCGACCGAACCGTCGGGCACTGAACTCTGGGGCAATCCGGTTCAGGCCGGGCAGAGGTTTGCATTTCCTGGGAGGTGGATTGAATGTCAGGATCGTCCGGCGCGAGTTGTCTTGCACATTGCGCCGCCTGATGGGCTTCATGCTTGCAGCCCTGCGCTTTCAGAGCATAGGCCCAGTTGTTCCAGACCATCGCTTGCTGACCGTGTCTTCGGCTCAGGGCTGCAAACGTTTGACTGCTTGAATCGTACTGACCCTGTTGGTAATGCAAATTGGCCAGCGTCATGCCCAGCTGGGCGCTTTGCGGCCAGGTTTGCCAGCCGGTTTGGTAAGCCGTGAGCGCGGCGGCCTTTTGCCCCGTCTGCTCCAAATCAAAAGCGGTTTTTAACCAGGCCTGGTGATTGGCCGTCGCCGGAATCCGGTCCGGCTCCACCACCACCAACGCCCAGTAGTCGGCGCGCTGCCATGTGCGTTCAAATGTCCCAAGCGTGGTCACCCTGCGTTTGGTTTCGCCAGAGCGCAAGACCACTTCGTTTTCAGACAAATCGTACCCCACTACCACCGCATAGTGCCAAAGCGGCCACCAGCCAAAGCGCAGGTTCTGCATCACCAATACCGGATTGCCCTGGGCCACTTCGGTCAGCAATGCCTGCATTTTTGGTTCGAGCGGGTAGGGAACCAGCCCTTGCTGACGTGCCGCGCCGATCATGTCCACCTGCAGGCTGCCCTGTTTTTGTGGCGTATAAACCCGGCTGACCAGGTCGTCCGGCAAGACATTCTGATCGCGATGTTGCAACACCGTGGCCAGGGCCGCCGGGCCGCACTGGTATTTTGTCTGCGCGTAAAATGGCACCTGGCTCAGTTCGGCCTGTTGTGGCGACACCGTCAGTTCCTGTGAATACGGCAAAGAGCCACACCCGGAAAGGGCTATCAGGGACGCAGACAAAAAAACGCCCAGCCAGAGCCGGGCGCGATAAAACGGGAATGGCAAAGCCATTATCTGACGGGGTGAATGAATGGGAAAATGTCCGTCGCACCGACGACATCGGTGATCACAAACACCACAAAGATCAGTGCCACCACGCCAAGAACGCCTTCACCCGCCGGTAAATCGGCAAGCTGTCCGTTGAGTTGTGCCACTTCCGTATCCGTCATCGCCGCGACGCGTTGTTGCACATCGTCGGCGGATACGCCCATTGCCACGAGCTGATCCTGCACGTCGGTGCGGTCAAGCATTTGCGTAAGGTTTTGACGGTCCACCTGCGCCTGCTGGGTTTGCACCACTTGCTCGGTCGACATCATCGCCGCCTGAACCGGCAAAGTCATAACACTCATAAAAGCCACCAAAATTGTCCAGCTGGTCCATTGTCTCTTCATAACCATCTCCTAAAGTTGAATGGTGAGGAGCTAACTGCCCTGGAATGGTCGATTTCACACAAAGCATTCGTGCGCCAAAGATGACACAGTTCAGGCAGACGCCCCTCCATTAAAGGTACCACAACGGGTTATGAATTGTTGATCAGGTAAATGAAGCAGGCTCAGACAGCGCCAGCACCATGCTCAGCCGGGCGTTGAACCGCACTAGGCCTGGTGGTTTTGGCAATTTGCCTTAAGCTCAATCCCAGTTCAAATTCAAACTGAATATGGTATCGTTCTTCCATGGACAACTGTCTGAACTGTGCCTGAATTCAGGAGTCAAAATGCTTAATCACTGCTTATCTCTATTCTTTAACTTATGAACCCAGAGAATTTAAAGAAACTCGTTACCGTCACGATGCCTTACGGCAAATACAAGGGACGAATTATTGCTGATTTGCCAGGAAATTACCTTAATTGGTTTGCGCGTGAGGGGTTTCCATCTGGTCATTTAGGGCAGTTATTGGCTCTCATGCATGAGTTGGATCACAATGGTTTGAAGCACCTTCTTGATCCGTTGAGAAATCAAAATTGACCAGGCCTGGTAGGTTTTACATGGTTTTTACTCTGCCCTTTCTAAAAAATACACGGCCACTCAATCAACCCCATACATGACGAGATAATATGACGCAATTAAGCAAACTCGCGACAGCGATGATTCCCAACAACGGCGGTGAGTTGGTTTTATTACAGCGTGAAGATGAATTTACGATAAAGCTTTCTGGTTCACGCGGTGTATTGATGAGTAGTCGGGTTTATAGCTCCGAGCAGGAATTGGCTAAGCTTGGCTGTGCGCATATTAAAAACAAAGACAGTGCAGAGGTTTTAGTGGGCGGTTTGGGGATGGGGTATACCTTGGCAACCGCGTTGGTGTGTGTGACGGCTAGCTCAAGGGTGACTGTGGCAGAGCTGATTCCAGAAGTGGTTGAATGGAACCGCGGCCCGCTAGGGGAATGTGCTGGCAACCCGTTAGAAGATGCGCGCAGCCAGGTACGATTAGGCGATATCGCCGAATTAATCACACAACAGAAACCAGATTTTGACGCCATTTTGCTCGATGTCGATAATGGACCGGAAGGCATGACGAACAGTGAGAACAATTGGCTGTATTCAAGCGCAGGTTTAAGTGCGTTATATAACAGTCTACGCCCTGAAGGGATGCTGGCCGTGTGGTCTGCCGGGCCAGATTCGAAGTTCATGAATCAACTCAAAAAAGCCGGATTCAAAGTGAGCAACAAAACGGTGAGAGCAAGACCGGGTAAAGGCAGTCGCCATACTATTTTCCTTGCGAAAAAGCCTTAGCATTCGTTCAGGCAATGTGCAGATAATGGCATTAAGGGCTTTGCCTATTTTCGGTAAAAAACGGCGCTAAGGGGACGCCTTTTACTTCGTTGTCATGCATTTCGGCGACGCTTGATTTCCTCATAGGCGGCATTGATCTCTTGCATCTTTTCTGTGGCTTCTCTAATTTGGGCGTCCTCCATTCCCTTGCCGTGCATAAAGTCAGGGTGATATTGCTTGACTAATTTGCGGTAAGTTTTTTTGATGGTTGAAAAGTCGTCTTCTTCATTGCAGCCAAGCACCTCATAAGGGTCATTCTGATAGGTGGATCCTCCAGCGTTCCCGTTCACGTTCTCAAAGAAAGTCTCAGTTTCAGAATGCGAGAAATGCAAATTTTCACCTAGCTCAAATAGCATTGCCCTGGTGTTTTCGGACACCCCATCCAGAGAGGCAAAAGCAATGATTTGCAGGAGTGCACCCTGGCGAATTTCGTGATTGGCCTTTGATAAGGCGTGGCAGTAATAAGAGACCGGGTTGTCATCACGCTTTGCCACGTTTGCCAGCGAAAAAAGTCTTTTTTTGATGGGGTCGACGACCCTTGGATCAACACCTGCAGATATCATCGCCTGAGCCATCGACTTTATGGTGTCGCTCATGTATTCAATTTCCAGTTCACTGATCTTGCCATCGCTGGCGGCGACCTTGGCCATCAAAGCAATGATTTCTTCGGGGATCCCTAAACGTGCTTTGGCGTATTTGTTCGATGCGAAGTTTCGGTAAGCTTCATCAAAGCTTTCACTGTTTTTCACTGATTTATAGGCATCAACCCCAATGTCGACGGTTTTTCGTGTGCCTTTAAACAGCCAACCGAATAACTTGAAGAAAATAAAAACAATAAAAAGTAGGAGGTATTTAATGAATTTCATAGGGTCTCATGGTTTCTCAACAAACACGTCTTCTTCTGCTTGTTTTTGGGAAAAAGGGGGACGCTACCCTTTTTTCTTCATCCTGTCTTTCGTTACTGCGTATTAAAACACCGTTTTAACCAGGCCTGGTACGTTTTGGTTACGGCACCAGCTTGGAACACAGGCTTTCTTTTTGGGGTCTTGTGTAATGTTTGATTTGCTGTTCGCGTTTTAGGGCCTGGCTTTTGTCGGGGTGGTGTTCGCAGTAGGCCAGTTGGCACGGACGACGGCCCTGGGTGTATTTGGCGCCGCCGTTCATTTCGCCGTTGTGCTGGCGCAGGCGGCGTGGCAGGTTGTTGGTGATGCCGCAATAGAGGGTATTGTCGGCACACCGTAACAGATACACTTGCCAGTCGGTGTTGGTTGGCGTTTTGTCTGTCATAGTTAAAGGCGCTGACCGCTCTATCAAACCGTTCATCCGGGGCAAAGCCCGGCTTGTGGCTATAAATGCCCCGTTTTCACGTAAATCAAGGTGTCTTGTTCCACGTAAGGGTGGTGCTGACTCAGGTGAGGGCTGCGAATCCAGGTGCCTTGGGGATAGCGACCGTGTTCGTCGATCAATTCGCCTTTTAACACCAAAATTTCTTCGCCGCCCCAATGCTGATGCGGTTGAAACCGTTCGCCCGCTGGCCAATACACCAGCGCGGAGTGTTCGGATTGAAAGCTGTGTAAGCTCAATACGTTTAAGTGACCGATGCCAGGTTGCATGGTGGCCTGATGGGTATCCAGGGCCACGTGCTGAGTGTCTTCTGGCGAGAATTGTTCCAGTTTGACGAAAATAACGCAGCCCTCTTTGGAATGGGGCGCGTGGCTTGAGCCGGGCGGGTTGCGCAGATAGGTGCCAGCGGGGTAGTCGCCGCTTTCATCGGAAAAGACGCCTTCCAGCACAAAGATTTCTTCGCCCAGAGCATGTTGATGCGCAGGGAAGCTGGCACCGGGCAAAAACTGGACGATGCTGGTGGCTCGGCCCGATTCGGCAAATTCTCTTTCCAGTGGTTTGCGCAACACCTGGTCGGCACGACTGCCGACCCAGTCCATTTTTTCGGTTTCCACGACCACTTTTTGGGTGAAATCCATGTTGAGTGCTTGGGTTGAATCGGACATACCTTCCTACCTTTTTAGTGACGTTGCGCCCTGCTGGGTTGTCGCCGTTGGCCCACGTTGGGCACCAATGTGGCCGTGCCTGACCACCAGGCCTGGTGGTTTCTGCGGTTACTGGTGCGTTTCGTTGCGGTTGCGCCAGAGTTTGGAAACGGCTTTGTCACTGCCCAGATAGCCCACGATCAGACAGAGCAGGCCAATGCCGGTAAACAGAATCACCGGAAACAGGCCGGCCAGAATGTCGGCAAGTAGGGAGAAATACAGGCCCACGCCACCGAGCATCACAAACAGAACGCCCATGATTTTGAGCACCTTGCGGTGCGACGGGCTGTAGTGGTAATCGCCTTCCGAGTTTTCCAGCGGATTCAGAATGGGCGAGGCGAGTTGTTGCAGACGTTTTTTCATGGTGATCGCTTTTTCAGTTGGCAAAATCTTCGGGGTCGTAGCCCAGGTTCGGGGCCAGCCATTTTTCGGCTTGTTCGATGGTCCAGTCTTTGCGCTGGGCGTAGTCTTCGACCTGGTCGCGGCCGATGGAGCCGACGCCGAAATAGCGGCTGTCAGGGTGCGCGAAGTAGGTGCCGGACACGGCCGCCGTCGGCGTCATGGCAAAGGATTCGGTGATTTCCAGACCGATGCGCTCATCGGGTTTGAGCAGATCCCACAAAAGGCCTTTTTCGGTGTGGTCCGGGCAGGCGGGATAGCCCGCGGCCGGGCGAATGCCCTGATAGCGTTCGGCAATCAGCGCGTCGTTGTCGAGCGCTTCGTCCGGTGCATAGCCCCAATCGGTTTTGCGCACCTGCTGGTGCAGGGTTTCGGCAAAGGCTTCGGCGAAACGGTCGGCCAGCGCCTTGAGCATGATCGCGCGATAGTCGTCGTGCGCGGCTTCAAAGCGGGCAATGTGTTCTTCG
The DNA here is from genome assembly GCF_000384235.1 of Hydrogenovibrio halophilus DSM 15072. Lineage (GTDB taxonomy): Bacteria > Pseudomonadota > Gammaproteobacteria > Thiomicrospirales > Thiomicrospiraceae > Hydrogenovibrio > Hydrogenovibrio halophilus. Next base: position 893,569 of record NZ_KB913033.1, on the reverse strand, counting down.
ATGCCAATGCCGGTTGTGACCGCAAACACGCCGATGTAATCTTTGACGCCGGTGTCTTTGGGGGCCACAAAATCGGACAGGCAGTTGTTGGCCCCGCCGCGTTTTTTCTGCGACTGCTGGCGCAGGTGGTGGAAACGGGTCAGCACTTCCGAGCGGCTGTCGTCGGTATAGACTTCGATGTCGTCGCCCACGCGATTGGCCGGGTAAAAGCCGTACACGGCTTTGGCGGTCAGCCATTTTTCGCGCATCAAATCTTCCAGCATTTCCTTGGCGTCGGCAAAGACTTTTTTCGCTTCTTCGCCCACGACCTTGTCGTCCAGAATGCGCGGGTATTTGCCGTGCAGTTCCCAGGCCTGGAAAAACGGCGACCAGTCAAAGCGTTCCAGCAGGGTTTCCAGCGGAAAGTCTTCGATCACGCGACTGCCGAGGAAGCTGGGCTTGGTCGGGGTAAAATCCGACCAGGCCTGGTCGTCCAGCGTTTTCAGCGCCGGATTCTGACGCGCCTGTTTGATCGACACCCGCTTGACCTCTTTGGCGCGGGCCTTGCGCGCTTCGCGCACGTCGGCGTATTCGGCGCGGATTTTGTCGGCAAAGGCGGCCTTTTTGTCATGCGAGATCAGGCTTTGCGCCACGCCCACGGCGCGCGAAGCGTCCTTGACGTACACCACCGGGTGCTCGTATTGCGGTTCGATTTTGACCGCGGTATGCGCTTTGGAAGTGGTGGCCCCGCCAATCAGCAGGGGCACCTCCATGCCGCGTTCCTGCATCATTTTGGCGACATTGACCATTTCTTCCAGCGACGGGGTGATCAGGCCGCTCAGGCCCACCACATTGGCGTTTTCTTTTTCTGCCGCATCCAGAATGTCCTCGCCCGGCACCATCACGCCCAGATCGATCACGTCAAAGTTGTTGCACTGCAATACGATGCCGACGATGTTTTTGCCGATGTCGTGCACGTCGCCCTTGACCGTGGCGAGCACGATTTTGCCCTTGACCTGGCCTTCGGCTTTTTCCGCCTGCAGGTAAGGGTCAAGGTGGGCCACCGCGCGCTTCATCACCCGCGCCGATTTGACCACCTGGGGCAGGAACATTTTGCCCGCACCAAACAGGTCACCAACGATGTTCATGCCGTCCATCAGCGGGCCTTCGATCACGTTGATCGGCGCGCCCAGTTTCTGATAGGCCTCTTCGGTGTCGTCTTCAATGTAATCGGTGATGCCTTTGATCAGCGCGTGTTGCAGGCGGCTTTCCACATCGCCTTCGCGCCAGGTCAGATCGGCTTCCCGGCTGGCGGCGGTGCCGTCGCCACGGTATTCTTCGGCGATCTCCAGCAGGCGTTCGCTGGCTTCCGGGTCTTTGTTCAGAATGACGTCTTCGACCGCATCGCGCAGCTTGGGCGGAACCTCGTCGTAAATCGCCATCTGCCCGGCGTTGACGATGCCCATGTCCATGCCTTCCTTGATCGCATAGTACAGAAACACCGAGTGGATCGCTTCGCGCACCGGATTGTTGCCGCGAAAGGAAAAGGACACATTGGACACGCCGCCGGAGATTTTGGCGTGGGGCAGGTGTTGTTTGATCCAGCGCACCGCCTCAATAAAGTCGAGGCCGTAGCGATTGTGTTCCTCGATCCCGGTGGCCACGGCAAAAATATTGGGATCGAAAATGATGTCCTGCGGCGGAAAGCCGACCTTGTCCACCAGCACCCGATAGGAGCGTTCGCAGATTTCGATTTTGCGCTCATAGGTGTCGGCCTGACCGTCTTCGTCAAACGCCATAATGATCGCCGCCGCGCCATAGTCACGAACCAGCTTGGCCTGTTTGATGAACGCCTCTTCGCCTTCCTTGAGCGAGATGGAATTGACGATGCCTTTGCCCTGAATGCATTTGAGTCCGGCTTCGATCACCTCCCATTTGGAGGAGTCGATCATAATCGGCACGCGCGAAGCGTCGGGTTCGCTGGCCAGCAGGTTCAGAAATTTGACCATGCAGGCTTTGGCATCAAGCATGCCTTCGTCCATATTGACGTCGATCACCTGAGCGCCGTCTTCCACCTGTTTGACTGCGATGTCGATGGCTTCATCAAAATTGTCTTCGATGATCAGGCGTTTGAATTTGGCCGACCCGGTGACGTTGTTGCGCTCGCCCACATTCACAAACAGCGAGTCTTCGTCGATGTTGAGCGGCTCCAGCCCCGACAGGCGACAGGCCGGTGCGATCTCGGGCAGGGCGCGGGGCGTGTGATTTTTCATCGCCTGGGTAAAGGCGGCAATGTGATCGGGCGTGGTGCCGCAGCAGCCGCCGATGATATTAATCCAGCCCTTTTCCGCCCAGATTGCGATTTCGTGCGCCATCTGTTCTGGGCTTTCGTCGTATTCGCCGAATTCATTGGGCAGCCCGGCGTTGGGGTGAATCGAGACATAGGCCTCGCACACGCGGCTGAGTTCGCCCACATAGCGACGCAGTTCTTCCGGCCCCAGGGCACAGTTCAGGCCCACTGACAGCGGGTTGGCGTGGGAAACCGCATTGTAAAAGGCCTCGGTGGTCTGGCCCGACAGGGTGCGCCCGGAGGCGTCGGTGATGGTGCCCGACAGCATGATCGGGATTTCGTCGCCCAGTTCGGTCTCGATGTTTTTGACCGCAAAAATCGCGGCCTTGGCGTTGAGGGTATCAAAAATGGTTTCGATCAGAATCACGTCCGCGCCGCCGGTGATCAGGGCGCGGGTGGCTTGCTCATAGGCTTCGACCAATTGGTCAAACGTGGTGTTTCGTGCGCCCGGATCGTTCACGTCCGGCGAAATCGACGCGGTGCGATTGGTTGGCCCCAGCACCCCGGCGACAAAACGCGGTTCGCCGTCCTGGTCGGTCAGGGCATCACAGGCTCTGCGCGCCACTTCGGCCGCCGCGATGTTCAGATCGGTGACGATCGATTCCATCTCGTAATCGGCCTGGGCAATGGTGGTGGCGTTAAAGGAGTTGGTTTCAACGATGTCGGCACCGGCTTGCAGAAACTGGCGGTGGATGTTCTCGATCAACTGCGGCTGGGTCATCGCCAGAATGTCGTTGTTGCCCTGAATGTCGCACGACCAGTCGGAAAAACGCTCACCGCGAAACTCGGACTCGGTCAGTTTGAGGTTCTGAATCATGGTGCCCATGGCCCCGTCCAGACGCACAATGCGGGTTTTCAGACGGTCGCGCAACTGGGCGATGCGGGTCAGGCGCGACTGGCGCTGAGAGTCGGAAAGCGTCAAGGCAGTGTCGGAATGGGCCATAAAGGAAACTCAATCATCATTGAAATCCTTTATTTTAGCACAGGCCTGAGGGTGAAGTGGTGAGGGCACACAGCGTTCGTGCGACAAGTGCATTTTTAACCAGGCCTGGTGGTTTTCAGGCTTTGTTTCATGACCAATGTGCCTTGAGGTCAGCCTCAGTGTACAAATCAGGTTCGTCATCCAACCCGACCATGGCCTGATCAATGCTCATGCTTTTAAATGGCTGGTCATGCCAAGCAGCAGGGGAAGAATCTTTGGTGGCATCATTGGCATAGCGCGTTTCCAGAAATGCGACAAAGTCAGCCACTTCCTGACGTTTCAGGTCAGGCAGACGATTGATTTTTTCAACTAACTCATTGAGTTGCATCACGGATTCCTTTTTATATGATCAGGTTGATTTTAGCATAAAAAGGTCTGTTTCTGGCCAGGCCTGGTGGTTTTGGCAAGGAAGTCTCGTTATTGTTTCTGTTGTTTTCTATCAATTTTAAGGCTTTACCAGCTAAGCCGGGCAATGGCAGTTTTCGATCGATGCCAGGGCTTCGGCTTCGAGTTGTTGAGCTTTATACAGGTCCCAGCGGATTTGCAGATTCAGCCAAAAATCGGCCGACATGCCGAAAAATTTGCCCAGTCTCAGTGCGGTGCTTGGTGTCACACCGCGTTTTTGATTCACCAACTCATTGATTCTCTGGTAAGGCACGTGAATCGCCTCTGCCAGCGCTTTTTGCGATAGGCCCATCGGGCGAAGAAATTCCTCCACCAGCATTTCGCCGGGATGGGTTGGCACTCGATCTGTTGGAATACGAATCATCATTCACCTCAGTGATAATCAACGATTTCGACCTCGTCTGGGCCTGAATCGTTCCATTTAAAACAAATTCTGAATTGTCCGTTTATTCGAATACTGTATTGCCCCTGCCTGTCACCAGATAAAGCTTCCAGGCGGTTGCCTGGTGGGATTTTCAATTCGTCAAGCGCCACCACCGAATCCAGTTGTTCGAGCTTTCGAGCGGCAATCTTCCAAATCGTTTGAGGGCATGTTTTTCGGGCTTCCTTGGAAGCTCGCCCATTAAAAACATCCTCAACCGCTTTGTTTTTAAACGAAACAATCATGTTAGCATGATAGCACGGATTCCATGTTATTTTCAGATTGAGTATTACCAGCGCGAGTGGAGTTGCATAACCATCAGGTGATGGCCGCTTGATTATGCGGCTTTGCGTATCTTGCCCTTCAATCTTTGATAAGATGATCTTCTGTTTCAATCATGACCTCAGACGCTTTGTTATGCACCTACGTTTTTTGACATCCGACCGCTTTGCGCTGCTTTTTTGGGCGGTGATGGGTGGCTTTGTGCTGTTGGCCCTGTTTTGGCCGACTGGCCCGGTGCAGGCGTCGGAACCGGGTTCGGAACAGGTATTGGTCAGTGATCAGACTCAGCAGCGGCTTTCGTCTCAGTTGAGTGTGTTGCGGGATGCGGAATCGTCGCTTTCCTTGTCCGAAGTTCGCCAATTGCGGGCAGAGGGGGCGTTTCGTTCGCTTTCGGGCGAAGGCAAGGGGGCGACCAATTTTGGCCTGACCACCGACACCATCTGGCTGCACGGCACGCTGAAAACGGCCAGCCAGCTGCCGCCGGATTGGTGGCTGGAGGTGGCGCACGGTTCGCTGGACTGGGTCACGCTTTACTGGGGCCAGTCGGGTCAGCCGTTGAAAGCGTTGCACTCCGGTGATCGCATTCCCTGGTCGCAACAACCCGGCTGGCATCGGCATCATCTGTTCCCGATGCGGTTGTCGCCGGACACGGAGTATGAGTTTTATCTGGAAGTCCGCTCCGAAGGCACGTTGACCATACCGGTGACGCTGTGGCAACCGGAAGCCCGCTGGCAGGCGGATCAGACCAGTTACATGGTGCTGGGGATGTATTACGGCCTGTTGCTGGGGCTGATGTTTTATAACCTGTTTCTGTTTTTGTCCCTGCGCGATTCGCTGTATCTGATTTATGTGGGCTTTATCGGCTTTCTGGCGGTGGGACAGGCTGGCCTGTCGGGGCTGACCGGGCAATTTTTGTGGCCGGATCAGGCCTGGTTGGTGCATTTGAGTCCGACCGGCGGGGTGTCAGTGGCCGGGATGTTCGGGGCCCTGTTTGCGCAGCGGTTTTTGCATAAAACGGCGAAACGGTTGCGGGTGCGCTGGCTGATGCCGGTGATTTCGGCGGTGTATCTGTTCAGCTTTGTCAGCGCGGCGCTTGGCTTTTATGCGCTGGCCGCCGTCACGGTCAATCTGGTGTCGCTGGTGTTTGCGCTCAGTGCGTTGACGATTGGGGCGATCAGTTTGTATGACCGGGTGCCGGGGGCGCGTTTTTTCGTGCTGGCCTGGGCGTCGCTGCTGACCGGAGTGGTGGTGATCGCACTGCACAACATCGGCGTGCTGCCGTCCAACGGCATCACCAACAATGCGCTGTTCATCGGCTCGGCGTTTGAAATGGTGTTGCTGTCACTGGCACTGGCCGACCGGGTGCACAGCATGCAAAAGGCCCGGGACGAAGCCCGCGAACAGGTATTGGAAACCCGTCAGCAGATGGTGGAACAACTCAAAAACAGCGAACGCATGCTGGAAGACCGGGTTCAGGCGCGGACCCGCCAGTTGGAAGAAACCAACCAGCGTTTGCGCGTCAGTCAGAAACAACTCGCCCATCAGGCGCGGCACGACAGCCTGACCGGGGTCTACAACCGCTTTGGGCTCTACGAACAGCTCGAAGATTGGGTCGCGTGCGGCGACCCTCTGACGCTGGTGATGATGGATTTGAACCGGTTCAAACAGATCAACGACGAGCACGGCCATGCCGCAGGCGATCTGGTACTGCAAACCGTGTGTCAGCGCCTGGAGCAGGCCATGCCGGAAACGGCGGTATTCGGGCGTCTGGGCGGGGACGAGTTTCTGGCCCTGATACCGGACCCGCCAGAGGAAGCACAGTTGAACCAATGGCTGGCAGACTGGCAAGAAAGGGTGATGGCCCCAGTGACGCTGGAGACCGGTGAGTCCGTCTGGGTCGGCATCAGCTTCGGCCAAGTTCACTTCCCAGAAGACGGCGACCAGGTAGACACCCTAATGGCACGGGCCGATCAGGGCATGTATCAGCACAAGAAGGATCAAACGGCTCGTTAAAGCCGGGTAAGGAGTACGACCATGCCGATTATTTCCCGCTTCTTTGGCATCATCATCAGAATGTATTACGATGATCATAATCCACCCCATGTTCATGTGGAGTATTCTGGCGCGAATGCAATCTTCGATTTTAAGGGCAATATCTTAAAGGGCAATCTGGCGTCCAGAACGGCAACCAGGCTGGTTCGTGAATGGATCGATTTACACCAGCCAGAACTTGAAGAAGACTGGCAACTGGCGGTCAGTGGAAAAGAAATCAAAAAAATCCAGCCCTTGGACTAGGGAGGCTATGATGTGGCGCTTTAATCAGATCACCAAAGCCGAATATCGCGGCGATTATCGTTTCTACATTGAATATGACGATCAGGTAAAAGCCGAAATCGACCTGAGCGACTACCCTGACAAGGGTCCGATTTTTTCCCCGTTGAAAGACCAGACGTTTTTCAAACAGGCCAAGGTCGAATCCGGCACACTGGTTTGGCCCAACGAGGCCGATATTGCCCCAGAAACCCTGTATGAAAAAGTCAAAAACCGGATGCAACAAGTCGCCGAATCCGCGGGGGAATATAAACCGTCAGATTGACTTAGCTAGAAAACGGTCAGGTTATGAAGGCAGCACGAGTTTTTGTAAAACCCACCAGGCCTGGTTATTTTGCTTGTTTCGCCTCATCGATCAACTTTTGAGTGAGCTGATAGCAGCTCTGGCAAAAGTGTTCAAACCATTGGTAGTTTGCGTTATCGGGCCAGACGCCGGTTTGGCTTGTGAGTTTTCCGGTTTTGATTTGGTAGTCGGCGATGGCTCGAATGTATTCCACGCGTTGGGTTTGGTCGATCACCAGTGGCGGTAACCCGGCTTTGAGCAGTGGAATATTGGCGATCAGTCTTGCCAGACGGCCATTGCCGTCCCAGAAGGGGTGAATGTGGACAAAGCCCATATGCAGTCCGGCATAAATCTGAGGCGCGTTTTCGGGCGTGATCGCTTCTGTTTTGATGCCATTTAACGCTTCCATAAACTCGTTCATGAGCGCTTCAACGTCCAGCGGGTGGGCGTATTCGATGTAAACCGGTCGGTCATGCTTATCCACGGCATTGGTGCCATTCGGCTCCACTTTCCAATCGCCCATGGGCTTGTAAATGTCCAGCACGTTTTCGGTTTGCACGGCGAGGTGCAGCCTGCAGACAAACGCTTTATCGATCGGTTGGTTTTGGCTGACAAACTGGTAAATCAGATCAATCGCTTTGGCGTGCCCCAGAATTTCCTGATGTTCTTTGATCGGTTTGCCGGAAATGGTGAGGCCCTGTTCCAGCAAAATGGACGTATCCCCCAGGGTGAAGGTATTGCCTTCCAGAGCAGTGGAGGAATGCGTCCAGACGTCACGGATCTGATGAATCAGGGCCTGGCGACGATGTTTAGGGATGCTTTGTAAAAAGCTCAGTTTGGGTTCAATCGACTGCGGACGGTATTGGTAGCGAGTGCCGCGTTTGTGGCCGAGCCTTTCCACAAGCCCTTGCGCTTGCCAGTCGGCGAGCCATCGGCGCAGGGTTCTTTCGGACACTGTTTGTTGGATGTGCTGGTGAATCTCCAGGGTGGTGACCGGCTTGCTTTGGTTTTTCAGAAAGCTGAGCGCGTTGTTTTGAATCGCTTTTTTGTCCATATCGATCATTATACGGACATTTCTATTTTATTTTGGCCGTATTGTCCGGTTTCATGTCCTTGAACGATTTTAAGGAACAGGCGCAAAGCCATTTTGTGGGGAAGTGTACTTTTGACCAGGCTTGGTGAAAGTCGGGGTCTTGAAACCGGATTTGGTACAATGTGGTCTCTTTCAAACTTTCCTTTTTTGAGGCGCCATGCTCTGTCAGACCGACCCGGACCAATACGCGGAACAGCTTGCCAGCAAACAGGCCCGATTGCAGTCCCTTTTGGGCGAGCTGCCGCAATTTGAATGTTTTGCGCCGCCGCCAGAACATTATCGGGCGCGGGCGGAGTTTCGGGTCTGGCATGAGGGGGATCGGACCGATTACATCATGTTCGACCCCGAGACCAAGAGCAAAGTGCCGATTCACTTCTGTCCGATGGCGATTGAGTCGATTGCGGAGCTGATGGAGCCGTTGATGGACGCCATCGTGGCCGATTCGGTGTTGCGCCGCAAACTGTTTCAGGTGGATTTTCTGGCCACGCTCAGTGGCGAGATGCTGGTGACGCTGATTTATCGGCGGCCGTTGCAGTACCTGGACAGTCACGGCACCTTGCACACGGACCCGGATTGGTTGCAGGCGGCCGAAACCCTGCGCGAACGGTTGCCGATTGATCACATCATCGGCCGGGCGCGCAAGCAGAAGGTGTGTCTGGATCAGGATTTTGTCACCGAGCGCTTGCAGGTACATGACCAGGCCTGGTCGTTTCAGCAGATTGAAAACAGCTTTACCCAACCCAATCCGTACATGGCGCAGGCGATGCTGGCCTGGGCGCAGGATAGGGCGCAGCAGGCCAACCCACAAGGCGAGGGCGATCTGCTGGAACTCTATTGCGGCAACGGCCATTTTTCGATTGCGCTGGCACCGTTTTTCCGACGGGTGTTGGCCACGGAGATTTCCAAAACCTCGGTGGCGTCGGCCAAAATCAATATCGAGCAAAACGGGGTGGAAAACCTGACGGTGGTGCGCATGGCGGCCGAGGAGATTTCGGCGGCGCTGAAGGGCGAAACCTTCAAGCGCCTGAAAGACGTGCCGCTGGACGATTACCGTTTTACCACTCTGTTTCTGGACCCGCCGCGGGCTGGGCTGGACGATCTGACTCGCTCGATGGCGGCCGGGTTTGACTGGGTGATTTACATTTCCTGCAATCCGGAAACGCTGGCCCGCGATCTTGAGGTGTTGAAGGCCACGCATGAGGTGGTCAATACCGCTCTGTTCGATCAGTTTCCCTATACCCATCACATTGAAAGCGGCGTGTTGCTGCAAAGGAAAGCCCCATGATTCTGGGATTGATTGGCGCGGTGTTGATTGGGGTGAGCCTGGGGTTGCTGGGTTCTGGCGGCTCGATTCTGACGGTGCCGGTGCTGGTGTATCTGGTGGGGCAGGACCCCAAGGTGGCCATTGCCGGTTCCCTGCTGATTGTGGGCATCATCAGTGTGTTTTCAGCCTGGCCTTACGCGCGCCAGAAGATGGTGGATTGGCGCACCGCGCTGGTGTTCGGGATTCCGGGCATGTTAGGGGCGTATCTTGGGGCCTTTGGGGCGCATTTTGTGTCCAACCCGGTGCAGATGCTGGTGTTTGCGGCCCTGTTGCTGGCGGCGGCGGGGTTGATGCTGAAGCCGGTGAAAATGGATTCCGCCGGTCAGGCCCCGAAAAAGCGCGCGATCTGGAAAGTCGGTATCGACGGTCTGGTGGTGGGCGCGATCACCGGTCTGGTGGGCGTGGGCGGCGGCTTTCTGATCATTCCGGCGTTGGTGCTGATGGGCGGCTTGTCGATGCGGCTGGCCGTGGGCACCAGTCTGGTGATCATTGCCGCCAAATCGTTTGTGGGCTTTTACGAATATCTGAATGTGCTGGACGGCTTGAGCCTGTCGATTGACTGGCAGGTGGTCGGCTTGTTTTCGGTGCTGGGCATTCTGGGCGGCTGGCTGGGGCATCGCGTCAGCCACAAGGTCGATCAAACCCTGCTCAAGCGCGTGTTTGCGGTGTTTCTGATTGTGATGGGGGCGTTCATTCTGTCGCAGAATGTGTCGGCCTTGTTGTGACCGCTTGGAATGGCCTTTTTGACCAGGCCTGGTGAAAAAGGTGGTCAAGTCTTGTCATCCTGAGCGCAGCCGAAGGATATTTCCAGGCTGGCTGTGATACCGAGAGGGTCGATAAAGATCCCTCCGCTTCGGTCGGGATGACAAAATGTTGGGTCACGATGACTGGGTTATCGAATCGGCTTCTGAATCATTGAAAGATGCCTGCTTTCGCAGGAATGACGTGATTGGTGCCCCGTATCGTATGTGGTATTACGCTTCCTTGCGGTGGCCGGGGCCGCGGATGTGGGTCAGGGTGGACAGGGTTTCGCCTTCCAGATCGAATGCCTGAGCGAAGCCTTTGACAAAGCGCCCGCGCATTGGCGTCAGCGCAAACAGGTGAAAGTCGTCCAGCGTTTTGAGCATGGCCACGGTCTCGCCCAGTTGCGCCTGCATGCTTTCCATCACTGCTTCCCATTCCGGCGAATGCCGTTCGATTTCTGCCACATTGGTCTGTACGGTGACCCGCCGCCGGGTGAAGCGGTTGTCGTCGGTTTCGGGCTCGATCAGCAGCAGGCTGGCCTGAGAACCGGCCAGCAGATTGCGGGTGTGTTGCGCCAGTTCCGACAGATAGAGGCAAAAACGGTTGCGGTCGCTGATAAAGGGGGCGTAGCTGGCTTCGGGCACGCCCTGTGGATCGGTGGTGGCCAACACAGCGGTGCGGTGTTGCTGCATGAAGCTCTGACACTCCTTGAGGAGCGCACTGTTTTCGGGATCCTGCGTCATGGTCTTCCCTTATGGGTCTTTTTATCCGTGTTTGATCTCGTGCGAAGGACTCCTTATGATAGCGGTCTATGAAGCGAACCTCAAATACTGAATTCAACGGATGGGCACGATGAACCAGCCAATTGGCCGCCCTGCGCTGCTGGGCCTGTTGTGGCTGACGCTGGTGCTGTGTGCGATCTGGGCGTTGCGTCAGGGCGTTTATTCGCTGTCGTGGGCCGAATGGTGGCAGGCGTTGCATTCGCCCGGGGCGACGGGCGTGGCCACTCAGGTGGTGTGGGAGTTGCGCCTGCCCAGATTGTTGCTGGCGGCGCTGGTCGGGGCGATTCTGGGGCTGTGCGGCGCGGCGATGCAGGGGCTGTTTCGCAACCCGCTGGCGGACCCGGCGTTGATCGGCGTGTCCAGCGGGGCGGCGCTGGCGTCGGTGATGGTGATTGTGCTGGGCAGTTCGCTGGCGTTTGTGCCCGAAAACGCATTCTGGTTGCGTCCGCTGGCCGGGTTTCTGGGCGGGGTGGCGGTCACCTGGTTCATTTACCGTTTTGCCAGCCGCTACGGTCGCACCGACATCGGGGTGATGCTGCTGGCCGGGGTCGCGGTCAATGCGATGGCGGGGGCCGGAATGGGGCTGATGAGTTATCTGGCCTCGGATCAGGCATTGCGTCAGCTCACCTACTGGACGCTGGGATCGCTCAGTCAGGCGGACTGGGCGCAGGTGGGGCTGCTGCTGCCGGTGCTGATCGGCGCGTTGCTGGGGCTGATGAGTTACGCCCGTGCCTTGAATCTGTTTTTGATGGGGGACCGGGTGGTGACCCATCTGGGCCTGTCGTTGCCGGCGATGAAGCGCGCGGTGGTTTTATGGACCGCGCTGGGCGTGGGCGCGGCGGTGTCGGTCAGCGGCGTGATCGGGTTTGTGGGGCTGGTGGCGCCGCATCTGGTGCGGTTGCTGATTGGCCCGGACCATCGCTGGCTTTTGCCTGCCAGTGCGCTGATGGGCGCGTGTCTGGTGGTGGTGGCCGATACGCTGGCCAGAGGGCTGGCCGCCCCGGCGGAATTGCCGTTGGGCATTATCATGGCCGCGGTCGGCGGGCCGTTTTTCCTGTGGCTGTTGTGGCGGCATTTGCGCGGCGGACTGCTGGGAGGGCCGCATGCCTGAGACGCACCCAATTCATAATCATCTCATGCAAACGCAGGCGCTGTCGGTGCGTCTGGGCGGAAAGCTTCGCCTGAGCGGCGTGGACTTGACCCTGAAGCCGGGGGAATGTCTGGCGGTGATCGGTCCCAATGGCGCAGGCAAATCGACCCTGCTGGAATGCCTGAGCGGGGACCCTGCACCAGACAGCGGTGAGATTCGTCTGCGGGATCGGCCATTGGCAGACTGGTCGCCGGAAGCGCTGGCGCAGGTGCGGGCGGTGTTGCCGCAGCGCACCGAATTGACGTTTCCCTTTACCGTGCGTGAGGTGGTGGCGATGGGCTTGCTCTGGCCCAAAGCCGCGGACGCGCAAGCGTTGCTGAGCGACGCTCTGACCAGGTTCGCGCTGTCGGAATTGGCCGAGCGGGTCTATCCGACCCTGTCCGGCGGCGAACAGCAGCGCGCCCAGTTGGCCCGGGTCTGGCTGCAGTTTCAGCAGGGGCAGTTGTCGACAAAACAACCAGGCCTGGTGATTCTGGACGAACCGCTGGCGCATCTGGACATGCGCTATCAGCGTCAATGCCTGCAGACGTTTCAGGCCGCCTGTCGGGACGCCAATGCAGCGGTGGTGATGGTGTTGCACGATCTGCAACTGGCGGCGCAATACGCCGATCGGCTGCTGTTGCTGGATCAGGGCGAAGTCAGGGCAGAAGGCGCGCCGTCAGAGGTTCTGAAAGCGGCCACGTTGCAGGCAGTGTATCAGTGTCCGCTGACGGTGCTGACCCATCCGAGCGGTTGGCCGTTGGTGGTGCCGGGCGATTGAGTCAGGGCGTGAATTCGCGTTGCGGCTCTGCCTGGGGCGCGCCGATGTAAAAGCCCTGGGCGAAGTCAATGTTCAGTTCTCTAACGCAGTCGAAAATGCGCTGGTCGCTGACAAATTCGGCAATGGTGGCAATGCCACGCTTGCGGGCAAAACTGACAATGGATTCGACGATGTCGTAGGCATCCTGGTTGTCGGCCAGGCCTTTGATCAAGGAACCGTCGATTTTGATGTAGTCGGCGTCCAGACTCAGCAGGTGATGGTAGTTGGCGTAGCCGGCCCCGAAATCGTCGATCGCAATCTGACAGCCCCTTTGCCGGACTTTTTCAATAAAGCGGTGTACCGCCGCAAAGTCGGTGATGTCTTCCGATTCCAGAATTTCCAGGGTGACGTTCTCGGGCGCGGAACAGCTGTCGAGCAGATGCAGCAGGTGTTTGGCGTAGCTGGGCCGGGTCATGTCCAATGACGAAATGTTGATGGAAAACGGCAACCCGCATGCTTCAAACTGCTCAAACGCTTTGCTGGCCACGCGCCGCGACAATTGGTAATACTTTTTGGTGCGCTTGGACACGTCCAGAAAATAAAACGGCGACACCACCGTCTGGTCGGTGTCGATCAGGCGCACCAGACATTCATGGCGTTCAATGCGCTGGCTCTGGTAGTTGTAGATCGGCTGGAAATGCACGGTAATGCGATCGTCCTGCAACGCCTGGTTCAGTTTGGCCGACCATTTCAGATTCTGCGCGCGTTGTTCCGGCTGATCAATTTCACTGGCATAGGTGATCTGGTTGTGGTGGTGGCGCTTGGCATAACGCATGGCGATTTCCAGTGAGCGCAACAGGTTGTCTTTGGGCTCGAAGGACAACGCCAGCGTGGGGTTTGTCATGATTTCCTGATTGCGGATGCAGTAGCGCTTTTCGTTCAGGTTTTCGCGCAGTTGCTGCAGGTTGTGACTGAATTCGGTCGCATGCACGTTTTCGGCCAGCAAAACCAGCTGGTCCGAGCCCAGATGAAACAGCCGGTATTCCAGCGGTTTGTAGTAGAACACGTGCAGCATGAAGTGGATCAGGAGCTGGTCGCCGAAGCTGTGTCCGAAATATTCATTGATCTGACGGAAGTTGTCCAGATCCAGCATGGCCAGCACCGGTTTGTCGGCTTCTTCAATCGCCTCGATCAGGGCCAGACGATTGGGAATGTTCAGCAGTCGTGAAGTGGTCAGGGCGTTGTTGAGCGCCATCTGTTTGCGCACCAGTTCGGTCACTTCGTGGCGAATTGCCAGGTATTCGGCAAACTGGCCGTTTTCGTCGAACAGTGGCAGCAGCGTCATTTCCACCCAATAGGCATCCCCGCTTTTCTTGCGGTTTTTGAGGGTGCCTTTCCATGTCTGCCCGTTCTGAATGGTTTGCCACATATCCTGGAACGTGGCTCTGGGGGTGTCGGGGTGGCGCAGGATACTGTGGGGCTGGCCAATGAGTTCCTTGCGGGTGTAGCCGGTCAGCGCCAGCAGATGGTCGTTGACGTAAGTGATGCGCCCGGCGGCGTCCGAACGCGACACCAGATTGCTTTCGTCCAGCGCCTGATTGATCTGGCGGTTGATCAGCTGGGCTTTCTGCGCCTGTTTTTTGTAGCTGATCAGGTCGGTCCAGTCCTGAAGGAAGCCGTAAAATTCGACCGCCTGCCCCTGTTCGTCGCGGATGATTTCGGTGGTGTCCTTGACCCATATCCAGTCGCCCTGTTTGTTCTGAAGCCGATAGGGACGGTGCTCGAATTCGCTGGAACCGTTGTCCAGTGCATGGGCGACTTCCTTGTCGACCCGGTCCCGGTCATCCGGGTGCACCAGTTCGGCGTAGCTCAGATCGCCATTGCAAAAACGCTCTGGCGCATACCCAAGCAGCGCCTGAATCGGCGTGGAAGCATAAATCACCGGCCAGCCGGGGCGATTTTCCCAGCGCATAAACGCGAACGGGGCTTTGTTGAGGTAGGTTTCGAATGGCTGGGTCATAAAATTCAGCTTGGAGAGTGACATTAAATGGTAAGCAAAAACCCTGTAAATGTAAAGTTTTATGCCTATGGAATTCGGTCGATTCGTCTATGATTCAATGGGGTTGGGCGCATGGTTTGGGCGTGATAAAGCCCCATGGAAGGTGTAGAATAATGGCTTTTATCCAAGAGCCGAAAGCGTTGCTTATGTCTGTCGATGCCGTTGTCAAAGCCCTGCCAAGCCATTACCGTCCGCCCAAGGCCATTCTGAAGCCGGTGGGACGCGCGCTGGCGCAATACAGCATGATTCGCGAAGGCGACCGGATATTGCTCGGTTTGTCCGGCGGCAAAGACTCCCTTTCCCTGCTGATGGTGTTGCGCCATCTGCAACGTCACTCCCCGGTCAAGTTCGAGCTGGCGGCCTGCACCATCGACCCGGAAATTCCGGGATTCGACCCCACGCCACTGAAAGACTGGCTGGGCGAGCTGGAGATTCCGTTTTTTTATGAAGCCGAAGACATGGTGGCGCTGGCCGACCAGTACATGAAAGGCAATTCGTTTTGCAGTTTTTGTGCGCGGCAGAAGCGCGGCAAGCTTTATACCGTCTGTCGGCGCGAAGGCTACAACGTGCTGGCGCTGGCCCAGCATCTGGACGATCTGGCGGAAAGTCTGATGATTTCGGCGTTCAATGCCGGGGAGTTGCGCACCATGAAGGCGCACTATCTGAACAACGACGAGGACATCCGCATTATCCGCCCGCTGGTGCGGGTGCGTGAGAATCAGTGCCGGGATTTTGCCGAAACGGCGGGCCTGCCGGTGATTCAGGACAATTGCCCGGCCTGCTATGACAAGCCCCAGGAGCGGGAACGGATG
Organism: Hydrogenovibrio halophilus DSM 15072; assembly: GCF_000384235.1. Lineage (GTDB taxonomy): Bacteria > Pseudomonadota > Gammaproteobacteria > Thiomicrospirales > Thiomicrospiraceae > Hydrogenovibrio > Hydrogenovibrio halophilus. The sequence continues at coordinate 877,833 of NZ_KB913033.1, read as the reverse complement.
AAACAACTGTTGCTGAACGAAGAGCAGCACAACAAACATCTGTACGCCAATCTGTGGCGGGCGATGCAGCCGCTGATTGGCGATGACAACCATGCCGGTCAGGCACAACTGAACGCGACCGAATCCGATGGATAAGTTCAAGGCCGCTCTGGTCCGTGGTCTGCTCAGAACGCTGTCCTGGTTGCCTCTGCGTGCCAATCATGCGCTGGGCACCGCTTTGGGATGGGCGCTGTGGTGGCTGCCCAACCCGGTCAAACGGGTTTCCCGCATCAATATCGACACCGCTTTTCCCGATAAGGACGCTGAGCAGAAACGGACGCTGTTGAAGCAGAGCCTGGTGGAGCTGGGCAAAACCGCGACCGAACTGGGTCCGATCTGGTGCTGGCCGGTGGAGAAGGTGCTGGCCAGAGTTCAGCGGGTGGAAGGCGAAGCCCATTTGCAGGCGGCGTTTGCACAGGGGCGGGGTGTGATGATGCTGTCCCCTCACATCGGAGCCTGGGAAGTGGCCGGGCTGTACATGGCGCAGTATTATCCGATGACGACCTTGTATCGTCCGCCCAATCTGCCGGCGCTGGAGCCGTTTATGTTGACAGTGCGTCAGCGTACCGGAGCCAGATTGTTGCCCACAGACATCAAGGGGGTGCGTGGTTTGCGTCAGGCTCTGGACCGCAACGAACTGGTCGGGATTCTGCCCGATCAGGACCCTGGCAAACGCGGCAGTGTCCATGCGCCGTTTTTCGGGCATCCGGCGCGGACCATGCTGCTGGTGTCGAAACTGGCCTCGAAAACCGATTGCGCCGCGGTGACCATTCTGGCCGAGCGTCTGCCCAAGGGGCAGGGTTATGTGTTGCATGTGCAACCGGTTGAGACCCCCATTGCCAGCGCGGAATCACAGGAAGCGGCCACGGCACTGAACCAGACGGTGGAAACGCTCGTGCGCCAATTTCCGGCGCAATATCAATGGAGCTACAAACGCTACAAACACCCGCCAGCCGGTGTCGCCAACCCTTATAAATCCAAATCATAAACCCAAACCATCTTAAGTCGCCTTTCAGAGACAAAAAAACCACCAGGCCTGGTGGTTTTTGCATGGGCTTATTGGCGATCCGATCTTAGCGGATCAGGATCAGTGGTTTGCGGTTGTTGGCCAGCATTTTCAGGGTGAAGCTGCCGAAAAACAGACTGCGCAGTTTGCCATGATTGAACGCGCCCATGACGGTCATGTCCAGATCGTGCTGGTTCTGGTAATCCAGCAAGGCCTGTTGGGCGTCGCCTTCGACATGGGCCAGAGTCGGCTCAATGCCCGCGGCTTTGAGGGTTTCACCGGCCTTGTCCAGCAGCGATCTGGCCTCTGACGGCTTGTCGCCCGCCGTGACCACATGCACGTCCATGCCTTTGTAAAGCGGGCTTTCCGCCACCATTTTCAGCGCCTTGTCCGCGCCTTCGGAGCGGTTGTAGGCCAGCATCAATGACTTGGGTTCCTTGAAGTCGCCGTTGACGATGAAGATCGGGCGGTGCAGGCTGCGAATGGTTTCTTCGATCTGGGCACCGATGTGGTTTTCGTCCTGTTCGTGGTCTTCACCGCGCACGCCGATCACCAGTACCCGGATTTCGTCTTCCAGATCCTTGATCGCTTCGGCCACGCCGCCGTGACGCTGACGGGTGATCACTTCTTTCAGGGCCTGACCGTCAATGCGGGCTTTGGCTTTTGCCAGCATTTCCTTGCCGGCGGCAATCAGCGCTTTACTTTCTTTCTGCTCGTCTTCGGCCAGGGTTTTGGACAGATGCTCACGCATATTGGGCGTGAGGTTGCCGGAACGGTTGGTGTGTTCCAGCAGCATCGAATGTTCAATGCTGTGAACCAGTTCCAGCGGCGAGTTGACACGACCCGCGATCCAGGCCGAATAGTCGGCCACGGCATCACTGATGTAGGAACCATCAATGCAGGACAGGACCCATTTTTGTTCCAAGGCTTGCATCAGTGACCTCCCATGACTTTTTCGATGTGTTCGGGTTTGTCGTGTACGGCGTATTTGTCTACCAGCGTCTCACTGGCTTCATTGAGTCCGATGATGTCCACATCCGCCCCTTCGCGTTTGAGTTTGATGACCACTTTGTCCAGCGCATAAATGGCGCTGATGTCCCAGAAATGGGCACGATGGACGTCGATAATAACCTTGTCCACAGCCTCTTTAAAATCAAAATAACTTATGAACTTATCGGACGAGTTGAAGAACACCTGACCGATCACCGTGTAGGTGCGGGTGCCGGTGGCGTCGTCAAAGTGGTTCTGCACCGTCATGAATTCGCGCAGACGTCCGGCCAGGAACAAGGCGGCCAATACCACGCCGGTGATCACGCCGAACGCCAGGTTGTGGGTCCAGACGGTGACGATCACGGTGGCCAGCATCACGATGGTGGCGCTGGGCGGGTTGGTTTTGATTTCGGCCAGCGAGTGCCAGTTAAAGGTCCCAATGGACACCATGATCATCACCGCGACCAATGCGGCCATGGGCACCACCGACAGATAGTCGGCCACAAACACCACCATGATCAGCAGAAACAGGCCTGCGGAGAAGGTGGACAAGCGTCCGCGCCCACCGGATTTGACGTTGATGATCGACTGGCCGATCATCGCACAGCCGGCCATGCCGCCCAGAAAGCCCGAACCGATGTTGGCGATGCCTTGGCCTTTGCATTCGCGCTGCTTGTCGCTGTCGGTGTCGGTCATTTCGTCCAGTACCTGCGCGGTCATCAGGGATTCGAGCAGGCCGACAATGGCAATGGCGACCGAGTAGGGCAGAATGATCCACAACGTCTCAAAATTCAATGGAATGTCGGGGAACAGAAAAATCGGCAGGGTGTCGGGCAAGTCGCCCATGTCGCCGATGGTGCGGACATTGTCCAGCCCCATCAGTACCGCGATCAGCGTGATCACAATGATGGTGACCAGCGGTGAGGGCAGCATGTGACCGATTTTGGGAATGTAGGGAAACCCGTAGATGATCGCCAGCCCCAGTGCGGTCAGCGCATACACGTGCCAGGTCACATTGGTCAGTTCCGGTAGCTGAGCCATGAATATCAGGATCGCCAAGGCGTTTAAAAAACCGACCATCACCGAGCGGGAAATGTAGCTGATCAGGGTCTGCAAATTCAGATACCCGGCCACAATCTGCAAGACACCGGCAAAAATACTGGCGGCCAACAGGTACTCCAGCCCGTGCTCTTTGACCAGCGTCACCATCAGCAGTGCGGTGGCGGCGGTGGCGGCGGAGATCATGCCCGGACGCCCGCCGACGATGGCGATGATCACGGCAATGGCAAAGGAAGCGTAAAGTCCGACTTTGGGATCGACGCCGGCAATAATGGAAAAGGCAATGGCCTCGGGAATCAGGGCCAGCGCCACGACAATGCCCGCAAGCAGGTCGCCGCGCACATTGCCCAGCCAGTCTTTTTTGGTTTGTGATAACAGCATAGTAAGGTAACCCTATCGAAAACGAATGAAAATGCGATGACGGTTGTGTGACGCTTCGGTTGAGAGAAGCGGATGGTTCACTATGGCGGCGTAAAAGACAAAACGGCTTCCTTTGTATCAGTGGGAAAGAATCAATGAAGCGCGCATTCTAGTGAATAAGTGCTTGAAAGGCAAGCAAATGGCAGAGGGTGTACAGGCGTCAGCGCGGCTTTCGCTGGTAAATGGACCAGGCCTGGTAAGTTTTGTCATCGTCTTTGTTATCAGGGAGCCAGCCTTGTCCATAGAGATTCAGGGTCAGGGGTTCGCACCCTGCTTGCTGGGGCAAACGCTGCAATTCGCCCGGTTGCAGGTAAAAGTCCGGATTGCCGGGGCCGTTTGGCTGAACCGGGGCAAGAAAGGTCTGCACAAACAGCTTTCCGCCCGGCTTGAGCGCCTGGACGATTTGCGGCCAGAGGGCGCGATGGAGGTAGTGGGTCACGGTGATCACATCAAAGCGCTGAAACGGAAACAGCATCTGTTCCAGATCGGCGATGCTGACCTGAATCGGCAGGCGATGGACTGCGGCCCAGTTGTTGAGGTGCTTGAGGGCCTCTTCGCTGATGTCCCAGGCGTCAACCGGCAGGCCGCATTGGGCCAGCAAACGGGCGTTGCCGCCCAGACCGCAGGCCAGGTCCAGTGCCTGACCGCGAAACGGCAATTGATCCAGATGGTTTTGCAGCACCCAGCTTGCCGCCACCGGCGCGGTCGGGTCGGTATTAGCGTAACGTTGATCCCATTTTTCCGCTGGTGTCATAAGGACCTCAGTGTCGCCCTGTTATTTGCGCCAGAAGGCGGCGGAGAACAGGATGAGAATGGTGAACAGTTCCAGTCGTCCCAGCACCATCAAAAAGGTCAGGAACCATTTCACGGGATCGGACAGGCTGGAAAAGTTGGAAGCAACGTCGCCCAGACCGGGGCCCAGATTGGTGATGGTGGCGGTGACCGAAGAAAAGGCCGTCATCGGATCCAGGCCCATGGCCAATAAAATCAGGGTGGAAACCACCACGGTAAACACATACAGGGAGAAAAAGCCCCAGATCGCTGCCATGATTTTTTCTGACACGGGCTTGCCGTTGAGTTTGACCGGCATCATTGCATTGGGGTGCAGCAGTTTCTGGATTTCTCGCAGCCCTTGCTTGAACAGGAGCATGACCCGGATGACTTTCATCCCGCCGCCGGTGGAGTACGCCGAGCCGCCGATGTAGCTCATCAAAATCAGGAATATCGGCAAAAACACTGGCCAGCTGCTGAAGTCGGCGCTGGCAAACCCGGCGGTGGTCGCAATGGACATCACCTGAAAGCTTCCATAACGCAGGGATTCGGCCCAGGTCGGGTAGGTTTGGGTTGCGTAAAGGTAAAAGCTGACAATCGCAATGCCGCCCAGCAGAATGAAGGTGTACGCCTTGTATTCGGGGTCAGACAGATAGCGCTGAACGGACATGTGACGGTAAGCGGTAAAATGCAGGGCAAAGTTAATGCCGGCAATGTACATGAACAGCATGGTAATCATTTCAATGTGGACACTGTCAAAATGACCGATGCTGGCATCATGGGTGGAAAAACCGCCAATGGCCACGGTGGAAAAGCTGTGACCAATGGCATCAAACCAGCTCATTCCGGCGGCCCAGAAGCTGATCGCGCAGGCGATGGTGATGCCAAGATAGATGTACCAAAGGGTCTTTGCGGTTTCGGAGATGCGCGGGGCGAGCTTGTTGTCCTTGACCGGCCCAGGCGTTTCGGCCCGATAAAGCTGCATGCCACCGATGCCGAGCATCGGCAGAATGGCCACGGCCAGCACGATGATCCCCATCCCGCCCAGCCATTGCAGTTGCTGGCGATACCAGAGCAGGGCATGGGGCAGGTGATCCAGACCGTTCAACACCGTGGCTCCGGTGGTGGTCAGACCGGAAAAGGATTCGAAAATCGCATCGGTCACCGAAATGTCGGTGGCGGCGGCAAAATACAGTGGAATCGCCCCGACTAGGCCCAGCACGGTCCAGAACATGACCACGATCACAAAACCATCGCGGATCTTGAGGTCATGGGTTTCGTGGCGGGTGAAAAACCAGAACGTTGTGCCCACCAGCAGCATCCAGACAAAGGCCGAAGTAAAGGCGTAGGTGCCGCCGTCCTTGTAGATCAGGGAGACGATGATCGGCGGGATCAGGGTGATGCTGAACAGCATCAGCAACAGTCCCAGAACTTTCAGAATAATGCGTGTGTGCACAGTGCGGTCCTAAAACAGGGTTTTCTTGTCACGGGGCAAAAAGCGCTCGGTGACTTCGGCGGCCCGCGTACGGTCGTTGAGGAACAGAATCACATGGTCTTCGGCTTCGATGGTCAGGTCCCGATGGGCAAACTTGACCTTGTCATCGCGAATGATGCAGCCGATGGTGATGTCCATGGGCCAGCGAATCTCGCTGATTTTGCGCCCGATCAGGTCGGAGGTGTTTTCACTGCCATGGACAATGACTTCCATGGCTTCGGCTGCACCGCGCCGCAGGGTAAAGGCTTTGACCGTGTCGGCCTGTCGCATGTAGTGCAACAGGCGACTGGTGGTGATCTGGTCGGCGGAAAGCGCCACGTCAATGCTGTTGAGGTGGATCAGGTCCACATAGGACTGGTTGTTGACCAGTGCAATGACCCGGCGCACGCCCAGTTTCTTGGCCATCATCCCGGAAATGATGTTGGCTTCATCCGAATTGGTGACCGCGACAAACAGGTCGATTTCGTCGATGTTTTCTTCCAGCAACAGGTCGCGGTCGGACACATCGCCATTGATGACAATGGTGCGCTCCAGACTCTCTGAAATCTGCCGGGCCTGGGTGATATTGTGGTCGACGATCTTGACCTGATGCTGTTTTTCCAGCTCTTTTGCCAGGTTGAAACCGATGTTGCCGCCGCCGGCGATCATGATGTTGCGCGAGGGGCGCAGCTTGTCGCGGCGCAATTCCTGCACAATCATCGGGATGCTGTCGGGCTCGGCCAGAAAGAACACCTCGTCCCCGACCTGAATGGTGACATTGCCGGTGGGGATGACCACTTCGTCGCGGCGGTAGATGGCGACCACCCGGTTGTGTGCGCTTTCGGGCAGGTAGTGTTTGATTTCGCGGATTTTCTTGCCCACCAGCAGGCCGCCGGAATAGGCACGCATCGCCACCAGCCGCACCCGGCCTTCGGCAAAATCCACCACCTGCAGCGAACCGGGGTAACTGATCAGCTGCAGAATGTAGTCCTTGACCAAGGATTCGGGGCTGATCAGCACATTGATCGGGATCGCATTGGTGTTGAGGTTGCGGTCAAACAGTTCCGGGTGATTCAGGTAGCTCTCGGAGCGAACCCTCGCGATTTTGGTCGGGGTTTTGTGCATGATGTGGGCCAACTGGCAGGCGACGATATTGGTGTCGTCCACCTGGGTGGCTGCAATCAGCATGTCGGCTTCTTCCAATCCGGCCTGATTGAGGATGTCCGGGTTGGAGGCGTGCCCGTTGACCGTGCGGATGTCGAGGCGATCCTGCAGGCGCTGCAAATGCGTTCGGTCCAGATCGACGACGGTGACATCGTTGTTTTCTTTGGCCAGCAGTTCGGCCAGAGAACTGCCGACCTGCCCGGCTCCGAGGATGATGATGTTCATAAAACCTGCACAATGTAGAAAGACATGCGCCCATTGTAGCGCCAAAAGCCACGAAACATAACCGCTTTATTGGAACCCGCCGCACGAGCCCGAAAAAGTCTTGAAAATGAATTATTTAGGGTCTTTGGGATCGATGTTCAGGGTTTTGAGTTTGCGGTAGAGATTGGTGCGTTCGACCCCGGAGCGTTTGGCGGTTTCGGTCACATTGCCGCCGGTTTCGCGCAGCAGGTGACTGAGATAGGCCGCTTCAAACCGTTCTTTGGCGGTTTTGAGGTCAATGGAGGTGTCGACGCTGCAGGCCGACATCTGGTCGGTTTTGCTTTGCTCCAGAGCGCGTTTGACTTCGTCGTCGGTGATTTTGCCTTCGCCCAGAATCAGCAGTCGCTGGATCAGGTTCTGCAGTTCCCGATAATTGCCGGGCCAGGCGTATTGGCGCAGGACGTTCTGGGCGGCCACGTCGAATTCACGGTAATTCAGCCCTTCGTGGGTCAGAAAGTAATCCAGAAAATGGTCGGTCAGTTCGGGAATGTCTTCGGTGTGCTGGCGCAGGGCCGGAAGCTCGACCGGCATGACTTTGAGGCGCTGCAACAGATCTTCTCGGAAGTGTCCAAGGGCGGCCTGATCGTCGAGTCCGCCCCGGGTCAGGGCGATCAGGCGCAGATCAATGGCGATTTTTTTGCTGTCGCCGGGACGGACGAAACTCTGGTCGAAAATCAGCTGCGCCAGAAAATTCTGGCCACGTTCCGATAGGGCGTCGATATTGGATACAACCAGGGTGCCGCCATCGGCCCGGACCAGTTCGCCCAGCTGGGTGGTGCCGGTCTGATTCTGTCCCAGAATCACGGTTTCCAGTTTGTCGAAATCGTCGGCGTGGATTTCGTAGAGAGGCTTTTTATGGCGCACGCTCAGTTTGTGGATGGCTTCGGCGACCCGGTGTTTGCCGGTGCCGGATTCGCCCTTGATCAGCAATGGCATGGTGTATTTGGCCAGACGTTCAATGGTGTCGCGCAGTTCGACCACGCGCTTGCTTTTGCCAATGGGCAGTATCTGTTCGGGCAGTTTCTGTTTGAGGTGCCGGTTTTCGGTGTGCAGATGTAGATCGGAAATGGCCCGTTCGGCGGTGATCAGCAGCTTGGCCAGTGACAGGGGCTTTTCCAGAAAGTCGTAAGCGCCCAGACGCGTGGCTTCAATCGCGGTTTCAATGGTGCCGTGGCCCGACATCATGATCACCCGACTGTGTTCAAGCAAGGATTCGTCGATCATGCTTTTGAGCAGGGTGATGCCGTCAATGTCGGGCATCCAGATGTCGAGAAACACCAGGTCCGGAGCCTGGTCCCGCCAGGCCGTGCGGGCCTGCTGACCATTGGCGGCGGTGATGACGTCGTAATTCTCTTCGCTGAGGATTTCCTGCATCAGGTTGCGGATGTCTTTTTCGTCATCGACGACCAGAATCTTGGCGGTTTTCATAAGGTTTCGGTGTTGTCCATTGTGGTCTCGGACGCATGGCCGGTGTGTCTGGGCAGGGTGATTTCAAAGCAGGTGCCGTGCGACGGCGCGGCTTTGGACATGACCCGTATGCGTCCGTGGTGTTCGTCAACGATTTTTTTGACAATGGCCAGCCCCAATCCGGTGCCTTTGGGTTTGTCGGTGGCATAGGGTTCGAACACCCAGTTTCTGGCGTTTTCCGGGATGCCGGGGCCATTGTCACAGATTTTCAGTATAACAGGTTTCGCCGGGTCGGCGTCACACCGGGTTTCAATGCAGATTTCGGCGTCCGTCTGGTCTTCGCAGGCCTCAAGCGCATTCTTGATCAGGTTGTGCAACAGCTGTCGCAGTTTGGCCCCGTCGGCGATGACGCTGTCGCAGCGGGGGTTGAGTTCGTAGCGCAGTTGCCAGTTGGCATCCTGAGCCTGGTACATGCCGGCGACGTCTTCGATCAGTTGATTGAGATTGAGCTCGTTCAGAGCCAGTTCGGGGGTGTTGGCATACTCGGTAAAGGCCTGCACCAGCGATTGCATGGTCGATACCTGGTCGATGATGGTGTCGGTCAGCCTCTGCAACAGGGCCGCCTCGTCGCTGCCCAGATGTCGTGACAGTTTGAACTGCAGGCGCTCGGCGGAAAGTTGAATCGGGGTCAGCGGGTTTTTGATTTCGTGGGCCAGTCGTTGGGCCACATCGGTCCAGGCCGCATGCAGTTGTGCCTGAACCAGCTGGGTGATGTCCTCGACCACCAGCACGTAACCGCCGATTTTCTGGTCCAGACTGGGCAGGGTGGAGCCATGAATCAACAGGATTTTCTGGGCATTGGGGGTGTCAAAGGTCATCTGGTGATGCCAGGGTTTGTTGTCCTGGGTCAGCAACGGCAACACCTCGTCAAAAAAGGGCCTGAGATGCTCATGCGCGTCCCGCTTGAGGATGTCCTCGATGGGGTTGCCCTGTTGGGTGAACAGCTGGGTGTCGAGAATGGCATTGGTGGCGTCGTTGATGGTTTTCAGGCGCATCTGGGTGTCCAGTGTCAGCACGCCGCTGCTGAGGTTTTTGATGATGGCCTGCAGGTAGAGTTTCTGGATTTCGGTCTGCTGGTGACCGAATTTGATTTCATGCCGGGCTTTGGCGATCTGCTGGATCATGTCGTTGAAGGAGGTGACCAGTTGCCCCATTTCGTCTTCGGAGGTTTCGGTAATTGTGACGCTGTAATCGCCCTGCGCTACGGCTCGGGTGCCTTCGGCCAGGGTGCGGATCGGGCGGACCATGTTCTGCAACGCCTGCAGGGTGAACAGAATGGCGACAATCAGCCCCAGTAACCACACCAGTCCCAGAATCACGGTGAAGGAGGTTTTCAGTGGGCCTTTGAGGTAGGACAGTTCCTGATACTGGTTGGCGGCGATGCGCACCTTGTTGGCCAGCTGGCTGACCTGTTCCGGCAGCGGGAAAATGGCCTGAAGGGCGTAGGTCTGGTTGTTGACCAGATCCTTGACCGGCAGCATGACCCTGATCACCTGGTAGGCGTTGTTTGCTCCGACCCGGGTTTCGATCGCAGCGTAATTGCGGTCATTGCGGACATTCTGAAACAGGCGCGGTTCGGGTTTGGGCGGCAGAATGCGTGAGTTGCTGGTGGCGCTGTAGGCCACCAGACGGCCATCAGACTGATACAGGGCCATTTCGCGGATGCCCAGTTGCTGGCTCATTTTGCTCAAGGTCAGTACCGGCGTGCTCAGCAATTCGGTGTGGTGCTGGTTGAGCTGCTGTTCGGTGGCGTTGAGTGAGCGTCGGGTCTGGTCATTCAGGGTGACCTGAACCAGTTCGACCGCGTGGTTGAGGGCGGTTTCGGTTTTGACATCGAACCACTGGTCAATGCTTTGTTGCACAAAGGTGTAGGAAAAATAAAACATCACAGTCAGTGGCAAGCCGATGATCAGGCTGAAAAGCCCGGCCAGTCGGCGGGTCAGGCGGGTGCCGGGGACTTTTTCCCGGTATTCACGGCGCAGTCGGTAAAGGGTTCGGCCCAGCATCACCAGCAGCAGCAGAATGCCGCCGAATGAAATGAACAGCAGAATTGAATAGGTTTGGGCAAATTGCGACGCGTTTTGCAGGATCTGGCTCATCATGACCAGAATCATCAGCAACACACTGGCGATGGCAATCAGGACGCCGTATTGACGAAAAAATGTCAGTGGGTTGCGCCACAGGGATTTCATGGGTTACCTCGTCAAAGTGGGTCGCTGCTGGCGATAACCCTCTATAGCCAGCTTTTGGGTGATTGGATCCGAATGCTTTCCCAGCCGCTGTCCAATTGCCAGGCCGGTGAAAACAGGGCGTCGATCATCATCGGGCTGGGCAGGGTCCAGCGATCCAGAAACATGCGCACTCCCATATGATATTCGGTATTGGGGTGCAATGTGGCCAGATTGGTCAGGGCAAAGCCGGACAGGGTGCCCAGTGTCTCAAGGGCTTCTTCCAGAGAAGAAAAGCTCTGCACCTTCTCGTTGCGCAGGTTGTGCAACACCCAGGCCTGGTTAAAACGGTAATACTGCAGCCGGGTCTGGTAGCGAATCTGAACCCGGTTGCGTTGATAGGGGATGCCCAGCAGGGAACGGGATTCGTCCAGGGTGATTTCGGTCTGAAAGGTCATGGGGATTTCATGCTGCAATGCGTCCATCACCGCCGGGGGCAGGGAAAGACGGATTCTGGCGTCCAGAATCAGCTGTTGATTGTCCTGATAATCGTACAGGGACAGAACTTCGATCCGGCCGGGGGCCGCCGGAGAGGTGGTTGCTGTTTCCTGTGTTGTGTCCGCAGGCGTTTTGGCCTGTGCCCAGGTCGGCCCCGAGAAACCGATGAGCAGACACAGAAGGCCGAACCAGTGAGGCAGATCAGACATTGGCCGCAGATTTTTTGAGTCGTGCATAGTAGAAACCGTCCATGTCCGGAGCCTGTGGCTGACCGGGCAGAATCTGACGTCCCGGCAGAGGCTGTGTCAGGCCCCATTCTACCTCAAGTGGCAGGAGGTGGGCGTTCGGCGTCTGTTCGACAAACGCCTGTATCTGCTCGCCGTTTTCTTCCGGCAGGACCGAACAGGTGGCGTACACCAGGGTGCCGCCGGGTTTAAGCAGTGGCCACAGTGCTTGCAGAAGGCGTTGCTGGGTCTGCACCAGTTGGGCGATGTCTTCCGTGGTGCGGTGCCATTTGATGTCGGGCTGGCGACGGATGATGCCGGTGCCGGAACAAGGGGCGTCCAACAGAATTCGGTCAAAGGGTTGGCCGTCCCACCAGTCGTCGGGACATCCGGCGTCCCCATTTTCCAACTGGGCGTCCAGTTGCAGCCGGTGCAGGTTTTCGCTCAAACGTTCCATCCGCTCCGGCGCTTTTTCCAGTGCCAGACAGTGCAATTGATTGTCGGCCCATTCCTGCAAATGGGTGGTTTTTCCGCCCGGTGCGGCGCAGGCGTCCAGCACCCGCTCGCCCGGCAGTGGCCCCAGAAGCGGTGCGGCCAATTGGGCCGAGGCATCTTGAACGCTGAAGTGACCTTCCTCAAAACCGGGCAAGCGCGGAATGACTTGGTTGCTTTCCAGTACCAGCGCGTCCGGTGCATGGGGGTGAGGGTGGGCCACAATGCCCTGGTCGGCCAGTGTCCGGGCGTAGTCTTCGCGGCGGACGGCCAGACGGTTGATGCGCAGGGTTTGCGGGGCGGGCAGGTTGTTGGCGCTCAGAACGCTTTCCCAGTGGTCCGGGTAGGCGCTCTGCAAACGCGCCACCAGCCACTCCGGGTGGGCGTGTTTCAGAGCAGGCTGCTCGGCGATCCAGCTGTCGAGGGTCGCCGCTTCGCGTTGATCGCGTCGCAAGACCGCATTCACCAGCCCTCTGGCCCAGGGTTTTTTCAGCTTTTTGACCAGAGCGACGGTTTCCGAGACCGCCGCGTGGGACGGGGTGTCGGCATGACGCAATTCAAACAGGCCCAGAAGAATCAGTTGGTTGACGTCTTCGTCTTTGGGTTTGAGCGGTTTTTTCAGCAGGCGGTCACGAATGGCCGCCAGCTGGTTGTGCCAGCGTAGTGTGCCCATGACCAGGTTCTGGCAGAAAGCGCGATCGCGTTTTTGTTCAAACTGGGCAAGACCGGGCGGCAGCACTCGACTGAGCGAGCGGCCCTCGTCAATGACGGCCAGCAGCATTTTCAGGGCGGCAAAACGCGGATTGGGGGATTGGCTCATGTCAGTTCCTGTCCGGTCAGTTGGCGCGATTGCGCAAAATCGTAGGCGGGCATGGCTTTCTTGCCGGGCGGCTGCACTTGTAGCAAACGCAGGATGCCGTGGCCCGTTGCGACGTCCACGCCCTCGGGCGTCACGGCCAGCACGGTGCCGGGCCGGTCGGAACCGGACCGTTCGTCGCCTTCCGATAGAGCCAGAGCTTGCCAGAGCCGCAGTGTCTGCTCGCCCAGCGACGCTGTGGCCACCGGCCAAGGGTTGAAGGCCTGAATTTTGTGCGCAAGCTGTTGTGCCGGTTGGGACCAGTCGATGGCGGCTTCGGCTTTGCTCAGTTTGGGCGCGTAAGTGGCCTCGGCTTCATTTTGTGGGGTCGGTGTCAGTCCCGGCCCGATTAGCTGGGTGAGTGTTTCCTGCAAGGCCTGCGCGCCCAGTTCGGCCAGACGGTCATGCAGTGTCTGCGCGGTGTCTTCCGGTGCAATCGGGGTGGACAGAGTGGTGAGCATGGGGCCGGTGTCGAGTCCGGCGGCCATTTGCATGATCGTGATCCCGGTGTGCGAATCGCCGGCTTCGATGGCGCGCTGAATCGGCGCGGCACCCCGCCAGCGCGGCAGCAGCGACCCATGAATGTTCAGACAGCCATGGGTGGGAATGTCGAGCACCGACTGCGGCAGAATCAGGCCATAGGCCACCACCACCATCAGATCGGGATTCAGGGCTTGCAGAGCGTCCCGGTCGGATGCCTGCTTGAAATTTTCCGGTTGATAGACCGGCAGGTCATGCGCCAGTGCGGTGGTTTTGACCGGACTGGGGGTCAGTTTGCGCCCCCGCCCGGCGGGCCGGTCCGGCTGAGTATAGACGCCCGCAATGCGATGCGGACTGTCAATTAGCGCGGTCAGGGCGGGCACCGCAAAGTCCGGTGTGCCGGCAAAGACGAGGTTGAGCGGTGTGTTCTGAGCGGGGTTGGTGTCGGTCGCAGTGTCGATCATAAGGTTCCGAAGTCAGGCAAGGCGATGGGCAGGAAAGGCGGTCTGGCGTACTGGCTCAGGACGAGGCCTTTCATTCCGCCATTTCCTTGCGGTATTTTTGCAGGGCGCGGTTGCGTTTCAGTTGCGATAAATGGTCCACAAATAGCTTGCCGTTGAGGTGGTCGATCTCGTGTTGGAGGCAAATGGCCAGCAGGTCATCGGCTTCCAGTTCCACCGGTTCGCCATCCCGGTTGAGGCCACGCACCAGAACATGCGCCGGGCGTTTGACCTTGGCGTAAACGCCGGGCAGGGACAAACAGCCCTCTTCGTAGGTGATTTCGCCTTTGGCCTGCACCACTTCCGGGTTGATCAGGGCAAGGGGCTGATCCTGATTGTCGGAGACATCCAGCACAATCAACCGCTCCTGGACCGCGACCTGCGGGGCCGCCAGGCCAATGCCCGGGGCGTCGTACATGGTGTAGAACATTTCGTCAATCAGACGGTCATAGCGGTCGTTCATGGCCTCAATCGGGGCGCAGACGTCACGAAGCCCATCGTCCGGGTAAAGCACAATGTCGAGTTTGTCAGTCATAGCGTTTCTTACGGTTTATTGCGAACAAGCTTGCTTTTGAGGGCACAGGCCCTGACAATGAAAGCCAGCCCGAAGGGTGTATGAATCCGACCATTATAAACGAATTAAGGCCCGATATGTCCGAGCCCTCACTGGAAAACTTGTTGCCGTTTCATTTCGCCGGGGTGCGGTTTCAGCGTTTGCAGACAGTGCTGGACGTGTTTGGGGATTTGCCAACCGCACTGGGGGCGGACCGTCGTCGCTGGCAGGCCAGCCGTTGCCTGACCGATCACCAGCTGGAACGGTTGCTGGCGTCGCAGCAAAAAAGCTGGCAGGCAGAGGCGCTGGCCTGGCAGGAAGCGTCTGACCAGCGCCTGCTGCATTACTGGGACCCGGATTATCCGCCGCTGTTGCGGGAAATGGCCGATCCGCCCTGGCTGTTGTATGTGCGCGGTTCGGTGGATTTGTTGTCCGACCCGCAACTGGCGGTGGTGGGTGCGCGGCGTGCCTCGCGTTCCGGTCTGGCGTCGGCGGAGGCGTTTTCGCAGGCGCTGGCCGAAAAAGGGCTGACCATTACCAGCGGTCTGGCTTCGGGGATTGATCGAGCGGCGCACGAAGGCGCGCTCAAAGCCGGGCAGACGGTGGCGGTGGTGGGCACGGGGCTGGATCGGGTGTATCCGGCGAGCAATCACGCTCTGGCCAAAGCCATTGCCGAACAGGGGGCGCTGGTATCGGAATACCCATTGGGCACCCGGCCGCTGGCACGGCATTTCCCGGCCAGAAACCGGATCATTGCCGGATTGTGCCATGGGACTCTGGTGGTGGAAGCGGCGCTGAAAAGCGGTTCCCTGATCACGGCCAAGCAGGCGCTGGAGCAGGGGCGGGAAGTGTTTGCCATGCCCGGCTCCATTCACGACCCTCAGGCCAAGGGCTGTCATCAACTGATTCGGGAAGGCGCCAAGCTGGTGGAAACCGCCGAACATGTGCTGGAAGAGCTGGTGCCCTGGTTGCAGCCGTCGCTGGCACTGGAAACGGCTGACACCGCCGACTCAGAGCGGACAGCTGTGTCGCCGGACGAGGAGCCGGCGCTTTTGCAATGGCTGGGATACGAACCGGTCTCGCTGGACGAACTGGCCCAGGCCAGTGGCTGGTCAGTGGCCGATTTGCAGAGCCAGCTGGTGATGCTGGAGCTTGAAGGCCGGGTGGAAGCGCTTTCCGCCGGACGCTGGCGACGAATCGGCCCGGCCTGAAGCGTCCGGTGAGGCCGATTCGGAGTTCAGGCTTGGAAAATCAGAGGGTTGCATAGTAGAATGCGCGATCAATTTTGTCTGTCGAAAGTTTCTCGTGTATCTTATTGACCTCGTGCAAGGGGCTTTATCCCTTTTTTACCAGGCCTGGTAAAAAAGGGAATGCATTCGACCAAACAAGTAATTTATAAAGTGAGTCAAACATGACCGATCTGGTGATCGTGGAGTCGCCTGCCAAGGCAAAAACCATTGAAAAGTTCCTGGGCCCCGGCTTCACCGTGCGCTCAAGTTACGGCCACATTCGCGATATTCAGAAAAAAGGCATGGGCATCGACATCGACCAAGGCTTTGAACCGCGTTACGAAGTGTCGCCGGACAAGAAAAAGACGGTGACCGAACTGCGCAAACTGGCCAAATCGGCCGATTCGGTCTGGCTGGCGACGGATGAGGACCGCGAAGGGGAGGCGATTGCCTGGCATCTGGCCGAGGCGCTGAAACTGGACGTGGCCGACACCAAGCGCATTGTGTTTCACGAGATCACCAAAAACGCGATTCAGCAGGCGATTGCCAAGCCGCGCACCGTGGACATGGACCTGGTCGAGGCCCAGCAGGCACGACGCATTCTCGACCGCATTGTCGGGTTTGAACTGTCGCCGATTCTGTGGAAAAAAATCCGCACCGGTTTGTCTGCCGGGCGGGTGCAGTCGGTCGCGGTGCGTCTGATTGTGGAACGCGAACGCGAAGTCGAAAAATTTGAATCCGAAGCCAGTTACCGGATTCAGGGGACACTGGACATTCTGGACGACCAGAAAAACGTGATCGGCGAAGTCGCGGTCAAACGCACTCAGGCCTTCAAAACCGAAGAGGAAGCCCAGGCCTATTTGCAAAGCGTGCAGAAGAGCGCCCTGTCGGTGGCCGATTTGCAGGAAAAACCGGCCAAAAAAGCGCCCAAGCCCCCCTTTACCACTTCGACTCTGCAGCAGGAAGCGGCCGCCAAGCTTGGCTTTTCGGTCAAGCAGACCATGACCATTGCGCAGCGCTTGTATGAAGCCGGCAAGATCACTTACATGCGGACCGACTCGCTGAATCTGTCGGAAGAGGCGATTGCCAAGGCCAAAGCCGCGATCAGCGCGGATTATGGGGCCGATTATGCCAAACCGCGCCGCTACAAAACCAAAAACGCCGATGCGCAGGAAGCGCACGAAGCGATTCGTCCCACCGATTTTTCGGCCAAAACCGTCACCGGCGAGCGCAACGAACAACGGTTGTATCAGCTGATCTGGCGTCGTGCCATCGCATCGCAAATGGCCGAAGCCCAGATTCTGCGCACCACGGTGGACGTGGCCATCAGCGAGCTGCCTGCGGACAAACTCACGGCCAAAGGCGAGGTGGTCACTTTTGAAGGCTTTTTGAAAGCCTATGATCTGGACGACGAAAAGCTGGACGGGCAACTGCCGCCGTTGAGCGTGGGCCAGGCCCTTCAGGTCGCTGAGTTGCTGGCCAAACAGAGTTTTTCCCGCCCACCGGCGCGTTACAACGAAGCCAGTCTGGTGCGCACGCTCGAAGAAATGGGGATTGGCCGGCCTTCGACCTATGCGCCGACGATTGACACCATTCAGCAGCGCGGCTATGTGGTCAAGGAAGACCGGGAAGGCACGCCGCGCGAAGTGCGTCAGTGGGTTTTGACCCCCGAAGGGCTGAAGGCGGAGACCCTCACCGAAAAAACCGGGACCGAAAAAAGCAAACTCTTTCCCACCGACATTGCCGGGGTGGTCACGGATTTTCTGGTGAAACATTTTGGTGATGTGCTCGATTTCCGTTTTACCGCGCTGGTGGAATCGGAGTTTGATACCATTGCCGAAGGCAAAGAGTCCTGGCGTCAGATGCTGGAAAACTTTTACCGGCAGTTTCACCCCAGAGTGGTCGCCGCCGAAGATGTGTCGCGGGAAGAAGCGGGGCAGGCCCGGCCTTTGGGCGAACACCCCAAAACCGGCGAACCGATTTTTGTCAAAATCGGGCGTTACGGCCCTTATGTGCAGAAAGGCGATGGCGAAAACGACGAAAAGCCGACCTTTGCCAGCCTCAAACCCGGTCAGAAAATGGACACTCTCAAGCTGGAAGACGCGCTGGAACTGTTTAAGCTGCCGCGCGAAGTCGGGGAAATGCCCGAAAGCTATCATGCCACGGCGGTGGATGGCACCCAGTTTGGGGTGGAAAAAGGTCAGAAGCTGATCGCCAAGCAAGGGCCGTTTGGGCCTTACTTGGAATACGGCCCCAAAATGTATGCGCCGATCAAGGGCTTTGACCCGCTCTCGATTGAGCTGGACGATGCGGTGGCGTTGGTGGAAGCCAAAATTCAGACGGAAGCGGAAAAAATCATCCGGGTGTTTCAGGGCACGGACGTCAAAATCCTCAAAGGGCGTTGGGGGCCGTATATCACCGATGTGAGCACGCGCAAAAACGCCAAAATCAAAAAGGACGAAGACCCCGAGGCTTTGAGTCTGGAAGAATGCCAGCAGCGTCTGGACGAAGCGCCGGAACCGAAAAAACGCGGCCGACGCGGGGCCGCGAAAAAGGCGCCGGCCAAAAAGGCGGCCGCGAAGTCCACGGCCAAGAAAACCACCGCCAAAAAAACCACGGCCAAGAAGCCCGCAGCGAAGAAAACGACCAAAAAGACGCCTGCGCGCAAACCTGCCAAAAAGCCGGCAAAGGATTCATCGTAAAATCCGGTGATCATAAACATCCCCGGACCGTTGCAAAAAACCACCAGGCCTGGTGGTTTTTGCCTTAATTAAATCAGAGATTGAGAGCATGAAAACCATTATCGAACAATGCCTGCATCAGGCCGTTGATCAACTCAAAACCGATGGCCTTTTGCCCGAGTCGGCCTCGCCCAAAATGCACATTGAAAACACCAAAGACAAGGCCCATGGCGATCTGGCGACCAATCTGGCGATGATGCTGACCAAAATGGTGGGCCAGCCGCCGAGAGAAGTGGCTCAGGCCATTATTGACCGCTTGCCGGAGCGCGCGGAAATTGCCAAAGTGGAGATCGCCGGGCCAGGGTTCATCAACTTTTTCATGGCGGATACGGCCAAGTTTGATGTGGTGGCGCAGGTGCTGGCGCAGAAAGACGACTACGGTCGCTGTCAGGTCGGGCAGGGTCGGCGCGTGCTGGTGGAGTTTGTGTCGGCCAACCCCACCGGTCCGCTGCATGTGGGGCATGGACGCGGCGCGGCTTATGGTGCCAGTGTGGCCAATCTGCTGGCTTTGGCCGGGTTCAAGGTGCAGAAGGAATACTATGTGAACGACGCCGGACGCCAGATGGACATTCTGGCGGCGTCGACCTGGGTGCGTTATTTGCAGCGTTGCGGCGAGTCGGTGGCGTTTCCGGCCAATGGCTATCAGGGCGATTACATTTACGACGTGGCCGATGCGCTGGTTGAGGCGCATGGCAACTCATTGGCGCATCCGGCGGAGACGGTGCAGGCCGGTCTGCCCGCAGACGAAAGCGATGGCGGCGACAAGGAAGCCTTTATCGATGCCTTGATCGAGCGCAGCAAAACACTGCTGAAAGACGATTTTGAGATTGTGTTTCAAGCCGCATTGAAAGCGATTTTGCAGGACATTCAGGAAGACCTGGCCGAATTTGGGGTCACCTTTGACGAATGGTTTTCCGAGCGTTCGCTGATGGATTCCGGGCTGGTGGATGCGGCGATCGAGAAGCTGCAACAGGCTGGCAAAATCTATGAGCAGAACGGGGCTCTGTGGTTCCGTTCCAGCGAATACGGCGATGAAAAAGACCGGGTGGTGGTACGCGACAACGGTCTGAAAACCTATTTTGCTTCCGATATTGCCTACCATTTCAACAAGCTGGAACGCGAATTCGACATTCTGATCGATGTCTGGGGCGCGGACCACCATGGTTATGTGCCCCGGGTCAAAGCGGCGATGGCGGCGCTGAATACCGATCCCGATGCGCTGCAGGTGCTGCTGGTTCAGTTTGCGTCCCTGTGGCGCGGTGGTGAAAAACTGGCGATGTCGACGCGCTCCGGCCAGTTTGTGACCCTGCGCCAGCTGCGCCATGACGTGGGCACGGACGCGGCGCGGTTTTTCTATGTGCAGCGCAAGTCGGAACAGCACATGGATTTCGATCTGGATCTGGCCAAGTCGCAAAGCAATGAAAACCCGATCTATTACATTCAATATGCGCATGCCCGCATCTGCCAGGTTCTGAATCAGGCCGCCGAAAAAGGCTGGGCCGTGGAGACGCAAGTCGGGTTGGCGCATTGTGACTTACTGGAGGCCGAAGCCGAGAAGGATTTGGCGATCTTGCTGGCCAAGTACCCGGAGTTGATTGCCCGTGCCGCCACGGCTTATGAGCCTCATCAGATTGCCTACTATCTGAAGGATCTGGCGCAGGGCTTGCACGCTTATTACAATGCCTGCCAGTTTGTGGTCGAAGCCTCCGAATTGCGTCAGGCGCGCCTGACTCTGATCTGCGCGGTCAGACAGGTACTGCAAAACGGTCTGGCCATTCTGGGTGTGGACGCCCCGGAGCGGATGTGACCCGGGATTATCGCCACGGTCCGGCCCGTTCACAGCCTTATCAGCGTCAGTCGCAACGGGTTGAGGCCGATTCCGCAGACACGGCCGGTCGGCGTCGGGCCAGACCGATTGGCGGTTGGCTGCTGGCGCTGGGATTGAGTGCGGCTTTGCTGGGTGCTTACTGGGTGGTGACCCATTTTGCGCAGCAGGGGGTCAAGTCCGAAAAGGTTGAGGAGGCGCAGACCACGGACGATTCGAGCGAAGCGTCCATCAGCGCGCCCTCCGAGGCAGGGTTGACTCCGGCGGAGAGTGAGAAGGCGGTGACGCCGCGAGGCCTGGCAGGAGAAACGGACGCTGGCGATGCCCGTGCTTCTTCGGACAGGGTGGTGGAGGCTTTGCCCAATCCGCACGCTTCCCAGCCAGCGGCCAAACCGGAAGAAGTCCACTACACCTTCTACCGGGGCTTGGCCGAAGCGGAAGTGGTGGTCGAAGCCATGCCGTTGTCGGTGGAGCTGGCGGTGCCGCATTACATTCAGGCTGGGTCTTTCGGTGCCAAACGCCATGCCATGGCCGAACAGAAGCGTCTGCAGCGACACGACCAAGCTCTGACGGTGTCCGAACTGACCACCGATCAGAGGACTTATTACCGGTTGCGCATGGGCCCTTTCACCGATCGGCTGGCGTTGAACAAACAGCGTAATGAACTGCGCCGTCTGGGTGTGGACACGTTGGTGATCAAGGACCGGAGCGCGGATTAACCGTCGGTTGCCGGTTGAAAAGGTTCGGCGGCAACCACTTTGTTGCGACCGCTGTTTTTGGCCTGATAGAGCGCTTCATCCGCACGATGAATCCAGTCCTCGATGCTTTCCTGTTCCTCACCGGCAAAGGCCGCCACGCCGAATGAGGCGGTGATTTCGCCCAGGTTTTTGGTGGAGTCCTTGCGTTTGAGCCGGGCCTGCTGCAGGGTCTCGCGTATGGTTTCCGCCCGTTCCATCCCGGCGTCCAGATCGCTGTGGGTCAGCAGAATCGCAAATTCTTCGCCACCAAACCGACAAAGACTTTCGTTTTCGCCCCGTGTTTTTTTCATCATGTTGGCAAAGTAACGCAGCACACTGTCCCCCACCAGATGGCCAAAGGTATCGTTAAAGCGTTTGAAGTGGTCAATGTCGGACAGGATCAGAATCAATGACTCCGGCTGATCGCTGTGTGCCTCGACCGCATCGCGGACACTGTGGTTGAAGGCCTTGCGGTTGCCGATTTCGGTCAGCTCATCGGTCATGGTTTCGGCCTTGGCTTCGATCAGCTGTTGGCGCAGGTGGCTGATTTCCTCATTGCTCTGAAGCATGTCCTGCTGAAAGGCTTCACTGGATTCCTTCATGGAAGAGGCGGTGCTCAGCACCGACTGGGTCAGTTCTCTGAGACGTTCGGCGTCCACATCTTCCGAGTTGAGGCTGTCGGTACACTGACTCAGGGTCTCGGTATGGCTTTCCAGCTTGTCGCTCCAGACATTCATTTTCTGAATGACCAGGTTGATCAGTCGTTTGAAAGCCCGGTCGAACTCGTTGGTGGGTTCGTCATCGGAAAAGTATTCGTCATACAGACGCCGTCCCAATCGATCGTTGTAGCCAAAAGGGTCATTGAGGGCTGCGTCCATTTCCTGGCGGAACCTGGGGTGGTTGCCTTTGTAATACTGGTACCAGATGTAATAGTTGAGCGGAGTCGGGTTGATGCCCTGTTCGTCGAACACCTCGACCAGTTGCTTGAAAATGCGTTGCGCTTTTTCGGGTGCGTCTTTGATGTCCAGTACCATGGAAGCCTCTCGGTTCGGTGTGATGCGATGCGAATATTTTACACCTTGTTTCAGCGGGTGTCAGGTGGTTGATGGTAATACAGCTTACGATGGATTATAGTAACGAAATAGCTGACAGGAGGAAATGATGACCAGGACCCCATCAATGGAAGCGTTGGTGCAACGCGCTCTCGCGGCGTTGCCGGAGCAGGCCGGTGCCCTGCCCGAGTCGCTGAAACCGCATTTGCAGGCTGTGCTGTCGCAGCAGTTGAGTCATTTGGACTGCGTGTCGCGGGAAACGTTTGATCAGCAGACGCAAGTTCTGCTCAAAACCCGAATGAAGTTGGAAGCGCTGGAAAAACAAGTGGCCGAACTGGAGGCATCACTGGAGTCGTCGGTTTGAGTCAGGCCCGCTATGCCTGTGTGTTCAGTCGTGCCCTGCAAGGGGTGTCGGCCCCGGAAATCCAGGTGGAAGTGCACAGCAGCAATGGCTTGCCCAATATCTCGCTGGTGGGGTTGCCCGAAACCAGCGTCAAGGAGTCGCGTGACCGGGTTCGCAGTGCGCTGGCGGCCAATGGGTTTGCCTTGCCCCCCAAACGCATTACCGTGAATTTGGCCCCGGCTGACCTCCCCAAGCAGGGCAGCCGTTACGATCTGGCGATTGCACTGGGGGTGTTGGCCGCCACCGGCACCTTGACGTTTTCCCGTGACTTGCAGGGATTTGAGTTTTTGGGAGAATTGTCGCTGGACGGGCGTTTGCGTCCGGTACCGGGCATGCTGCCGGCGGTGATTCATGCCAGTCAGCAGGGCCGTTGTGTGGTCGTTCCCAATGAAAGCCTGGCCGAATGCGCACAGGTTTCGGGCGCTGAGGTGCTTGGGGCCTCGCATCTGAATGACGTCTGTGGTTTTCTGTTGGGCCAGGCGGAGTTGGATCAACCCGATGCAACGATGAAGCAGGTCCCCGAACCGGCGTATGCGCAGGACATGGCCGATGTTCAGGGGCAGTTGCAAGCCAAACGGGTGCTGGAAATCTGCGCCAGTGGCGGGCATTCGCTGTTGATGGTGGGGCCGCCCGGTTCGGGCAAAAGCATGCTGGCAGAACGTTTTCCGACCATTTTGCCGCCGCTGGCCGAAGATCAGGCGTTGGAGCTG
Source organism: Hydrogenovibrio halophilus DSM 15072 (assembly GCF_000384235.1). Classification (GTDB taxonomy): domain Bacteria; phylum Pseudomonadota; class Gammaproteobacteria; order Thiomicrospirales; family Thiomicrospiraceae; genus Hydrogenovibrio; species Hydrogenovibrio halophilus. The sequence continues at coordinate 854,711 of NZ_KB913033.1, read as the reverse complement.
GCGGCGATCCATTCGGTGGCCGGCAAAGAGCGCGGCCCGGAAGGCTTTTATCGCCGCCATTTTGAAAGCCCGCATCACAGCGCCACCGCCGCCGCGATGATCGGCGGCGGGTCGGGCAGTGTGATTCAGCCGGGCGCGATTTCGCTGGCGCATCATTCGGTGCTGTTTCTGGATGAATTGCCCGAATTTCAGCGGCCCGTGCTGGAAGCCCTGCGTGAGCCGCTGGAAACCGGTACGGTACAGATCACCCGCGTCAACCAGAAGGTGCAGTTCCCGGCCAAAGTGCAACTCCTCTGCGCCATGAACCCAACGCCAAGCGGTTTTTTTGCCGATGACCCGCAAGGTCGCTGCAAAGACACCCCCGAACAGATTGCCCGTTATCAGCGTAAGCTGTCCGGTCCATTGATGGACCGGATTGATTGCCATCTGGAAGTCCCCGCAGTGGAATACGCCGAACTGGCCGGGCAGAACACAGAAGCGAGCGTCGAACCGTCTTCCGTGATTCGTGCCCGAGTGGCCGATTGTCAGGCGCGTCAGCAGGCCAGACAGGGGTGCCTGAATGCGCAGATGCCGGTGCCGGCGATGCAGAAGCAATGGCCACTGGATGACGCCACTCATGCTTTGCTGGAAAAAGCCATGGATCGTCTGGGGTTGTCCGCGCGCGGCTATCACCGGATTTTGCGTGTGGCCCGGACGCTGGCTGACATGCAGGGCCGCAAAGACATTGGGATCGAAGAAGTGAGTGAAGCCCTGTCTTATCGGCGTCTGGACCGTTGGGGTGCCAATTCGTGATGGAATCGGTGTATTTGACCGCTCTGATTGTGGGTCTGCTTGGTGGCGTGCATTGCCTGGGCATGTGCGGCGGTGTGGTGGGGACGCTGACCTTTCAGTTGGAACCCAGGGCGCAGACCAGTTTCTGGCGCATGCTGCCTTATCAACTGGGCTACAACCTGGGGCGGATCAGCAGCTATGCCCTGATGGGCGCCATTTTCGGTTATCTCGGCCACACCATGATCGGCCTGACCGATCTGCTGCCGGTTCAGCAGACACTGCAGTGGTTGGCCGGTGGGTTCATGATTTTACTGGGGCTGTATCTGGGCGGTTGGTGGCAGGTACTGGTCCATGTTGAAAAACTGGGTCAGGGCGTGTGGCAGCGGATTCGGCCCTGGGGACAGAAAATGCTGCCGGTGCGCCATTTTCACCAGGCCTGGGGGTTTGGGTTTGTCTGGGGCTGGTTGCCCTGCGGACTGGTCTACAGCATGCTGATCATGGCGTTGTCGGCCGGAGGCGCACTGCAAGGGGCGGGTGTGATGCTGGCTTTCGGGTTGGGGACACTGCCGAATCTGTTGCTGATGGGGTCGTTTGCGTTCGTGTTCACGCGTCTGTCACGCAATCGCTGGGTCCAACGCGGCGCAGGCCTGGGCGTGATCGTGATGGGCTTGTGGCAATGGTATTTGGCTTACACAGTAACGGTTGGTTAAATGGCATATTCGTACCGATTTGTTTGTACAGACGCCAAACATGAATTAAAGCGCTGCGAGCATGGCGTCTTGTAATGTGTCATCGGTCAGGTTGACGGGGTTGCCGGTCATGCTGCCGGAGCGGCAGTTTTCCAGCACGGGCGACAGGTTGTCGGGTGTCAGGCCGTATTGCCCCAATCCCTGGGGCACATAGCGCTGAGTCAGGTTTTCCAGTGCCTGGATCAGGGCCTGTCGCTGGGCGATTTCGCTGTCATCCCGGCGTTGATCGTTGAGCAAGGCACCGACCTGGGCGTATTTGTGCAACAGGTTTGGCGCTTGTGGCGTGTCGGTTTGAGTTTCAAGGGCATCAATATTGGCCTGGATGATCGGAGCCAGCAGGCGGGCACAGACGGCGCCGTGCGGAGCCTCGAAAAAAGCGCCGACCGGTCCGGCCAGGCCATGCACCGCACCCAGTCCGGCATTGGCGAGGGTGATGCCGGAAAGGCTTGCCGCCAGCAACAATGGCCCCAGCGCATCCTCGCGTGTTTCGGGTTGGTCCAGTTTTTCAAAGGCTTCCCGGCACAGGGTCAGGCCTTGCCAGGCCAGTGCGTCGGTCACCGGGTTGGCTTTGGCGGTGGTGTAGGATTCCAGCAGTTGTGTGAACGCGTCCATGGCCGTGGGGTAGAGCACGGTTTCCGGGCAGGTGCGAAGCAGGTCCGGGTCCAGCCAGACGCTGTGCGCCAGCAGACGTTCACTGCGAAACGATTTTTTGAATTCGCCCAAGCGCGACAGCACCGCGTTTTTGGTGGTTTCACTGCCGGTGCCGGCGGTGGTGGGCACCGCCACAAACGGCGTGGTGGTTTCGTGAAACGGATGGCCTTTGCCCACGCCTTCAAGAAAATCCATCACCGAGCGCCCGGAGGGCAGCAATCCGGCCACGGCTTTGGCGGTGTCGAGCACGCTGCCCCCGCCCAGTCCGATCACCGCATCCGGTTGTGTTGACCGGTGCTCGGCCACCAGCGCGTCCACAGAGTCGGGCGAAGGCTCGCCGCTGACCGTGCTCAGCGTCACCGCCAGCCCCTGTTTCTGCCATTGTTGGCTCAGGGTGTGTCCGAATTCACCAGGCCTGGTTAAAAAGCGGCTGCTGAGAATCAGAATGCGTTGCCAGTTCTGCTGTCGGGGCAGTGAAGCCAGTTGTTCGCGCAGGCCGTGACCGAAATGCAGGGCGGGCAGCTGGGCAATCTGAAAATGGGGGATCATAAAACGTTTCCCGTTTTTGCATGGTTGAATGAATTGTCTGGCAGGCTGCTAGCCGCCCGTCTCCAGCATGGCTTTCAAGCGGTCGATATGGGCCAGGGAATTGGCTTTGCGTTCTTCCGGGCTCATTTCGGTGCCGGGTTTGCCTTCCCAGTGTAAATGTTCTTCCGGCAGCTCTTCAAGAAAGCGGCTGGGTTCGCAACGGATGGTGTCGCCGTATTTGCGCCGTTTTTTGGCGTAGGTCATGGTCAGGCTGCGCTGGGCGCGGGTGATGCCGACGTAGGCCAGACGGCGCTCTTCTTCTAGACCGGGCGATTCCAGGTTCTGTTTGTGCGGCAGCAGCTCTTCTTCCATGCCAATCAGAAACACATGCGGAAATTCCAGACCTTTGGAGGCATGCAGGGTCATCAAGGTGACCTGGTTCATTTCGTCTTCTTTTTCGTTTTCCTGACGCTCCATAATGTCCATCAGGGTCATGTGCGCCACCACTTTTTCCAGCGGCAATTCATCGCCGTCCTCGTCTTTGGCCTTTTTGATCAGTCGTTCGATCCACAGCAGCAGATCACGCACGTTTTCGATGCGTTTCTCGGCTTGGCGCGGGGTGGCGGCGGTTTCATGCAGCCAGTTGTCGTATTCCAGCGTCTCCAGCAACTGGCGCACAAACTCGATCACTTCCTCGCCGGTTTTTTCGTCTGCGGCTTTGATCCAGTCCAGCAGTTGCTGGCCGAACACTTGCACCCGTTTGAGCGGTTTGTCGGCGAGCACGGTGCTCAGCCCCATTTCCTGGGAGGCATCAAACAGGCTGATGCCGCGTCGGGTGGCATAAGTGGCCAGTTTTTCCAGGGTGCTGGCGCCGATTTCCCGGCGCGGGGTGTTGACGATGCGCAGAAACGCGGCGTCGTCGTCCGGGTTGACCAGCAATTTCAGGTAACTGAGCACGTCCTTGATTTCGGCTTTGTCAAAAAACGACTGGCCGCCAGAGAGACGGTAGGGAATGTCCTGTTCGCGCAAAGCGCGTTCAAACAGCCGGGACTGGAAATTGCCGCGATACAGAATCGCGTAATCCCGGTATTGGGCGTTGTGGCGCATGCGATGCATCATCAGCTCCGATACCACACGCTCGGCTTCCCCGTTTTCATCCTCGCAACCAATCACGCGCAAGCGATCACCGAGGCCCATTTCCGACCAGAGTTTTTTCTCGAAAATGTGGGGATTGTTGGCGATCAGATGGTTGGCGGCATGCAGAATCCGGTTGCTGGAACGGTAATTCTGTTCCAGTTTGATCACCTGCAGATGCGGAAAGTCCTGCTGTAACAACTGCATGTTTTCCGGCTGGGCACCGCGCCAGGCATAAATCGACTGGTCGTCGTCGCCAACCACGGTAAAGCGCGCCGAGACCCCGACCAGCTGTTTGACCAGCTGGTACTGTACCGCGTTGGTGTCCTGGTATTCGTCCACCAGAAGATAGCGCACCCGATTCTGCCATTGGTCCAGAATCTCCGGGTGGGTCTGAAACAAATGCACCGGCAGGCCGATCAGATCGTCAAAATCCACCGCGTTGTAGGCATGCAATTGTTTCTGGTAATAGTCGTACAGCACCGCCTGGCTTTGTGCCAGCGCGTCTTCGGCCTCGGCCAGCGCCTGTTCCGGGGTGATCAGGGCGTTTTTCCAGCTGGAAATCACCCATTGCACGCCATCCAGCTGGTCCTCCGGCATTTGCTGTTTTTTGACCAGCTCTTTGATGATCTGCTTGCTGTCGGTGGCGTCCATAATGGTAAAGCCGGGTTTGTAGCCCAGTGCCTTGATTTCGCGGCGCAGAATGGTCAGCCCCAGATTGTGAAAGGTGGACACATGCAGGCCTTTGGTCGGAGTGTCCTTGAGCAGCTGGCTGACCCGCTCTTTCATTTCGCGGGCGGCTTTGTTGGTGAAGGTCAGGGCAAAAATATTGTGGGGTTGCACCCCTTTTTCGCGCAGCAGGTAGGCGATTTTCTCGGTGATCACGCGGGTTTTGCCCGAGCCGGCGCCCGCCAGAATCAGAGCCGGGGTGTCGATGTGGCGCACGCCTTGGCGTTGTCGGTCATTCAATCCAAACATGGGCGGTTCTGGCTCTTTCGCATCCTGAAAAGGGATCGCCTATAATAGCAAAATTCTCCTGCCAATGAGGTCGACATGCCACAAGATTCCCGACAAAATCCGCTGAAAAACGACCGGGTGATTCGCGCCCGTTTACTGGAGCACGATCTGACTTTTCACAGCACCTGGGGGCTGTTCAGCCCGCGAGACATCGATGCGGGCACCCAATTGCTGCTCAAGCATCTGCGGCTGGAACAGGAGACCGCCATGCTCGACATCGGTTGTGGTTACGGCCCGCTGGGGCTGGCCATGGCGGCACAATGCCCTCAGGCCGAGGTGCATCTGGTGGACAAGGATTTTGTGGCGGTGGATTATGCGGCGGAAAACGCGCGGCGCAACGGGTTGGACAATGCCCGGGCCTATCTTTCCAATGGCCTCAGTCATGTGCCTGCCGACACCCGCTTTTCTACCGTGGTGTCCAACATTCCGGCCAAAGTGGGCAAGGAAATGCTGACCATTCTGTTGCAGGATGTGCGGGAACACCTGCAACCGGACGGGCAATTTGTGGTGGTGACCATCAATGGCTTGCGTCAGTATATGAAGCGCAATTTTATGGAAGTGTTTGGCAATTACGAAAAGGTCAAGCAGGGCAAAGACTATACGATTTCTCGCTGTGTGAGACAAGACTGAAGGCCGGTCAGATGGGTTTTTGACCAGGCCTGGTGACGCCTGTCACGCTGCTTTCAATGACGCCTTGATCCGTTTGTGGTGTTTTTTGGCTTTTTTCAGATGGTGATGGCGCTGCGCTTTCAGGTGTTTCAGCAATTGATGCTGCTGAGCCTGGTTTAGCCGGTGGAAAGGCGGACGGGAGTGGTGTACCGCGTTTTCGAGCATGGCAAAATCGTGTTCCTTGCCTAACTGACTGCCCAGCTTTTTCAGTGCCTTGATGCTGTCGGGTTCGTCGATCACGCGCGCGTCCTGCAGCAATTGCTGCTGAAACATCAAGCGCTTGACCCATTTGCGCCACTGATGATGTTGGTCGGTCGCGTCCGCATGGCGGCGGCTGCGTGCCAGCTCGCGTACCCGTTTTTGGGTTTTACGCAGACGCTTGCCCAGTTTGCGCGGGTCTTGAATCTGCTCGGTGCGGAATTGATGCCAATGCGCCCATTCCAGGTCCAGCGCGTTTTCCAGTGAGTGGTGCAGCTTGTCGTGGGTTGGTTGCTTATGTTCGTTGGTGTCGGGTTCGTCGACGTTCAGTGCCTCTATCATATCGTCCAGGGTGTCGGCCAGTGCCGTTGGCATAGTCGGTTGGATTTTGGCCAGAGCCTCCTGTTGGACTTTCTGGTCGCGATGGCCAGACAGCTGTTTGCCGATGGCTTTCAGGTTGGCCTCACTGCGCGTGTAGAAATCGTGATCGAAAGGTTTGAGCAGGCGGGCCCAGGCACGCAGGCGCTTGGTCAGGACCCGAATGTCGTGCACGGCATCGTGGGTCAGTCCGTGTTCGTGCAGACGCCGGTTTTCGGCTTCAATCGCTTCCAGCGCCTGAGACCGGGCAAATCGAATAATGGCCGTTGCTTCGTGGGTGCTGAACATGGGTAGGATGCCTCCTGATTGGAATGCGTCAACTCTTCTACTCTAACACGAACATTTTGAGTCGGGTATGACGGTTCTTTGAAGGATTGAGGCTGGACGTTTTTGATTTGTGCACAAGGCGCGCTAAACTGGTGACGAAAGGGGTTTGGCACATTCCTCGCTAGCCGCCTGTCGGACTTAAGTCAATCGCTGCTGGAACAGGGGGCTGAGAGGCCTGTAAGCGGGAAGAAGGAGAAGGGTGTGAAAACGTGGAACATTGAGCATGGATTGGGTCGCCTGGCGTGGCTGCTTGTGGCGTTCGGATTGTTGGCCGGGTGCGAAAAACCGCCTGTGACCATTGCTTCGGCGCAGATTGTGACCGACATGGATTCCGGGTCGGGCAATTTCGACCGGTTGCTGAAAATCTGTTTTGCCGAGCCGATTGAAGCCGATTACTGGCACAAGGTTACGATCATGACCAAGCAGGCGTACAAGCTGGACGGCGGTTCGTCGATTCGGCCACTGGCTTCTGATCCCGACAATCCGTGTCATCTGCGCATTATTTACAACTACATTCACAAGGACTCGCCCCCCGGTGCGCGGGAAATGATCAAGGAATACATGGTGCCCGGCAACATTGATCAGTTGCTGGTTCAGGTGTATGAGCAGGAGCCGACGCCTGACAACAAAGTGCGCCCGATCGCTGAAAAACTGTTTCGGGACCTTTGATGACGCAAACCGTCTCCTCGCCATTGCCGGATTGGACTTATGCCTGGGACGGGCCCGTGGCCGAGGCGCAACTCAAGACCTTGCCGGAAGATTTTCAGGTGACCGAACAGCTGGGCTATGAGCTGGACGGGGACGGCGAGCATCTGTGGTTGTGGCTGGAAAAAACCGGTCAGAACACCGAATGGGTGGTGCGTGAGTTGGCCAAATTGTGGCAGTTGCCGCAGAAAGCGTTTGGCTATGCCGGCAAGAAGGACCGACAGGCGGTCACCCGTCAGTGGGTCAGTGTGCATCTGCCCGGTTGCGACGACCCTGACTGGCAGGCCGTGTCTCTGCCCGGCGTACAGGTGCTGGAAGCCAGGCGCCATCGCCGTAAGCTGCAGACCGGCGGGCTCCGTGCCAACCGATTCGGATTGCGGCTGCGTCGGTTTTGCGGCGACCGTGATGTGCTGGCTCAGCGCTTGCAGCGACTGGCGCAAAACGGTGTTCCCAATTATTTCGGGCCGCAGCGTTTTGGGCACAACGGACAGAACCTGGCGGCGGCTTCGGATTGGCTGGCTCATCCCAAACGCCGTTTGCCCCGCCATTTGCGCGGACTGTATCTGTCGGCGATGCGTTCGGCCATTTTCAACGATTGCCTGAGTCAGCGCGTGGCCGATGAGCGGTGGGATCAGGCCATTGTCGGCGATGTGCTTATGACCGATTCGGGCGGCTGCTTTGTGATGGAAGAGCTCGATGAGGCGATCATGCGACGGGTGGCGGCCGGGGAGCTGCAACCCACAGGCTTGCTCAGCGGGCGTGGCCGCCTGATGACGCAAGGCGAACCGAGGCATTGGGAAGAGGCCGTGATGGCACGTCACCCTGTCTGGCAGGCGGGACTGGAAAAGGCCGGGATGAAACAGGCGCGGCGCGCTTTGCGTCTGCTGCCTGAAAATCTGAGCTGGCACTGGGTTGGGGACGATACGCTGGAACTGGCGTTTACGCTGCCGGCTGGCACCTACGCCACCACACTATTGCGGGAATTGATCCAGTTTTAACCAAGCCTGGTGGTTTGGCAGGTTGTATCCAGGATCAGCGATACAGGTCTTTGGGGTCGATCAAAGGATCGCTCAGGATTCTGGCCTGATCGCCTTGCACTTCTGTGTAAAAGCAGCTTTTGCGGCCAGTGTGGCAGGCCGGGCCGGTCTGATCGACGATGAGCAGCAAGGCATCGCCGTCGCAATCCAGTCGCAGGGATTTCAGAACTTGTACCTGCCCCGAACTTTCGCCCTTGCGCCACAGTTTCTGACGTGACCGCGACCAATAGCACACGCGCCCCGTCTGCAGGGTTTCGGCCAGAGCGTCGCGGTTCATCCACGCCAGCATCAGCACCTCGCCCGAATCGTATTGCTGGGCGATCGCCGGCACCAATCCCTGCTCACTGAAACCGATTTGAGTCTGCACCGCGTCCCAGTCAAAGCATTGGTCTTTTTCGGCGCTTTCCAAGGCTTTGAAAGTAAGCGTTGGCTCGGACATGGTCGGCTCCCTGACGGTTATTTGCGTCGTTTGGCGGCGGCAAAAGCCTGGGCAAACGGGTTGTTGGAAATGCTTTCTTTTTCTGCCGGTTTGGTCTTGAGCGAGATTTGCGATTTGCGCCCTTTTTCCAGCAGGGCCCGAAACAGTTCGGCGGTCGCCTGGGCATCGGCCAGCGCATCGTGTGCGTCGCCGGGAAAAGGTTTGCCCAGCACCTTTTCATAGGCGTCGGTCAGTTTGGGCGTTTTGTAGAACCAGTACATTTTTTCCGACTGCCAGCGCAGGGCCCCGACCAGATCCTTGGTGAGCACGGCCACGTCCAGCCAGTTGTTGTAGTCCAGTTCAAAGGTGAGCATTTTCTTGCTCGCGCTTTTTTCCAGATAGGCAAAATCCGACTCGGTGGAATAGGCCAGCACCACATCGGCCTCGTGCAAGTGGCGGTGAATGTCGTCCCAGGCCTGGGTCAGAAACGGGGCTTCGGCCACCATTTCGGTGGTGATGTTGTGTTTGTCGTTTTCCGGGATGTCGTAACCGGGGTTGATCAACTGGTCGTACAGTTTGTTGCCGTCCAGATCGCACAGAGACACCTGAATGATGTCGGCGCTGTCTTTGGTGGCAATGTCGGTGGCTTCGATGTCGATGCAGACCACGTTTTTGCCTTTGAGTTCCTGATCGGTTTCTTTCAGTTTGAACAGGGCGTCATTGCGGCGCTCATTGATCAGGTTGATCACTTCCGAGCGGGTGAATTCCTTGACCAGTTCGGTCAGTTTTTCACGCAGTTTTTTCACCGAACGGGTCAGGGCCTGACGCACCGCGTCGTCGTCGCTGGCTCGTTCGATCAGCTGATCCACCGTCAGGACCTCGTCCTTGACCAGAAACTGCTCGAGCATACGCTCCACGATTTTGCGGGTGTCAAAGTTCAGGGTTTCCAGAGGCGGAATGCGCAAGGTGGCGGTGAGCAGGGCTTTTTCGCCTTTGGCAGGGGAGGCGATGACCTGCATGCCTTTGATGTCCAGACCATCGGACGCGGCGACCGCGACGATGTACTCTTTGATGGGTTGATTGCGTTTGTCGATCAGAATCAGCTGGGCGTTGCTCATAAGGGGTCAGAATGATGGTTGCAAAAAAACGCATTTTAACAGTTTGCTGTCGCCCTCGGGTGCAAACTGCTTTTTTGTTGCAAAAAAATAACGTCGCGTTGGCGTTAAAATGACGTTAAATGGTGATTCAAAGGAGCGTTTTATGAGACAAGCAAGATTGTTGACACTGCCGGCGCTGATGTTCCCGCTATTGGCCTGGGGCCAGAACGCGGCGGCATCGGAAGATCCGTTTGTGCAGAGCGCCAAAACCTATGCTCAGGAAGCCCAGGCGGACTGGTATACAACCTATGCAGAAGAAGTGGCGAGTGTGATAAAGCAGCAAGGCTATCTAGGTCCGGAACTGCCGATTCCGAAGGCACAGAAAGTGCAGGAAGGCGTCTATACGGTTGTGGGCAGTTTTATCTGGGGCACGCGTGAAAATTTCGGCCTGAATAACAACCTGACAGCTGTGATGTTTGACGACGGGGTGTTTGTCTACAACGCCGGGCCCAATCCGGCGGTGGCGTACAGTTTTCATCAGCAGATCAAACGCCTGACCGACAAGTCGGTGAAGTGGCTGGCGGTGGAAAACAATCAGGGCCATGCCTATCTGGGCAGCAGCTACTGGTGGGACGTGGGCGTCAGGAATCTTTACTCGCAGCGTCTGGCCAATGAAAACTGGGAGCGGAGTTTTCCCGAAGACAAGGCCCGTTACGCTACCGCACGCGGCAAAGCCATTACCGATTCGGCACGGGATGTGACCGAGCATTTCACCACGTTTGAAGACAGAAAAGTGATCGATGTCGGCGGTGGTGAAACCGTGGAACTGTACAATTTCGGCGGTGGCCACACGCCCAGCATGACCGGGGCTTATGTGCCTTCGCGCAATCTGTTGTTTACCGGTGATCTGGGCTTTAATGAACGTTTGCCGGGGCTGTTGCACGGGTCTAATGTGCTGGAATGGATGGCGTCGTTCGAGCGGATGATGGAGATGGTGCCGGACGACGTGACGGTGATCCCCGGGCATGGCACCCCTTCGGATTTGCCGACGCTGAAAGCCCGCACCTACGATTATTTTGCCGATCTGGTGGAAAAGGTGCAGGCAGTGATCGATGAAGGCGGCGATGCGCATGCGGCGCAACAGGTGGATCAGTCCGAGTATGCTGACCGCCCGGTGTTCGAACAACTGGCCAAACCCAATGCGTTGAGTGTGTATGAAACACTGATCGCCGATGCCAAAAATTAACCAGGCTTGGTTGGGTGGCTGTCACGGAGGGTGGTTTGTGCTATAGTTTTTTCTGTTGCCGTTCGGTTTTGAGGGAACGGTTAGGAGACCATAACAATGACCACCCCGATTGAGCCCGATCCTTTTTCCAAACGCACGCCTCGCGATTCCGATCTGTATGAGCCCACCCGAGCCATTCAGGCGGTGCGGCATCAGGTATCGCTGGGACTGTTGCATCATTTTTCCATTGCCACCGCGCTGGTATTTCTGCTGTTCGGAGCCAACTATGTGATCTCGGACACAAAGCTGGAGTTGGGCCTTTTCGAGATGGTTCTCGGTTTGGCGCAGCTACTCAATCTGTGGATCGTGAGGCGTTTCGGCCTGCTGCTGTTCGGGCTGCGTTTTCTGGTGATTTCCGTCTACTTTATGAGTCTGCTGATTTTTGTGTCAGGTGGGCTCGGCAATACCGGTTACCTCTGGTTGCTGTTCATTCCATTGTTCACCATGTTGCTGTTCCCTTCGCGAGAGGCGATTCGCTGGGTGCTGGCCTATTCTGTGGTGGTGCTCAGTCTGGTGGGGCTCAGTCTGGCGGATGTCCTGCCTTTGCCCTACAGTTGGGACGAACTGCGCCAGTCGGTGATTGTGTATTTTCTGGTGATGTTTCTGACCTACCATAATGAAAAAATCAAATCGATCGGACGCAATTTGTTGCAGCAGCAGAATCAAGAGTTGCACCGTCTGAGTCAGCAGGACCCTTTAACAGGGCTTTATAACCGCGGTTATCTGACCCATTTGCTTGAAAAGCAGTCGCAGGGGGCTCAGGAAGCGGGTACGCCACTGTCGCTGTTGATGGTGGATCTGGATCATTTTAAAACCATCAATGATCGCCTGGGGCATCAAGCTGGGGATCAGGTGCTGAGAAAAATCGCCACGCTACTGAAAGACGTCTTGCCGGAAGGCGTTTCCATTGGCCGCTGGGGCGGTGAGGAATTTGTGGTGCTTTGTCCCGGTCTGACCTTGTCTCAGGCTCAGGGTCTGGCCGAACAGTTGCGCCACAAAATCGAGCTGACGCCCTTTGCCGTTGATTGGTCCGTGACCGCCAGTTTCGGAGTGGTGGCTTACCACGGTGAACCCGTGGAAAATACGCTGAAAGCCGTAGACGATTTGCTCTATGCGGCCAAAGCGGCCGGGAGAAATCGGGTTTTGGTTCAAAGTGATTCAAAAACAGGAGAGGAAGTATGAAATTAAAAAAGCAAATGATGACAATGATTTTGGCCGGTGGGCTGGCGTCGAATGCGGTTCTGGCCAGTGACGACGAGCATTTTGAAGGCAAAAAACCGGCCAGCTTTGCCGAGGCTCAGGCCTTTATGGCGGAGTACAATGCCAAGCTGGCTGCGATCGTGGAAGACGGCAAGGTGACACCGGCGGAAATGGGCGAGGTGCATCAACTGACCTACACTCTTGAAAATTCGCTGGAACGAATGGAAGAAGAAATGGAGCGCATCGAAGAGGTCTTGGAGGAAGTCCATCAGGGGTCCGAGCACGGTGAGTATGAAGCGGTTTTGAAGCAAGCGCGTCAGTATCTGCAGGATTCCAGCGTGTTGCTAGGAAAGTAGGTTGGCGTGGGACCTGGCAGGGACTTGGCTCAGCCAGTCCAGAGTTGCAACAGGCCGAGCAATACTCCATAGCGCAGGGCTTTGCCCAGAGTCACCAGTAATGCAAACAACCAGAAAGGCGTTCGCATCACCCCGGCGATCAGGGTGAGAGGGTCGCCGACAATGGGCAACCAGGCCAACAACAGAGCCCAGAGCCCGTAGCGCTGAAACCAGTCCTGACTGCGATGGAGTTGCTGCGGGCTGACAGGGAACCATTTGCGATCCTGAAAGTGCAACAGGTAGCGCCCGATCAGGTAGTTCACAACCGACCCCAGGCTGTTGCCAAGGGTGGCCACGGCCCATAGCCACCAGAGGTTGTGTCCCTGACTGGCCAGCGCCAGCAGCAACGCTTCCGAACCGGTCGGGAAAAGCGTTGCCGCCAGAAAAGAGACGGCAAACAGGGAGGCATAAACCGTCATAACACCCGGTCGGCCTTTTTAAACCTTTGGTGCCGGGTCAAGCTTTCCACTTGATCGAGCAACCCATACTGGGAATCTGCTCTTGCGGGCCTTTGCCCGTTTCCGCGACCTGAATCATGGCTTCCAGCAAATCCCGTCTGACATCCTCCGCGGCGGTTTCCTTGCGAGAGGCGTCCAGTCGCCCGCGATATTGCAGTGCCAGATCGGCGTTGTAACCAAAAAAGTCCGGGGTGCAGACCGCACCATAAGCTTTGGCGACTTCCTGGGTTTCATCCAGCACATACGGGAAAGGGAAATCGTATTTTTCGGCCACTGCCTTCATGTTGTCAAACGAGTCTTCCTCGTACTCGTTGGGGTCGTTGGACATGATCGCAATGCTGTGAACGCCGTAGTCATCGCGCAATGTACGGGTGTCGCGGACCAGTCGTTCCTGAATCGCTTTGACGTACGGGCAGTGATTGCAAATAAACATCACCAGCAGACCGTTCGGGCCTTTGGCCTTGTCCAGTGTCCAGGTTTGTCCGTCCACACCGGGCAGTTCAAAATCCATGGCCGGGCGTCCGAAGTCGCACACGGGGGTGGTTAAGCTGACCATGTTGTCTCCTTATCGTTTTTTTTTATGAATCTCAGACACAAAAAACCCCGCAGAGCGGGGTTTTGATGGGCGAATGGGATTACTTGGCCTGGTTGTAAAGCGCTTCGACTTTGTTCCAGTTGACCACGTCCCACCAGGCCTGCATGTAATCCGGGCGACGGTTCTGGTAACGCAGATAATAAGCGTGTTCCCACACATCCAGCCCCAGAATCGGCGTGCCTTTGACTTCGGCCACGTCCATCAGCGGGTTGTCCTGATTGGGCGTGGAAGAAATTTCCAGTTTGCCTTCTGGCGATACGGTCAGCCAGGCCCAGCCGGAACCGAAGCGGGTGGCACCGGCGTTGTTGAACTGGGATTTCATCTCTTCCAGGCTGCCAAAGGTGTTTTTGATGTCGTCCGCCAGAGCACCGGAAGGGGCGCCCATGCTGTCGCCGGTCATCACTTCCCAGAAAAAGCTGTGGTTCCAGTGACCGCCGCCATTGTTGCGCACGGCGGTGGAGATGCTGCCGGCATTGGCAATCAACTCGTCCAGAGACTTGTCCGCATTGGGTGAGTCTTTGATCGCATCATTGAGTTTGGTGATGTAGGTCTGGTGGTGTTTGGTGTGGTGAATTTCCATGGTCTGGGCGTCAATCGCCGCATCCAATGCATTGTAGTCATAGGGTAAATCGGGCAGAGTAAATGCCATAGTGATCTCGCTCCATTTGAATTAAGTGCCCCGTTGGTGGGGCAGCTAACAAGTTTCTTCAGTCCGGTTCTATTGTAAACACTCGTGAGGCTATTGCAATGCCCGAGTGTTTTGATCAGGAATTCACCAGGCCTGGTTAAAAAATGTTGTCCAGATGCTCCGGTGGCGGTGGCATGTCTGAAAGCACTTCGTTTTCATTGGGCGGCATCTGCAGGTAATAGCCTTTGCCTTCCAGCGCGGCTTTGACTTCTTCTGCGCTGGCGCGGGCCAGAGTGCGCCCGGGGCCAATCTCAAAATCGACCACATGCTCGGGGGTGCCGAACATGACGTAGAGCTCATCGGGCAGGTCATCCAGCCCCTGCGCTCTGGGCACAAACAAATACAATTCGGCTTTTTTGGGGCTTTTGTAAGCGGATACTTCCATCAGTTCGTCTCAGCGTATAAAAAACCCCATTCTAGCATGTCCGCAGGATGGACGGAATCCACTGGCCGGTTGAGAGGGGAGCGTGGTGCGCTTGACCTGATGGGGCAATTTCATTATTCTTATCCGCTGTTTGTTCTTTAGTTCGGGTCGATTGGCGTGGTGCCCTGAAAACGCCAGCACAACATACACAACTTAACAGGAAACGGTATGTCAGAATCGAAAAAACCCAAAACTGTGATTCTCGGCGGCGGCGGCATGGTCGGACGCGCTGTGATCAATGCTCTGTCCAAACAGGGTATGGCGTGTGACGTGCTGGTGCGACGCCCGGCTCGATTCCGGGATTATCGGCTTTATGCCGGCGTTCGGGTTCTGCCGTTGACCTCGCTGGACGATTCGGCCTTTCTTGCGGATGCCTTCAAGGGGGCGAAAGCCGTGGTGAATCTGCTGGCGGATCTGACTGCCGGGCCCGAAACACTGGATGAGGAAGCGTTGGTCGGCGCGACCCAGCAAATCAAAAAAGCGGTGGAAACCGCCAGGGTTCCGCGAGTAGTGGCTCTGTCACACATTGGCGCAGACGCCAATAATGCCCGGGACAACTGGTTGTACCAGTTGGGCGAGGCCGATGCCATTACCCACACCATTACCCAGGCGCAAACCACGGTCATGCGCACCGGCCTGCTTCTGGGGGCGAATGATCAGGTCAGTAGCTGTTACGAGGCGCAGCTCAAACGCATGGCGTTGCTGCCGGTCTATCAAGCGTCGCTGACCGTTCAGCCTCTGGCTGTGGAAGATTTTGCCCAGGCGTTGGTGCAGGTTTTGCAGCGCCCGGACGGGTTTGACAAGAAGGTGACGGTTGTGGGCCCGGAGCGTATGACTCTGAAGGATGTGGCGCACACAGTGGCCGATTTGATGGAAAAAGATCAGGCCATTGTGTTGCCGATGTGTCGGCTGAATGCCCGTTTGATGGTCGCACTGGGCGAGTTGGCACCGATTCGTTCGGTCTCTGCATTTCAGCTCAAAACCCTGCGCGCGGACAAAACCGCAGACGCGGATTTTGAAGCCCAGTTCGGGTTTGCGCCCAAAAGCATTGAGCAGACGCTGGCAACCCAGGTGGCACCGGCGCACATGCGGGAACGTTACCCGGCGTTTCGTCAGGAGGCGGGGCGCGGCGATCAGGGTTGATGCGCTTTTCTTTTGTCCCCTTGTTTGCCATCAAGCCGCCGACTTCTGTCAGGCGGCTTTTTTGTTTGGGGCGGCTCTTCGGGTCAGTCTGGGACAAAAACGGCTCCAATCAGACTTTTTTTGCTTTGAGCGTTTCAGTCCGGCGGCTGGCTGACATAAAATGGATCACATGAAGCAAGCAAACGTGTATCTGGTTGGCGGCGCAGTCCGCGACCGTCTGTTGGGCTGGGCCCAGTCCGATCGGGACTGGGTGGTGGTCGGTGCCACGCCTGAATCCATGCGTGCCCAGGGCTATGTGCCGGTGGGGCAGGACTTTCCGGTGTTTTTGCATCCCGAGACCAAAGAGGAATACGCGCTGGCGCGCCAGGAGCGCAAACAGGGGCGCGGCTATCACGGCTTTACGGTGCAGTTTTCCCCCGATGTGACGCTGGAGGAAGATCTGCTTCGCCGCGATTTGACCATCAATGCCATGGCGGAATCGTCCAAGGGCGACATCATTGATCCGTATGGCGGCCGCCAGGATTTGAAAGATCGGGTGCTGCGCCATGTGTCTCCGGCCTTTGCCGAAGACCCGTTACGGGTGCTGCGCGTGGCCCGATTCGCCGCCAAACTGGCCGAATTTGATTTTCACCTGGCCGACGACACCCGGGTTTTAATGCAACAGATGAGCGCTTCGGGCGAATTGGATGCTCTGACCCCGGAGCGGGTCTGGCAGGAAGTGGCCAAAGCCCTGAAAACCGTTTGCCCCAGGCGTTTTTTCGAACTGCTGGACGAGGTCGGTGCTCTGAAGCCTCTGTTCCCGGAACTGGCCGCGCTCAAAGGCGTGACCCAACCGTCGAAATATCACCCAGAAGGGGATGTGTGGACACATACCCGCATGGTGCTTGATCAGGCTTGTCAGTTGAGCGACGCCCTGTCCGTAAGGTGGGCCGCGCTGATGCACGATCTTGGCAAGGGGGTGACGCCGCCCGAACTGTGGCCCAGACACCATGGCCATGAGCAGGCCGGTGTGCCGCTGGTCGAAGCGCTGGGTCAACGTTATCGTCTGTCCAAAAAACTCACTGCCTTTGCAACACTGGTGACCGGGTATCATGGGTTGGTGCATCAAGGGCTGGATGCCGACGGCAAACCGGCATTGCGTCCCAAAACGGTTCTGAAAACACTGAAAGCCGCCGGGGCATTGAAACAGGTCGAGACTCTGCGCGCGCTTTTGCAGGTGTGTCAGGCCGATGCGCGCGGTCGTACCGGCTTTGAGCAGGTTGCTTACCCTCAGACCGACTATTGGTTGGCGGTGCAAGCCGTGGTCGCCGCTGTGTCACCACAGCCGCTGATCGACCACGGATTTCAGGGCGCGGCACTGGGCGAAGCGTTGACCCAGGCCCGCCGTCAAGCCATCCACGATTTTCATCGTACTTACGTTGGCGCGGCAGAGCCGAGCCAGAAGGATTGACATGGCAAGTTGGACACCGCTACAGAAAGCCCGCCTGACCCGCTGGGCCACCTATGCCTCGGTCGGAGTGGCGGTGTTCCTGTTGCTGCTTAAGCTCTGGGGCTGGTGGGTCACCGGATCGGTGGGGCTGTTGGCGACCCTGCTGGATTCCGCCGTGGACATTGTGGCTTCGGTCACGATTCTGCTGGCGGTTCGGCTGGCGCAGCAACCGCCCGACAACGAACATCGTTTTGGCCACGGCAAAGCCGAGCCGTTGGCGGCGTTTGCCCAGAGCATTTTCATTGCCGGGTCGGCTTTGTATCTGATGGTGTACGCGCTGGATCGACTGATGGACCCGCAACCGATGCAGGCACCGGAATTCGGGGTCTGGATCATGATCGCCGCCATGGTGTTGACCCTGGTGCTGGTGACGTTTCAGCGTTATGTGGTGCGGGTGACCGGTTCGACGGCGGTCATGGCCGATTCCTGGCACTATCTGACCGATCTGGGGGCCAATGCCGCGGTGCTGGTAGGGTTGCTGCTGGCAGCGTACGGCTGGGTGGATGCCACGCTCGGGCTGGTGATCGGGGCACTGGTCGGTTATCAGGCAGTGCGGCTGGCGCTCAACAGCGCCAACCAATTGCTGGACCATGAATTGCCCGAAGCCGACCGGGAAAGCATCCGCGAGATCATTCTGGCGCATCCTGCGGTGGAAGGATTTAATGACTTGCGCACCTTTCGTTCGGGTCCCAAGGTCATGATTCAGTTTGACCTGGAGCTGGAAGACATGATGTGTCTGCACAAGGCCCATGACATCGCCGAGGAAGTGACCGACGCATTGCATGCCCGTTTTGAACAGGCCGATATCAGTGTGCATCAGGAACCATTGAGCTTTCGGAATCAGCCCGGGCATCACCAGTGGGAAATCGAATCCAAGCCCTGTTGCCGTGGCCAGTGTGGCGGCTGCTGTGACAAGTGCTCATAACCCGAATATTTCTCTTCGGGATAAAAAAAAACGCGCCGTAGCGCGTTTTGAAAAGTTTGACCGGGCAGGGACTTACAGAGATTTGCTGAAGCTGAAGGCACCGCGCAGTTCGCCTTTGTGGTAACCGGTGGCTTTGTCTTTCGGATAGTGCTCTGCAATCGCTTCCTTGACCGGGGCTTTGACATCCGTGCCATGACAGGCGAGACAGACTTTGCCAGTCGGAATGGCTTTCATGTAACGGAACTGTTTTTCGCCGTTCATGACCACCGTCTGTGAAAATTCGATTTTTTTGGGGTTGGCGCCGTCTTCGAGCTGCCGATTGAATTTCTCCAGCACCTCTTCTTCCCAGGCATCGGGCTGGCCCGATTCGGCCCGGGGTTTCAAGCTGACCCGGTTAATGTGCCAGCCGCTCTGTTCGCTCAGTTCGGCGGCAATCTGCGGGGCTTTGCTGTGGCAGACTTCGATCGCATTGACCGGTCCGCCATTTTTCATGCCTTTTTTCAGTTCCGGTTTCAGCTGTCCCATGTAGCTTTTCACCAGTTCACGTGCTTCGTCGTTGCTGGGCGCAGCCCAGGCCTGACTGCCGAATCCGGCCAGAATGGCCACTGTCATCAGTGTTTTTTTCATAACGCCTCCTAATATTGCGTTGGTGATCAGATCAAGTAAGGTCACTTGATCAAATTTTGACTAATCCTATTATAGATTGTATTTATGAATAAGACGGTTGCAAGCGCTGTGTTGGCGAAAGTTTTGATGGGCGCGGATAGGAATTTCTGATGCGCTGTCGATGGCAGGATGATTGTTTGCGTTGAGGAAGTCCTTATAATGACAGGCTTATCCTGTCTGCCGTTCAAGGAATCGTCTGTGCCCAATTCGCTGTTTTTCCGTTTTTTTGTCCGCCTCAAGCCCCTGCTGTGGCCGCTGGTGATCCTGTTGTCGGCGTTGGTCATTTTTGTGGTGCTGAAACAGACCAAGCCGCAAGCGCCGTCGGCTCAAGTCGAAGAAAAAGTCTGGCCGGTGGCCGTAAAACCCCTCAAATCCGAGGCCCTGTCTCCGTCACAGACGCTGTTCGGGCGGGTCGAGTCCGACCGGATGGTGTCGGTGGCGGCACCGGTGGCAGGTGAAGTGGCGACGCGTCATGTTTTGGCTGGTGACACCTTTGAACAGGGCGAACGGCTGCTGGCCATGTCGATGGCGGATTTGGAGGTGCCTTTGACCCGGGCGGAGGCGGAACTGGCCGATGTGGAAGCCCAGTTGGCGTCACAGCGTCTCACCCAGAAAGCCAACGAGCAGAAACTGGTACGGGAACAGAAGATTCTGGCGCTCAAACGTTCGGAACTGGCGCGTAACCAGAACATGCTCAAGCGCGACATGGTTTCGGAATCGGCCGTGGATCAGGCCAAAGAAGCGCTGGCGCGTCAGGAGTTTTCGGTGGTGACGGCGCAACTGGCGGTGGAAGAATATGAGGCCCGTATGGCACGTTTGCAGGCGCAGAAAAAACGTGCCGAGGCCAATGTGCGTGAAGCCAGGTTGCACTGGGAACGCGGTCAGATCGACGCGCCGTTTAACGGGCGGGTGGCCTCAGCAGACGTTTCGCCCGGTGATCGGGTCAATGTCGGCGAGACCTTGATGCGTTTTTATGATCTGGACTCTCTGGTGTTGCGTGCCAAGTTGCCGAGGGATCAGTTGAGCCAGCTGTATGCGGCCCAGCGTTCGGGCCAGTCCCTGGTGGCCACCTATGAACAGTCGGGACAGAGCGTGACCCTGCCGCTGTTGCGGCTGGATGGGGAAGGCACCGCCAGCGGGGTTGACGGGTTTTTTGCACTGCCCGAGGCCCTGCTGTCACTGCGCCCGGGCGACCTGCTGTCGGTGACCTTGCACCTGCCCAAACAGGAGGGCGTGTTTGCGGTGCCCTATTCGGCGCTTTACGGCACGGACCGGGTTTATGTCACCGAGGGCGAACGTCTGGCCATGCGCTCGGTGACACTGCTGGGGCAAACGGTTCGTTCCGGTCAGACTCTGGCACTGATTGCGGGCGATCTGGCCGAAGGCGACCGGGTGGTGACCACGCATCTGCCCAACGCCGTGGGCGGGCTGAAAATTTCAGTGAAGGAAACCGCCCAATCGGCTGATGGGGGCGTTGAAGGGGCTTCGGAAAAGGCCGCTGACGCTGGGAGCGATTTATGAGCGAGTCCAGGCACGAGGCTCAGGCCAGCACCCGGCCGTCGGAGAAGGAAGGCTCCTACGGTCTGATCGGTCGTTTTGCCCGGCATCCGGTTGCGCCCAACCTGGTGATGATCATCATGATCCTGTCCGGGGTGGTGGCGTTGCTCAAAATGAATGTGCAGTTTTTCCCCAATTTTGAGCTGGATGTGGCCACGGTGCAGGTGGTCTGGCCGGGTGCCAATGCCGAAGACGTGGAAACCTCCATTACAGAACCGCTGGAGCGGGTGCTGCGCAATGTGCAATCGCTGGATGAAATGACCTCGACCTCGTCGCTGGGCATGGCGTCCATTTCACTGAAATTCCAGGAAGGCACCGACATGATCGAGGTCATGGATGAGGTCAATCAGCGGGTCAGTGAGTTGCGCAATCTGCCGCAGGACGCGGAAAAGCCGATTGTGCAGCGGGTGGTGCGATATGAGCCGGTGGCACGGATGTTGGTGATCCATCATGGTGGTGATCGCGAAGCCTTGCGTCCCTGGGTGCGCCAGTTTGAGCGAGAGTTGCTGGACGCGGGGATCGATCAGATCAATTTTACCGGCCTGCCCAGTGAAGAGGTGGCGATTGAAGTGTCACAGGGGCAGCTGGAGAGCCATGAGATCACATTTGAACAGCTGGCCGAGCGCATCAATGGCATGAGTGTGGACATGCCGGCGGGTTCCCTGGGCGACAAGGACTCGGCGCGGGACATCCGCGCGATTGAGCAGGCGCGCACGCCCAAGGAATTTGCCCGGTTGAGCTGGGTGGAGAGCGAATACGACCGCGTACGTCTGGGCGAGTTGGCCCGGATTGAACGCCGGGTGATGAAAAACAGCCCGCAATTGATGGTGGATGGGGCGCCGGCGATTGAAATGCGGCTGATGCGGGATGAAGACGGCGACACCCTGGTGTCTTCGGAGGTGATGCAGTCATGGCTGGCGCAAACACGCGATGCCTTGCCGCCCCAGCTGGAACTCAAAGTGTATGACGAGACCTGGTCACTGGTGAATGAGCGCATCATGCTGCTGGTCAACAATGGCATCGGCGGCCTGATTCTGGTGGTGCTGATTCTGTATCTGTTCATGCACGGGCGCGTCGCCTTCTGGGTGGCGGTGGGCATTCCGGTGTCGTTTATGATGACGCTGATGGTGATGTATCTGGCCGGCGGCTCCATCAATATGATGAGCCTGTTTGCCCTGATCATGGCGTTGGGGATCATTGTGGACGATGCGATTGTGGTGGGCGAAGACGCGCTCGCGCATCATGAACGGGGCGAGTCGGCGCTGATGGCGGCCGAAGGCGGGGCCCACAGGATGCTGCCGCCGGTGACGGCCGCGTCCATTACCACGGTGGGGGCGTTTCTGCCGTTGATGCTGGTCGGCGGCGAAGTGGGCAACATTCTGTTTGCGATTCCGTTGGTGATCATTGCCGTGATTTTTGCTTCGCTGATTGAGAGTTTTGTGGTGTTGCCCGGGCATTTGCGCATGGCGTTGACCAATGTCAAGCCGGTCAAGCCCGGCAGTGTCCGCCATCGTCTGGAATCCGGTTTTGATCGATGGCGCAATGGGCCTTTCCGTTGCGCGGTGCGCTGGGTGCTGGCCCATCGAGGCATTGCGATTGCGTCCACGCTGGCGATGATGATTCTGGTGGTGGGCTTGCTGGTGGGCGGTCGCTTGGCCTTTGTGTTTTTCCCGTCGCCGGAATCGACCAAGCTCAATGCCGACGCGCGCTTTGTGGCCGGGACCCCGCCCGAGGTGAGTGCACGTTATGCCGAGCGTCTGTATCAATCGCTTCTGGAAGCCGAGCAGGCGCTGGAGCCGGGCATTGTCAAAACCGCGGTGGTGCATTACAACGAAACCGCGCGACAGCAGGGGTCGAATTTCAGCAGCGTGAACATTGAGATGGTCGATTCCGATCAGCGCGAAACGCGCAACGAAGACCTGATTCGTGAATGGGAAAAACGGGCCGGAAAAGTACCAGGCCTGGATGTGCTGACGATTGAATCGCCGCGGATGGGGCCGCCGGGCAGCGACATTGATATTCGGCTCTGGGGGGCCGAACCGCGTCAACTCAAACGGGCGGCGCTGGATCTGCAAGCGGTGCTGGATCAGATCAAAGGCGTCTCGGGTGTGCGCGATGATCTGCCCTATGGGCGTGATCAGTTGGTGTATGAACTCACGCCGCAGGGCAAGGCGCTGGGCATGACGTATGCGTCTCTGGGGCGTCAGTTGAGCGATGCGTTTTCCGGACGATTGGTGCAGATTTTCACCGACGGCGTGGACGAGGTGGAGGTGCGCTTGCAACTGCCGCAGGCCGAACAGGCATCGTTCGGTACCTTGTCCACTTTTCGGGTGACCACGCCGTCTGGTGAAAAAGTGCCTTTGAGCACCATTGCCGACTGGCGCACCCAGCGCGGGTTTGATGTGGTGCGCCATGTGGATGGGCGTCTGGCGGTGACGGTGGTGGGCGAGGTCGACAAGACGTTGAACAACGCCAACCGCATTTTGGCCGAGCTTGAGCAGAGCACCTTGCCCGAGCTGACGCAACAGTATGGATTGCAGTATTCACTGGAGGGCCAGAAAGCGCAGCAATCCGATACCATGGGCGACATGAAAATCGGTCTGGTGATCGGGTTGTCGATGATTTACATTGTGCTGGCCTGGGTGTTCGGGTCCTATGTGTGGCCGCTGGTGGTGATGATGGCGATTCCGTTCGGGCTGATCGGTGCGATCACCGGACACTGGCTGCTCAATATTGATCTGACCATTCTGTCGCTGTTTGGTCTGTTCGGGCTTTCGGGGATCGTGGTCAACGATTCGATCATCCTGGTCACCTTTTACAAGCAATTGCGCGAGCAGGGCATGCAGGTGGATGAGGCATTGGAAGAGGCGTCGGTGCAGCGGGTGCGTGCGGTATTGCTGACCTCGCTGACCACCATCGCCGGGCTCACGCCCCTGTTGTTCGAGACCTCGTTGCAGGCGCAGTTCCTGATTCCGATGGCCACTTCCATTGCCTTTGGCCTTGGCTTTTCGACCCTGTTGATTCTGATGGTGATTCCGGCGGCTCTGTCGTTTTATGAAAACGGGCGTCAGACGCGCGCGGATCGCCGCGCAGAATCCGTGGCGGTGTGAGAAAGTGTTTGACACACAAAAGCACCAGGCCTGGTGCTTTTTGGGTTGATCAATGGCAGGGTGAGGCTTATTCGCTGACGTAACCCGGATTCCAGGGGTGATCGCAACGCATCAGGCCGTCTTCGGTCGGAGGGCATTCCATTTCGCCGCCGAATTCTTTCCAGGCCCCAAATCCGCCGGCGAGGTTGACCACGTCGGTAAAGCCCATCTGCTGCATGGTGTAGGCCGCCAGAACGCCCCGACCTCCGGCCTGGCAAAATATCAGCCAGGGCTGGTCGGGGTTGGAAAGCTGGGGTTCGTGACCGGGAAAGTCGGGGTCGCACTTGGGTTCGAGCAGGCCGCGGGGGATGTGCAGGGACATGGGAATGGTGCCGCCCAGGTATTCGGCGGCCTCTCGCACGTCCAGCAATTTGTAGCCGCGGGCCTGGTAATCTTCCACCTGATCGCAGGTGATTTCTTTGACGTGGTTTTTGGCGGTTTGGACAAAGTCTTTGAGCTTGATCGGCATTGAGGGACTCCTTTGTTGGGTGAGGAAAGTGTTCTTTTGGCGAATTTTATCCTAGCACAATCGCCTCACGGGCGGCGGGGCGCTCGTAGTTTTTCACACAATTTTCATGATCAGGCAAAGTTCATACAGGTGTCATCTGAGCCGATTATGGTGCCTGTTATCGGTCAGAAAAGGCCCGCAAACGTGCGCTTTTTGCCATGGTGTTTGGGGTGCAAAAGATAAGAAAACTTGATGAAAGTGGTTTTTTAAGAGAGAATGTTGCTCCAATTTATGATCGGTGTCTGCGTCAAAAACCGTGCACTCTGTCAATAAAAAGAAGCAGTTAGCGCCATCAAAGCCGTGTGTGATCACGGTTTGCGCGTCGCCTGAGACCGATCGTCATACCGAATTTTTTATAACTTAGGGGAGTTGTTTGATGTCAACCCGTAGAGAACTAGCCAATGCGATTCGTGCCTTGAGCATGGATGCCGTTCAGAAAGCCAAATCCGGTCACCCGGGTGCCCCAATGGGCATGGCCGACATTGCGGAAGTGCTGTGGAACGACCACATGAAGTACAACCCGAAAAATGCCAACTGGGCCGACCGTGACCGTTTTGTTCTGTCCAATGGGCATGGTTCGATGTTGCTGTACTCTTTGCTGCACCTGACCGGTTTTGATCTGTCGATCGACGACCTCAAGCAATTCCGTCAGTTGCACGCCAAAACCGCCGGTCACCCGGAATACGGCTACGCCGATGGCATCGAAACCACCACTGGTCCGCTGGGTCAGGGGCTGGCCAACGCCATCGGGATGGCGATTGCCGAGCGCACCCTGGCGGCCCAGTTCAACAAGCCGGGCCACACCATTGTTGACCACAACACCTATGTGTTCATGGGCGATGGCTGTCTGATGGAAGGCCTGTCGCATGAGTCGGCGGCTTTGGCCGGGACTCTGGGTCTGGGCAAAATGATCGCTTTCTGGGACGACAACAACATCTCGATTGACGGCCACATTGATGACTGGATGGAAAAAGATCCGGCCGGTCGTTTCGAGTCCTATGGCTGGCAGGTGATTCGTGACGTGGACGGTCACGATGCCGATGCCATCAACAAAGCGATTGAAGAAGCCAAAGCCGACACGGACAAGCCGACTCTGATCTGTACTCGTACCACCATCGGTTTCGGTTCGCCAAACCTGTGTGGTTCACACGACTGTCACGGCGCGCCGCTGGGCGACGAAGAAATCAAACTGACCCGCGAAAACCTGGGCTGGGAACACGAACCTTTCCACGTACCGGAAGACATTTATACCGGTTGGGACCACTCGGAACAGGGTGCCAAGGACGAAGCGGCCTGGAACGAAGCGTTCGAAGCCTATCGCAAGGAATTCCCCAAAGAAGCGGCCGAGTTTGAGCGTCGTATCAACGGCGATCTGCCAGCCAACTTTGAAGTGGAAATGGACAAGTTCATTGCCAATACGCAGAAAGACATGCCCAAAGTCGCGTCGCGTAAAGCCTCTCAGAGCGCCATTGAGCATGTAGGTGGCCTGTTGCCGGAACTGTTTGGTGGCTCTGCCGATTTGACCGGTTCCAACCTGACCAACTGGTCGGGCACCAAAAAGGTCAACCATGCCCATGCCAATGGCAACTACTTGTCATGGGGTGTGCGCGAATTTGGTATGGCGCACATGATGAACGGCATGGTGTTGCACGGTGGCTTCAAGGTCTTCGGCGGCACTTTCTTCATGTTTATGGAATTCATGCGCAACGCCCTGCGTATGTCGGCGTTGATGAAAATCGGCACCATCTATGTATACACCCACGACTCCATCGGTCTGGGCGAAGACGGGCCGACACACCAGCCGGTCGAGCAGATGGCGACCATGCGTGTGATTCCAAACTTCCAGACCTGGCGCGCGTGTGACGCGGTCGAAACCGCGGTTTCCTGGAAAATGGCCGTGATGCGTGGTGACGCGCCGACGGCACTGGTGTTCTCACGTCAGGGGCTTGAGCCAATGGAGCGCACCCCGGAACAGGTCAAGAACATCGAAAAAGGCGGCTACATCCTCAAGGATTGTGACGGCACGCCGGATCTGATTATGATTGCGACCGGCTCCGAAGTCGGTCTGGCCATGGACGCGGCTGCGGAAATGTCCGGCAAGAAAGTCCGTGTCGTTTCCATGCCGTCTACGGACGCGTTTGACGAGCAGGATCAGGCTTACCGTGATTCGGTTCTGACCCCTGGCACCAAGCGCATGGCGATCGAAGCCGGTACTGGCGATTCCTGGTGGAAGTATGTGGGCATGGATGGCGACATTGTGTGCATGACCACCTTCGGCGAGTCCGCACCGGGACCAGACCTGTTCAAAGAGTTTGGCTTCACCACCGAAAACGTGGTCAAGCGTGCTCAGGCGCTGATCGGATAAACAACTTTTTTAACGTAACCCAAAGCCGGGCCGGTTTTTCACCAGGCCTGGTGAATTTCAGGAGTAAACTATGACAGTAAAAGTCGGTATTAATGGTTTCGGCCGCATCGGTCGTATGGCATTCCGGGCCGCGGCTCAGGATTTTGACAACATCGAAGTTGTGGCCATCAATGACCTGCTGGACCCGGACTATCTGGCGTACATGCTGAAGTACGATTCCGTTCACGGCCGTTTTGACGGGGACGTGGAAGTCAAAGGCGGCAACCTGGTTGTCAACGGCAAGGAAATTCGCATTACCGCCGAGCGCAACCCGGCCGACCTGAAGTGGAACGACGTGGGCGCGGACCTGGTGATCGAATGTACCGGTTTCTTCCTGACCGAAGAAACCTGTCAGGCGCACCTGGATGCGGGCGCGAAAAAAGTCGTTCAATCGGCGCCGTCCAAGGACAGCACGCCAATGTTCGTTTACGGTGTGAACCACAACGAATACAAAGGTCAGGCGATTGTGTCTGCGGCGTCCTGTACCACCAATGGTCTGGCGCCTGTGGCCAAGGTCCTGAACGACAGCTTCGGGATCAAGCGTGGCTTGATGTCCACCGTTCACGCGGCGACCGCCACCCAGAAAACCGTTGATGGTCCTTCGATGAAAGACTGGCGCGGTGGGCGTGGGATTCTGGAAAACATCATTCCGTCTTCCACCGGTGCGGCCAAAGCGGTCGGCAAGGTTCTGCCGGAATTGAACGGCAAGCTGACAGGCATGGCTTTCCGTGTGCCCACTTCCGATGTGTCGGTCGTGGATCTGACCGTTGAGCTGGACAAGGGCGCGTCTTATGACGAAATTTGTGCGGCAATGAAATCCGCTTCCGAATCCGGTGATCTGAAAGGCGTTCTGGGCTATACCGATGAGCCCAACGTTTCCACCGACTTCCGCGGCGATTCACGTCCGTCCATTTTTGATGCCAAAGCCGGCATTGCACTGGACAGCACTTTTGTGAAAGTGGTCGCCTGGTATGACAACGAATACGGTTATACCTGCAACATGATGCGAGTGGTTGAGCACGTCGGCTCCAACTAAGCGTTTTTGTGATGCCCCTCTGTGCCCATTTTCGGGTTCAGAGGGGTTTTTATGCTTGTGCTCGCTTATGTGGATGAAAGGACGATGTCGTCTCCATAAGTGAACACAATCACAATGATTCCCGGCCCGACAGGGCTCAAACGTTAAAAAGAGGACGAAGTATGTCTGTATTGAAAATGTCTGACCTGGATTTGGCAGGTAAGCGCGTATTGATTCGCGAAGACTTGAATGTGCCGGTTAAAAACGGCAAGGTCACCTCGGATGCGCGCATCCGTGCTTCTTTGCCGACCATGAAAATGGCCGCCGAAGCCGGTGCCAAAGTGATGATCATGTCGCACCTGGGGCGTCCGACCGAAGGCGAGTTCGACCAGGAATCTTCGATGGCCCCGGTCGCGGCGGATCTGTCAGAAAAGCTGGGCAAGGACGTTCGCCTGATCAAGGACTATCTGGATGGCGATGTGGACGTGGCCGCAGGCGAAATCGTCCTGCTGGAAAACGTGCGTTTCAACGTCGGTGAAAAGAAAAACGACGTGGCACTGTCCAAGAAATACGCGGCCCTGTGCGACATCTATGTGATGGACGCGTTTGGTACGGCGCACCGTGCTCAGGCCTCCACGCATGGTGCTGGCGAGTACGCCCCTGTGGCCTGTGCGGGTCCTTTGCTGGCGGCGGAACTGGAAGCGCTGGGCAAGGCCCTGCACGAACCCAAACGTCCGATGGTGGCGATCGTCGGTGGGTCCAAAGTCTCCACCAAACTGACCGTCCTGGAATCCCTGTCCGAAAAAGTGGATCAGTTGGTTGTGGGCGGCGGCATTGCCAATACCTTCATCGAAGCGGCGGGTCACAATGTGGGCAATTCCCTGTCTGAAACCGATCTGGTGCCGACCTGTAAGAAACTGAACGAAATCATGGAATCACGTGGTGCCGCCATTCCGCTGGCGTCCGACGTGGTGTGCGGCAAGGAATTCTCTGAGAATGCCAAAGCAGAAACCAAGCCTGTCGCCGAGGTAGTGGATGACGACATGATCTTTGACATCGGCCCCGATTCTGCGGCTGAACTGGCCAAAATCATCAAGGAAGCCGGTACCGTGGTTTGGAACGGTCCGGTCGGTGTGTTCGAGTTCGATCAGTTTGGTGAAGGCACCAAAGCGATCTCCATGGCCATTGCCGAATCCGATGCGTTCTCCATCGCCGGTGGCGGCGACACACTTGCGGCCATCGATAAGTACGACATTGCCGACAAGGTATCTTATATCTCGACCGGCGGCGGCGCTTTCCTGGAATTCCTGGAAGGCAAGAAACTGCCAGCCGTGGACATGCTGGAAAAAGCCGCGCAGAAATAATCGCGTGTCTTGAGTGACACGGGTCGGGCGTTTGCCCGGCCCGATTTTATATTGGATTGCGTCTGATGATGGAAGAAAACATGAGGATGGCTCGGTAAATAAACTGCAGGCGATGCCCGGATGACGAAGTTTATTTTGCGAGACATCTTGCTTTCTTCCCCAAACCATTCAGACAGAAGAAACAGGAAAAGGAACCACACAACTATGCCCTCAGGTTTAAGAAGAACAAAAATTGTTGCCACACTGGGTCCGGCCACGGATCGGGAAGGCGAACTGGCCCGAATGATCAAGTCCGGCGTGGACGTGGTGCGGATCAATATGTCCCACGGCAATGCCGAAGACCATCTTGAGCGTGCCCGTCAGGCGCGCGAACTGTCTGCGCGACTGGACCGTGAAGTCGGGATACTGGTCGATTTGCAGGGGCCGAAGATTCGCATTGCCCGCTTTTCCGAAGGCAAGGTGTTTCTGGAAAAAGGCGACAAATTTGCTCTGGACAACAATGTGGATCCCAACGAAGGCAATCAGAACGAAGTCGGGCTGACATATCCGAGTCTGCCCCACGACGTCAAGCCCGGTGATCGTCTGTTGCTGGACGACGGCCGAGTGGTATTGGATGTCGACAATGTCGAAGGCGAACGCGTCAACTGCACCGTTGTGGTTGGAGGCGATCTGTCCAACAACAAAGGCATCAACTTGATGGGCGGCGGACTGTCGGCGGCGGCGCTGACCGAAAAAGACAAGCAGGACATTCTGACCGCGGCGGAAATTCAGTGCGATTATCTGGCGTTGTCTTTCCCGCGCAGTGCCGAGGACGTGGAAGAATGCCGCTCTCTGGCCGAAGAGGCCGGTCTGGTTTGCAGCATTGTGTCCAAGATTGAACGCGCCGAAGCGGTCAATGATGACTTTACCCTGGACAGCATCATTCTGGCCTCGGATGTGATCATGATTGCCCGTGGCGACCTGGGTGTGGAAGTGGGCGACGCCCAGCTACCCGCCCTGCAGAAAAAAATGATCAAGCGTGCGCGACAGTTGAATCGGATCACCATCACTGCGACTCAGATGATGGAAACCATGATTGAGAATGCGATCCCGACCCGGGCGGAAGTGTTTGACGTCGCCAATGCGGTTATGGATGGTTCGGATGCGGTGATGCTATCTGGTGAAACCGCCACCGGTCATTCGCCGAGTCTGGTGATTGAGACCATGTCTGGCATTGCTCACGAAGCGGAACAGACCCGTAGCACGCGTGAATCCACGCACCGTATTGATGAGTCGTTTACCGCCATTGATGAAACCATCGCCATGTCAGCGATGTACGCGGCCAACCATTTTGATGTGAAGTGCATCGCGGCCCTGACCGAATCCGGCAACACCCCATTGTTGATGTCACGTATCAGCTCGGGCATTCCGATCATTGCGCTGACACCGCACATCGACACCCGCCGCAAAGTGACCCTATATCGTGGGGTCTACCCGACCAGTGTGGATTACAGTGGTTTGTCGGATGACGAAGTGCAGGCGGGTATTCTGAATGAGCTTAAATCAAAAGGCGTGGTGTCAACGGGCGACCAGGTATTGGTGACGCGCGGTCAGGCCCGAGGCAAAATGGGTGGCACTAACCAGATGGAGATTGTCAAAGTCCCATAAGCGGGATTTTAAAGAATGAGACGCACAGAATTTCAGCATTGTTCAGGGTTGTAAAGCCACTGGACATTGCTAGAATGGCTGGAATATTTTTTTAAACTAATAGAGGAGTCTCGCATATGGCGATGATTACACTACGTGAACTGATGGATTATGCGGCGGAACATGGTTTCGGCATGCCCGCATTCAACGTGAACAACATGGAGCAGGTCCGCGCGATCATGGATGCGGCCAAAGCGGTTGATTCACCGGTCATTCTGCAAGGGTCTGCCGGTGCGCGCAAATATGCGGGCGAACCTTTCCTGCGTCACCTGATCGAAGCGGCCACCGAAATGTACCCGGAAATTCCGGTGGTCATGCACCAGGACCACGGTTCCGATCCAGGCGTTTGTACCCGTGCGATCCAGTCCGGCTTCACTTCGGTGATGATGGACGGTTCTCTGGAAGCGGACATGAAAACCCCCGCCAGCTACGAATACAATGTTGACGTCACCCGTACCGTGGTTGACATCGCGCACTCTGCCGGTGTTTCCGTGGAAGGCGAACTGGGTTGTCTGGGCTCTCTGGAAACCGGCATGATGGGCGAAGAAGACGGCCACGGTTCCGATGAGAAAATGGACATGGACGCACTTCTGACCGATCCGGAAGAAGCGGCGGATTTCGTCAAGAAAACCAATCTGGACGCTCTGGCGGTTGCGGTTGGGACCTCTCACGGTGCCTACAAGTTTACCTCCAAGCCGTCTGACGACGTGTTGCGTATCGACCGCATCAAGGAAATCCACGAGCGCATTCCTGACACCCACATCGTGATGCATGGCTCTTCTTCTGTTCCGGAAGAGTGGCTGGAAATCATCAACAACTACGGTGGTGACATGGGTCAGACCTTTGGTGTGCCTGTGGATGCGATCGTTGAAGGCATCAAGCATGGTGTGCGTAAGGTCAACATCGATACCGACCTGCGTATGGCGTCTACCGGTGCGGTGCGTAAGCACCTGGCGGAAAACCCATCCAACTTTGACCCACGCAAGTTCCTGAAATCCGCTCAAGAAGCGATGTCTGACATCTGTAAGCATCGTTTTGAAGCGTTTGGCTGTGCCGGGCATGCTTCCAAGATCAAATCTCTGGGTCTGGAAGAAATGCAGCGTCGTTATGCGGCGGGCGATCTGGATCAGCGCGTGAAATAAGTCCAAGCGGACGAAATGCATGGTCGCTTCGGCGGCCAGCCGATGAAGAAGCCGGGCTCTGCCCGGTTTTTTTATGTCTGAAAAACGGGTTCCGGTGAATAAGGCAAGTGAGCGAAAGGCACCTCGTCTGGCAGGATGTCGATCAGATCCATCTCGTTTTCCGGGTCGGCGTCTGGATGGGTGTCATTGAGCACGACGCCTGCCAAAGGCAGTCGGTGGCGGGCAATGGCCTCTAGGGTCAGACGGGCATGATTCAGGCAACCCAGACGATTGCCGACGACCAGCAGGACGGGTAAGCCCAGTGCCTTGGCCAGGTCGGCGTTGAGGGTGTCGGCGGTCAGGGGGGAATAAAAGCCGCCTGCCCCTTCGACCCAGAGCAATGGCTTTGCAGAGGCTGCCGCATCGACCTCACAGGCACGCAGCAAATCGGTCAGATTCAGGTCGTCGCCTGCCTGTGCAATCGCCCGGGCCGGAGAAATGGCGGGTTGGTACAGATGGGGGCCGATGGTGCGCATGGCGACCCGTTTGCGGCACGCCAGATAGAGTTGGCGTACGTCTTCGGAAATAAGCTGCCCATCCGGGCCTCGCTCACAGCCCGATGCGACGGGCTTGCGAGGTGCCAGTGGTCGCTTTGATTGGCTGAGGTAGGACAGCAGACGGGCGGATACGTAGGTTTTGCCAACATCGGTGTCGGTGCCGGTGACAAAGACCCCGTGCGCCTGACTTTGTTGCAGGCTGTCCAGCCAGTCACGGAGGGAAGGAGGCAGGTCAGGCATTGTCCATCAGTCTGGCCTCGGCTTCCTGGTATTTTTCCAGGGTCTTTTCTACCACTTTGGGCGGCAATTCCGGGCCGGGGGCCGTCTTGTCCCAGTCGAGGCTCAAAAGGTAATCGCGGATGTATTGTTTGTCAAAGCTGGGCGGGTTGCTGCCGACCTGATAGGTCGCGGCTGGCCAGAAGCGTGAGCTGTCCGGCGTCAGGGCTTCGTCGATCAAATGGATGCGACCGTCCGCGTCTTCGCCGAATTCGAATTTGGTGTCGGCAATGATGATGCCGCGTTCCTGCGCATAGTCGGCGGCATAGCGGTAAAGTTGCAGGCTCAAGTCGCGCACCGCCTCGGCTTTTTCTTGTCCGAGCAGCCTGACCACTGCGTCGAAATCAATGTTTTCATCGTGATCGCCCACTTCGGCCTTGGTCGAAGGCGTAAACAAAGGTTCGGGCAGTTTTTGCGCCAGTTGCAGTCCTTTGTCCAGTGTGTGGCCGCAAACCTGACCCGTTTTCTGGTATTCCTGCCAGCCGGAGCCGACCAGATAACCGCGCACTATGGCTTCCACCGGCAGCGGTTTGAGCTTTCGTGCCACCATGGCACGACCATCCAGCTGCGCCAGTTCGTCGTGGGTCAAATAGTCGGCCAGCACCAAGTCGTCGGCCAGCTGGTTGGGTAGAATGGACTCGGTCTGGTGCATCCAGAAACGGGCCATTTCGGTCAACAGTTTGCCTTTGCCCGGAATCGGGGTGGGCAAGACCACGTCAAACGCCGAAATCCGGTCTGTGGTGACGATCAGCATGTGGTGGTCGTCCAGATCGTAAAGGTCGCGCACCTTGCCCTGGTTGAGCAAGGGCAGGCTGGTCAATTTGGATTCATAGAGGGCGTGCATGGCTTACTCCGATTTGGGGTTGACGGGGTTCTTTTCCGGCAGCTTGCGCAGATTTTCTTCCAGTCTTTTTCGGTCGTCATAGGGCAGTTTCAAGTGGCCGTAGCGCAAGACAATCACGGCGGCCGCGACGGTCAACATGGTCAGGGCCACCACAATCATTTCCCATTCCGACAGGTTTTTCATTTCCAGTATCAGGTAACGCGCCAGGGCGATGATGGCGATGTACATCGGAAAGCGGATCGGCAGCTTGCCCGAATCCAGATAGATGGCCACCATGGCCAGCACCTCCAGATACAGAAACATCAGCAGCAGGTCGCCCAGGGTGACGTCCATGGCTTCGACCATGCTCCAGATTTCCTTGAGTGACGCGATCACAGTGGCAATGGCGATGACGATCAGGCCGATGACTTCGACAATGCGGATGCCGCGTTTGACGGAGTAAAGCCCGGGAAAATGGTCTTCGTGCATGGGGAATCCCTTAGTGGTTGTCGTGAAAGAAAGGCAGATTCGCTCTATTGCTTGGATATTAGCGGAATTGGGCGGGTTTGAAAACCGTTCATTCCGATTTTTACCAGGCCTGGTCAAAAAGGCATCGAAAGGACGGCCTGCCTATGAAAGTCTTGTTCAAAATCATGCGCTATCTGCTAAAATGTGCGGAATTTACAGTCAAAAATAAGGAGCCAGACATGGCAAAACAAGAAAACTGGATTGCACCGTCGATTCTGTCAGCGGATTTTGCGCAGCTGGGCAAGGACGTGAAAGATGTGATCGCGGCTGGTGCGGACGTGGTGCATTTTGATGTCATGGACAATCATTACGTGCCGAACCTGACCATTGGGCCACTGGTGGCGGAATCCCTGAAGAATTTCATGGACCGTGAAGGCGTCAAGGCACCGATGGATGTGCACCTGATGGTCAAGCCGGTGGACCGCATCATCGGCGATTTTGCCAGCGCCGGGGCCGATTACATCACCTTCCACCCGGAAGCCTCCGAGCACATCGACCGTTCCCTGCAGTTGGTCAAGAACGAAGGCTGCAAAGCCGGTCTGGTCTTCAACCCGGCCACCCCTTTGAGCTACCTGGATCATGTGCTGGACCGCATCGACATGATTCTGATCATGTCGGTCAACCCCGGTTTCGGCGGCCAGTCCTTCATCCCGCAGGCGCTGGATAAGCTGAAAGCGGCGCGTCAGATGATCGACGCCTCCGGGCGTGATATCCGTCTGGAAATCGATGGCGGCGTGAAAGTGGATAACATTGCGGAAGTGGCCGCGGCTGGTTGCGATACGTTTGTTTCCGGCTCGGGCATTTTCGGCAAGGCGCAGCAAAGCGACGCCAACCGCTATGACACGGTGATTCAGCAGATGCGAGACGAGCTGGCCAAAGCGTAACAAGTCTAACGCCCAGACCGTTTCTGGCTAAATTTGGAAGCGCCGGCTGTTGCTGGCGCTTTGTGTTTGTAATAGCGGGCGATGCGCCCAGGAAGAACCGAATGTTAACAACCAAAATTGCTCCCGGCTTTATTCTGATTGATCTGGACGGCACGCTGATTGACAGTGTGCCCGACCTGGCGTTTTGTACCGATGAAATGATGAAACAACTGGGCATGCCTGCCCGAGGCGAAGCCGCGGTGCGCAACTGGGTCGGCAATGGCGTACAGCGTCTGGTGGAAAGGGCCCTGACCAACGATCTGGAAGGCATGCCCGAGACCGACCTGATGCAAAAGGCCTATCCGATTTTCATCGAGCTTTACAAGCAAAACACCTCGAAACGCAGCTGTGTGTACGACGGGGTGATTGAGGGGCTGGACTGGCTGAAGCAACAGGGCTACCGTCTGGCCTGCGTGACCAACAAGGCCGCGGACTTTACCCTGCCGTTGCTCAAGGACAAGGGTCTGTTTGACTATTTTGAAGTGGTCGTCAGCGGTGAC
This sequence comes from Hydrogenovibrio halophilus DSM 15072, assembly GCF_000384235.1. Taxonomy (GTDB): domain Bacteria; phylum Pseudomonadota; class Gammaproteobacteria; order Thiomicrospirales; family Thiomicrospiraceae; genus Hydrogenovibrio; species Hydrogenovibrio halophilus. The sequence goes on along the minus strand of NZ_KB913033.1, from coordinate 819,353 downwards.
ACCTGCGCCGAGAAAAAGCCGCACCCAATGCCGTTGCTTTATGCGGCGGAACAGTTGGGTGTGTCGCCCGAAAACGCGCTGATGATCGGCGATTCCCGTTCCGACGTCAAAGCCGCCAGAGCGGCCGGGTTTTACATTTACTGCATGACTTACGGCTATAATCATGGGGAAGACATTCGTGATTACGAACCGGATGCGGTGATGGATTCGTTTGCCGAACTGTCAAACTGGATCGAAGCGGCGTCGTAATACCCATTCTTTTGGAGACCGCAAGCTGAAGCTGGAAACGGATATGGATCAGACCCAATTTGAACGGCTGGCCGAGCAAGGCTATGACAAGGTCGCGGTGATGCGCACCATTCTCTCGGACTACGATACACCGCTGAGCGTGTATCACAAGGTGGCCAATGCCCCCTATTCCTATCTGCTGGAATCGGTGCAGGGCGGCGACCAGTGGGGGCGTTACTCCATCATCGGTTTGCCGTGTCAGCAGCGGGTAACCGTGTCGGGGTCGGTGGTGTCAGTGTACGATCTGAACGCCAGTGGCGAGGAAACGCTGACAGAACAGCAATCGACCCGGGACCCTTTGGCCTGGCTGGAAGCCTTTCAAGCGCGCTTCAAGGTGCCGAAAAAAACTGGGCTGCCGGTGTTTACCGGCGGACTGGTCGGGTATTTCGGTTACGACAGCATCGAATACGTGGAACCGCGCCTGCGCGACACCACGCCCGAGCGGGACGACATCGGCGCGCCGGACATTGTGTTGATGGTGTCCACCGAACTGGTGGTATTCGACAATCTCAGCGGCCAGGTACACGTGATTGTGCACGCCGACCTGGAAAATGACCAGGCCTGGTCAAAAGCACAACAGCGTCTGGATGCGATTGCCGACCGGATTCATGCGCCCTTGTCTCAGGCCCAGCCACCGGCGCAGTCACAGGAGCTGCAGGAATCGGATTTTGTGTCCAGTTTTGGTGAGAGCGCTTTCAAGCAGGCGGTCGCCCAGATCAAGGAATACATTCTGGCCGGTGACGCGATGCAGGTGGTGATTTCCCAGCAGATGTCGGCCCCTTTCGCGCACTCGCCTCTGGCGCTGTACCGGGCCTTGCGTTACCTGAACCCTTCGCCCTACATGTTTTTTCTGGACCTGGGCGATTTTCAGGTGGTGGGCTCTTCGCCCGAGATTCTGGTGCGTTTGGAAGCGGGCAAGGTGACCGTTCGCCCAATCGCCGGGACCCGTCGCCGTGGCCAGACGCCGGAACAGGATCTGGCCATGGAAAAAGACCTGTTGGCCGATCCCAAGGAACTGGCCGAGCACTTGATGCTGATCGATCTGGGGCGCAACGACGTGGGGCGCATCGCCCAGACCGGCAGTGTCGAACTGACCGAAAAAATGCTGGTGGAACGCTATTCACACGTGATGCACATTGTGTCCAATGTCGATGGACGGGTCAAAGACGGCTTATCGGCCATGGACGTGCTACGGGCGACCTTCCCGGCCGGGACCGTCTCGGGGGCGCCCAAAATCCGGGCGATGGAAATCATCAATGAGCTGGAGCCGGTCAAACGCGGGGTCTATGCCGGAGCGGTCGGTTATCTGGGCTGGCATGGCAACATGGACACGGCCATTGCGATTCGCACCGCCGTGATCAAGGACGGTCGTCTGTTTGTGCAGGCCGGTGCCGGGGTGGTGGCCGATTCCGATCCCCAGTCCGAATGGGACGAAACCCTGAACAAAGGCCGCGCCATTTTCAAGGCGGCCGCGTTTGTGAACCGCGGGCTGCAGACATCGCATCCCCATGATGCGTCATCGCGCCCGAGCTGAGGATTCGACATGCTGTTAATGATCGACAACTACGATTCGTTTACCTACAACCTGGTGCAGTATTTCGGTGAACTGGGCCAGGAGGTGGCGGTGCATCGCAATGACCAGATTACGATCGAAGAGATCGAGCGGCTGGCACCGACCTATCTGGTGATTTCGCCCGGTCCCTGCTCGCCGACCGAGGCCGGGATTTCGGTGGCGGCGATTGAACATTTTGCCGGGAAAGTGCCGATTCTGGGCGTCTGTCTGGGCCATCAGGCCATCGGTCAGGCGTTCGGGGCCGAAGTGGTGCGCGCCAAACAGGTGATGCACGGCAAAACCTCGCCGGTCTATCATCACGATCTGGGCGTTTTTCAGGGATTGCCCAATCCGGTCGAGACCACGCGTTACCATTCGCTGGTGCTGGCACAGGACGCTTTGCCCGACTCTCTGGAGGTGACGGCCTGGACTCAGAATGAGGCGGGTGCGCTGGACGAAATCATGGGCGTGCGCCACAAGACTCTGCCGGTCGAAGGGGTGCAGTTTCATCCCGAATCGATTCTGACCGATCAGGGGCATCGAATGCTGTCCAATTTTCTGACACAACACGCTGGCTGAAAGGTTCAGTCAGTAGCCGCCGCCTGCGGCGAAAAGGAGCGAAGCATGCAACTCAAAGACGCACTCAATCAACTGATCCAGCGCAAGAACCTGACCGCCGAGCAGATGGAGTGGGTGATGCACACGCTGATGTCGGGCGAGGCCGAGCCGATTCAGGTGGCCGGCATTCTGGTCGCTTTGCGCACCAAGGGCGAAACCACCGAGGAAATTGCCGCCGCCGCTTCGGTGATGCGCATGCTGGCCACGCATGTGCCGATTCATGACAAGACCCATTTGATCGATACCTGTGGTACCGGCGGCGATGGGGCCAACACCTTTAATATTTCCACGGCCAGTGCGTTTGTGGCGGCCGCGGCCGGGGCCAAAGTGGCCAAGCACGGTGCGCGCTCGGTGTCGAGTTCGTCCGGCAGCGCCGATGTGCTGGAAAAAGCCGGGGTCAATCTGGATCTGACCCCGGAAGCCGTGGCCCAATGCATCGAACAATTGGGCGTGGGCTTTATGTACGCGCCGGCGCATCATTCGGCGATGAAGCACGTGATGGGCGTGCGCAAGACCCTGGGTGTGCGCACCATTTTCAATATTCTCGGACCGCTGGCCAATCCGGCCAATGCCCCGGCGCAGGTGCTGGGCGTGTTTGACGAGAGCCTGCTGGACCCGTTTGCAGAAGTCCTGCGTTCGCTTGGCTCCGAGCATGTGATGGTGGTACACGCTCAGGATGGGCTGGATGAAATCAGTATTTCCAGCGTGACCGAAGTGGCCGAACTCAAGGGCGGGCGGATCAAACGCTGGCAGATCGATCCGTCCGATTACGACATGGATCATCCCGATCTGTCGGATTTGAGCATTGACTCCTCCCAGGACAGCCTCAACATCATCAAAGCGGTGTTTAACAATGACCATTCGGCCGCCGCCGACATTGTCTGTCTCAACGCCGGAGCCTCGATTTATGTGGCCGGGCTGGCCGACTCCTATGCCGAAGGTGTGGAAAAAGCCCGCGAACTTCTGGCCGGCGGCCAGGTACGCCAGCGCTTTGAAGACTTTATCACTCTGACCCAGTCCTTTTCCTGAAAACCACCAGGCCTGGTGGTTTTCGGATCGCATTCAGTTCACGGAATCCTTATGCCAACACAAACCCCCGATATTCTGAAAAAAATCATTTTTCGCAAGCTCGACGAGATTCAGGCGGCCTGCGAGAAACTGCCGCTGCGCGAGATCAAGCAAAAGGCGTTGATGATGACCACCTCGCCCACGCGCGGGTTCGCCGATGCCATGCAAGCCAAACTGGATGCGGGCGAATCGGCGGTGATCGCCGAGATCAAAAAAGCCTCGCCCAGCAAAGGGGTGCTGCGTGATCCGTTTGATCCGGTGGCGATTGCGCAAAGCTACGCCCGACATGGCGCGGCCTGTCTGTCGGTGCTGACCGACCGCGACTTTTTTCAAGGCTCTAATGAATATCTGACACAGGTGCATGCCGCGGTGGATTTGCCGATCATCCGCAAGGACTTCATTGTCGACGATTATCAGGTGTACGAGGCCCGATTGATCGGGGCCGATTGCATTTTGCTGATTGCGGCCGCCATTGGCGATGCGCAGATGTATGAGCTGACCGAAACCGCGATGCAACTGGGTCTGGACGTGTTGATCGAGGTCCACAATGAAGAAGAACTGGAACGCGCCTTGCGTTTGCCGCTGCCCATGATCGGCATCAATAACCGCGATCTGCACAGTTTCGAGGTGTCTTTGGACACGACCTTGGGGCTGTTGGACCGGATTCCGCAAGACCGGATTGTGATCACCGAAAGCGGGATTCTGGGGCCGGACGATGTGGCGCGGATGCGTGCGCACAAGGTCAACAGCTTTCTGGTCGGCGAAGCCTTTATGCGCGCGGAGGATCCGGGCGCGGCTCTGCAGGCCATTTTTCAGTAAGGGCGGCCGTCTGGCGATCGGGCGAAAACAACAAAGGGGGAGACAATGGAGCGATTGTTTGAGCGGGCCGACGGGCTGACCCCCGTGTTGCTGAGCCATCCCGACAGCATGCGGTTTCGTCGCTGGGCGGCCTTGTACCATCGGCGTTTTCCCTATCAGGAACTGGCCCCTTTGAGCGGGATCGAACAATCCTTACGCGACCATCAGGCCGTGATATTGGGTTTGATGACGCCCGACAGCGACTGGGCAGCGTTTTCCATGGTCGAATATCTGCAACAGGGCACCTTGCTCTCGTATCTGGCGACGGCCAAACCCTATGAGGGGAAAGGCCTGGCAGGCGAACTGGTGCGCGCGCAACTGGCGACCTATTTGAGTCGCCGTCATCCTTATTTCTGGCTCGAGGCCGCTCCCAAATTGTGGCCGTTTTATCGGCATCTGGGCTTCCGGGTGCTGGATTTCGATTTTCGGATTCCCGAATTCCATGCCAGCGGTTCCGAAAGAATGGGCCTGTTGATTCATCCTCATGCCGGCGTGGAACAGATTGATAAAGCGGCGGTGACGGCGTTTGTGCGCGAACTGTTTCTGAGCAGTTATGGCCTTAAGGAGGCAGACCCGCGGTTTGTCTGGCAGATGCAGGCGCTTGCGCGCTGCCCACATAGCGTGTTTTCCTTATGAGCGTTCATGAACGGGGGAACGTCAACGAACTGGGCCAGCGTCTGGATCAGGACGAAGCGTTTGAAGTCGGGCGCGAGCAGATGCAGGCGCGTCTGCAGGCGTTGGGCTGTTCTGTGGACTCGGCGCATCAGCGGCCGCAGGTCGAGCAAATGGCCAACCTGTCCGGCTCGGACGAAGCGCTGGTCGCCGCCTACTGGCTGGCTTATTTCGGCGCGCGCCTGAAGATTGAACAAAGTTATGATTTTATTGACGCCAAAGCCCTGTTTGCTTGGGGCGAACAGTGTCTGGCACAGGTGTGGGATGCGGCTTTGCGGCCACAGGACTGTGTGTGTCTGCATCATCAGCTGGCTGTGGCCTCGGTGGATGTGGATCGCGGCATGCACAACAATGCCTTTGCCCAGTGCGCCGACGCCTGCCGTGAGCAACTGAGCTGGTTGGCCGAAACGGCGGCCTGCCAATCGCAACTGAGTGCCTGGCAGGCTTACCTGCAGGCCATGCTCGTGCTCAGTGAAACCCTGCAGCGACGCGATCAGGGCCAGGGGGTGTCGGAAGCCGATTGGGATCAGGTCGAATCCGATTTGTACCAGGCCTGGTTAAAAAACCGGTCGCAACGCGTGTTTGCCTCCATGCTCAGGGCGCACTGGGCCAGCGTGGCCATCTTGCGTCAGCCCTCCACCGACAAACTGGTGATTCATTCGGGGCAATGGAGCACGGCTTTTTATGCCACCCTGAATGCCTTGTCGGTGGATTGTCTGTCGGGTTTTTTGCAGGACGCGCCCAAACGCCTTTTGCTGGAGCAGGCACTGGGGGCGGAAGCGTTTTACCAACCGGAACCGGCCGATGTGTTGTCGGACCTGTCTCTGTCCGACCCGTTTCGTCTGTGGCAGTTTGACCTGCCTTCGGTCCGCGTTTCCGATTTCAGAGGCGAGGCCTTGACGCTGGCGCTGTCGGTGCGCTTGAACAATCTGGGCAGTGTGCAGTGTCTGTTGCAGACCGATCTGGACGGCATGGACGTCAATGCGTTGCGGCATCTGAACAACCTGCCGCTGGAAAACGCGGTGGACGAGCGGATGGATTGGCGCGATCACGCCTATGCCTATTTGCGCGAGATCGCCGACGAAGTGTTCGCGACGATCAGAGACTGGTTGGGGCATGCGCAGGCATTGCAGGCCAATACCAGTGAACACGTCGCCACCAGTGTGCTGATCGAACAATTCTGCACGCCTCAGTCCCAGCGGCCTTTGAGTTTTGCCCAGGCTCAGGCGCACGGCGACTGGCAGGGTCTGACCACGCCACCACGCGAAGTACGCAGTCATTTTGAAAACTGGCGCTTGCAGCAACCCCATGCCGGGGTGGGGAACCTGGGGGCAGACCTGTATCACCAGCACAACTGGGTTCAGGCCGATGGCCATTTTGCGCTGTTGGTGATGCTCGACCAGCCCAGCTGGGTCACCGATCAGGCGCTGGAGAATGTGCAGGTGGCCACCAGTGCCCGCTATTATTTTCAGCAATTGCATCAGCTGTTGTTTGAGCGGTTGCAGCGCTATCAGGCCAGGCCGTTTGACGATTCGTCATTGAGTGATGTCCGCCCCAGTCAATTACGCGCCCAGGCCGATGCCTATCGCGCGCAAATTCGCCAGTTGCACGACCTCAATCAGGAGGTGAAAAAGCTGGTGCATCTCATGGATTCGGGGGGATTGATGCGCTTTCCCGATCACAATCGGTTTATTCAGACCCTGTTTCAGGCCGTGGGCGTGAACGCACAACAAACTCGGCTGCAGGCGATTCTGGCCGAATCGCGGGAAACCATTGGCTGGTTGCAGGAGCGGGTTCACCTGGCGGTGGACAAAATTCAGCAGCAGGCCAGCGAACGGATGAATCTGGTGATGGGCGTGGTGGGGGTGTTGCTGTCGGTCTCGGCCCTCAGCGATTTGTTTGGCATGCTCAAAGGCTCGGGCGTGTCACTGCCGCCGTTTCTGGAAATCGAAATCACCGTGGGGCTGATGGCACTGATCATTGTCTATTTTCTGGTGGAAACCCTGTTGCAGCGACGCAAATAAGAAGGAAACGATATGAATCTTCATTTTTTGGCTGCCATTTTATGATCTGGATTTAGGTGATGAAAACTAAAAATTAAGTTTTTTGTTTAGTAAAGTTAATCTGGTTTTTTGTCGTCTTAAAAAGTAAAAATATCATGGTGTGGAGTTGAAATGGGATTAGAAGATGAAATTAAAAATGCTCGAAAAGAAATAGTTTCTGATGGGTATGATATGTCTGTCGGTGAAGTTATTAATCTATATAAGGATGATGAATTAAAAATTAATCCAGAATTTCAAAGGCTCTTTCGTTGGGATATTACGAGAAAAACACGGTTTATTGAATCGATTCTATTAGGTATTCCGATTCCTCCGATATTTGTATTTCAAGATGAAGATGGTGGATGGGAGTTAATAGATGGCCTTCAGAGGTTATCTACTATTTTAGAATTTGTTGGTGTTCTCAAAGATTCTGAGGGTCGACAAGTTGAACCAAGTGTTCTAGAAGGAACGAATTTTCTCCCTAGTTTGGCAGATAAGCGCTGGCAAGTATCGGAAGAAGGTCAAGAAGCTATCGACAGACCGATGCAGTTACAGGTTAAACGTGCAAGGTTGCGTGTCGAAATTTTGTTGAAGGAGAGTGATGAGAATGCTAAGTATGAGCTTTTCCAAAGACTCAATACTGGTGGGGCACAGTTATCTGAGCAGGAAGTAAGAAACTGTGTTGCGGTCATGATAAATACAACATTCTATAATTTATTAAAAGATCTTTCGCACTACGAAGCCTTTGAAGCAACCACTAACCAGACAAGTACTGCATTAGAAAAACAAGTCGGGATGGAACTTGTTCTTCGTTTTTTCGCTTTTCGAAATCACACATACACTAGAGGATTAGATGTCCATGAATACTTAGACGAAGCTTTGATCGAGATTTCAAGAAGTGATGAAATCGACTGGGATGAAGAGAAGAGAGTTTTCAAGAAAACATTTGATCTTCTTAATCATGCGATGGGTAGTGATGCTTTCAAAAGATGGGATGGAGCTTCATTTTCCGGAAAATTTTTGATGTCTCTGTACGAAACAATAGCATTTGGTTTGTCTAAAAATCTTAATGATTACGAAAGTTTACCTCCTGATGAGCAAAAAGACTTGTTGGTTCGAAAGGCTAAAGAACTCTGGTCTGACGCTACATTCGAAAAGAATTCAGGGGCTGGGGTTAGAGGTACGTCACGGCTAACCAATCTTTTACCAATGGCCCAAGGTTTTTTTAGGCCATGAGTAAAATAAGAACGATAAATGAACTCCAGAACACGCTAGATCAAGAGCTCTCTTGGCGTTTTAAAGAGATTGCTAGCCTAAAAATATTAGTTCGCAGAGCAGATAATATTACGAGCAGTACTGCGGTAAGAGCCGCCATCCCGCTTTTATATGGTCATTGGGAGGGGTTTATAAAAAATACCGCCACACATTATGTAGAGTTTATTAATGGGCAATCTTTGAAATATCGTGAGCTGGTTAGCTGTTTTATTGTCTTTGGTTTGAAGAAGAAGATAAATGATCTTTCGAAATCAAAACAGTCTAAAGTATCAATTGAAACCATCGAGTTTTTGTTAAATGAGCTTGGTGAAACTGCTAAGTTGAAAGCGGATTCAGCTATAAGAACTGAATTTAACCTCAGTTCGAAAGTTTTTGTAAATATATTGAAGTCAATAAATATCGACACTGAAAAATATGAAGCTAGGTTCAATCTCATTGATGAAAGTTTGCTTAATCGTCGAAATTACATTGCTCATGGTGAATTCCTAGATGTGGAGGCGGAAGGGTTTCGAGGTTTGGCTGATGAAGTTTTGAGTATGTTGCGTTGGTTCAAAACCGACATTGAGAACGCTGCTTCTTTAGGACAGTATCGAGTTTAGTTTTAATGTTAGTCGTTAACTACATGAGTCCGGCTGCAGCGACGCAAATAAGAAGGAAACGATATGATATGCAGTTGTAATGCTCTTACAGTTAATTTATAGTTAAACCATTGCCTTAACGGGAGTGGCTTGATGAGATTAATAAGAGCAACGAATGACTTTAAACTGCATGGTCATTCCTATGAGGACTTTCCGTTAATCGTTAATTCAGAAATGGAGTTGGAGACTGAAGTCCACCAATTCTTAATTTACTTCTGTATCACTAGAGGACGAGTCGAGAGTAAGAATACATGGTGGCGTTACGGGCAAGACCTGTATGACTACTTTGGTTATTTGGAGGGTAATGGACTGGATTGGCGTTCAAAGATGGCCGACACTCAACATTCAGTCATTGCTGCTTATCGTGATTGGTCAGTCAGCTTGGGTCTATCCTCAAAGACGATCAATGGGCGTTTAAGAACCATTATCCAATTTTATGAGTTCGCTCAAAGAAAGCATTGGATCGAATCCGTACCCTATGACATTGAGACTGTGATTATCAATAAAGGTAAGGGCTTCTTGGCTCATACGGATAGGTCGGGTAATCAAAAAAATGCAGTCAATGTAATGCTGAAAGAAAAAGTGGCGGCATTGCAGGTTTTGACCAAGCAAGAAGTCAAAATCCTGATGGCACATCCATGCTTTATCTCTCAACATCTAATCTATCGTCTAGCCCTACAAACAGGGATGCGCAAAGAGGAATTGCTAACCTTTCCTGAAAGCTATATCCAAGACCCAAGAACGAAGCGGGGTAAAGCGATTGTGCCTGTTGTGCTGAGTACCAAAGATATGGAAGTAAAAAGTGGTCAGGGTGGCACAAAAGGAAATAAGGAACGCACGATTCATATTCCCATATCACTGTATGAACGACTGTGGCAATACAAGCTGCATGAGCGAAATGAGTTACTGTTGAAAAATGAAGTCAGCGAGCAAAAAACTCTGCTGTTGAACCGATTTGCAAAACCTTATTCCATCAAAGGCACGATACTAAATACAGAGTTGAAAAAAATTGTTGGTCGAAAAGAAATAAGCCTGCATAAGCTTCGACACACCTACGCAACTTTTAAGCTCTATGGACTTCGACACAACCCAAATTATCGAGGCGATCCATTGGTGTACGTCCAAGATCGTTTAGGTCATTCAAGCATCTTAACAACACAAGTTTATCTGCATTATCTCGAAGATTTGGAAGGCGATTTAATGACCGAATACGACCAGGATATTGACCAAATCTGCCTTGGGTCCGAGGGAGTGGCATGAAAAAACGTAAAGATTTTAATCAAGCCCCTTTATCTGTTTCAGACCGAAATGGGGTAGTTATCACCCAACCTGTTTTAAAAACAGGCATACCTAAAAATACACTTGTTTCGCTTGGTGTGAATCCTACGAGTTATCGGACTTACGACTTCGAGAAACATTATAGGCAGGGCTTTGATGCGATTACCAGTGCGGCTCAACAAACTATTGAAATCATGCTCTCTGAGTCGTTAGTGGAGCCTTCAACCATTTCTCATTACTGCCACTCTGGGTTTAAAGATTTTGCTCATTATTTGGCAATTTATGCAAAAGCTATGAATCGTGAATTGGTGTTATCGGATATTACTTTTGAGTTGATTGAAAACTATATCCAGAATCTAAAAACAAATTATCCAAATAGCGCTTCAGCCAAAACAATATACACTAATACCAAATCGATTCTGGTCAAAATGCAAGGAATGGGCTGGTTGGAGCGGTTTGATTTCCCAAAGAATCCATTTCCAAACTCCAACCGGAAAGTGAAAGGTCAAACTGCGTTTTCAAAAGCTGAGCGTAAGCGTGTAGCTCATGCCCTAAAAGTCGATGTAAACAAGATTCTTGAAAAAAACGAGCCATTAAATAGTTATGAGTTAACTATCTTTTTATTGGCGATAGCACTGCGTTCAGGCATGAATACCACGCCACTTTTGGAAATGACTACGGACTCGATTCAAGAGCATCCATTAAAAGAAAACCGCAAGCTATTGGTGCTGTATAAACGTCGTGGCAATGCAACCCACATTCAAAATCTTCGTCACTCAACCAATGTTGAGAATGTTCAAACGGTACTGGCAGATGTCACTGTAATGATTCAGCACGTCATCGACATGAACCAGTCTTTACGAGCTGAAAGCGGAACCGATTTAGTGCTTTCTTATCGAACCACCGGAGTCTTAAATAATGGTGGAATCACTACTATCACAAATAGCTTACTGAAAACAAATACAAAAAAATGGGTGAAAGAAAAAGACCTGAAAAACGACAATGGCGAACCGTTACAAGTCAATGTCTCTCGTTTCAGAAAAACCTTTGAAAACAGTATTTGGGAACTCTCTGGTGGAGACCCTTTTGTAACCGCTGCTTTAGCGAATCATTCGGTAAAAGTATCGCAAACTCACTACCTTGAAGCGCCGAAAGAGGCCGAAAAGAACTTTAATTACATGGGAAAGGTACGAACCAAAGAGCTACTCTCCAATGTAGAGGTGATAGAAAACAACACCCCTGTTTCAAAGTGTTCAGATATTCCAAATCGTACTGACAAGAGCGGCAATAAAATCTACTGCACCAACTTTTTAAGCTGTGTGCGTTGTCGCAACATGGTAGTCACAAAAGAAGACCTCTATCGCCTCTTCTCGTTCTACTGGTTGATTGTCTATGAGCGTGGACAGATTGGCGCAAAGCGTTGGAGCAAATACTTTGCTCATATTATTCGTATCATTGATAAAGACATCGCCCCGCAATTCGATGCCGACTATGTGGCCAACATTAAAGCCGAAGCCCAAGCCAATCCGCACCCTGCATGGAAGCATCGTAATCAGTTGGAAGAAGTCGCATGAGTCAAGTAATGCTAATCAGCGCAATCGATTATTGTCGTCCTCAAAAACTGCATGAACTTGAAGATTCAGTTCTTCAAACCTTGCCTGTGTCGTCTTATCAGTTAACGGATGGAACCCATCATGCTATCAGCCAATACGGTGATGATACATGGCGACTAGAAGACGCTCGCTTTCCCTCGAACACTCCAGATAATAAAAAGAAACTCCGTTTTAAGACCATTCCAAATCAATTTGTGGAGGCGGTAAAGTTTGCCTTAAAACACTACGACATCAAACACACGCCATCGGGTGGTACGATATTAAAAAAATTCAACGATTTAAAACCTTTTTTGAATTTTTTAGACAATATCAATGTGCAAAGCACATCAAATATTACCCCTTTGCACTGTGCGAATTACGTCCACCAGTGCAAACAAGAAGTATCGAAACAAACCAAAAAAACGTTATCTAAAATCTCCCTAACACATCGATTTTCAGCTATTGAGTTCTTGTATTACAACCTCAAAGGCACTCAATGGGCGTTTGAACACCCATGGGTTGAGAGTTCGGCAAGTTACTTGGCGGGTGCTCATTCTCAAGGTAAAAAAACAGCCAAAACCCAAGTCATTCCTGATGACGAACTCAAGGTATTAATCAATGACTGCAACAAGGTTTTAGAGCAAGCCAATGAGCTTATACAGCTTCAAGCAGAGATTGAACTTGAGCGGGAGAAATTGGCTGAAAAGATTAACTCTCAAAATGGTATCGGTACCGCCATTACCAAACAATTTTTAAAGCCTAAAGGCTATTCTGGGCTGAAAGGATTTAGTGCTTTGTATAGTGACATCCCTGATGCCATGGCAATCATTATCCTAACCTTCAGTGGTATTCGTATCCACGAACTCAGTGCGATTCAAATCGATGCCTACCGTGTCGAAGATAATCAAGATGAAGTCTATTACTGGCTAAAATCCCATTCGAGTAAGACTTATGAGGGCTACACCGAATGGCTTGTACCCGAAATCGTTGTCCAAGCCATTGAAGTGCAAAAAAATTATGTAAAATCCTTTCAACAAAGATTGTGGCAAGAACAAGCTGAACGGTTCGCTCAAGACCCGCATGACTCAAGAGGGTTAAAAATAGAGAACTTCAAACATCATCTGTTCTTAACTAATTCAATGAAACAAGGAAATCAGATTAATCCCTTGAGCCATTTTGCGTTTAGTGAGCGTTTAAAAGATTTTGGAAATGCATTGGGTGTTAAGGGATTAACTGCACACCGTTTTAGACGCACTTTTGCTGTCTATGTCGCACAATCGGCTTATGGAGATTTACGCTACCTCAAGCAGCACTTTAAGCATTGGGGCATGGATATGACCTTGCTATATGCTGCTAATAAATCGCAGGACGAAGAACTCTACGATGAAATTGCGGTACAGATTAAAAGCTTCAAGGTTGCACGAGTCGAAGAGTTTTTAGATGAAGATACGATTATTACAGGCGGTCTTGCCAACAAGTTAATCTCGTACCGTTCAAACAACGAACCGGTTAAGACCTTTGATAGTCGTGCGGCGATGGCTGAACGCATCTCTGATACGGTTCATTTACGTTCAACAGGGCATTCATGGTGTACCTCTGATAATTCAGGCTGTGGTGGACGTTCTGTGATTGAGGGAACGGCTTGCGTTGATTGTGATGAATCGATTATCGAGAAGAAGCGTCACGGTGAATACTTCAAAGGCATCTATATACAGCAATTAGAACTAAGACAGATAGATGATATTGGTGAGGCGGGAAAACAGCGTGTAGAGCGTGATATTGAGCGCTGTGAGCGTGTATTGAAAGACCTTGGTATGTGGGATGAAGTAAAAGACTTTGTTTCTTAAGGGCAGTTGAGTTGCAGTTTAAAGATTTAGGTTTTGCTTAATATTTTTAGAAATATTTTATCAAAACCTATTAAGTCCGAATAGGAAGTGAAAAAAATGGCAAAAAAGGAAGCAAAAACAGATTTCTGGGTTTATGGGCTTCTCACAGAAGCAGACATTGAACTTGAACCACAAGGAAGCTCTATCAAAGAAATCAATGACGCTCTGAAAACTGCGTCAAAGGCTGGATCTGGCAAGGTCGGTTTCCCCGAATTCGTCGGGCTGGTTAAAGATTTCTTGTTGATTATTGAAAACAAAGCGGACGTTGCCAAACACGTTAAAAGAACCAAAGGAGACACGATCAGCACGGCTGTGAAGGACGTAAAAGACTGCGCCGTGAATGGAGCCTTATTTTATGGCAAACATTTAGCCAAAAATACGAGTTATAACAAGATCATTGCCTTTGGTATATCTGGCGATCAAAAGCAGCATTATATTAGTCCGATTTTCATTGATGAAACTGAATACTACCGAGAATTGCCTGATGTAGAATCTTTCATTTCATTCAATGAAGAGAATATCGAAGAATATTACACTAGAGAAATTCTGGAAGAAGAAACTGATTACGATAAAGAGCTTCATGAAATCCTGAAGGATGCCGCAGAGCTTCACGAAGATTTGCGGAACTACGGTAACCTGAAAGATATAGACAAACCGCTTGTCGTATCAGGTATTTTGCTAGCCCTTCGGGAGTCAGAATATAAAAACTTTTCCACTGATGATCTGATTGGCGAGGACACCGTTAGCACCGATGGCGATAAAATCTTCAAAGCCATTGCATCGAACCTCAAGCGCTCTAACGTTCGGCCTGATGTTAAGCGTGATAAAATCCTCAGCCAATTTGCGATTATCAAAGATACTCAAATCCTGAACGAAATTAATACCACGCTCGGCAAGACCCCTCTGAAGCATTTCACCGAATTTTTGAACCACCGGATATATAGGAGTATTCGCTACACTAGCTCTTCCGAGGATTATCTGGGACGGTTCTACGGCGAGTTTATGTCCTACTCGGGTGGGGATGGCCAAACCCTCGGCATTGTTCTGACTCCGAAACACATAACGGATCTGTTCTGTGAATTGTTGGATATTCAGCCCGATGATATCGTCTTTGATCCTTGTGCGGGAACAGCGGGCTTTCTCATCGCCGCTATGCACCACATGATTGCTAAGGCGGATACCGAGGAGCAGAAAAAGGACATTCGTCAAAAGCAGCTTCACGGGCTGGAGCTGCAACCCTACATGTTCACCATTGCTACCACGAACATGATTTTGCGGGGTGATGGCAAATCCAACTTGGTCAATCACAACTTCCTGAAAGAGAGCCCTGGTAAGATCCAGCTTAACGGCGCAACGGTTGGAATGATGAACCCGCCGTATTCGCAAGGCTCAAAGAAGAATCCAGACTTATATGAAATAGCCTTTACAGAGCATTTACTAGATTCATTAGTAGAAGGTGGTCGTGCAATTGTAATCATCCCGCAATCCTCTTTAACAGGGAAATCCAGAGAAGAAAAAGCAATTAAAGCGAATATCCTAAAGAAACATACTTTAGAAGGGGTTATTTCGCTCAATAAAGACACATTTTATGGCGTAGGAACCATCCCATGCATTGCAATCTTTACGGCTGGAGAGCCTCATCCAGAGTACAAAGAATGTAAGTTCATTGATTTTAGAGAAGATGGCTTTAAAGTCAGTCCACATGTTGGACTAATTGAAACAGAACAGGCTAAAGATAGAAAACAGCACCTTTTAGATGTTTGGTTTGACCGTATTGAAGCGGAAAGTAAGTTCTGTGTAAAAACAACAATTGAAGAAGATGATGAATGGCTTCATAGCTTCTATTACTTCAATGATGAGCTACCAAGTGATGCTGACTTTGAAAAAACTATCGGTGATTATCTGACATTTGAATTTTCGATGATTATGCAGAATCGTGAATATCTTTTTGAATCAGATTATTCTAGGGAGGTCTGATATGTCGGTGAACAACCTAGAAGATATTGAATGGCATGAGTTTTTTATTGAAGATATTGCAGAAATTATTTCTGGTAGAGATATTTATGATGCCGAGAGATTTGAAGGGAAAATTCCTTATATTTCCGCCACAGCTAAAAATAATGGGATTGGCCATTTTGTTGGTAACAACAATAATACATTGGAGCGTAATTGCCTTTCGGTGAACCGAAACGGCTCAGTAGGCTACTCATTTTATCACCCCTATCAAGGTCTGTTTTCTAACGATTGTCGAAAGCTTCGACCTAAAGTTAAATCTGATTATATTGCTTTTTTCCTATCTAGCCAAATAACTTCGCAACGCCAAAAGTACAGTTATGGTTATAAAATGGGAACTGGTAGGCTAAAACGTCAAAAGGTTATGCTACCAATTGGAGACGATGGGATACCAAACTGGCAATTAATGGAAAGCTATACAAAAGCCTTGATGGAAAATAAAAAGGCTAAGTATATTGATTTTTGCCGTAAAGAGTTGGAAAAACTAACGCCAAAAAAGATTGAGAAACTTGAAGAAAAAGAGTGGCATGAGTTTTTCCTAAAAGATATTTTTGAAATTGTTCAGCGTGGAAAACGTTTAACCAAAGCAAATCAAACTGAAGGTAGTCACCCTTATATTTCATCAACAGCATCAAATAATGGGGTAGATAACTTTATTGGAAATGAAAGTGGTGTGCGCATATTCTCAAAGTGTTTGACTATAGCAAACAGTGGTAGCGTCGGCTCAAGCTTCTATCATCCATATGCGTTTATCGCAAGTGACCACGTGACTCATTTACAAAAAGATAAGTTCGACCGCCATATCTACCTGTTCATAGCGACTTTAACAAACAGGTTGTCGGGCAAATATAACTTTAACAGAGAGATTAACGACAAGCGCATTTCAAGAGATAAAGTCATGCTTCCTATCAAAGAGGACGAAAGCCCTGATTTTGAATATATGGAGCAATATATGATGAATCTAGAATATCAGAAACGTAAGCAGTATCTTAACTATTTTGAAGGTTAAGTTTGAGAAGCGCTTATTATTAGTTTACTCAATCTAACAAGCTTTAGTGTTATCTTGAAGTATAGACTTTAATGCTATTTAAAAACCACACAAAAACTGACTTAAGCAAAAAAGTTATCCGCCCTTATAAAAGGATAAGCCTAATGGGTACATCGACAGAGAAAGAGATCATTAATGCACTAATTCGACTAAAGCATGGTCGCCCTAAGGTAGTCGATAAAAAGCGAAAATTAAGCATCTCAGCTCTTGCAGAAGAAGCGGGTGTATCTGATTCCACCATACATAATCGTTATTCTGAAATAGCGGCAGAAGTTCGTGAAATCATGGGCAAAGAGCATAAAGCTCAACGGGATGAAAAGATCGAAAAGCTTAAGCTTGAGAAATCTAAGAACAGAGAGCTTCGAGAACATATCGAACAGCTTGAGTCTGACATTCGCAAGCTGACCTCCATCAACGCCACTTTGAGCAACGAAAATGCTCAACTCAAAGCTGAAATGGCCAGTAAAAAAGTTGTAAGAATTAATCAAAATTAGAGGGTTTTATAACCATGAAAAAACAGAAAAAGTCTTACAGTGGTTGTAAGTCAATAATTTCAACTACTTGCTTTAATGTAAGTCTTACAAAGGTTGTATAATTTATGAAAGTCACTTGGCAGAAGAACATGCGGTTTTGCGGTCACACAGACAGTGGCCATGAGGTGGTGATGGACGCGGCCCCGGAAGTGGGCGGTGAAAACAAAGGGCCCAGACCCATGGAAATGGTGCTGTTGGGTCTGGGCGGCTGCACCAGCATTGATGTGATGATGATGCTGCAAAAAAGCAAACAGGCCGTAACCGACTGCGAGGTGGAACTGACCAGCGAGCGGGCCGAGACCATCCCCAAAGTGTTTACCCGGATTCACGTGCGGTTTCACGTCTACGGCGAAGACCTGAATGAGAAAAAGGTCGCTCGTGCCGTCAACCTGTCAGCGGAAAAGTATTGCTCGGTCTCCAAAATGCTGGAAAACAGCGTCGAACTGACCCACGATTATCACATTCATCCGCCCAAGGCCTAAAACTTACCAGGCCTGGTGATTTTCAGGGCTGGTTTTTCTTTAGGTCATAGTTTTTCTTGGGTGGTCGCTTTTCAGGCTTGCTGTTCAATGGTGCGTAACAGGGTTAAAAACGCCTGGCAGGCTTGCACGGTCGCGGTTTCGCTCATGGTGTGATAGCCGGTGGTGGGGATCTGGATGGTGGTGCCATCGACCAGCCCGTCGGCGTTGGCGAGAATGCGTCCCAGTTCGGTGCGGCCCAGACTTTGTGCGGGGCGTTCGGACCCCAGCCGCTGTTGATTGAGCTGTTCGATGTATTGGTCCTTGAACCCGAATGAAATGCCCAGTTGGTGACAGAGTTGGGTCACCTGCTGGGTGGTGTCGGTATTGAAACGGGCATGTTCGTCCCGGTTGCGCAGGGTGATCAGCTGTTTGTCGGCTTCTTCCCGGTTGCGATAGGGGCTGGTGTCGACCACATAAAGCTGGTTGGTCGGCTTGCCGAAACGACGATACCATTCCAGCAAAAAGCGCCAGCTGCCGCCGGATTCTTCTTCGGCGGTGAAAAAGGCGGTGCCTTCATAGCCCAGACTGAACAAATGCACCAGCATGGCGGCGGTGAGCACATTGTCCAGCTGTCCGGAGAGCAGGCCCTGATCCACTTTCAGCCGATCGGAAAACCCCACCGGCGTCCCTGCGACCAGATGTTCCAGCCCTTCGACTTCGAAAATCAGGTTGTTGCGGTATTCGCAGATGTAGGCGTTGTCGATCAGCCCCGCACCACGGTATGCGCCGGACCAGGGTTCGTACGCCAGCACCGGGGTGTTGTCAAAACGGTTCATCAGGGTTTCTTTGAGTTCGTTGTCGACGTCGGTGCCAAGCAGATTGGTGCGCTTTCCGGCGACAAAGGCGGCGAACTGGAATTCGTTGGGGCCGGTGCAGATCAGGCCGTGGCGGTCGATGTGGGCCGAAAAATGGCAGCTGTCCGGTTTGTTGCCCTGAGCGACCAGCAGGCCTTCATACCAGGTAATTCTGGCACCGCGTTCTTCCAGCTCGCGTTGCAATACTCGAAAAAACGCATGCTCGGCACCGACCACGCTGGGCTGACGTATCAGGGCCTTGAGCAAATCCAGAAAGTCGCCAAACCGGTTGGCGTCGTCGGGCAGATTGGGTTGGTTCATGGGGTCGCACTCTCTTGAAGGGCTTGGTCGATGGCGGTTTTCATGCCGTCGGTCAGGCGGGTTAGGTCACTGTGCCCGATGTTGTAGGCGGGCATGGTGTAGATCAATGCGCCAAAGGGCCTCAGCCAGACACCCTGTTCCACGGCCAGGTCCTGAATGCGAGGCCCCAGATCGGCCCGTGTCAGCTCGACCGCCGCAATCGCACCCAAAATGCGCACGTCCTTGACCGAATCCTGTTCGTTCAAGGGCCGCAGGTGGGTTTCGAAATGCCGTTGGATGCGTGCAATGTTGTCTCGCCAGGGGCTGGCGAGCAGCGTGTCAATGTTGGCGCTGGCCGCAGCACAGGCCAAGGGGTTGGCCATGTAGGTCGGGCCGTGCATGAGCAGACCGGGCTCACCCTGGCTGATGGTGTCACTGACCGCCTCAGTGGCCAGAGTGGCGGCCAGCGTGATGTGTCCGCCGGTCAGGGTTTTGCCCAGCGCCATGATGTCGGGTGTGATCCCGGCCCAGTCACAGCCGAATAATTCGCCGGTGCGCCCAAAGCCGGTGGCGATTTCGTCGGCAATCAGCAACACATCAAACCGGTCGCACAAGGCGCGAACCTGTTTCAGGTAGGCGGGTCGATACGGGCGCATGCCGCCCGCGCCCTGGATGATGGGTTCCAGCGTGATCGCGGCAATCTGGTCGTGGTGTTTTGCCAGCATGGTTTCCAGCGCCTCGATGTCGCTGTTGTCGGTGTTGTCCATGCCCGGATTGGGTCTGGGAGCAAAAAAGTGCCGGGGCAGTAAGGGGCCGAAGGTGGTGTGCATGCCGTTGTCGGGGTCGCACAGGGCCATGGTGGCAAAGGTGTCGCCGTGATAGCCGCCCTTGATGCTGAGCAAGCGGCTCTTTGAGGGCTTGCCACGGCTGATCTGGTATTGCAGCGCCATTTTGATCGCCACTTCCATTGCCACCGAACCCGAATCCACAAAAAAGACCTTTTCCAGGCCTTCGGGGCTGAGTTTGACCAGTTGTTGCGCCAATTGAATCGCCGGTTCGTGGGTGAGGCCGCCAAACATGATGTGGGGCATGGTGTCGATCTGGGCATGCATGGCGCGCACGATGTCAGGGTGGTTGTAACCATGGATCGCGGCCCACCAGGAACTCATGCCGTCGATCAGTTCCCGCCCGTTGGCCAGGGTGATTCGGCTGCCCTGGGTGGATGTGACCGCCAGAGGCGGTTGCGGGTTGGGCATTTTGGCATAGGGGTGCCAAATGTGGTCCCGATCAAACGCTTGCAGGCGTGGCCAGTCAGTCATAGTGCTCCCCAGGTGAAAAACAAAAACCCATTATACGTTTAGCAGCCTGTCGGACTTAAGCCAATCGGCTGCAAAAAACCTGAACTTGGCCATTTTTTGTCCAATTTTTCGTTAAATAGCGAGGCTATTCGCCTCAAAATTGAACAAAAACTGTCTCAAGTCAGACTTTTTTCGCTTCGATCATTTAACCCGGATGTTTCATGAATCTGTGCTGAAATCGCGCAGGAACTTGTTTTCACAAGGAAATTTTCGAAGGAGCGTCGTATCCATGATTACGACCGACTGAGAAAATATTTCTTGTGGAATCAAGGGGCAAGCGAGATCGGTGCAAATTTATGAAATATTCGGGTTAAGTCAGACAGGCTGCTAGAGACGGTGCAAAATCACCAGGCCTGGTCAAAAGACCCATCGGTCAGGTTGGGGTCTGAAGCCCAAGCCAGTGCCTGAAGACCGGTTTGAAAGCTGGGTTCCAGCGGGGACTGGAGGTGGAGGGGCTGTTCGGTTTCCGGGTGCGGCAGCCAGAGGTTCGTGGCGGCCAGATACAGGCGGTGCTGGCCCAGCCATTGATGAAAGAAGTGGTTGTGATGGCGGTCGCCATGCGCAACGTCGCCGACGATGGGGTGACCGATGTGATTGAGGTGACGGCGCAGTTGGTGTTTGCGCCCGGTGACCGGCCGCAAAGACACCAGACTGTAGCGCTGGTGTGAAAAGCGCCCCATTGGGTGCGCCACCTGAGCATGGGCCAGACATTGATAGTCTGTCTGCGCAGATTGGGCCGGGCCTTTTGAATCGCGGTCGGGTTTCAGGGGGCGGTCGATCTGACCGCTGTCAGGCAGCCAGCCACGGCAAATGGCCAGATAGCGTTTTGATACCTGCCTGGAAGTGAAATCGGCGCTGAGTCGACGGGCCGCCTCCGGCGATTTGGCAAACACCATCAGACCGGAAGTGGCCTTGTCCAGTCGGTGAACCGGCCAAACCGGTGCGTCAATGGCGTCGCGGGTCATCTGCAGCGCAAAATGGGTGGCCTGTCTGTCCAGATGGGTACGATGCACCAGCAGTCCGGCCGGTTTGTGAATGGCCACCAGCCAGGCGTCATTGTGCAATATTTTCAAATTTTCAAGCTGACAGTGGGTTTGCATGCGCCTATTATAGATCAAACCGAGACAACGGATACCGAGGAGAAAGGTATGAAAAAATGGTGGTGGATGGCATTGGCCCTGCTGGGGATACCGGCGATGGCAACGGACGTGGTCACAAGCAAAACCATCGGCCTGGGGTTGGCCAACGATTTGGCCGAGGCCAGTGTGGAAGTCTGTCGGCAAGATGGGTATCAGGTCAGCGCGGTGGTGGTGGACCGTCATGGCATTCTACGCACGGCCATGCGCGATGATCTGGCGGCCAAATACACCCTGCAGATTGCTCAGGAAAAGGCCAATATGACCATCATGTCCGGGCTGAAGTCGGGCCAGTTCCGGCAGATGCGCGAAGACATACGCCAGGAGCTCAACCACATTGACGGTCTGATTGTGATGGTCGGCGCGTTGCCGATTGTGGCGGGTGGCACCACCATTGGCGCGATTGGCGTGAGCGGAGCTCCGGGTGGTGAAAAGGACGAGCGCTGTGCGCAGGCCGCGTTGGATCAGTTTCAGGATCGGCTGGACTTTGCGATGTGATGTTTTAGGGGTCAAGGCGCCGCAATCAGGGCCATTGCAAAAAAATTGACCAGATGGTTGACATGGGCATAAGAACCGATAGAATACTCCACACAATTTGATTGGAGGGTTTCCCGAGCGGCCAAAGGGGGCAGACTGTAAATCTGCTGGCATTGCCTTCAGAAGTTCGAATCTTCTACCCTCCACCAATTTAATTTGCGGGTATCGTATAAAGGCTATTACCTCGGCCTTCCAAGCCGATGATAGGGGTTCGATTCCCCTTACCCGCTCCAGATTTCAGGTTCCCATCGTTGATCACCGTCAGGGTGGTTGATATGGGGACCTTTTGATATTTGCTCTCATAGCTCAGTCGGTAGAGCGCATCCATGGTAAGGATGAGGTCATCGGTTCGATTCCGATTGAGAGCTCCATTTTTTCGACACTAAATCTGGCGGACGTGGCTTGAAGTCTGTCGCTGTTTAACGGAGTTTGCATCATGGCAAAGGAAAAGTTTGAACGTAATAAGCCGCACGTAAACGTTGGTACGATTGGTCACGTTGACCATGGTAAGACAACTCTTACAGCGGCACTGACAATTGTACAGGGCAAGAAGTTCGGTGGCGAAGCCAAGGACTATGCCGGTATTGATAACGCACCGGAAGAGCGTGAGCGTGGTATTACCATCTCAACCGCTCACGTGGAATACGAGTCCGAGTCGCGTCACTACGCCCACGTTGACTGCCCGGGCCACGCCGACTACGTTAAGAACATGATCACAGGTGCCGCCCAGATGGACGGCGCCATCCTGGTCTGTTCCGCAGCCGACGGCCCAATGCCTCAGACGCGTGAGCACATCCTGCTGTCACGTCAGGTAGGCGTTCCCTACATCGTGGTCTACCTGAACAAAGCCGACATGGTTGACGACGAAGAATTGCTGGAACTGGTCGAAATGGAAGTGCGCGAACTGCTTGACGAGTACGACTTCCCCGGTGACGACACACCAGTCATCATGGGCTCCGCTCTGAAAGCCATCGAAGGCGACACCTCAGAAATCGGTGAACCATCCATCGGCCGTCTGGTCGACGCACTGGATGAATACATTCCGACACCTGAGCGTGACACCGACAAAGACTTCCTGATGCCGATCGAAGACATCTTCTCTATTCAGGGTCGTGGTACCGTTGCCACCGGTCGTATTGAATCCGGTGTGGTCAAGACCGGTGAAGAGATCGAAATCGTTGGTATTCGTGACACCCAGAAAACCACCGTCACAGGCGTGGAAATGTTCCGCAAGCTGCTGGACCAGGGTGAAGCCGGTGACAACGTTGGTATTCTGTTGCGTGGTACCAAGCGCGAAGACATCGAGCGTGGTCAGGTACTGGCCAAGCCAGGCACCATCAACCCGCACACCAAGTTCGAAGCCGAAGTCTATGTACTGTCCAAAGACGAAGGTGGGCGTCACACCCCATTCTTCCAAGGTTATCGCCCACAGTTCTACTTCCGTACCACGGATGTGACCGGAGCCTGTGAACTGCCATCTGGTACTGAAATGGTCATGCCAGGCGACAACGTGCAGATGACGGTTGAACTGATTGCGCCGATTGCCATGGACGAAGGTCTGCGCTTCGCGATTCGCGAAGGTGGACGTACCGTTGGTGCCGGTGTGGTCGCAAAAATCATCGAGTGATGAAAGCCGCTTGCGATTAATGAAAAGGGGATGTATAATCCCCTTTTTTTTCGCAAGATGCTACCGTTTTTAGGGGTATAGCTCCAATTGGTAGAGCATCGGATTCCAAATCCGAGTGTTGGGGGTTCGAGTCCCTCTGCCCCTGCCATTATTTCAGCGGCCTGTTTTTACAGGTCGTTTTTATTTCAAGATTGAGTCATATGAGTCAAAAATCGAACGATCAGAGTGATCTGTCTGCCATGGAGAAGCCAAAGATATTGCTGGCGTTGGCGATTCTTGCGCTGAGCGTGGTGGGCTATTACTACTATGCCGAGCAGCATGCGGTTGTGCGAGTGCTTGGGTTGCTGGCTGGCTTGGCCGTTGCCACCTGGGTGTTTTATCAGTCTGACAAAGGCAAGTCCTGGTTTCGTTATGCCACTTTGGCCAAAAAGGAAGTGCAGCAGGTCATCTGGCCCACACGACAGGAAACGGTGCAAATGACGTTGATCGTGTTTGTGGTCGTGATTCTGATGGGCATTTTTTTGTGGCTGGTTGATATGTTCTTTTTGTGGGCAGTTCAGTTGTTAACAGGACAAGGTGGTTGATATGGCTCAAAGATGGTATGTGGTCCACGCGTATTCCGGTTATGAAAACAAAGTAAAAAAGAGCCTTGGCGAGTACATCGAACGTGCCGGTCTGGAAGATCGGTTTGGTCAGATTCTGGTCCCTTCGGAAGAAGTGGTTGAGATTCGGGATGGCAAAAAACGCACGTCTGAGCGCAAGTTCTTTCCAGGCTATGTGCTGGTTCAAATGGATATGGACGACGAAACCTGGCATCTGGTCAAGAGTGTGCCTCAGGTAATGGGCTTTATTGGCGGGACGTCTGACCGACCCGCGCCAATTTCCAACAAAGAAGTCGATCGCATTCTGCAAAAGGTTGAGGACGGCGTAGACAAGCCCAAGCCGAAAGTGATCTACGAGCCAGGCGAGATGGTGCGCGTCACGGACGGGCCTTTCAAGGAATTTGAAGCGGTTGTGGATCGTGTGGATTATGACAAGAACAAGCTTCAGGTGTCGGTGCTGATTTTTGGGCGTTCGACCCCTGTTGAGTTGGAGTTCACTCAAGTCGAAAAAGACTGAGTGTTAGTGAAAACGGGGAGTCGAAAGACGTTCGGACCCAAAAGGAGATGTTATGGCTAAGAAGATAGAAGCCTATATCAAACTGCAGGTGCCTGCAGGCAATGCGAACCCAAGTCCGCCGGTTGGTCCGGCGCTGGGTCAGCATGGTGTGAATATCATGGAATTCTGTAAAGCGTTCAACGCAGAGACCCAGTCGGTTGAAAAAAACCTGCCGGTTCCTGTGGTGATTACGGTTTACAGCGACCGCAGTTTTACTTTTGTGACCAAAACCCCGCCCGCGTCCATTCTTCTGAAGAAGGCCGCTGGGATCAAGAGCGGTTCGGGTGTGCCTAACCTGGACAAAGTCGGTACCGTGACCCGTGCGCAACTGGAAGAAATCGCCAATACCAAAATGGCGGATTTGAATGCGAACGACCTGGAAGCGGCCGTAAATATCATTGCGGGCTCGGCTCGCAGCATGGGCTTAGTAGTAGAGGGGTAATGGCATGGCGAAAATGACGAAAAGACAAAAAGTGTTCGCGGAAAAAGTGGACACAACCAAAGCTTACCCAGTACTGGAGGGCTTTTCCCTGATTTCGGAATTGTCCAATACCAAGTTTAACGAGTCCGTTGAAGTGGCGGTTCGTTTGGGGATTGATCCACGTAAATCGGACCAGGTTGTTCGTGGCGCGACCGTGATGCCAAATGGCACAGGCAAAGACGTACGTGTTGCCGTTTTTACCGGTGATGCAAACGCACAGGCTGCAAAAGATGCCGGTGCGGATCTGGTCGGGATGGAAGATCTGGCCGACGAAGTCAAAGGCGGCATGATGGATTTTGATGTTGTGATTGCTTCGCCGGACGCGATGCGCGTTGTCGGGATGCTGGGTCAGGTTTTGGGCCCACGTGGCCTGATGCCGAACCCAAAAACCGGTACTGTGACCCCGGACGTGGCCACGGCCATCAAAAACGCCAAATCCGGTCAGGTGCGTTTCCGTGCCGACAAAGCCGGGATTGTGCACGCGGCCATTGGCAAAGTGGATTTTGCACCGGAAAAACTGAAAGAAAATCTGGACGCTCTGGTGGAAGACCTGGTCAAAGCCAAGCCATCCGCTGCGAAAGGCACTTATCTGAAAAAGATTTCCATTTCCAGTACGATGGGGCCTGGCATTCAGGTCGATCAGTCCAGTTTGTAAAAGTTTTGCTTCGGCAAAAGAGTTGGGTCTCCTTGAATTAAGTACGACTTGATTGAGTGAGTGCCCATCTCAGACCGCAGGTGAGTACGAGCCGTACTCTTAATGGTTTTGGCCTGCGTAGATGGAAGAGCTTGATGATTCAAGCTGTTTTGGAGGTTATATGGCACTCAATATCGAGGGTAAAAAAGCCGTCGTCGAAGAGCTCTCTGCAATCATTGCAGAATCCGGCTCGATGGTGGCAGCTGAATATCGCGGATTGACTGTTGAACAGATGACTAACCTTCGTATCAAGGCACGTGAGGAAAAGGTAACCGTTCAGGTTGTAAAAAATACCTTGGCCAAGCGCGCTGTGCAAGGAACGCCATTTGAAGATATGGCGGACACATTCAGCGGACCTTTGGTCTTTGCCTTTTCGGGTGAAGAGCTTGGGAAAGCCGCGCGTGTGTTCAAAGACTTTGCAAAGGATAACGAAGCCCTGGTGGTTCGTTCTCTGTCAATTGGAGAAGGCGCTCTGGATGCGTCACACTTGGCAAGCATTGCCGCACTGCCGACTTACGACGAAGCAGTCAGCAAGCTGTTGTTTGTGATGAAAGAGCCTGTGGCCAAGTTGACACGTGGTCTCAACGCAGTCAAAGAGCAAAAAGAAGAAGCCGCCTGATAGACAGCGCTGGCTTGTAATCTTGCGAACGTGATTAATTTAAGGAAGTAATAAGATGGCAATTTCTAAAGACGATATTCTGGAAGCCGTTGCGAACATGTCAATCATGGAAGTGGTTGAGCTGGTAGAAGCAATGGAAGAAAAATTTGGCGTTTCCGCTGCGGCCGTAGCCGTTGCTGGTGGTGGCGCTGGTGATGGTGCAGCAGCAGCCGAAGAACAGACTGAGTTTGATGTGATTCTGACCGGTCCTGGTGACAACAAGGTTGCGGCGATCAAAGCCGTGCGTGGTGCCACAGGCCTGGGCTTGAAAGAAGCCAAGGCCGCTGTTGAATCTGCGCCGTTTGCACTGAAAGAAGGTGTGGACAAAGAAGAAGCAGAAAAACTGGTAGCAGAGCTGAAAGAAGCCGGCATTGAAGTCGAAATCAAGTAAGCATTAAATCCGTTTTTCTAACGATTTGGCTGGCGTTTCTGACGCCGGCCTTTTCTTGTTTATAAGTGTGTAAAAGTGTAATGAATCGCAACCGCTGGTTGATGCTGTTATTACTCTTTTATGCATTGGCTGAAACCCGATCTGATTCCGGTTTCGTATCTTATATGTGAATGTTGGGGTAACCGATGTCCTATTCTTTGACCGAAAAGAAACGCATCCGCAAGGATTTTGCAACGCAACCGTCCATTCTTGATGTGCCGTATCTGCTCTCTCTGCAGAAAAAGTCTTTCAATGAATTCCTGCAAAAAGAAAAAAAGCCGATTCAACGCCAGATGATGGGCTTGCATGCTGCGTTTTCTTCTGTCTTTCCCATTCATGGTGTGGCGGGTACCGCCGACTTGGAGTACGTCAGCTATACCATGGGGCAACCGGAATTTGATGTAAAAGAATGTAAGCAGCGCGGCGTGACCTATTCATCGCCATTGCGCGTGAAGATGCGTCTGGTTCTGTTCGATAAGGACGCACCGGCTGGCAAGCGTCCGGTCAAGGACGTGAAAGAGCAGGAAGTGTATCTGGGCGATGTGCCTCTGATGACGGAAAACGGAACCTTTGTCATCAATGGTACCGAGCGGGTCATCGTGACTCAGCTTCACCGTTCTCCCGGTGTGATCTTTGACAGCGACAAAGGCAAGTCCCATTCTTCCGGCAAGACGCTGTTCAATGCGCGGATCATTCCTTATCGTGGTTCCTGGTTGGACTTTGAGTTCGACCACAACGATTGCCTGTATGTCCGGATCGACCGTCGTCGCAAACTTCCGGTTTCGATTCTGTTCCGGGCGATGGGTTACTCCAACGAAGAAATTCTGGACACTTTTTTCGATCACCTGCAGTTCCATGTCAAAAAAGGCAAAGTGCTGCATGACATTGACGCGAGCAAGTTGAAAGGTCAGAACGCCCCGTTTGATCTGATGAATGCCGAAGGCGATGTGGTGGTTAAGGAAGGCAAGAAGATCACCGCACGTGACGTCAAGAAAATCCGTGAGGCCGGTGTTGATCAGGTAGAAGTGCCGGACGACTTTATGGTTGGGAGGATTTTGTCTTCCGGTATCATGAACGAGGAAACCGGGGAGCTGGTGGCTCGTGCCAACGAAATGATTCAGCCGGAATTGCTGGAAACAATCAAGGGAATCAAGGACTTTTCTTTCCGTTGTCTCTTTGTGGACGACCTGGAAAACGGTTCCTATATTTCGGACACACTGAATCTGGATACCACGGCTTCGCCGACCGATGCGCAAATCGAAATCTATCGCATGATGCGACCGGGCGAGCCGCCAACACAGGAGTCCTCCGAAGCGCTGTTCCAGAGCCTGTTCTTTGATGAAGCGCGTTACGACCTGTCCTCCGTCGGTCGCATGAAGCTGAACCGTCGACTGGGGCGCAAGAAAAACGATGGCTCTCTGGTGCTGGAAAACGACGACGTTATGGAAGTGGTCAGAGAGCTGATCAATATCCGTAATGGTCTGAGCTCACTGGATGACATTGATACGTTGGGTAACCGTCGTATCCGTGCCGTGGGTGAGATGGCCGAGAACGCTTTCCGTGTGGGGCTGGTTCGAGTTGAGCGTGCTGTAAAAGAACGTTTGAACCAGGCTGAAACCGACAATCTGTTGCCGCAGGATCTGATCAACGCCAAGCCGGTTTCGGCTGCGATCAAGGAGTTTTTTGGCTCCAGTCAGCTGTCTCAGTTTATGGATCAGGTGAATCCGTTGTCCGAAGTCACGCACAAGCGCCGTGTTTCGGCGCTTGGGCCGGGCGGTCTGACCCGCGAACGTGCCGGGTTTGAAGTCCGGGACGTTCACCCGACTCACTATGGCCGTGTTTGCCCGATCGAAACGCCGGAAGGGCCGAACATCGGTCTGATCAATACCTTGGCGATTTACGCCAAAACCAATGAATACGGTTTTTTGGAGACCCCTTACCGCAAGGTGGTCAATGGCAAGGTAACCGAAGAGGTCGAATACGTCTCGGCCATTGATGAATCACAGTTTGTGATCGCTCAGGCGAGCGCCAAGGTCGACAAATCAGGCAAGTTCGTGGATGAGATGATTTCCTGTCGTCACCAGAACGAATTTACCCTGTCGCCATCCAATGAAATCAATTACATGGATGTGTCGCCGAAGCAGATCGTTTCGGTGGCTGCGGCCTTGATTCCGTTTCTGGAGCACGACGATGCCAACCGTGCCCTTATGGGCTCGAACATGCAGCGTCAGGCTGTGCCGACACTGCGTGCCGACAAGCCGCTGGTAGGGACTGGCATCGAAAAAACGGTGGCGATTGATTCCGGGGTGACGGTGGTCGCCAAGCGTGGTGGAGAGATCATTTCTTCCGATGCGGCCCGTATTGTGGTGCGCGCCAATAATGACGAGATTGCCGAAGGCGAAACCGGTGTGGATATTTACAATCTTGTGAAATATCAGCGCTCCAACCAGAACACCTGTATCAACCAGAAGCCGATTGTCAAATCCGGTGACGTGGTGGTCCGTGGTGACGTACTGGCCGACGGGCCCTCCACCGATCTGGGCGAACTGGCCATTGGTCAGAATATGCGCATCGCCTTTATGCCGTGGAATGGTTACAACTTCGAGGATTCGATTCTGGTCTCCGAAAAAGTGGCGCGCGATGACCGCTACACCAGTATTCACATCGAAGAACTGACTTGTCTGGCGCGTGATACCAAACTGGGGCCGGAAGAAGTCACTTCTGATATCCCCAATGTTGGTGAATCGGCATTGTCACGTCTGGACGAGTCGGGGATTGTGTATGTCGGTGCCGAAGTCAAGCAGGGCGACATTCTGGTTGGGAAAGTAACGCCAAAAGGGGAAACTCAGCTGACGCCTGAAGAAAAGCTCCTGCGAGCCATTTTCGGTGAAAAAGCGTCGGACGTGAAAGACACCTCTTTGCGCGTGGGCAAAGGCGTGGAAGGCACGGTGATCGATGTTCAGGTCTTCACCCGTGAAGGCGTGAAAAAAGATGCCCGTGCCCTGTCGATCCAGGAAGACGAGTTGCAGGCGGTCCGCAAGGACATCGATGAGCAATACCGCATTCTGTTCGAAGACATTCACGCCCGGGTTGAGCAGTTGCTCAACGGCCAGGAACTGGTGGATGGCACCAAAATCAACCAGGCCTGGTTAAAAAAGACCGATCGCGATCAATGGTTGAAGGCCAATGTGAAGGATGAGGCTTTGGCCGCGCAACTGGAAACGTTTGAAAAGCAGCTGACGGATAAGAAAGAAGAGCTGAACGAAGCGTTTGACGTCAAGAAAAAGAAACTGACTCAGGGAGACGATCTGCAGCCAGGTGTTTCCAAAATGGTCAAGGTTTATGTGGCGGTCAAGCGTCGCATTCAGCCAGGCGATAAAATGGCTGGCCGTCACGGTAACAAAGGTGTCATCTCACGGATTTGTCCGGTGGAAGACATGCCGTTTGACGAAACCGGGCGTCCCGTGGACATCTGCCTGAACCCGCTTGGGGTGCCTTCGCGGATGAACGTCGGTCAGATTCTGGAAACGCATTTGGGGCTGGCTGCCGCCGGTCTGGGCGAGAAGATCGATGCCATGCTCAAGCAGCAGGAGGATCTCAAAACCCTGCGTGGCTTCCTGCACCAGGTCTACAACGAGTCACAGGGTCAGAAAGTGGATTTTGACCAGCTCACGGACGACGAAGTCATGGAGCTGGCCGGAAACCTCAGAAACGGGGTGCCAATGGCATCGCCCGTGTTTGATGGGGCTTCGGAAGATCAGATCAAATCCCTGCTACGACTGGCGGATTTGCCCGAGTCCGGGCAGATGACCTTGTATGACGGCATTAGCGGCGATGCATTCGACCGTCCTGTGACCGTTGGTTACATGTATTACCTCAAGCTGAACCATCTGGTCGATGACAAGATGCACGCGCGTTCCACCGGGCCTTACAGCCTAGTCACACAGCAGCCATTGGGCGGGAAAGCCCAGTTTGGCGGCCAGCGCTTCGGTGAAATGGAAGTGTGGGCACTGGAAGCTTATGGTGCGGCCTTTACCCTTCAGGAGATGCTGACGGTGAAATCCGACGACCTCGCCGGGCGGACGCGCATGTACAAAAATATTGTCGATGGCAACGAATATATGGAGCCCGGAATTCCGGAGTCCTTCAGCGTTCTGCGCAAAGAGATTCGTGCCTTGGGGATTGATATTGAGTTGGAGCAAGAATAATGAAAGATTTATTAGGATTTTTGAAAAAACAGAATGTGTCGAACGATTTCGATACGATCAAAGTCACGCTTGCTTCACCTGAGAAGATTCGTTCCTGGTCCTATGGCGAGGTGAAAAAGCCGGAAACCATCAACTATCGCACTTTCAAACCGGAGCGCGACGGGCTTTTCTGTGCCAAGATTTTTGGCCCGATTCGCGATTTCGAGTGTCTTTGCGGCAAATACAAGCGTCTGAAGCATCGCGGCGTCATCTGTGAAAAATGCGGGGTGGAAGTCACGCAGTCCAAAGTGCGTCGCGAGCGCATGGGGCACATTGATCTGGCCACGTCGGTCGCCCATATCTGGTTCTTGAAATCCCTGCCGTCGCGGATCGGTCTGATTCTGGACATGACGCTGAAGGAAATCGAAGCGGTTCTGTATTTCGAAGCGTTTATGGTGGTGGATCCGGGTCTGACGCCGCTTGAACCATGGCAGCTGCTCAGTGAAGAAGAGTATCTGGATGCGTTGGACGAATATGGCGACGAGTTTGAAGCACAAATGGGTGCCGAAGCCATCAAGAAGATGTTGCAGTCCATTGATCTGGATGCGGAAGCGGCCAGCTTGCGTGAACAGATGGATGCGACCAATTCCGAAACCAAGCAAAAGAAAATCTCCAAACGCCTGAAACTGATTGACTCGTTTTTGCAGTCAGGCAACAAGCCGGAATGGATGATTCTGGACGTTCTGCCGGTGTTGCCACCGGAATTGCGTCCGTTGGTGCCGCTGGATGGCGGTCGCTTTGCGACCTCGGATCTGAACGATCTGTATCGTCGGGTGATCAACCGAAATAACCGTTTGAAGCGTCTGTTGGATCTGATGGCACCGGACATCATCGTGCGCAACGAAAAGCGCATGTTGCAGGAGTCGGTGGACTCCCTGCTGGACAACGGTCGTCGTGGCCGTGCTGTCACCGGCACCAATAAGCGGCAGTTGAAATCACTGGCCGATATGATCAAAGGCAAGCAGGGGCGTTTCCGTCAGAACCTGCTGGGCAAGCGTGTCGATTACTCCGGTCGTTCTGTGATCGTGGTCGGGCCTTCTCTGCGTCTGCACCAGTGTGGTCTGCCCAAGAAAATGGCGTTGGAACTGTTCAAGCCATTCATCTTCAGCAAGCTGCAGAAGCGTGGTATGGCGTCAACCATCAAAGCCGCCAAGAAGATGGTTGAGCAGAGTCTGCCCGAGGTTTGGGATGTGTTGGACGAGGTTATTCGCGAACACCCGGTATTGTTGAACCGTGCCCCCACCCTGCACCGTCTGGGGATCCAGGCTTTTGAACCGGTTTTGATCGAAGGCAAAGCCATCAACCTGCACCCATTGGTCTGTTCCGCTTTCAACGCCGACTTTGATGGGGATCAGATGGCGGTTCACGTACCGTTGTCGCTGGAAGCGCAGCTGGAAGCTCGTACCTTGATGATGTCGACCAACAATCTGCTGTCACCAGCCAACGGTGATCCGATCATTGTGCCGTCGCAGGATGTGGTGCTTGGCTTGTATTACATTACCCGCGAGGCGATTAACGCCAAGGGGGAAGGCAAGGCGTTCACCAACTGGATGGAAGTGGAACGGGCGCTGGAAGCCAAGGTTGTGCATCCCCACACCCGGGTCAAACTGAAGCTGGAACAGACAGTGAAAGACGATACAGGTGTGGAGTCGGTGGTTCGTGACATGGTTGATACCACAGCGGGCCGTGCCATGCTGCTGCGGATTCTGCCGGAAGGGTTGAGTTTTGATCTGATCAACACCAATCTGACCAAAAAGAACATTTCCAACGCTCTGAATGCGTGTTATCGGATTCTGGGGCCGAAAGAGACCGTGATTTTTGCCGATCAGTTGATGTACGCCGGTTTCAAATGGTCTACCCTGGCGGGTCTGTCTTTCTGTTCAGGCGATATGCTGGTGCCGGACAACAAAGAAGAAATCATTGAACGTGCGCACGGGCAGGTGACGGAAATTCAGAAGCAATTTGCTCAGGGGCTGGTGACCGAAGGCGAGCGTTACAACAAGGTCGTTGATATTTGGTCGCATACCAATGAACTGGTCACCCAGTCCATGATGGACGACCTGGAATATGAAACCGTGATCGATGCTGAAGGCAACGAAGTCCGTCAGACCTCGTTTAACTCGGTGTACATGATGGCCGATTCCGGCGCGCGTGGCTCGGTGGCGCAGATGCGTCAGCTGGGTGGTATGCGTGGCCTGATGGCCAAGCCGGATGGTTCCATCATCGAAACCCCGATTACGGCCAACTTCCGAGAAGGCCTGAACGTCTTGCAGTACTTTATTTCGACGCACGGTGCGCGTAAAGGTCTGGCCGATACCGCACTGAAGACCGCCAACTCAGGTTATCTGACCCGTCGTCTGGTGGATGTGGCTCAGGATGTGGTGGTCACCGAAGATGACTGTGGCACCGATCGCAGCATCCGCATGACAGCGCATGTCGAAGGCGGTGAAGTGGTCGAGGAGCTGCAGGAGCGAATCCTTGGTCGTGTCGTGGCCGAGGACGTGATCGACCATGAAGGCAAGCTGGTTGTCGAAAAAGGCACGATGCTGGATGAGCGTCTGGTCAGTGAAATCGATGCCTCCGGTGTGGACATGGTTCAGGTACGTTCTTCGATTACCTGTGAAACCCGCTTCGGTATTTGCCGCAAGTGTTATGGCCGCGACTTGGCTCGAGGTCATGAGGTCAATATCGGCGAAGCCGTTGGTGTGATGGCAGCACAGTCAATCGGTGAACCTGGTACACAGTTGACCATGCGGACCTTCCACATTGGTGGGACCGCGTCAGCCTCAACCGCGCAAAGCCAGGTTGAAGTCAAGCACGAAGGCAAGGTCAAGTTTGATAACCTGAAAACCATTAAAAACTCGGAAGGCCAGCTTCTGGTTACCGCCCGTTCCGGCGAAATCTCGATTCTGGACAAAATGGGACGCGAGAAAGAGCGCTATAAGATTCCTTATGGGGCGGCTCTGAACGTGGAAGACGGTGTCGAGCTGACTTCCGGTGCCGTACTGGCCACTTGGGACGCGCACACACATCCAGTGATCACCGAAGCCGAGGGGGTGATTCAGTTTGGTAACTTTGACGGGACCGTTGAAGAGCATACCGATGAATTGACCGGCTTGACCACTTATGTGGTCAAAGGAGCCAAAGAGCGCACCAGCGCGTCAAAAGACCTGCGTCCATACATTGAGCTGGTCAGTGCTGACGGCAAAGGTGTCTGCTTCCCCGGAACCCAGACGCCGGCCATGTATTACCTGCCGGAAAATTCCGTGATCGTGGTGAATGAAAGTGATCCCGTTGGCGCCGGTGACATTCTGGCAAGGATTCCACAGGAGTCGTCCAAAACCAAGGATATTACCGGTGGTCTGCCACGTGTGGCCGATCTGTTCGAAGCGCGTATGCCCAAAGAACCCGCAATTATGGCTGAGGTCAGCGGTGTCATCGGTTTTGGCAAGGAAACCAAGGGCAAGCAACGACTGGTGGTGACTCAGGACACCGGCGAGCAACATGAAACCCTGATTCCGAAATGGCGATCGGTGGATGTGTTCGAAGGTGAGCGCGTGGAGAAAGGGGACGTTGTCGTGGACGGCAACGCCAATCCACACGATATTCTGCGCCTGCTGGGAGTGGAAAAGTTGACCGAGTACATCGTGGACGAAGTGCAGGATGTGTACCGTCTCCAAGGTGTGCGCATCAACGACAAGCACATCGAAACGGTGGTGCGTCAGATGTTGCGCAAGGTCGAAATCAAATCCCCAGGGGATTCAAGCTTTATTCGTGGGGAACAGGCGGAATATGCCCGGGTGCTTGAAGAGAATGAGCGTCTCCGCGAAGAAGGCAAGGTTGAGGCTACTTATGTTCGTGTGCTGCTGGGGATCACCAAAGCGTCATTGGCGACCGAATCCTTTATCTCGGCCGCGTCTTTCCAGGAAACCACCCGCGTTCTGACCGAGGCCGCTGTCAGTGGCAAGGAAGACAAGCTGGTTGGCTTGAAAGAGAACGTGATCGTTGGTCGTTTGATTCCAGCCGGTACCGGTTTTGCCTATCATCAGGCGCGGAAAACCGCTCAGGAAAAAACGCAAGAAGAGTTGGCCGCGTTCATGGCGGCTGCGGAAGAAAATGCTGAGATGGAAGCCTCTGCATCTGAAATGGCTGAGGCAGACGCTTCGGTCTCGGAAGCGGAAAACCCGGAAGGCGATGCCACTGAGTGATTGGATTGTCTTCGATAATTCAAAAACTTATGCTTGACACGAGGCTGTGGGGTCACTAAAATCCCACAACCTTATTTAATAGGGGCAGATCGCCTCAAATATTGGTAAAACAATCAGTTTTTATGATGGAGTAAAGATTAATGGCTACTATTAACCAGTTGGTGCGTAAGCCGCGTAAAGACAAGCCAAAGAAGTCCAATGTACCGGCGCTTGAAGCCTGTCCTCAGAGACGTGGTGTTTGTACGCGCGTTTATACAACAACCCCGAAAAAGCCAAACTCTGCCCTACGTAAAGTTGCACGTGTCCGCTTGACCAATGGTTATGAAGTTTCTTCATACATTGGCGGTGAGGGGCACAACCTGCAAGAGCACTCCGTGATTCTTATTCGCGGGGGTCGTGTAAAAGACTTACCTGGTGTGCGTTATCATACGGTTCGCGGTTCTCTGGATTGCGCAGGCGTGGATGGACGTAAACAAGGTCGTTCTAAGTACGGTGCGAAGCGTCCTAAGGGTTAATTCCTTTTAATGGAATAACGGCTTAAACATACGTTTTGCAATCATTGTGTAAATTTATACCGGAAGAGTAAGAATGGCGAGAAGAAGAGAAATACCTAAAAGACAAGTGTTGCCTGATCCAAAGTTTGGTAACAAGACCCTGACAAAATTTGTCAATATGATTATGGTCAGCGGTAAGAAATCCGTGGCCGAGAAGATTGTCTACGGCGCGCTGGATGTTGTGGTTGATCGTAAGAAAGGCGGTGAGCATGCCAAGCTTCTTGAAGAGGCGTTGGAAAACATCGGTCCAATGGTTGAGGTTAAGTCTCGCCGTGTCGGTGGTGCCACTTATCAGGTGCCGGTTGAAGTTCGTGCTGAACGAAAAACGGCCCTGGCCATGCGTTGGATGGTCGAAGCGGCCCGAAAGCGCAGTGAAAAAGGCATGATGCTCCGTCTTGCCGGTGAGCTTTCTGATGCGCTTGAAAATCGAGGCGCAGCGATCAAGAAAAAAGAAGATACCCACAGGATGGCCGAAGCCAACAAGGCTTTCTCGCATTTCCGTTGGTAATCCGATCAAGGCCCTTAATCGGGCCTTTGTTTTTTTCATTCAACAAAAAGGTTTATAAAAGTGGCACGTCGTACTCCCCTAGAGAGATATCGTAATATCGGCATCATGGCACACATTGATGCCGGTAAAACTACAACAACAGAACGCATTCTGTTTTACACCGGCATTTCACACAAAATTGGCGAAGTTCATGATGGCGGCGCCGTTATGGATTGGATGGAGCAGGAGCAGGAGCGAGGCATTACCATTACCTCGGCTGCGACCACAACCTTCTGGCAAGGGATGGCACAACAGTATCCTGAGCATCGTGTGAATATCATTGATACCCCCGGTCACGTTGACTTCACGATTGAAGTGGAGCGTTCATTGCGTGTTCTGGATGGCGCAGTAACGTGTTTCTGTTCCGTTGGCGGTGTTGAGCCCCAGTCAGAGACCGTGTGGCGTCAGGCCGATAAGTATGGTGTCCCTCGTATGGGGTTTGTCAACAAGATGGACCGTGCCGGCGCCAACTTCTATAACGTGGTTGATCAGGTTCGGGAGCGTTTGGGCGCATTCCCGGTGCCGATGCAGATTCCAATTGGTGCGGAAGACGAATTCCGTGGCGTTGTTGACCTTGTCAAAATGAAAGCCATCTATTGGAAAGAAGAAAACATGGGGGTCGAATTCGATTACGAAGAGATCCCTGATGATCTGAAAGACAAGGCCGATGAATATCGCGAAGCCATGCTTGAAGCGGCAGCGGAATCTTCAGAAGAGTTGATGGACAAATATCTGGAAGAAGGTGATTTGTCTGAAGAGGATATCAAATCCGGTATTCGCAAGCGTTGCGTGGACGTTGAAATCGTCCCCATGTTCTGTGGTTCGGCTTTCAAGAACAAAGGCGTCCAGGCATTGTTGGATGCTGTGATTGATTACATGCCTTCTCCAATGGATGTTCCGGCGATTGAAGGTGAGCTTGAAGATGGCACTCCGAGTACGCGTGAGCCATCCGATAAATCGCCTTTCGCTGCGCTGGCGTTCAAGGTTATGACCGACCCATACGTCGGTACACTGACCTTTTTCCGCGTTTATTCCGGTATGCTGGAAGCGGGTAGCCCGGTTCACAATACGGTCAAGGACAAGCGTGAGCGCGTCGGTCGTATTCTGCAGATGCACTCCAACTCCCGAGAAGAGATCAAGGAAGTTCGCACCGGTGATATCGCATGTGCGGTCGGTCTGAAAGACACAACAACGGGTGATACCTTGTGCGATCCGAAAGAGAAGATCATTCTTGAACGGATGGAGTTTCCGGATCCCGTTATTTCGATTGCGGTGGAGCCAAAAACCAAGTCCGATCAGGAAAAAATGGGGATTGCACTGCAAAAATTGGCTCAGGAAGATCCGTCATTCCAGGTTAGAACCGATGAAGAAACCGGCCAGACAATCATGTCCGGCATGGGTGAGTTGCACCTGGATGTATTGGTGGATCGGATGAAGCGTGAGTTCAACGTTGAAGCCAATGTCGGTGCTCCGCAGGTTTCCTATCGCGAAACCATCAAGAAAGGCGTTGAGGCCGAAGGCAAGTTCGTTCGTCAGTCAGGTGGTCGTGGTCAATACGGTCACGTGGTTCTGAAGATCGAGCCTCAAGAGCCGGGTGAAGGTTTTGAGTTCGTGAACAAGATCGTTGGCGGTGTGGTTCCGAAAGAATACATTCCGGCCGTCGAAAAAGGCTGTAAAGAGCAGCTTGAGAATGGTGTGATTGCCGGCTATCCAATGGTGGATGTGAAAGTGACCTTGTTTGATGGGTCCTATCATGATGTGGATTCCAATGAAACAGCCTTTAAGGTTGCGGCCACCATGGGGATCAAGAGCGGGGTCAGAGAAGCCAGTCCGGTGATCCTGGAGCCGATGATGGCTGTAGAGGTGACCACGCCCGAAGAGTATATGGGCGATGTGATGGGGGATTTGAACCGTCGTCGTGGTCTGGTGCAGAGCATGGAAGACATTCCGACCGGCAAAAAACTGAAGGCGGAAGTGCCATTGGCCGAAATGTTTGGTTATGCCACACAGCTTCGCTCTCTGTCTCAAGGTCGCGCAGCCTATACCATGTTCTTTGACAAGTATGCAGACGCCCCAAATAACGTCCAGGAAGAGATTATCAATAAATCTCAGAAAGGTGAGTAATAACTTTAAGGAAGGAAACTTATTATGGCAAAGGAAAAGTTTGAACGTAATAAGCCGCACGTAAACGTTGGTACGATTGGTCACGTTGACCATGGTAAGACAACTCTTACAGCGGCACTGACAATTGTACAGGGCAAGAAGTTCGGTGGCGAAGCCAAGGACTATGCCGGTATTGATAACGCACCGGAAGAGCGTGAGCGTGGTATTACCATCTCAACCGCTCACGTGGAATACGAGTCCGAGTCGCGTCACTACGCCCACGTTGACTGCCCGGGCCACGCCGACTACGTTAAGAACATGATCACAGGTGCCGCCCAGATGGACGGCGCCATCCTGGTCTGTTCCGCAGCCGACGGCCCAATGCCTCAGACGCGTGAGCACATCCTGCTGTCACGTCAGGTAGGCGTTCCCTACATCGTGGTCTACCTGAACAAAGCCGACATGGTTGACGACGAAGAATTGCTGGAACTGGTCGAAATGGAAGTGCGCGAACTGCTTGACGAGTACGACTTCCCCGGTGACGACACACCAGTCATCATGGGCTCCGCTCTGAAAGCCATCGAAGGCGACACCTCAGAAATCGGTGAACCATCCATCGGCCGTCTGGTCGACGCACTGGATGAATACATTCCGACACCTGAGCGTGACACCGACAAAGACTTCCTGATGCCGATCGAAGACATCTTCTCCATTCAGGGTCGTGGTACCGTTGCCACCGGTCGAATTGAATCCGGTGTGGTCAAAACCGGTGAAGAAATCGAAATCGTTGGTATCCGTGACACCCAGAAAACCACCGTCACAGGCGTGGAAATGTTCCGCAAACTGCTGGACCAGGGTGAAGCCGGTGACAACGTCGGTATCTTGTTGCGTGGTACCAAGCGCGAAGACATCGAGCGTGGTCAGGTACTGGCCAAGCCAGGCACCATCAACCCGCACACCAAGTTCGAAGCCGAAGTCTATGTACTGTCCAAAGACGAAGGTGGGCGTCACACCCCATTCTTCCAGGGCTATCGCCCACAGTTCTACTTCCGTACCACGGACGTGACCGGTGCCTGTGAGCTGCCATCTGGAACCGAAATGGTCATGCCAGGCGACAACGTGCAGATGACGGTTGAACTGATTGCGCCGATTGCCATGGACGAAGGTCTGCGCTTCGCGATTCGCGAAGGTGGACGTACCGTTGGTGCCGGTGTGGTCGCGAAAATCATCGAGTGATGAAAGCTCGATGATAAATGCTTGATTTCTAGTATCTAAATTGCTAGAATCCGCAACCTCAATGAGCAGTGGTAATTCTTGGCCACTGCTTTTCTTTTTTTGAAATATGAGAAAAAGATTATGGCGACCCAAAATATACGTATTCGCTTGAAGGCATTTGATCATCGTTTGATTGATCAGTCTGCTCGTGAAATTACGGAAACTGCAAAGCGAACTGGTGCTCAAGTAAGAGGGCCGATTCCAATGCCGACCCGTAAAGAGCGTTTTACTGTATTGATTTCTCCGCACGTCAATAAAGATGCGCGAGATCAATACGAGCTGCGTACCCATAAGCGCCTTCTGGACATCGTTGATCCAACGGATAAAACCGTTGATGCATTGATGAAGCTGGACTTGGCTGCGGGTGTGGATGTGCAGTTAGAGCTCAGATAAGTCATTGAGCTGTTTCAAGTTAACTATCAATCGAAATAGTTAATAGTTACATAATAATGAGGTAACAAAATGAGTATTGGTGTAGTAGGAACCAAAGAAGGCATGACTCGTGTTTTTGATGAAAATGGGGTTTCTATTCCGGTCACCGTTGTAAAAGTGGACAACAATCGCGTCACTCAGATCAAAACGTCTGACGTTGATGGTTACGATGCTGTTCAGGTGACAATGGGTCAAAAACATGCTGGTCGTGTGAACAAGCCAATGGCTGGTCACTTTGCCAAAGCAGGTGTAGAAGCTGGCCTTGGTCTTTGGGAATTCCGTATGGTGTCTGATTCCGATCTTCAAGGTCTTGAAGTCGGCGCTGAAGTCTCGGTAGATCAGTTGGCAGAGGCCAAAATGGTTGATGTCACCGGCACCACGAAAGGCAAGGGCTTTGCTGGTGGTGTCAAACGTCACAACTTCAATATGCAGGACGCAACGCACGGTAACTCACTTGCTCACCGCGCGCCTGGCTCGATTGGTCAAAACCAAACGCCTGGCCGTGTCTTCAAAGGTAAGAAAATGGCTGGTCAGATGGGTAATGTCCGTCAGACAACGCAGAATCTTGAGCTGGTAAAGGTGGATTCTGACAAGTCACTGCTTTTGATCAGAGGCGCGTTGCCAGGAGCAAAAGGCAGCACTGTTATTGTTCGTAAGGCAATTAAGTAAGGTGAGCATGATGAATTTAGAATTAATTGAACTCCAAACTGGCAAGTCATCAGGTTCACTGGATGTTTCCGAAGCCGTCTTCGGGATCCCGTTCAATGAATCATTGGTGCATCAGGTTGTGAATGCTTATATGGCCGGTGCACGCTCGGGTACGAAAGCGCAGAAGAACCGTTCCGCTGTAAGCGGTGGTGGCGCAAAACCATGGGCTCAGAAGGGCTCAGGTCGAGCTCGTGCCGGCACCACGCGTGGCCCGTTATGGGTCGGTGGTGGCCGTGCGTTCCCAGGGCATAATCGAGACTTTTCACAGAAATTGAACAAGAAAATGTACCGGGGTGCCATGCGTTCCATTCTCTCTGAACTGGCGCGTACCGAGCGATTGGTTGTGGTAGATGACTTTAAGGTCTCTGCCCCCAAGACCAAAGAATTTAAAGCCAAATTATCGACGCTGAATCTTCAGGATGCATTGGTCGTGACCGAAAGTTTTGACGAATATCTGTTTTTGTCGTCACGTAATCTGTATGAAGCCGCAGTGAGCGATGTCGCATCCATTGATCCAGTCAGCTTGGTTGGGTATCGATCTGTGGTGCTGACTCAAGGCGCCCTGAAACAGCTTGAGGAGAGATTGGGATGACAAACGAACGATTGATGAAAGTGTTGCTGGCTCCTCATGTATCAGAAAAATCAGCCAATATGGCTGACGCTTCGGACCAGTATATTTTTAAAGTCACGCCTGACGCGACAAAGCCAGAAGTCAAAAAAGCCATTGAACAACTTTTTGAAGTGAAAGTTCAGTCGGTCAATATGATCAACATCAAAGGAAAAACCAAGTTTTTCCGAGGACGTGCTGGTAAGCGAAACGGTACAAAAAAAGCGGTTGTGCGTCTGGCGCCGGGTCAAGAAATTGACTTCGCAGGGGCAGAATAAAGGGGATAACGATGGCGATTATTAAAAAATCCAAACCAACTTCACCAGGACGTCGTTTTGTGGTAAGTGTGGTTGAGCCTGACCTC
Organism: Hydrogenovibrio halophilus DSM 15072; assembly: GCF_000384235.1. GTDB lineage: Bacteria > Pseudomonadota > Gammaproteobacteria > Thiomicrospirales > Thiomicrospiraceae > Hydrogenovibrio > Hydrogenovibrio halophilus. The sequence goes on along the minus strand of NZ_KB913033.1, from coordinate 777,253 downwards.
CATAAAGGTAAGCCTCATGCTCCACTTCTTGAAAAGAAATCCAAAAAAGGCGGACGCAACTCAAGCGGCCGTATTACTGTGCGTCACAAAGGTGGTGGTCACAAACAGCATTATCGTAAGGTTGATTTCAAGCGTAACAAGGACGGTGTTTCAGCCGTGGTTGAGCGCCTTGAATACGATCCGAACCGTACAGCGCACATTGCCTTGCTGAAATATGCAGACGGTGAGCGTCGTTATATTCTGGCGCCACGCAACGTCAAGGTGGGCGATGAACTGGTTTCCGGTCTGCATGTGCCGATTCGTGCCGGTAATGCTCTGCCTTTGCGCAACATTCCAGTGGGTGCAATCATCCACGCTGTGGAGATGCGCCCAGGTAAAGGTGCACAGATTGCCCGCTCAGCAGGGGCATCTGCTCAGATTGCCGGTCGGGATGGTTCTTACATTCTGATTAAAATGCGATCCGGTGAGATGCGCAAAATTCTGGCAGATTGTCGGGCTACGATTGGTGAAGTGGGCAATTCAGAACACTCACTGAAAAAACTGGGCAAGGCCGGTGCCAAACGATGGAAGGGTGTTCGTCCAACGGTTCGTGGTGTTGCCATGAACCCGGTGGACCACCCACATGGTGGTGGTGAAGGTCGTACTTCTGGTGGCCGAAACCCTGTGACGCCATGGGGTGTACCAACCAAAGGCAAGAAGACCCGTAGTAACAAGCGTACGGAGAATATGATCGTACGCCGTCGAAACAAATAAGGAAGGACACCATGCCACGTTCAGTTAAAAAAGGACCTTTTGTAGATCATCACCTTGCGAAAAAGGTGATTGAGGCACAAGAATCTGGTAATAAACGTCCCATTAAGACCTGGTCTCGTCGTTCCATGATCCTGCCGGACATGATTGGCTTGACCATCGCGGTTCATAATGGGAAAGAGCACATTCCTGTTTATATCTCCGAGAACATGGTCGGACATAAGCTGGGTGAATTTTCAATGACCCGTACTTACCGCGGTCATGCTGCCGACAAAAAATCGAAATAAGGAGAAAGGTCATGCAAGTTAGCGCAACACATCGTTTTGCCCGAATTTCTCCTCAAAAAGCGAGATTGGTGGCTGATATGATCCGTGGGAAAGATGTCGAAACTGCGGTCAATATGTTGACATTCAGTGATAAAAAGGCTGCCGACTTGATTGGAAAAGTTCTCAACTCTGCGATTGCAAATGCTGAGAACAATGAAGGGGCGGATATTGACGAGTTGAAAGTGACCCAGGCTTACGTCAACGAAGGGCCGATTATGAAGCGCATGCGGGCACGTGCGAAAGGACGTGGAAATCGCATTCTTAAGCGAATCAGTCATATTACAGTTGCCGTTGGCGAAAAGTAAGGAGATTTAAGCATGGGACAAAAAGTTCAACCCGTTGGCATCCGACTGGGCATTACCAAAGATTGGAATGCCCGTTGGTATGCAGACAGCAAGACCTATTCAGATTTTCTGGTCAGTGATGTCGAAATTCGTGACATGTTGAGAAAAAAGCTCAAGCATGCCTCTGTTTCCAAGATTAATATTGAGCGCGTTGCGAACGGGATTCGCATCAGCATCCACACGGCAAGACCGGGTGTCGTCATCGGCAAAAAAGGTGAAGACATCGAAAAGTTGAAGCAACTTCTGGTCGCCAAGACGGGTCTGCCAGTCAATATTAATATTGAAGAAATCAAAAAGCCTGAGCTTGACAGTCGCCTGGTTGCAGAGGGCATTGCCCAGCAGCTGGAAAAACGGATTCAATTCCGTCGTGCAATGAAACGCGCTGTGGGCAACGCCATGCGTTTGGGCGCTCAGGGCATCAAAGTGCATGTCTCAGGGCGTCTGAACGGTGCTGAAATCGCCCGGGCCGAATGGTATCGAGAAGGCCGTGTGCCTTTGCATACCCTGCGTGCAGACATCGATTACGCTGCATTTGAAGCCCATACGACCTATGGGATCATTGGGGTAAAGGTCTGGATCTTCAATGGTGAGAAACTTGAAAAAATCTCCATGGTCGATTCTGACAATAAAGGCAAAGGTAAGAAGGGCCGTAAATAAAAGGAATATTTAGTTATGTTGATGCCTAAAAGAACCAAATTCAGAAAGGTGCAAAAAGGACGTAACCGCGGTCTGGCCAATGTTGGAAACAAAATCAGTTTTGGCGAATACGGCCTCAAGGCTATGGAGCGTGGACGTATGACTTCGCGTCAGATTGAAGCCGCTCGACGCGTTATGACCCGTAAGGTAAAGCGTGGCGCCAAAATTTGGATTCGCGTTTTTCCGGATAAGCCTATTACCAACAAACCGTTGGAAGTCCGTATGGGTAAAGGGAAAGGGAGTGTTGAATACTGGGTCGCTCAGGTTCAGCCTGGTCGCGTCTTGTATGAAATGCAGGGCGTTGATGAGAAGGTCGCACGTGAAGCCTTTGATTTGGCCGCTGCCAAACTGCCTTTTAAAACACAATTCGTAACTAGAACGGTGATGTAAATGACGTCTGAGTTAAGAGAAAAGTCCGTTGAAGCGTTACGCGGTCAGTTGAATGAGCTGGCAAAAGAACAATTCAACCTGAGAATGCAGCATGCAACCGGCCAACTCTCCAATACAGCAGAGTTAAAAAAGGTACGTCGCAATGTTGCACGTGTTAAAACCATCATTCGTGAGAAAGTGAGTAAGTAGGATGGCTGCTACAGAAAAGAAACCTCGTACACTTCAAGGTGTGGTTGTCAGCAATGGCATGCAGCAATCAATCGTCGTCAAGACCGATCGATTCATCAAGCACCCGAAGTATAAAAAATTCGTTAGAAAGTCGACCAAAATCATGGCACATGATGCCGATAACACTTGCGGTGTTGGTGACCAGGTAACGATTTCAGAATGCGCGCCAATTTCCAAGAACAAATCCTGGACGCTCGTTTCTGTTGATGAAAAGGCTAAGTTGTAATTACTTGCATCGCAAGTAATTGCTGATATAATAGTCGAAATAATTACCGCCTTAACAGCTAAGCCAAATTTGGGACTGGCTGTTTTGGCGGTTTTCGTGTTATTTAATTTGGATGGAGTTCCATCATGATTCAAATGCAAACAGTTCTGGATGTCGCCGATAACAGTGGTGCTAGAAAAGTCCAGTGCATCAAAGTGCTCGGCGGGTCCAAGCGCCGGTATGCCGGTGTTGGTGATGTCATCAAGGTGGCGGTCAAAGAAGCTGCGCCGCGCGGAAAAGTGAAAAAGGGCGATGTGTACAATGCCGTCGTCGTCAGAACCGCGCAAGGTGTCAGACGGCCGGATGGTTCAAAGATTAAGTTTGATGGCAATGCTGCGGTGATACTTAATACGAAAGATGAGCCAATTGGAACACGTATTTTTGGACCAGTGACCCGTGAGTTGCGAAACGATAAGTTTATGAAGATTGTTTCACTGGCCCCAGAAGTTATATAAGGAACGAATAATGAATCGTCTAAGAAAAGGTGATGAGGTTATCGTGATTGCTGGGAAAGACAAGGGAAAGCGTGGTGCGGTTTCTCAAGTCATGCAGGACGATAAATTACTAGTGGATGGTATCAATCTGGCGAAAAAGCATGTAAAGCCGAACCCTATGACAGGGGAGCAAGGTGGCATTGTTTCAAAAGAAATGCCGATTCATGCTTCAAATGTCGCTTTGTACAATCCAGAAACCAAAAAAGCGGATCGCGTGGGCTTTCGGTCTGAAGAAGGGAACAAAGTTCGTTTCTTCAAATCCAATGGCAACGCGGTAGACCAATAAGCAGGTTGAAATATGGCACGACTACAAAAATTATATCAAGAGCAGATTGTTCCCAGCCTGGTTGAAAAATTTGGCTACAAATCTGTCATGCAAGCACCCAAGTTGACAAAAATTACCGTTAACATGGGTGTCGGTGAGGCGATCGGTGATAAGAAAGTGCTTGAAAACGCGATTTCCGATATGGAAACCATCACAGGTCAAAAACCTCTAAAAACCATTGCTCGCAAATCGGTTGCCAGCTTTAAAGTCCGTGATGGGTATCCATTGGGCTGCAAGGTGACCTTGCGTGGCGCAAAAATGTACGAATTCCTGGACAGATTGATCAATATAGCCTTGCCGCGTGTTCGGGATTTTCAGGGCGTGAAGCGCACCGCATTCGATGGACGTGGCAACTACAATTTGGGTGTTAAAGAGCAAATCATTTTTCCGGAAATTGAGTTTGAGCAGGTCGATAAGATCCGTGGCATGGACATCAGTTTTGCCACAACGGCGGAAAACAATGATGAAGCCCTTGCGCTTTTGGAAGCCTTTAATTTCCCATTCAAAAAACAGTAGAGGTTTCTTATGGCAAAACGATCAATGATAGAAAGAGAAAAGAAACGCGCCAAAATGGTGGAGCAATATGCCACGAAGCGTGCGGAGCTCAAGAAGGCATCGGTAGATATGTCTTTGAGTTATGAGGAAAGAATGGATGCGATGGACAAGCTTGCAAAGCTGCCACGTAATGCATCCCCTGTTCGTCAGCGAAACCGCTGCCGTCTGACAGGTCGTCCGCATGGCGTTTACAGAAAATTTGGTTTGTCACGTAACATGTTGCGAAAACTCGCAATGGAAGGTGACGTTCCTGGACTAAGAAAAGCAAGTTGGTAAGGATAAATATTTATGAGTATGTCTGATCCAATAGCTGATATGCTAACCCGTATTCGCAATGGCCAGCTTGCTGGACACGCGAAAGTATCGATGCCATCTTCCAAAGTGAAAAAGGCAGTGGCGCAAGTATTGGCTAATGAAGGTTACGTAAATGCCTACGATATCAGTGATGATAACGGCCTCGCACAATTGACGGTTGACCTGAAGTATTTTGAAGGCAAACCGGTGATTGAAATGTTGAAGCGTGTGAGTCGTCCTGGTTTGCGTGTTTACAAAAACAAAAATGAATTGCCGAAAGTGATCGGTGGGCTTGGTGTGGCCGTAGTGTCCACATCCAAGGGAATTATGTCCGACCGTGAAGCACGTCAAGCTGGTATTGGCGGTGAAATCATGTGTTACGTCGCATAGGAGAATCGTATGTCTAGAATCGCTAAATCTCCTATCACCATTCCTTCGGGTGTGGAAGTGTCTATTGATGGAAATTCGATTTCCGTCAAAGGCAGCAAGGGCAACCTGACGAATCTGTTCAACAAGATTGTCACGGTCAAGGAAGACTCAGGCGTCATCAGTGTTTATCCAAACGATGACAGCAAAAAAGCCTGGGCTCAAGCCGGTACTGCCCGTGCAAACATCAATAATATGGTGCTAGGTGTCACTGAAGGATTTGAAAAGAAACTGCAGCTGGTTGGTGTGGGTTATCGCGCACAGGCACAGGGCAGTGTTCTGAATCTGACGCTAGGGTTTTCACACCCGGTGGCGCATCAATTGCCGGCTGGCATTACCGTCGAGACACCCAGCAATACCGAAATTGTTGTAAAGGGTGCCGACAAACAAGCCGTCGGTCAGGTTGCTTCCGAAATTCGCAGTTACCGTCCGCCTGAACCTTATAAAGGCAAAGGCATCAAATATGTGGACGAGTACATCCTGCGAAAAGAAGCTAAGAAGAAATAAAGGTTGGGACAGATGATGGAAAAGAAAACAACCCGACTGCGTAGAGCGAAAAAGCTTCGGGCAAAGTTGGCCAGCCAAGGAGCGGTGCGTCTTTGTGTGCATCGCACTCCCAAGCATATCTATGCGCAGTTGATTGATCAGGACGGTTCGAAAATCCTGGCTTCCTGCTCTACCGTACAGGCTGACATCAAGAAACAAGTGGCCGCGACCGGCAACAAAGATGCGGCAAAAGTCGTGGGTAAAACCATTGCGGAAAAAGCCAAGGCTGCAGGCGTTGAAAAAGTTGCCTTTGATCGCTCTGGCTTCAAATATCACGGTCGCGTTCTCGAGCTGGCAGATGCCGCACGGGAAAACGGTCTTAAGTTTTAAGAAGAAGGGATCACAATGTCTTCAAGAGAATTACAGGATGGTCAAGAAGGGCTGGTAGAAAAACTGGTCTCTGTTCGTCGTGTCGCAAAGGTTGTCAAAGGTGGCCGAGTCTTTGGCTTTTCTGCCCTGTCAGTCGTTGGGGATGGCGAAGGCAAAGTCGGTTATGGCAGCGGCAAAGCCAATGAAGTGCCCGTGGCAATCAAAAAGTCCATGGAAAAAGCCCGCATCAATATGAAGCCGGTGCACCTCAACAATGGCACGCTGCAGTATCCGATCAACTTTAAACAAGGGGCGGCGAACATCGTGTTGCTGCCAGCATCAGATGGTACCGGAATCATCGCCGGTGGTGCGATGCGTGCGGTGCTTGAAGCGGCTGGCGTAAAAGATGTTCTGGCGAAATGTGTCGGCACAACCCGCCCGGTCAACGTGGTTCGTTCCACAGTCAATGCTCTGACCGGAATGCGAAGCCCAGAGTCGATTGCTGCCAAACGCGGCAAGTCGGTTGAAGAAATTTTAGGTGAATAATATGTCGGAAAAAAAATCAGTGAAAGTAACTCTGGTCAAAAGCATAATTGGTCGCCTTCCTTCGCATAAGGCTTGTGTTTCAGGTCTGGGGTTACGAAAAATGAATCACTCGGTAACCGTTGTTGACACGCCGGAAAATCGCGGCATGATCAATAAAGTTTCCTATTTGCTGAAAGTTGAGGAAGCGTAATAATGTTTTTAAATACTCTCTCACCGGCCGAAGGTGAAAAAAAAGACGCGAAACGTAAAGGTCGTGGTCAAGGTTCGGGCAATGGAAAAATGGCCGGGCGTGGTCACAAAGGTCAGAAATCACGTAGTGGTGGTAAGCCGCAGGTTGGTTTTGAAGGTGGCCAGATGCCTTTGCAGCGTCGTTTGCCCAAAGTTGGTTTTACGTCCAAAATGGCGTTGACAACCACAGAAATTCGTCTGGACACTTTGTCCAAAGTCGAAGCGGATGTGGTTGATCTGACAGCTCTCAAGGCGGCAAATGTTGTGAACCACAATATCAAAACCGTCAAAATCATTAACAGCGGCGAGATCAATAAAGCGGTCAAAGTAGCAGGTTTGAAAGCCACTGCTGGGGCAAAAGCTGCGATTGAAGCCGCTGGTGGATCAGTAGAAGCGTAATTATGAGTCAGGCTCCGGACACCGCCGCTGGCAGCGGCCTAAGTCATAAAATCTTTTTTGTACTCGGCGCTCTGATCGTCTATCGACTGGGGACGCATATTCCGGTTCCTTTGATTGACCCGGTTGCGCTGGCCGCCATGTTCGAACAGCAGCAAGGAACGATCCTTGACATGTTCAACATGTTTTCCGGTGGGGCGCTTGAACGTTTGTCGATACTGGCACTTGGGATCATGCCCTACATTTCAGCAGCCATCATCATGCAGTTGCTGACGGTGGTATCACCCAAGCTTGAGCAGCTAAAGAAAGAAGGTGAGTCCGGACGGCGCAAAATCACTCAGTACACACGTTACGGCACCGTTGTTCTGGCGACGTTTCAGGCGATTGGGGTTTCCATCGCTCTGGAATCGCAGAACGTGAACGGTATGTCTGTGGTGGTCAGCCCAGGCTTTTTGTTCAAGGTGATTGCGGTCACCACACTGGTCAGTGGCACCATCTTTTTGATGTGGCTGGGTGAGCAGATTACCGAGCGTGGCATTGGTAATGGCATTTCTCTGATCATTTTTGCAGGGATTGTTGCCGGTTTGCCCGCCGCATTGGGTGGCACGTTTGAACAAGTGAGTACGGGGGCACTGCATGCGATTACGGCGTTTGTGCTATTGGCGCTGGTGTTTGCCGTCATCGCTTTTGTTGTCTTTGTCGAGCGTGGCCAACGTCGGATTCCGATTCACTATGCCCAAAGAATGCGTGGCCGTAAAATGTACGGTGGTCAGGAAGGTCACCTGCCTTTGAAACTCAATATGGCGGGTGTGATTCCCCCCATCTTTGCTTCCAGTATCATTCTGTTCCCGGCCACGCTGGGCGGATGGTTCGGTACGGCAGAGAACATGGGTTGGCTCAAGGACATCGCAACAACCATGTCCCCCGGTCAGCCACTTTACATTGCCTTTTATGCAATGGCGATTATCTTTTTCTGTTTCTTTTATACGGCGATTGTCTTCAATCCCCATGAAACAGCGGATAATCTGCGTAAGTCTGGTGCGTTTATGCCAGGCGTTAGACCGGGGCCGCAAACGGCGCGTAAGATCGATACGATTATGAGCCGACTGACGTTGGCCGGTGCGATTTACATTACGCTTGTTTGTCTGCTGCCGGAATTTTTGATCCTTTATTGGAACGTTCCGTTTTACTTTGGCGGAACATCGTTGTTGATTATTGTGATCGTGGTAATGGATTTTATGACCAATATCCAGGCCCATTTGCAATCGGGTCAATACGAAAGCATGATGAAAAAAGCAAATTTGAAAGGGCGGTAACATAAATTTCATGCAAATTTAAGTTACTACTGGTAATTAATTCCTGAAATGAGTATAATCGCTCGTTTTTCGGTAGATGGATAGTTAAGGAGCGCAACATGGCACGTATTGCCGGCGTAAACATTCCAGTAAACAAACACATCGTTATTGGATTGAGATCGATCTACGGTGTCGGGCAGACAACTTCGCAGAAAATCTGTGAGGCCGTCAAAATTGAACCCACTACCAAAGTTCGAGAACTGACAGAAGAACAACTCGAAGCCATTCGTTCAGAAGTCACGAGTTACAGAATTGAAGGCGACTTGCGCCGAGAAGTGACCATGAACATTAAACGTCTGATGGACATGGGCTGCTATCGCGGTATCCGCCATCGTCGTAGCTTACCTTTGAGAGGTCAGCGCACCAAGAACAATGCGCGTACTCGCAAGGGTCCTAAGAAACCGATCAAGCGATAAGCACAAATTTAGAGATGACATATGGCAAAAGCAAATTCACGAGTTAAAAAGAAGACGAAACAGGTCGTAACTGACGCCGTTGCCCATGTTCACGCAACCTTTAACAACACCATTATCACGATCACAGATCGTCAGGGTAATGCATTGTGTTGGGCTACTTCTGGCGGCAGCGGTTTTCGTGGTTCACGAAAAAGCACCCCGTTTGCAGCTCAGGTAGCGGCGGAACGTGCTGGGCAGATGGCGACCGATTATGGCGTTAAAAACATGGATGTGATGGTGAAAGGCCCCGGCCCAGGCCGTGATTCGGCTGTTCGTGGCTTGAATAGTGTGGGCTTTAAAATCACATCCATTGCGGATGTGACCCCCATTCCTCACAACGGCTGCCGTCCGCCAAAAAAACGTCGCGTATAAATTCAGAGGTAAAAGATGGCTAGATATATTGGTCCAAAATGTAAACTGTCACGTCGTGAGGGCACAGATCTTTTCTTGAAAAGCGGTGTTCGCAGCATCGAATCAAAGTGTAAGATCGATCAGTTGCCCGGTCAGCATGGTGCAGGCCGTAAGCGTGTCACTGAGTACGGACTTCAGCTTCGTGAGAAGCAGAAAGTCCGTCGCATGTATGGTGTGATGGAAAAGAAATTCCGTTCTTACTACAAAGAAGCCGATCGTCGTAAAGGCTCAACCGGTGTGATTCTGTTGCAATTGCTGGAAAGCCGCCTTGATAACGTTGTTTATCGCATGGGGTTTGCTTCCACCAGAGCGGAAGCCAGACAATTGGTTTCACACAAGTCGGTGATGATTAACGGTCAGTCGGTCAACATTCCTTCATACGAAGTTAATGCCGGCGACGTGATCAGCATTCGTGAAAAGTCACGCAATCAGAACCGTATCGCGGCTGCAATGGAATTGGCTTCTCAAGGTGGTCAGGTAAACTGGGTAGAAGTTGATCCCTCCAAGTTCGAAGGTGTTTTCAAATCGGTGCCAGATCGTTCTGATCTTTCAGCGGATATTGCTGAACACCTGATTGTAGAGCTTTACTCTAAGTAAAACCCCTTTGACACGGAGAAAACTTCTAATGCAAGAGATGTTAGAGCAGCTACTAACGCCACGTTTAGTAGACATTAAAACAGTCAGTGAGTTTCATAGCCGTGTAACGCTTGAACCATTGGAGCGTGGATTCGGTCACACTCTGGGGAATGCATTAAGAAGAATTCTTTTGTCTTCCATGCCAGGTGCGGCCATTGTTGAAGCCCAGATTGATGGTGTCTTGCACGAATACTCAAGCATTGAAGGGGTTCGTGAAGATGTCATGGAGATCATGCTGAACCTCAAAGAGGTGGCGATCAAGCTCAATGAATCTGATTCCGCGGAGCTCAGCCTGTCCAAAAAAGGACCGGCTGTTGTCACCGCTGCAGACATTCAGCTTAACCATGACACCGAAATCATGAACCCGGATCTGGTCATCGCGCATTTGAGCGACGAAGCCGAGCTGAACATGACATTGAAAGTTCAGAAAGGCATTGGCTATCAAGCAGCGGTTCAGGATATCGACAACGATTCCTCAAGCATTGGTGTGCTGAAACTGGACGCCAGTTACAGCCCGGTGAAAACCGTAAGCTATGAAGTGCAAAGTGCCCGTGTCGAACAGCGAACAGATTTGGATAAGTTGATTCTGAATGTTGTGACCGACGGCACACTGGGACCGGAGGAAGCCATCAAGCAGGCAGCGACGGTTCTGCATTATCAATTGGTTGCGTTTGTGGATTTGAAGCACAAGGAAATTGTGGTTCATGAAGAGGAAGAGAGTGAATTTGATCCGATCTTCCTGCAACCTGTTGATGATCTGGAATTGACCGTTCGTTCCGCCAACTGTTTGAAAGCCGAGCAGATCTATTACATCGGAGATCTGGTTCAACGAGCCGAATCAAGCCTGTTGAAGACACCGAATCTCGGTAAAAAATCTCTGCAGGAAATCAAGGATGTGTTGGCTCAACGCGGGCTCGGACTGGGCACCAAGCTTGAAAATTGGCCGCCTTCCAGCCTGGTGAGCAGAGAGACAGCGTAATTAAAGGATAAACCATGCGTCATCGTAAAAGTGGTCGTAAATTAAACCGAAACAGTTCCCATCGTAAAGCGATGTTCCGAAACATGTCGGCATCTCTGTTTGAACATGAGATGATCAAGACAACGGTCGCCAAGGCCAAGGAACTTCGTGGTGTTGCGGAACCACTGATTACCCTGGCAAAAGAAGACTCGGTGCATAACCGACGTCTGGCCTTTTCTCGCTTGCGCGACAAGGCTGCCGTGGGCAAACTTTTTTCTGAATTGGGTCCGCGCTATGAGTCGCGTCCGGGTGGGTATGTTCGCATTCTGAAATGCGGCTTCCGACCTGGCGACAATGCGCCAATGGCTTTTGTTGAGTTGGTGGATCGTCCGATCGCTGACGACGACAGTCAGGAAGAAGCATAATTCAAAGCCAGCGCAAGCTGGCTTTTTCATTTTTATCCTGTGTTATTTGATACCCACGCCCACCTCACCTGGTGCTTCGACTCGAACACGCACCCAGCTCAGACACCTACGTCAGATTCTGAAATCGATTGTTTTTTGGCCGTCAGCACCACGTTGGCAGACAGCGCTCAGACATTGGCAATGGCCAAGGGATTCCCTGGAATCCGATCAGCGATTGGCATTCACCCCTGGTTTATCGATCAGTCCAATGACACTCTTGACGATGCCATGCAAAAGCTGTCTCAGCTCGTTGAGAAACAAAAAATTACAGCGCTGGGTGAAATAGGACTGGATAAGGCCCGTGCGGACAAGACCGACCTCGGCGTGCAACAGGCGTGGTTTGAAGCCCAGTTAAAACTGGCGGTCCAGTTTGATCTGCCTGTTTCTCTGCATTGTTTCAAGGCCTGGAATGAAATGCTGCGCCTTTTCAAATCCGAAGCGTACACCTCGGTTCGTGGCGTCATGCACGGCTTTTCTGGTGGCCCGGAAATGGCCAAACAGTTTGTTGATGAAGGGTTTCTGATTGGGGTAGGTCCCATTTTCCTCAACCAGAATGCGCGTCGATACCATGATACGGTGAAAGCCGTTGGCGTCGATCACATAGTGCTGGAAACGGACGCACAGCCAAATGAGGCAGACCCGGCCTGCCGGCAACAGCTGTCTCAGCTGACAGAATTGCTGGAAACGGTTTCCCGTGCATTGTCCCGTTCCAGAGAATCGGTTGAAGCGCAGGTCTGGCGCAACAGTTGTGAAATATTCAAACAGGCAAATCATTATGAATGAAACCGTGAAAGGGTTGTTCGAACGCAGTGCGCTGGTGTTTTCCCCCGAAGCATTGGAAACATTGAGAGATTCTCATGTGCTGATCGCCGGGGTCGGTGGTGTCGGTGGTTTCGCCGCCGAAGCCATTGCACGGGCGGGCGTGGGTCGAATCACATTGATTGACCATGATCGGGTGTCCGCGTCCAACCTCAATCGTCAGTTGGTGGCTTTGACCAATACCCTGGGACGACCGAAAACCGAGGTTATGGCCGAGCGGATTCAGGCCATCAATCCTGACTGTGAGGTGGTCACGCAATCCCGTTTTCTGGAAGCCGATGCCATGAGCGATTTGCTGAATGAGGTCTCCCCCAATTACGTGGTGGACGCCATTGATAGTCTCAACTGCAAGGTGGCTTTGATTGAAGCAGCGGTGAGGCATCCGGTTGCGATTGCTTCCAGTATGGGGGCAGGCCGTCGGGTTGATCCCGGTGCGATACGGATTGCCGATCTTTTTCAGACCCATTCCTGTGGTCTGGCCCGTCAGATCCGGCAGCGTTTGCGCAAACGCGGGATCAAAAAAGGGGTTCCAGTGGTGTTTTCGGAAGAAGTCCCCAAGCCGCCAGGGCCGATGGAAACGATTGAAGGGGCCAGAGGGCGTGTGGTCAATGGCACGGCCAGCTATATGCCTGGTATTTTTGGGCTGATGCTGGCGGGCTACGTCGTTCAGTCGTTGACCGAAGGTCAATAAAGCAGACGGTACAGTCCTTTGCGGTTCACGGCCTGCGCCGCGTTCTCAATCAGGCCTTGCTGTTCGAATTCGTCAAGAATGGCCGGGAGGCGTTGCTGCAATGCGGCCTGGCTCATCCCGGCCTGCAATTGCGGATGATACAGCAGTTTCAAAAACACATAGTCCAGTCCCGTGAGCAGGTCCAGCCGACTGGCATCGTTGGCAATGCTTGGGGTCACATCGTCGGCGTCATTGGGCAGTCCCATGGCCTGGGTCGTTTCTTCGACCACGCAGGCTGGCAGTACCCCTCTTTGCATGGCATGGTCCAGTGGGATCACGACCTGTGCCTGACTCAAGCGCCCATCTCCTCTGACCTGAATGCTGGCCATGCAGTGGCTGTCGGTATGCAACCCCGGCTCTCGTGCTCGGGTATGGGTTTGGATCGATTTCTGATAGTGGCGGTCCCGGGTCAGCACCACCAGAAAGTTGGCCTGGCGCTGGGTTTCCACCGGGCGGATCGTCACGCCCGTGATCGCGGCCAGATGGTCAAAATGGGTTTTGACCAGTGTCTGCACCATCGCATTGTTCGGCAGGTCTTCAAACAGAAGGTGATAGCGAATGGGCTCTTCCCAGCGTCGCAGTGGCTGTTGGCCGCTCTCATATTCATTGTTGAGCGCAATTTTGTAAAACGACCGTTCGATATAAGTTTTGTCCTGCCAGTGCAGTAAGGGGTCGGTCTGGGCCACAACCGTGCCTGTCAGTCCTGAAAACAAAAGCCCGGCCAGAATCAGAAATCGCCAGTCACAGCGACGCAAAGTCTGTTTTTGACCAGGCCTGGTCATTTTTGCTTTTCCAGCAGGGTTTTGAGGTAGTTACCGGTGTGGGATGCGGACGTTTGCGCCACGTTTTCCGGTGTCCCGGTGGCGATGATGTGCCCCCCGCCCGAACCCCCTTCCGGCCCCAGGTCGATCAGCCAGTCTGCGGTTTTGATCACGTCCAGATTGTGTTCGATCACCACCACCGTATTGCCCTGGTCACGCAGGTGGCGGATCACTTTCAGCAACAGGTCGATGTCATGAAAATGCAGGCCGGTGGTGGGTTCATCCAGAATATAGAGGGTGCTTCCGGTGTCGCGCTTGGACAGCTCTCGGGCCAGCTTCACTCGCTGGGCTTCCCCCCCTGACAGGGTGGTGGCGCTCTGGCCCAGTTTGATGTAACCCAGCCCGACGTCCATCAGGGTTTGCAGCTTGCGTGCCAGCATCGGAATGGCGTCAAAGAAGGCCCGCGCATCCTCCACCGTCATTTCCAGAATATCGCGGATATTGTGGCCTTTGTACTGAACCTGCAGGGTCTCGCGATTGTATCGCGCCCCGTGGCAGACGTCGCAGGTCACAAACACGTCCGGCAGAAAGTGCATTTCGACTTTGAGCACGCCGTCGCCCTGACAGGCCTCACAGCGGCCGCCTTTGACGTTAAAGCTGAAACGCCCCGGCGTATAGCCTCGGGTTCGGGCCTCCGGGGTGGCGGCCAGCAATTCACGGATCGGGGTAAAAAGTCCGGTGTAGGTCGCCGGGTTGGAGCGGGGAGTGCGCCCGATCGGGCTTTGGTCGATGTTGACCACCTTGTCGAAATGTTCCAGTCCCTTCACCTTTCGGTAGGGGGCAGGCTGTAACTGCGCCCGGTTCAGGGCATTGGCCGTGATTTTGTAAAGGGTTTCGTTGATCAGAGTGGATTTGCCCGAGCCGGACACGCCGGTGATGCAGGTCAGAAGCCCGGCAGGCAACTCGAGTGTGACATCCTGCAGATTATTGCCCGAGGCACCTTCGATCACCAGGAATGCGTCCTTCGGTGCCAGGCGTTCCGAAGGAATCGCAATGCGGCGTTTCCCGCTAAGATACTGTCCGGTCAGAGAGGCCGGGGTCTGCATGATGTCGTCCGGCGTGCCGCTGGCCATGATCTGGCCGCCATGCAGGCCGGCCCCGGGGCCGATGTCCAGCACATAATCGGCGGCACGGATCGCATCCTCGTCGTGCTCGACCACGATCACCGTGTTGCCCAGATCGCGCAGGCGGGTCAGGGTGTTGAGCAAGCGGTCGTTGTCGCGTTGGTGCAGGCCGATGGAAGGCTCGTCCAGCACGTACATGACGCCCACCAGGCCCGCGCCGATCTGACTGGCCAGGCGGATGCGCTGGGCTTCGCCGCCGGACAGGGTGTCGGCACTGCGATTCAGATTCAGGTAATTGAGTCCGACATTCACCAGAAACGACAGGCGCTCGTGGATTTCCTTGATGATTTTTTCCGCGATCTGGCCTTTGCTGCCTTCGAGCGCCAGTGTTTCAAAAAAGTCGTGCAGCTCGCCCACCGGCAGTTCGGTCAGCGAAGGCAGGGTGCGCTCCGCCACGAACACATGGCGCGCGGCTTCGTTCAGGCGCGTGCCATGGCAGGCCTGGCAAATATGGGAGACCCGATAGCGTTCCAACTCGTCGCGAACCGCTTTGCTTTCGGTTTCCAGGTAACGCCGTTCCATATTGGGGATCACCCCTTCAAAGCGACGGGTGGCGCTGTAGCGGCCATGGGGCAGCGGCAGTTTTTTACGCCCCGATCCCCACAGAATCAGGTCCTGTTGTTTCTGGGACAGTGATTCCCAGGGCGTTTCCATGTCAAACTCATAAAAATCGGCCACGGCTTTGAGCAGGTCGTAATAGTATTTGTGGCGTCGATCCCAGCCGCGAATCGCGCCGCCGGCCAGGCTCAATTCCGGGTGAATCACCACCCGTTCGGGGTCAAACGTCTGTTTCATCCCCAGACCGTCACAGGTGGGACAGGCTCCGCGCGGATTGTTGAAGGAGAAAATGCGCGGCTCCAGTTCGGTGACGGCGTAGCCGCAATGCGGGCAGGAAAAACGGTCCGAAAACAACAGCTCAAAATCGTCTTCGTCCGACATGGGCACCACCTGCGCCAATCCATCGGCCAGGTGCAGGGCGGTTTCAAAGGATTCGGCCAGACGCTGTTTCAAATCCGGACGGATTTTGAAGCGGTCAATCACCACATCGATGGTGTGCTCCCGGTTTTTGTCCAGCTCGATCCCGCCGCCCAGTTCCTGCAGCTTGCCGTCAATGCGGGCCCGGATAAAGCCTTGCGCCTGCAGCTCGTCCAGCAGGTTCTGGTGGCTGCCTTTTTTGCCGCGAACCACCGGGGCGATCAGCAGGCACTTGCTGCCTTCCGGCAGCGTCAGAGTGTGGTCAACCATCTGGCTGACGGTCTGGGCTTCCAGATCACAGTCATGTGTGGGGCAGCGCGGGGTGCCGGCCCGGGCATAGAGCAGGCGCAGGTAATCGTAGATTTCAGTGACCGTGCCCACGGTCGAGCGCGGATTGTGGGAGGTCGATTTTTGCTCGATCGAAATCGCCGGCGACAGCCCTTCAATGTGATCGATGTCGGGCTTTTCCATGACCGACAGGAATTGGCGGGCGTAAGCCGATAAGGATTCAACGTAGCGGCGCTGCCCTTCGGCGTAGATGGTGTCAAACGCCAGCGAGGACTTGCCGGAGCCGGAAAGTCCGGTCATGACAATCAGCTTGTCCCGGGGCAGCGTGACGTCAATGTTTTTCAGGTTGTGTGTTCGTGCGCCACGGACAATGATGTTTTCGAGCATGGGTGACCTGCAGTGAATCAAAGCATCGATTATAACAAACCTGCTGGTCAAAAAACGCTGACAGAGGCTTACTCTTGCAAGGCCAGCACGCCCCGAAGGGTCTGGGTCAGTGTCACCTTGTCAGCCTGGATGGCAGGGGGCGCGCTGTCCGGGGCGCTGCTCTGGCTGGTCGTGCGTGAAAGCATGGGACGGGGCGACGGATCCTGTATCGGGGCAATGTGGGTTTCAATCAGCCGGTAAGCCCCCTGTCCCAGAAGTTTGGCCAGCGTTTTGGCTTTCTGCTGGTAATGTTCGGTGGCCTTGGCCAGTAATTGCGCCTGAGTTTTCTGTCGCAAGGCGGGAGACAGCTGATAGGTCTGATGCTGGTATTGCAGGCTGTCTTCCAGTTTTGGCAACAGCTTGCCCAGTTGTTCCGGGTCGCTGGTGGTCAGGCGCAGGGTTTGCTGGCCGCGCCAGTGACTGATGGATTGATGGCGGTCGTAGATCGGGTTGACCCGATAGCGTTCGGTCTGAACACGAATGGCATCAAACGACTGCAGCTGATTGAGCGCGCGTTGCATCCGGCGGTTGATTTCCCGGCTGACTTGAGTGGGGTCCTTGCCTTCTTCGTTGGCACGCAGGGTCACAACAAAGGTGTCAGGCATCACGGTTTCGGTGACACTGGCTTCAAAGTGGACACGATGGGGTTCATGCTGGGCCGAGCTGGCACCCGCCCACACGGTCCACAGCAAGCTGGTCGATAACAGGCTCAGAACCACACCTGTTCGAGCGATCCGTTTCATTGGCATGCCGGTTTCTCCTGATTTGAGTTTTGGGAAGCGCTTCCGGCCTGTCGCCGCGACAGGTCGTGCAATGATGTTATAATAACGCATTTTCCAAAATCACAAACGTCAGGAAACCTGTATGACCCAACCCGTGCCCGAAGCTCCGCGACAAATGTCGGCGCTGGAAAAGCGTGCCACCCTGTCGATTGCCGGCATTTTTTCCACCCGCATGCTCGGGTTGTTCATGATCTTTCCGGTGTTTGCTCTGTTTGCCGAAGACGCCTTTGCCGAGGCCACCGGGCTGATGATCGGGATTGCGATGGGCATTTACGGCCTGACCCAGGCGGCGTTGCAGATTCCTTATGGCATGCTTTCCGACCGGTTTGGGCGCAAGCCTCTGATTGTGATCGGTTTGCTGGTGTTCATGCTGGGGTCAGTGATCTGTGCGATGGCTGAGACCATTGAATGGATGATCGTGGGCCGTGCGGTTCAGGGCATGGGCGCGGTCGCAGCGGTGTTGATGGCGTCGGTGGCCGATCTGGTCTCAGAGCGCTTTCGCCTGCGGGCCATGTCGGTGGTGGGCATTACCATCGGTCTGTCGTTTACTCTTTCGTTGGTGGCCGGGCCTCTGCTCAGTGAGTGGTTCGGCGTGCGGGGCATTTTCTGGATCACGGCGCTGCTGGGGCTGGCCGCCATTGCGCTGGTGATCTACAGTGTGCCGCCCATCACCCAGCCCGCTTATCAGCGTGAAACCCAGGCCGATCCGGCCCAGTTCCGGGACGTGCTCAAGCACCCGGAATTGCTGCGCCTGGATCTGGGTGTGTTTGTGTTGCACGCGATTCTGACCGCCATGTTTGTGGTGGTGCCACTGTTGATCCGGGACGAAGCCGGGCTGGGCTCGATGCATCACTGGGAGTTGTATCTGCCGGTGATGTTGCTCTCGTTTGTGCTGATGGTGCCGTTTGTGATTCAGGCCGAATCCAAGGGGCGGATGAAATCCATGTTTGTGGGCGCGGTCTGGACGCTGGTGCTGATGCAGTTGGCGTTTATTTTTCTGGCGGACGGTTTTTGGTCACTGTTTGTGTTATTGTTGGTGTTTTTTACCGCTTTTAATCTTTTGGAAGCCACCCTGCCTTCGTTGGTGGTTAAGCTGTCGCCAGCCGATAAAAAAGGCACCGCCAGCGGCGTCTATTCCAGCAGCCAGTTTCTCGGTGCGGCCATCGGTGGCGTGCTGGGGGGCTTAAGCTATGACGTCTACGGCATCGAAGGCGTGTTTGTGTTTACGGCCCTGGCGGGATCTCTTTGGGGCGTGGTGGCCTTGACCATGGCCGAGCCCAAGCCCTTGAGCATCGCTTCCGTGCATTTTGATCAGACTCTGACCGAAACGGAGCAGGCGCAATTGACCCAGACGTTGCTTTCTTATGAGGGCGTCTACGAAGCCGTGGTGAGTCAGGACGACCAACGAGTGTATTTCAAAATCGACCGCAAGCAAATTGATGAAGTCGGATTGATCGATTATCTGGAAAAAGGGCTACGGGCCTGACCAGGCCTGGTCAAAAACCGGGTGCAAGCCCGTTGTCAATGGAACCGAAGGAGTAAAGAACGTGCGTGGTGTCAACAAAGCAATCATCGTCGGAACCCTGGGGCGCGACCCAGAAGTGAAATACAGCGCCAATGGCAATCCGATTGCCAACCTGAGCGTGGCCACCAGTGAGCAATGGAATGATCGCAACTCCGGCGAACGTCAGGAAAAGACCGAATGGCACCGGGTGGTGATTTTCGGCAAACTGGCCGAAATCGCTGGCCAGTATCTGACCAAGGGTTCGCAGGTGTATCTGGAAGGCAAGCTGCAGACCCGAAAATGGCAGGATCAGAATACGGGTATGGACCGCTACAGCACCGAAATTGTGCTGGACCCATTTAATGGTGTGATGCAAATGCTGGGTGGTGGCAACCGTCAGGGGCAACAGGACACCGCTTGGCAGCAAGGCGGCGGCGCGCCAAACCCTGGTATGAACGCCGGGGCGGCCGCAGGCATGGGCGCTCAGGGCGGTTTCCAGCCCGGCCAGGGGCAACCAGCGCCATCACAGCCTGCTCAGCCACAACGGCCTGCTCAGAGTCAGCCGGACTTCAACCAGCCCGCGCAGGGCGCACCGGCGCAACAGGCTCCGGCCTATTCGCCCAATGATTTTGACGACGATGACGTACCCTTTTAACGGTTACAAAAACGAATAATGTAGAAAGCCTCTCAAGAACCTGTTTTTTAGCAGGTTTTTTTCTTTCTGGGGATGGTTGGCGTGCAGAAGAAACGACTATCTGCATAAGAATGCATGCAAAAAGGCCGGCTTGTGCTTAATATTTCGGTGGCTTCGCCGTTATGTTTGAATAGAGGTAGCTATTTATGGATAAAACGGAAGTCACTCCCAGCCTGCGTTATTTCTTCAAGAAAATGGAGACGCGTGCCGAAGCGCTGCGCAGTGAGGTAGAAGTCAAGGCACAGCAGGGGCAGCCAGTGCCGTTTGATCGGCTGGAGCAGTTTGTGCGCGCCATCATGAGTCAGAATATTTTTATCTTTACGGTCGGGCTCAATGGCAAGCCCGAATCCACGATCCTGACCAAGGCGATGTTCAGCATCAACAAAGTGGTGCGCCTGTATTACAGCATCAGTCTGGACGACCGTCGGCAGGGCTTTCTCCGCATCCGGCCGGACTCGCAGTTGCAGTTGATATTGGTGGAACGTCTGCACGGCTATCGACCCAAGCCGGAAGTTTTGTATGCCAGCTACGACGAATGCCACGTGATCCGTTATTTCATTAACTGGTTGATGCGTCGCATTGATTGGGAGAAAACCAAAATCCACAACCTTGAGCTTTACAAGAAATTTGTCGAGCAGGAACGTAAGGAGCTGGAAGAGGCGATTGCCCGCGACGAAGAAGATCGCAAGGAAGAGGAATTGCAGCAGACGCTGCACAAGCATTTCAAAGGCA
The DNA here is from genome assembly GCF_000384235.1 of Hydrogenovibrio halophilus DSM 15072. Lineage (GTDB taxonomy): Bacteria > Pseudomonadota > Gammaproteobacteria > Thiomicrospirales > Thiomicrospiraceae > Hydrogenovibrio > Hydrogenovibrio halophilus. The sequence continues at coordinate 756,961 of NZ_KB913033.1, read as the reverse complement.
GCAAGCACAAAATTCCGGCCGCTCGTCTGACCCGTTAACGCTGCTGCGTTCAGTGGGTGCGCTGGACGGCCAGATCGGCGAGGCTGTGCAGGGCTTGTGTGACCGGGCTATCCGGCAGATCCTTGAGCGCCGCCTGAGCCAGCGCGGCCTGTTTTTCCGCTTCTCGACGGGTGTGTTCCAGCGCGCCGGATTGCTGGATGCGCTGCGTGATCTGTGTCAACTGATCCAGACCACCTTGTTCAATCGCCTTACGTACCAGCGCCACATCTTCCGGCGAACCATTTTCCATCAGATAGATCAGCGGCAGCGTCGGCTTGCCTTCGGCCAGATCGTCGCCCAGGCTTTTGCCCAGGGTTTCGGCGTCAGCCGTGTAATCCAGCGCGTCATCAATCAACTGAAAGGCGGCTCCGACATGGCGGCCGTAATCGGCCAGCGGGCTTTCCCATTGCGGTTGCTGTCCCAGCACCGCGCCCAGACGGGTGGCGGCTTCAAACAGTTTGGCGGTTTTGCGGTGGATCACGTCCATGTACGTGGCCATGGTCACATCGGGATTATGGCAGTTGAGCAGTTGCAGCACTTCGCCTTCGGCGATCACATTGGTGGCTTCCGACAGAATTTCCATCACCCGCATGTCGCCGGGTTCGACCATCATTTCAAACGAACGCGAATACAGAAAATCCCCGACCAGCACACTGGCGGCATTGCCCCAGACTTCGTTGGCGGTGTCGCGTCCGCGGCGGACGCTGGACTCGTCCACCACATCGTCGTGCAGCAGAGTGGAGGTGTGGATGAATTCAATCACCGCCGCCAGAGTGTGATGCTGCTGGCCCTGATAGCCGCAGGCTTTGGCCGAAAGCAGCAGCAGTAAAGGGCGTAACCGTTTGCCGCCACTGTGGATGATGTAATGGCCAATCTGGTTGATCAGTACCACGTCCGAAGCCAGTCGTTCCAGTATCAGCGCATCGGTGGCTCTGAGGTCGTCGACCATCAGGGTTCGAATGTCGTCAAGCGTCATAAAATCCGCGCTCTGCAAGAAAATGACGTTAAGTTTAGTATGAATCGGGGCAGAAACAAAGGGCGGAGGCAAAAAACCCCGGTGCGTTTTTGACCAGGCCTGGTCAATGGCAGAGCCGCACCAGTCTCTGCTGGTTTATGACGACGACGAAATCGGTGGCTTTTCAATTGCTTGCTTGCTAAAATTTGGGGAATAAATTTGACCTGGTGTTTTGACGGCGCTATAATCCCGCTTTTGCTGTTTCTGTAGCAAAAAACCGCTGGTTTGTGCCAGAGGCTCAGAAAGAAACTTAAATTATATAACTGAAAAGACCGGGAGTTTCCAAGTATGTACGCAGTTATCAAAACCGGTGGCAAGCAATATCGTGTGCAAGAAGGCGATGTTTTACGTGTTGAATCATTGAATGCAAACGAAGGCGAAACCGTTGAATTCGACCAGGTCATGATGGTCGGCGAAGGCGCAGACGTGAAAGTCGGTGCCCCCGTGGTGGAAGGCGCCAAAGTGGCCGCCACCGTCAAGAGCAACGGGCGTGGTGACAAGGTTACCATCATCAAGTTCCGTCGTCGTAAGAACCGTTCACGTCTCAAGCAAGGCCACCGTCAGAACTTTACGGAAGTTGAAATTTCCAAAATCACCGCCTGATTGAAAGGTGAATGCGCGGTCGGCTCAGCCGTCGCGCCTGGTTAGGCAAGACGCCAGCAATCGAACGAACTGGCAAAAACAGACAGAACATCTGCGCTGCTTCTTCAAAAGGGAGCAGCCTAGATCAACAGGAGAGTAACACCATGGCTCATAAAAAAGCTGCAGGTAGTACAAAAAACGGTCGCGATTCCAATGCCAAACGCCTGGGCGTGAAGCGCTTCGGTGGTCAGCAGGTTTCCGCCGGTAGCATTCTGGTGCGTCAGCGTGGCACCAAGTTTCACGCAGGCGACAACGTTGGGCGCGGCAAAGACGATACCTTGTTTGCCAAGTCCGATGGCGAAGTGGCCTTTGTGACTCGCGGCAAGCCCATGCGCACGTATGTGAGCATCAAATCGGCTTGATTTGACGCAGATGTAAGAGTGTCAGACGCGTGAAAGCCCCGTTAATCGGGGCTTTTTTGGTTTCAGGACAGCGACGCCCCCTGGCGTCAGAGGTCGAAGATGCAATTTGTTGACGAAGCACATATCCGGGTTCAGGCCGGTCGCGGTGGAAATGGCGTGGCCAGTTTTCGCCGGGAAAAATACATTCCGTTTGGCGGGCCCAATGGGGGCGATGGCGGTGACGGCGGCAGTGTCTATCTGCAGGCCGACCGCAATTTGAATACCCTGGTGGATTTCCGTTTTACCAAGGATTTCAAAGCCCAGAATGGTCAGGCTGGCATGGGTCAGCAAAAGACCGGCCGTGCCGGTGAGGATCTGTACATCCCGGTGCCGGTGGGCACGATGGTACGCGATCTGGAAACCCAGGAGCAGATCGGTGATCTGGTCGAGGAGGGCCAGACCATGCTGGTGGCCCGAGGCGGCAAACACGGTCTGGGCAACGTGCATTTCAAAAGCAGCACCAACCGCACGCCCCGTCAGTGTACGCCGGGCGATGCGGGCGATGCGCGTCAACTGCAACTGGAACTGGCGGTGCTGGCCGATGTGGGGTTGCTGGGGCTGCCCAATGCGGGCAAGTCCAGTCTGATTTCGGCGGTGTCGGCGGCGCGTCCCAAGGTGGCGGATTACCCGTTTACCACGCTTTATCCCAATCTGGGGGTGGTGCGGCTGTCGGCGGAAACCAGTTTTGTGATGGCCGACATTCCGGGACTGATCGAAGGGGCCTCCGAAGGGGCCGGATTGGGAATGCAGTTTTTGAAGCATCTGTCGCGCACTGGCCTGCTGTTGCAGGTGGTGGACATGGCGCCAATCTATGACTCCGACCCGCTGGAGGCGGTGCGCACCATTGAAAACGAACTGCATCAGTACAGCGATGCCCTGGCCGACAAGCCCCGTTGGCTGGTGTTCAACAAGTCGGATCTGCTGCCCGAAGACGAGGCCCGGGCCAAAGTCGATGAATGGGTGCAGGCCCTGGGTTGGCAGGGACCTGTCTATTGCATTTCGGCGGCCAACCGCAGTGGCACGCAATCCCTGATGGAAGACATTGCACAGACGCTGGCCGAGCGCCGCCGAGAACATGAGGAACGAGCGGATGCAACGCAGTGAACTGACTCAGACCCGGCGCTGGGTGGTGAAAATCGGCAGCGCCCTGCTCACCGATGATGGCAAGGGTCTGAACCGCGAAGCCATGACCGGCTGGGTGGATCAGATGGCGGCCCTGCGCCGCGCAGGCATCGAACTGGTGATTGTGTCTTCCGGCTCGGTGGCCGAAGGGGTGCAGCGTCTGGGCTGGCCGCGACGACCGCACGAAATCAACAAGCTTCAGGCCGCCGCCGCCGTGGGTCAGATGGGACTGATTCAAGCCTATGAATCCGCGTTTGCCCGTCATGGCATTCACACTGCGCAGATTCTGATGACCCACGACGACCTGTCCAACCGTCAACGCTACCTCAATGCTTCGGACACCTTGCACACGCTGTTGCAGGAGGGCGTGGTGCCGGTGATCAACGAAAACGACACGGTGGTGACCGATGAAATCCGTTTTGGCGACAACGACACCTTGGCCGCCCTGACCGCGAACCTGATCGGGGCTGATCTGTTGGTGATTCTGACCGACCAGAGTGGGCTCTATGACAGCAATCCGCGGATCAATCCCAAGGCAAGACAGCTGTATGATGTGCCGGTCAGCCAGCCCGACCTGGCCGACATGGCCAGTCCCGAAGGGGGCGCACTGGGACGCGGAGGCATGTACACCAAGGTCATGGCCGCCAAGCGCGCGGCCCGCTCCGGCACCGCCACGCTGATTGCCAGTGGCCGTGAATCCGAGGTGTTGGCGCGTTTGCATCAGGGCGAAGCGCAACTGGGCACCCTGTTTATTCCCGATCTGGCCCCCATGACCGCACGCAAACGCTGGCTGGCCGGCCACCTTCAGGCCAAAGGTCAGCTGGTGCTGGACGATGGCGCAGTCGAAGCGTTACGTCAGGCTGGCAGAAGCCTTTTGCCGGTAGGCGTGTCCTCGTTTGAGGGCCGTTTTGAACGCGGTGAGCTGGTGGTATGCGTGGACCGGGAAAACCGCGAAGTGGCCCGCGGTCTGATCAATTATTCGCATTACGAAGTGGCCAAAATCATCGGCCATCCCTCCAGCCAGATACTGAGCCGACTGGGCTACAGCGAAGGCGAATTTCTGATTCATTGTGACAATCTGGTGCTTGCCGACTGACGCCTGGTGGGTGGCGTTTGTCGTCAGCGGCTGTCTTTTTTACCAGGCCTGGTGGGTTTCAGGTCTTAAAAATGGGAGCGAGGATTGTAGGGCAGGGTGTCGGCCATTTTTTCATAAAAGGCTTTGGCCTCGTCCGTGTCGGCCGGCGGGGTATGAATCTGCACCACCACATACTGGTGCCCGGCGCTGGTGCCCTTGCCCAGTCCCCGGCCTTTGAGGCGCAGCTTGGCCCCGGACTGGGTGCTAGCGGGAATGTTCAGGCTGACGCTGCCATGCAGGGTCGGGACCGACACTTTGGTGCCAAGCGCCGCTTCCCACGGAGTCAAAGGCAGATTCAACTGCACATCCTTATCTTCCACTTTGTAAAGCGGGTGGCTCTGCAGATCGATTTCCAGATACAGATCGCCATTGGGTCCGCCGCCAAATCCGGGCGCGCCCTTGCCCTTGAGGCGGATGCGTGATCCCTGTTTGACCCCGGCCGGAATCTTGACCTTCAGTTGTTTGCGTTCCTGAGTGACCTGTCCCTGTAGCCCGGCGGTGGGGACCTGCAGGGTCAGCGATTTTTCCACGCCCTTGGCCGCCTCTTCCAGTGAAATCAGCACCTTGACCGATTGATCTTCACCCTTTTGTTGGAAACCGCCGCCAAATCCCTGTTGCTGGCCTCCGTGCTGGCCGCCGAAGCCGCCACCGAACAGCGATTCGAAAAAGTCGCTGAAATCGGCACCGCCCTGACCGCCAAAGCCGCCCTGGCCACCGAAACCACCGCCAAACATGTCTTCAAAGTCCGGTGGCGGGGTAAAGTTCTGGCCGTTGTGGTAGTTGGGGCCCAGCTGATCGAACATGCGGCGTTTTTCCTTGTCGCCGAGCACCTCGTAGGCTTCGCTGATTTCCTTGAATTTGGTTTCGTCCCCGGTGGGTTTGTCCGGGTGGTATTTGCCCGCCAGTTTGCGGTAGGCTTTTTTGATCTCGGCTTCCGAGGCCCCGCGTTCCACCCCGAGAATGTCGTAATAATCTTTGTATTCCATAAGTCACCGTGTCTGGATTTTGCAATGCCCGTTTTATGGGGGCGAAAAGTGCGATTTCAAGGGGACAGGCACTGCCTGAACGCATGATTACTGCAAGTACAAAGGCGTGGTGTCGGAGAGGGCCTGAAGTTGTTTGAGAAGCGTTTGTTTGAGTGATTGCAGTTCGTTCAGGCCGGTCTCGATCCGGGCACGGTCGGCGCCTTCCTGTTTGAGTTCAAGCAACGATTGCCCCAGTTGGTGCACTTGTCCGTGGGTCTGCTGCAGCAGCTGATACATTTCGGTTTTGTGAAAATGTTCAAAACCATGATGCGTCAGCCAGTGTCCGAACTGGCAGGCATCGATCGCCATTGGCGGTGGCGTGGGCGTTCGCTCCAATAGATGGTCTTCCAGTTGTTTGACCCAGCCTCGGTGTTCGGTGGCCGCGGTCAGCAGTGCCAGTTGATTTTTTTCCAGCGGCTGAATGCTTTGCCAGTGCGGGGAGGGCATCCAATGATTCTTCCAGTCGATCACGTCACTGGCCGGCATGGGGCGGGCAATGTGATAGCCCTGTGCCCATTCATACCCCAAGCTCAGCAGCACGACCGCTTCCTCATCTTTTTCCATGCCTTCGGCAATCACGTCCAGATCAAAGGCTCTTCCCATGCCGACCACGCTTTCCAGAATGGCCAAGCTCTGCGGGTCAATCAGCAAATCCTGCACAAACGACTTGTCTACTTTGAGTTCGTCCGTGGGCAGTGCCTTGAGGTATGTCAGCGACGCATAGCCAGTGCCGAAATCATCTATCGAAAATTTGACCCCCAGCTGCTGACAGGTGCCCATGGCTTCGGCCACGCGATACAGGTCTTCCAGCGCCGAAGTTTCCAGAATTTCCAGCGTCAGGGCCGAAGGGTCGATCTCCGGGTACGCCGCCAGCAGTTCGGCCAGGCGCTCGGCAAAATCGGGTTCCAGTAGTTGGTCGCCTTCGATGTTGACACTGACCGCTGTGTAAAGCCCGGTTTTCTGCCAGGCATCCAGTTGGGTCAGAGCGGTTTCAATCACCCAGAGTCCCAGCTGGTAGCTCAGGGGAGAATCTTTAAGTAGAGTCAGAAATTGCCCGGGGCCCAACAGGCCTTTTTCCGGATGCTGCCAGCGAATCAGTGCTTCGTAGCCCAGAATTTCCCCGGTGCGCAAGTTGACCTTGGGCTGGTAATGCAGGCAGAGATCGCCATTCTGCAGGGCCTCTTCCAGTGCCAGCAGTTCGGAATCCCGTGCCAGGGTTTTGGAACTGGCATGGTCAAACACAAACACCTGGTTTTTGCCCTGGGTTTTGGCCTGGTACATGGCCTGATCGGCCTGTCGAACCAGCTGGTCGGCATCCAGTTCGGAATGCGGGTCGTAAAAGCTGACCCCGATACTGGCCGAGACTCTGACCTCAACCTCCGACAGAGTGACCGCGGCATTGGCGTTGGCCAGCAGCCGTTCCATCAGAGGGTAGATTTCGGTTTTGTCTTTGATGTCGAGCATCACCGCCACAAACTCATCGCCGCCCAGACGGGCAATGGTGTCTTCTTCACGCAGGGTCAGTTTGAAGCGGTCGGCAATCGACACCAGCAGTTGGTCACCGGTTTGATGACCGTAAAGGTCATTGATGGCCTTGAAACCGTCCAGGTCAATAAAGGCCACGGCCAGCGACATGTGATTGCGCCGGGCAAAAGCCATGGCCTGATTGAGCCGGTCAGACAGCAGCGAGCGATTGGGCAGCCCGGTCAGGCTGTCGAAATGGGCGATGTATTCCAGCTGCTGCTGCTGTTTTTTCTGCACCGTAATGTCGGAAAACAGGGCAATGAATTCCACCGGTTCGCCCTGCTGATTGTGAATGGCGCTCAGGGTCAGTTTTTCCGGGTAAATCTCGCCATTCTTGCGTTGGTTCCAGACCTCGCCGCTCCAGTAGCCCTGATCCAGCAACTGTTGCCACATGGATTGATAAAAGGCCCGGTCATGGTGCCCGGACTTCAAAAGACTGGGTCGCTGGCCAATGGCTTCGTCACGGCGGTAGCCGGTGACTTTTTCAAAGGCCTGATTGACATTCAGGATCACTCCGTCGGTATCGGTAATGAAAATGCCTTCCTGGGCATAGCGGAACACATTGGCCGCCTGCTTCAGGTCGTTTTCCGACTTCAGGCGGTAGGTGATGTTTTCAATCAGCCCGTCCAGTGAATGGGTGCGGTCATGTGCCTCGACCCGGTGCAGCAACATGCGCAGCGTCCGGTGGTCGCCGTCCGGTGTGGTGAAGCTCAGTTGCAGGGCTTTTTCGCTGTCCAGGCCCTGTACCAGCCGGGTCAGAGCCTGTTCGGCTTTGCGCTGATCGGCCTGGTCCCAGGACACCACATGATCCCAGCGCCGATCCAGCAGATCGGTTTTGCCAATCCCGAAGATGTCGGCGACCGAATCGCTCAGATAGGAAAAAGCCAGCGTTTTGGGGGAGAGGCTCAGGGCACAGAAGTTCTGGCCGATGCCGTTGAGCAGACGGCCGTACTGGGCCTGCTGGCGCTGCAGTGCCTGCTGGCTGCGTTGCTGCAACATCAGACGCCAGACCTGATTGCCGATCAGTTCCACGGTGTCGCTGTCTTCGCTGGCGTACTCTTGGTGTTTGTTGCCCAGTCCAATCAACAGTACCACCTGACCGTTGTCCAGAACGGGCACGGTCAAGATGCGCTTGAGCGTGACATGCCCGGCGGGCAGGCGGCTGAGTTGGGTAGGAGGGTGGAAGGCGTTGTTGATCAGGGGCTTTTTCAGGCGAATGCTGTCGGCCCAGACCCCGGCCTGATCCACGTCATAATGGGTTTCGTTTTCGGCGTGACAGAGAGTTTCGGTCTGGCGTGACCAAGCCACCATCTCAATCCGTTTCTGATCCGGGTCCACCTTGTGCACAAAGCCGATGCGGCTGTCGGTCAGACGTTCCATCTGATCAAGCGCGTACTGGAGAAAAGCGTTCTCGTTGAGGCGGGCCTGCATGGCTGGCAGGTTCAGCAGCAGTTTGTCGCGCTGGTTCTGGCGTTCCAGCAACTGGGCATGCCGTTTCAAAGGTGTGATGTCAGACAATGCGCCCGCCATGCGCCGAACTTCACCGTTGGTCTGATGCTCAATGGCCCGACCGCGATCCAGAAACCAACGCCAGTCGCCATTGGTATCTTTCAGGCGCAGTTCGCATTCGTATTCTTCGCGCTGACCGGAGAGGTGCGCCTGCAAATGGGCCTTGACCCGTTCCCGGTCTTCCGGGTGTACCCAGTCCAGCCAGAGTGTATGCTGGCCTGGCAGCGGCTGGCCGTGGCACATTTTGTCGGCCCATTGTGCATTGAGTGAAAATGCGTCCGTGAGCAGGTCCCATTCCCAAGTGCCAGCATTGGTGGCGCGGATGATGTCGTGCAGCCGCTCTTTCTGTATGCGATGGTCTTTGCCCAGCCGATGCAGGCGGTGACTGATGCCCAGGTTGAGGGCGAACAGGGCCGTAAAAAGCACCAGCAGAGCCAGGCCGATCAGGGCTTCGGTGCGGTAGGTCTGCCAGAACACATGCCAGCTGAAAGGGGGCAACTGCTGGTAGGGCGGCAGGCGCAGGTCGCGCAGCAAGTTTTCGGTGGAGATGTAGTCGCGCGCGGGCACAAACCCGTTGATGCCAGCGGCCTGACTGGCAGGGTGGTCGGCCTGCAACCGCAAAAGTGCCACCGAAATCTGCTTGATTGTGGCCTCATCTATGTGCGAAAGCGCCAGAAACGGCCATTCCGGATAAAGGGTGGTGGAAAGCAGGAACGGGTAGCTGTTAAGGCGTCTGGGCGTGTGAATTTTCAGGTCCTGGCGTTGCAGACGCCCCTGATCCAGCCAGCGTTCCAGAATACCGGTGCGCACGAACCCCAGATCGGCCTGCCCGGCCATGACCTGTTCGACCACCGCATCCTGATGGGACAGGGTCTGAAAACTCAGGGCGTTGCGGTTCAGACCGGTCTTTTGCAGGACTTCCTGCAGCGGGATCACAAAGCCGCCTGCGCTTTCCCGTTCGGCAATGGCAATGCGCTGATCGGTCAATGGGGCCAGTTCGGGCATAAAACCGGCTTTGGTGTTGTCGGCACGGGAAAAAATGACCCCGCCCAGATAAGACGTGGCCATTCCGTCGTACTGGCGTTGCACGGTGGCAATGGCGCCGGTCAGGGTGTTTTCGGCGCGAACGATTTCGTACAGCACCGGGTTGACCAAAAGCAGGTCGACTTGGTTGGTGTAGATGCGTTCGTGAACGCCCTGCTCGTTCAAGGCCTGCAGCTGAATACGGTGGTCGGGCAGCTGTGCATCCAGGTAATCGGCCAATGGCTGCCATTGGGCCAGCGCTTCCTCTTCGGGAATGTCGGCATACACGCCCAGTGTGAGCGACTGAGAGTCGCTTTGGGCAACGCTGGCCCAGAGCAGCAGCCAGAGAGCGAATAACGCTATGACGCCTTGCAGACGGCATTGGAAACGCCGCGTTTGACCAGCGATGCCTGTCATCGGATCACCTTGGGCAGATATTGGGATGTGGTCAAGTTGTCGGTCAGGGACGCGGTCACGTCGTTTTGGAACAGTGCCTGTGAGCGCATCAGTGCCACCAGTTCGTCGGCGACGGTCTGCACCTTGCCCCCCGTTTTCAGCAGACGGATATTGGCGGTCACGCTGGGCAGAATCACCCCGCGCAGGGCTTCGCGCACGTTGGTCAGGGCCACGTTCTGGCGGGTCGCAATCTGATACAGGGTATCGCCCGGATTGGTCTGCAAGGCATCCAGTACCTGAAAGTGGGCCCGGATCAAATCCCGCAAATTGTCTCCGAAACGGTCCACCCGGTCACTGCGAACGGCCAGTACGTCCAGAATGGTTTCAGGCAGTTGACGGCTGTCGAAGATCACCTGGCCTCCCTGCGCCTGCAAACGCGAGGCAGTGGGTTCGTAGGTAATGAGAATGTCGGCCGCATCGGCCTGCCATTGTTCCAGCTGACGATCGGGCGAAGACGCAATCAGAGTCACGTCGTCACGTTGCAGATCCGCGGCATCCAGTAGTTTTGACAGCATCAGTTCGCCCAGAGCCGAGTGTTCGTAAGCAATGCGCTGGCCGGCAATGTCGTTCAGAGACGCGACCGGCTGGCGGGCGATGACCTTGTCGGCCCCGGCGGAGATGTTAAAGACCAGCACCACTTGCAACGGAATGCCCTGGTTTTTGACTTGCAACACTTCGTCCAGGGTCAGCGCTGCCCCGTCCAGCTCGCCCGAAAGCAAGCCGTTGATGCTGTCGCTGGCATTTTGGCCGGTTGACAGGGTGATATTGGGAGGCAGACGCCCGGACTGGTCGGCCAGAAACAGGCTTTCGTAACCGATCCAGGTGTGAATGCCGAAGCGGCTGTCGGCCCGTTTTTCGCAGCCGCCGGTCATGCCGAATCCGGCCAGCGCCGAACCGGCGAAAGCGGATTTCAACAAAGTGTTTTTGATCAGGGTTCGACGCGACAGGTCGGGCGTATTGGCTGGCATCATGGCTGGCTTCGCTTTTTCTCTTACGTGACTTTATTCTATAGAAAAAATCGACGGGTTTCATTGGCATTTTTTTGTGGTGTCATTCCGGGCGAGTCAGAGCCGGTTTCAAAGCAAAGCCAAACCCAGTCCAAACCGAACCCAAAGCGAACCCCAAGCTTGTGAGGGGGCGGTTTAGTTGGTATAAAACAGGGTATAAAAGAAAGGGTCTTTTGAATTTGTGGAGCCTGTCCAGTGCGTAGCAAACAGTTGAAAACGTCTTCGTTCGGCCGATCAGGGGCTTACTGGTTGCGGGGCGCGATGCTCTGGGCGCTGTTGACCCTGGGCTGGTGGGCGATCACCGAAGGCGAGGCCTCGGGCCTGATCTGGGGGGTGCCGTTGGGCTTGTTGCTGACCATCTGGGTGCAGCGTCAGGCGGTGCTCAGTCAATTGCAATGGCGTTTTTTACCAGGCCTGGTGATTTTTTACCTGATGGAGGCGTTTCAGGGCGGGGTCGATGTGGCGATTCGGGCGTTTGAAATGCCTCCGCGCACGGACGCCTATCTGATGGATTATGAGCTGAAGCTTTGCACGCCCTGGGCCAGAGATGTGTGGATCGGCCTGATCGGGCTGATGCCGGGCACGCTGGCGGTGGGTGTGGCAGAGAACCGGATTCGGGTGCATGTGCTGGACCGGGAAATGGCGGTGTCCCATGCCCTGCAACGATTGGAACGGCATTTGCAGCGGTTGGCAGGAGAGCGCGGATGAGTGGGTTTTATCAGGGGATGATGTTGGTGTTGCTGTTGAGCATGGTGCTGGGATTGGTGCGGCTGGTCTGGGGGCAGCGCCCTGCGGATCGGTTGATGGCGGTCCAGCTGTTGGGCACGGCCGGGGTGGCGATATTGTTGCTGGCGGCTCAGGCGTATCAACAACCGGCTTTGCGCGATGTGGCGTTGGTGCTGGCGCTGTTGGCGGGGGTCACCGGGGTGGCGTTTGTGCGTTTGCGCCCTGACTGGGAGGAGCTGGATCGATGAGCTGGGTAATGGTGGGACTGGACTGGCTCGGCGCCGGGGTCATCGCTCTGGGCGTGGGGTTTTTTGTGGCCGGTACTTTGGGGTTGCTGCGTTTTGACCAGAGCATCAATCGGCTGCATGCGCTGACCAAAGCGGACACGCTGGGTCTGGGGCTGGTGGTGTTTGGCCTGGTGTTGCAGGCGCCCGGGCTGGCCGTCGGATTGAAACTGATCATTGTCTGGACATTGGGGCTGGTCAGTGCCGCACTGGTGAGCCATTTGATCGGACAGAGCCTGTGTTCGCAAAGGCAGGAAGAACCGTGATGCTGGATGCGATCCTGACGTTGTTGATTCTGGCGCTGGCCTGGCACTGTGTGCGGACCACGGATCTGTTTGAGGCCATTGTGGTGTTTATTGCGTTGGGGATGTTGGTCGCTCTGGCCTGGACCCGTCTGCAGGCCCCGGACGCGGCGCTGGCCGAAGCCGCGATCGGCGCGGGGTTGGCGGGGGCGCTGCTGTTGGCCAGTTTGCGCCAGATGCCGGAGATGTCTGCAACACGCGCACCAGGCGCGAAAACAACCGGTTTGGGCTGGTTCTGGTGGGGGCTTTGGGGGGCGCTGGGTCTGGCGCTGGTCTCAGGTGTCGCCGCCATACAGACCACGTCGGTGTCACTGATGCCGCAGGTACAGGCGCACTTGTCGGATTCGGGCGTGACTCATCCGGTGACGGCGGTGCTGCTCAATTTTCGGGCGCTGGATACGGCGCTGGAGCTGGCGGTGCTGCTCTGGGCCTGGATGGCGCAGAAGCAATTGTTTGTGCCAGGTCGGCAAACGGTTTATCCACTGCAGGGGCAGGTGCTGAAAACGGCGGTCAAGGCGCTGTTGCCTTTGATGGTTCTGGTGGCGGTGTATCTGCTCTGGCGCGGCAGCAGCGCACCGGGCGGGGCGTTTCAGAGTGGGGCGGTGCTGGCATCGGCCTGGCTGATGCTGTGGCTGGCACAGCTGCCCGGCCTGAGCCGGAAACAGGGCGGTATGCGTCTTGGTATCCAGGCAGGCTGGCTGGGCGGGGTCACAGTGTTTTTGCTGGTCGGTCTGCTGGGCGTGTTTCAGGGCGCCGGATTTATGGGCTACCCGCCCGATCAGGCCGGGGCCTGGATATTACTGATTGAGAGCGCGGCCGCACTCAGCATCGGGCTGTTGCTGGCTTCGATGGTGCTGGTGAGCATGCCGGATTTTCAGGAAGGGACCTTATGAGCGGGCTGATCTATTCTCTGTGTGCGCTGGGGCTGGTGATGATCGGCTTGTATGGTCTGGCACGCGCCCATCACGGTTTGCAGCAATTGCTGGCCATCAATGTGATGAGCGCGGGCGTGTTTATGTTGCTGCTGACAATGGCGGCGCGGCACCCACCGGCCGATGCGGTACCGCAGGCGCTGGTGCTGACCGGGATTGTGGTGGCGATCAGTGCGTTGGCGCTGGGATTGGCGCTGTTGCGACGATTGGCCGCCGAAGAGGCCGAATCGCATGACTGAGTGGGGGTTGGCCTTACTGGTGGTCTGGCCCTTGTTATGGGGCGCGCTGACCATGGTGGTGCCTGCACGACAGGTGACGGTTGCAGGCGGGCTGGCGGCACTGGTTACGGCGGGACTGGGCGTGTGGGCGGTGACCCTGTCGCCGCAATTCTTGGTGCTTGGCAATTGGTCCACGCCGCTGGGACTGGGCTGGCGACTGGATGGGATGGCGCAAAGTCTGATCGGGGTGACCGCGGTGGTCGGCGGGCTGGTCAGTGTCTATGCCTGGCTGGACAAAGGGTTGCCGCCGACTTTTTGGGGCCTGTGGTTGGGTGCCTGGGGCGCGATGAACGCCCTGTTTCTGACTGCGGACGTGTTTCATTTTTATGTGACCCTGGAGCTGTTGAGCGTGGCGTCGGTGGCGATGGTGGCTTTGACCCCGGGGGCGGGGGCGACCCGCGCCGCGTTTCGTTACCTGCTGGTGAGTCTGACCGGCTCAATGCTGTTTCTGCTGGGGGTGGCGTTGCTGTATGGGCGCTATGGGGTTCTGGACATGACGCTGCTGGCCGCACAGATGACACCGGACTGGCCCAGTATGCTGGCCTTTGCGCTGATGACGGTCGGGCTTTTGGCCAAAACCGCGGTGTTCCCGTTGCATGGCTGGTTGCCGCAGGCGCATGCCAAAGCGCTCACAGCGGTCAGCGCGATTCTGTCGGCCTTGGTGATCAAGGCGGCATTTTACGGGCTGATGCGTCTGTGGCTGGAAGTGTTCGGTCCTCTGGCCACGGTCAGCGCCAGTTGGGTGTTGGGCCTTCTGGCCAGCGCGGCGATTTTTTGGGGTGGGTATCAGGCACTGAAAACGGCCCGTCTCAAGCGCTTGGTGGCCTGGTCCACCGTGGCGCAGGTCGGGATGTTGGTGCTGGCACTGGCGCTGGTGGTTCAGGCCAAAGCCATTTCGTCGGTGCCATCCGTGCATCTGTGGCAGGGACTGGTGTGGTTGATCGCCGTCCATGCCCTGGCCAAAGCGGCGTGGTTTCTGGCGGCGGGCACGGTGCAGAAACGGGCCGACAGCGATTATCTGGCCCAGATCGGGTTTGCCTTGCATCGTTCGCCGATCAGCGTGGTGGCGATGGCGCTGGCGGTGATCAGTCTGGCCGGTTTGCCCTTTACCATGGGGTTTTTGGGCAAATGGTGGCTGTTGTCGCTGGCGTGGGAATTGCAGGCCTGGGCATGGTTGCTGGTGTCTCTGCTGGGCAGTTTGCTGACCATGGCGTATGGCTGGCGTCTGCTCAATCTGAGTCTGGTCAATCGCGGTTTGCCGCAGGCGCTTAAACCCGTGTCTGTGGCACGAGACTGGGTGGCATTGTGCCTGGCGCTGCTTGGGGTCATGGGTGGCTTTGGCGGCCACTGGTTCTGGGAGGGCGTATGAGTTCGTCTTTCTGGCCATTGGCGGTGTTGATGAGTTCGGCCTTACCAGGCCTGGTCATTTTCTTTATTCCCGAAACCCGGCGCACCTTGCGCAGCTTGCTTAATATCGGTGCGGCACTGGTGAAGCTGCAGCTGGTGGTGTTGCTGTTGCTGGGGCTGTATGCCGGTGAGACCTATCACTGGCAGTGGTCGCTGATGCCGGGACTGACGCTGGCATTGAAAGTGGATGCGCTGGCGGGGCTGTTTTTGATCCTGTCGGCGGTGCTGTGGTTGCTGACCACGCTGTACGCAATCGGTTATCTGGAACACTCACCGCATCGCTCCCGCTTTTTCGGATTTTTTAGCCTTTGCGTCAGTGCCACCGCCGGGGTGGCGATGTCGGCCAATCTGTTTACCTTTGTGATTTTCTACGAGCTGTTAACGTTGGCGACCTGGCCGCTGGTGGTGCATCGGGGCACGCCTCAGTCGCTGGCCGCCGGGCGGGTGTATCTGCGCTATACCCTGATCAGCGGCAGTGTGTTGCTGCTGGGGGCGGTGATTCTGCATGGGCTGGTGGGCACGCCGGATTTTGTCCCCGGTGGCTATCTGGCGGATCAGGGCGTGGCCACGGTCTGGCTGTGGGTGGTGTTTGTGCTGTTGCTGATCGGTCTGGGGGTGAAAGCGGCGCTGCTGCCTTTGCATGGCTGGTTGCCCAAAGCGATGGTGGCTCCGGCTCCAGTCAGTGCGCTTTTGCATGCAGTGGCGGTGGTCAAGGCCGGGGCGTTTGGCATTGTGCGGCTGGTGTTTGAAGTGTATGGAATTGAGTTTGCATCCGAGATCGGGGTCACGGATTTGTTGCTGGTACTGGCGGCTGCGACCATTGTCTATGGGTCCTGGCGCGCCCTGTTTGAAACCGATCTGAAGAGGCGACTGGCGTTTTCCACCGTGAGTCAGGTGTCGTATGTGGCGCTGGGGGTGGCGCTGGCCGGGCCTTTTGGGGCGATTGGCGGCTTGATTCACATTGTGCATCAGGGGGTGATGAAAATCACCCTGTTTCTGTCGGCGGGCAATTACGCTGAAACCCTGGGCATTCACAAGGTGTCGGAAATGTCCGGTGTGGGCCAGCGCATGCCCTGGACCACCGCGGCGTTTACCCTGGGCGCACTGGGCATGATCGGGTTCCCGCCGCTGGCCGGGTTTGTGAGCAAGTGGTATCTGGGGCTGGGTGCCTGGGAAGCCGGTGCCAACTGGGTGTTGGCGGTGCTGCTGGTGTCCGGGTTGCTCAATGCGGCCTATTTTCTGCCCCTGCTCTATCGGGCCTGGTTTGGCCCGCCACCGCCTGCCTGGCCGCAACCCAAAACCCTGAGCCGAGTGTTTGAAACCCATGGGCTGTTGCTGTTCCCGCCATTGATTACGGCCATGTTGGTGGTCTTGCTCGGGCTGTTTGCCGGGCTCAATATCGCCACGCTCGGTTGGGTGCAGTGGTTGATTCATCGGGAGTTTGGACTGTGAGTTCGTTGATGCAGCACATGATTGGCTGGGTATGGTTGTGGCCATTGGGTGTGGCCGTTCTGCTGGCCTGGCCGTTGTTGCGACGGAGGGCGATGCCGCTGTTGCTGTTGGCGTTGCTGCCGGCCTGGGCGCTCTGGGGACTGGCCTGGGGCTTGCCCGATTTGGCCATGGGCAAAATTGACCAGGCCTGGTCATTCTGGTTGCTGGGCAGCCAGTGGCGACTGGATGCGTTGTCGCACAGCTGGCTGGGCCTGACGCTGGTGGTGTGGACGCTGGCGGCGTTGCATTCGCTGGTGATGGTGTCGGCACATCAGGCGCGTTATGCGCTGTTTTTTCTGCTGAGTCTGTCGGGCAGTTTGCTCTGGGTGCTGGCCGCCGATGCGGTGAGTTTTTATCTGGGCTTCAGCCTGATGAGCCTGAGCGCCTGGGGGCTGGTGATCCATGAGGGCAGCCGCAAAGCCCAGCGCGCCGGACGCTGGTATCTGGTGCTGGCGCTGATCGGCGAACTGACGCTGTTTGTGGGCGTGGTGGCACGCGCCGCCGAAACCGGCACCACCACGCTCAGTGAGTGGTCATCGGTGCCCGGTGCGGATTGGGTGCTGATCTGTCTGTGGCTGGGGCTGGCGATCAAGGTCGGGGTGCCGTTGTTGCATGTGTGGTTGCCGCTGGCGCATCCGGCGGCCCCGGTACCGGCCAGTGCGGTGCTGTCAGGGGTGATGATCAAGGCCGGGGTCATCGGTTGGTGGCTGTTGTTGCCCGGCGAGGTGATGGCGCAGACCGCTTGGCCTGAGTTCATGCTGTGGCTGGGTGTGCTGACGATGTTTTACGGAGCCGTGTTCGGCCTGATGCAGAGCGATCCCAAAACGCTGCTGGCCTATTCCAGTATCAGTCAGATGGGCTGGCTGATCTGGGGACTGGGCTGGGTCTGGCAGATGGGCACGCCCGAAGCGGGCATGCTCTGGCTCAGTGCCTTTGCCTTGCATCATGGGTTGGTCAAAGGCGGACTGTTTTTGAGCGTGGGCTGGGTCAAACAGTCGGCGCTGATGGCGCAACCGGGGTTGCGCACGGCGACCTGGATGGGCGTTGGCGTATTGGCGCTGGCGCTGGCGGGTTTGCCGCTGACCAGTGGCGATTGGGTCAAGACGGCGTTAAAAGCCGAGGCAGACAATGCAGGGGCGGTTGTGCCATCCACGTTGCTTTGGTTGGGCGGTCTGGCCACCGCGCTGCTGATGGTTCGGTTTGTGGCGGTGCTGCGTGATCTGGGTGGGCACAAGCCGACGGCGGCAGGCAATCAGACGCTGACAGGCATGACGATCGGGGTCTGGTTCAGTTGGATCGCGCTGGTAGGACTGGTACTGGTTTGGCCCTGGTGGCAGACCAGTCACTGGGGCACGGGCCATGTCTGGTCGGGCAGTGTGCAGGGGCTTGCTTCGGTTGCGACGGCGCTGCTGCTGGTCTGGCTCTGGCGTCGGTTGCGCTGGCCAGAGTGGGAGGCGCCACCGGGGGATGTGCTGGTTGGGTACCAATGGCTGGGCGCTCATGCGCACAGGGTTTTCAAACAACGGCACCGAAGCTGGCGGGCCCGCAAACGTCTGGCTGCCCGGCATTGGCGTCACTGGCAAACGGCCCGATTGCTAAAAAGTCACTGGCGAACCCGGTGGGAGACGCGTCTGTCGCAATGGTCGGTGGTGACCGCCGGTCTGATGCTGGTGGCATTGGGGTTGGTCGCCAGCGTCTGGGTGACTGTTTAGTCTTCGCTGTCTGTCAGATTCAGTCCTTCGGCTGTGATTGGTGCCGGACAAGCGTGGTGTGGTTGCGCCCCGCATCCTTGGAGGCATAGAGCGCGTCATCCAGGCGCTTGAGCAGATCGTCCAGAGTTTCGTTTTGGCCGATCTGGTCCACGCCCGAACTGATGGTGACCTGCTCGACCGGCGAAAAATCCTGCTCCGCCACGCTGCGGCGCAAACGCTCGGCAATCTCAAAGGCCCGGTCGGGGGTGTGGCCGGGCAGAATGATCATGAATTCTTCGCCACCCACCCGAAAAAACAGGTCGTGATCGCGCAACTGGCGACCAATGGTGTTGGTGAGGTGTTTGAGCACGTCGTCGCCGACTTTGTGGCCATGGGTGTCATTGATGCGTTTGAAGTGGTCAATGTCAAAGGAGATGAATGACAGGGGCGTTTCTTCCAGATCGGTGGTTTTGAGCAACTGTTCGGTGGCCTCATTGAAAAACCGTCGGTTGCCTATGCCGGTCAATACGTCCTTTTGTGCCTGTTCCAGCAGTTGACCATTGAGTTCCTCAAGGTGGGTGATGTCGGTCAGAATCACCACCGACAGCGATTCGGCCCTGTTGAACAGGTGTGCGCTGATTTTGAAAATATAGGTGTTGTCCCCGTGAACGTATTTGACCTTGTGGGTCTGGTCCGGGCGTTGCAGCAGATAATCGATCCAGAGTTGGCCGTTGTGAAATTTCTGCAGGTAGCCTTCTTCTGGTTCAAAATAATTACAGACACACTGATCGGCGTTTTGCCTGAATTGCGGAAAGTACTCAAAAAACTGCCGGTTGCCATCGAAAATTTTCAATCCGGTGGTCACAATGACGATTTCTTCTTCGCTGTTGAGAATGTTCCGGTAATAGTCTTTCTGGTTTTTGAAGCCCAATACGATCAGGCCGACAATGAGCAGAAGGCTTACCACAACATCCATGGCAATCAGCCAGGTCTGGTTCCGCGAAATCGCGGACAGGGTATCGGTGGCCTGAGTGGCGTCGAGCGGGTAAAACAGCAAAAATGCGCCCAGCTCCTGTCCGGAAAGGCTGCTCAGGGGATAACGGATCACCAGCTGCTCCTGCCAGATGGCCGAGTCCGCTTTCATCGACAGCCATTTCCGGATCACTTGAGCGCTTAACCGGTTGACGGTGTCCTGCTGGTTGTTCAAGCTGCCCAGGATGAAATCGTCAATACGGTAAAGGGTGTCGTTGAGTTCGGTCTGGACGGCGCTGGTGTGTTTGGGATTGAGCACGGCCATAGACACAATGTTTTTGCTTTGAAAATAGGTTTGCAGTGAATGAAAGCGTGTGATCACATCCAGGTAGCCGATTCGCTCCCCCTTGTGGGCGATGGGTGAGGTGATTTGCAGGCCCAGACCGTCTTTGGTGGTGGTGATGTTCATCAGCGGGGAATCCTGCTGGGTGTAAATGCCGAGATCCAGACGGTTGGGCATCACCGGGTCCAGAGAGGAGGGCGTCGGTTGCCAGCTCTGAAAAACAGGCGTCCCCCGGGCATCAAGTAACTGCACCCACAGGAACTGATAGCGGGCATGGCGGGAAATCTGTTCCAACAGAGGCTGTACTTTCTCCGACAGGGTCTCGGCGTTGTCGGAATGCGCAATCAGTGCGGGAGTCAGAGCGGTTTGCAATGCCAGGGAAACGGCGGTGATGGCCTTTTGTTTTTCCTGAATCTGCTGGTCAATGTCAGCCGTCAAACGCTGTTCCAGTTGTTGCTGACGAACCTGGTCATACAATGACTGTTTGTAGGATACGCCCCACCAGACCAGCCCCTGCAGGATAATCAGTGTGCCCAGTAACAACCAGAGCCAGCGTTTTTTTTGAAAAATGGGATTGAAACTCATGGAGCCTGGGCGAATGACTGGAAAGCTTTGATTGTAAGGGGTCAGCGCTTCAAGCGCAAAACAAAGCGCACAAAATTAAAACCGGGCATGGGGTTTCCGGCTGTCAGGTGACGTCTGTCAAAAGTCCGTGGTCTTCAGCAAACAACCTGCGAGATCGATTGTTAATGAATAAAATATGTATTAGTATTGTATAAAAATAACAGGGTGGATTTATGAAAAGGGAGGGGTTCACACTGTGGGGCCGCTTGGCCGCACTGTTGGTTGGGCTGATTGCGCCGATGGGTGCGATGGGTTCGGCCTCCAATTATGAGTCCCCTGCCCATTCGCTGGCGTTGTCCGAATCCGGGCCGGCGTTTCGATTTCATCTGCTCTCTTCGTCGTCTTCGATTGAATCGGCAGGGTCTCCACTGGTATTGTTGTTAGGCGGTGGTCCCGGCTTTTCCAGCTGGAATCTGGAACCGATTCAGAAACGGTTGCATCAGGCCGGGCACAGTGTTGTGTCGATGGACATGATCGGCATCGGTGAAAACGTTGAGGTGCTGAACCAACTGTCGGGGGCGACGCCGCCGATTCTGCCGATCTGGATTCGTCAGATTCGTGCGCTGCATCAGGCGTCTGGCGAACGACCGCTGATATTGGTGGGCCATTCCTGGGGTGCCTTGATGGCGATGCTGTACACTCGCGAATACCCGGAACAGGTGACACAGTGGGTGCTGCTCAACCCGGTGGATCCCGAGCGCAAGGCCATGCAGGGGTTGGTCGAAATGATTGATCAGCGCCGAAGTCGCCTGACGGGGCAAACCGATCGGACGAGTGAATGGGACGACTGGCCCGATGACCGCGAAGAGAGTCGGTCAGAGGGGAGCGAGTCCCGGCTGGCCGAACGCCAGTTAATGGACGTTCTGCCGACCTATTTTGCCGACATGGCGCAAGGCAGGCGCTATGCCGCGCAGTTTGACGCCGGAGATTTTCGCCCCGGCCTGAATGTCCAGGCCTGGCAGGAATACGCCGCCGACCCGATTGGGTATGACTGGGTGCGCAACTGGCAAAATCAGGGCAACCGGCGCGTCGATTTCATCGAGTGCGATCAGGATTATTTTATGCCCACCAATTTGACGGTGATGCAGGCCAGTATGACGCTGGATTCGGTGACGGTGCTGAAAGCCTGCGCCCATTTTCCATGGGTGGAGCAGCCGCAAACGTTTTATCCGGCGCTGCTGTCTGTGCTCAAACAACCGTAAACGGAGAGTGTGATGCTTTTGAATCTGGAAACGCAATCGGTACAGTGCCCGCATTGCTGGGAATTTTTCGATCTGGTGTTGGACCCGGCGATGTTGGAACAGCTGGACGAAGGGGAAGTAGAAGCCAGGTTTGTGGAAGACTGCTATGTGTGCTGTCATCCCATTCAATTTGTATTGCAATGCGATCAGGGCGACTTGCGTGTGGTCGTGGAAGAGGAGTATTAAATGAGCGAGCAGGAAAAACCGAGGCAAGAAAGCCATCCAGAATGCGCGACGGGTCAGGATTTGGGGCATCTGAGGCGGCGTTATCTGCAAGGCGGGCTGGACGAGGACAACACCGACGTCGACCCGATGCGGCAGTTTGAAACCTGGTTTGCGCAGGCGCAGGAAGCCGAGCTGCTGGAACCCAATGCGATGGTGCTGGCCACGGTCAATGAAGCCGGGATGCCGACCACGCGCACGGTGTTGCTGAAAAAGTTTGATCACGGTTTTGTGTTTTTCACCAACTACGGCAGCCAAAAAGCCAAAGACATGGCCCGCAACGATCAGGTGGCGCTGCATTTCAACTGGCTGCCGTTGGAGCGTCAGGTCAAAATTCAGGGGCGCGCGGAAAAAATCCCCACCAAAGAATCCATGTCCTATTTCACCTCGCGCCCGGAAGGCAGTCAGCTCGGGGCCTGGGTCAGTGCGCAGAGCGAGGTGATTTCATCCAAAGAGGTTTTGTTGAGCGAGTTTGCGCGCCTCAAGGACAAATTCAAACGTGGCAAAATCCCGTTTCCCGATTTCTGGGGCGGCTACCGGGTGGTCCCGGAGGTGATGGAGTTCTGGCAAGGCGGCGACAACCGCCTGCATGACCGGATCGAATACCGGCGCGACCCCAAAAATGACCAGGCTTGGTTAAAACAGCGGCTGGCTCCCTGATCGTCCCTGACGCGTTCTGGCTGTTGCCAGAACGCTGTCATAGCGGTGTCAGCGGCAGGCATTGACCTTGATCCAGTCACTGCGTTCAATGCCCAGTTGATCCGCCGCCTGTAAAAAACGTTCGCATTGGGCAGCGGGCGGATGCGGGCTTCGCGCCAGAATCCAGGCATAGTCCTTGGAGGGACCGATGATCAACGCCATGTCATAATCGGCGCTGAGTTTGTGAATATTGTAGCCACCGTAAAAGGGGCCAAAAAACGCCACCTTCAAGCGACCGATGTCGGGCGTTTCCACAAAATAGGCCTTGCCTTCGGCTTCCTCCCAGCTTTGTTCCGCCGTATTCCAACCACGGTTCAGCACCCGCACGCCACCGTCTTCGCGCAGGGAATAGGTGGCCGTGACCTGCATCAAGTCTTCTTCAAAACTGTGATCCAGACGCACAATCTCATGCCATTTTCCCAGGTACTTTTCCAGCTCAAAATTCGTCACCGGCGTGACCCCTTTGGGCACCTGAGTGCAGCCGCCGAGCAGTAGCGAGGCCAAAATCACCAGGCCTGGTAACAGGTGCTTGCTTGTATTGAATAATGGCAACATCATCAGTCGTGTCTCTCCTGTTTCTTGGTTTGTTTATTGGGTGTCGGGGGTGCCAAGCTGGCGCAATAGCTGTTTGACCGAAAGCATGAGGGTGTGGTCCGCATTGGGCATCGGTTGAAAGCCAAAGCTGCGATAAAATTGCGCAGCTTTGTCATCCAAAGCATGCACCAGCAGGGCTTTCACGCCAATGTTTTCGGCCACGTTCACTGTTCTGAGCAGGGCGTCCCTCAGTAACGATTTGCCCAATGATTTGCCCTGCATGCTTTGGTCAACGGCCAGACGTCCAAGGATCACGACGGGGATGGGGTCGGGCATATTGCGCGCCAGATTAGAGGTTGTTGCCTGTCTTTCTACGCTGCCGGCGGCCAAGGCATAATAACCGATCACTTGGCCGATTTCGTTGGTGACGACGAAGGTCTGGCTGGCGTGATTGCCCTGGTTTTTCAAAGCCTGGTTTTTCAACCAGTGATCCAGTATGGGTTGACCGCAATCAAAGGATTCGACGGCGTGTGAACGCGTGAGCGGGTGAGGGGGAAGCATCAGACCGTCTGCTGAGTTTGGCCGTTTTCAGCATCAATGTCTGCCTGCCAGACAGGCCGCTCAGACAATAATTGCTGCAGCTTTTCGGGCGAGGGGATCGGCGCAGTCAATGCCTGTTCAAAGGCTTGAAAATCCGTGTCATTCAAATGAAAAAAGCGCTGGTTCAATAAGACCTCTTCGGCTTCGCGACAGACCACATTCAAAATAAAGGTGGTACGATCCATGTTGAGCAAATCGGCGGCCTTTGAGATCAGGGCTTTTTGTTCGGGTAACACGCGCATATTGATCGGCGCTTTTTTTGACTGGGTTGCTTCAATCATTACATGTCCTCTCTTTTTATCTAATTGTATAGCTTTTAGATATACGGCGCAAGATTCAAAGCTGTTCAGGGTGAGCGTGCAGCCAGCGGGCCTGCTTTCGGATGGCGGTTTTTTCTGTGTCGGTTTTGCGATGCCAGTTTTTGACTTGCATGCCCAGGCGCGGATTTTGTGCCAAAAGCGGTTCATGACGGGCGACAAAGTCCCAGTAGAGCGTGGTGAAAGGGCAGGCCTGGTGATTTTTGGCCGGATTGTCGACCGCGAGTTTGGGGCGATAACGACAGTGTTGGCAGGCATTGCTCATGCGGTCAATATAGGCACCGCTGGCGATATAGGGCTTGGAGCCGACGATGCCGCCATCGGCGTATTGGCTCATGCCCAGCGTGTTGGGCACTTCCACCCAGTCCACCGCGTCCACATACATCGCGCCATACCATTGGTGTATCTGGCGCGGGCGCACACCCCAGAGCAGAGCAAACAGGCCGGTGACCATCAGCCGCTGGATGTGATGGCCATAGCCATGCGCGAGGACCGGCTGCAAGGCATCCCGAAGACAGGTCATATGGGTGCGGCCATGCCAGTAAAAATCAGGCAGGTCGGCGGTGGCATTGAGCGCACCCGGATCGTCGGTTTGCGTGAGCGCTTGCCAGAGATCGCGATGCGACCAGTAGAGTCCACGCACGTATTCGCGCCAACCCAGAATCTGACGGACAAAGCCTTCGACCGCATTCAAAGGGGCTTTGCCAGTGTGGTAGGCGTTTTCAGCGGCTTTGATCGCCTGCATGGGTGAGAGCAATTTCAGGTTGAGGGCACTCGACAAGCGGGCGTGATAGAGCCAGGGTTCGCCCAGCCAGATCGCGTCCTGATAGTCGCCAAACCAAGGCAGGCGGTGCGTGATGAAATCATCCAGAGTAGCTTGCGCCTGCTCCGGGGTGACGGGCCAAGGCAAGGATTCGGCTTGTGGTTCGTGTCCGGGCAGTGTCGGACAGGCGTGTTTTAAGTCGGCGATCACGTTTTTTGTGATCGCGTCCGGGGGGAAGGACAGCGGGGGCGGCATTTGGCCGGGGCCGTTTTTGCCAAAGGCTTTGCGGTTGGCTTTGTCAAAGTTCCACTGATCGCCTTCCGGTTGACCGTTGGTCTGCATCAGTATGCCCCTATCTTTGCGCAGATAGCGATACCAATGCTCCATGCGCGGCATTTTTCGGCCTTTGAGCCATTGACGAAATTCCCCCGGACGGCTAATAAAGTGAGAGTCGCCCAGCCATTCGATCGGCAGGCCATAGTTGTCTGCCAGTTGCTGGATTTCGTTACGGACGGACTGATCGCCCGGCAGTACCGCGCAAAGTCGGTTGGGGCGATGGCGTTCAATCGCTTTTGACAGGGCTTGGGTAAAGGTGGTCACGCCTTCCGTCAATTCGGTGTAATCCAGCGACCAGTTCGACTTCAAGGTGTCGCGGAAATGGCGCATCGCGCTCAGACATACCCCACTGCGTGCTTTGGAAGAGTGGGTTTGCGCGGCCATGACTTCGGCCATCCATAACGTGTCTTTTTTCGGGTGGAGCCGTTGCAGCAGTGCACTGTCTGCATTGAGCTGGTCGCCGAAAATCAGGCCCAGGTTGTTGACCGATGTTTCAATCTGACTCACAGGGCACCACCAAAATGCACCGCCATTGCGGCCAGCCACAGGCTGAAGGCCGCGACCAGACTCAAACGGCTGCGCAGGGCAAAAAACCCTTGTGGATACCAGTGCGCCAGGATTTCACGTTCGTACACCCAGAGCAGAAGGTACGACAATCCAGCGGCCAGAAATACCAGGCCTGGTGCCAGCATGGCCCACCAGAACCAGCTCCAACTCCAAAGCATGGCCACAACGCTGATCCACAGGGTTTGTGAGGCCTGGCGCTGATCATGCAGGCCGATCACTAAGCTGCCGAACCAGAGCAGTCCGCTTAAAAAACTGAAAATCAGGGCGCTGTAACTGAGCAGTGCCTGCGCCAGAAGGGTGGTATTCAAAAACGCCGGTTGCAGCCATAACATCAGGCTTAAACCGATAAACGGGGTCAGCCCGGCGTAGCCAAGGGGTTTGAGCCAGCGATTGTGGGCCAGTGTCATGGGTGCGCTCATTGTGAACCTCCAGAGATTGTCATCATGTTTTCGGACAAAGGGCTGATGCGTAAACCAGCGCTTTGTTGACGTGTTTCGGTGAGTAGGAAACGCAGTAATATTTTGTAAGTGTCCAAATCAAAAGGTGGCCTTTTGAGGCAGGAAAGACGATTGGGGTCTTTGACCTGACCGTAATAGATCCATTGGTCAACCAGGTGCGGCGGTTCGCTTAGGCTGTCATGGTGGTCGCTGACTTCTCTGATCAGAATCGGGCCTTCCCAGGGCCACACCTGATGCCGATAACTCTGCAGGGCATTCATCAGTCGGTCATTGTACGTTTCCGGTGCTTCTTTGCCACAGCAGGCACCGAGGCATTTTTTCAACTGATGGGCAAAGCAGGCACCACGGCGGGCTTTATCCAAGCCACACAGACGCTGGCACAGTGCATGATCACTCACCAGTGTTTCCAGCGCCGATTGGGCCGCACGCTTGCCGCGAAACAGACCGAAAGCGTGCCAGTCCGGGCGTTCGCAATGGACCGGCGTGCAGGCCAGAGTCGCATAACCTTCTGCGTTGTTGCTCCATTGCCATTGAAACAGAGTTTGAGTTTTTTTCAGACGGCGGTTGTAGAGTGGGAAACGCTGTTTGATCAGGCGGCTTTCAAGCAATTGGGCGCTGAAATCGCCGGGGGTGACTGTAAAGTCAATCCGCGCCAGAGTCTGTTGCAGTTTCCGGTCGACCGCCTGATCAGAATGAGCCGACAGATGACTCAGGACCCGGGTTCGGATGTCCACCGATTTGCCCACATACAGCAACTGATCGGTGGGGCTGTAAAAACAATACACGCCGGGTGTCCGTGGCAGATCGTCCAGAGCATTTCGTGGCAGGTGAGGCGGCCAGACACGCCCGGATGTCTGCGCCGAAAACATTTGGTCGCTCATACGTGGCTGTCCTGACGGTTTGCGGCCTTGGCCAGAGCGCGACAGCGGTGGGAGCAGTAGCGCACTTGCGACCAGTCCCGCGCCCATTTTTTGCGCCACTGAAAGGCGCGTTCGCAGACGGGGCAGATTTTACTCGGCCGACCCTGTTTGTGCGGCGTTTTTGTCATCTGACACCTTCCATTAAAACAAGGGCAATTGCGCTGAATCGCCCTGGGGTTTTTCATTGCTTTGGTCCGAGCTTTGAAGCGTTGTGTTTTTGCGACGCGCATTGGCACGGCGACGGCTGCCATGCGTTTGGTACACTTTTCTGGATTCGGCTTTGGCCTGATCGGTTTTCAGCCATTGCGAACGTAATTGTTTGGCCGCCCGGGCAGCTGGCGGATGCCAGACAATGGGTTCGGTCGGGTAATGCGATGCCAATGTCAGGGCTTCGCGCTGATGTGTGGCCAGTTCCCAGGGCGTATGACGCCAGTGAGTGGGCAAATGGGCCAGCTCCGGTAACCAATGTGCAATGAATCGACCGTCTGCATCCTGATCAATCGATTGTTTGACCGGGTTGTAAACGCGCATCGCATTGATGCCGGTCATGCCCGATTGCATCTGAACCTGCGGGTAATGAATGCCGGGTTCGTAATCGGTGAAACAGCGGGCCAGGTGTTTGGACGTGGTTTGCCAGGGCAGGTTCAGCTGATAACTGGCGAAGCTCATGACCAGTGCCCGCATCCGAAACGGCAGCCAGCCGGTTGTCGCCACACAGCGCATGCAGGCATCCACCAGCGGGTAACCGGTGCGCCCGGATAACCAGGCCTGGTAAAAAGTGTCGTTAAAGGGTTGTTCCAATGCGCGCATGACCGGGTGCAGGGCCCGGTGCGTCAAATCGGGTTCGGTCTCCAGCTTCTGCATAAAATGACTTTGCCAGTGCAGTCGCTGTATGAAGGCTTTCAGATCCCGCCGCGCGGGAGAATCGGCCAATGCCTGTCTGGCCGCCCGAATCACTTCGCGCATCGACAGGGTGCCAAACGCCAGATGCGCACTCAGGCGTGAACTGAACTGACCGTGATAACTCGGTTTGGACAGGGTGCGCAAATAACGGTGATGGCGGTGATGCAAAAACGTGTTCAATAATGCCAGGCCATTGTCCCGCCCGCCGGCTTGAATGTCTTGCCGTTTCGCCAAAGGGTCCGGTGGCAGGTAGTGGGTCAGTCGGTGCAGAGCAATACGCCCGGGCACAGTCAATGAATCCGGCCAGGCTGGAAGCCGGTCAGGCTCGGGCAGGCAGGCCTGGTCAAAAAAGTGTCGCGCTTCAGAGGCCCAACGGTCACGCCGGGTGTGGCGTCCGCGCTGAATCGGGAGCTGCCTGGGTTGATGCCACTCAATACGATGAGCGCGGCAAAAGCGCTCAACTGTGCGATCACGCGCATGGCTTTCGTCGTTGCCCGTTTCCTGGTGGCTGTACAGTGTGGGGGCATAACCCTGAGCCAGCAAGTGTGCCAAAACGTCTGTGACAGAGGCGGTGGAAACAACCAGCCGAGAACCCAGGGTCTGCAATCTCTGTGAAAGCGTCTGTACAGAGTCGGCCCAGAACCAACTGTGGCGACCCGATGTGTCGGGCTGCGTCCACAGGCGGAATTCGAAAAGACACAACGGCAGCAGCGGTTGTGACAGCGTTTTTGCCCGATACCAGGCCTGGTGCAATGCCGCGTGATCGCATGTCCGTAAATCCCGCTTGAACCAGACAAGGTGAATGGGCACAGAATGTGGATGTTGCATCGCTCTTTCCAAAGTTTCACTTGATTGCCGCAGTTGGCTCCGTACAATCAAATGCTAATAATGGTTTTTCAGTTGAAGAAAAGTTATTTATTGATTGTACAATAATTATACATTCTTAGCCGGTTGTCTTTGTTTTTATGTATTACAAACCTGATTGGGCCGAAGCTTTTCGTTCCACGCCGATTCCCCATCCGTTCAGTTTCCATTACCGGGATCGGGTGTGGAAAGGGGTGTTGCTGTGCCGGGAGGGCGTGGGCGTTTTGTGCCCGCCCGGCCGACCCGGCGAATTCGAATTCCAACGTCATCAGAAAGTGCGCGACTGCTTTATTCAGGTGGAGGGGCGAACCGTTTACATGCCGAAAATGGTGGTGCACAGCCGCCATGCAAAGTCCGACGCGTTTTTATACTGCTTTCGGATTGAAAGCATTCTGCCTCAAGAACAGAAGACTCTGAATGAGGTGTATGATCAGTTGAGCCGTGAGCAGCAGGTTGAGGCACGTCGCTGAACCCCACCGTTAAAATCCTTCCCTGAAAATCTGTCCTCAAACATTCGGATTGAGACTCCTTCGGACAAATGCCTCACTTCATGGCAAAATACACGCATTGATTTTCATCATTGTGATCCGAATAAATGAGGTATGAGTATGAGTTTGAACCGACGTGATTTTATCGGTGCCCTGGCCGGCGCCACAGCGGTGACGTCCCTGACCGCTTGCGGTGACAAGGAATCCGCTTCCCCTCAAACCCTGGCACCGATGGAAACCGTGGAATGGAAAATGGTGACCACCTGGCCCAAAAATTTTCCGGGGCTGGGCACGGGTGCCAATCGCGTGGCCGAGCTGATCAATACCATGAGTGGCGGGCGCATGAATGTGAAAGTGTATGGCGCGGGGGAAATGGTCAGTGCGTTTGAGGTGTTCGACGCGGTTTCACGCGGCAATGCCCAGCTGGGTCATGCCGGGGCCTATTACTGGAAAGGCAAAATACCGGCGGCCCCGTTTTTTTCCTCGGTGCCCTTCGGCCTGACGGCCTCGGAGATGAACAGCTGGTTGTACCACGGCGGTGGCCTGGAGCTGTGGGAAGAAGCCTATGCCCCGTTTAATCTGATTCCGAATCCGGCGGGCAATGCCGGTACTCAGATGGGCGGCTGGTTTAATAAAGAGATTGAGTCGCTGGCGGATTTGAAAGGGCTGAAAATGCGGATTCCGGGATTGGGCGGCGAAGTGTTTGAACGCGCGGGTGGCCTTCCGGTGTCCTTGCCCGGCGGCGAAATTTTCCCGTCGATGCAATCGGGCGCGCTGGATGCGACCGAATGGGTGGGTCCCTACAACGATCTGGCGTTTGGCATTTACAAAGCCGCCAAATACTACTACACCCCCGGCTGGCACGAACCCGGCACTTCCATGGAATGCATGATCAATGCCGAGGCGTTTTACGCCTTGCCCGAAGACTTGCAGAGCATTGTACGCAATGCGATGAAAGTGGTGACTTTGGAGATGATGAGCGAATACACCGCGCAAAACCAGCGCGCTCTACAGACATTGGTGGACGAACACGGTGTTGAACTGCGCCATTTCCCCGATTCGGTCCTGAAGGAGCTCAAAGTCCTTTCGGCCGAAGTGGTCGAAGAACTGGCGGCCAGCAACGAGTTGGCGGGCCGGGTCTGGGCGTCACAGAAAGCCTTTACCCAGCAGGTCACCCGCTGGACCAATGTGTCTGAATATGCCTATATGCGTGCCCGTAATTTATGACGCCGACAGGCTGTCATCAGCCACTTTGACATCCGAAAAGCGCCGTCCGGCGCTTTTTTTTTCGCCGGAGCCATTTACACAAAATAAACTGATACCCGTATAAAAAACCTTGCATGCTGTTTATATATCAGTAAACTCTAATATTGAAGATATTGATGCGGAGCAAGAATATTTAATGAGTTGCCGCATGTTAGCTGAAATAAAAGAAGGAGTGAACCGATGTTGGCACAGAAAAAGACGTTGATTGGGTTGATGATGGCATTTGGCATGAGTGCCGTTGCACCGATGGCTGCGGCGGATACTTGGGCGTTTGACGGTGATCCGGCGGTGATTGAAAAACTGGCTGCGGAAAAGCAGGCCAAAGACGAAGCCGCTCTGGAAACCTCAGAGGTTTATGACAACGAAGTCAATAGCTGGTCATGGGATGCGTCCGTGGACAAACCCCGTGTTTACGGGCGCACTTACGAGACCTATTCGTTTCTGTAAACAGGCATGATCTGCCCTGAAGGTTTGCGTCAGGGACAAAAAAAGCAAACGATTTTTGATTCTCCTCAGACCTTTGCCGGCGTTCCTTGGAACGACCGGCTTTTTTTTATTTCTCTCCGCCCTCAGTCACCACCACCCGGTTGCGCCCCTGTTCTTTGGCATGATACAGCGACTGGTCAGCGCCTTTGAGAAGACGCTTCGCCTGTTGCTCATCGGAAACGGTCCCGGACACGCCGCCGACACTGATGGTCACGTATTCGGATGTTTCCGAATACTCATGCTTCAATGTCAGGTCTTCCACGGCCGCGCGAAGTTCGTTGCCGATTTTTTCAACTCCTTCTATGGGCGTTTCCGGCAACAGGACCACAAATTCTTCGCCGCCATAGCGTGCCAGTAGATCGCCAGGTCGTTTGATCACACCCTGCAGAGCTTCGGCAACCTTCTGTAGGCACATGTCACCCTGGCCGTGACCATAGTGATCATTAAAGGGTTTGAAAAAGTCGATGTCCATCATCAGGATGCCCAGTGGTTCGTGACTGCGCGCCAGTCGTTTGGCTTCTCTGGTCAGGGTTTCGTCAAACTGGCGTCGGTTGGCAATATGCGTCAGTCCGTCCATGTGCGACATTTGCTCCAGCAGGTCGGTTTTGAGCTTGAGTGCCAGGTGATTGCGCACTCTGGAGCGAACAATCGGCAGGTGAAAAGGCTTGGAAATGTAGTCCACGGCCCCCATGTTCAGGCCTTTTTCTTCTTCGGCATTGTGGTCCAGAGCACTGACAAAAATGATGGGGATGGACTGGGTTTTCGGGTTGTTTTTCAGAATCCGGCAGACTTCGTAGCCGTCCATGTCCGGCATGAGAATGTCCAGAAGAATCAAGTCGGGTTGTGGTTGGGTTTCGGCGACACTCAGGGCTTTTCGGCCAGTATTGGCCACCTTGATGCGGTGGTCGTCTTTCAGACCGTTGGCCAGAATTTTGGCATTGGCGGCTTCGTCGTCCACGACCAGTACCGTTGGGCGAGTACGCGCCAGAACGGCATGGGTTTTTGCGTCCACTTCCATTTCTCCGGGTTGTTCCAGCATTTGTTCCGCTGCCTTGTCCAGAGCGGGTTGAGTGGACTTCTTTTCGGGCTCTGGCGCAGAAGCATCGGTTTCGGTCCAGTCCAGATAGTTCATGAGAACACGCTTGAGTTCGGCCTGATCAATGGGTTTGGCCAGATGCGCATCCATGCCTGCTGCCAGGGTTTTTTGCTTGTCTTCCACCATGGCGGCGGCCGTCAGAGCGACAATGGGCAGGTTGGGTTTGATTTTGCGGATGGCGCGAGTGGCCTGATAGCCATCCATGACCGGCATCTGTATGTCCATCAATACCATGTCGAAATCCCCTTTTCTGACGGCCTGAAGTCCCTCGGACCCATCTTCGGCGCAGGTTACCTGAAGGTTCAGGCCTTTCAGAATTTCGGTGATGACTTCACGGTTGATGGCATTGTCTTCCACCACCAGCACTGACTGGCCGGTAAAGGCAACGGTCGTGTGGTGGCTGCTCACGCCGAGCTTGTCCAGCCGGTGCATTGTGTTGATGGCGTTGTACAGGTGCGATGGACTGAAGGGCTTGTGTAAAAACGAAAACTGGTCCGAGGACTGCATGTTCAGTTCGCTTTCGTGGTGCGCACTGACCATCAGAAGCGCTGGCAGATCCTGTTCGTGCCCGGACTCCAGATACAGTGATTTGATGCGACGCAAGGCATCGAGCCCGTTGAGTCTGGGCATTTCCCAATCCATGAGTATGACCTTGTAAAACCGCTCTTCTTCCTGATGCTCGATGACCTTTTCCACCGCCTGAGCGCCGTCTTCGGCTTCGTCCACCTCAAACCGCCAGGATGACAGAATTTCTCCCAGAATGGCTCGAGTAGTGGGTTGGTCGTCTACTACCAGCGCACGACAGGGTTCGGGATCACAGTCAAACTGATGGGCCAGACGTTGTGATGGCCCTGCTGTCGGCAGGGTAAGTTCAAACTGAAAGACGGAGCCTTCGTTCGGTTCCGATGCCACCTGAATGGCGTCGCCCCCCATCAGATGCACCAGGCGCTGGCTGATGACCAGACCCAGTCCGGTTCCGCCATGTTTGCGGGTGATGGAGGTATCGGCCTGCATGAAGGCGTGGAACAGTCTTTGGCGTTGTGCATCGGTCATGCCAATGCCGGTGTCTCTGACGGCAAACGCCAGGGTGGCATGGGTGGATGTGACTTGGGTGGTGCGGATGCACAGCTCGATTTCCCCTTCCTCGGTGAACTTGATCGCATTGTTGATCAGGTTGGTCAGGATCTGGGTCAGGCGCAGGCTGTCGCCCACCAGAGAGGTGGGGACGTCCGGGTGAACGTGAAAGATCAGTTCAAGCCGTTTTTCCGATGCCAGATCGCCAAAGAGGACCGACATTTGTTCCAGAATGGCGTTCAGTTTGAAGGGTTCGGTTTCCAGCTCCAGACGACCGCTTTCGATTTTGGAATAGTCCAGCACGTCATTGATGATCCCCAGAAGCAATTTGCCGGAACCGTGGACCTGTTGAATCCGGTAAGCCGCTTTCGATGTCAGCGACCGGTCATCCAGTAGCAGTTCGGTCAGCCCAATGACGGCATTGAGAGGCGTGCGGATTTCATGACTCATGTTGGCCAGAAATTGCGACTTGGCCAGATTGGCGGCATCGGACGTCTGTTTGGCTTGCCTTAATTCGCTCATGGTGTGCTGTTGTTTGGCCTGGAGGCGATTGAACGCAGCGATCAGGCGTCCCAGTTCGTCATTTCGATCGTGTTCAAGTGGCTCGGGTGCGAGGGAGCCTTGCACCATCCGTTCAATCTGGCTGGACATGGTTTCCAGTGGGGCCAGTTCACGCCGGATGTACCAGATGCTGGTGGCAATCACCAGCGTGAACAGCAGCAGTGCCAGCAGCGACAGTTTCTGCAGAAGCGATTGCACCGGGGCAAAGGCCGCCTGTTTGGGCACGGTATGCACAACCAGCCAGTCCACCGATTCGAGGCCATTGCCACTGTAGATCACGTCGCCGCCAAAGTGACTTGCGGCGATGCCGGTGTATTGGCCTGATCGGGCCTCCGCCAGTACGGCACTGTCATCGAAGATTGACAAATCTTTGAGCACCAGTTCATGGCGGGTCGAAGCCACGATACGCTCACCGGTCATGTCCAGAACATAAAAGTGGTGGTTGTCCTGCAGCAGGGATTGAGAGAGGCTGGTCAAAAAATTGTCTTCGCGAAGTTTGGTGACGCCAAACACATAGCCGAGAATGGTCTGGTCTTCTGCCCGGATGGGCACATAGATGTGAAACACCGGTTCCCTGACCGCTCGCCCGTTAAAGGCGTTGGTGATATAAGGACCATTGGCCGCCTGAATCCGTTGAAAGTGGGGGCGGTCACTGATGTTGAGTCCCACGCGCCCATCGACCGTGGGCGAATCAAGCAGAATGTTGCCACGGGCGTCGGCAATCACCAGGCCGCCATTGAAGAACTGGTGCAGTTTGATCCGGGAGTCCAGTGCCTGTTGCATGGCCGGCAAGGGTTTGAGTGCTTTCCCGTCGGTCAGTTGTCTGGCCAGAGGTGCCAGGGTGTTTCGACGGTCAAGCATTTCCGCGTCAATGCGGTGTGCCAGTTGCAGATTCAGTGTGTTTTGCTGCTGGATCAATTGCGCCTTGGAATCCTGGTACACCAGGTACCCCATGGCCAGACCGACCAACAGGGTCAGTCCGACAAAGACCAGTTGGGAATAGAGCATCAGTCGATGCGCCAGATTCAGTCCGGTCCGGGGGCGCGACATGGGTGTCTCGTCCCTGGTTGATTTGGCAGGATTAGGCGTGCTGTGGTCGGTCAAAATTGTCCGTCCTTTTGCAAAGAGGTGTTCAGATAATCAGAAAGGGTCTGTCGGAGTTGTCGGGCATCGATGGGCTTGGCCAGATGGTCGTTCATGCCCGCATTCAGAGCTTTTTGTCTGTCTTCGATCATGGCTGCGGCGGTCAGGGCGATGATCGGTGTGTCCCGGTCAAACAAACGAATGCTGCGAGTCGCCTGATAGCCGTCCATGATTGGCATCTGAATGTCCATTAACACGACGTCGTAGTGATTTTCTTGCATACATTGTACCGCTTTCTGGCCGTTGTCGGCCACTTCAACCGTCAGCCCGATCTGAGCCAGTTGCGCCACAGCCACGGTCTGGTTGATGGCATTGTCTTCGACCAGCAGCACGCGTCCCTGCAGTGTTTTCGGTGGCTGAGGCGCAGATGACTCAAAAGCATTGGCGGTGTTTTCCGGGGCCTTGACAATATGCAGGGGGATGCGAAAACCGACGTCCGTGCCCTGGTCGGGTGTCGAGTTCAATGTCAAGCCCGGACCTCCCATTGCCTGAATCAGGCGCTGGCTGATGACCAGTCCCAGTCCCGTTCCGCCGTATTCACGGGTGATGGACGTGTCTGCCTGATGAAACGGACGCATCAGATTGGTCTGTTGTGCCGGTGTCATGCCAATGCCTGTGTCGGAAACCCTGAAAACCAACCAGGCCTGGTGATTTTGAGTGGTTTCTGTGATGCTCATTGTTACCTGACCGTCCGGGGTGAATTTGATGGCATTGCTGAGAAGATTCGACAACACCTGGCGAAGCCGCAGGCTGTCGGCCAGCAGCCAGGTGCTGGCCGACAGCCTTATGTCCAATTTGAGTGTCAGGGCTTTTTTGCGGGCCATCGGTCCAAACAGTCCGGTCAGGGATTTGATCAGGTGTTTCAACTGAAACGGCTGTGGGTCAAGCGTCATCTTGCCCGCTTCGATTTTGGAAAAATCCAGAATGTCATTGATCAACGCCAGCAACAATTCAGCGGAATGGTGCAGCTGGGTCAAATGCGAGTCACGCCGGTTGTCGTTGCGTTCGCTTCGGGCGAGGTCACTCAGGCCCAGAATGCCGTTGAGAGGGGTGCGGATTTCGTGACTCATGTTGGCCAGAAATTCCGATTTGGCCCGGTTGGCCGCCTGGGCCTGTCTGGCCGACTTTTCCAGCGCCAGTGCATGTTGGCGGCGCTGCTGCCACAGACGACCGATATAGGCGGCGAGAGCCACCAGAAAACTTCCCAGTCCCCAGAATATGACCCGGGTCTGCCAGTCACTGGGAGCGTGTTTCAGCCAGCCTTTTTCAGGCAGGGCAGCCAGTTGCCAGGAGCCATGCGGCAGGGTCACGCTCTGCAAAACCGGTTGTGACGTAAATACGTCTTCTTCACCAAAGAAGACTTCGCCTTTCGCTCCTGTCGCATCCTGACCGCGAATGGCCAGTTTCAGGCCCGTTTTTCGGGTCAGGCCTGCGCTCTGGTAAAGGGCCTGTGTGGGCATGACACTGGACACCAGTCCCCAGAATCGTTCCCCATCGGAGTCCTGAATAAAAACCGGATAACGCGCAATGAAACCGACCCCACCCTGCAACAGATTGACGGGCCCGGCCAGAACCAGCGTGCGTGCCTGTTGGGCTTTCAGGGCACCTTGCTTTTGCGCTGGAATGTCGAGGTAGCTTTTGCCCACTATGGCTTCATTGCCCTCATAGGGGTACATGAAGCGCACGGTCAGGTCCGGGGCGGCGGCGATGTTCTGAATCAGCGGGTAGTCTTCGATCAGTTCGGCGGCAAAGTTCCGGTACTGCTGTTGTGACAGTTGCGGGTGCAACTTGATAAAGGCAATCAGGCCCTCAATCCGGCTGGCACTGCTGATGATTGTGCTTTCAAGCTGCATACGCAACTGACCCAGCGTATGCGACACGTTCTGGCGTTGTTCCAGTTGCGCCTTCTGATGCGCCACCTGGCTGTAATAGTGCGCCAGCCCCCAGACCACAAGAGCGGTGATCATAGCCGGTAGAGCATACACCCAGTTGGTTTTCAGTTGCCTCAGACGGGCCGCAGACGCAGGCATCAGTCGAGTGTGTCCAGAATCGTTTGCAGTTGCCGGGCGGCCTGATCGAATTCAAAGTCCTCGAGTGCCTGGGCCAGGGCCGTCCAGCTGCTCTGGTGTCTGGCATCCAGTTGTTGGCCGATCTGATCCAGCTCCTCGTCTTCAATGAATTCGCTTTGACGGATGCGCTCAAGCAGTGCCTGCAACTGATTTCGATCGGCTGTGCCGGATGGATCGGTTTTGGGTGACGGTGTGCGCGCCCTCGACGCATCCGATTGTATCTGGGTCAGTGCGGCCTGGGTCTGCGTGAACGCCTGTTCATAATCTTCGACCTGCTGGGAGCTGGGGCACTGATGCTGCTTTAATAACAGATCGATTTTCCGGCTCTGCTCAAACAGGGCCATGATGGCCAGATTGCCCGCAACGCCCTTGAGTGCGTGGTTTTGTTGCTGCAGTTCCTGCCAAGTGGTGTCGCTGATCTGTGTCGGGTCATCGGTGGCCGCCAGAGCCTTCAATTGCTCAGGTAACTGTGCGTATTCGTGTTCCAGCTGTTGGTCAAACTGCACCAGCAGCTTTTGATACAGGGCCTTGTTGCCGCCCAGTTGTGCCAGACCGGCGGAATGGTCAATCAGGGGGGTGGATGAGGTCGGTTGCTCCTTGCGTTCCCTGGATTCGTCGAGCATGGTGTCTTTCTCCTGGCTGGGTAAGTCAAGATAACGGCTCATCAGCGTGTGCAAGTCTTTGGCATGAATGGGCTTGCTTAAATGGTCGTTCATCCCCGCTTGCAGTGCTTTTTCCTTGTCTTCGATCATCGCCGCCGCGGTCAGCGCGACAATCGGCACCCGGGAATCAAACGCGCGAATCGCCCGTGTGGCCTGATAGCCATCCATCACCGGCATCTGGATGTCCATCAGAATCAGATCAAAGGCGTGGGTGCGTGCTTTGTTGACGGCCACCTGCCCGTTTTCGGCCATGGTGGCAGTGAGTCCAGACTGTTCCAGCATGTTGGCGGCCACTTCCTGATTGATGGCATTGTCTTCCACCAGCAGAATGTGTCCGTTCAGCTTCGAGCCCGATACGCGGTCTGGTTCGGCAGGAGCCGCTTTTTCCGGAAACTGACCGGTGTGACACAGAGGGATCGGCAGATCAAAATAAAAATCGGAACCCTGGTTCAGGCGGCTGTCTATGTGAATGCGTTCGCCTCCCAGCAGTTGCACCAGATGCTGGCTGATCACCAGACCCAGACCGGTGCCGCCATGTTTGCGCGTGATGCTGGCGTCGGCCTGGCTGAAGGCCTGAAACAGCTTTTGCTGATGTGCCTCGCTCAAGCCAATGCCTGTGTCTGAAATCTGGAAA
Organism: Hydrogenovibrio halophilus DSM 15072; assembly: GCF_000384235.1. Taxonomy (GTDB): domain Bacteria; phylum Pseudomonadota; class Gammaproteobacteria; order Thiomicrospirales; family Thiomicrospiraceae; genus Hydrogenovibrio; species Hydrogenovibrio halophilus. Next base: position 719,110 of record NZ_KB913033.1, on the reverse strand, counting down.
CGAAAGCGGGGCACGGAAGCGTCAGAGTCGGTTTGACTCACATGCACCGTGACTTGCCCTTGCTCGGTGAATTTGATGGCATTGCCAATCAGGTTGGTCATGACCTGTCGCAGACGCAGCTCGTCGGTGACAACGCAGGTCTGATCCAGTGCATCGTGTTCAAACACCAGATCAAGCCCCTTTTCGTGTGCGTTGTTGGCAAACAGGCTGTAGAGGTTATCAATCAAAGTGCTGATATAAAAGGGCTGAGGGTCCAGAGACAGTTTGCCGGCCTCGATCTTGGAGAAGTCGAGGATGTCGTTAATGATGCCCAGCAACATGCGGCCCGATTGGTGTACTTTTTTGATGTGGCTGTGCATGGTGTCAGGGTCTTTTTCGGACAGGGCGATTTCACTCAGGCCAATGATGCCGTTCATGGGCGTGCGGATCTCGTGACTCATGTTGGCCAGAAATTCGGATTTGGCCTGATTGGCCGCTTCAGCCTCTTGTTGGGCTTGTTTGATTTCAGTCAAGTCTTCGTAAACCGCTACGACCTCTCCTGAACTCAGGCGAAACACATTGTTTTCGCGCCACCCTTGGATGCGGTGATCTTTGTAGGATTTGATCGGCAGGGTTTCCGGTTGACCTGTACGCGTCACCCGTTGCAGCACCGACAACAATCCAAATTCTTTTACACCCGGGAAGACATCAGTGATTTTGCGTCCAAGGACGCGATCCTTGGAGACGTTTTCAATGGTTTCACCAGCGGGGTTGAAGTCAATGAACACAAAATCCTTGCCATTCTCAACCGGCTCAAAAATGGCGACGCCGCTGCGGGTGTTCTTGAAAAGGCCATCAAAGCGCGTTTCTTTTTGTTCCAGTGATTTCATTAAGTGTTTGTGTTTGCTGATGTCCAGAGAAGTGCCCTGGTAAGCGTACAACTGACCTTCTGAATCAAACACCGGAACGCCACTGACACGTTGCCAGACTTCGTGTCCTTTTGTATGGAGAGAGCGATGCTCCAGGTTGTGAAAAGGTTCTTTTTGAGCGACGATGTCGGCAAAAAACGCACTGACTCTCTGGCGTTCGTCGTCTGGCATGAGGTCAAAAGGCGTGTGCTGAAGTTGGTCCGGCGTCAACCCGAGAATGGTTTCCGCTTGATCCGAGGCAAAGAGAAAATGGCCTTCAAGATCGACCTCCCAAACGTATGCTCCGGCGGCATCGATCACATCCTGCAGGCGTTTTTCAGATGCCAGCCGCTTGTCCTGTTCGGCTTTCCGGTCGGTGATGTCGGTGATGACACCATCCAGATAAGCCGCATTTCCATGAGCATCGTGCCCCTGGCCGGACCCGATTTCATTGACCCAGATGACATGGCCATCGCGATGGCGCACCCGATAGCTGACTTCGTATTTGCAGTGGTGAGCGACACCTTCGGCCACGGCGGCTTCCACTTCGGGCATGTCTGCTGGCTCGATGACATCGGCCCAGGTCATCTGCCCCGACAGGAAGACGTCGGGCTCATAGCCGCAGAGCTTTGCTGCGTTCTGGCTGATGTGGTGCATGTGCCAGGGCGGGTTCACTTCGCATCGATAGATCAGAACCGGCAGGTTTTCCAGAAGGGTCCGGTATTTTGATTCGCTTTCCTTCAGGGCCTGTTCCACCGATTTCGAATTGGTGATGTCGGAGGCAAAACCGTGCCAGAGTATTGATCCGTCTTCCAGGCGGGTCGGGCTGGACTGGCCGCTGAGCCAGCGGGTCAGGCCGCTGGGCAACTGCACCCGAAACTCCTGTGACCAGGGGGTCAGATTGTTTGCAGATTCGTTCACCGCGTTCATTAACGCGTCATGGTCATCCGGGTGGATGCGCTCAAATAAAATCCGTGCGTCGTCGCTGACATCTTCGGGCAACAGGTCAAACAAATCCACAATGGCCGGGCTGGCAAACGTAAACGCCAGGTGCCCATCCGCTGAGCGGACCAACTCATAAATCATGCCTGGAATGTTTTTGGCCAACTCTTCCAGTCTGTGTTGGGCATGGCGGGCTTCGGTCTGATCCACCAGGTAACCGAGAATTTCTTCCACCTCGCCCTGATCATTGTAGAGAGGGCGAGTGTAATCATAGAACCAGCGGTAATTTCCCTGAGCGTTGATCACACGGTAATTCTGTTCCCAGAATTCCCGCTTTTCGACCAGATAGTGGGCCACTTCGTTTCCGATTCGGTCCCGGTCTTCGGGGTGAACCAGATCAATGAATGTCTGATGGTCTTCGATCAGTGTGTCGGGCGAATAACCCAGTACTTGTTGCACGTTGGGAGAGGCGAAGGCCACCGGCCAGCCGGGTTCCGGACGCCACTTGAACACAATGACGGGGCCGCCCGCAAACAGGTCGCGTTCGGTTTTCAGGCGCTCGGTTTCCTGCGCCAGTCGTTCACTCCATTCCAGATACACCATCGATACCAGGTCTTTCTGGTGAAGAAGGCCCACAGGCTGACCGTGATTGGGGTCGATGATCACCAATCGTTTGATCTGACAGTCTCTGGCTTTGCTCAGCGCATGGCCTATGGCCAGGTCACTGTTGAATGTTTTGAGAGGGGCTGACATGACCGACCCGGCCCGGGTGCTCAGGTCGCCATTGCGGTCAAAGAAGCGAATGGCATCGCTTTGGGTGATTAATCCCACAGCCTGTTGCCCTTCATACACAATTGCGGCGCTTTGGTTGGCCCGGTTCAGTGTCTGGAACACGTCCGACATCAATTGGTCAATGTCGGCTTTCACATATTGGGTCGTTTTCAGAACGTCTGCCAGCGTTTTGCTTTTGGCCAGATTTGCCGGGTCGAGGCATGTGGCCAGATCGCTGTAGCTGACAATGCCGCTCAGATGCCCTGATGCGTCGGTGACACAGACATGATCATTGGGGTGGCGACGGATGACTTCCAGAGCCTCCAGCACATTGGCCTGTGACGACAGAGTCGGCACCGGGTTCAAACCGATGTCGGACAAAGGCCGGTCGAAAGAGGTGCCTTCAAGTCGCAAGGCGATCAGTTCACGGCTGGTCAGAATGCGCAAATCGTTCTGATGAGTGACGATGACATCCCTGAGGTTGTGTGACACCATCAGATGAATGGCGCTGCGAACCGATTCGCTGGCGTCAATGGTGACCACGTTTGGGGTGGCAATGTCTGCTAGTATGGGAAAGTGCATCAAAAAGTCTTATTATTTTTTAATGGGTGGGCTTGATCCGGATGGTTCATGCCTTGCATTGACCTAACTTGCCCTTGATTCCACAAAACCTGTTTTTCAGGCAGGCTTTCTCAGTCGGTGGCAATCACTGACACGATACTTGTTCGCAAACGGCTTTGTGAAAACAGGTTTCCAAGTGAACTCAGTACAAAAGCATGAAACAGACGAGTCGGTTACAGCCGAATGTTTCAGATTCAATTCTACGCCTTGCGTTTGTCATTTTTCAATCGTTTGCGTCTCTTTTTCGGCGTTTTGGTTGCTTTCTCATCTTTAATCATCAGGCAGGCGAGCGCTTCAGCCCCGAATGGCTTAGGTCCGACAGGCTGCTAGGTTTGGTAGCGTTGCTCCACCCTTTCCAGCAGGGCTTTGCGTTGGGCGACGATCTGTTCGATCTGTGCCTGCAATCGCTCAAAGAAATCGCGGGTTTCACTGACTTTGTCGCTGGCTTTGTCACCGGGTTGAGCAACGCCATTGGCGGTGCCACGCTCCGGGGCGGGGCCCCATAATGCGGCGAATCGTGTTTCCCATTCACGCTGGCGCTCATTGAAGGCGTCCGCCATTTCCTGTAACCGATCTCTGGCCGGAGGGTGCGAAGCTTGACCGTCTGTCTGGCGTTCGGCCAAATCAATCGCTTCGGCGGTTTTGACTTCGCCACTTTCCATCAGCACCAGTCCGCCTGCGTGGGTTTGGCCCAAGGTTTCGCCTTCTTCACTGAAATGGGTGCGCGCCTGAGCGACCTGTTGCAGGTAAATCGCGCCCACCCCTTTGTCGGACAGGCTGACCAGCGCCCCGTCTTGCTCTCCCTGTTGCGGCATCCAGAGTTTGAGCTGGTCAAAAATCGGGTCCTGTTCATCGATCCAGCCATTGCCGTCGGCATCGTATTGGGCCAGGTCGGTAAAGCCGTTTCCGCTTTGCGGGCCGAACAGTTCCTGTCCGTCATTGATCTGCCCGTCGTCATTGAGGTCGAGGGCCAGATAGCCACTGCCCCGGCCCAGGCTGGCCAGTGACTGGTTTTGCCCATCGCTGTTGAGGTCAAACTCAAACACCTGATCGGTCAGGTGGGTGCGCTCGCTGCCGAAGTTGATCACCAGCGGGTCCTGAAACGTGGCCAGGGACAGTTGGGTTTGGCTGATCGCATGCAGTTGGGTTTGGGTCTGATGCTGCATGAACAGATCAAAGCGGATCCGACGTCCGTCTTCCAGCGTGATGTTTCCCTGTGCGGCCATTTGTGAGGACTGTTCGCTTTGCATTTGCATCTGGTGGGTCAGTTCAAACCCGACTTCGCCGCTCAGTTCCAGCCCCTTGCCGGAGGCATCGGCCTGATTGGCCACCGGAAAGGCCCGAATGGCCGCGGCCTGTGCATGATGCCCCGACAGATGCAAGCGGGTCAGCGCCTCCAGACTCTGGTGGTGGCTGTGCTGCTGTTCTCGACCGTCGGCATGGGTGATCTGGCTTTGGCTGCGAAAGCGTTCCTGATGTTGTTGCAGGTAATCAAACCGGCTGTGGGTTTCGGTGATCAGTCGGCGCGGCGCGTCCGGTGGGGCGTCATTGGCGGTGATTTGGGCGCGTTGGCGGGTCTGGCTTTCAATCAGTTGTTGCGAATGATGACTCTGTGCAAGCTGAATGTTGGATGCGTGTATGATCATAATAAGTGACTCCTGTGAGGAACCTTTGTCTGACACATGAGGTCAGATTGAAGGTTCCGAATTAAACAATTTCCCTTGTTTAATGCGTCACGGGTCCGGCTTGAATGCCGGCGTGACGGGAGTACACATTGCGTTTCTGGTCTGGCAACGGTGTGCGCCTCTTGTTTTGTGCTGTTTTTATTTTTAAACGGGCGCTATTGGGGTTAACGGCGGCAAGAGAAAAAGCCTTAGACGTATGGCGCAGCAAGACAGAGAAAGGGATAATGACGGGACGCAGTTAATTGACTCGCAACGAGGAGACACGCATGGTTTCAAGGTTGAATGGGGGCGGGCCGTCAAGGCAAGCAAGGCAAAATTTACCAGGCCTGGTAAAAATGACAACGTTGTTGATGGTGTCGCTGATGTTCAGCGGCTGTGTCAGCATTCATCTGGGACCGGGCGCAGGGGATCCTTTGCAGGAGCAGACGCTGGAAACGCAAGACGGGGCGGAAAAAAAGGTCCTGCTGATTTCGATTGAAGGCATGATCGCCAACGAGCCCGAAAGCGGTTTGCTGAGCCAGCGTCCGGGGATGATCGACCGGGTCACCATGCAGTTACGCAAGGCCGCGGAAGACCCGGAAATCGTGGCGGTGGTGCTGCGCATTGATTCGCCGGGCGGGGGCGTGACCGCCAGTGACATTCTGTACCGGGAATTGCAGCGTTTCCGTCAGAACACAGGCAAAAAGCTGGTGGTGCAGATGATGGATGTGGCCGCTTCGGGCGGGTATTACATTGCCCTAGCCGCGGAGGAAATCTACGCCCACCCGACGACCTTGACCGGCTCAGTGGGGGTGATCAGTCTGACCGCGGATGTGACTGGGCTGACCCGGAAGCTCGGGGTGGAAGTGCACACCTACAAAAGCGGTGAGAAAAAGGACGTGGGATCGCCGTTTCGGCCGCATCAGCCGGAAGATGCGGTGTATTGGCAGAGCTTGATCGACCGGATGGCGGCGCGGTTTCACGCGCTGGTGCAGGAGCGCCGTCAGTTGAATGACCAGGCCATGCAGTCGATCAAAACCGCCCGAATCTATCTGGGCGAGCAGGCGGTGGGCGCCGGTCTGGTGGATGCTGTGGCTTATTTGCCGGAGACGTTGGAACGGGCCTGTCGCCTCGGAGGCGCGAAAGCCTGTGAGACAGTGGCCTATCGGTTTGACCTCAATCCCAATGCCAACCGCTACAGTCCCGGCATGCAATCGCCTTATGCGCCGTCCCTGTCGTTGTTGCCAGGCGCTGAGTTGAGTGAGCGTTGGCTCAAGCCCGGTCAGTATTATCTCTATTGGCCGGAAAACGCACCATAGTGAAATTAATAATGGTAATGGTTGCCATTTGTATTCAAGTAAAATAGAATGAACCACAGATCACGGTCTGACCGACCTTCATCGATCCTCTGCGTCTGTCCAGGGTTCGATGGCAGTCGGTTCCGTCGTTTTCTTCAGGAACGTGGGTTCCGATATCCTCCTAAGTAAACATTTGACCGACAGGCCTCAGGCTTGTCGGTTTTTTTTTTTGCTTTCTTTGGCGTGCCAGCCTTGTTTTGATCCCCGACCCGAATATGTCACCAATTTACACCGACCTAGCATGCCTCTGATGCCACAAGGCATGTGGCTCGACTTACCCCTTTGGGTGTTGAGTTCTTCGTTTTTTCAGTCAGCCGTCATCACCGATATGGCATTCCATTATCTCAATGATAACCATTGTTATTACTATTGACATCACCGTTTGTATTCACTATATTGTGCCGTTCAAGATTGAGGGAGGCGATTATGGAAGCTTATGGTGAGGGTGCAGGTCGTCGGGAAAACGAGTCATTGTCCGATCGAGTGGATGCGCAGGCACCGAAGCAGGTGGATTCGCGGGCCCTGTTGGGTGAGGCGGACAAAGTGATTATCCAGCATGGCGACCAGCAGTATCTACTAAGACGCACCAAGGAAAACAAACTGATTTTAACCAAGTAAACAATCAACCCAGCAACCAGCCAGCCAGGCCAACCCCAGCCAGCCACGTTGCGAAACTGACAAACCATGTAAAAAAGGAAGCGATAAGATGAAAACGCATTGTCATTTTCGTAAAAAAACTCTGGCCACTCTGATCGGGCTGGCGGTATCAATGAGCGCTCAAGCAGAAGTCGAGCGTTTGAACCAAATCTCGATCATTGGCTCACAGGCCGATGTGGCGGCCAAAGCCGGGTCGGTCCAATACCTGGACAACGAACGACTGGAACAGAATGAATACACCGATATTCACCGGATTCTGCGTGAAGTGCCGGGCGTCAATGTTCAGGAAGAGGAAGGCTTTGGCCTGCGGCCCAATATCGGCATTCGCGGCAGTGGGGTCAGTCGAAGCAGCAACATCACCCTGATGGAAGACGGGGTCTTGATCGCGCCTGCGCCTTATGCGTCTCCTGCGGCGTATTACTTTCCTTCCGCACCGCGCATCCACGCGGTGGAAGTGACCAAGGGGCCGGGTATGGTGCAATATGGGCCGCGCACGCTGGCCGGGGCCGTCAATCTGATCACGCGTCCGATTCCGTTTAGCGAGGCCGGTGGCATCGATGTCAGCGGCGGGCAGTTTGGGAATTACAAACTGCACGGGCATTATGGGGCTTCGACCGAAACCTTCGGTGCGCTGATCGAAGGTCTGCGCTACGGTTCCGACGGGTTCAAGGACCAAGATGGCGGTGGCGACACCGGTTTCGACAAGAACGATTTCATGGCCAAGTTCCGCATCAATTCGGGGCCGGACGCCGAGCGCTATCAGGAATTGAACATCAAGCTGGGTTATGCCGATGAAACCTCGCACATGTCGTACCTGGGGCTGACCGAATCCGATTTTGACCGTGACCCTTATCGACGCTATGCGGCGGCGCAGGAAGATGTGATGAACAATGACCACAAGTCGGTCAGTGTGAACCACTACATTGAATTGAATGATGCGCTGGAACTGGATACCACCGTGTATCACCATCAGTTTCACCGTAACTGGTACAAGACCGACAAAGTGGATGGGACGAGCATCGGTGACATTCTGTCCGATCCGTCAGGCAATGCCACGGCACTGGCTGTGACCAAAGGGGATCAGGCGGGCACAGTGGATGTGAAAGCCAATAACCGTGACTACACTTCGGAAGGCGTTCAATCCGCTCTGGGCATGCGTTTCAATACCGGCGAAGCCCAGCACAAAATGACCGTCGGCGCGCGTTATCATCAGGATGAAATGGACCGCTTCCAGTGGGTGGACGAATACAACATGAGCGCCGATGGTGATATGACACTGAACAGCCGTGGCGAGCCAGGCAGTGATTCCAACCGGGTTGAAAGCGCCAAAGCCTTTTCCGCGTTTGTCCACGATCAAGTGGCCTATGGCCAATGGGGTTTCCAGGGCGGTTTGCGCTTTGAAACCATTGATACCGAACGGGTCGAATACGCGGGAACCGGGCGTGACAGCAAAGACGCGGTCAAGAAAAACAGCATTACCGCCTGGGTGCCGGGTGCGGGCGTGACCTATCAGTTGAACGACCGGTGGCAATTGCTGGGTGGGGTGCATAAAGGTTTTGCGCCCGCCAGTCCGGGCAACAATGAGGCCGACAAGGAAGACAGCGTGAACTACGAACTGGGTGCGCGTTATCAGGCGGCCAATCTGGGTGCCGAAGTGATCGGTTTCTATAACGATTTCGACAATTTGCTGGGTGAGTGTACCGCCGCAACGGGCAGTGGTTGCGACATCGGGGATCAGCACAATGCCGGTAAAGTGGCCGTGCAAGGGCTGGAAGCCAGTCTCAACTATGTGTTGGAACAGGCCGGGACACGCTATCCGTTGATGGCCACCTATACCTATACCGACGCGGAATTCGGTTCATCTTTCAGTGACGGCTTCTGGGGCGATGTGGAAAAAGGCGACAAAATGTCGTATCTGGCCCCGCATCAACTGTATCTGAGCGCTGGCATGGTCAAAACCGATTGGCAGGCGTTTCTGTCCGCCAAATACATGGATCAAATGCGCACGCAAGCGGGCAGCGGATCGATCCCGAGCGACCAGAAAATCGACAGCCATACCGTGTTTGATCTGACTGGGCAATACAATGTGAGCAAAGACGGCGCGGCTTACCTGAAAGTCGATAACCTGCTCGACAAAGAATACATGACCGCCCGTCGTCCGGCCGGTGTTCGTGGTGGCATGCCCCGTACCATCACCGTGGGTTACAAAATGGACTTCTAAGTCCCCGACTTTTTCATGTAACGTTCCGGTTTGCCGCGTCTGCGGCAGACCCTTTGACCGGTGGCAAACCCAGTTTGTCACCGGTTTTTTTGTATGAAGTTGCAGCGTTTAAAGGCCGCAAATCAAATGATACGATTATGCGTTATTTTCATATCATAAAATGATACGATAATTACTTTGAATCGACGCATGGAGGCAAGGGGAAGAGATTATGTGGATTTGGGAATCCGAACACTGGCCAGCATTTCGCTATCAAACCGAGCGCCTCCTGCCTGTTTTGGAAAAGGTCGTTCGGGCCGTGTCACCTTTGGCGACCCTGGCCAGTCAGCTGGACGAACCCAAGCGCCTGACCCTCGAATCACAAATTCTGCTTGAAGAAGCGCTTTCCACGGCCAAAATCGAAGGCGAGTTGCTGGATCGGGAATCCGTCCGCTCCAGTATTGCCAACCGTTTGGGCATCGGTCAGAGCACGCGACTGTCTAAATCTTCCCAGGCGTTTATTGATGTATTGCTTGAGTCGATCCGAAGCTGCCAGAAACCACTCACTGAAAAAGGCTTGTTTAAATGGCACCGAATGCTCTTCACCGAAAAGCCCGCGCTTTACGACCTTGTCATCGGCGATTATCGGGATGACAGGATGCAGGTGGTTTCCGGACGATTCGGTAAAGAAACGGTGCACTTCCAGGCCCCCTGTGAAAGCAGGGCGTGTGTACAAAAACAGATGGCGGCGTTTCTGGATGACCTTAATCGCCTGGATGGATCTGGGCACGTCTCGCTGTATATCAAGGCGGCCATTGCCAAATTCTGGTTTGTCACCATTCACCCTTTTGACGACGGTAACGGACGGTTTTCACGGATTATCGCTGAACGCCTGCTGGCGCAAGCGGAAAACACCACACTGCGGCTCTACTCGCTTTCATCCGAAATTGACAAAAATAAAGACGCTTATTACAAGCTGCTGGAAAAAACACAAAAAGGCGATTTGGATATTACCGACTGGATTGTGTGGTTTCTTGAGCAGGTCGCAAATGCGGCTCAAAAGAGCCATCGAAAGCTGTATAAAATTCAGCAAGCGACCCGTTTCTGGGACCGGCATCGGGAAACGCCGCTTAACGGACGTCAACGAAAATTACTGGTTCGGTTGTTGGAAACCGAGGATTTCGCTGATGGTATTTCTCGAAAAAAATACAAAGGCCTCGCCCATACCACCGATATCACGGCGACCAGGGACTTAAAAGATTTAACCGAAAAACGAATTTTGGAGGCCTCTGGCAGTGGCCGTGCGACCAAATACCACTTAAGACTGCAATGATGCCCGTTATCGTCATGCCTGGTGCATTGGCTTTGTCGGCCTGAAACAAAAAAACCACCAGGCCTGGTGGTTTTACGACCGGGCGCGGGTGGTTGGGATTGGTTGAGAGCCGTTAGAGCGTGTTTATTTCTTGCGCGGCTTCAAACGTTTTTTGAGGTTGGCTTTGTCGGTGTCGGGGCGAATGTTCAGCTTTTGACCGCAGACCCAGGCGTTTTTCAGGTCATTGAGGACCGGTGTGGGCATGTCTTCGGGCAGGTCAATGGTGCTGAAGCTGTCCTGAATCGACAGTTTCTGAATGAATTCGCCATCCAGTCCGGCTTCGTTGGCAATGCAGCCGATGATGTTGCCCGGTCTCACGCCGTGGGTATTGCCCACGTCAATGCGGAAACGTGCCATGCCGTCATTGGGCGGCGTATTGCGACGTGGTTTGCGCGGCTTATCATTGTGGCGGCGCTGTGAGAAATCTTCTTGCGGCGGACGCGACTGCTTGATCGGCTTTTCGCTCAAAAAGAAAGGGGTGTCGCCTTGTAGCATCTTGGCCAGCCCCGCGGCCAGTTCAATCGCAGGAATGTTGTGATCGTTTTCAATCGCCTCGATCATTTCGTGATAAAACTCAATGTCGGTGTCCTGCGCGGCATTGACGATGCGGTCCTTGAAACGCGCCACCCGTGAATCATTGATTTCAGACGCGGTCGGCAACTGCATTTCGGTGATGGGCTGTTTGGTGGTTTTTTCAATCGAGCGCAACAGACGGCGTTCGCGTGGTGCCACAAACAGAATCGCCTTGCCGCTTCGTCCGGCACGGCCGGTACGACCAATGCGGTGCACATAGGATTCATTGTCCTGCGGGATGTCGTAGTTGATGACGTGGCTGATGCGTTCGACATCGAGACCACGGGCGACCACGTCGGTGGCAACCAGAATGTCGATTTTGCCGGATTTCAGTTGCGAGACAATGCGCTCACGGTGGTTCTGGGCCACATCGCCGTTGAGGGCGACGGCGGCGTAACCGCGGGCTTCGAGTTTCTCGGCCAGTTCCACCGTGGCGTTTTTGGTGCGCACAAAAATGATGATGCCGTCAAAAGGATCGGCTTCCAGCATGCGGGTCAACGCATCCAGCTTGTGCATGCCGCTGACCAACCAGTATTTCTGTTCGATGGTGGAAGCGGTCGCCGTTTTCTGTTTGATGATGACTTCGGTCGGATTCTGCAAATGCGTGTTGGCAATGCGGTGGACTTCCTTGGGCATGGTGGCGGAAAACAGCGCGATCTGACGGCTTTTGGGCGTGTGTTTCAGAATCCATTCCACGTCATCGATAAAGCCCATGCGCAACATTTCGTCGGCTTCGTCCAGCACCATGCTGGTCAGGCCACCCAGCTTGAGTGTGCCTTTTTTGATGTGGTCCATCACCCGTCCGGGGGTGCCGACGACCACATGCACGCCGCGCTTGAGCGCACGAATCTGGGTGCCGTAGTCGGAGCCGCCGTAAATCGGCAGCACATGCAGACCCTTCAGGCCGCGGGAAAAGGTTTGAAAGGCTTCGGCCACCTGAATCGCCAGTTCGCGAGTCGGTGCCAGCACCAATACCTGGGGACTGGCGTTGCTGATGTCGATGCGTGCCAGAATCGGCAGGGCAAAGGCCGCGGTTTTACCGGTGCCGGTTTGCGCCATGCCCAGAATGTCACCGCCTTCCAGCAGCACCGGAATCGCCTGAGCCTGAATCGCCGAGGGCGTTTCATAGCCAATGCTGTCAAGGGTGCTTAAGATGGTTTCTGGCAGGCCCAGATCGGAAAAAGTGGGTTTTTCGGTGGGTTGTGGGGCGTTGGTTTGTTCGGTCATGAAATGTTCCTGTTGGTTTGAGTCGGCAGAAAAGTGTGCCGCGCAAAGGGTAACGTCACCGCATTGTTTGGGTGTGTGACAGGTTGTGGCCGGATGCGTGCGGTGTTTCACCACACGGCTGTCCTGAAAATGCCTCCCTGTCGCGCAAAAACTGCGCTTCCCCTGAAGCGGTCGTCATGACCGCTAATGCAATACGTACTCAAACGAACAGGTAGGCATGGTGCGTTTGACACAGTGGCAAGCACTGAATCAATGAATGCGCGCATTGTACTTGAAAAGCACGATGCGTGTAGGATTATTTATCTAGCCATAAACCGTTCTAGCCATAAATCACACTGGGCAGCCAGGTGACCAGTTCCGGCCAGATGGCGAGAATGACCAGCACGCCCAGTTGCAGCAGAATATAGGGCCAGACACCGCGATAAAGATCGGCGGTTTTCAGTTCCGGTGGGGCCACGCCCTTGAGGTAAAACAGGGCAAAGCCAAAGGGCGGGGTCAGAAACGCGGTCTGCAGATTGATCGCAATCATGATTCCCAGCCAGATCGGGTCCACGCCCAGCATCAACAACACTGGGGCGACCACGGGCACAATGATGTAGGTGATTTCGATGAAGTCGAGAAAGAAGCCGAGCACAAACAAAAAGAGCATGACGATCAACACCGCGGTAAAGGTGCCGCCCGGCAGGTCGGACAGGAGTTCGTGAATCAGGTCATCGCCGCCCAGCCCGCGAAACACCAGTGAGAAAAAGGCCGCGCCGATGAAAATCAAAAAGATCATGCTGGTGATTTTGAGGGTGCCGCGCATCACCGAACGCATCACGTCCAGAGACAGTTTCTGTTTGAGTCCGGCCAGAATCAATGCGCCGATGGCCCCGAGTGACGCCGCTTCGGAAGGCGTGGCGAAACCGGCCAGAATCGACCCCAGTACCAGCAAAATCAAAAGCAGGGGCGGCAGCAGACTGACCAACAGGTTTTTGACCAGGCCTGGTGAATTGTCCAGTTGCGCCTGGTCGAGTCCCGGTGCGACGCTTGGGTTGAAGACACTGCGCGCAAACACATAGGTCATGTACAGCACCACCAGCAGCATGCCCGGCAACAGCGCGCCCACAAACAGGTCGCCGACGGAAATGGGTTCGGGCGAGAAGATGCCCTGTGCCAGTTGCGCTTCCTGATAGGCCGAGGACAGCACATCGCCCAGCAGAATCAGAATGATCGACGGTGGAATGATCTGACCCAGAGTGCCGGCGGCGCAGATGGTGCCACTGGCCAGACGCGGGCAATAGCCCTGACGCAACATGGTCGGCAACGCGAGCAGACCCATGGTGACCACGGTGGCGCCGACAATGCCGGTGCTGGCGGCCAGGAGCGCGCCCACCATGATCACCGACAGGCCCAGGCCACCCCGGAAATGCCGCATCAACTGGTCCAGCCCCATCAGCAGTTCATCGGCAATGCGGGATTTTTCCAGCATGATGCCCATAAACACAAACAGCGGCACCGCCATCAGGGTCGGGTTTTGCATGATGCTGAACACCCGGTTGGGCAGGCTTTGCAGAAAGGCGCTGTCGAACGCGCCGATGGCTTCCGCGCCCCAGGCAAACAACAGTGACATCCCCGCCAGCGTCAAGGCCACCGGAAACCCAAACAGCAGTGCGGCAAAGACCAGCACAAACAACAGCAACGCCAACCATTCCATTTACGCCACCTCTTGGTTGTGATGTTGGTCCAGCGCCTGCAGGGTGTCGCTCAAGGCGGCCTGTGCCAGCGGGTGTTGGCGTTGTTCAGCGGAGAGGGTCAGCAGCAAGCCGCTGGCGCTGGCCAGCGCCAGGATCTGGGTGATCATCAGCGCCGCCATGATCAGAATGAAACTTTTCAGCAGGTACAGCCAGGCCAGACCGCCGGCTTCACTGGAACCTTCCTGGATGGCCCAGCTGCCGGTGACATAGTCAAAGCTGGCCACAAACAGAAACGCCATGGCCGGCAAGGCCAGTAACAGGGAGCCCAGCAGGTTCACCCAGGCTTTCTGGCGCAAATCAAAACGGCTGTAGAACACGTCCACACGCACATGCGCGTCCTGCTGCAAGGTGTAAGCCATGCCCAGCATAAAGAAAATGGCGTGGTTGTAGATCAGGGTTTCCTGCAGGGCAACATTGCCAAAGTCAAAGCCGTAACGCATCACCACCACCATCGCCGAGAGCAGAACCAGCGACAGCGACAGCCAGGCGGTCCAGTGCCCCAGTGTTTTTTGAAATCGGTTGTTGCGGCTTAAAAAGATCAGCCCCAGTCTTTGCAACGAAGAGGGTTCAGAGTGCATGAGCGTTCCATATGCGAGCAGGCAGCCGGTTGGCATGAGTCCGAACTGGCTGCCAGCGTTAGACGTTTGAAATGTCAGGCATTTTATAGCACGGGTGGGGTTATGGCAATCTGAGCGGGTGAGTTGAAGGGAAAAGAAAAGGCAAAAACCACCAGGCCTGGTGGTTTTTGTATGATGGGACCGGGTTTTGGCTATTGAATTTTCAGGTAAGCAAAGCCTTCGCTCTGCAGCATCGCGATTTTGGCCACGCCCGAGGCGGTGGTGTCGATGAACTCATAGAGTTTGTCTTTGCCCAGATTGATTTCACTGCGGGTTTTGTCACACAAATGCACTTTGACCCCGCGGGTATTGACCAGCGCATCCAAGCGCCCCTTGAGTTCGTCGCGGCGGTCCAGCAAAGGCTTTTTGGCCACATAAGGCGTGCCTTTGAGGTTGTCATCGGTGGTAAAGCGAATGCCGTAGCCGACAAACACCAAGTGGATTTCCGGCATCATCAACTCGGATTCATAATAGTTGATGATGTTGTTGATCGAGGTCAGGGTGGCGGAATAGCGGGTCGGGTCTTTGAAGTCGACGTGGTAAACCACTTTGGCCCCTTCGTCGGCCGCCTGAGTCGCGGAGGCAAAGCCCAGCGAGATCAGGGCGGCGAGCAGCAGGGGCATAAAACGTTGGCTCAAACTCATGAGGATCTCCTTTTCGGTGAAAACTACCGTTTCAGATTAGCTTTAAAGGGCGTTCAAGTCCAGCTTTGCACAGTGTTTTCATGGTTTTGACCAGGCCTGCTCAGGTTTGCGAAGAATGGCCTTTGTGACTTTCTTCGCTGCTGATGTCCTCTTCCAGCGTTTTGGGCTGGGTGGGTTGCAGTTGTTCATCGTGCATTTCCATTTTCCACGGCAACAGGCCGGGCGAATGATGCAGGAAGTGAATGTAGCGTTCGAACTGATCCAGAATGTCGGTGATCATGTCGCCCCGACTGTAGCCGTACACATCGTAGGCCTGCCCGCCCCGACGCAGGAAAACTTCGGCCCGGTAATAATGGTCCTTGTCCGGGACCTTGGCTTCGATTTCGGGGTAGGCAAAGGTGGGGGTGGTGAACTGGCAGCGACGCACTTCGTAGATAAAGTCCATTTCCGCTTCTTTGAGCACCTCTATGCGCACGCGCAAAGGGTCTTCATCGTAATAGACTTCGGCATCCCAGCCGCGCTTGTTGAGTTCTTCGCGCACGGTATGCATGGCGTCAAATGCCACCTTGTTGATGAAACCGCCCACTTCTGCTTCGCTTGGGTAATCCATCAGGTGCGACAGGCGGTCTTTCCAGTTGCGTCCATTCTGGTTTTTGGCACTGTGGGCGATTGCACTTTGCAAACTGGCTTCGCGATGGCTTTCAATGGTCAGGGCCCGCCACATCCCCACGGCCGCAATCAGCATGATCACGGCAAAGGGCAGGGCAAAGGTGATCGAGGCGGTTTGCAGCGCTTTCAAGCCACCGGCCAGCAGCAGCACCGAGGCGATGACCCCCAGCATGGCCGCCCAGAAAACCCGCTGCCAGACCGGGGTGTAATGGGCGCCGCCGGAAGCCAGCGAGTCGACCACCAGCGAGCCGGAATCGGAGGAGGTCACAAAGAAGGTGATGATCAGAAACACGGTAATGGTGGAGATGACTTCGGTCAGCGGAAGCCGTTCAAATAGCTTGAACAGGGCAATGGCGTGGTCGTCCTGCACCTGGGTTATGAGCGTCGAGTAGCCTTCATTCATGATCATGTGCAGAGCGGTGTCGCCAAACACCGAGAACCACAAAAAGGTGAAAGATGTCGGCACCAGCATCACCCCGAAAACGAACTGACGAATGGTGCGACCGCGACTGATTTTGGCAATAAACAGCCCCACAAACGGCGCCCAGGCAATGGTCCAGCCGAAAATGAACAGGGTCCAGTTGCCGATCCAGTCACTGCGGGTGTAGGCCTGCAGATTGAAGGTGCGCTCGACAATGCCGCTCAGGTAACTGCCGGTGTTCTGCAAAAACACTTCCAGAATGAAAATGGTGGGCCCTGCCAGAAACACAAAAGCCATCAGCGCAATCGCCAGGCCGATGTTGATCAGCGACAGACGCTTGATCCCTTTTTCCATGCCCGCGACCACAGAAGCGATCCCCAACAGGGTGATGACCCCCAGCGCCACCACTTGCACACTGGTGGCAACGGGGATCGCCGGGATCAGGTAATGCAAACCGGCGTTGATCTGGGCCACCGACAGCCCCAGAGTCGTAGCCAGCCCGAACACAGTGCCAAGGATGGCAAAGGTGTCCACTGTATGCCCGATTGGTCCGTAAATGCGCTCGCCGATCAACGGGTACAGGGTCGAACGCATGGAAAGGGGCAAGCCATGGCGGAAAGCAAAGTAGGCCAGCACCAGCCCCACCAGTCCGTAAATCGCCCAGATATGAAAGCCCCAGTGGAAAAAGGCGATTTGCATCGCCTGTTTGGCCGCGTCGAGTGTTTCGGGCGCGCCGTTTGGGGGCGAAGCGTAATGCAGGACCGGCTCGGCCACCCCGAAAAACAGCAGCGCAATGCCGTAACCGGCGGAAAACAGCATCGCAAACCAGCCGCCGAAACTGTATTCGGGCTCGGTGTGGTCGGGGCCCAGCTTGATTTTGCCCCAGGGGGAAATCGCCACCGAGAAAATGAAAATCAGAAACAGCGCCACTGCCAGCATGTAAAACCAGCCGAAATTGGTGGTGATCGCTGACAGCGTGGCCGAAAAGAGTTCGCCGGCCAGTTCCGGGTTGCTGAGGGTACCGACGATCATCAGAACCAGAACGCTGACGGCGGGAATGAAAACAGGCAAAAGCAAGGTGGATTGGGGGATGAAGCGCTTTCGGGTTTGGGTTTCCGGCGGATTTGTCTGAGCCATGCAACTGTGAGCCTTTTGCTTGGAATTGCTCAACACTCTATCAAGGTTTTTGCGCAAATGCCAGGGACGGATGGCGCGTGACGACCGAGCGGGCTGAGAGACAGGAATTGTACAAATATTGTGATCATGTTTTTTTGGTTGTACATGTTTTTGTTTGAAAACGAGACGGTTTCGTTGCTATGATGAAGGAAGTGTGGAAAAAGATTGGAGAGAAAATGAAAGCAAAGGAGACATTCCATATGCACTCGAACGCTTTAACCCCTTTGGGCCGGGCGATGGCCATTGCGCTGTTGGCCACCGGCTCGGCCTCGGCACAGGCCAGTAATAACCTTGCCGGCGGTGTCTGGTTCAACTATGTGTACGAGACCACCGACGGCGCGGACAATGACAACAACGGCAACTTTCAGGACGAGGCTTTGGTGCTGTATGCCGATGGGGCCGCAGAAGATGGCCAGGGCAACTGGTCTTATTCCGCCGAATTGCGTGTCGGGCCGGGCAGTTTTACCGACACCGAAAACAATTCCACCGGCGATCAGATCGCGTTGCACAAAGCCTGGTTGGGCTTTGATTTTGCCGATCATCACAAGCTCATTATTGGTAAAAGCCAGGTGCCCTTTGGTTGGAAAACCTCCAACTTCTGGCCGGGAGACCTGTTGCAGGCAGGCTATGGCGACCAGATGGACATCGGTCTGAAACTGACCGGAGACATGGGCAAGGTCAACTACAGCGCCGCTTATTATCATCAAGATGACTGGGGGACGGACAGTACCGATACCGTGGACGACAACGGTCACTGGGGGTCTTCCACCACCTATCGTAAAGTGCAGACCCTGGTCGGGGATCTGAACTATCCGATTTCAGAGGACCATCGCATTGGTGTGTCATTGCAGTCCGGCAAACTTCAAAATCTGGTGGCAAACACCGATCACGATGTGGAAGGTTCGCATCAGGCCGGGGTGTTGTATTACAAAGGGTCTTTTGGCAAAACCTTTGTCAACGCCGAAGTCATGAAAACTCAACGTGAGCTGCCTGACACTTATGTGGACGATGCGGGCATCGCAGAAGATGAGGCAGAAACCACTCGCTATGCGGCCACATTGGGGCGTAGCTCGGGCAATTGGACCTATTACGTCGATGCCTCCTGGGCACAAACCGACACCAGTGGCAATGACGCCGGGACGGTGTATGCCTACGCCCCGGGCGTGAAATACAACTACGGCCCGGGCTGGATTTATGCCGAATACCTGGATCAGAGCGGCTATGTCGGACGCAATGGCGACAGCCATGAGAGCGATTTCAGTGCCTTGTATCTGACCATTGACTTCTACTTCTGATCGATCCCACCAAAACCGGCTCTCATGGCCGGTTTTTTGATGGGCAAAGGCACATGAACCAAAGAGGGCGCTTGCAGTCAAAGCGCATCAGAAACAATCATTCAAGAGGAGCAGGGTTATGAACGTACCCGATAAAACACCCAAAACGCCGGCAAGGCTGAATCCGCCGGTGTTTTATACGGCATCAGGCCTGGTGATTTTGCTGTTGGCGTATGCCGCCGCGATGCCAACCCACGCCGAGGCGACCTTTAATGGGTTGCAATCGGTGATCATTTCCAACTTTGGCTGGTTTTACGTGTTGACGGTGGCCATTGTCCTGATCACCGTGGCCTTTTTGGGGCTGTCGCGCTATGGCGACATCAAGCTGGGGCCGGATCATGCCTCGCCCGATTACACCAAGATCACCTGGTTTTCGATGCTGTTCTCAGCCGGGATGGGCATCGGGCTGATGTTTTTCGGGGTGGCCGAACCGGTCATGCACTATTTGTCCCCGCCGGTGGCCGAATCCGGCACGGTGGAGGCCGCACGTGAGGCGATGCGGATCACCTTTTTCCACTGGGGCCTGCATGCGTGGGCCATTTACGCGATTGTGGCGCTGATTCTGGCGTTCTTCAGTTATCGCCATGGCCTGCCTTTGACCCTGCGTTCGGCGCTGTATCCGTTTATCGGGGAAAAAATCTATGGTCCCATCGGTCATGCGGTGGACATTTTTGCCGTGATCGGCACCATTTTCGGGATCGCCACCTCGCTGGGCTATGGCGTACTGCAGATGAACTCCGGGCTCAATACCCTGTTTGACATTCCGATCGGTGTGGTTACGCAGATCATTCTGATTGCCGCCGTGACCGGTCTGGCCGCGATTTCGGTGGCCACGGGGCTGGACAAAGGCATCCGCCGCCTGTCTGAACTGAATATGAGTCTGGCGATCATTCTGATGTTTATGGTGCTGTTTCTGGGCTCGACGGTGTTTCTGATGCAGGCTTTGATTCAGAATGCCGGGACCTATATGTCCGACATCATTCGCGTCACCTTTAATCTGTTCGCGTATGAAAAAACCGATTGGATCGGCGGCTGGACCATTTTCTACTGGGCCTGGTGGCTGGCGTGGGCACCGTTTGTGGGCTTGTTTATCGCCCGGGTCTCGCGTGGTCGCAGTATCCGCGAGTTTGTCACCGGTGTGCTGTTTGTGCCGGTCGGTTTCAGTATGATGTGGTTCACCTTTTTCGGGAATTCCGCCATCGACATGATTCTGAATGACGGCCTGAGCAGCCTGGGCGATGCGGTGTCCAATGATGTCGCTGTGGCGCTGTTTGCCTTTCTGGACCAGTTTCCGTTTGGGTCAGTGCTGTCGTTCATTGCCATTGTCATGGTGGTGATTTTCTTTGTGACCTCGGCGGATTCGGGCGCACTGGTGGTGAACATGCTGTGTTCCAACGGCCGTGATGACACCCCTCTGTGGCAGCGCATGTACTGGGTCATCGGTATTGGGCTGATTGCGATCATTCTGCTGTTGGCCGGCGGTCTCGGGGCGCTTCAGACCATGACCATTGCCAGTGCCTTGCCGTTCTCGATTGTGTTGCTGATCGCGACCTATGGCCTGATCAAGGCCTTGCGGGTGGACATTACCAAGCGTGACACCCTGCAGACCAATCTGGCGCCGGTGGCCACCGGCGGCGGACAGAACTGGAAGAGTCGGCTGCACAATATTGTGGGCTATCCTTCGGAAGAAAAGGTGCGCAGCTTTATCAAAAACATTGTGGTGCCGGCCTGTGAGGAAGTGGCCGAAGAGCTGCGCAATGAAGAACTGGAAGTGGACGTCGTTCACGACACCGAGCGAGACCGCGCCAGACTGGTGGTCAAGCACGGTGAGGAAACCGACTTTGTCTACGAAGTGCGCAGTCGCTCCCATCTGAAACCGGAATTCAGTCAGGAAGAAATGCCGGAAGATCAGTTGTCGGAACAGGCGCATTATTATCGGGCCGAGGTGCACTTGCGTGAAGGTGGGCAGGATTATGACGTGATGGGCTGGTCCAAGTTGGCCATGATCAATGACATGATCGACCACTATCACAAACACATGCACTTTCTGCACGTGTTGCGCTGATACCGTGTTGAAACGTTTTGGAATCCCGCTGCGGCGGGATTTTTTTTTGCATATTTTATGCACATTTATGCAAGGATAAAATTAGCTTATGATTGTAAAAAGGCTTTGATTGGTCATTGCCATACAGTTTGTTTATAGTTATTAAGAATTATTTAATGAACAACTCAGTAAACAAGGAGCTGCCATGTCCTGGAAAGCATGGATCGCCACCACTGGCGTATTAATGGCCTCACTGCCTGTGATGGCCGAAAAGCCCGTGTCGAAAGGGGAGTTGCTGGCAAACAGCTGTTTTTCCTGTCACGGTTATGACGGCAAAACCGTCGAAGGTGCGACCATTCCCCCTTTGGCCGATTACCCGGCGTCGATGATCGTCTCGCAAATGAAAGCCTACCGCGATGGTGAGCGCGATGGCACGGTCATGCCACGTCATGCACGCGGTTACACCGACGAAGAAATCGAGCTGCTGGCGCAGTACATTGGCAAACAAGGGCAGTAAGGAGATCGTATGAATGTATTGAACAGTGGTTTAAAGCGTCGTGAACTGCTCAAGCTGATCGCGGCCGGGGCGGCCGTGCCGTCTGCGATGCTGGCTTCGGGGTGTTCCGACAGTGGTTCCAAAAAAGCGGGTCACATCGTGGTGATCGGGGGCGGTTTTGGTGGCAGCAGTGCGGCCAAGTACCTGAAGCGCTACAACCCGGATCTGGCGGTGACGTTGATTGAACCCAAAAAATCCTACATCACCTGCCCCGGCTCCAATTGGGTGATCGGCGGCGAAGCGGAAATGACCACCATTACCCACAGTTACGATGCCGCCCGTAAAAACGGGGTGGATGTGGTTCACGACCTGGTGCAATCGGTGGACACCACCGGCAAAACGATCAAGCTGGCTGGCGGTGAGGTTCTGGGTTACGACAAGGTGGTGGTTTCTCCCGGGATCGATTTCAAGTGGAACGAAATAGAAGGCGCCGATCCCGGCATTGCCACAAAAACGCCGCATGCCTGGAAAGCCGGTGAGCAGACATTGCTGCTGCGCGACCAGTTGCAGGCCATGCCCGAAGACGGCACCTTTATTATGGTGGCCCCGCCCAATCCGTTCCGTTGTCCGCCCGGCCCTTACGAGCGGGCTTCGATGGTGGCGCATTACATGAGCAAGCATAAGCCCAATGCCGAGCTGATCATCCTGGATCAGAAAAACAAATTCTCCAAGCAGGCCTTGTTTATGCAAGGCTGGGAAGAAAACTATGGCGCGCGTATTCAATGGATTGCCAAAATGGACGGCGGCGAAGCCGTAGGCATTGATGCTGACAGAAAAGTGGTGGAAACCACCTTTGGCAATTTTGAGGGCGATGTGATCAATTACATTCCGCCGCAAAAAGCTGGGCAGCTTGCGCACGACATGGGTCTGACCGATGACAGCGGTTTCTGTCCGGTGGATCAGAAAACCTTTGCTTCCACGCAGGTGGCGGATGTGTATGTGATTGGCGATGCGGCCATTGCTTCGCCCATGCCCAAGTCGGGGCACTCGGCGGCCAGTCACGGCAAGATTGTGGCCGCCAACATTGTGTTGACGATGGCCGGGGAAGAAACGATTGCGGCCAAAAACGTGAACACTTGTTATTCACTGATTGCGCCGGATTATGGCATTTCCGTTGCGGCGGTCTACAACACGGTCAATGGGTCTATTGAAGAAGTGGACGCCGCGGGTGGCGTATCCAAAATGGATGCCACCCGACGTGAGCGGGAGTTGGAGGCCAACTACACCCGTGGCTGGTATCGCAGCATCACCGACGAGGTCTGGGGATAATCCCAACCCAGGTCCGAGCCACAAAAAAGCCCCATTCTCAGATTCATGAGATGGGGCTTTTTTGTGACCGGATGTTTTGCGTCCAAGCGCGATCACATCGGTACGGTGCCATGCCAAGGCGCAACCCCTTTTTCACCAGGCCTGGTAAAAAAGGTGTTTGACGGGCGCTAGCTTTTGAGCAGGCTTTTGCCCGTCATTTCTTCCGGTTGAGGCAGGTGCATCATGTCCAGCAGGGTGGGGATCACATCGCACAGGGCGCCGCCCTCACGCAATTGCCCGCTTTCCTGGCTGAAGTACACCAGTGGTACCGGCAGAGTGGTATGAGAAGTCAGCGCCTTGCCGGTGGATTCGTCGAACAGCATTTCCATGTTGCCGTGATCGGCGGTGACAATCGCTTGGCCTCCGGCGGCTTCCAGGGCTTTCAAGATTTTTCCAATCCCTTCGTCTACGGCTTCGGCGGCTTTGACGCAGGCATCAAAATCGCCGCTGTGACCGACCATGTCCGGGTTGGCGATGTTGCAGATAAAAGTGTCGTACTGGTCGGATTCGATCGCCGCGATCAGCTTTTCGGTCAACTCCGGCAGACTCATTTCCGGCTGCAGATCGTAGGTGGCGACCTTGGGTGAATTGATCAGAACGCGGTCTTCGTCCTTGTTCGGTGCTTCCACCCCGCCATTGAAGAAGAAGGTCACATGCGCGTATTTTTCGGTTTCGGCAATGCGCAACTGTTTCAAGTTCTGGCTGGCAATGAATTCGCCGAAGGTGTTGCGCAGCTTGTTGGGGCGGTAGGCCACCAGTGCGCCGAATTTTTCAAAACTCTTTTTGTATTCGGTCAAGGTGACAAAGGCGGATAGCACCGGGGTCTTGCAGCGATGAAAATCGCCGAAATCGTCATCAATGAACGCCTGAGTCAGCTGGCGCGCCCGGTCTGAGCGGAAATTCATAAAGATCAGGGAATCGCCTTCCTTGACCTTGAACGTTTTTCCGTTTTTTCGCATGATGGCCGTGGCCGGGATGAATTCGTCGGTTTCGCCTCGCTCGTAAGCGGCTTCGACTGCTTTGGCCGCACTGGTGCTTTTCTGCTCGGCTTCGCCGCAGGTGATGACGTCATAGGCTTTTTTGACCCGGTCCCAGCGGTTGTCGCGATCCAGTGCAAAATAACGCCCGGTGATCGAAGCAATGCGTCCGCCGCCGAGTTCTTTCATGAAAGCTTCGAGCTCTTCGATGTAGCCAATCGCACTGTGCGGAGACGTGTCGCGCCCATCTGTGAAAGCGTGCACCAGTACCTTGGCCCCACGGTCATGCGCCAGTTTGATGCTGGCTTTGATGTGGTTGATGTGCGAATGCACGCCGCCGTCCGAGAGCAGGCCCAGAATGTGGACGCGTTTGCCGCGATCTATGGCGGCGTCAACGGCCTTGAGCAGGGCGTTGTTCTGAAAGAAGCGCCCATCGTCGATGTCTTTTTGAATGCGGGTCAGTTCCTGATACACCACGCGCCCGGCACCCAGGTTCATATGCCCGACTTCGGAGTTGCCCATCTGGCCGTCCGGCAGGCCCACGGCTTCGCCGGAGGTCTTGATCAGTGTGTGTGGGTAATTCTGGTAAAGCCGGTCCCAATTGGGGGTGTGGGCCTGGGCGATGGCGTTGTGCTGGGTCTCTTCACGGTGTCCCCAGCCATCCAGAATAATCAGACCGGTCGGGCGTGGAAAGGGTTTCGACTGACTCATAATGCTGTGTTTTCCTTTTGAGAAACGTGGTGCAGCGGGTATCGCTGGTCGGGCGTCGGCAGCAGGCCTGGCGGAAACGGTTGGCCGGGACGGCTGAAAACGTCCGATTGAAAAATCTCATTTATTGTAACGGCTTTCGCTGTTAAAATCACCCGCGCCAGAAAAGCCGCCAAGGGTCCGGTCGGAGGATCCGGTGTCGACAGGGCACAGTTTAATGGCGGCGTTGACGAGGGTTTGTGAATGTTTATTGAATTTGTAGAAGAGCAGATTTTGCTGTTTGTGGCCATGGCGGTGATTGTGGCCATGTTGATCTGGAGTTATGTGGGAGACTCGATCTCCGGCATCAATAATATCGGCACGGACGAAGCCGTGCGTGTTTATAATCAGGATGCCAAGTTGCTGGACGTGCGTTCAGACGGCGAGTACAAAACCGGTTTCATCGGCGAGGCCACGCTGGTGACGCCGACCGAAATCGAGCAAACCATGAAAAACCTGGCCAACCAGAAAGACCAGCCGATTCTGGTCTATTGTCAGAGTGGAATGCGCTCGGCCAGTGTGGCCAAAAAACTGGTCAAGAACGGTTTTTCCAATGTGTATAACCTGAAAGGCGGGATCGCGGCCTGGAAAAGTGCCGGCCTGCCGGTCAACAAGCCCGTTTCCAAAAAAAAACAGAAAAGGCAGAAGGCATGAGTGATTCCACGCCACCGATTTTGATTTACCTGACTCAGACCTGTCCGTTTTGCACCATGGCCACGCGCCTGCTGGATGGGCGCGAACTGGAATACGATGTGATCGATGTGGGCGCCGACCGCAGTCTGTGGAAAGTGCTGCAGGAAAAAAGCGGACGCAATACCGTGCCCCAGGTGTTTATCGGGGACCATCACGTCGGCGGCTTTGATGAGCTTCAGGCGGCGGACAATTCCGGAGAGTTGGATCAATTGTTGGGCCATTGAGTGCCCGATCGATCATCAGAACCATGTTTTTAACCAGGCCTGGTCACAATGAAGGCTGAGCCTGACCCAATTTATTCAGCAGGACAATAACCATGTCAGAACAAGAAAAGCAGTTTTCCATCCAAAAGATTTACACGCGCAATGTGTCATTTGAGTCGCCCAATGCGCCCGAAATGTTTACCCGCGATTTTCAGCCTCAGTTGGATGTGGACTTGAACGTCGAGTCCAAAAAGCTGGAAGACGATGTGTTTCATGTGGTGGTGCGGGTGACCGCAACCACCAAAATGGAAGAGCGCACCGCCTTTTTGTGCGAAGTGGAGCAGGCCGGAATTTTTACCATTCAAGGGTTTGAAGAAGGCGAATTGAATTATCTGCTGGGCGCGCAATGCCCCAATACGCTGTTTCCCTATGCCCGTGAAGCGGTGTCCGACCTGGTGATTCGCGGTGGGTTCCCGCAATTGTTGCTGGAGCCGGTCAATTTTGACGCCATGTACGCCAATCACATGCAGCAGCAGGGCGATTCGGAACAGGCGCAATAAGCCGTAGAATATGTCTGATTCGACTGAATCGCACCAAACACTGACAATGGCTGTGCTGGGAGCCGGTGCCTGGGGCACGGCTCTGGCGGTGCATCTGGCGCGCAAGGGGCATCGCATCCGGCTGTGGGATCACCAGCCGGAACGCGCCGAGACGCTTGAGCAGGACCGTGAAAACAAACGTTACCTGCCAGGCATTGCGTTACCGAGTGCTCTGAATGCCACCGCCGATTTGTCTGGTGCGGTCAGCGGGGTTCACGCGGTGTTGGTGGTGGTGCCCAGTCACGCATTTCGCTCGGTGCTTCAGCGGTTGTCGATGCACCTGCCCTCGTCTTTGCCTGTGGCCTGGGCCACCAAGGGTTTTGAGCCCGAGACCTGTCTGCTGTTGCATCAGGTCGCTCAGGATGTGTTGGGCGCTGCGACACCGCAAACGGTGGTGTCTGGTCCGACGTTTGCCGGAGAGGTGGCAAAGGGGTTGCCGACTGCCATGGTGGCGGCGTCCACTGATTTGGACATTGCCCAATTTTGGGCCGATGCCTTTCACGGCGAACAGTTTCGGATGTACACCCAGCAGGACATGGCCGGGGTGGAAGTCGGCGGGGCTTACAAGAATATTATGGCCATTGCCACCGGTTTGTCCGATGGTCTGGGGTTGGGAGCCAATGCCCGGGCGGCGCTGATCAGTCGCGGCATGGTGGAAATGATGCGTCTGGCCAATGCGCTGGGCGGGCATCAGGAAACCATGATGGGTCTGTCCGGCTTGGGCGATCTGGTGTTGACCTGTACCGACAATCAGTCGCGCAATCGCCGTTATGGCATGGCGTTGGCCCAGTCTCAGACCGCGACTTCCGGCGATGTGGCCGAACGCTCCAAAACGATTTTGCAGTCCATCGGGCAGGTGGTGGAAGGGATTAAGGCGGCCGAGGCCGTCAAGACCATTGCCGAACGCCACCAGATCGAACTGCCGATCATGGCCGAAGTCTGGGCGGTGATTCATGGGCAGAAGTCGGTTGAAGCCGCGGCTCAGGCCTTGATGGCCCGATCCGGGAAATCCGAACTGGAGTTTTTCTGACGCTCGCATGAGCGCCATGATCACGCTTCAATCGAGCGTTTTGGCCCCGGCAAAGTCCAGTTGGCGCCAGGCTTCGTAGGCCACAATGGAAGCGGCATTGGCCAGGTTCAAGCTGCGACCGCCGGGCGTCATCGGGATGGTCAGGCGTTGATCCGGGATGAAATCGTCCAGAACCGACGACGGCAAGCCGCGGGTTTCGGGGCCGAACAGAAACGCGTCCCCCGGCTGAAAGGTCGGTTCGGTATACAGCCGGCGGGCTTTGGTGGTCAGTGCAAACACGCGATTAGGCTGCACGGTCGCCAGGCAATCTGTCAGTGAGGCATGTTCCTGAAGTTGCGCCAGTTCGGCATAGTCCAGTCCGGCGCGGCGCACCTTTTTTTCGCTCAGATCGAACGCGTAGGGTTGAATCAGGTGAAGGTGCGCCCCCATGTTGGCGCTGAGCCGGATCAGTGCGCCGGTGTTCTGAGGTATTTCCGGTTCGTATAAAATAATATGAATCATGATTGAATAAACGGGTGGGATGTCCATTGATTGATTTGTCGACGACCTTGTGCGGACTGAATTTTTCCAGCCCGGTGGCCATGGCTTCGGGCAATGCCGGTTATGGCATAGAATACCCGTTTGTGTCCGGTTTTTCGAATCGGGATGCTGGCGCGGTTTTTTTGAAAGGCACCACGCTGGAGCCACGGACCGGCAATCGACCTGAACGGGTGATGGAGTCGCCCAGTGGATTGCTTAATGCGATTGGTCTGCAAAATCCGGGCGCGAAGGCGATCATAGAAAACACTCTGCCAAAGCTGGATTTGAGCGAATCGCAGTTTATCATCAATGTGTCCGGCTCCACGGTGGAGGATTACGCTGAGGTGGTGCGGATGTTTGATCAGACCGACTTGCCGGCGATTGAAATCAATATTTCCTGTCCCAATGTCAAAAAAGGCGGTGCGGCCTTCGGCAACGACCCGAGCATGGCGGCGCAGGTAGTGGAAGCCTGTCGCAAGGCAACCACCAAGCCTCTGATTGTGAAACTGTCGCCCAACCAGACCGACATTGCCGAAGGCGCCCGGCGGGTGATCGATGCCGGTGCCGACATGCTTTCGGCTATTAATACGCTGATGGGGATGCAAGTTGACATTCATACTCAGGCGCCCACTCTGGGCAACAATCAGGGCGGTTTGTCCGGCCCAGCGATCAAGCCGGTGGCCTTGCTGAAGGTGCATCAGGTCTATCAGGTTGCCAAGGCACATAATGTCCCGGTGATTGGTCTGGGAGGGATTGCCTCGGCCGAAGATGCGATTGAATTTCTGCTGGCCGGTGCCTCGATGGTGGCGGTGGGCACGGCGCTGGCGAAGGACCCTTTGCTGGTCAAAAAAATTAATCGCGGTTTGCGCCGCTACATGAAACGTTACGGTTACAGTCGGGTAAGCGATCTGACTGGCCGTCTGAGATTAAACGAATAAGAGAAGATGACATTCGCATGAAGCCAAGTATCGAAGAGCAACTGGCCGTGATCAAACGCGGTGCCGAAGAAATCATTGTCGAAGACGAGTTGATTGAAAAACTCAAGAGCGGTCGCCCTCTACGGGTCAAGGCCGGATTCGATCCAACGGCACCGGACTTGCACCTGGGGCACACGGTGCTGATCAATAAACTGCGCCAGTTTCAGGATATGGGGCACGAAATACAGTTTTTGATCGGCGACTTTACCGCCATGATCGGCGACCCTTCCGGTAAAACCACCACGCGCCCACCGCTTTCGCGTGAGGACGTGGTTGCCAACGCCGATACCTACAAGACTCAGGTGTTTAAAATTCTGGACCCGGAAAAAACCCGGGTGGTGTTCAATTCCAGCTGGATGAATGAGCTTTCGGCGGCCGATATGATTCAGTTGGCTTCCACTCAGACGGTGGCGCGGATGCTGGAGCGCAACGACTTCGAGCAGCGCTATGAATCCAAAACACCGATTGCGATCCATGAGTTCTTGTATCCGCTGGTTCAGGGATATGATTCAGTGGCGCTGGAATCCGACATCGAACTGGGCGGGACCGATCAGAAGTTCAATCTGTTGATGGGGCGTACCCTGCAGCACCATTATGGCAAGCCTACACAGTGCACCTTGACCATGCCGATTCTGGAAGGGCTGGACGGGGTGCAGAAAATGTCCAAGTCCCTAAACAACTATATTGGGATTCAGGAACCGCCCAATGAGATGTTCGGCAAGATCATGTCGGTGTCGGACGAACTGATGTGGCGCTACTTTGAATTGCTGTCTCTACAGTCACTGGAAACCATTGCCGATTACAAACAGACGGTGGCGGATGGCGAAAACCCCCGTAACATCAAAATCAAATTGGCGCTGGAGCTGATTGGACGTTTCCATTCGGATGACGCCGCGCAAAAGGCCTTGCAGGATTTCGAGACGCGCTTCAGCAAAAACGCCATCCCGGATGAGATGCCGGAAATTACTATCGACTCATCCATGCCGCTGGCAAACTTGTTGAGAGAAACCGGCCTGGTGGCTTCTACCTCCGAGGGGCATCGGATGGTCAAGCAGAACGCAGTCAAATGCAATGGTGAAAAACTCACCGATTCGCGCGCACTGATCGAAACGGCGGACGGCGATGTGTATCAGGTTGGCAAGCGCAAGTTTGCCCGGGTCACTCTGAAGTAACGCCAGGATTCAGGAAGACAGCCAATGCAAAACTGACCAGACCTGGTCAGTTTTGCTTACCAAGAACAGGTGCTTTAAAAAAACCAAAAAAATTTCCAAAAAACCCCTTGCGTTCCAAGTCAGAACAGCTAGAATACGCCACCTGCTCAGCGAGTGAGCCAGTCAGGCCGGGCAAGGCGCAGAGAAGCAAGTTGAACAAACGGTTTTAATGCGCCCGTTTTGGTCTGAGAAGGGATGTAAAGAGCGAAGGTTT